>NZ_JAZDUF010000001.1:0-1504729 GCF_036350415.1 Gordonia sesuvii
GGGTGGGCCGAAATGAAGGCACCAAAAAACTCGAACAAAACACACAAACCAAAAAACTTGATTCGTCATGCAATGCAAAAAATAAAGATGCTCGCATCCACTATGCACTTCTCAAACAACACACACCCATGTGCGGCCATCCCTCGGGCCCCCATCACAGGGACCGTCAGCGGAACAACCCGCCACCTGGGCAGAGACAACAACGTGTGTTCTCTCAGAACCCCGATAGTGTGATGATGACGCCACCCACTTCACAGCGAGCAGCCATCCGCCGGCGAACCGGCAGATCTGTCTGATGTTTCACCCTCGAGCTCCCCGTGCGGCACATTCGGCCACAATCGGGAGTTCCATGGAGGCAAGCCTCCATGCAAATGCTCCTTAGAAAGGAGGTGATCCAGCCGCACCTTCCGGTACGGCTACCTTGTTACGACTTCGTCCCAATCGCCGATCCCACCTTCGACGGCTCCCTCCACAAGGGTTAGGCCACCGGCTTCGGGTGTTACCGACTTTCATGACGTGACGGGCGGTGTGTACAAGGCCCGGGAACGTATTCACCGCAGCGTTGCTGATCTGCGATTACTAGCGACTCCGACTTCACGGGGTCGAGTTGCAGACCCCGATCCGAACTGAGACCGGCTTTAAGGGATTCGCTCCACCTCACGGTATCGCAGCCCTCTGTACCGGCCATTGTAGCATGTGTGAAGCCCTGGACATAAGGGGCATGATGACTTGACGTCATCCCCACCTTCCTCCGAGTTGACCCCGGCAGTCTCCTGCAAGTCCCCACCATTACGTGCTGGCAATACAGGACAAGGGTTGCGCTCGTTGCGGGACTTAACCCAACATCTCACGACACGAGCTGACGACAGCCATGCACCACCTGTACACCAACCACAAGGGAACGCACATCTCTGTACGCGTCTGGTGTATGTCAAACCCAGGTAAGGTTCTTCGCGTTGCATCGAATTAATCCACATGCTCCGCCGCTTGTGCGGGCCCCCGTCAATTCCTTTGAGTTTTAGCCTTGCGGCCGTACTCCCCAGGCGGGGTACTTAATGCGTTAGCTACGGCACGGAACTCGTGAAATGAGCCCCACACCTAGTACCCACCGTTTACGGCGTGGACTACCAGGGTATCTAATCCTGTTCGCTACCCACGCTTTCGCTCCTCAGCGTCAGTTACTACCCAGAGACCCGCCTTCGCCACCGGTGTTCCTCCTGATATCTGCGCATTTCACCGCTACACCAGGAATTCCAGTCTCCCCTGTAGTACTCAAGTCTGCCCGTATCGCCTGCACGCCTGCAATTGAGTTGCAGAATTTCACAGACGACGCGACAAACCGCCTACGAGCTCTTTACGCCCAGTAATTCCGGACAACGCTCGCACCCTACGTATTACCGCGGCTGCTGGCACGTAGTTGGCCGGTGCTTCTTCTCCAGGTACCGTCACTCGCGCTTCGTCCCTGGTGAAAGAGGTTTACAACCCGAAGGCCGTCATCCCTCACGCGGCGTCGCTGCATCAGGCTTGCGCCCATTGTGCAATATTCCCCACTGCTGCCTCCCGTAGGAGTCTGGGCCGTGTCTCAGTCCCAGTGTGGCCGATCACCCTCTCAGGTCGGCTACCCGTCGTCGCCTTGGTAGGCCATTACCCCACCAACAAGCTGATAGGCCGCGGGCCCATCCCCAACCGCAAAAGCTTTCCACCAAACACCATGCGATGTAAGGTCATATCCGGTATTAGACCCAGTTTCCCAGGCTTATCCCAAAGTCAGGGGCAGATCACCCACGTGTTACTCACCCGTTCGCCACTCGAGTACCCTGCAAGCAGGGCCTTTCCGTTCGACTTGCATGTGTTAAGCACGCCGCCAGCGTTCGTCCTGAGCCAGGATCAAACTCTCCATGAAAACCTATCGAAACACGCCGGCAAACCGACGCAATTTCAACACAATCTCAGTCAGAGAGATAAAGACCTGACCAAACAAAAACTAGCAACACCCACTCATAGAGCAGGTGCTACAAAAAAATCATCCCATATCCAATTCCTTGGACACACGATGCCAATACAATGGCATCAGACAATTCATCAACACACTATCGAGTTCTCAAAGAACACACACCCACCGGCGCTACCCCGGTAAAGGGCGCTGACCAGCAAGTTCTACGTTCTGTTTGGATTCGCCGCCCCGCTCCGGGGCAACTCTTCCAGCCTACCAGACGCTCTTCGCGGTCCGCAACTCTCGGTCGTGGTTCCGATCGGGAGTGTCTGGCAGTCCGAGATTTCGTGCCAGGCGCATGATGCGACCCGGTCGATTTCTCGGGGGCGGTCAGTGCAGAACCCGGTTTCCCTTCCCCTTCGCTCCCCTCTCGGGGCTGTCCGGGGCGGCGCCGTGGCGCGCTGACTTGAAGAAAGTTACGCAGTTGCCCGGCGAGAATCAAATCGCCTGTTCACGCGGCCCCGCCTGACTCATCGACGCAGGTCAGCGGCTTGCGGCAGACAGCGAACGCACGCAAATCCACGGATTGGGACGTCCGTACCCAAGTGTGATCTGCGCCATGAATCCTGCCCATTCGGACAGTCGGAGCGCCCGATCGGACAGTTCCCGCAGGCCACAGCTGTTTCTAGCGTGAAGTGGGTGAGCATCGTCCTCGATCAGCACCCGTCGCGACACCGCATTCGCGTCATGGTCAGTCGGGCAGCGTCTCCTCCACCCGGGTTCCGCCACGGTGGCCGGTTCTCCTGGAGGGTGGACGGCGGGCGTCTGGAGATCTCGCACGACCTCGACGCCACGTCCATCAGCGACTCGACGATGCTCGACGGCCTGCTGCCCTTGGTCGACCTCGGCGTCATCGCCGGCCAGGACATGTTCGAGGAGGCGGCGACCGGCGTGATCCGCAGTGCGGCCGACACCGCACGCGACGCCTGGTCGGCCTTCTACGACAACTCGATCGCCGAGCTGAAGGCCGGCACAGCGCCGTTCTCTGCAATCCACCAGCACGCCCGCGGACTCGTCGTCGGCGCCAGCGTCCTCGAGGTCGGCTCGTGCTTCGGTTTCCTCGCCCTGCAGTTCGCCGACGACGGACACCACGTGCACGCCTGCGACATCTCGCCGGGCGCGGTCGCCATGCTGCGAACACACGCTGCCCGACGTAGGGCATCGGTGAATGCCGTGGTCGGCGACGCGACCGACCTCCCCTTCGAGGACTCCTCGGTGGACACCGTGACCCTGGTCCACCTGCTCGAACATCTCGATGACCATCATGCGATCGCTGCACTCGTCGAGGCCCTGCGGGTGGCATGCCGTCGCGTGGTGGTCGCCGTCCCCTATGAGGAGAACCCGAGCGCGCACTTCGGGCACCGCGTCCGACTCACCCGCGCCGACCTGCAGCGATGGGCATCGACGGTCGACCACGCCGGTGCTCGACTGCTCGACCATCACGGCGGTTGGCTCGTCCTCGCCCCACGCTGAGCGGCGTCGCGTTCAGATCAGCCCGCGTTTGCTCGCGATGTACACCGCGTCCGTCCGCTTGGACACCCCGAGCTTGCGGATGATGTTGCGGATGTGGAACTTGACGGTGGATTCGGAGATGTAGAGCGTCTGCCCGATTCGCTTGTTGGACAAGCCTTCCGCCAGAAGCCGCAGGATCTCCCGCTCGCGCTCGGTCAACGCCTCGGGTGCATCTCCCTCGCCGGAGACCGTGCGGAGGACGATTTCGGCACTGCGGGGGTCGAAGGCGCTGCCGCCGCCGGACACCGCCTGGATCGCCCGGACCAATTCCGTGGTGTCGACGTCTTTGACCACGTAGCCGCGGGCGCCGGCTTTGACGGCGCGGACCACCAGATCTTCGTCGAGGAAGGTCGTGAGCACCAGGGTGGCGACCCCCGGATGGCGCCGCGCGAGCTCGGCGACCAGTCGCAGGCCCTCGTAGTCGGCACCCGCGTTCAGCTTGAGGTCGACCACCACGACATCGGGCCGGCACCGGTTGACCTCGGCAAGCGCGGTGTCCATCGAGGCAGCCTCCCCCACCACCTCGACGACGGTCTCGCGGTCCAGCAGCGACCTCATCCCCTCCCGGAGCAGCGCGTGGTCATCGACCAGCATCGTCCGGATCGCGGCTCCGCTGACGGGTCGGGTCTGGGTCATGACAACTCCTTGGTGTCCGGCGGTCCGGCCGGTCCATCTCCGGTGACAAGCGGGGCCGAACCCGACGGGGCCGATTCGCCGACGTGCGAAGGCCGGGTCGGCACCACCGCCACGATCCGGATACCGCCGAGACGGGATCGGCGTATCCGCAGTTCACCACCCAGTTCCTCGGCACGAGAACGCATGTTGGCGAGCCCTCGATGTCGGCCGGCGGCGAGGTCACCCAGCGAGGTCGTCCGCATGACGCGGCGCACGTGGTCCGGGTCACCGGTGCCGTCGTCGTCGACCGCGATGGTGACCTGGGTGGTCGAGTAGGTCAGCGTGACCGTCACCCCGGCGGCCTGCGCGTGGACCGCCGCGTTGAACAGGGCCTCGCCCGCGATCCGTAGCACCGCGTGCTGGACATCGTCGGCCAGGTCGCGTTCGCGACCGCGGATGACGACGTCGGTGCGCAGGTCCGGCGGCATGTGGAGCGTGCACAGTTCCACCAGCGCATGGCGAACGCTCAAGGACTGCACCCGGCGCGAGTTGTTGAGCGTGGAGATGAATGAACGCAGCTGTTCGACGGCGTCGCGCGTCAACCGGCCCGCAACCTCCAGACGCTCGCCTGCCGGCCCGTCCACCGCACCACGGCACAGTTCGATCTGGACTCCTGCCGACAAGACCGACTGGGTGACCGAGTCGTGCAACTCGCGTGCGATGCGCGACCGTTCTTCGTCCACCACGGTCGCGCGCATCGCCGCCGACAACTCCCGCTGCGTGCGCTCGAGTTCTGCGTTGCGTTCGGCGAGCGCCCGCGCGTGCCGCGAGGTCTCGGAGAAGAGCTCGGCGTTCACCAATGCCACGGTCGCCTGACTCGCCAGAATGCGCAGGACGACGACGTCGGTCGGGTCCACCATCCGGTCGGCGGGCGTCCACACCGACATCCCCCCGACCACCTGCCCGTCGAGTTCCACCGGCACGTGCACATGGTGTTCGTCGATGATCGGGCGGTGCAGCACCTCGTCGTGCCCGCGCAGGAGGTCGTTGAGTCGGTTGAGGACCTGATCGGGCAGGTCGGCGGGCACGTTCGCGAATTGTGACCCCTCGAACGCGAACGGTGTGCCCTCCCGCGAGAGGATGACGTGCCGCGGAGCCGTCTGTTCGAGCTGACCGTCGGCCAGCGCGAACAGCGCCCATTGCGCGCCGAGGTGGTCGCGGGCCGCGTCGACGACGGCGACGACCAAGGCCTCCGGCCCCTCCGCGGTGCGGACCAGGGCCCGCGAGATCCGGTCGAGCGCTCCGATCACCCGGGTCAGTCGCGCCTCGACCCCGCGATACTGGGCGTAGTGGCTGCCCTTCACGGTGCGCAGGCCCACCAGCGTGGCGAGATCGGGCTCGAGGCCCGGCGCGTCGCTCATCGTTGCCACACCACCTACAACGCCTGCTCATACAGGTCGTGGATACCGGCCGGCACGGGACGACGCGGGTTGGTGGTCATGCAGGAGTCCGCCAGCGCGTGGGTGGTCAGCCGGTCCAGGTCGACCGCCTGCACGCCCAACGGACTCAGCGTCTCGGGCATCCCGACCCGACCGGCGAGAGCGGCCACCGCGTCGGCCAGCCGGTCCGCGACCGCACGCGCGGAGCCGTCCGTGGACAGACCGATCGATCCGGCGAGGTCGATGAAGTCGTCGGCACACACCTGCGCGTTGTAGCGGATCACATGCGGCAGCAGCACCGAGTTGATCGATCCGTGCGGAGCGTCGCAGTGACCGCCGACCGGGTGGCTCATCGCGTGGGTCGCACCCAGGATCGCGTTGGTGAACGCCATTCCCGCCTGCAACGAGGCCAGCGACATCTCGGCGCCGGCCGCCGCATCGTGGGGGTCGTTGACCAGGCGTTCCAGGTTGTGCCACACAGTCGCGATGGACTCGAGGGCGAGGGCGTCGGTGAGCCGGCCACGGGCCAGCGACACGTATGCCTCGACACAGTGGGTCAGCACGTCCATCCCGGACTGGGCGGCGACCTCCGGCGGCACGGTGGTCAGCATGACCGGGTCGATCACCGTGACATCGGGAACCAGCGCCCGGCCGATGATGGTGATCTTGGTGCGGCGCTCGGCGTCGTTGATGATGCAGAACTGCGAGACGTCCGACCCGCTGCCCGCCGTGGTCGGGACCGCGACGACCGGCGGCAGAGGGCGTGGTGCCTTGTCGATTCCCTCGTACTCGAGGATGTGGCCGCCGTTGGCGGCGAGCACGGCCACGCCCTTGGCCGCGTCGATCACCGAGCCGCCGCCGAGCGCGACGAGACCGTCGGAGTCGTGGGCCCGGTAGGCCAGAAAGGCCTCGGCGATCTCCGCTGCGCGAGGATTCGGCGAGATGTCCAGGAACGACCCCGCGGCGAGACCGCTGCCGCGCAGATCGTCCATGACCTGGGCGTACCACGGGGTGTGCTGCAGGTGACGGTCGGAGATCACGAACGGTCGGCGTAGACCGAGGTTGGACGTCGCCGTCGAGACCTCCGCGATCGCTTGCGGACCGATGATGATCTCGGGCGTGTGGAACTTCGACACCCGCGTGAGGGGACGTCTGGTGGTGCGTCCCGGGAGGACACCCGTCATCTCTTCATCATCCTCTTCGGCATCCTCACTGGTGTCGACTCGGCGGTGTCGACTCTTCTGGGGGGCGCGGTCGCCTGAGCCGACGGTAGTCGCGTCTACCCGAGCGCGGCCCCGAGTTCGTCGCACCGACCGACCATCTCTGCGCCGTCCCTGGCACTCACCACGCCACCGCAGAACTGCGCGTAGGCCGACAGCGCGCATCCGGTCTGGGACCAGTAGCGGGAGGGTTCCGGCGTCACCCAGGCCACGCGGTGGGTGCGGCGCGACAGCTCGGCCATCAGGTCGAGGCGGGGGTCGAAGCCGTTGCTGCGTGCGTCCCCGACCATCAGCACCGAGGTCCGACGGGTGAGCAGGTCACCGAAGTCGCCGAGCAGTCCGGCGAACAGCTGCCCATAATCGCTGGTCGCGGCGAGGTCCAGCCCGTCGGCCGACAGCACCGCGGCCAGCGCGCGGTCGGCGTGCGCGGTCCGCAGTGTGGTCGTCACCAGGACCGGCCGGTCGACGAACGCCACGACCTCGCATCGATCGCCCAAGCGGTGCAATGTCTGCGCCAATCGGAGGACGAACCCGGTGACCGGGCGTACCGACAACGACACGTCGACGACCACCAACAGACGCACCGGTCCGGGACGAGAACGTCTCCGCCACAACGCGATCGGCACACCGTCCGTCGCCACCGAGGCGCGCATGGTGTGTCGGATGTCGAGGGCGCCGCGATCGAACCGACCGACGGAACGTCGCGGCGCGCCACGCAGCCGCGCAACCAAACGATGGCAGGCGCGGTCGATGTCGGCCTGATCGGAGGCGACCCGCTGGTCGGGGTCGTCGGCGTGATCCCGTATCGGCAGGGACTCCAGGCGCGCCGACAACGCATCGATGAATGCCGACAGCGCCGATTCCAGCTCCGCGAGGCCGCGCTCGTCGAGTCCTTCCGCACCGTCGGGCCCGTAGGCGTACCGGGCATCACAGGCATCCAGGGCGCGCAGAATCCCGGCTGCGTCGGTGATCCCGATCGGCGTTCCACGTACCCGTGTCGAGGCCCCGACCAACTCCCCGACCTCGCCGGAATCCGCCTTGTCCACCTCGACGGTGTAGGTGACACCGCCGGCCACCGAACCGCCGTCGACATCGACATCGAGCCGGTCGGTCCCAGACGACACCGAGAAGTCGTTCTCCTCCCGATGCGCGCTCTCGGCGTGACGCTCCCCCGCGTCGGGATCGTCGATCATCCAGTCGCCGATCTCGTCGGTGTGCTCGTCCGCTCCGATCATCCGCGCCGCACCGGTGAAATCCTCATCCCACCGGAGTTCGGCCGGCAGCTCCGCCGCGACTCCGCGCGGCCGCGGCATCTCCTGCTCGCCAGCCCTACCCGCGGCGTTGGCGAAGAAGAGCCAGAACACCCGCTCGAAAGCATCCGACTCATACGCATACTTCACGCAGACGCTGCGCAATCCGGCGGCGAGCACGGCCAGATCACGCGCCCCCACGATCGCCATCACGCGCCGGACCTCGATGACCTCCGCCGGTGAGGCCTCGACTCCGTGCATCCGCAAGGCACGCCCGAAGGCGACAGCCAGACGATCGAGTGTGCGATCGCGCACGCCGCGGACGGTGCTCACCCCGACCATGTCAGCGGCGCGCACTCAGGGCCGCGCTACGGGCACGCCCCGCACCGAACGCGGTCGCGGTGACCGACCCCGACGGTGTCGAACCGTCGACGCCGACCATCCGATCCACCGACGAACCACGGTCCGTCGTCGACAATTCTCGGCGCACGAGTTCGAGATCCGTACCGAACTTCACCAGCAGTGCGAGCAGCGCGCGCTCGTGAGCGTCGGGATCACTCGAATCGGTTTCCTGCAGATAGGACGCCGCCCGGCACGCATCGATGACCTCCGCGATCGACGGACTCTTGCGCAGCGGGAGCTCACGCAAGCGCCGCGCCAGCGCGACGACCTCGCCGATCACCGATTCCTCCACGTCAGGTGCGCGTACCGCCACGATGCGCCGTTCCCGGTCGGCGCTCGGGTAGTCGACCTGGAAGTGCAGGCACCGCCGCTTGAGCGCAGCCGACAGCTCACGGGTGTCGTTGGAGGTCAAGATGACCCACGGCGCCGACCGCGCCGTGAACGTCCCCAGTTCGGGAACCGTCACCTGCCGTTCGGCGAGCACCTCGAGCATCACCGCCTCCATCGACTCGTCGGTGCGGTCGATCTCGTCGACGAGCAACACGGTCGGTGTGGGCGACATGATCGCCGCGAGCAGCGGACGCGCGACGAGGAAGTCCTCCGTGTAGACACCGACGTCGGTCCGGGCAAGAGCGGCCGACGCGGCCGCGAGGCTGGTCTGCGCGGCGAGTTCTGCCCCGATCCGGTCGCGCAGCATCTGCACATGCAGCAACTGGCGGGCGTAGTCCCACTCGTAGAGCGCCCGCGAATCATCAAGGCCCTCATGACATTGCAGCCGGATCAGCTCGCGCCCCGACGCTGCCGCCAGCGCCTTGGCGAGTTCGGTCTTACCCACGCCCGCCGGCCCCTCGAGCAGCAGCGGACGGTCCAGGATCGTCGCGAGGTGGACGACCACCGCGAGGTCGTCGTCGATCAGGTATCCCTGTGCGCTCAGTGCGTCGCGGAGCGTGTCCACCGATTCGAACACGGCGTCGACCGGTGGGTCGTATGCGGCGTCCGCCGCGGGAAAATCGGGCATCGGCTTGCTCTTTCGGGTCGACGGTCGGCACCGCGGCTGGGCCGACGCACGGTTGACGAAGGAGGCCCGGGGAAGGCGGGGGCAGCCTTCCCCGGACCGGTCTGCCCGCGGGTCAGTACGACCCGGTGAACGCGTGACCCACCATCGGGATGAGCGATTCGACGGTGCTCTCGCGGGGATTGCCGGGCGTGCACCAGTCGTCCATCATGTGCTCGGCGATCGCACGGACCTGCTTGTCGGAGGTGTCCATGGTCTCGCCGCGACCCTCGTACTTGCCGGTGTTCATCCGGTTCTTCTCGTAGCTGTTCACGCTGAGCTGACCGAAGTTGTCCGGGATGCCGAGGTCCTTGGACAGTCGGATCGCTTCCTCGACGGCGGCGTCGGCGGCCTGCACGGTCGTCATCTTGCTGGTGTCGACACCCATCAGGGCGGCGATCTCGGCATACCGCTCGAAGCGTGACGGCAGGTTGTACTCCCAGACACGCGGCAACGCGATCGCATTGTTGAGGCCGTGGTGGCTGTCGTAGAAAGCGCTGACCGCGTGCGACAGTGAGTGCACCAATCCGAGCCCACCGGAGTTGAACGCCTGTGCGGCAATGTATTGCGCGTGCATCATGCCGGTGCGCGCCGCGAGATTGCGCGGATCGTAGACCGCGGTGCGCAGGTGGTCGCGGATGAGTTCGATCGAGTACTTCGCATTGCCCAGGGACGGGGCGAAGTCCAGACGGGAGACGTACGGCTCGCTCGCGTGGGCCAGGACGTCGAATCCGCAGAACGCCGTGAAATGCTCGGGGCACGAGTAGTACAGGAGCGGGTCATCCATCGCCAGGTCGACGAGACAGGTGTCGTCGAAGGCCACCCACTTGTGTGGCTTGTTCATGTCCGACGTGTCGGTGATGACGTAGGCCCACGACGTCTCCGAGCCGGTGCCTGCCGTCGTGGAGACCGCGATGTGCTTCGGGTTCTCCTTGTTGGTCGCCTTCGAGAAGCCCTCGAACTCGTTGATGTTCCGTCCGTCGTGCGCGATCACCATGCGCGCACCCTTGGCGGCGTCGTGACTGGAACCGCCACCGACAGAGATGATCCCGTCGCACTTCTCGGACTGATACAGGGCGGCCGCGTCCATGCAGTTGTAGTCCTTGGGGTTGGACTCCACCTTGTCGAACAGCACGACGTCGACGCCCTGGTACTCGATCTTGCCGATGAGTTCTTCGATGATCCCCGAGCCGCGCAGACCGGTGGTCATCAGCAGCGCCCTCGTCATGCCGAGGTCCTTGGCCTCGACGCCGAGCATGTCGTGCGCCCCGACACCGAGTTTCGCCTTCGGGAATGGATGGAACTCCTTGATCGGGAAGTCCCAGATCTGGTTGAGCTCGATGGCCATGGAATGCTCCTTGTCGACGGTCCTGTGACGACGAATCGTGCTGTCCCATCGAGAATGTTCCGTGCGTCACACGGCCGACAAGGCCTCCTGACCCTCGGCGACGCAGCTTCGCCCGCCGGGTGAGTGCATCACCTGTCCGGTCGGATAGGTGCGCGCTAAGTCTGGGGAGGACCTGACCTTGCGAAGGGTCGTCACCACCAGCTCCCTGATTAGCACCGGAGATCGTCACCACCCGCTCCCTGAGGAGACCCGGAGCCTGCGAAGGGTCGTCACCACCAGCTCCCTGAGGAGACCCGGAGCCTGCGAAGGGTCGTCACGAAGGGCCGCCCTTCGTGACACTCGGCTAGCGCCTCGCTCCTCAGGGAGCGGCGGTCACGCGCTCGATCTCACCGCCGAGACGGCGCAGGTTCTCCACGAACCGGGGGTAGCCGCGGTCGATGTGTTCGACGTCGTGGACCTCGGTCACCCCGTCGGCGACGAGACCCGCGAGCACCAGACCGGCTCCGGCACGGATGTCGGAGCACCAGACGGGTGCGCTGGACAACTTTTCGATTCCGCGCAGCACGGCGTGATGACCGTCGGTGCGGGCATCGGCACCGAGCCGGACCATCTCCTCGACGAACCGGAACCGCGCCTCGAAGACGTTCTCGGTGATCACCGACATCCCCTCGGCGATCGCGGCCATGCCGATGGCCATCGGCTGCAGGTCGGTGGGAAATCCGGGGAACGGCAGAGTCGACACGTTGACCGCTATGGGTCGGCGGTCCTGACGCACCCGGAAGCCGTTGTCGAACCGGTCGACCGTCGCGCCGGCATCCCCTAGTTTGTTCAGCACCAGCTGCAGATGGTCGGGTGACACCCCGTGCACCGTGACGTCGCCGCGGGTCATCACCGCGGCGATCCCCCATGTCGCGCCGACGATGCGGTCACCGACGACGCGGTGGGTCGTCGGGCTCAGGCGATCGACGCCGGTGACGGTCAGTGTCGGCGAACCCGCGCCCTCGATCTTCGCGCCCATCTGCTGCAACATCACACACAGGTCCACGATCTCGGGTTCGCGGGCGGCATTGTCGATCACGGTCACCCCGTCGGCGAGCACCGCGGCCATCAGGATGTTCTCGGTGGCACCGACGGACGGGAACTCGAGCGCGACGGGCGCTCCCACGAGTGCATCCGCCTCGGCGACGACACACCCGTGCTCGATCGAACTGTGCGCGCCCAGCGCACGCAGACCGGCCTGGTGCATGTCGAGCGGACGCGAGCCGATCGCATCGCCGCCCGGCAGCGCGACAACCGCGCGGTGGCATCGCGCCATCAGGGGTCCGAGCACGCAAACCGAGGCACGGAACTGCTTGACTGCGTCGAAGTCTGCGTGGAACTTGGGCTCCGCGGGTGCGTCGATGGTCACGGTGTCACCATCGACGGTCACCACCGCCCCGAGACCCCGTAGTACGTCGGCCATCAGCGGGACGTCGGCGATCTCCGGGGAGTTCGTCAGCGTGGTGGTGCCTTCGGCGAGCAGCGCGGCGGCCATCAGCTTCAGCACGCTGTTCTTGGCCCCACCCACCGAGACCTCTCCCGCGAGCCGGGCACCTCCCGACACCAGAAAACGATCACTCACGCTGCCACCTTAGCGGTCGCGCTCGCTGTCTCCGGCCGCACCGCGACCGCCACGGACCGGTGGGCGCCGACGATCGCCGCCCGGCACCCATTTGACGTCCCCGTCGCCGAGTGGCGGACGGTTCGCCACGCGCGAGAGGATGAACAGCAGGTCGGACAGCCGGTTGAGATAGCGCGCCGGCAGGACACTGGTCGCGTCGGGATCGGCATCGACCGCCGCCCACGCCGACCGCTCGGCGCGGCGGGCGACGGTTCGCGCCTGATGCAGCAGGGCACTCAGCCGAGTCCCACCGGGCAGGATGAACGAGTCGAGCGACGGCAGATCCGCGCCGAACTCGTCACACCAGGCCTCGAGTGCGTCGATGTAGTCCTGTTCGATACGCAGCGGCGGGTACTCGGGGTTCTCGACCACTGGTGTCGACAGATCCGCCCCGGCGTCGAACAGATCGTTCTGTACGGTCTCGAGAACGTCGGCGACAGCGGCGGGAACGTCGTCACCGAGCGCCAGCGCCACCCCGATGACGGCGTTGGCCTCGTCGCAGTCGGCATATGCCGCGACTCGCACGTCGGTCTTGGGAACCCGCGAGAAGTCGCTGAGACCGGTTGTCCCGTCGTCTCCGGTCCGCGTGTAGATGCGCGTGAGATGAACCGCCATGTCCCGAATCTACTGCCCGCCGGTTCCGCGGGAGGGTGCAGGGCGCCGGTGCGGATACCAGTTGGTCAGGCGCTGCGGCGGCGCTGGGGGCGCTGCGAGCGCTTGGACTGCCGGGACTCGAGCCACGACTGGAACGCGGTCACCCCGCCCGGCGCCATCGCCAGCTCGTAGGCACGACCTTCGTCGTCGGCGCCGGCGCCGAGCTCCAGGATCACCATGCCTTCGAGGATGTCGGATTCCGAGCCGAAGGGCCGACGGCGACCGGTGATCTCGATCGATTGGCGAACCAGGGTCCGGGTCGGTCCGGGTCGCAGCGCGGTCAGCCGGAAGTAGCGCAGGGCGTCGTCGCTGTAGTGAACGGTGCCGTGGCGCCAACCTTCGTCGTCGGCGGCCGGGATCTGGCGGAGCAACACCGGGGTGCCCATGCGGCGCAGTTGACTGAGCCGGTACGCGAGCAGGCCACAGACGAGCAGCGCAACGCCCAGCAGCACACCGAGCAGGATCGCAACGAACGACACCAGGCGTACCTCCCGGGAGTGGCCGCGGTGGGGGCTGAGAGCGCTACGTGGGCTGACGAGCGCCGGGTGAGTCGAGGGACTCGATCACGGCCGTTCCTCTCACCAGCATGCCAGACGCGAGACGACGAAACGACGACGGCCGGTCACCGCCGTTTGGCGGTGACCGGCCGTCGTGCCGATCGTTCTACTTGCTCGCGTGTTCGGCCGCGACCAATCGCGAATGTGCGCGGTTGTACTCGTCGCTTCCGGGTTCGGCCTGCTCCATCGCCGCCTTCTCGGCGGCGGCGTCGATGCCGTCGGCCCACTGCGCCGACTCGGCGAGAATCGTCACCGTCTCGCCGGTGACCGACAGGAACCCGCCCTGCACGGCCAGCGAACGACGGCCTTCGTTCTCGTCGTCGATCACCACGAAACCACCCGGGACCAGCTGGCCCAGCAGCGGTTCGTGATTGGCGAGCACACCCAGCTCACCGGATGTGGTCTCCGCGATGACGAAGGTGGCCTCTCCCGAGTACAGCTTGTCGTCGGCCGCGACGACCTCGACGTGGAAGGACTTCTCAGCCATGGCGATCCGCTACTTTCCGGCGATCTTGGCGGCGGCGGCCTCCACGTCGTCGAGTCCACCGCAGCTGTTGAACGCCTGCTCGGGCAGGTGGTCGAACTCGCCCTTGCACACACGGTCGAAGGCCTCGATGGTGTCGGCGAGCGGGACGACCGAGCCCTTTGCGCCGGTGAACTTCTCGGCGACGAGGAAGTTCTGGCCGAGGAACTTCTGGATACGGCGTGCGCGCTGCACGGTCACCTTGTCCTCTTCGGACAGCTCGTCCATACCGAGGATGGCGATGATGTCCTGCAGTTCCTTGTACTTCTGCAGGATCTGCTTGACCTCGTTGGCGACGCGGAAGTGCTCGTCACCGACGATCGAGGCCTCGAGGATGCGCGAGGTCGAGGTCAGCGGGTCCACGGCCGGGTAGATACCCAGCTGCGAGATCGGACGCGAGAGCTCGGTGGTCGCATCGAGGTGCGCGAACGTGGTGGCCGGCGCCGGGTCGGTGTAGTCGTCGGCGGGCACGTAGATGGCCTGCAGCGAGGTGATCGAACGACCCTTGGTCGAGGTGATCCGCTCCTGCAGCTCACCCATCTCGTCGGCCAGGGTGGGCTGGTAGCCCACCGCGGACGGCATACGACCGAGGAGGGTGGAGACCTCCGAGCCGGCCTGGGTGAACCGGAAGATGTTGTCGATGAACAGCAGCACGTCCTGGTGCTTCACATCGCGGAAGTACTCCGCCATGGTCAGCGCCGACAGGGCGACGCGCATACGCGTGCCCGGCGGCTCGTCCATCTGGCCGAACACCAACGCGGTGTCCTGGAGAACGCCCATCTCCTCCATCTCGAGGTGGAGGTCGGTGCCCTCACGGGTGCGCTCACCGACGCCGGCGAACACCGAGGTACCCGAGAACTCGCGGGCGATACGGGTGATCATCTCCTGGATGAGGACCGTCTTGCCCACACCGGCGCCACCGAACAGGCCGATCTTGCCGCCCTTGACGTACGGGGTCAGCAGGTCGATGACCTTGATGCCGGTCTCGAGGATCTCGGTCTTGCCCTCGAGCTCGTCGAAGGCCGGCGGCTTGCGGTGGATGCTCCACTGCTCGCCGTCACGACCGAGACCCGGGGTGTCGAGGCAATCGCCGAGAGCGTTGAACACGTGGCCCTTCACCTGGTCACCGACCGGGACCACGATGGACTTGCCGGTGTCGCTCACCGCGGCCCCACGAACCAGACCGTCGGTCGGCTGCATGGAGATGGTGCGCACGAGGTTGTCGCCGAGGTGCTGGGCGACCTCGAGGGTCAGGGTCTTGGCCACGGCTTCGAGGTTGACCTCGGCGTGCAGCGCGTTGAACAGGTCTGGGATCGAGCCGCGCGGGAACTCGACGTCGACGACCGGGCCGATGATGCGGACGACGCGGCCGTCGGACGACCCCGCCTTGTTCTCCGAGGGGGTGGTTACTGCTGCGGTCATTGTCGTTGGGTCACTTCCTCTTTGGGTCAATAAGGTCAATTGGCGAGGGCGCTGGAGCCACCGACGATCTCGCTGATCTCCTGGGTGATCTGCGCCTGCCGGAGCTGATTGGCCTCACGAGAGAGCGTGGTGGCCAGTTCGTCGGCGTTGTCGGTCGCGGCCTTCATGGCGGTGCGGCGCGCGGCCGATTCCGACGCCGCACTGTCGAGCAGAGCGGCGTACACGCGGGTGGCCACGTACTTCGGCAACAGCGCCTCCAGCAGCGTCTCGGGCGCCGGTTCGAAGGAGTAGTTACGCGACGGGTTGTGGATCTCCGCTTCCATGTCGTCATCCTCCTCGGTGATGACGAGCGGGGCCACTCGCCGAACCTCCGGAGTCTGGGTCAGCATCGAGACGAACCGCGTGTAGACGAGGTGCAGTTCGTCGATGCCCTCCAGCGAACCGTCTCCGCCCGGTCGCTCCACCTGCTCGCCTGCGCCGGCCAGGAACAGGTCGACCAGGAAGTTGGTCGCCGTGCTGGCGTCGGTGTAGTCGGGTGACTGGGAGAAACCGGTCCACGAATCGGCGATGTCGGAGCCGCGGAAGCTGAAGAACCCGACGCCCTTCTGCCCCATCACGAACAGCACGGGCTCCTTGCCCTCGTCGCGGACCAGCGCCATCAGTTCGCGCGTGGCACGCAGCACGTTCGCGTTGTAGCCGCCACACATGCCGCGGTCACTGGTGATGACCAGGATGCCGGCGCGCTTCGGGTTCTCCCGCTGCACCAGCAGCGGATGGTCGAGCGATCCGGCGTTGCTCGCCAGTTCGGAGAGCACTTCGGTCATCTCGTGTGCGTACGGCTTGGCCGCGGCCACACGCGCCTGCGCCTTGGTGATCCGCGAGGTGGCGATCAGCTCCTGAGCCTTGGTGATCTTCCTCGTCGACTTCACCGAACGGATGCGTGAGCGAAGCTCACGAATGCTGGCCATGAGCCCTCACCCCTTCCTTCGAACGGACATCGGACGATGCGATCACGACTTGCGAACCGTGATCTGCTCGTGCGCGACGTCCTCGGAGTCCATCGCCTTGGTCTCGGCCTCGTTCACGACGCGCTTGCCGTCGTGGGTGAGGTAGCTGTTCTTGAACTTGTTGGTCTCGTTGACCAGCGCCTCGGCCTGATCGTCGGCGAGCACCTTGCCGCCGGCGATCGAGTCGTACACGCCCTTGGCCTCGTGATGCAGGTGGCTGAGCAGCTGCGTCTCGAAGTTGCGGATGTCGTTGACCGGCACCGAGTCGTAGTGTCCCTCACCGCAGAGGTAAATCGACACGATCTCGTCCTCCACCGAGAACGGCGTGTACTGGTCCTGCTTGAGCATCTCGACCCAGCGGGCGCCACGCTCGAGCTGTGCCTTCGAGGCGTCGTCGAGGTCGGAGGCGAACGCCGAGAACGCCTCGAGCTCACGGAACTGCGCCAGTTCCAGACGCAGCGAGCCGGACACCTTCTTCAGGCCCTTGGTCTGCGCGGCACCACCGACGCGCGACACCGAGGTACCGACGTTGATGGCCGGGCGGACACCCTTGTTGAAGAGGTCGGACTCGAGGAAGACCTGGCCGTCGGTGATCGAGATGACGTTGGTCGGGATGAACGCCGAGACGTCGTTGGCCTTGGTCTCGATGATCGGCAGACCGGTCATCGAGCCGCCGCCCATCTCGTCGGACAGCTTCGCGCAACGCTCCAACAGACGGGAGTGCAGGTAGAAGACGTCACCCGGGTATGCCTCGCGGCCCGGCGGGCGACGCAGCAGCAGCGAGATCGCGCGGTAGGCCTCGGCCTGCTTGGTCAGGTCGTCGAACACGATGAGGACGTGCTTGCCCTCGTACATCCAGTGCTGGCCGATGGCCGAGCCGGTGTACGGAGCGAGCCACTTGAAGCCGGCCGAGTCCGATGCCGGGGCGGCGACGATGGTCGTGTACTCCATCGCGCCGGCCTCGTCGAGGGCGGTCTTGACGCCCGCGATGGTGGAACCCTTCTGGCCGATCGCGACGTAGATGCAGCGCACCTGCTTGTCGGGATCGCCGGAGTCCCAGTTGGCCTTCTGGTTCAGGATGGCGTCGATGCAGACGGCGGTCTTGCCGGTCTTACGGTCACCGATGACCAGCTGGCGCTGGCCGCGGCCGATGGCGGTCATCGCGTCGATGGCCTTGATGCCGGTGGCCAGGGACTCCTCGACAGGCTGCCGCTCGAGCACGGATGCCGCCTGCAGCTCGAGGACGCGCTCCGCCTCGGCCTCGATGTCACCGAGTCCGTCGATCGGCTTGCCCAGCGGATCGACGACGCGGCCGAGGAACTTGTCGCCGACCGGCACCGACAGCACCTCGCCGGTACGACTGACCTGCTGGCCCTCTTCCAGCGACTCGTAGTCACCGAGGATGACGCAACCGATCTCGTCCTCGTCGAGGTTCAGGGCCACGCCGAGCACACCGCCCTCGAACTGCAGCAGTTCGTTCGCCATGGCGCTGGGCAGGCCGCTGACGTGCGCGATGCCGTCCGCCGTGTCGGTGATCGTGCCGACCTCGTCACGCGAGGCTTCGGCTTCGAACGACGAGACGTACTGCTCGATCGCTCCCTTGATTTCGTCTGGTGAGATCGTCAACTCCGCCATGGGTTCTCGTCTTTCTTGATCAGTCGGCCGGTGGCTCGGGTACTCGGGTGGTGGATGGTTGTGGGGCGCGTCAGCGCGGCAGGGTCTCCGCCGCCTTGGCCAGGCGCGTGGCGATGTCGGCGTCGATCACCTCGTCGCCGACGCCGATGCGCAGTCCGCCCAGCAGCTCGGGGCGGACCTCGGTCTGCACCGAGATGGTGCGGCCGTAGATCCGGCCCAGCACACTCGACAGCCGATCGGTCTGCGCGCTCGACAGCTCGGCGGCCGAGACGACGTGGGCGACGGACTCACCGCGGCGTGCCGCGGCGAGCTCTGCCAGCCGATCGACCGCCATGTCGGCGGGCTGCCCGTGCAGCAGACGGATGGTGTGCGAGAGCAGGTACCAGGTGTGCGAGTTGACCTGCTGGCCGACCAGCTTCTCCAGCAGACCCACACGCTTGTCCGCATCGTGGGTGTGGTCGGAGAGCAGCGAGGCCAGCTGCGGATTCGCCTCCAGTAGACGGCTCACCCGGAACAGTTCGTCCTCGACGCGCTCGATCGTGCCGTCCTTCTCGGCGGCGGTCAGCACGACAAGTGCGTTCTGGCGCCGCAGGCCGGCGACGAAGTCCGCCGTCGACGACCACCGCTGGGACGCCGCCGAGGCCACCACGTCGACCACGATCGGTGCCACCTTGCCGTCGAGCAGCGTGTGGACCAGTTGCTTCTTGCCCTGCGGGTTGTCGTCGTCGTCGGTGAGACGCTTGCGCAGCACCGGATTCCCGTTGAGGAACTCGATGACCTGGGTCAGCTCCACCGATGCGCTGGTCAGTGCAGCACCGTCCAGGTCGCCGGAGGCGGAGTCGAACTCGCGGGCGACGTTGAGCGCGGCCTCTCGGCTGCCGGCGCGCATCGAGTGCAGGCCGATCAGCTCGGCGCTGTGCGGCACGGTGTCCGCACTGCCTGCGGCCATCGACTCGAGTTCGTCGATGACCCGGTCAACACTCTGCGCCTGCGCGTCCGGGTTGGACAGGTGGCCACGGACCAGTTCGCCTGCCTTGTCGATCGCGGTCAGACCGAGATCGGTCCGCAGCTGGCGGACCAGGTTCGACCGGACGAGCGAGACCTGCGCTTCGCCGTGCTCGGTGATCCGCTTGACCTCATGGTCGGCCTGCGCCGACAGGTCGGACTTGATGCCCTCCGCATCGCGGGCGGCACCCTGGCGGAGTTCTTCGGCCTCGTCCTTGCCCTGCGTGATGGCACGTTCGTGTGCGGCTTTCGCATCGGTGACGCGGTGCGCGGCCTCTTCGCTCTCGGCGACCTGGCGATCGATGGCGTCCTGCTGTTTGCGGACCATCCGCTGCAGGGGTGGGCGCACGTACTTCCAGAACAGGAAGGCGATGATGGCGAACCCGACGAGTTGCCCGATGAAGACGTCCACTTACCTACCCGCTCCCGATGTCTGCGCCGTGGTCGACGACGTGGCTTCGTTCCCGAGCACCCGTGCCGCGAGCGTCGCCGACAGGGCGTCGACGTCACGTCGTGCGGTGTCGGCTGCGGTCTCGCCCTCGACCTTCAGTTGCTCGGACACGGCAGCCAGTTGCTGGTCGGCTTCCCGTGTCGCCCGATTCTTCGCCTCGGCCAACTGCTCGTTGCCCTCGGCGCGGGCCTGATCCCGAATACCGGTGGCATCCGCGCGTCCCTCGGTGACGGCGGCCCGGTACCCGGAATCGGCTTCCTCGTAGCTCGCCGCGGCGGACTTGTTGTCCTCCACGGTCTTCGCGACACGGTCGTCGCGTTCTTGCATCACCCGCACGATCGGCGGGACCACCATCGTGCGGATCACCAGAAACACGATGACGAAAATCGCCAGGCACACGAAGAACGTGGCGTTGGGGATGAGGAAGTTACTCGTCCCACCTTCTTCTGCGGCGAGATACATGTTGTCGCTTGCTTCCTATCGGTTCGGTCGTCAGCCTGCGGAGATCGGGGTGGCGAACACGAACAGCGCCATGAACGCCAGGTTGATGAAGTACGCGGCCTCGACCAGACCCACGGTGATGAAGAACGGGGTGAACAGTCGGCCCTGGGCTTCCGGCTGGCGTGCGATGCCCGCAACCAACTGCGAACCGGCCAGACCGTTACCGATACCGGCACCGACGGCGCCGCCTGCCATGATCAGGCCGCCGCCGATCAACGCGCCCATACCGATCATTGGATCCATTGAGAACTTTCCTTTCGGTGAAACTGGCAATCGGATTGCCAGGTCTTCGGGACTGCCCGGCGGCGCCGGTCAGTTCGTGGGTGGGTCAGTGATGGTCTTCCATCTCTGTTGCCTGACTGAAGTACAGGATCGTCAGCAGGGAGAAGATGAACGCCTGGATGAAGCCGACGAACAGGTCGAAGGACTTCCACAGGGCGTTCGGGAGCCACATTCCCCAGGCCGGCAGGAGTGCGATGACAGCAAGCATCGTAGCCGCGGCGAACATGTTTCCGAAGAGTCGGAGGGAGAGGGAGACCGGCTTGGCGAGCTCCTCGATGATGTTGATGGGCGCCAATCCGATCGCGTGACCCTTGACCAGGCGCGCCGGGTGTCCGAGCAGGCCGCGTCGACGGAAGCCGGCGAGGTGGTATCCGACGAAGACGAAGAGCGCGAGCGCGTAGACGAAGTTCACGTCACTGGTCGGCGTCTTCAGCAGCTCGTGCGAGACGTTGAGGCCTTCGGCGTTGGTGGTGCCGTACTGGACGGGCAGGACGCCGATCCAGTTGGCGATGAGGATGAATGTGAACAGCGTGACGGCCAGCGGCAGCAGGTACGGCGCGATCTTCATACCGATCGAGTTCTCGATCTGCGAACGCATCTGCCCGGTCAGGGTCTCGAAGTAGAGCTGCACGGTGTTCGGCCGCTTCGACGTCACCTTGAACCGGACCACGAAGGCCAGTGCGATGACGACCAGTGCTGCGATCGACGTGGAGATGATGGTGTCCAGATTGAAGGTGAGTCCGAACCACTCGACCTCGGTGTGGTGACCGACCTCGATAGTCGACTCTGCCAGGTAGGACGTTTCGGTCATAGCTGCTTACGCAGTCCTTTCATCACCGGGATAACCGCGTTCAGGACCAGGACCACCTGGCCGAGTGCGAGTCCGAACATCACGCCGAGCCCGTCGGGCCGGACCAGGAAGGCCGCCGCCAACGCGAGCAGGGTGATCGCACCCAGACGCACCGCGGAGTCGACGGCGAGAAGCTTCTTGCGGGGATTTTCTTCGGCGGCGACGCGGGACACGCTGAGCGCCACCATCTTTGCGTTGATCAGCACCCCGACCACACCGACCGCGAAGAACACCGCGAACAGCGGATGCCCGATGAGGACGGCCACCACCGCGACGATCGTGGACAGCACCGCGGCGATGATCGCGGGCCGCTTGAGCCCCGTCGGCGCGACCGGATAGACGGGAGCGGAGTCAGGGGCAGACGTCGTCATTTGCCACTCCTCAATTTCTTCCACTCCGGCAGGCACGGGGCATCGAGCCTGCGTTCAGCGGACACGCCGCTGGGCGTAAGCTCACGTTTTTTGAGACCCTACCAACAGGCGCCGAGCACGCTCACCGTGGGTGGGCGCAGGCGGATGTCGACCGGGTCGGCCCCGCGATCCCCCAGTGGGGCCAGCCGGTTTCCGTCGAACTACTACGGCTGATAGTACACGAGATTTTACGGAGTCATTACCGTGCCCTCACCGGTATGCGCGGCTGGCCGTGCGCAGCTGCGCGAACCGCCGGTGCAGACGTGGCGCCATGGTCACGAGCATCGCGATCACCAACCCACCGGCGAAGATCGGGATGACCACCGACAGCGGGAACAGCGTGGCCGCCGCCGCCGAGAACGCCAGCACCCCGACCCACAGATAGATGATCAGGGCCACCCGGCGCTGCGAATGTCCCAACTCGAGCAGCCGGTGGTGCAGATGCATCTTGTCAGGGGTGTAGAAACCGACCCCCGCCCGGGTCCGCCGGACGACGGCCATCAGCATGTCGAGCATCGGCACGAAGACGACCGCGGCGACCAGGATCAACGGCGAGAGCAGGGTGAAGACGTCGGCCGGACCGTATGCGTTCATCGCGATCCTGCCCGACGCACTCGTCGATGCCGCAGCGAGCATCAACCCGATCAGCATCGCACCCGAGTCGCCCATGAAGATGCGGGCGGGCGAGAAGTTGTGCGGCAGGAATCCCAGGCACGCACCGGCCAGCACGGTGGAGATCAGCGCCGGCGGGTAGTAGCTCACATCGCCGCCCTGGTCGTTGAGCAGCCCGAGTGAGAACATCGCGATCGCGGAGGCCGCGATCAATCCCAGTCCGGCGGCCAGGCCATCCAGGCCGTCGATGAAGTTGACCGCGTTGATGGTGGCGACGGTGATGGCGACCGTCAAGAGCCCCGCCTGCAGCGGATCGAGTACCACGGTGCCGATCTCGGCGAACGGGACATAGACCAGATACCAGCTGATCCCCATGATCACGAGCACGCCGGCCGCGGTGAGCTGACCGGCGAATTTGGTCAGGGCATCGAGTCCCCAGCGGTCGTCGATCACGCCGACCACGACGATCACCGTGCCGGCGACGATCACCGCGCTCATGTCGCTGGTGTAGGCGAACCCGCGCGTGAGCGCGGGCAGGTTGGCGGCGAGGGCGATCGCGGCAACGATGCCGGCGAACATGCCGAGCCCGCCGAGACGGGGTGTCGGGATCACGTGCACATCGCGCACCCGGGGCACGGCGACGGCGCCGACGCGGATCGCGAACACGCGCACCAGCGAGGTGAGCAGATAGGTCACCGCGGCAGCGGTCAGGCCGACCAGCGCCAGCTCACGCAAGGGCACACCTGCCCCGCCGGTGTCCACCACCGACAGCGCCGTCAGCTGTACCCCGGGTCCCGCGGCACCCGGTGACACACCGGACAGGCCGGCGACGGTATCGAACACCGGCTTCACGCTACCCGCCGAGCCGGAGACGGATTTCTCGCCGGAGGTCGGCGTGTTGAGTGCTCCCGACTTCGGCATCGAGTGCGCGCACGATCCATTCGGCGACCGTGACCATGTCATCGCGACCGAGGTCGGCGAGCACCGCGCACGGCGTCCCGAACCGGATCGCCGATCCCTCGGTGACCGGCTGCGGATCGAACGGGAGAACCGTCCGGTCGACGACGATCCCCGCCGAGTCCAAGCGACGCTGCGCCTCGGCGCCGGTCATGTCGAGACCGGACACGTCGGCCACCGCGAAGTGCAGATCGGTGCCGCCACTGACGATCCGGAGGCCGCGGGTCGCCAGCTCGTCGCCGAGCCGCTGCGCGCAGGCGACGGTGCCGGCCGCGTACTCCGCGAACCCGTCAGTGCCGGACTCCCGCATACACACGGCCTTTGCGGCGATCGAGTTCATCGCCGGACCACCCTGCACGAACGGATGGACCGCTTTCTGCAGCACAGCACGGTGGGCCTCGGACGCCAGGATCATGCCGCCGCGCGGCCCCTGCAGGACCTTGTGCGTGGACAGTGTGACGACGTCGGCGTACGGGACCGGCGACGGGATCACCCCGGCCGCGGTCAGGCCCGCGAGATGCGCGGCGTCGACCCACAGGATCGCCTCGGCCTCGTCCGCGATCCGGCGGAGCGCCGCGAAGTCGATCAGTCGCGAGTAGGCCGCACCACCCGCGACGATGATCCGCGGACGGTGCAGCAGGGCGAGATCGCGCAGTTCGTCGTAGTCGATGCGTTCGTCGGTGGCCCGGATGCCGTAGTGGATCGGCGCGAACCAGCGGCCGGAGAAATTGGCGCGCGAGCCGTGTGTCTGGTGGCCGCCATGCTGGAGCCGCAGCGCCAGCACGGGGTCCCCCGGCTGCGCGAACGCGGCGTAGACGGCGAGATTGGCGGCGCTGCCCGACAGCGGCTGGACATTGACGTACTCGGCCCCGAAAAGCTCGGCGGCGCGGTCCACGGCGAGGCGCTCCACGTCGTCGACGACGTCGCAACCGCCGTGATAGCGCGCTCCCGGATACCCTTCGGCGTACTTGGCGCCGAGATCCGACGTCAACGCGGCGCGGACGGCCGGACTGGCAGGTGTCTCGCTGGCCAGGAGCTGCAGTGTGGACGCGCGACGTCGCGTCTCACGCCCGAGGAGTTCGGCGAGCTCGGGATCCGACAGTGGCGGACCCGACACGGATTCGGGCATACGTCAGCGCGCAGTCAGCGCATCGGCGTCGAGGTCGAGCACCTCGGCGATGGCCTCGGTGGACACCGCACCCTCGCGCAGAATCCGCGGCGTGCTGCCGGTGAGATCGACGATCGTGGAGGCCTGCGCGGCCGCGGCCGGCCCGCCGTCGAGGTAGATCGACACCGACTCCCCGAGCTGCTCGCGCGCCTCATCGACGGTCGTCGCCGGCGACCGGCCCGAGACGTTCGCGCTCGACACCGCCATCGGACCGACCTCACGCAACAGTTCGATCGCCACGGGGTGCAGGGGCATCCGCAGCATCACCGTGCCGTCGGTGTCGCCGAGGTCCCACGCCAGGGACGGCGCCTGTTCGACGACGAGGCTGAGCCCACCGGGCCAGAAGGCCTCGACGAGGTCGCGGGCGGCGGTGGACACCGACAGCACGAGGCCGTCGATCGTGTGCCACGAGCCCACGAGGACCGGCACAGGCATGTCGCGCCCGCGCCCCTTCGCGGCCAGCAGTGACGCGACCGCCTCCGAATCGAAGGCCTCGCAGCCGATCCCGTACAGGGTGTCGGTGGGCAGCACCACCAGTCGGCCGGCCTTCGCCGCTCCGACGGCCGCGCGGATTCCAGCCGCCCGGGTGCTCGGTTCACCGCAGTCGAATACCGTGCTCACCCGGCCATCCTCCCACGCGGGTCGGCGGAGAGGTCCGGGGCCCGGCGCGCCGTGGCGAAGCGAGGGCGACCGGCGAGGTCGGCCCGGGTGAGCATGTCGAGGAACTGTCCGCTCGCACCAAGCCCGGCGAGAACGGCCGCCGCGGTCGTCTCGTCGTGCTCGATCCCGACGACCCCGTCCGGCCGCAACATGCGGCCGATGACCACGAGCATCGGGGTGATCACCGACATGCCGTCGTCTCCCGCGAAGACCGCCTCGTGCGGGTCGTGGGCGACCTCCGGCGAGATCACGCCGCCCTCGGGCACATAGGGCGGATTCGACACGACCACGTCGACCGACCGATCGGGAATGATCGCGCACATCCGGTCGACGTCGGTGACGTCGGCGGCGATCACCGAGATGCGCTCGGCGACCGCGGGCGGCGTCCGCTCGACATTGCGCCGCAACCACATCAGCGCATCCGGCGAACGCTCTACCGCCGTCACCTGTGCGGTGGGGGCCATCGTCGCCACGGCGATCGCGAGGGCACCACTTCCGCTGCACAGGTCGACCACGCGCGCCGGCCCACTCCCCTCGAGGCTGCGGGCGGCCCATTCGGCGAGGAACTCGGTCTCCGGCCGCGGGGTGAACACACCGGGCCCCACCTCGAGTTCGACGGGCCCGAAGGGAGCCGTCCCGATGATGTGCTGCAACGGGACCCGGCGCGCACGCCGCTGCACCGCGTCGTGAAATCGTGCTCGCGCGGCGTCGTCGACGGTGTCGACGATCAGCAGGCGCCCCCGGTCCACCCCCAGTGCGGCAGCCAGGAGCCACTCCGCATCGGTGCGCGCGGTGTCGACCCCGGCGGCGGCCAGCGCCTGTTGCGCCCACCGGATCTCGGCATCGGCTCGGTGGCCGTCACCCGATGGCCCGCCGGCCCGGTTCATCCCGTCACTCGGCTTCGAGTCGCGCCTGCCGGTCGGCGGCGACCAGTGCGTCGAGCAGCGCATCCATGTCGCCGTTGAGGACGACGTCGAGATTGTTGGCCTTGTAACCGATCCGGTGATCCGAGATCCGGTTCTCCGGGAAGTTGTAGGTACGGATTCGTTCGGAGCGGTCGACGGTGCGGATCTGCGCGGCGCGGCCCTCAGCGGCCGCGGCCTGCGCCTCCTCTTCGGCCGCGAGCTGCAGCCGGGCGGCGAGAACCTGCATGGCCCGCGCCTTGTTCTGGAGCTGAGAGCGCTCGTTCTGGCAGGTCACCACGATTCCGGTGGGCAGATGGGTGAGGCGCACCGCCGAGTCGGTGGTGTTGACGCCCTGACCGCCCTTGCCCGACGACCGGTACACGTCCACGCGCAGGTCCGACTCGTCGATCTGGACCTGCTCGATCTCTTCCGGTTCCGGGTAGATGAGCACGCCGGCGGCCGAGGTGTGGATTCGCCCCTGCGATTCGGTGACCGGAACCCGCTGCACCCGGTGGACGCCGCCTTCGAACTTCAGCCTCGACCACACCCCGTCGCGCAGTTGCTCTTTGGCCTTGATCGAGATCGTGGCCTCTTTGTAGCCGCCGAGGTCGCTCTCGGTGACACCGAGCACCTGCGCCTTGTAGCCGCGTCGTTCGCAGTATTTGAGGTACATGCGCGCCAGGTCGGACGCGAACAGCGCGGACTCCTCACCACCGGCGCCGGATTTGATCTCGAGCACGACGTCATCGCCGTCGTGGGGATCGCGCGGCGCGAGCAGATCGGTCAGCGTCGCGTCGAGTTCGGCCACGACTGCCTCCAATGCCGGGATCTCCTCGGCGAAGGAAGGATCGTCGGCGGCCAGTTCACGCGCGGCCGCCAGGTCGTCGCGGGCGGTCTCGAGGCGTCGATACGTCGCCATGATCGGGGCGAGTTCGGCGAAGCGCTTACCGACCCGCCGCGCGGCCGCTGGGTCGTCGTGCAGCGACGGGTCGGCGAGCTGCGCCTCGAGGCCCGAATGCTCGGCGAGGATGTCGTCGATCGCCGAGGGACTCTGCGTGGGCACCTGACCTCACTTCACTCTGACATCACTGGAAATCGGAATCGCTGGAGATGAAAACGACGCCCACCGGACGTGCCTGGGCACGTGCACGGTGGGCGTCGTCGATCGGGCTACTTGGCGTCGGCGTTCTTGCTCCGCTTGCCGTAGCGCTTCTCGAACCGGGCCACGCGGCCGCCGGTGTCGAGGATCTTCTGCTTACCGGTGTAGAACGGGTGGCACTGCGAGCAGACCTCGACGTTGATACGTCCGTTGTCGGCGGTGCTGCGGGTCTCGAAGGTGTTGCCGCAACCGCAGACGACGGTGGTCGTCGCGTACTCGGGGTGAATTCCCTGCTTCATCTGGTTGTCCCTTTCTCGTGGTCGCCGGGTCACCGTCGGGGATCGACGGTGTGAACCGGAACCGGACTCGACCGCTCAGTATGCCACGCGGACACGTCCAGTCCGAAATCCGCGGATTCGTCCGTGAGCAGGCATCTCGGCAGTCATCGCGCTCAACGCCGGACTGCCGGGTTTCATTCCTGAGTTAGGGCCACCTTAGGATAGTTAGGCTTAGCTAAGTTAGCCTCTCCACGGGTCACTTCACCGTCGCAGTGACACGAACCCCGACCGAAGCGCCGCCGACGAGCGGCTGCGCCCGAATGTCCGTCCACTCCCGGGCGGACCGGACACGAGGATCGAATGCGCCCAGATCTGCACCGACCACACCTGCTGTGGGACCCGAGCGACGAGACGAGCAGCTGCGGAGTCGGCTTCATCACCCGTAAGGACGGCGTGCAGAAGCATTCGGTGATCACCAAGGCGCGGGAGGCGCTCTGCTCGGTTCCCCACCGCGGCGG
This sequence comes from Gordonia sesuvii, assembly GCF_036350415.1. Classification (NCBI taxonomy): domain Bacteria; kingdom Bacillati; phylum Actinomycetota; class Actinomycetes; order Mycobacteriales; family Gordoniaceae; genus Gordonia; species Gordonia sesuvii. The sequence continues at coordinate 27,988 of NZ_JAZDUF010000001.1, forward strand.
CATGTCTGCGTTGGGGGTGGGCGACGGCGGTGGTGTGTCCATGGATCTGTCGTTGCGGTTCTTCCGCAAGGTCACCGGCCGTGCCGATCTGGCCCTGGGTCGCTTCTGCGTCGGGAACTTCTTCCTGCCGACGGACGCCGGCGGCGCCGACCGCGCCGCGCGGCTGATCGAACGCACCATGCGCGGGCGGGGTTTCGGTGTGCTCACCGTCCGTCAGGTCCCCGTCGACGATTCCGCGCTCCGGCCTGCCGCCCTCTCGTATCAACTGCCCATCCGCCAGTGGGTGTTCTCGGCCCCCGAACCCTGCCCAGACCCCGCCGAACTCGACAATGCGGTTCAGCAGGCACTGCTCGACATCGAGGCCGTCGCATACACCGAGCCGGAGTTGGCGGGCCTCTATCCCCTGTCCCTGTCGGCACGCACGCAGGTCCTCAAGGGGCGCCTGTCCTCGCCCGAGGTCATCGACTACTTCACCGATCTGTCCGATGAGGACCACGCCGTCCACACCCTCTACTTCCACACCCGGTTCTCCACCAACACCGACCCGCACCCGACGATGGCCCAGCCGTTCCGGTTCCTCGCGCACAACGGAGAGCTGAACACGGACAAGAAGAACCGGATCGCCCAGGTGACCGCTGCGACTGCGCAACACCGCAGCATCGTTCGCCCGCCCGGTCAGTCCGACAGCAGCCGCCTCGACCAGACGGTCGCCGCGAGGGTCATCGAGGACCGTGTGGATCTGGTCACCGCGATCGTCTCGATGATGCCCCCGGCCTGGGAAAACGACGCCACCCTGTCCGAACCGGTCCGCGCGATGTTCGAGTACTTCTCCCTCACCGAGGAGAAGAACGACGGTCCCGCCGCGGTCGTCTTCGGCGACGGAACCGTGATCGGCGCCCGTCTCGACCGGCTCGGCCTGCGGCCCCTGCGCACCGTCGAGACCACCGCCTATCTCTGCGCATTCTCCGAGGCCGGACAGATCGCCTTCCCTCCGGAGTCGGTGATCGCCCGCGGCCGTGTCTCGGCCGGCGGGATGATCTATTACGACCACCGCGAGCAGCGCACCTACACCACCGCCGACGCCTATGAGAAGCTCGCCGCGGCACGCGATTACCCGGCGTTGCTGCGCGCGGCGAAGGTCGATCTCGACGAGGTCGTCGTCGATGACGGCGCGCCGGCTGCGACACCGGACGCCGCCGACTCACCCCTCACCGATCATCAGCGCTACCGCGCATACCTGCTCGACCAGGAGAGCTTCCGCTACTTCGTCGATCCCATGCTCACCGACGGGGCCGAACGCGTCTCCGCCATGGGTTTCGGTAATGCGATCAACGCATTGACCGACATCGAGCCGAGCGTGGCGCGATTCTTCTCCCAGCGTTTCGCCCAGGTGACCAACCCACCGCTGGACAGCATCCGTGAAGCCGACGGCATGACCCTGCGGGTCGCGCTGGGCGCACGTCCTGCCACCGTCCCACACTCGGGACAGCGCACCCGCCAGATCATCCTGCGCACACCAATTCTCGATGTATCGCAGCTCGATCTCCTCCTCCGTCAGCGAAATACCCCGATCGGGGTGTTCGATGCATGCTTCACGATCCGGCCGGCCGGCACCGACCAAGAGGACCGCGACGCTCTGGTGGCGGCGCTCGATCGGCTCGGCGACGAGATCGTCGACTTCGCTCGTCGTGACGGCGGGATCGCCGTCCTCACCGATCGCGGCATCGCGCCGACCCGTGCGGCGATTCCGATCATCTTCGCGGTCTCCGCCGTCAACCAGCGCCTGATCGCCGCCGGCCTGCGGCTTCGGGTGTCCCTGGTCGCCGACACCGGGCAGGTGGAGTCATCGCATCATCTCGCCGCCACACTCGGATTCGGTGCGGCCGCGGTACATCCCCACTCGGTCGTGCGACGGGCAGCGGCACTGGGCGGGGAGTCGAACCAGCCGGCCGAGGCCTTTGCCCGGTGGGCCAAGGCAGCCGAGAAGTCACTGATGAAGACGATGGGGCGAGTCGGGCTGTGCACGGTGGAGAGTTACATCGGCGGCGAGTTCTTCGAACCCAACTTCCTCGACACCGACGACGACCATCTCCGACGTTGGTTCCCCAACCTGCGCGCCCCGGTCGGTGGCGTCGGTCTCGCCCCGATCGTCGCAGCACTCACCCGGGCCCATCGGGCGGCGATCACCGAGGCGCCGTCCTCGGACAAGGATCTCCCCCTGCTCGGCCTCTTCAAGGAGCGCTCCGACGGTGCGGGACACTCCTTCGGCGCCACCGCCGTCCGCCGCTATGCCGACCTCACCACCGAGAAGATCAGCTTCGCGACGGCGGACCGGGAATCCCCGTCGGCGACCGACGCGGACCGGACCGACGGGCTACGGCTACTGACCCTCGGCACGCTCGACGACGCCTTCGGCCTCGACGCCGCCGCCTACACGGACAGTTCGTATGACCGTTTGTCCGACAACGACATCGACATGTTCACGATCACCGACGCCTATCGCGCGTTCGTCGACGGCATCGGGGCCCGCCGCGGGGTCCGACCGAGTGCACTGCGCGACATCCTCGACCCGGCCACCGACCACTCCGGCGCCATCGGCCTGACCGACGTCCAACCGGCCCACGAGATCACCGCCACGTTCGCCTCCGGTGCCATGAGTCACGGCGCGCTGGTGGCCCCCGCCCACGAGGCGGTGGCCCACGGCACGAACATGGTCGGTGGGCTGTCCAACAGCGGCGAGGGCGGCGAGCACATGTCTCGCTACGGGACCATCCGTGCCTCGGCGATCAAACAGTTCGCCTCCGGACGGTTCGGCATCTGGGCCGGCTATCTGGCCGACCCGATGCTGCGCGAACTCGAGATCAAGATCGGCCAGGGCGCCAAACCCGGGGAAGGCGGCCAACTCCCCGCACCCAAGGTGACCGTGGAGATCGCCGCCGCCCGCGGGGGTACGCCCGGGGTGGAACTCGTGTCGCCGCCACCGCATCACGACACATACTCCATCGAGGACCTGGCCCAGCTCATCCACGACTGCAAGGCCGCCCGGGTTCGCGTCATCGTCAAACTCGTGTCGTCCGAGGGCATCGGGACGATCGCGGTCGGTGTCGCGAAGGCGGGTGCCGACGTCATCAATGTCGCCGGCAACACCGGTGGCACCGGTGCGGCGTCGGTGACGAGCCTGCGCTACGCGGGCCGGGCCGCCGAGATCGGCCTGGCCGAAGTACATCAGGCGTTGTGCGCCAACGGCCTTCGCCAGAAGGTGATCCTCCGGACATCCGGTGCACACCAGACCGGGCGCGACGTCGTCACCTCTGCCCTGCTGGGCGCAGACAGCTTCGAGTTCGGCACCTCGGCATTGATGATGATCGGCTGCGTCATGGCCAAGAACTGCAACATCAAGTGCCCGGCCGGGCTGACCACCAATCCCGAGGTGTTCGACGGTGATCCGCGCTCGATGGCCCAGTACCTGCTCAACGTCGCACATGAGGTCCGCGAACTCCTGGCCGATCTCGGGTTGAACAGCCTCCGGGCCGCGCGTGGGCGAACGGATCTGTTGTCGCTCGTGGACCATCCCGCGCTCGTCGGCGAACTGCGGTCGGACGCACTGTTGGCGCGTATCGATCCGGTGGCGATCACCGATCCGGTCTATCTGGAGCGCGACTTCGCGATCGACGACGAGATCGGCGAGCAGGTTCACGCCGCCCTGATCGACGCCCACGCCGTCGACGTCGACGTCCCGGCGCCGATCCTGGGCAACCGCAACAAGAGCGTCGGCGCACAACTCGCCGTGGACATCGAACGCACCCTGAACCACCGGCTGACCGCGGCCGAGGCCGAGGCCCTCCCGAGCGTGTACGTCGACGAACGCGGACGTCGGTTCCTGGCGCCGGACACGGTTCGGGTCACCACCAGTGGCTCCGCCGGGCTATCCTACGGCGCCTTCTGCAACGACGGTATGCGGCTGGAGCACACCGGAACGTGCAACGACGGTGTCGGCAAGTCGATGTCGGGCGGGACAGTAGTCGTCCGCTCCCCGGGCGGCGGGTCGACAGCGGTCGGCGGCAACGTGCTGATCGGCAACTTCACACTGTTCGGCGCCACCGGCGGTCGGCTGTTCGTCGAGGGTGAGGCCGGCGACAGATTCGCCGTCCGCAACTCCGGTGCAACCGCGGTCGTCGAGGGTGTCGGCGAATTCGCCTGTGAGTACATGACGAACGGGGCAGTGCTCAACCTCGGCGGCTTCGGCAAGGGCCTCGGCAACGGGATGAGTGGCGGATTCGTCTACCAGTACGACCCGGCCTGCGTGCTCGACGATCGCATCAGCGGGGCCGACATGGTGGTCGGCGCCATCACCGGAGTCGACGACCCGCTCGCCCCCATCCATCACCACGCCGTCCGACTGATGCTCGAGATGCATGTCGCGGCGACCGGTTCGGCTCTGGGCATCCGGCTGCTCGAGAACTGGGAGACCGAACGTCACTACATCGCGTACGCGATGCCGAGGGCGCTGGTCGCCTACCAGGACAGCGACGCGCTGGTCGCGTCGATGTCGCATCGCGCACTGCTCGACGAACTCTCGTCGTCACTGGCGGGTCACCAGGTCCGGTCGCTGAAGGTCGCGATCCGCAGCGGCGCGCCCGTCGCCGACGGCGCGGTGCCCGCATACGGCGAAACCGACACTCACGACATGTACCGATTGCTCAACGCGTTCACCGTGTTCGAGCTCGCGCGTCAGGTTGCCGGCGCGAGACTGGCCAAGAGGATCGGTGCTGCGGGTCGGGGCGTCGGGGGTCAGGGTGCGTCGCCGGATGAGCACGCGGTGGCCCTGGGCGCCCGAAACCTGGTACTCACCGAGGACTTCGACCTGGTGTCGCGGGTGGCCCGGTATGCGCGGGACGTCCTGGCCGGTTACACCGCAGAGCATCTGGCCGCCCTCATCGCCGCCAAACGCGTCGACGACTACAAGCAGGCACTCGCCCGACGCAACGTCTGGTCGATGGACGCGCCCGGCACCTACGGCTGGATCCTTGTGCAGGATCGAAAGAATCGCGACAGATTGGGTGCGTTGCCCGGTTTCGACGAACTGTTCGCGGCTATCGCGCTACCCGACGTCGCGGCCGGCGTCCGAACCTCGACCGACACAGCAAAGGTGGGATGACATGCAACTCCCCTACATCCCGGCGGATGTCCCGTTCACCGGGGACCAGAAGGCCTGGCTTGCCGGGTTCCTCGCGGGTCTCAACACCCGGATCGCGATGCCGACGTCGCCCACGGCGGTTCCGGCGAGCGCGCCCAACGGTGCCGAGGCATCCCCCGGCGGCGCGGTGACGTTGCAGATCGTGTACGGAAGCCAGACCGGCACAGCGGAATCGGTGGCCGAGCAGATCGAGGACCTGGCCCGTCAACACGGATTCGAACCCGTTCGGTGCGACCTCGATGCACTGGACATCACCGCGTTGTCGGCGGCGCGCCGACTCCTCGTGGTCACCTCCACCTACGGCGAGGGTGAGATGCCCGACAACGCCGAGCTCTTCTGGCAGGCACTCGCAGCTCCGGACGCCCCGCGCCTGGACGGACTGTACTACGGCGTTCTGGCACTCGGGGATTCGATCTACGACGGCTTCTGCCAGGCGGGCAAGAACATCGACAACCGCCTGGCCGAGCTCGGTGCAACCCGTGTCGTCGATCGCGTCGACTGCGACGTCGACTTCGAGGATGCCTCCGCCGAGTGGATCTCGCGTGCCGTCCCCGCTCTCGCCTCCGTCGACGATGCCGCAACACCGGCCGACGTCGCAGCACCGCCGACGGAGCAGGTCGCGCCCGAGCAGCCGACCGCGACGCCGGCGAAGGCGCCACGGCGCCCGAAGTCGAAATGGACACGCAAGAATCCGTATCCGGCGACGGTCGTCGCCAACACTGTGCTGTCGGCCCCGCACTCCGAGAAGGAGGTCCGGCATCTGGTGATCTCTCTGGGAGACAGCGGCATCGAGTACGCACCCGGCGACGGGATCGGCATCACCCCGGTCAACGACGCCGAGCTGGTCGACCGCGTCATCGCCCGACTGGGTGTGCCGCCGGACACGGTGATCGCCGACCGCAAGTCGGAGCGATCGCTGCGTGATGCGCTCACGCATCACTACGAGATCTCGACCCCGTCGAAGTACCTCGTCGAGTACATCGCCGCCCGCAGCCAGGATGCCGAACTCACGCATCTGATCGCGACGGGCGACCACGAGGCGCTCGACGCGTGGCTGTGGGGCAAGGACGTCCTCGATCTCCTCGACATCGATCCCACACTCACCATCACCCCGGACGAACTGCTTGCCGAGCTGCGTCCACTGCAGCACCGCGTCTACTCGATCTCGTCGAGCCCCCTCGCACACCCGGGCACGGTGCACATCACGATGACCACCGTGCGCTATCGCTCCGGCGACCGGCAGCGCGGCGGGGTCTGCTCGACCTACCTCGCGGATCGGCGCACGGAGGGATCGCAGGTCGACGTGTTCATCTCGGCGAACAACTCGTTCCGGCCGCCCGCCGATGAGGCCCGGGCGATCATGATCGGACCCGGCACCGGCATCGCACCGTTCAGGTCGTTCCTGCATGAACGCGCCGCACGTGGTGCGCGAGGGGCGAACTGGCTGTTCTTCGGTGACCAGCACCGCGATCGTGACTTCATCTACGCCGACGAGGTCGACGCCTTTGTCGCCGACGGCGTGCTCGACCGGCTCGACCTCGCGTTCTCCCGCGACCAGGAGCACAAGGTCTACGTGCAGGATCGGATGCGCGAGAACGGGGCCGACCTGTTCACGTGGCTGGAGGACGGCGCCCACCTCTATGTGTGCGGCGACGCGACCCGGATGGCCCGTGACGTCGACACCGCCCTGGTCGAGATCGTCGCCGAGCACGGCGCCATGTCCGCCGATGCGGCGAAGGACTACGTCGACAACCTCAAACGGGCCAAACGATATGCCCGAGACGTGTACTGACCGACACCCACAACCCCTGTGACCAACGGGAAAGGACCGGCAACGATGCCAGAATCGCCCCGCTCATCCGACTCCGAGAGCACCGGCGGGACACCGCTACGCCCGTGCGGCCGCAGCTGCCGGTGCGCTCGGTCGTCCCACGCGACCAGTGACCTCGACACGCTCCTGGCGACTCCGGGATTCTCCGGGAGTCTGCTCGGTGCCGACGTGCCCGCCGTCGCGCGGCGGCTACCGCTGCTCGAGCAGGTCGTCGGGGTGACGGTCGCCGGTCCGGTGCTCATGAACGCCGTCGGGATGCACGAGACACCGGTGGGAAGCGGCGGTGCCATCCGATGCCGGCCGTCGCGAATCACGCTGCGGATCAACCCCGCCCGTCTGGGCTCGGCTCTGATCACCGATCCGGCCGCACACATCCCGCCGACCCTGCGACTCTTCGACACCGACGGCAACACCGCGCATGCCACATACCTGACCGAGCGATCGGATCGCCTGGCGTTCGAATCTCTTGCTCTCGGTATCGGTTCCGGCGATGACGAGGGGTCGGCGTCGGACACCGGTGCGCTCACGGTGGCCGACGCGGCCCGCGACGACATCGGTGACGACGGCGTTCCCGCCATCGATCAGGTCGCCCAGTTCGATGCGATCCTCGACGACGGGGGCGTCGGTCGGCTGATGACGTTCCCCGGTCTGCGGCACGCGGGCCACACCCGCGTCGAATCGCGACGGGTGATCGCGGCCCTCGAACACGCCGCGCTGTTGGGTATGCCCGCCACCCTCGTCACCACCGCGCCGGGTTGCCTGCAGATGCACCACGATCAGCTCGACGGCGCACGCGAACACCGTGGATCGATGGTCATCGCGGGCGGGACGTGCCGCGCGATGATCAATTTCGACCTGGTGTCCGAATGCTGGGTCACCTGGTCGGACGGGGTGTGGGGGCGCACCGGTTCGATCGAGCTCTACGACCGCCACGGCCGGTGCAGCCTGGTGGTCACCCAGACCGGTCCGGTGCCCATGACCTCGTTCGAGGCGTGGAACCAGTTGGTGACCGACCTCGCCGACTGAGTCCGCCCACCGGCTGACTCCGCTCGCCGACCGGTGCCGGTTCGGCACCGGTCGCGGCGAGGCGATCAGTCGTCGTTCATCGCTCCCGGAGCGGTCTTCTGCACCTGCATCAGGAACTCGACGTTCGACTTGGTCTTCTTGAGCTGGCTGATGAGCAGGTCGATGGCCTGCTGGGAATCCAGGCCGCTCAGCACCCGGCGGAGCTTGTGCACGATCTGGAACTCCTCCGGCGACAGCAACAACTCGTCCTTGCGGGTACCGGACGGGTTGACGTCGACCGCCGGGAACACCCGACGCTCGGCGATCTTCCGGTCGAGCTTCAGCTCGGCGTTGCCGGTGCCCTTGAACTCCTCGAAGATGACCGTGTCACCGGTGGATCCGGTCTCCACCATCGCCGTGGCGATGATCGTCAGGGAGCCGCCGTGCTCGATGTTGCGCGCCGCGCCGAGGAACCGCTTGGGCGGGTAGAGCGCGGTGGAATCGACACCACCGGACAGGATTCGGCCGGACGCCGGCGACGCGTTGTTGTAGGCGCGGCCGAGCCGGGTGATCGAGTCGAGCAGGACCACGACGTCTTTGCCGTTCTCCACCAGGCGCTTTGCGCGTTCGATGGCGAGCTCGGCGACCGAGGTGTGGTCTGACGGCGGACGGTCGAAGGTCGAGGCGATGACCTCACCCTTCACCGAACGCGTCATGTCGGTGACTTCTTCGGGACGTTCGTCGACGAGCACCACCATCAGATGGCATTCGGGGTTGTTGATGGTGATGGCGTTCGCGATGTCCTGCAGGATGGTCGTCTTACCGGCCTTCGGCGGGGAGACGATCAGGGCGCGCTGCCCCTTGCCGATCGGCATGATCAGGTCGATGACACGCGTGTCGAGTCGCTCGGGCGACGTCTCCAGACGGAGCCGCTGATTCGGGTACAGCGGCGTCAGTTTGCCGAACTCGGGACGCTTCTTGGCGGTGTCGATGTCGGTGCCGTTGACCGAATCGAGACGCACCAGCGGGTTGAACTTCTGCCGCTGGTTGGGCTGCTCACCCTCACGCGGCACCTTGACCGCACCGGTGATCGCGTCGCCGCGCCGCAGTCCGTTCTTGCGGACCATGTTCATCGACACGTACACGTCGTTCGGCCCGGCCAGGTAGCCGGAGGTCCGGACGAAGGCGTAGTTGTCGAGGACGTCGAGGATGCCGGCGACGGGCTGCAACACATCGTCGTCAGAGACCTGGGGCTCGCCCGGACCCGACGAATCGCGGTCACGCCCACGGCGCCGCTCACGGAACCGGCGTCCGCGGCGACCCCGGCCGCCACCGTCACCGTCACCGTCGTCATCCCGGTTGTTCTGATTGTTCCGGCCACCCTGGTTGTTCTGGCCGCCCTGCTTGTCCTGGCCGTCGCGCTGGTTCTGCCCGTCGCGCTGGTTCTGGCCGTCGCGCTGGTTGTTGTCGCGCTGGTTGTTGTCCCGGCCCTGACCGTCGCGGCCGCCCTGATTCCGGTTCTGGCCGTTGTCGCGTCCCTGGTTCCGGTTGCGGTTGCGACCACGCTGGTCGTCGCCGGCCGACTCGTCGGACTGGGTCTTCGTGTCGGTGCTCTCGGCAGCATCTGCGGAGCCGGCTTCGGTCCGGGCGGTCTCGGCCGCGGCCGATGCGGCAGCACCGTTGTCGGCGGCGCTGTTGTCGGCGGCGGCGTCTTCGGACGCGGCGCGCGCCCGGCGACGACCCCGGGCCGGCGCCTCACCGCCGTCTGCCTTCGGTGCGGACTCGTCGACCTTCGGCGAGGCGGACTCGTCGGCCTTGGCCGCGCGGGTCTTGCCCTTGCCCGACTCAGCGTCGGACAGGGTCATCTGTCCGGCATCGCCCTTCGACGACGTGCCGGCCTGACGCTCCTTGATGGCGGCGATGAGGTCGCCCTTGCGCATTCCGGAGGTCCCTTTGATGCCCAGCTCTCCGGCCAGGGCACGCAGCTCGGTCAGAACCATCCCGGAGAGGCCGGTACGAGACTTCGTCGAGGAGGCCCGGGTGGTCGAACTCACCGCGGACGAGGAGTCGCCGTCGGTGGCGCTCGTTGTCGGGGCTGGTGCGGTGATCAGGTCCGTATCCGTCACGGATGTCCTTTCGTTCCCCCACACAGATCTGGACTGCGCTGGGGTTCCTTTGTCACCCCGCCGTACTTCGGGCGGGCTTCGTCCTCGTCGGAGGTGTCCCTGGGATTCTCCTCAGAAGACGGTCAGAAGAAATGTGTCCGCTGCGGTGTGTCCGTTGATCGTGCTCAGGGACTCCGGACAGAAGATCGTGCGACCGGCACCGGGCCGACAGCCTGGATCATAGATCGGAGAGGAGCACGGCAAGACAAGCCTGCGCGGCTAGACCAGTATATGGTAACTCGCCCGAGAGGATTCCGGCAACACACCCTCGATTTCCAGAGAATGGCGTGTTCAGTCCGACGACCGGCTGATCTCGACGCCTCCGGCGATCGCCACCGTGGACGCCACGAATCCCGAGGCCGAGGCCACTTCACGCACGTCGGCCGGGACCGGGCCGATCGACAGCACGAGGACGGTGGGTCCGGCGCCGGAGACGGTCGCGGCGAATCCGCGCTCGCGTAGCTCGGCGACCAGCGCGGCGGTGGGCGCCATCGCCTCGGCGCGGTAGCCCTGATGCAGCCGGTCGTCGGTGGCGGCGAACAACGCGGTCGGGTCCGAGGTCAACGCGACGACCGCGAGGGCTGCTCGACTGACGTTGAAGATCGCGTCGTGCCGCGGCACCGAGTCCGGCAGCAGTCCGCGGGTGAACGAGGTCGAGGACTCGGTGTCGGGGACGAACACCGTGGCGGTGATGTCGGGGTGCACCACCAGCCGGCGTGCCCGGTAGCGGTTCTCGGGGCCCCCCTGCTCGGTCCAGGTGACGACCGCCGAACCGAGCACACTCGCGGCGGCGTTGTCGGGGTGACCCTCGAACTCAGACGACAGTTGCACCAGTTCGTCGGGGTCGAACGGTGGCCGAATACCCGCCTCGGCCAGCAGACCGGACGCCGCGGCCAGGCCCGATACGGCGGCCGCCGCGGATGATCCGAGGCCGCGGGAGTGCGGAATCGCGTTGACGCAGCGCAGTTTCAGACCTGGTGCGATCGCCCCACCGGCACTCAGCCCACGCGCGATCGCCCGAGCGACGAGGTGGGAGCCGTCGTGGGGAACCTCGTCGGCGGCCTGACCGGTGACCTCGACCTCGATGCCGTCGGCGGTCGTCTCGACGATGATCTCGTCATAGATGCCGAGCGCTACGCCGAGGCAGTCGAAGCCGGGGCCGAGATTCGCACTCGACGCCGGCACCCGAACTCTGACCGAGATCCCTTCGGGAATCCGCACTTTCGCATCGGTCACGGCAATGTCGTCGGTCATCGTGATGCCCGCTCCGGGCGCTTCAGCGGACACCGAGGGCATCGGCCACAGCGATCGGGTCCACCGGGATCGCCTCCACCTCGGGCATGCCCGCCAGCGCGGTGTCCGGGTCCTTGAGGCCGTTACCGGTCACGGTGCAGACGACGGTCGACCCGGCCTCGATCCAGCCGTCGGCGCGGGCGGCCAGCAGGCCGGCGACGCTGGCCGCCGACGCAGGCTCGACGAAGACACCTTCACGGGCGGCAACCAACCGGTAGGCCTCGAGAAGCTTCTCGTCGGTCGCCGCGCGGAACTGGCCCGCGGACTCGTCTTTTGCCGCGACCGCCTGATTCCAGCTCGCCGGGGAGCCGATGCGGATGGCGGTTGCGATGGTCTCGGGGTCCTTGACCGGCGCGCCGTTGACCAGCGGGGCGGCGCCGGCGGCCTGCACACCGAGCATGCGCGGCACAGAGGCACTGACCCCGTCGCGATGGTATTCGGTGTAGCCCTTCCAATAGGCGGTGATGTTGCCCGCGTTCCCGACCGGCAGGGCGTGGACGTCGGGTGCACGACCCAGCACGTCGACGATCTCGAAGGCCGCGGTCTTCTGGCCTTCGATCCGGGACGGGTTCACCGAGTTCACCAGTTCGATCTCGCCGAACTCCGCGGTGGCCTTGCGGGCGAGTTCGAGGCAGTCGTCGAAGTTGCCCTGGACCTGGATGATCTTCGCGCCGTGCATGACCGCCTGGGCCAGTTTGCCCATCGCGATCTTGCCCTCCGGGATGAGGACCGCGCAGGTGATCCCCGCGCGGGTCGCGTAGGCGGCGGCCGACGCGGAGGTGTTGCCGGTCGACGCGCACAGCACGGCGGTCTTGCCGTTGTTGACCGCGGTGCTGACGGCCATCGTCATCCCCCGGTCCTTGAACGACCCGGTCGGATTGAGGCCCTCGACCTTCAGATACACCTCGCAGTCGGTGAGCTGCGACAGGTGCGGGGCCGCGATGAGCGGCGTCCCACCCTCGAGGAGGGTGACGACCTGCCAGTCGTCGCCGACCGGCAGTCGGTCGCGGTAGGCCTCGATCAGTCCGGGCCAGCGCTGATGCACCGGGGTCACGTCAGTCATCGGTTCCTTCCAATCGCAGAACACTGGACACCTTGATCACGGAGTCCATGTCCTCAAGTGCGGCAACGCATTCCGACTGCGCTCGGTCCGGTGCGCGGTGGGTGACCAGGATGAGGCGCGCGTCGTCGCCCGCGCCTTCCTGCCGAACCGCGGCGATGGAGACCGACCGCTTGGTGAACTCACCGGCCACCTGGGCGAGCACACCGGGCTTGTCGGCGACCTTCATCGAGATGTAGTAGCGGGTGGGCACATCGTCGATCGGCGCGATCGGCAGCGACGCATAGGTCGACTCGAGCGGCCCTCGCCCCCCGTGCACCTTGTTGCGCGCGGCCATCACCATGTCGCCGAGGACCGCCGACGCGGTGGGCGAGCCACCGGCACCCTGACCGTAGAACATCAGCCGACCGGCATTCTCGGCCTCGACGACGACGGCGTTGAACGCTCCGTTCACGGTCGCGAGCGGATGACTCAGCGGGATGAGTGCGGGATACACCCGCGCGGAGATGCTCTGCCGGCCGTCGGTGCCGTGCACCCGCTCGCAGATCGACAGCAGCTTCACGGTGCAGTCGAACTTCTTGGCCGCCACCAGATCGGCGGAGGTGACCGACGAGATCCCCTCGCGGTGCACGTCGGCCGCGGTCACCCGGGTGTGGAAGGCGATGGACGCCAGGATGGCCGCCTTGGCCGCTGCGTCGTAGCCCTCGACGTCGGCCGTCGGATCGGCCTCGGCGTACCCGAGCCGGCCCGCCTCGGCGAGCGTGTCGTCGTAGTCGGCGCCGGTCTCGTCCATCGCGCTGAGGATGAAGTTGGTGGTGCCGTTGACGATCCCGGCGACCCGCTCCACCGTGTCACCGGCCAGCGATTGCATGAGCGGGCGGACGACCGGGATCGCTCCGGCGACCGCGGCCTCGAAGTACAGGTCGACCTTCCGGGTGGCCGCAGCGGTCGCCAGCTCACCGGTGTACTCCGCCAGCAACGCCTTGTTGGCGGTGACGACCGACTTGCCGTTCTCCAGTGCGTTGCGGATCAGTCCACGCGCCGGGTCGATCCCGCCCATCAGTTCGACGACGATGTCGACGTCGTCGCGGGCGACGAGTGCGGCCGGATCGTCGGTCAGCAACTCCTGGGCGACCTTGCGCGGCTTGGCGAGATCGCGCACGGCCACACCGCGCAGCTCGACCGGGGCGCCGACCCGCGACTGCAGGTCGCCGGCACTCTCGTCGAGGATGCGCACGACCTCGGCGCCGACGTTGCCCATGCCGAGCACGGCCACGCCGATCGTGCGGTCCGGATTATCTGTCATTCGGTCACCTCCAGGGCGAGGAAGTCGTCGATCGTCTCGCGACGCAGCATCAGCCGTGCCGATCCGTCGCGGACGGCCACCACGGCGGGTCGCATCGCCATGTTGTAGCGGCTCGACATCGAGTAGCAATAGGCCCCGGTGGCCGCGACCGCCACCAGGTCCCCCGGTGCGACGTCGCCGGGCAACCAGCAGTCCTTGATGACGATGTCACCGCTCTCGCAGTGCTTGCCGACGACCCGACTGACCACGGCCGGGGCATCGGAGACCCGGGAGACCAGGCGGATGTCGTATTCGGCCTGGTAGAGCCCGGTGCGGATGTTGTCGCTCATGCCGCCGTCGACACTCACGTAGCGGCGCGTCAGGTTCTTGCCGACGGTCACGTCCTTGACCGTTCCGACCCGGTAGAGGGTGACCGTGCCGGGGCCGGCGATCGCGCGGCCGGGTTCGACCGCGATGGTCGGCATCGGTAGGCCGAGCGCAGCGGATTCGCGGCGGACGATGTCGGCGAGCGTCTCCGCGACGTCGCCGATCGGCAGCGGGTCATCGTCGGGCAGGTAGGAGATGCCCAGTCCGCCACCGAGATCCACCACCGACAGCTGTGCGGTCTTATCCACACCGAACTCGGCGACGACGTCCTTGAGCAGTCCCAGGACGCGGTGGGCGGCGAGCTCGAATCCGTCCATGTCGAAGATCTGCGAACCGATGTGGCTGTGCAGGCCGACCAGGCGAAGATTGTCGGTCGCGAACACCCGGCGCACCGCAGCCATCGCGACACCGCCGGCCAGTGCGAAACCGAACTTCTGGTCCTCGTGCGCGGTCGAGATGAACTCGTGCGTGTGCGCCTCGACGCCGACGGTCACGCGGACGAGGACATCGGCGACGACGCCGCGCTCACCGGCGAGCGCGTCGAGCCGTTCGATCTCGATCATCGAGTCGCAGACGATGTGACCGACACCCATGTCGAGCGCCATGGCCAGTTCGTCGACGCTCTTGTTGTTGCCGTGCAACGCGATCCGCTCCGGGGGGAACCCAGCATGGCGGGCGATGGCCAGTTCACCGCCGGTGCAGACGTCGAGGCACAGGCCCTCTTCCTCGACCCACCGAGCCACCTCGGTGGACAGGAACGCCTTCGACGCGTAGTGGACGCGCCCGTACGGGCCGAAGGCCGCGAGCATGTCGGCGCACCGCGACCGGAAGTCCGCCTCGTCGACGACGAACAACGGCGTCCCGTAGGTCTCGGCGAGTTCACCGACCCCGACACCGGCGAGCCGGACCTCGCCGGAATCGTCGCGGGCGGCGTGCCGCGGCCACACGTTCGCGGGGATCGTCGCGAGTTCGGCAGGACCATTCGGCCGCTCCGCGAGGTGCGGCGCGGCAAGGAGTTCGGCGTGCCGGGGCCCGGCCGGGTGCGCGTTCACATCCGCTCCGGGGCACTCACGCCGACGAGCCCGAGGCCGTTGGCGATGACTTGTCTGGTCGCGTCACACAGCGCCAGTCGTGCAGCGTGGATGTCGCCGGGTGTTTCATCGCCCTGCGGGAGGACGCGACACCGGGCGTAGAAGCGGTGGTAGGCACCGGCCAGGCTCTCCAGGTACCGGCAGATCCGGTGCGGTTCACGCAGTTCCGCGGCGGTGGCGACCACTTCGTCGAAATCGCCGATCGTCCGGATCAGTTCGCCCTCCGCCGGGTCGTCGAGCAGGTCGAGGTGAGCGGTCGACATCGCCAGCCCCAACTCGGCGGCGTTGCGGTCCAGCGCCGAGAGCCGCGCATGCGCGTACTGGACGTAGTACACCGGGTTGTCGTTGGACTGCTTGCGGAGCAGGTCGAGGTCGATGTCGATGTTGACGTCCACCGAGGATCGGATCAGCGCATACCGCGCGGCGTCCACACCGACGGCATCGACGAGATCGTCGAGAGTGATGACGGTCCCCGCCCGCTTGCTCATCCGGACCGGTTTGCCATCGCGGACGAGGTTGACCATCTGGCCGATGAGGACCTCGACGGTGGCCGGATCGTCGCCGAGGGCGGCGGCCGCGGCCTTGAGCCGGCTGATGTAGCCATGATGGTCGGCGCCGAGCATGTAGAAGCACAGATCGAAGCCGCGCTCGCGCTTGTCCTTGTAGTACGCGATGTCACCTGCGATGTAGGCGGCGTCACCGTCGCTCTTGATCACGACCCGGTCCTTGTCGTCACCGAAGTCGCTCGACCGCAGCCACCAGGCGCCATCGGCCTCGTACAGATTGCCGTTGGCCTTGAGTTCGGCGATGCACTTGTCCACCAGACCCGAGGTGAACATCTTGTTCTCGTGTGTGTAGACGTCGAAGTCGGTGCCGAAGTCGTGCAGGCTCGTCTTGATCTGGTCGAACATCGATTCCACGCCGACGGACCGGAAGGTCTCCAACCGCGCGGCGTCGGGCTGATCCAGCACGCCGGGCACCTGTTCGACGACCTGCGCGGCGATCTCGGCGATGTAGTCACCGGCATAACCGTCGTCGGGTGTCGGCTCCCCCTTCGCCGACGCCTCCAGCGACCTGGCGAACCGGTCGATCTGGGTGCCGTGATCGTTGAAGTAGTACTCCCGGGTGACGTCGGCGCCGCGCGCCGACAACACCCGTCCCAGCGCGTCACCGACCGCTGCCCACCGGGTGCCGCCCAGATGGATGGGCCCGGTCGGGTTGGCGGAGACGAACTCGAGGTTGATGGTGCGGTCGGAGAGCTCAGAGCCGCGACCATAGGCGGCGGCATCGTCGAGGACGGTCGCGACGACGGAGTTCTGCGCAGCGGCCGCCAGCCAGATGTTCACGAATCCGGGTCCCGCCACCTCGGCTTTCGCGATGCCGTCGGTGCTCGCGAAGGCGTCGGCGAGCCAGCCCGCGAGATCACGCGGCGCCACCCCGAGCTGCTTGCCGAGCCGGAGCGCGATGTTGGTGGCGTAATCGCCGTGGTCGGCGTGCCGCGGACGCTCTACGACGACGGTCTCGGGCACCAGTGAATCGTCGAGGCCGCGGTCGCGGACGACGGTCAGGGTCACGGTGCGCAACAGCGCAGCGAGGTCGGCGGGAGTCACGGTGCACCATCCTATTGGCCCACGTCCCGGCGGGGACAATCGCCTCCTGCCGCCGGGCCGGCGACGATCGTCAACCCGACGAATCGGACGGTGCGTACACTGACCGGCGCCGTCGAGAAGTAGCGCGGTGGAGTCTGCCGTCCGTGTGAACAGGAGTGACCGTGACCGATCCGGATCCGCGCCCCGCCGACGCACCCTCGACCTCCACGGCGGACCCCGACCACGAGCCGTCGTCGGCCGCCTCGCGCCGGACACTGATGACCGCCCTCGCCACCGTGGTTGCGCTGCTGGTGGGTATCGGACTGGCCATGGTGATCTCCACGATGGTGCGCAGCGACGACGCCGCCGCGGCCGCGCCGGCCGAGGATTCCGCGGCCGTGGGTTTGACGCAGGACATGATCCATCACCACGAGCAGGGCGTGGAGATGTCGACGATCGTGCTCGAGAACGGCACCGACCCGCAGGTCCGCGATCTCGCGGTGCAGATCCTCGCGGTGCAGAGCAACGAGATCGGGCACATGGAGGCGTGGTTGACGGCGTGGGGATACCCCCACGCCGGCACGGACACGTCGATGGCGTGGATGGGCCATGGGGCGGCCGGTTCGGGGCACGAGGCGCATGAGGGCCACGGTGCGCACACCGGTTCCGCGCTGCCGTCGAGCCCGGCGGCATCACCCGCAGCCGGCGCCGAGTCCCCGGCGATGCCCGGAATGGCGACGGAGTCCGAGATGGAGCGACTGCGCGCGCTGCGCGGACCCGAGGCCGACATCTACTTCGTGCAGTTGATGCTGCGCCACCACGAGGGCGGCCTGCCGATGATGGATCACGCGATGAATCCCGACAACGTCTCCGAGGGCGATGTCCGCGAGCTGGCGACCGAGATGCGCGAGACCCAGGACGCGGAGATCGCGCTGATGGAGACGATGCTGGCCGAACGCAATGCTCAGCCGCTGCCGATGAACTGACGTCGTCGATGACCTGACGTTTGCAGACCGACATCGGCTTCGGGTCAGCGAGGTGCGGTTCTGGGTAGCGTCAGAGCGGCCGACACCAGGAAGCAGATAGCTCCGACGAACGTTCCCGCGGTTGCCACCGACGCACTGACCACGTCACCCGACGCGTTCACGTACGCGCCGACCGCCGAGGCACCGAAGGCGACACAACCCAGCAGGTTGATCTGCGTCGCCCACCAGTCCCCGCGATGCGGCGCCCACAGGCGGACCGTGTGGGTGAGGACGACGACGGCGAGGACCCCGCTCACCAGGAACGCGACCGAACCGGCGGCGTCGGGCGTCCAGACACGCCGACGTTCGTCGGCGATCGTGTCGGCGTTCAGGGCCGCCGCCGTGCTCACGTTGAACAGCAGGGTGCCGGCGAACTGCGTTGCCGCCGACAGCCACTCCATCCTGATGTGCCTGCGCCCGTCGGAGGTGTCGACCACCGCTGCGCCGCTGAGGACGAACTGGATCAACGCTGCGCCGGTGAAGAACCAGGCGCCGACGAAGAAGCACACGTTTGCCACCGAGGCGCCGGCCCAGTCGACGAATCCCGGCGCCGACCCGAGGGCGAACAGCGCCGAACCGATCATGAAACCCCAGCACTGTTTGCCGAGTGTGGCTGTCAGGACGCGTTCGGAATCACCGAGGGCTGCGGCGCCGGCGTTAGTGCTCATGCGCACATCTTGGGGTCAGAACCACGGTCGTGCGCGGTGATCGCGCAGCTTGCCACCAGACGCGCGGGTTGCAACCCGCGCACGAGGTTGGAGAGTGCGCGTCAGAGGGATCGCGCGGGCGAGATCAAGATGGTGCCCCCGATAGGATTCGAACCTATGGCCTTCTGCTCCGGAGGCAGACGCTCTATCCCCTGAGCTACGGGGGCTCAACGGGCGAGAGTCAGCCTAGCGCACGCGTCCCGATGACCCCAAAACGTATGCGGCGCGTCGCCTCGCGGGCCCGTCGGCGTCACACCGCGACGATCTCGGCGTCGGGGACGTCGCGGTATCGATCCGGACTGCACGTCAGCACGATGACCTGGGCGTCACGCCCTGCCGCGCCGAGGACGCCTGCCATCGCCGCCAGTCGTTGCGGATCGCTGTAGCCGAGCGCGTCGTCGACGAGCACGGGCACCCCGTCGTCCTCGTCGACCAGGGTGGCGCACGCCAGCCGGGTGAGCAGAGCCAGTTGCTCCCGCGCACCCCCGGACAGCGAATCGTGTCGGATGGTGACGCCGTCCACGGTCCGCGACACCACGTCGAGATTATCGTCGACGTCGAACCGGACTCCCTCGCCGAAGACGTAGGCGCCCAACTCCTCCAGACGACGAGCGAACGGATCGGCGTAACGGGTGCGTGCCTGTTGCCGTTTGTCGGTGAGGGTCTGGAAGAGCAGTTCGGCCGCATCCGCGCGCCGTGTGACGCGGGCCAGCGTCGCGCGCGCGGCGTCGTGCTCGGCAGCGGCCTCCTGGAGATCGTCGAACCGGGACTCGTCGCGGTAGAGCTCGATCCGGGTGCGCAGTTCGGTTGCCTGGCGTTCGAGCGCGGCGTGTTCACGGTCGATGGCGGCCAGCCGGCCGCCGACCCGCTCGCGGCGGAGTCCGATCTCGGTGGCGTCGAGGCGCGAGAGCTCGCGCTCGAGGTGGGCGACGCGATCACGGGCCTCGGTGAGACGTCGGGCGGCGAGCTCGACCGTGCGGCGGGCGTCGTCGTCACCGAGTTCCGCGAGCAGCGCGGCGCGACGCTCGTGCAGCTCGGCCACCCGCTCGGCGAGTCGGTCACGCTCCTCCCCGGCCATCCGAACCTGGGTGCGCGCGTCACGTTCGGCCGATTGACGCTGTGTCACTGCGCGTTCTGCGGACATGACGAGTTCGGACAGTTCCCGCTCGGTGTCGGCGAGGGAGGCGATGTCGTCGGGGTCGACGTCGCCCGACGACGGATCGGCATCGACGAGGGCGGCCAGCTCGTCACGACGCGCGCCGAGGGCGTCGCGGGTGGAGCCGGCGAGCAGGTCCTCGGCCCGGCGGCGCGACACCGACCATCGTTCGTCGAGATCTGCGCGCTCACGAGCCCGCTCCGCGTGGTCGTCGAGGATCTCGAGTCCGTGGTGGGCGCAGAACCCCTCGATCTCGCGGTCCGTGGTCGACAGGTCCTCGGCCGGACCGGCGGTGTCCGCACCCGGCCGGACGGCGACGCGGATGATCCCGTCCACCTCGATGAGCGCATCGTCGACGGCGACCCGGTCGGCGACAGTGTCGATGGGTTCGCCGTTGACGGTCACCGGCACCGAACCGGTCCGCTCCACGGTGAAGCGCGCGGCCGTCGCCTCGAGGCGTGCCTGCGCGACCGCCCGGCGCCGGGCCAGTTCGACCGCGGTTCGGACCGCCGCCGCGTCCATCCCGTTGGTCTTCAGTGCCTCGTCAAGCCGGGCGGATTGTGTTGTGATGCGGTCTATTTCGGTAAGTCGTTCGTCGAGCTCGCGCAGTGCGCGGCGGTGTTCCCGGCTGCGCTGGGTGGCCTGCGCGGCCGACAGCGCGCTGCGTACCATCTCCCACCGCTCACGCACCGCGCGTAGTTCATCCTGCAACGCATGCACGTCGGCGGCGGCCCTTTCGGCCCGGGCGCCGTGCGCCCGGATACCCGCCGCCAGTTCTTCCGACTCACGTGTCGTCGTATCGATCTGGGTGGCGACCCGCTCACGCTCGGCGACGTCGCGCTGGGCGAGCTGACTGACCGTGAGCAGGTGTCGGACCTCCGCGCTCGCCGAGGCGAGCTCGGTCTGCAGCCGCTCGATCTCCGCCCAGCTCACCGCCAGTTCGTCGCGCTCGACCTCGCGGAGCTCCCGCGTCCGCGCCAACTCGGCTCGGCGCTCGAGGATCTCGTCCAGCCGACGCGCATCGGCGTCGACGGCCTCGCGGGCCCGCGTCAACACAGTGACCCGGTCCGCGGCCTGGTCGGCAGCCCGGATCGCGTCGGCGAGCTCGCCGGTCGGACGTCGTTGTCCCAGTGTCCGATAGCGCCGGCATTCCGCGGCCGCGGCATCGATCAGCGTCTGGTCCTCGACGTCGCCGCCGTCCCCGCGGTCGGCGGCACCGTCGGTGGCCTCGGAAGCACGGTCGAGTGCACGCGCCAGGGCCGAACTATCGCCCACCGCAACAGCACTGGGCTCACCGGACTGCAGCATGCGCAGGGCCCGGAAGAGGGTGAGGTCGGCGTGCTCGCCGACGATCTCACCGACACGTTCGTGCGCATCACGCCCGGTGAGGTGTTCGGGCCGCGGCCGATGCACCGTCAAGGTGGTCGAAGGTTGTTTGTTGAACCGCTTTCCGTAGGTGAAATGCCATGGTCCGCAGGACATCTCGACCTCGACCTCGGTTCCGACCTCACGCCCGGCGGGCATGATCGACCGTACCTTCGCCGATTTGCTCTCGGCACGGGTGTCGAGCAGCAGTGCGAGCGCCTCGATCATCGACGACTTGCCTGCCTCGTTGGCACCCTCGACGACGGTCACCCCGCGGTCGGCGAAGCGGACGTCCCGGTCGGCGACGCCGCGGAAGTCGCGCAGGCGGATCCGGTGCAGTCTCATCGGGAGTTCCCCGCCAACCGCCGCAGCAATGCCAGCGCGTCGCGCGCACTGCGCGCACTGTCGGAATCGTCGGACCGACTGTGGGCGAACAGTTCCTCGGCCGTGTCACGCACATATCCGCCGACGGCGAGCTCGTCGAGGTCGGCGTCGTCGGCGAGCACGGCCAGGTCGTCGGCCCGCCCCCATCGGGTCACCGCGGCGAACCGGTCGGCGCATTCGTCGAGCAGATCGTCGAGTACGGCACTGTCGGCGACCGAGATCGAACCGACGAGACCCAGCTGCAGCACCGTGCGGGGCTTGTCGTCGATCTCGCCGAGCCGGGCGCGCAAGGCCTCGATGTTGGCGACGCCTCCGACATCTGCTGAGATGGTCCGGAACGACCACTGCCCCACACGATGTGGCGAGACATCGATCTCTCGCGTTGAGCCGGACCGGCGCAGGGTGACCGCGAGTGCGTGCCCCGGAGACTCTTCGATGTGGTCGAAGTTGGTCACCTCGTGCGCACCCGGATACCAGATCCGCCCGGTGGAGCCGACGGACGTGACCGAGTGGCGGTCGCCGAGCGCGACATAGTCCACGACCCCGGACTCGACCGCCGTCTCGAGCGATCCGAGGCCGATGAGCGACGTGCCGTTGCCCGGGGTCATCTCGTCGACTCCCCCGTGCCCGACCAGGATTCGGATGCCGTCGCCGGGCGACAAGCGTGCGACCTGACGGCCGACAAGGTCCGCGCCGGGGTGCTTGTGCGCCCAGGGTGCGGCCACGAGTTCGACCCCGTCGCGGACCTGATGCACCCCCTCACCCGACAGGACGGTGACGTTGTCCGGGCAGGCCTGCACGAACGTCCGCGAGCGGTAGACCCCGGCCGCATCGTAGGGATCGTGGTTACCCGGCAGCAGATAGACGGGAACGCCGAAGGCCGCGAGCGCATCGAGGGTGCGCCGGATGATTCTCGACGACACCCGCTGGTCTTCGAACACGTCGCCGGCCACCACCACGAACTCCGCGTCCACCTCAGCGACGAGCGCACCGATCCGTTCGATCGCCTCGAGGCGTGCGGCCGTGTAGGCGTGCGCCGCCTCCGGGCCGAGGTAGTGGCGCGTCATCCCGAGCTGCCAGTCGGCGGTGTGCACGAACGTGACCTCGTGGGCCGTCTCGGACGCCGGAGCGAAACGCTCGCCGCGCGACTCGGCCCGGCCGATCACCCGCGGCCCGGGAACTGGCAGCTCGGCATCGGGCAACACGTCATCAGGTAGCTCGGGATCGGGCAACTCGAACAACGGCACGGTCATGTCTCACCTCCCACTCTCGTGCCGCATCCTACGAGCGTCGGCCGACAGACTGTGGGAGGCGAAGCCTCAGACCACCGTGAGCCACTCAGCGCGTGGTGACCGGCCCCGCCGCGGAGGTGTCGCCGTGTCCGGCGGTCGCCGCCGGGGCCGTCGCCTGGTGGCGGGGCTTCGCGAAGAACAGCGCCGCGACGACCCCGATCAGCAACACCGCGGCCGGCAGCAGGAGCGACTGGCCCATCGCCACGGCGAACCCCTCGCGCACCGACTCCGGCAGCGGACCGCCCGATGTGTTGTGTTCGGTGTCGACGCCGGGCAGTTGGGCGGCCAGCCGGGTCTGCATCAGGGCACCGACGGCGGCGCTGCCGAGCACCGAACCGATCATCCGGGTCGTGTTGTACACCCCGGCACCGGCACCGGCCTGATGCCACGGCAGGTTTCGGGTCGCGGTGGCCGCGAGCGGCGCCCAGATTGCTGCGGACGCGACACCCATCAGACTCAACGGGACGATCAGCTGCCACACCGGAGTCTCCGGGCGGGCGATCAGGCCGAGCCAGCCGACCGAGATCGCATTGAGCAGCAGCGCCGAGGCGATGATGATCCGTGGATGGACCCGATCGAGAATCCGTCCCACGATCGGCGCGAGCACACCGGTGAGCACCGCCATCGGCACCATCATCACCGCGGCCTGGGTCGGCGTCATACCGCCCACCAGCTGCAGGAAGAACATGACGGGGATCATCAGGCCCGAGATCGCGAAACCCATCGACGCGATGCCGATGTTGGCGAGCGAGAAGTTGCGGTCGGCGAACAACGACAGCGGGACGAGCGGCTCGCGGGTGATCCGGGATTGCCAGATGACGAACAGGCCCATGCACACCAGGCCGCCGCCGATGAGTGCCCAGATCCAGCCGTTCCAGCCGTACTTCTCGCCGTCCTGGATACCGAAGACGAGTGCGAACATGCCGACCGCCGACAGGACCACACCGAGCCAGTCGAACTGATGGTCGTGGGTGTCGACGTCGGGGACGAGAATCGCGGCCAGCACCAGGCCGATCACGCCCACCGGCAGGTTGACGAAGAAGATCCACTCCCAGCCGAGCCAGTCGGTGAGAATCCCGCCGAGCAAGGGGCCGACCAGCGTCGCGACACCCGCGACGGTGCCCCAGACTCCCATCGCGGCGCCACGCTTCTCCGGCGGGAACATCCGGGTGATCAGCGCCATCGTCTGCGGGGTGATCAACGCGGCACCGACGCCCTGCAGCGCGCGGGCGGCGATCAGTTCACCGATCGTCGAGGCGAAGCCACACCACACGCTGGCGATGGTGAACACCAGCAGACCGATCTGGTACACGCGTTTGGGTCCGTACTTGTCACCGAGTCGTCCGGTGATCAGCAGTGGCACCGCGTAGGTCAGCAGGTAGGCGCTGGTGACCCAGACGATGCCGTTGACGTTCGCGTCGAGGGCGACCTGGATCTGCGGCTGCGCCACCGCAACGATCGTCATGTCGACGAGGATCATGAAGAAGCCGACGCAGAGGGCCAGCATCGCCGCCCATGGGCGGGTGGTCACCGGCGTCGGTGACGTCGTCGGGAGAGTCATGCGTCGGCTGCTTTCTTGTGTGTGTCGTCTGTGTTGCGGGCGCCGTCTGTGTCGCGGGCGCCGGCTGTGGTGCGATACGGGGAACCCGGATCGTCCAGCCACTCGATGGACTGCGCCTCGAGCCGGCCGAGGAGGTCGTCGAGCCAGTCGACCTGTGCGCTCAATGTGGCGATCCGGCAACCGATGTCGAGGTAGAACATCTCGGCGACCGCGCGCTCGGCGGCATCGGCGGCGCCTGTGCGCAGCGCATCGAGTTCGGAGCGCATCGCCTCCAGCCGTCGTCCGAGCAGTTCGATGACGCGCGCCCGCGGCAGTCCGTGGGCCTCGGAGAGTGCGAGGTAGAGCTGCGGGTACTCGGTCGGGTGGGTGGCGAGGATCTCTTCGAGGCTGTGCGCGAGCGCCGTCCGACCCGCGCCGGTGATCCGGTACACGGTGCGTTCGGGGCGGTTCCCCTCCCGTTGCACGTCGTGTACCTCGATCAATTCCTTGTCGGCCAGGCGATCGACCGTGTGATAGAGCGTTCCTGGCCGGAACTTCACCAGCCGGTCCTCGTTGCGCTCGATCGTGGTCTGGAACATCTCGTACGGGTGCATCGGCCGTTCGGCGACCAGACCCAGCACCAGAACCGCGAGCGGCGGCATCGCCGCCGTCGGGGGGGTCGCTCCCATGTGTCCTCCACTGGCCGGACTGAAATATTCCGTGTGGAATATACCGCTCCGGCCATCTCGTGCCAACAGTCCGACCGGGTCACTACTGTGGATCTCATGAACACCAGCAGCCCGGACACCGCAGGCGCATCCCCCGGAGGGGTATCGACCGACGGCGCATCCACCGCCGGCTCGGCCACGGAACAGGGTGTCTACGTGATGACCGGACAGGAGTTCGTCCGGGACAC
This sequence comes from Gordonia sesuvii, assembly GCF_036350415.1. NCBI lineage: Bacteria > Bacillati > Actinomycetota > Actinomycetes > Mycobacteriales > Gordoniaceae > Gordonia > Gordonia sesuvii. Next base: position 53,276 of record NZ_JAZDUF010000001.1, read on the forward strand.
GCAATACATCGGCACCCGCATCACTCGCGACGGTCGCGACGGATTCCCCGTCGAGGCCGGTCGATACCGACTGGTCGTCGCCCGCGCCTGCCCGTGGGCGAACCGCACGATCATCGTCCGGCGGCTGCTCGGCCTCGAGGACGCGCTGTCGATGGGTATGTGCGGGCCCACCCACGACTCCGATTCGTGGACGTTCGACCTCGACCCCGGCGGACTCGATCCCGTGTTGCAGATCCCCCGACTCAAGGATGCGTACGAGAAGCGGTATCCGGGATACCCGAAAGGCATCACCGTCCCGGCGATCGTGGACATCCCGACCGGCGCGGTCGTGACCAACGACTACCCGCAGATCACCGTCGACCTCGAACGAGAGTGGACCGAACACCATCGGCCCGGGGCCCCGGAGCTCTACCCGGAGCACCTGGCCGACGAGATCGACGACGTCAACCGAGGTGTGTACACCGAGGTCAACAACGGCGTCTATCGCTGCGGATTCGCCGGCAGCCAGGATGCCTACGAGAAGGCCTACGACAGGTTGTTCACCAAACTCGACGAGTTGTCCGACCGGCTCGCCGACCGCCGATACCTGGTGGGCGACACCATCACCGAGGCCGATGTCCGACTCTTCACCACGCTGGCCCGCTTCGACGCCGTCTACCACGGCCACTTCAAGTGCAATCGGACCAAACTGTCGGAGATGCCCGTGCTGTGGGCCTACGCCCGCGACCTGTTCCAGACGCCTGGGTTCGGCGACACGATCGACTTCACCCAGATCAAACGGCACTACTACGAGGTCCACCGCGACATCAATCCGACCGGTGTCGTACCGGTTGGTCCGGACCTGCGCAATTGGCTGACCGCCCATCATCGTGAGGACCTCGGCGGTCGACCGTTCGGCGACGGGACGCCACCCGGGCCACCGAAACCAGGCGAGGTCGTCGCCCCCGAGAACGGAGTACCCCTCAATGGTTGAGATCAGCAAGTCGGGAGCCGGCCGGGGCAGCGCGGATCAGCAGCCACCCGGCAAGGCCGTCGAGGTGACCGGTGGTCTCCTCGACCGCGCGCAGCGACTCCAGGCGCCCGCGGTGGCCAAGTACGTACGAAACCTGCGCAACGCACACCCGGAGGAGACCCCGGAACAGATCATCGCTCGACTCGAAAAGCTCTATCTCACCACCGTCACCGGCTCCGGCGGTGCGGTCGGGGCGACCGCGGCGATCCCCGGCGTCGGCACCATGACCGCACTCGGTGCGATGACCGGGGAGACCGCCTTCTTCCTCGAGGCATCGGCGCTGCTCGCACTGTCGATCGCCGAGGTGCACGGGATTCCGGTGCACGACACCGAACGACGTAAGACCCTCGTCCTCGCGGTCGCACTGGGCGAAGAGGGTGTGGTCGCACTCGGCCGGCTCGTCGGCACGCGGGGTGGCGCCCTGCGGCGTCTGGGCGGTGCCAGCATCCCCGGGGGCGGACTCGCGAAGCTGAACAAGACCCTGGTCAACAAAGTCGCGAAGAAGTACGCGTTCAAGCGCGCGCCCCTCGTGTTCGGCAAGCTGTTGCCGGCCGGGATCGGCGCCATGATCGGGGGCGTGGGCAACCGCGCTCTGGGCAAACGCGTCATCGCCAATGCACGCGAGGCCTTCGGTTCGCCACCGCAGACATGGACGATCGACGGCGAGATCGTCGGCACCAACACCGGGCTCCCGCCAGGCCGTCGGTGATCGACGCGCTGCAATCACCGACGCGGCCGGGCCGCGACACGCCGAACACCCAGGACGCCCCCGAACGCGTCGGCTGGATCCGACGACTGACCGCGGAGTGCCTCCGGCACCGCGGATTGGTGGGCGTCACGCTGGCGGTCACCGCCGTCGCCGTGGCGGTCGACCTCATCGCCCCGTTGCTCGCCAAGGCAGCGATCGACCACGCCACCGGCGCCGTCCGCGACGGACTGTCGATCCAGCTCATCGTCACCGGGCTGGTTGTCCTCGCGGTGGTCCGCTACGGGTGCCAATTCGGGCGACGGCTCACCGCGGGGCGCTTGTCGATCAAGGTGCAGAACGGTCTGCGCCTGCAGCTACTCGACACCCTGCTCCATCTGGATGGCAACGCGCAGAACCGCATCCGAACCGGGCAGATCGTCTCACGGTCGATCTCCGACCTCCAGATCGTGCAGGGACTCCTGGCCATGACGCCCCTGTCGCTCGGCGCGGCCGTCCAGGTGGTGTTCGCGATCGGCATCATGACCTATCTGTCACCTCTGCTCACCGGCGTGGCCCTGCTGATCTTCCCGTTGGTGGCGCTGGTGGTGTTCCGCATGCGCCGCAAGCTGTTCGCCGCCACCTGGTCGGCGCAACAGGCTGCCGCCGACGTCGCCCAGCATGTCGAGGAAACCGTCACCGGAGTCCGAGTCGTCAAGGGGTTCGGCCAGGAGCGCCGCGCCGTCGACGAACTGGTCGGACTCTGCGAACGGTTGTTCTCGCGTCGTCTGCGAGCAGGCCGGATCAACGCGCGCTTCACCCCGACGATGGCAGCCATCCCGCAGTTCGGCATGGTGGGCGTCATCGCCGTCGGCGGATACCTGACCATGCACGGGGAGATCACCGCCGGGACTTTCCTCGCGTTCGCCACGTACATCGCATCGATGACCGCCCTGGCGCGGCTGCTCACCAACCTCGTGGTCAGTGCCCAGCTCGCGCGCGCAGCGGTCGACCGGGTGTACGACGTCATCGACGAGCCGCGTGACCCGACCGCATCCAACACCGCGACGGTCCCCGACGGCCCGCTCGGCCTCCGGCTGCGCGGCGTCGGTTTCGGATTCGGCGACCGACCCGTACTGACCGACGTCGACCTCACCGTCGAGCCCGGGGAATGCGTTGCGGTGGTGGGACGTCCGGGTTCGGGGAAGTCCACCCTCGCCGACCTGGCGGGACGCTACTACCGCACGGACACCGGCGTTGTCGAGCTCATCGCCACCGACGGCGCGCATCCCGTCGACGAACTCGCACCGGATGCCCTGCACGGTGCCGTGTCGGTGGTCTTCGACGAGCCCTTCCTGTACTCCGACACGATCGCGGCCAACATCCTCCTCGGGCCGTCCGAGACCACGGCGGTGACCGGAGAACCCGAACCGCGGCTGGTGTCCGCGGCCCGACGCGCCGATGCCCTCGAGTTCATCGAGGCCCTGCCGGACGGGTTCGACACCGTCGTCGGCGAGCGTGGGCTCACCCTCTCCGGCGGCCAACGGCAGCGTGTCGCGCTCGCGCGGGCGCTGTATGCGGAGTCCCGCGTCCTCGTCCTCGACGACGCGACCTCGGCGGTGGACGCGACGACCGAGGCGCAGATCCTGCGGTCACTGCGCGACGAACACCGGACGATGCTGCTCCTCGCACATCGCAGATCAACGCTGGCCCTGGCAGACCGGGTCGCGGTCCTCGACGGGGGCCGCATCGTCGACATCGGGACCGTCGCCGAACTCGATCGCCGCTGCGAACTGTTCCGCGCGTTGATGGCATCGGCCGACCCGGAACAGGTGGGACGCGACGTCATCGCCGAACTCCCCCCGTCCCCCGACCTCGATGAGCTGTGGCCGACCGGCTCGGCCGGGTCGACCGACCACAGCTCGTCGATGTCGGGTGTGGAGCCGACCATTCGTCGCCCGGCCGTCCCGACCACCGGCCCGGGTGGCGGCGGCGCAAAAGGTGGCAGTGGGATCGGCGGCGCGCTCGGATCGATGCCGGCGACCCCCGAGTTGACCGCGGCGGTCGACGCGCTCCCCCCGGCCGACGAACAGCCCTCCGTCGACGTCGACGAGGTCCGGGCGGAGAGCCGGCAGTTCTCGCTCCGACGGCTGCTGCGTCCGGTGCGGTGGCTGCTCGCCGCCGCGATCGCGACCATCGCTGTCGACACCCTCATCGGACTGGCCTTCCCGTCGCTCGCCCGCGCGGTGATCGACGCGGCCACCCAGGCCGACGAGTCGACCCTGTGGTGGGCGACCGGCCTCGGGATCGTGCTCGTCGCCGTCGGCTGGGTCGCATCGTCGGCGATGACGATGACCTCGACCCGCGCCGGCGAACGTGTGCTGTTCGGACTGCGGGTCCGCAGCTACGCGCACCTGCAACGCCTCGGACTGGACTACTACGAGCGGGAACTGTCCGGTCGCATCATGACCCGGATGACCACCGACGTCGACGCGTTGTCGACGTTCATGCAGACCGGCTTGTCGACGGCCGTCGTCGCCGCGCTCACGCTGGTCGGGGTCACGATCGCCCTGGTGCTCACCGACCCGCTGCTCGGTGCGCTGATCCTGCCCGTGCTGCCGGTGCTCGTCGTGGCCACCATCGCCTTCCGACGCATCTCCTCGGTCGCCTACACCCGATCCCGTGAGCTCGTCAGCGTCGTCAACGCCGATTTCCAAGAGAACATCGCCGGCATCAAGACCACGCAGACCTACCGCCACATCCCGGCGGCGACGGATCGCTTCACCCGCCGCACCCACGACTGGGTGGCCGCGCGGATGGTGTCGCAGAAGGCGATCTCCATCTATTTCCCGTTCATCACCTTCATGTCCGACATCGCGACCGCGGTCGCGATCGCCGTCGGTGCGCACCAGATCACGCAGGGCTCCCTGTCGGCAGGCACTCTCGTCGCCTTCGTCCTGTACCTGTCGATGCTGTTCGGGCCGGTCCAACAGCTCTCTCAGGTGTTCGACGGATATCAGCAGGCGGCGGTGGGCCTACGACGCATCGGCGATCTCATCCGCACCCGCAGTTCACTGGCCGACCGTGACCGGCAGATCCCGGTGCCGGCGGACGGTTTCGACGGATGCGCGCACCTCGACGACGTGACCTTCCGCTACTCGGGGGCCCACCGGGACGCACTCACCGACGTCGATCTGACGATTCCGCCGGGCACGTCGCTGGCTCTCGTCGGCCGGACCGGCGCCGGAAAGTCCACCATCGTCAAGCTGCTCGCCCGCTACTACGATCCGACCTCCGGCGCGGTCCGGATGGACGGCGAAGACATCCGCGACCATCCACTCGAGCAGTACCGCAGCCGCATCGGCGTGGTACCGCAGGAACCCCACCTGTTCACCGGCACCGTCGCCGACAACATCGCCTACGGTCGCCCCGGCGCCGACCGCACCGAGGTCGCCGCGGCCGCCGCCGCGGTGGGCGCCGCGACGATGATCGCCGAGCTGCCCGGCAGGATGAATCACCCGATCGGCGAACGCGGCCAGGGTCTGTCGTCCGGTCAACGCCAGCTCATCGCCCTGGCCCGCGCCGAACTCGTCCGGCCCGACCTGCTGCTCCTCGACGAGGCGACCGCAACGCTCGACCAGGCCACGGAGGCGCTCGTCCTGGCCGCCGGCGAGGCACTCACCCACCGTCGGACGTCGGTCATCGTGGCGCACCGGCTGGCCACCGCGGCACGGGCGGACGTGATCGCGGTCGTCGACGACGGCCGAATCGTCGAGCTGGGAACACACCGCGAGTTGCTCGCGTTGGGTAAGAGGTACCGCGCGTTCTGGGATGCCGGTGTCGCGCCCGACGCGGACGGTATCGCCACCGCCGGTGACATGCGCCTCAGATGAGGCTGTTCGGTGAGGTCAGACGCACATGGCCAACTCGGCACGCGTACCATCGGCAGGTGGTTCACCGATAGTCTTCACAAGGGACCTACATGGTGACAAGCGACCCGACACCAGAGGGAATTGAGGCGAGTTAGAGCTGTGAGCAGTTCGATTTCAGACTTCGGACAAAATGCGTGGCTGGTCGAGGAGATGTACCAGCAATACAAGAAGGACCCGAAGTCGGTCGATCCCAGTTGGCACGACTTCCTGGCCGATTACGACCCGAGTTCGAACGGCTCGCCCGAGACCGCCGCAGCCCCCGCGGCCGAGCAGCCGAGCAAGCCCGCCTCGACCCCGTCCACCACCTCCACCGGCGCGGCAGCGCCCTCCGAGAAGCCGAAGTCCACCAAGCAGGTCACCCTCGACCAGCAGCCGACGAAGGCCGCGGCCCGCAAGTCCGGACCGACCAAGGAGTCCACCGCCACCAAGGCGGCCTCGGGTCAGAGCACCGCCAGCCGTGACGGCTCGGCGCGCTCGCAGAAGTCCAAGGAACCGGCCAAGTCCGCCGCGTCGTCACCCAGCGAGGACGAGAACAAGGTGTTGCGGGGTCCGGCCGCCGCGATCGCGAAGAACATGTCGGCGTCGCTGGAGATCCCCACCGCGACCAGCGTGCGCGCGGTTCCGGCGAAGCTGATGATCGACAACCGCATCGTCATCAACAATCACCTCGCCCGCACCCGCGGCGGCAAGATCAGCTTCACCCACATCCTCGGTTACGCCATCGTCCAGGCGATCAAGGCGTTCCCGAACATGAACCGGCACTTCGCCGAGGTCGACGGCAAACCGAACGCCGTCACCCCCGCGCACACCAACCTCGGCCTGGCCATCGACCTGGTCGGCAAGGACGGAAATCGCACTCTGGTGGTCGCCGCCATCAAGGAGTGCGAGAAGATGGGCTTCGCGGAGTTCTACACCGCGTATCAGGACATCGTCCGCCGGGCCCGCGACGGCAAGCTCACCGCCGAGGACTTCGCCGGCACCACCATCTCGCTGACCAACCCGGGCACCATCGGCACCGTGCATTCCGTGCCGCGCCTGATGAAGGGCCAGGGTGCCATCATCGGCGCCGGCGCGATGGAGTACCCCGCGGAGTTCCAGGGTGCCAGCGACGAGCAGATCGCCGACCTCGGCGTCGGCAAGCTGATGACGCTGACGTCGACCTACGACCACCGCATCATCCAGGGCGCGGAATCGGGCGACTTCCTGCGCACGATTCATCAGCTGCTGCTCGACGACGCCTTCTACGACGAGGTCTTCACGGCGTTCCACATCCCGTACGAGCCGGTCCGCTGGCGCCGCGACATCCCCGCGGGCCTCGTCGACAAGAGCACCCGGGTTCTGGAACTCATTGCGGCATACCGCAATCGCGGACACCTGATGGCGGACATCGATCCGCTGATGATGGACAGCGACGCCCGGGCGAGCCACCCCGACCTCGACGTTCTGACCTACGGCCTGACCCTGTGGGATCTCGACCGGAGCTTCAAGGTCGGTGGCTTCCACGGCCAGGAGAAGATGAAGCTGCGCGACGTGCTGTCGATCCTGCGCGACGCGTACTGCCGCCACGTCGGCGTCGAGTACACCCACATCCTCGAACCCGAGCAGCAGCGCTGGGTGCAGGACCGGGTGGAGATCAAGCACGTCAAACCGCCGGTGGCCGAACAGAAGTACATCCTGTCGAAGTTGAACGCCGCCGAGGCGTTCGAGACGTTCCTGCAGACCAAGTACGTCGGGCAGAAGCGCTTCTCACTCGAAGGCGCGGAGTCGGTCATCCCGATGATGGACGCCGTCATCGACCAGGGCGCCGAGCACAGCCTCAACGAGGTCGTCATCGGCATGCCGCACCGCGGCCGCCTCAACGTGCTCGCCAACATCGTCGGCAAGCCGTACTCCAAGATCTTCACCGAGTTCGAGGGCAACCTGAACCCGTCGCAGGCTCATGGTTCCGGCGACGTGAAGTATCACCTCGGCGCCGAGGGCAAGTACTACCAGATGTTCGGCGACAACGAGATCAACGTCTCGCTGACCGCCAACCCGAGCCACCTCGAGGCCGTCGACCCGGTGCTCGAGGGTCTGGTCCGCGCCAAGCAGGACCTGCTCGACGACGACGACCAGTTCTCGGTGCTGCCGCTGATGCTGCACGGCGACGCGGCCTTCGCCGGCCAGGGCGTCGTCGCGGAAACGCTGAACATGGCGATGCTGCCCGGGTATCGCACCGGCGGCACCATCCACATCGTCGTCAACAACCAGGTCGGCTTCACCACCGCACCCGAGCACTCGCGGTCCACGGAGTACTGCACCGACGTCGCCAAGATGATCGGTGCGCCGATCTTCCACGTGAACGGCGACGATCCCGAGGCCTGTGTGTGGGTCGCCAAGATGGCCGTCGACTATCGGCAGGCATTCGGCAAGGACGTCGTCATCGACCTCGTGTGCTTCCGCCGTCGCGGCCACAACGAGGGCGACGACCCGTCGATGACCCAGCCGGCGATGTACGACGTGATCGACACCAAGCGTGGCGTCCGCAAGAGCTACACCGAAGCCCTGATCGGCCGCGGTGACATCTCGACCAAGGAAGCCGAAGACGCCCTGCGCGACTACCAGGGTCAGCTGGAACGGGTGTTCAACGAGGTCAAGGAACTCGAGAAGTACCACGCCGAGCCGAGTCCGTCGGTCGAGTCGGACCAGACGCTGCCGACCAAGCTGGTGACCGCGGTCGACAAGGAGGTCCTCGAGGCCATCGGCGACGCGTTCTTCCACACCCCGGACGGGTTCGATCCGCATCCGCGCGTGAAGCCCGTTCTGGAACGCCGTCACGAGATGTCGCGTCACGGCAAGATCGACTGGGCCTTCGCCGAGCTGCTCGCGTACGGTTCGCTCGTCCTCGAGGGCCGCACGGTTCGGCTGTCGGGACAGGACTCGCGGCGCGGCACGTTCACCCAGCGCCACTCGGTGCTCATCGACCGCAACAGCGGTTCGGAGTACACGCCGCTCAACAACCTCAAGACGGTGGCCGGTGAGACTGCCGAGGGCCGGTTCATGGCCTACGACTCCCCGCTGTCGGAGTTCGCGGTGGTCGGATTCGAGTACGGCTACTCAGTCGGCAACCCGGACGCGCTGGTGATGTGGGAGGCCCAGTTCGGCGACTTCGTCAACGGCGCCCAGTCGATCATCGACGAGTTCATCTCGTCCGGTGAAGCCAAATGGGGACAGCTCTCCGATGTCGTGCTGCTGCTCCCGCACGGGCACGAGGGTCAGGGACCGGACCACACATCGGGCCGCATCGAGCGCTTCCTGCAGTTGTGCGCGGAGGGCTCGATGACCGTGGCGCTCCCCTCCACCCCGGCGAGCTACTTCCATCTGCTGCGTCGTCACGTTCTCGACGGCATCAGCCGCCCGCTGGTCGTGTTCACCCCGAAGTCGATGCTGCGCAACAAGAATGCGGTGTCGCCCGTCGAAGAGTTCACCGACGACAAGTTCCGTTCGGTGATCGACGACCCGAAGTTCATCGCCGGCGGCGACCGCAGCAAGGTCAAGCGGGTGTTGTTGGTGAGCGGCAAGCTCTACTACGAGCTCGCCGCCCGCCGCGACAAGGAGAATCGCGACGACGTCGCCGTCGTCCGCATCGAGCAGCTCTACCCGGTTCCCCACCGCCGTCTGCGCAACACGTTGGAGCAGTACTCCAACGCCGAGGACTTCCGCTGGGTCCAGGAGGAGCCGGCCAACCAGGGGCCGTGGCCGTTCCTCGGCCTGTGGCTGCCCGAGGTGTTGCCGGACGTGCTCAGCGGGCTCAAGCGGATTTCACGGCGGGCCATGTCGGCGCCGTCGTCGGGCTCGAGCAAGGTCCACGCCGTGGAGCAGCAGGAAATCCTCGATGAGTGCTTCTCGTGACCTGATCGTCTGATCGACCACAGACAAGTGCGGCGGGTGTCCCTAGGTGGGCACCCGCCGTCGTCGTCCCCGCCGACAGAACCCCGAATCCCGCCGACAGAACCCGATTCATCGCCGACAGAATCTCGATTGTCGCCGACAGAACCCGAAATCGGGTCGACAGAATCCGGCAGTCGACCCCGGGTTCAGAAGTACCCGCCACGCTTACGTAGCGCTTCCTCGATCTCCACGATGATTCCCCACTGATCGTTCCGCATCCGGTCGGCGGTGATGCGTATGACGATCCAGCCGAGTTCGTCGAGCTTGGCGTCCCGAGCCTCGTCGTGGGCCTTTTGCGCGGGCGTGGAGTGGAAATCTTCGCCGTCATATTCGATTGCGATCTTCAGTTTCTCGTAGGCGAGATCGATCCGCGCGAAGATGTGGCCGGTGATGGGGTCGGCGACTTCCACCTGCAGGTCCGGTGTCGGAAGGTCTCCCTTGAACATGAGGAGTCGGAGCCAGCTCTCGGGCGGCGACTCCGACCTGCCGTCGATCATCGGAATCAGCGCACGCAGCTGCCGGATACCGCGACGAGCCTTGAACTTCTCCACGTAGTCGGCGAGGTCCATCGGACACAGGCCGGTGGCCCGTGCCAGGTCATCGAGGTGGCCGAGCGCACGCCACTCTGGTGGTACGCGACCGATGTCGAGGGCCGTCCGAAGTACCGACGTCACCGAAATGCCGTCCAGGTCGACGACATCGTCGGGGTCGAGGTCGGTGCGATGGACCGCACGCCCGCGTCCACGCTTGTTCCCGGCGTCAGGCGCGCGGATCAACTCGACGGTGAAGTCTCCGTCATGCCATGTGCCGCCGTGCATGAGCTTCGCGGCGATCCCGGCCACCACGACGTCATCGGGAGCGGACAGCGCAGTCGCGATGATGCGCTCGCGGGGCGCAAGAATCGTCGCGCGATCGATGTACAGGTCGCCGTGCAGCCGCGTGAACGCTGTGGCGAATTGCTCCGCAGACATGTCGGCGGCTGCCACTGCCTTCTTGCGTCGGACGAGGTGGCGATCATCTACGGATGTTCGAGTCATGACGACATTTGACGGTGCGAAACTGCGACGAAAGGCGGAGATCACCGGGCTGTGGATAAACGCCGCGGCTGTCCACATCCACCGGCCACCGACCGATCGTTGACCGATTCGTGGTTCTGTCGGCGCGATTTCGGGTTCTGTCGGCGCAATCTGGGGTTCCGTGGGCGCGATTCCGGGTTCTGTCGGCGCGAATCCGGGTTCTGTCGGCGCGATTCCGGGTTCTGTCGGCGCGAATCCGGGTTCTGTCGGCGAGGTCTACTGGACCACGGAGGCCAGCGCGGGCAGGGACGTGGTGATGAGCGCGAGCAGTTCGTCTCGGCCGATCACCGGCTCGGTGAGCCACCGGATCGTGGTCTCCTCGACGAACGAGATCCACCCGTGCACGGTCATCTCGACGACCGGCGTGATCTCGATGCCGAGTGCGGGCGCGTGTTCCAGTACGCGCGACGCCATGACCGAGCGGGTGTGGTCGAACACCTCACGCATCGCCGGATCGGCGCTGGATGAGCCGCGCATGAACGCCATGTAGGCCTCGCGGTTGGCACTGACGTAGTCGACGAACGCCGACATCGAACCCGACAGCATGGCGAGGGGGTCGCCGAGCGCGCGGTCGGGCTCGGTGCACTCGAGCATCTCGTCGGCCTGGGCCCGCGCGATCGCCACGTGGAAGTCCTGCTTCGACGCGAAATAGTGGAAGAGCAGGGCACGCGAAACGCCGGCCGCCTCCGCGATGACGTCGATCGACACCTGTTCGAGCGGCCGATCGCGCACCATGTGCAAGCCCAGTTCGATGAATTGGTCTCGTCGGGCCTCCGGACTCATCCGGGTCCGCTTGGCGGACGGTGCGGAGCCTCGGGTCACCGTCACAGCCTAGTGTCCTCTCGCCGTGTTCCTGCTGGTCCACTCCACGGTAGGCCGTTATTGATCGAAGTTCAACAAACTATTGACGCGCATTCAGTAGGACCCTATGGTGAGACCATGACAATGATCGATGTACAGATCGCCATCGTCGGGGCAGGCTTCTCCGGCCTGGGCGCAGCCATCAAGCTCAAGGAGAACGGCGTCGACGACTTCGTGGTGCTGGATCGTGGCACCGACTTCGGCGGTACGTGGCGCGACAACACCTACCCGGGCGCGGCGTGCGACGTCCCGTCGCAGCTCTACTCCTATTCGTTCGCCCACAATCCCCGCTGGTCACGCTCGTACTCCCACCAGCCGGAGATCCACCGCTACATCAACGACGTCGCCGACGAGCGCGGCGTCCGTGCACACACGCGTTTCCGCACCGAGGTGGAACTCGCCCAGTGGCACGACGACGAGCAGCGGTGGTACCTCGACGTGATTCGGGACGGGGAGCGCGAACAGATCCGCGCGCAGATCATGGTCGGCGCGGTCGGCCCGCTGTGTGAGCCGAACCTGCCCGACATCGACGGTTTCGACGACTTCGACGGCAAGATCGTGCACTCCGCTCGGTGGGACAACGACTACGACTTCACCGGCAAGCGGGTCGCGGTCATCGGCACCGGCGCCTCGGCGATTCAGCTCGTGCCCGAACTCGCCAAGGTGGCCGCTCGTCTCGATGTCTATCAGCGCACGGCGCCGTGGATCGTGCCGCGCACCGAGCGGCCGTACTCGGCGGCCGAGCACTGGGCATTCGAGAACGTGCCCGGATTCCAGACGGCGATGCGCGGCGTCGTGTACGCGGCCAACGAGGTGACGGCGTTCGGGCTCACCTACTCCCCCAAGTCACTCAAGCCGGTCGAGATGATCTGCCGGGCGAACATCGCCCGGTCGATCCGCGACCGGGAGCTGCGCCGCAAGGTGACCCCGACGTTCCAGGTCGGCTGCAAGCGGATCCTGCGTTCCAACGACTGGTATCCGGCGATCGCCCGCCGCAACGTCGACCTCGTCACCGACCGCATCGCATCGGTCACCGAGTCGGGCATCGCCACCACCGACGGCACCATCCGCGACGTCGACGTGATCGTCGTCGCCACCGGGTTCCACGTGACCGACTCCCCCGTGTTCGACAAGATCGTCGGCACCGGCGAGCGCAGCCTGTCGGGGGTCTGGGACGAGATCGGTATGCAGGGCTACAAGGGATCGTTCGTCAACGGCTTCCCCAACATGATGCTGATGATCGGCCCATCCACCGGATTGGGACACACGTCGATGGTGTACATGATCGAATCCCAGCTGAACTACCTCGTCGACTATGTCAGAACTGTTCGTGCACAAGGCATCACACGCACCGAGGTGAAGTTCGACGCCCAGCGCGCGTACAACGCCGAGATCCAGCACACCTTGCGCAACAGCGTGTGGGTGAACGGCGGCTGCGCCTCGTGGTACAAGGACCACCACGGCAACATCACCACCCTGTGGCCGGGCTTCACCTTCAACTTCCGACGAATCACCAAGCGCTTCGACATCGCCGCCTACGATGTGGAACGCCGTCGTGGGACACCCGCCGTCGAGGTCACCGAGAACCAACCGGCGACGATCAACGCCTGACCACCGCCGAGAGAAGGACATCATGAAAGACTTTCGTGACAAGGTCGTCGTCATCACCGGCGCCGGTTCCGGAATGGGCCGCGACCTCGCGGTGAAGCTGGGCCGGATGGGCGCCAAACTCGCCATCTCCGACCTCAACCCGGAGGGCCTGGCGGTCACCGAGAAACTGGTCGCCGAGACGGGGGCACCCGTGCACGCGCAGCTGCTCAACGTCGCCGAGCGCGAGGCCGTCCTGGAGTATGCGGACACCGTGGTTGCCCATTACGGCACCGTGAACGTCATCTTCAACAACGCCGGGATCGCGCACCATGGCGAGATCGAGCGCACCGAGTTCAAGGACATCGAGCGCGTGATGGACGTCGACTATTGGGGAGTCGTCAACGGCACCAAGGCGTTCCTGCCGCACATCATCGCCTCCGGCGACGGCCACATCGTCAACACGTCGTCACTGTTCGGCCTCCTGTCCGAACCCGGCCAGGCCGCCTACAACTCGGCGAAGTTCGCCGTGCGCGGCTTCACCGAGGCCCTCAACCAGGAGATGATCGTCGCCAAGCACCCGGTGAAGGTCACCTGTGTGCACCCGGGCGGGATCAAGACGGCCATCGCGCGCAACGCCACAGCCTCCGGCGACCACGACCAGAAGAAGACGGCCGACTTCTTCGACCGCTACCTGGCACGGATGACCTCGGAGGACGCCGCCGACGCCATCATCGCGGGCGTGCGCAAGAACCGGGCGCGGGTCCTGGTGGGTGCCGACGCGAAATTCCTCGACCTGTGGGTCCGCATCGTCGCGTCCGGATACCAGGGCATCGTCGCCCGGGTCACCGGCTGGGCACTGTCCAAGGCATCCTGACCGCACGGGTCCGCGGCCGGCCGGGCGCGATCAGAGATCGTGCTCGGCCAGCCATCCGTTCGCGAGATCGTCCGGATTCTCGCCGGCCACCGCACGTCGGGCCAGCGTGGCGAGATCGGCAGTGGTCATCTCACCGGCCACGGTGTTGATGGTCTTCACCTCGTCGAGAGTGAACGCCGCACTGCGGTAGACCGGCACCAACTGCTCGGGCCGGGGGCCCACCGCGGCGACCTGCACCTCCCTCGACGCCGAGGTGGTAGCCGTCGCCGTGGGCTGCTCCGGCTGGTCCGCGCGGAGTGCGCGGATGTCGCCGACCGCGCCCTCCGCGTCGTCGCCCGCGACGTCGAGCGGGGTCAGAATCCCCACCGCCCCACCGCCTGCCACACGGTCGACCACCACCGGAACCGACTCCACCGATTCCACGGCACCGAAGCGACACCCGGCGGAAGCAAAGGCGTCGATCACCCCCTGATCGGGGGCGCCGACGACCACGACGGGTGTCCCCGCGGCGATCCGATCACAGTCCGACAGGTCGGTCACCGCTCCCTCATCGGCCACCGTCGACGCCACGAACAGACGCGGGGTGCCGGTGACCATGGTCGCGTCACCTACTGAAACTCCCTGCGGCAGTGAACGATTCAGATCGATGAAGACGTCGTCGGCAGTCGCCGGGGCGAGCTGCGGTGCCAGCTGTGCGAGCAGCCGGCCGCTGAACGCCGGGAACAGGTCCACCGACGTGGTGTCCATCTCGTCGAGCAACGTCCGATAGTCGGCCGTACGAATCTCGGACGACACCTGCGAGCCGGTGTGGCGCAGCGCCCCGGCGTAGACCCGCACCATCACCTGCATCGCGGGTGAGTCGGTCGCGCCCAGCACCAGCTCGCGCGGCCCCGACTCGTCGTCCGCGCACCCCGCCAGGGAGACGACGAGGGCACAGGCCACCAGAATCGCTGTCGCTGCGCGCTTGATCACGCACCCACGTTAGCCGCCCTCGGCGATGAACCCGGCGATGGAGTCGGCGATCAGTTGGACCGCGATCGCCGCGAGCAGCAGACCGGCGATCTTGGCCAGCAGGGTGATCCCCCCGATTCCGAGCAGACGGATCAGGACCGTCGAATACCGCAGCACGATCATCACGATCAGGTGGACGGTGACGATGGCGGCCGCGATCGCGATGTAGCCGCCGGCGTTCCCGGCTTCGGCGCTGACCGCGACGATCACGGCCGCGATCGCACCCGGGCCGGCCAGCAGGGGCGTGCCCAGCGGCACCAACGCGACATTGACGTCGTCGCTGGCCTCGGGTTTGCCCGCGGAGCCCAGTCCCGTCAGCAACTGCAGCGCGACGAGCAGCAGCAACAGTCCGCCCGCGCCCTGCAACGCCGGGATGCCGATGTGCAGGTAGTTCAGAATTGCCTTGCCGCCGATCGCGAACACACTGATCACCAGCAGACTGACCAGCGGCGCCTGCCACGCCGCGCGGCGACGGTACTCGGCGGACCGGTGACCGACGAGGCTGAGGAACACCGGCACCTGTCCAGGTGGGTCCATGATCACCACGAGCGTGATCAACGTCGTGGTGTACACGGTCACGTCGAAGGGCACGCGGTGATCCTACGAGTAGCATCCCTGTCGTGCCCTCGATGCCACACCTGCGTCCAGGCGGACTCGTCGGCCAGCGACGCGACAAACGGCTTCTGCCGCGGATCCCGGTACCCGCGGCACGGGCGGTGGTCGACTGCGCCGTCTACATCGACGGTCATCGTCAGGCCGGGCACATCTCCTATGTCGACGCGCTGCAGCAGGTCCGCTCGACCGGCAAGGGGTTCGTCTGGCTCGGCCTGCACTCCCCCGACGACGAGCAGATGGAGGGTGTCGGCCGCACGTTCGGTCTGCACGAACTGGTCGTCGAGGACGCCGTCAACGCCCACCAGCGCCCCAAGCTCGAGGTGTACGACGACACCCAGTTCCTGGTGCTGCGCACCGTCAAGTACGTCGAACACGAGTCGATCGACAAGGCCAGTGAGGTCGTCGAGACCGGCGAGATCATGATCTTCGCCGGATCCGATTTCGTGATCACCGTCCGCCACGGCGACCACACCCACCTCTCCGGGGTGCGCCGCCGGCTCGAAGCTCGTCCGGAACGGCTCGCATTGGGACCGACGTCGGTGTTGCACGCGATCTCCGACCTCGTCGTCGACAGCTATCTCGGTGTGACCGAGCGGATGGAATCGGACATCTACGCAATCGAGGCAGCAGTGTTCGGGCCGCAACGATCGCTCAACATCGACCCGGTTTACCTGCTCAAACGCGAGGTCCTCGAACTCCGGCGCGCGGTCACACCGCTCACCGGCCCGCTCGCCGGACTCACAGCGCAGAATCCGCTGGTACCCAAGGAGATCCGTCGTCATTTCCGCGACGTCGCCGACCACCTGACCACGGTCATCGAGCGCGTGGTCGAGTACGACGAGGTGCTGACGTCACTGCTCGGCGCCGCCGCGGCCAAGGTCGGTATCCAGCAGAACACCGACATGCGCAAGATCTCGGCCTGGGTCGCGATCGCGGCGGTCCCGACCCTCGTCGCCGGCATCTACGGCATGAACTTCGAGTACATGCCGGAGCTCGACGAGCGGTGGGGCTATCCCGCGGTGATCATCGGACTCCTCGTCACCTGCAGCACGCTGTGGGTGGTGTTCCGCCACCACCGCTGGCTCTGAGCACGACCGATCCCTGAGGAGATCCGGAGCCTGCGAAGGATCGTCACGAAGGGCCCTTCGAGACCCTTCGATACCCTTCGATACGCTCGCAAGCTCGCTACTCAGGGCGGCGCGCTCGCAACTCGCTACTCAGGGCGGCGCACTCGCAAGCTCGCTCCTCAGGGACCAGAGGTCGCCGCTCGCACCCAACCACCGATCCCTGAGGAGATCCGGAGCCTGCGAAGGATCGTCACGAAGGGCCCTTCGAGACGCTCGCAAGCGCTCCTCAGGGACCAGAGGGAGACGCTCGCAAGCTCGCTACTCAGGGCGGCGCACTCGCAAGCTCGCTCCTCAGGGACCGGGGCGTCACAGTTGCGCTGCCGCCCGGTCCGGTGCCATCACGTCGATCCGCGCCTCTCGCCACGCCTCCCGCAACGCGTCGGCACCTTTGAGCCGGACCCACGCGGCCTCGTTGGCGGTGATCGGCACGGCACGCAGGAACTGCACCGGATCCATCGGATCGGGAAGTGCCAGGTCGCCGAGGTCGTCGTCCTCGAGGACCATCGCCGTCGCGGCCGCGCCGTCCCACATCGGCTCCGACAGGTCGACGAGGGCGTCGGGGGCCAGGATCAGACCTTCGACGGCCGGAGCCGCGGCGACGGTGGCCATCCGACGGTGCAGGCCGGGCAACGGGGACGTCGCGTGCATGCGCACCACGAGCTCGGCTCGCGGTCCGCGCACCGGATCGGCGTGGATGTCGGTCGGCTCCGACATCGGGTGCCGGGCACATCCGACGGTGACGTAGACGAGGTCGTCGCCGGTGACGAAGCGCAGGACCTCGATGGGTTCGACCCCGAGGAACGTCACCGACGCCCGTTGCGGTTGTGCGGACAGGCGTTCGGCGAGGAACTCGCTGATCCGGTCGGTGACGGCGTCGCTCATCGTTCCCACCGTAGTCGGCGCCGACGTGGCCTGATGCGCCGCCGGGACCGTACTCTGGCAGACGTGGTTCGAGTCCTGGCCGTGGCCGACGAGGTCGTGGAGTCGCTGACCTTCGGCGTCGGCATCGAGAGCCGCCCCGATGTGATCCTGGGTGCGGGTGACCTGCCGTTCGAATATCTGGAGGTCCTCGCGACCCTGTGTGACGCGCCCTGCGTCTTCGTGCCCGGCAACCACGACCGGGACCTCTCGGGCTACCGTCTGGCCCGGTCCGGTTGGGTGCGGGCCGGGCTGCCGTCGGCCGAACCCGGACCGCGCGGGGCGATCAACGTCGACGGTCGCACGGTCACGGTGGCCGGCCTGCGGATCAGCGGGCTCGGCGGGTGCCGACGCTACAACGACGGACCCAATCAGTACACCGACGTGCATCAACGGCTGCGGTCGTGGCGGCTCACCTGCTCCCGGCCGGCACCCGACATCCTCCTGACCCACAGTCCGGCGCGTGGAGTCGGCGACGGCGACGACCCACCACACCGCGGGTTCGACTGCTACCACAATCTGGTGCGGTCACTGCAACCCACGCTGATGGTGCATGGACACGTACACCCGTACGGAATGCGGCCGTCGGACAAGATGATCGGCGACGTCACCATCTCGATGAACGTGGTCGGCTACTGCCAGTTCGACATCGATCCCGGCACAAGGGAATTCCGAGTGGTGAGGCGACGACATGGCGCGTGACACCGGATTCCCCGACGCCGACGCGCAGAACGACTTCATGCGCATGCGACGGCACGCCGAGATGTCCCGGCTGATGGCCTGGTTCACCCGGCAGCCCGCCGACGTCAACACCGTGCTGCCGTTCGACGAGGTGGTCACCGCACTCGGCCGTGTCGGCGAGACCACGTTGGGGCTGCAGCAGGTGGAGGTCTCCTCCATCGTCGGAAGTGTCGACCGCACCAAGGATTTCGATCGTTACTTCCGGCCGACGTCGTCCCGGATCCGGGAGCGGTGGCAACGACTCGCCGCCGCGCAGCGACGCGGGGAATCGGTGCCACCGGTCGCGCTCTATCGGGTCGGTTCGATGCACTTCGTCCTCGACGGACACCATCGCGTCTCCATCGCGATCGCCCGCCACTTCCACACCATCGACGCCTACGTCACCGAGATCCACACCCGGATCTCACCCGACGGCATCAATGTGACCTCAGACCTGCTGCTCAAAGACCACCGCCGGCTGTTCCTGTCACGGGTGCCGCTCGGCGGCGCCCAGGCCGAGGCGATCCGGCTCGCCGACCCCTTCGACTACGCCGAACTCGCCGAGAACGTCGAGGCCTGGGGATTCCGGCTCTCGCAGGAACTCGGCGAGTACCTCAGCCGGGTCGAGGTGGCGCGCCGCTGGTTCGGCGAGGAGTTCCTGCCGGTGGTGCGGATGGCCCGACGTGCCGAGATCCGCCCCGACCTGAACAGTGACGCCGAGCTCTACATGTGGCTCGCCTGCGAGCGATACCGCTTGGTGCGCAAGCACATCTGGGACGACGAGATCCTCAAGGAGCTACACGACCAGGGACGTCGCCGTCGCCGATGACGCCGACCGGCCGCGGCCTCACCCGAGACGCAGGTTCGCGCCCGACTCCTGATCGAAGACGGCGACCCGCCCTGTGTCGTAGAACAATTCGGCAGTACTGCCGCGGCTGATCGACGACTCCGGCGACACCCGGGCGATCATCTGACCGCCACCGATGTCCACACCGCCGGCATCCGCGGAGAGCTCCGCCAGGGCATCACTGGTCGCATGTGGGGTGTCGACCGAGAAGTAGACGTAGTTGTCAGAGCCCATGTTCTCGATCACGTCGACCGACGCGCTGAACGTCGCGCCGTGATCCCGGGTGTCGGTGTCGACGAGCGCCGAATCCTCCAGGTGCTCCGGGCGGATACCCACCAGCACCTCGCCGTTGCTGCGCGCCTTCTCCGCATTGGCGACCACCTTCTGGTGGTCGGGCACGGAGATCCGCCCGATCGGGGTCTCGATGGCATCGCCGTCGATGCGCCCGGGCAGGAAGTTCATCGCCGGTGATCCGATGAACCCGGCGACGAACAGGTTTGCCGGCTCATTGTAGAGTTCCTGCGGCGTGCCGATCTGCTGCACGTAGCCGCCACGCAGGACCACCACGCGATCACCGAGCGTCATCGCCTCGGTTTGGTCGTGGGTGACGTAGATGGTCGTTGTCCCGAGTCGCTGCTGGAGGCGGGCGATCTCGGTGCGCATCTGGACGCGCAGTTTCGCATCGAGGTTGGAGAGCGGCTCGTCCATGAGGAATGCCTTGGGCGACCGGACGATCGCGCGTCCCATCGCGACGCGCTGACGCTGACCACCGGAGAGGTTGGCCGGTTTGCGGTCGAGATACGGTCCGAGATCCAGGATCTTGGCCGCCTCGTCGACCTTGGCGGAGATCTCGGACTTGCTCATCTTGGCCAGGGTCAGCGGGAACGCGATGTTCTCGCGCACCGACATGTGCGGATACAACGCATAGCTCTGGAACACCATCGCGATGTCGCGGTCCTTCGGCGCGCGTTCGTTGACCCGCTCCCCTTCGATCCGCAGCTCGCCCGAGGTGATGTCCTCGAGGCCCGCGATCATGTTGAGGGTGGTCGACTTCCCGCATCCCGACGGACCGACGAGGATGATGAACTCGCCGTCGGCGATGTCCACGTCGACGCCGTGGACCGCGGTCGAGCCGTCCGGGTACTGCTTGGTCACTTTTTCCAGGATGATCTCGGCCACGGGCTATCCCTTCACGGCGCCGGAGGTCAGACCGGCCACGATTCTGCGTTGGAAGAACAGGACGAAGATGATGATCGGGATGGTGATGACGACCGCCGCTGCCGCGATCGAACCCGTCGGCTCCTCGAACTGCGAGTCACCGGTGAAGTTCGCGATCGCGACCGGCGCGGTGATCGCGCGTTCGGTCGAGGTCAGCGACAGTGCGAGCAGCAGGTCGTTCCAGGCGAAGATGAACACCAGGATCGCCGCGGTCACGACGCCCGGCGCCGCCAGCGGCGCAATCACCTTGCGGAAGGCCTGAAACGGCGTCGCCCCATCCATCTTCGCGGCCTTCTCCAACTCCCAGGGGATCTCGCGGAAGAAAGCCGACAGGGTGTAGATCGCCAGGGGCAGCGCAAAGGTGATGTAGGGCAGGATCAGACCGGGCCAGGTGTCGAACAGGCCGATGCTGCGTTCGATGTTGAACAGCGGTGTGACCAGCGAGATCTGCGGGAACATCGCGATCAGCAGCGCAGCGCCGATCAGCAGTCGCTTACCCGGGAAGTCGAGGCGTGCAACCGCATACGCCGCCATCGTGCCGAGCAGCACCGCGATGACGGTGGTGATCAGACCGATGCCGATGGAGTTGCGGAGTGCGCTGGTGAAGGCACTGGTCTCGAAGATGCCCGCGTAGTTGTCCCACGTCCATTCCTGCGGGATGAAGTTCCCGTCGGTCACGCTGCCCGGCGGCTTGAACGACAGGCTGATGATCCACAGCAGCGGGATGACGGCGTAGAGGATCACCAGAACGTTGGCGATCGCCCACCAGACCCTGCTCGAAGTGTTGCGCGTCATGTCCGGACCTACCTCCCCTCGTTCTCGGAACCTGGCGCCGCCGTACCGAAGCCCTTGACGAAGATGAACGCGATGATCGCGACACAGACGAAGATCAGGACGCTGATGGCGGAGCCGATACCGAGGTTGAACGCCTTGAACAGGTTGTCGTAGCCGAGCATCGACACCGAGTAGGTGTTGTTCGAACCACGCGTCAACACGTAGATGTTGTCGAAGATGCGGAACGCGTCGAGCGTCCGGAACAACAGCGCGACCAGGATGGCCGGCTTCATCAGCGGGATGATGATGCGCCACAGGCGGGTCCACGCACCGGCGCCGTCCACCTGAGCGGCCTTCAGCAGATCGTCGGGGACCAGCGCCAGACCGGCCAGCAGCAGCAGCGCCATGAACGGTGTCGTCTTCCACACCTCGGCGAGCACGATGATCGCCAACGACGGCCACTGTTCGGTGAGCGGCGCGGTGCCGTCGGGCAGCAGATTCGCCAGGTAGCCGGTCTCGGGTGTCCACGCGTAGTACCACGAGAACGCCGCCGCGACGGTCACGATCCCGTACGGGATCAGCACGACGGTGCGGATCGTGCCGCGGCCGAAGATGGTGCGGTGCATGACGAGTGCGATCGCCATGCCGAGGACGAGCTCGATCGCGACGGACACGACCGTGATCCCCGTGGTGACGAAGAACGAGGTCCACCAGTAGCTGTCGGTGAGAACGGTCGCATAGTTGCTGAACCACACGAACTCTCGCTCACCGGGCGCCGACAGGCTCATCTTGTTCAGCGACAGCCAGAAGGCGTAGATGATCGGATACCCGGTCACCAGCAGCATCATCAGCGCCGCCGGCGCCACCAGCCAGAACGCCAGCCGACGCTCGGCCGATTTGCCCTCGCTGATCGCCTTTCTCCGCGCGCTGTCCGGCCGAGCCGGCTCACGTTCGGCGGTCGCGACGGCGGTTGCCGATCCGCCCGTCGCTCCGGCGGATTCGGGTGTGGCCGCTGAATCCGCCGGCGGTACCCACCCGCCAGCTGCCTGTCCCGTCGAGCCCTGTCCCGTCGAGCCCGACGGTGGACGCACCGACGGCTCGCGGGCGGGTGTGTCGCCCTCGGGCATCGCGTGCCGTCCGGGGCGCGAACGCGGATCGTCGTTGCCGCCGGTCGTCATGGGATCAGCCCCTCTCCGTTGATCGCCGCCTCGACCTGCTCGGCGAGTTCGTCGACCAGCGTCTCCGGGTCCCACTGCCCGACCGGACTGAGCTTGGCCGTCAGCAGTGTCGAGATCGACTGGTAGACCGGGGAAGCCGGCCGCAGCGCCGCGGTGTTCTCCTCGAGCTGCGCACGGATGTCATTACCCATCGGGTATGCCGCCTGGAAGTCCGGGTCGTCGTAGATCGATTCGATGGTCGGCGGGGTGCCGCCCTCGATCGAGTACACGCGCTGTGCGTCGCGACTGGTGAGGCAGGCGGCGGCCTCGAAGGCCAACTCCGGCTGCTGCGACGTACTCGCCACCGCGATGTTCACGCCACCCAGCGTGGTCTTCGTCGGGAGTTCCGGACTCACACCCGGATAGCGGGCGAAGTTGAACTTGGACCGCACCACGCGATTCACCGGCGCGAGTTCGGTGTCGGCCGGCGGGTTGTCCGGGTCGGCGAACATCGGACCGAACTCGGTCATCTCCGGGAAGAAGGGCACGTCGCCGGCAGCGGCATTGCTCCGCATCGACGAGAACACGAACGGCCAGTTGACCTCGTAGGCCGCGCTGCCGTTCTCCATGCCCAGACGGGCAGCGGACTCGTCGGAGTTCGTCAGCGAGGGATCGCTGCCGGGCGCGGTGGCGACCGCCTTGAGGATCGTCAGTGCGCGCACGGTGGCGGCGCGATGCTCGGGAGTGTCGTTCAGCGTCACCTTGTTCGGGTCATCGGGGTCGACGACCTGCCCACCGGCACTTGCCAGCACCGAGTTGAACCACACCATCAGGCCTTCGTACTGACGACCCTGCACCATGATGTAGCTGGGCCCGCCCTGGGCGTAGATCTCCTCGGTGTCGGCGAGCATCTCTTCCCAGGTGCTCGCGGGACGGGACTTGTTCAGGTACTGACGCAGGACGTCCGGCCGGTACCAGAGCAATTG
Organism: Gordonia sesuvii; assembly: GCF_036350415.1. Lineage (NCBI taxonomy): Bacteria > Bacillati > Actinomycetota > Actinomycetes > Mycobacteriales > Gordoniaceae > Gordonia > Gordonia sesuvii. The sequence goes on from NZ_JAZDUF010000001.1 coordinate 76,609, forward strand.
GGTGTTGGTCCACGTCGGGATCGCATACAGCCGTTGCTCGGCATCGTCGGGGGTCTTCCACATCGCCGTCTCCAGCGGACCGCCGAGAGTGTCCTCCTCGACGGTTGCGGCGAGGTCGTCCGGGACCGGCACCATCCATCCGGCATCGGCGAACTCCGCGGTCCACACGACATCCATGCCCATGAGGTCGAGGCCCGCGTCGTTGCCGGCGAGACGACGCGCCAACTGGAGCCGCTGGTCATCGGCAGACTTGGGCAGCGGCGTCGTGACGATCCGGTACGCGCCATTGGATTGCTCCGTGCACTGCTCGCCCACGCTCTCGATGAACGAGGCGCCGTCAGCCGGCGGATAGATGTTGATGACCCGGGGCGTGTAGCCCGAACCGCAGGCCGTGACGATCGGCAACGCGGTCGCCAGGGCAGCTGCCGCGATCACCAGTCTTCGTCTCAGACCCGGGGAGGATCGACCGAAATCGGAACTGCCAGCCCACAACCGCACGCAGCCTCCTCGATGTCGTTCGCGGTGCAAGACTTCGAGGCCGCACCGGTCAGCGTCTGCGTTACGTTAGCCTTCACGGTTCGTGACGTGCAACACATTCGGTAAGGGCGTGCCAGAACGTAGGTGAATCGTGATCTGAGCCGAAATCGACTGTGTCGAACTACATCGGGTCTTCGCCCCCGTGAATTCGGGGGTTGTGATCCTGGTCTCGGACTAGTGTCCCGCGCCGGAAATTCGTTTCATGAGTTCGGCGGTCCAGGTGGATGCATCGCGAGGCGGCGGAGGAGCAGGTACTGGATGTACCTGCGACGACGCCAACGAAGCGAGGCGCCGCCTGGACGTCGAAATCATCAACGAATTTCCGGCGCGGGACACTAGGTGGTCAGGTCGCCAGCCGGCTCAGCATGTCGCGTGCCTGCTCGGCGGTTCGGGGGTCGCACAGGACGTCGTAACGGCCGGCGACCAGCTGCATCGTGGATGCGAAATCGCGTTGCCCGCGGGTCGCGGCGTACGGGATCGTGGTCGAGATCACGCCGAAGATGATGCCGCCGACCAGACCGAAGACAATGGGCGCGAAGCCGGCACCGGTCACCACCAGCGACACGAGCAGACCGAAGAAGAGGCCCAGCCAAGCACCCGAGACGACGCCTCCGCCGATCACCTTTCCCCAGCTCAGACGACCGATCACCCGCTCGACCTGCATCAGGTCGACACCCACGATGGTCACGTCCTGCACGGTGAAGTTCTGATCCGACAGGTAATCCACGGCGCGCTGCGCCTCCGCGTAGGTGCCGTACGAACCGATCGGCCACCCCTTCGGCGGCGTCGGCAGGCCCGGGGTCTCGCGGCCTGGGCGCATCGGATTCGTCATCTCGCGTCCTCACTATCTAGGGCGCCTTCGGCGCGACTATTTCGGGCGCCTTCGGCGCGACTATTCGGTGCATTCGGTGCGCACCCTGTCGACGCCGGGGGCGCGGTGACCGACAGCCGGGACGCGCAGCGCGCATCCCGCTGCCACTACCCTTACTCCCATGGCGGTCGTGAGCAAGGTGTACGTGGCCAGGCTGGTCGGTTTGGCCGTGCTCGGACCGGACGGCGAGTCGATCGGCCGGGTCCGTGACGTCGTGGTCGCGGTCCGGCTTTCCGGCCAGCAGCCGCGTGCGCTCGGACTCGCCGTGGAACTGACCACCCGTCGACGTATCTTCGTCCCGATGCTGCGGGTGACGTCGATCGAGCCCCAAGCGGTCACCCTGAACACGGGCAACGTGAGTCTCCGGCGGCTACACCTGCGGCCGGGCGAGGCGCTGGCGATCGGTCAGATCCTCGATTCCCGTGTCCGCGTTGACGACCCCGATCTAACCGACCTCGCCGGCGTGGACGTGACCGTCGTCGATCTGGGTATCGAACGCACCCGCACCCGCGACTGGGTGGTGTCGCGGGTGGCGGTGCGCACCGGCCGCAAGGGTCTGCGGCGGCGCGGCGAGACACATGTCGTCGACTGGAACCATGTCAGCGGCCTCACTCCCACCGACCTGAACCTCCCCGGCCAGGGTGTCGCGCAGGCACTGCTGCAGTTCGAGGGCATGCGTGCGGCGGACGTCGCCAACGCGTTGCGCGAACTGCCCGTCAAACGCCGCGACGAGATCGCCGCGGCGCTCGACGACGAGCGCCTGGCCGACGTCCTGCAGGAGCTGCCACCCGACGACCAGACCGACGTGCTGGCCCATCTCGAACTCGAGCGCGCCGTCGACGTGCTCGAGGCGATGGACCCCGACGATGCTGCCGACCTGCTGGGCGAACTGCCCGACGCGGAAGCCGAATCGTTGCTCGAACGCATGGATCCGGAGGACTCCGAGCCGGTCCGCCGCCTGCTCACCCACTCACCGGACACCGCGGGTGGGTTGATGACGACCGAGCCGATCATCGTCACACCGGCGACGACGATCGCCGAAGCCCTTGCCCGCGCACGCAATCCGGATGTCACGCCGGCCGCGGCGAGTCAGATCTTCGTGGTCCGCCCGCCCACGGCCACGCCCACCGGCAAGTACATCGGCTGCGCCCATCTGCAGGCGCTGCTGCGTGAGCCTCCCGCCGACCTCGTGGCCGGAATCCTGGACACCGACCTGTCGCGGCTGCACCCCGAGGACTCCTTGGAGACGGTGACCCGATACTTCGCGACCTACAACATCGTGTGTGGTCCGGTGGTCGACGAGGGAGGCCACCTCCTCGGCGCGGTCACCGTCGACGACCTCCTCGACGAGCTCCTCCCCCGCGACTGGCGTGAGACCGACTCCGACGACACCGGGCCGATCCCGAAGATCACCGATGTCGGCGCCACAGGAGCGGGTGCGTGAGCCCCGAACAGTCGGGCCGTCGCCTCGACACCCCGCGCCAGGGCCGTCGGTTCTCGTTCAATCTCGACTCCGACGTCGTGGGGGTGTATGCCGAGCGCATCGCCCGCTTCCTCGGCACCGGACGGTATCTGGCCATCCAGACCGTCATCGTGATCGTGTGGATCGCACTGAATCTCGTCGCGGTCTCCTGGCGGTGGGACCCGTATCCGTTCATCTTGCTGAACCTCGCCTTCTCCACCCAGGCGGCCTACGCGGCACCGCTGATCCTGCTCGCGCAGAACCGGCAGGAGAACCGGGACAAGGTCTCGCTCGACGAAGACCGCATGCGCGCGGCGCAGACCAAGGCCGACACCGAGTTCCTCGCGCGTGAACTGGCGGCCGTGCGACTCGCCGTCGGCGACACCGTGACCCGCGACTACCTGCGACGGGAGCTCGACGATCTGCTGACCGAACTCACCGAACGGCTGTCGCCCACCGACGACGCGGACGACGAGTTCGGCCTGCGACCCGGCGATTCGCGGGACCCCGACAAGTAACACACGAGTGTTCATCGCCCGATCAGATGCATGTGGTCAAGAATTGTCGGGTTCCTGTACTGGGGCGGTCGACCCATATGTATCGTGGGTCACACGTCAGCCGGTCCGGGGAGCAGGTGTCCGGGGGAGATCCCGGGGGAATGACACGGCCGGTTACGGCGTATCCCCGCGCAGGTCAGGCGGACATACACGAGTGGTGGACAAACGGAGTGGGTGTGGATAGGCAGTCGACGTCGGTTTCGCGGTCGCAGACCGCACCGGCCACGGGAGGGACGATGTCGCCGAGGGGTGAGTGGTGAGCCCGCGACCGTTCCGCCGAACCCGCGGGCCACGCCGTGCGCGTGTATCTCGGCGTGCGCTGGCGGTCGGTACCGGCGGCCTGCTGGTCGGCGCGATGATGCTGGGAGCGGCGACGTCGAGCGCAGCGGGCGGATCGCTCGCGCAACCGGAAACCGTGCGTGAGGACACCCCCGTCGTCGCCGCGCAGATCGTGCCCGGCGCGCCCGTCACGCTACTGGGCTTCGCACCGCCGCCGAAGACCCCCGAACCGGTGGTCGAGCCACAGTTCCGGATCGCCGCGAGTCTGCCGAGCGGCCCGCTCGGCATCCCCGGGGTGGTGCTGCAGGCCTACAAGCTCGCCGCCAACCGTGTCGACGCCGAGTCACCGCAGTGCAAGCTGCCCTGGTTCCTGCTGGCGGGAATCGGCCGGATCGAGTCCAATCACGCGTCCAACGGTTCGGTCGACGAATACGGAACCACCATCAACCCGATCGCCGGACCGATCCTCGACGGCTCGCTCGCCGGCAACGCGGTGATCCGCGACACCGACGGCGGCAGTATCGACGGCGACGCGGGACACGACCGCGCCATGGGGCCGATGCAGTTCATCCCGAGCACCTGGGCCAGTTGGGGATCGGACGCCAACGGCGACGGCAAGTCCGACCCGAACAACGTCTTCGACGCCACCTACTCCGCCGGCCGCTACCTGTGTGCGGGCGTCAGCGACATCCTCGCCGAACAGAACAAGGTCTCCGCGATCCTGCGCTACAACCGCTCGATGGAGTACGTGGCCAACGTCCTGAGCTGGGCGGGCGCCTACGCCACCGGCGTGATGCCGACCGATCCGATCCCGGAACCGAAGCGCAAGCCGAGCAAGTCCTCGAAGAAGAAGCCGTCCACCCCGACGACCCCGGGCGAGAGTTCGTCGGCACCGTCGTCGACGACACCCGAGACCAGCAGCACTCCCCCGCCCACCTGCATCGGTCAGCTGTGCCTGCCACCCGATCTGATCCCCCGGGAGATGCTGCCGCCGCAACTACAACCGCGGACCGCACCCACACAGGAGCCGACGCCGCCGCGGAACAACCCGCAACCGCGCCGACAGGGTCCGCCGACGACCACCACGCCCGTTCCCGGCGCCGCCCGCTGACGTCGGCCGAACGGTCTGCCAGGACCGATATGCCCGAGCGTTAAGCTGGCAGGGATGACTACCGGAGTTCTCCCCACCGAATCAGCGGTTCGTGCCGCACTGAGCAAGGTCAACGACCCCGAGATCGGCAAACCCATCACCGACCTCGGCATGGTCAAGTCGATCACCGTCAACGACGACGCCAGCGTGGACATCGTCGTGTACCTGACGACGTCGGGCTGCCCGATGCGCAACGAGATCAGCGGGCGCGTCGAGACCGCCGCAGCCGATGTCCCCGGGGTCGGGACGGTTCGTGTGGAACTCGACGTGATGGACGACGAGCAACGCACCGAGCTGCGCAAGAAGCTGCGCGGGGACCGCGCGGAACCCGTGATCCCGTTCGCCCAGCCGGGTTCACTCACCCGCGTGTACGCGGTCGCCTCCGGCAAGGGCGGCGTCGGCAAGTCCAGCGTCACGGTGAACCTCGCTGTCGCCCTCGCCGAACGCGGCCTCAGTGTGGGTGTGCTCGACGCCGACATCTACGGCCACTCCGTGCCCCGGATGCTCGGCAGCGACGCCAAGCCCACGCAGGTCGAGCAGATGATCATGCCGCCGCAGAGCCACGGGGTGCGGTTCATCTCGATCGGCCAGTTCACCGACGGCAACACCCCGGTGACCTGGCGCGGCCCGATGCTGCACCGCGCGCTGCAGCAGTTCCTCGCCGACGTCTACTGGGGCGACCTCGACGTGCTGCTCCTCGATCTCCCGCCGGGTACCGGCGACGTCGCCATCTCCATCGCCCAGCTCATCCCGGGTGCGGAGATCCTGGTCGTCACCACTCCGCAGCAGGCGGCTGCCGAGGTCGCCGAACGCGCGGGCGCGATCGCCCTGCAGACACGGCAGAAGATCCTGGGCGTGGTGGAGAACATGTCCTGGATGGAACTGCCCGACGGCTCGCGGATGGAGCCGTTCGGTTCGGGCGGCGGCGAGATGGTCGCCGAACGGTTGACCCGTGCGGTCGGCTCGTCGGTGGAGTTGCTCGGTCAGGTGCCACTCGAGACCACCCTGCGTGAGGGCGGTGACGCGGGCATGCCGGTGGTTCTGTCCGATCCGGAGTCCGCATCCGGGTCCGCGCTCCGAGCGGTCGCCGAGAAACTGGCGGTTCGCCGACGCGGCCTCGCCGGGATGAGCCTCGGGCTCGACACGACCCGCCACGGCTGACGGGCGTCTGTCAGGTCGCGTCCCAGTCGCCGACCCGGTGATGGCGGGATCCGGATGTCCGGGTGGCCGTGTCGGACGCCGAGGTGGCCGTGTCGGACGACGATGCGTCGTCGTCCCGGTGTGGCGCCGGCAACGGCGCGGACACCGGTTTGATCTCAGGGCTGTCGGTCGTCGACCGGTCGACGGTGGTGTTGTCGAGACCCAGCTTGAAGATCGAATCGTCGCCGTCCAACAGGTGTCGGGTGACCACCGCGCGTGGGGTCATCCCACGGAGCTCGTTCAGGTCGGACAGCGGTTTGCGTAGGTCGTCGAAGTCGGAGCCCAGTTCGTTCTTGAGCTGGTCGGTGGCGCCGGTCGCATAGTCGCGGACCTGTCGTAGGGACTTCATCGTCCAGGAGACCGCGCCCGGAAGACGATCGGGGCCGAGGATGACCAGGCCGGCGACCAGCAGGACGGCGATCTCACCCCACCCGATGCTGCTGAACATGTCGCCTTCCCCTCGCCGGACCGTGATCAGTCACTGGCCGGAGTGATCGTACCGGTGAAGGTACGCCCGTCACGCCAGTATGTGAACGGCACCTCGTCGTCGATCTTCGCCGTCCGGACCGCCACCGTCAATTCGTCGGCGCTCTCGATGGTGCGACCGTTGAAGGAGGTGATCACATCGTCTTCGCGGACCCCGGCACGGTCGGCGGGCCCACCGGCGACGACGTTGCGGATCTGGGCGCCGAGCACGCGGTCGTTGCGCACGGAACTCGCGTTGACACCGATCTGCGGATGACGGACCTCGCCGTTTCGGATGAGGGTCTGCGCGATCGGCACCACCTGGTTGATCGGGATCGCGAACCCCAGACCGATCGACCCACCACCGGGCACGAGTCCGGCGGTGTTGATGCCGACGACCTCGGCGTCGTCGTCGACGAGCGGGCCGCCGGAGTTGCCGGGGTTGATGGCCGCGTCGGTCTGGATGGCGTCGATCACCGCGTCGGTGTCGGATTCGGCGTCCGGACGCAACGGCACCGGCCGGTTCAGCGCACTGACGATGCCGCTGGTCACGGTGCGATCCAACCCCAGCGGTGAGCCGAAGGCGATGACCTCCTGCCCGATCTGCAGGTCATCGGAGTTGCCGATCGTGGAGACGGTGAGGTTGTCGACGTTGTCGACCTTGACCACGGCGAGATCGGTCCTGATGTCACGGCCGACGATGCGGGCCGGAACGCGCGTGCGATCGAAGAACACGGCCTCCAGCTTGGCGTTGCGGTCGTTGGCGGCCATCGCGATGACGTGATTGTTGGTGACGATGTAGCCGTCCGAGTCGATGACGAATCCCGACCCGGTACCCACCGAACTCGCGGTCCGGACATCGAGTGCGACCACGGACTTCTCCACGGCCCGCGCCACGCCCGCCACCGGCGAGCGCGGTGGTGCGCCGTCCTCGGCGTCGCCCGTGGACAGCTGCACCGAGTCGGAGTTCAGGGGCGCCACGACCTCGGCGGTCCACCGTCCCATGAGTCCACCGAACAGCCCGACCACCAACGCCAGGACGGCCAGCGTCGCCAGCGCGTGCCAACTCACCCGCTTGCCGAAGAGGATGTCCTGGATGCCCAGTTTGGGTCCGGGATCGGTCGGTTCGGCGACGGTCGGCGGGGTCAGTGCGGGGGCGGTGAGCGACGCCATGCTCTCCGGGTCGCGCCACGGATCGGCGGGGTCGTCCGGCGCGTCGGGTTCCCCGTAGGACGCCAACGGGTCTCGCTGCAGGGTCTCGGTCGCGCCGACGGGACGACCGAACGCCTCGGCGAGAACCGGGTCGGGCGCCGCGACCTCGGGCATCGGGCGATCGTCCGGGTGGGCAGTGGCCGAGTTCGCGAAAGAGCCCTCGACTCCCGCTGGGCGGCCGAACACCGCCGCCGTGTTCGGCGACACCGGCACGTGACGGTCTGCCGCGTCGTCGGGCGTGACCTCGGTCGTCGCCGACCGATCGCGCCCGGTGTCATGACGATCGGTGTCATGGACCTCGGTGTCGTCGGGCCCCCACGTCGATCTGTCGAGTTCGTTGTCCCCTCTGGCCTCCACCGGTCAGCGGCCCCGCCGACGGCTCATCCACGACCATTGCGGACCGGCGGGCCGGCCTCCGACAAGGCCGGGGGGAAGGGGTGCGGGTTCGGCTGCGTTCGACTGCTCCCACGGTGAGCGGTCGTGCCGGACCGTCGGGGCGTCTGCCGACATCTCGGTGACGTCGATCTCACGGGTGGGGATCTGACTGAGTTGTCCGAGCAGGGAGTCCGGAATCGACACGTCGGCGGCAGAGCGCAGTCGCGTGCGTGCGCTGACCTGCGCGTCGACGGCAGCCATGCATTCCGGACAGTGCGCGAGATGCTGCGTGGCCCGCAGGTGGGCGTTCATCCCGAGTTCGGCATCGACGAACGCGGCCACGGCTTCGGGGGCGAGATGTTCGGTGGGGGCGAAACGGCGCCCACCGGGGGTGCCGGGTGCCCGATAGCTGCGATTGGGGGCGAACGAGGTGCCCACCGGCGACCAGGTCGCGGGATTCCACGCCGAGCGGCGTCGTCGTCGGAGATTCGGTGCGGGAAGGAAGCCGTCGAGACCTTGGCTGTGCTGCCCCGAGGTGGGTCGACCCCGGTTCATCTCCATCTGACGTTCACCTCTTTCACCGTGCTGGGGTGCGCGCGCCTTGTCGACGACGCGCAGCCACCCAGCCTATCCGAAGATGACAACGACGCCCGGACGCGAGCGGTTCCCGCGAGACGGAAGTCGACTGAACGGATCAGCGAGCAGAGCCGATCGCGACCGACCGGCTGTCGGTGTGACCGCGGGAGTTGAGGTGGTCGCGGATGGTCTGCCGGCCGCGGTGGATACGGCTGCGCACGGTGCCCAGTTTCACACCCAGCGTCGCCGAGATCTCTTCGTAGGACAGACCTTCGATGTCGCACAGGACAACCGCCGCGCGGAACTCCGGCGGCAGGGCGTCGAGCGCGTCCTGCAGATCGGGATCGAGGTTGGCGTCGTGGAAGATCTGTTGCGGGTCCGGTGTGTCGGCGGGAACGCGGTCGTACTCGTCGGGCAACGCTTCCATCCGGATCTTGCTCCGGCGTCGCACCATGTCCAGGAACAGATTCGTGGTGATGCGGTGCAGCCAGCCCTCGAATGTGCCCGGCTTGTAGTTCTTCAGCGAGCGGAAGACCCGGATGAACGTCTCCTGGGTCAGGTCCTCGGCGTCGTGCTGGTTACCGGAGAGACGGTAGGCGAGGCGATACACGCGGTCGGCGTGTTCGCGCACCAGCTCATCCCACGACGGCATCAGGGTGTCGTCGCCGGTGGCGTCGAAGCCGGCGGTGCCGGCGGGGACGACGTCTGCAGACCCCAGGGGATCAGTCATGTTGAGTGGCCAGTTCCCTTCCCCGGTCATCGCGAAGGATGACGGATGTTCACGATGGTAAACCAGGGCTCTCGACGATCTATTCCGCCGATCGAGCCGTCAATGCGCTAGTTGAACCCTCTCGCACCGTGGTGTGGTCGCCGTATGAGAGTCCTGAGGTTTCGCTGAGGATGTGAACGGTCGGTCGGCGACGGCCGTGTCGGCGCGCTGACCTCCGAGTTTCGGACCAAGAGTGGCGCGCCGCCCACGCAAACCGGACCCCGGGACATAACCTCGGAGAGTGACCGATTCAGAAGGCGGCCCGCACCCGCCGACCGCATCGCCCGGCAGCGCACTCATCGACTACGCCGAGTCGGCGATCGTCGAGGACGATGCCCTGCTGGCCGCGCGTGTCCGGGCCGATGAACTGGGCGCCGCGGCCGTCGCACCGGCGGTGGGCGCGCTGCTGGCGCTGCTCGCACGCACGTGCGATGCGCATGCCGTGGTCGAGATCGGCACCGGCGTCGGCGTCAGCGGACTCTGGTTGCTCAACGGCATGGCCGCCGACGGCGTCCTGACCACGATCGACCCGGAACCCGAGCATCATCGCGCGGCCCGCCAGTCGTTCGCGGGGGCCGACATCGCGCCTGGCCGTACCCGGCTGATCAACGGAACCCCCCGCGACGTGCTGCCCCGGCTGGCCGACGAGTCCTACGACCTCGTCTTCGTCGACGGCCCGCTGATCGACCACCCGCGACACGTCACCGAGGCCATCCGCATGCTCCGCCCCGGAGGCGTGGTGGTGGTGCACAACGCCACCGCCGACGGCGCGGTGGCCGACCCCGCACGCACCGACCCGCCGGTGGCCGCGGCCCGTGAGGCGGCACTGCTGATCGCCGACGACGAGCGACTGCTCCCGGTCGTCATACCGCTCGGCGCCGGCGTCCTGGCCGCGACGAAGGCTCGCTGAGACCCTTCCCGGCGGGCAGGGTCGGCGAACCCTCGTCGACTGGGCGCCACTTCCCGTCGACTGTGCGCTACTTCCCGTCGACTGGGTCCGATATCCCGTCGACTGGGTACTACATCCGGTCGACTGTGCGTCACATCCCGTCGACTGGGCACTGGATCCCGTCGACTGTGCGTCACATCCCGTCGACTGGGTACTACATCCCGTCGGCTGTGCGACTCACACGTCGGTCGAGAACCGAATCCCGTTGTCGGGGATCTGAATCCCGGGCCACACCCGGGCGCCACGGAGCAGCTCGCAGCGCGCCCCGACGTCGGCGCCGTCCCCGATGACGGTGTCCCGGACGAGGGCGCGGGGACCGAGTCGTGCACCGAATCCGACGATGCTGCGTTCCACCACGGCACCGGCCTCGACGACCGCACCGTCGAAGATCACCGCGCCGTCCAGACGGGCCCGGGGGCCGATCTCCGCGCCGCGGCCGACAACGGTTCCGCCGATCAGCACCGCACCGGGCGCCACGCCCGCACCCTCGTGCACCAGCGACTCGCCACGCCGGTCACCCAGCGCAGGTGAGGGCGCGATCCCGCGCACCAGATCGGCCGAACCACGAACGAAGTCCTCCGGCGTGCCCATGTCGCGCCAATAGGCGTGATCGGCATGCGCCTGAATGTGCCTGCCGTCGGCGAGCAGCTTCGGGAACACCTCGCGTTCCACGGACACCGCGCGCCCCGGCTCGATCTCCTCGATCACCGAACGCCGGAACACGTAGGTGCCCGCATTGATCTGATCGGTCGGCGGGTCCTGGGTCTTCTCCAGGAAGTCGGTGACCCGCCCGGTCTCGTCGGTCGGCACGCAGCCGAAGGCGCGCGGATCGCTCACCGACACGAGATGCATCGTGACGTCGGCGCCGCTCTCGCGGTGGGTGGCGAGCACTTCGCGGACATCGGTACCGCCGAGCACGTCACCGTTGAACACCAGGATGGTGTCGGCAGTCAGCTCGTCGAGGACGTTGCGGATGGCACCGCCGGTGCCGAGCGGCTCGGTCTCGGTGACGTAGGTCAGATTCAGACCGAGTTTGGAACCGTCGCCGTAGTACTCGGAGAAGACATGCGCCTGGAACGAGGTTCCGAGCACGACGTCGACGACACCGGCCTCTTTGATCCGGGAGAGCAGATGGGTCAGGAACGGTACCCCGGCGGTGGGCAGCATCGGCTTGGGCGCCGACAACGTCAGTGGCCGTAGTCGTGTGCCCTTCCCGCCCACGAGGACCACGGCCTGAACCGCGCCGGTGTCCCCTTTCGGCGGCCCGACTGGGCTGTCACTGGTCATGGCTTCCTCCTCGGTGTCGTTCCCCTGACCTACGGGCCGCGATGACGGCGACCCGCGAACGCACGGCCAACCCGATACGCAACGCCAGCCGAACCGGCGCCTGCAGCACCCCGGGGTGCCGGTCGGCCTGGAATCGGTAGGCGCTGCGGTGGTGGGCAGGCAGCATCGTGTCCGGATCACGTCCGGCCGCATGCCCTTTGGTGTGGACGACCTCGGCCCCGGGGACGTAGACATTGAGCCAGCCCGCCTGTCCCAGCCGGTCGCCGAGGTCGACGTCCTCCATGTACATGAAGTAGCGGGAATCGAAGCCGCCGACCGAGTCGAACGCCGCCCTGCGGACCAACAGACACGACCCCGACAGCCAGCCGACGGGCCGCTCGCTGGGCTCGGCATTGTCGGCGCGGTAGGCGGTCGTCCACGGATTGGACTTCCAGATACTCCCGAAGATGGCATGACCGGCACCCGAGATCAGGTCCGGTACCCGTCGCGCCGACGGGTACACCGATCCGTCGGGCTCGCGGATGAGCGGCCCGAGCGAGCCGGCACGCGGCCAACGGCGCGCGGCGGCGAGGAGGTCGTCGAGGGCGCCGGGAGACCATTCGACGTCAGGGTTGGCCACCGCGATGAACTCCACCGAGGAATCGACCTCCGCGACGGCCCGGTTGATCCCGCCGCCGTAGCCGATGTTGCCGCCGGTGCGCACCAGGGTGACGTGGTCGTGGTCGCGTTCGGCGGCCTCGGGCGCGCCGTCGGTGGAACCGTTGTCGGCGATCACGACCTGCGGCACCGGGGACTCCGTCGCCTTCTCGAGGCTCTCCAAGAACGTCGCGAGGTACTTCCCCGACGAATATGTCACCGTCACGACGGCAAGCTCAGCGGTCACCGGGTAAGGGTAACCAACCTGCGCCGCCGCACTCTGCGGCTGCGGCACGTGTCAGTCCACCGCGGCATGGTCGAGGTTGACCGCGGCATGCAACGCCATCCGCCAGTCACGCAGCGGCGTCAGCCCGGCGGATGCCCACGAGTCGCCGGAGAGTACCGAATACGCAGGTCTCGGCGCCGGACGCGGGAAGTCGGCCGTGGTGCACGGGTGGACGCGATCGGGGTCGGCGCCGACCTCGGCGAACACTTCCCGCGCCACGGTGTACCAGGTGACACTGCCCGCGTTGGTGGCGTGCAGCACCGCACCGGAGGTGCCCTCCCCCGGCCCCCGCCGGACGAGTTCCCACAACCCGGCCGCGAGGTCGACGGCGTAGGTCGGCGATCCCGTCTGGTCGTCGACGACGGTGAGCGTGTCGCGTTCGGCCTCCAGACGTCGCATGGTGCCGACGAAGTCCCGACTCGTCGGCCCACCGGTGTAGACCCATGCGGTCCGGACCACTGTCGCGGTCGGATCGGATTCCAGGGCGAGCTGTTCACCGGCGAGCTTGGACGCGCCGTACACGGTCTCGGGGGTGCCGGATACGTCGTCCGGCTGGTACGGGGTGTCGCGTCGGGGCGCCTGTTCGGTGGCCGCGGCACCCGAGAACACGTAGTCGGTGGAGATGGTGATCAGCCATGCGCCGGCCGCCCGGGTGGCGCGCGCCAGATTGCCCGGGCCGTCCCGATTGACGGCGAACGCCCGCGCGGAGTCGGATTCGGCGCCGTCGACGTCGGTGTAGGCCGCACAGTTGAGCACCACGTCACCCGATCGCAGGCCCGACAATGCGTCGGCCACCGACGAGGCGTCCGCGATGTCGATGTCGGCCGAGGTCAGCGGTTTCACCTCGGCCGATGACGCGTGCGGGTCGGCCAGGAGCGCGGCACCGAGCTGGCCGGCCGCACCGAGGACGAAGATCGTCGATCCCATGGGTGACATCGTGCCGCACGGAGGCGCCGACGAGGCGACAGCGGCCCGTGATGTGGGTCTCGACGGAATGTCTCGGCGTGGCGGACCCTGATTTCGTTCGTCACTTCAATAGCCTGACGTCAGAACAGCAACATCTGAAACGCCAACACCTCCAGATATCTGCATGCACTTGCGCAACATGCGGCCGCTCGGTCGCTGGAGGTGGTGACCGACGAGGAAAGGTGACGGCCCGCACGTGGAGTCTCGACCTGGTGATGCACGCCGACCTCGGAGCGGTCGCGCACGTCCCGACGAGTCCACCGGCGCCCGGGACACCGCGGGCGGTCGCCGGCGACAGGAGCAACCGGGCCGGGCACGGCCCCGTCCTGATCAGCCCCGTCCCGATCAGCCCCGTCCCGATCAGCCCCGTCCCGGCCGGCCCCGATCCGAACAGCCTCGCCCCGACCAGTCCCGATCGGACCAGCCCCGCCCCGAACGGCCACGTTCCGAACGACCCCACCCTGATCAGCCCCGTCGTCGTCGACCCCGTCCCGGAGAGCAGAGTTCGAGACAGCAGGGTCCGAGACAACAAGGTTCGGGCCAGCCGAGGCCGGAGCAGCTCGGCCCCGATCAGCAGCGGGCGCGCCCTCGCCGACGACCCGCACCGTCGGGCGATCGGGCGCCCCAGGACCGCCGTCGGCCCCGAGCGGACGGACAAGACGCGCCGCCCCGCAGGCGACGTCCGGCACCACAGTCGACGACGACGGAACGCCGTGCGACGTCGGACGAGATCCACACCCGTGACCGCGGACCGGGCGAGCCGCCGCCGAAGCGCCGACGCGCCCGGCCTGCCGAACCGACACGTGCGGCCGCCGCGCCGGGCGACAGTAACCGGCGTCGGCTGTCTGCCCCGTCGGGTGAGTCGGCGCGTCGGACAGCGGGGTCCGCTCCAGCCGCCGGCCGGCCGACCACGTCTCGGCCGGGTTGGCGCGCGAAGACCACTCGCGCCGGAGTCGGTCGTGGGCTCATCGCGTTCCTGTCGATCTCGGTGTTGCTGTGCACCGGATACGCGTGGAACAACGTCAACAACCTGAACTCCAACATCACCCAGCTGGGTGGTCTCGGCCTGGGCGGCGCCGACGACGGCGCCGTCGACATCCTGCTGGTCGGCACCGATTCCCGCACGGACGCCAAGGGCAACCCGTTGTCGCAGGAGGAACTCGATCTCTTGCGCTCCGGCGAGGAGATCGCCACCAACACCGACACGATTCTGCTGATCCGCATCCCGAACGACGGGTCGTCGGCCACCGCGATCTCGATCCCCCGGGACTCGTACGTGGAGGTTCCCGGCATCGGGATGTCCAAGATCAACGCCGCCTACGGCACCACCAAAGAAGGTGTGCGTCAGCGCGCCGTCGAGGCCGGGCAGAGCGAGGCGACCGCGGAGAAGGAAGGCACGCAGGCCGGGCGTGGCGCGCTGATCGAGAGCGTCGCCGGTTTGACCGGCGTGGAGGTCGACCACTACGCCGAGGTCGGACTCCTCGGCTTCGTGCTGCTCACCAATGCTGTGGACGGCGTCGACGTCTGTCTCAAGGAGGCGGTGCGTGAACCGCTGTCGGGAGCCAGGTTCCGCGCCGGAGAGCAGACGCTGAACGGGCCCAAGGCACTCAGCTTCGTGCGTCAGCGCCATGGGCTTCCGCGCGGCGACCTCGACCGCATCACCCGTCAGCAGGTATTCATGGCGTCGTTGGCGAACAAGATGCTCTCGGCGAACATGCTCGCCGATCCCGGCAAGCTCTCCGAGCTCCAGCGCGCGGTGTCGCGGTCGGTCGTCATCGACGACAATTGGGACGTGGTGAAACTCGCCGAGCAGCTCAAAGATCTCAGCGGCGGACGCGTCAAGTTCGCCACCATCCCCGTCGTCACCGAGCAGGGATGGAGCGAGGACGGTCAGCAGAGCGTGGTGGAGGTCGACCCCCGCCAGGTACGGTCCTTCACCGATGATCTCCTCAACAGCAAGAAAGACGCCGACGCAGTCGAGCGGGCCGATTACACGGTCGACGTGGTGAATGCCGGGACCGTCGACGGCCTCGGCGCGAATGTGGCGAACATCCTCACCACCAAGGGTTTCCAGAGCGGAGAGACCGCGAGCGGACAGGCCGACGACCGCGACACCGTCGTCTACTCGCATGCCGAGGACGCCGGAGCGCGTCAGCTCGCGCAGGATCTCGGAGGTGCCGAGGTCCGGGTGGATTCGTCGATGCCGGACAAGCGCCTCAAGGCCGTCCTCACCAACACCTACGCCGGCCCCGGTTCGATCCTCGATACCGGCGCACAGGTCGACAATGTCCCGGCCAGCGAGCGTGTCGGCAACAACCGGCCGCCCATCACCGCCGGCACCGACGGCCCGACGTGCGTGAACTGATGACACCGACCACGATCACGGGTGCGATCTTCGCCGCCGTCACGGATTGGTCGCAGCCGCTGCTGACCTACTACGACCACGCCACCGGCGAACGCACCGAACTCTCCGGTGCGACCCTGGGCAATTGGGCGGCGAAGTCGGCCAACTTCTTCGTCGACGAACTCGGGCTCGGTCCGGGCGACGAGATCCTGGTCGACCTGCCCGAGCACTGGCAGACGGCGGCGATCCTACTCGGGGCATGGTGGGCGGGAGCGCACGTACGACTGCCCGGACCCGACGGCGACACCACCGCGATCGATCCGACCGGTCTCGGTGCAGCGATCACATCCGCAGGCCGCATCGACGACCACGACGACGTCGACGAACTCCTCGTCGCATCGCTCGACCCGTTCGCGATGGGTGTCCGCGACCTCCCCGTCGGCGTGACCGACTTCGCGACCGCCGTCCGTGTGCACGGTGACCAATACTCGCCGTCGCAGACGCCGACCGGACCGGTGCTCGACGGCGAGTCCACGGACACAGTGCTCGCCGCCGCGCGCGATGCCGCCGGCGCCGACGACATCGTCGCGGGTGCCCGCGTGCTCTCCGCGCGCCCCTGGCACGACTCCCCGGGCGTCATCGCGAACCTGCTCGCCCCGTTGGTGGTCGGTGCGTCGTTGGTGGCGGTGGCCAATCCCGCCGAGGACCGCCTGGCGGGCGTCGCGGACACCGAGCGGGCGACCGTCTCGCTGAATTGACGACGACGTACGGGCGGTCTGCCGGCCGCGGATTCACCCGAACACCCCCTCCCGAAACCGGCCGCGGTACGGCATCCTCGAAGCCATGAAGATCCCCAGAGCGGTAACCCGATTCAACAAGGCTGTCGGTAACCCCATCCAACGCCAGTGGGCTCCGCGCCTGGCGCCCTGGGCGATGATCGAGCACGTGGGCCGCAAAACCGGGAACTCGTATTCGATTCCAGTGTTGGCCTGGGTGGACGATGATCGGATCTCGATCGTGCTGACCTACGGGCGCCACACCGACTGGGTGCGCAACGTCACGGCCGCAGGCCAGTTCGGCGTGGTGCGAAAGTCCAAGCACTACACAGTCGTTCGACCTCGCATCATCCCGTCCGACTCCCCCGACGTCGCCTCCGGCGCACGTCTGCCGGCGCGGATGTTCGACTCGGTGCTCATCGGCACGATGGTGGACGGCTGACTCGCGGTGGCCGATGACGCACTCGACGATTTCACCTGTCGCGATGTCACCGTCGGAACCGCCACCCGGCGCGTCTGGTCGAAGGGCGAGGGCCCGGCGGTCGTCGTCATCGCCGAGATGCCCGGTATCAGCCCAAAAGTGGCCGACTTCGCCCGCAAGGTTGCCGGGCGCGGACTAACCGCGGTGATGCCCTCGCTGTTCGGTGTCGACGGGCGGGACCCGCGACCGGACAACCTGGGCCGTGTCGGGGCCGCCCGCTACATGACCGAGTCGATCTCGCGGGCATGCATCAGCCGGGAGTTCACCGTGCTGGCCACCGGCAAGACGTCTCCGGTCGCGGACTGGTTGCGGGGTCTGGCCGCCGAGGAGCACGAGCGGTGCGGCGGACCGGGCGTGGGCGCTGTCGGCATGTGCTTCACGGGCGGCTTCGCCCTCGCGATGGCCACCGACGACCGCCTGCTGGCGCCCGTGCTGTCGCAGCCCTCGCTGCCGTTCGGCATCATCGGGTCACGCAACCGATCCATCGATCTGTCCGATGCCGACCTCGCGCGAGTGAAAAGTCGGTGCGCTGCGGGTCTGGAGGTGATGGGCCTGCGGTTCGCCGGCGACCGACTATCCCCGCACATCCGGTTCGAGTACCTGCGCGAACAACTCGGCGACGCGTTCCTCGCCGTCGAACTCCCCGACGCCGCCCAGAACCCTGATTCGATGTTCCCGCAACCGCATTCGGTGCTGACCGAGGACCTGATCGACGAGCCCGGTGAGCCGACCTACGACGCCCGCGAGCAGGTGCTCGACTTCCTGGCGAAGAAGTTGCTGGGCTGACAGATCAGGTGAGCCGTCGGTCGATGAGTGCGACGCCGGCACCCGAGAGCGTGGTCAGCGCATTCCGGCGACGGGCCATCACCATGAGCAGCGATATCGCGGGACCACGGACTTCCGGTCCTCGGCCCGCCGACCAGTCGAGATCGGTTGCGACAAGGCGGACGCCGCGGGTCGTCCATGCCCCACGGATCAACGGTGCGATCCGGACGAAGTCGAGCGACACGCACAGCCTTTCGGGAGGTAGGCTGCGCTCGATGCCGAGAGTCGCCGCGATGTCCTCTCGGTGGATCATGCACTCCACCAGCGTGATGCGTCCGCCGATGGCCGCACCGACTCCGTTCGGCGGTGTGCCCGCGCGCACCTGCGCGAGCAGGCTCTCGCTGCCGACCCCGGTGCCGGCAGCGACGTCGGCGGCGTTGAGGCGGTCCAGCGAGAAGCGTTGGCGCAGCATCGCACCCGGGTAGGACCACTGGGAGCGGTCCAGATATCCCACCAGGTGTGCGACGACATCCCGCACCGTCCATCCGGGGCACAGGGTGGGTCCGTGCCACTCGTCGTCGGACAGGGTCGCCAACAGCTCGCCCAGCTCACGCCGCTCGGCCGCAGCCATCTCGATCGCGCGCACTCTCACCCCGCAACTCACCTAACCCACTCAGGCCCAAGAGTTCTTCCTCCCCAAATCGTTTCGTCCCCCCTAAACTTCGGGCGGAGGAAACGATTACCGGGGGAGGAACGTGAAGACGGAGGCCCGTGCCGGCCGACGATCAGTCGTCGCCGAGCAGCTTCTTGCGGAGCGCCTCGTCCTTCTCGAGCACCATCGCCTCCAGCCCCTGCTGGAAATCCTCCATGCGAGAACGGAGATCGGCGTCCGACGAGGCCAGGATGCGAACCGCGAGCAGGCCCGCGTTGCGTGCGCCACCGATGGACACCGTCGCCACCGGAACGCCGGCCGGCATCTGCACGATCGACAGCAGCGAGTCGAGGCCGTCGAGGGTCCGCAACTGCACCGGCACCCCGATCACCGGCAACGGCGTCGCCGACGCGACCATGCCGGGAAGATGTGCGGCGCCACCGGCACCGGCGATGATGACCGAGATCCCCCGGGCCGCGGCGCCGGACGCGTAGTCCAGCATGCGTTGTGGCGTGCGGTGCGCCGACACCACGCCCACCTCGAAGGGCACCTCGAACTCGGCGAGGGCTTCCGCGGCGGCTTCCATTGTCGGCCAGTCGGAATCGCTGCCCATGATCAATCCGACGCGTGGCCGGCCCGGCTCGGCGTACCCGGTGTCGACGATCTCGGTTTCGGTCATGCGTGCGCATCCCATCCATCGGTCCACTCGGCGTGCGACATCCAGTGCGCGGCACGTTCGGCGCGCTCCCGGACCGTCGCAGGGGAATCATCGTCGCTGCCGACGATGTTGACGTGACCGATCTTGCGATCGGGTCGTTCGCCCTTACCGTACAGATGGACCTTCGCATCGGGCATGCGGGCCATCAGGTGGTGCAGCCGCTCGTCCATCGACATCTCCGGCGCCACTTCGGCTCCCAGGATGTTCGCCATCACCGTGATCGGGGCCCGCGGCGCGGTGTCGCCGAGCGGGTAGTCGAGCACCGCGCGCAGATGCTGCTCGAACTGCGACGTCACCGCACCGTCCATTGTCCAGTGACCGCTGTTGTGCGGACGCATCGCGAGTTCGTTCACCAACAGTGCGCCATCGGTCGTCTCGAACAGCTCCATCGCCATCACGCCGACGACCCCGAGGGCCTCGGCGAGCCGCAGCGCCATCTGCTGGGCCTGTTCGGCGACGTCGTCGGAGAGGTTGGGAGCCGGTGCGAGCACCACTGCGCACTGACCGTTGCGTTGCACGGTCTCGACCACCGGCCAGGCGCCGCCCTGACCGAACGGCGACCGGGCGATCATCGCCGACAACTCCCGACGCATCGGGACCATCTGCTCGGCGATCAGACCCACCCCGCCGTCGACCTGTTCGTCGAACACCGCGAGGGCCTCGTCGCGATCACGCAGCAGCCACACGCCGCGGCCGTCGTAGCCGCCACGGATCGCCTTGAGCACGACCTCCCAGCCGTGGCTCTCACCGAACTCCACGAACCTGGCACGCGCCTGCGCGACATCCCCGGTCAGGTCGGCGAAGTCGGGCACCGGCAGACCCAGTTCGGCCAGGCGCGTCCGCATCGCGAGTTTGTCCTGCGCGAAGTGCAGCGCCGATGACGGCGGCCGGATGGTCACGCCCTCTGCTTCGAGCGCCCGGAGGTGCTCCAGCGGGACCCCCTCGTGATCGAAGGTGAGTGCCACGGAACCCGCGGCCGCCCGCCGCAGATCGTCGAGTTCGTCGTGGGACCCCAGGACGACGTCGGCGCTGACCTGCGCGGCGGGATCGGACTCGCTCGCGGCGAGGACACGGAGACACTGCCCGAGCGCGATGGCCGCCTGATGGGTCATCCGGGCGAGCTGACCACCGCCGATCATGGTCACCGTGGGCATGCTGATCGTCACGCCGATCATCGTGGCACGGCCGCTTCGTCATGTGCACGACCGACCGCCGAAGTTACCGTTCGGTTTTGTTTCGTACACTCGGTCCTTGTGCCCTTCATCGACGAGCTGGTCGCTCGACTTCCCGAGCCGGTTCGTCGGCTCGCGATGCAACACCACGAACTGATCAAGTTCGCTCTCGTCGGCGGCACCACATTCGTCTTCGACCTGGTGATCTTCTACACGCTCACCTTCACCGTGCTCGAACCGAAGCCCGTGGTCGCGCGAATCATCTCGGGCGTGCTGGCCACCATCCTGAGCTACATCCTCAACCGCGAGTGGGCGTTCAAGAACCGTGGCGGCCGCGAACGGCACCACGAGGCGCTGATCTTCTTCGCGATCAGCGGGGTCGGGGTGATCCTGGCCGCGGCACCGCTGTGGGTGGCCAACAACGTCTTCGACCTGCGGAGCAACCTCACGGTCACCGAGCTCGTCGTCGTCGACTTCATCCTGGGGTTCCTGATCGGCAATCTCCTGCAGATGGGTTTCCGCTTCTGGGCGCTACGCAAGTTCGCCTTCCCGGTGGAGCAGCTGCGGGGCGGCGACGCCGGCTCCACGGACCTGCACCCGACGCTCGAGGAACTCACCGATGAGGAACTCGGTCATGCCTGACGCCGGGATCTGGCTCGCCGGCGGGCCGTTCGGCGTCCTGGCCGGGCGCCCGACGTCCCAGCGTTGACGGGATCACCAGGGAGAACTCCGCGGGCCGTCGGGAGGTGAGCTCGAGCCGGCCACCGTCGGCCTCGACGAGCGCGCGGGCCAGCGACAGACCGACCCCGTTGCCGCGCCCGGCGGAGAACCCGCGCCGGAAGATGTGGGACACCAGTTCGTCCGGGACTCCGTCGCCCTCGTCGGATACAGACACCCGCAGCATGTCCCCCGACGGCAGGTCGTCGACCTGGATGTGGCAGGTCCCCCGACCGTGCTGCAGGGCATTGTCGACGAGCACGCTCATGGCCTCGCGGAGCCGTCCGGGCCGCGCGCTCACCGCGACGGACCGGCCGTCGAAGCCCGTGGAGATGGTCCTGCCCGCGGCGTCGAACGATGCCCGGAAATCCCCGATCAGGGTGTGCACCATCTCCCTGACGTCGATGTCGGTGGGCACGGCGGGGTCGTTGCGAGAGGCCGCGACCATCTCGTCGAGTTCCCGGGAGAGCCGTTCGACCTGCTCGAGGGCGGCCTCGGCCTCGTCGACGACCGAGGGATCGGGGTGCATCGACAACTCGTCGAGGCGCAGCTGGATGGCGGTGAGCCGGCTGCGCAGTTGGTGGGACACATCGCCGACGATCTCGCCTTCACGCTCGAGCCGCAGCGCGATCTCGGCGTTCGCGTCGCCGAGCGCCCGGGACACCCGGTCGAGTTCGCCGATGCCGTAGGACTTCCATTCCGACCGGAAATCACCCTTGGCCATCGCGGCGGCCCGGTCGGCGAGATCGATGAGCGGGTCCGCGATCCGGCCGGCGGTGACGGCCGCAACGATCGTGCCGGCGACGATCGAACTCGCGACCACCACCAGCACGATGCCGACCGCCGCGACCTGGTCGTCGCGCACCTGATCGAGCGGGATCTCCAGCAGCAGCGACCCCGCGTTGCCGAGACCGATCGAATCTCCGAGCGTCGCCCCTTCGATGCGGTCGCCGATCACGACCATGGCGTCGGACCCGCCGTCCACCGGGTAACGCACCGTCAGCCGACCGTCCTCGGGGATCAGCAGACGGAAGGCGTCGACGTCGAGTTCGCCCGGCGGCACCGTGCCCTCGGCCCCCTCCTGCCGGATGAGTTGGTCGGAAATCAGCTTCAGCCGGCTGTCGAGGGTCTGATGCGCGTTGTCGGACACCCACCACCACGCGATCACGCTCAGCGGGATGCCCAGCAGAAGACCGACCGCCACGCACATGGCGATCATCGTGTTGAGTATCCGGCGGCGCATCGTCGAGATCCCGGGCGTGCGTCAGGGATCGAATCGGAAGCCGACGCCGCGCACGGTGACGATGTGGCGTGGTCGGTCGTGCTGGTCGTCGCCGATCTTGCGCCGCAACCACGAGATGTGCATGTCCAGCGTCTTCGACGAGCGCAGGTCCGCCGAGCCCCACACCTCGGTGAGGATCTCGTCGCGGCTCACCACCTGGCCCGACCGCTCCATGAGGAACCGCAGCAGATCGAACTCGCGGTTGGCCAGCACCAGGTCCTCACCGTCGACGAGGACCCGGCGTCCGCGGGTGTCGAGCTGGATGTCGCCACCGTCGAGGACCACGTCGGCACTCTGCTGTCGTCGGAGCAGCGCCCGGACACGTGCGAGCAGCTCGGCGAGCCGGAACGGTTTGCCGACGTAGTCGTCGGCGCCCGCGTCGAGTCCGACGACGAAGTCCACCTCGTCGGTCCGCGCCGTCAGCATCAGCACGGCCAGCGCCGGACGTGCCGACCGCACCCGGCGGCACACCTCGAGACCGTCGATCTCCGGCAGGCCGAGGTCGAGGATGAGCAATTCGAAACGGCTGTCCATGGCCTGATCGAGCGCCTGCGCCCCGTCGGTGACGACCTCGCAGCCGTATCCCTCCCGGGTGAGCGCCCGGGCCAGCGGCTCCGCGATGGCGGCGTCGTCCTCGGCCAGCAGCACGTCGGTCATCCTCTGTCCCCCTCGTTGTGGCCCCGTTCGGCCCTGCGGTCGGCACTCACCCGCACCTCGTCGGCGTCCGTCTGCCCGGCAACGGGCTCGTTGTCGGCGACATCGAGCACCTCGTGATACAGCAGCGCATGCACACGCTCGACCTGTGGGATGTCGTCGAATGCCAACGGTTCGTCCGACGCCGATTCGATGATGAGGGTGCCGGTCTTCAGCAGCCGATCGATGGGCCCGTGCCGGAACTCGACGGTGTTGATGCGCCGCACCGGGATGTCGATTCCGGAGCGGGTGATGATCCCGTTGCGGAAGATCACCCGGCGATCGGTGAGGACGAAGTGGGTGGACGCCCACGAGATCAGCGGGCGGAGGAAGTACCACGCGAAGGCGGCGAGCCAGATGACGCCGACGATGATGAACAGTACGAGTCGCGTCGTCGAGCTGATCTGTGCGCCGGTGATGACCCCCGCCAGCAACCCCGCAGCGGCCGTCACCACCAGGAACAGGAGAAACGGGCCGATCAGGCATTTCCAGTGGGGGTGGCGATGCAGAACCACCTCCTCGCCGGGCGCGAGGTTCTCCCGTGGATAGGACATGGCTGTCAGCTTAATGCTCGCCGCGTGACGGACAGCCGATCCCGACACCGGGGTCGGTACACTGCCGATGAAGGCGTCCCATGACGATCAGTCTCGAGGTCCGATCAGACATGAGCTACCAAGATCCACGCGACCCACGCGATCCGAGGACCGCGCGCTACGAGCCCGGGTACCCGGAGTCCAGGGCGTACGGCCAGTCCGCGCCGCGGCCCGACCACTCGGAGCCGACCTACGCCTATTCGGCCGACCCGTATCAGCAGGGCGACCCGTATCAGAAAAGCGAGGCAAGGCCCCGCAAACCCAAGACCGGGCCCGACATCAACCCGACGATGTTCGTCGGCGGTGTCGTGATGACCGGCGTCGTCACCGGGCTCGCCGCCTGGTTGGCGGCGTGGATCATTCGCGCGATCGTCGACCGGGTGAACGCGGCGGGGCGCTTCGGGGTGTGGAATCCGCTGGCCCGCGACGAGTTCTGGTTCGCCGTGGTCGGCTTCCTGTGTGCACTCGCCGCGGGCGCGCTGTGGTACGTCCTGCAGCTCGTCACCCCGTCACCCGACCAGTTTTTCCGCTGGATCGTCGGACTGCTGATCGCGGCGGCGGTGATCATCCCGTTGATCCTGTCCGCGGAGTTCTCGGTGGGCATCGCGACAGCGGTGGTGCATCTGATCATCGGCCTGCCGATCGCCACGCTCGTACCCGCGATGGGCCACAAGAGCATCCAGAGCGGCTGACAGCGTCAGTCGTCGACGGACCGCAGGTGCGTGACGTCGCCGGCGGCGGCGACCACCTCTCGCCCATCGGCATCGACGACGATCCGGCCCATCGCGTCGACACCGACTGCCGTCCCGGTCACCTCGAGATCGCCGGGTAGCGCCAGTTTCACCCGGCGGCCGATGGTGTCACTGCGGTCGCGATAGGTGCCGATCAACCGGTCCAGATCGCCCGGCCAATGCGTCAACAAGTCGCCCAGCGCGCGCAGGAACGTCGCCGCCAGTTCCGTCGACGACACCGCCCGGCCGACACTGATCTGCAGGGATGTCGCGGTGGGAACCGGCAGCTCGTCGGCGGACATCGCGGTGTTGATCCCGGTCCCGATCACCGCCAGACCGCCCGTGGGGGTGCGCGTGTACTCCGAGAGGATGCCCGCCACCTTGCGGTCGTCGATCAGCACGTCGTTGGGCCACTTGAGGGTGGGCCGGATCCCGACGACCTCGTCGAGCGCCTCCACGGCGGCCAGACCGGCGATCAACGACAGCCATCCCAGGTGTTCGGTGTCGTCGCCGACCGCCAACGCCGCGGACATCGCGAGTTGGCCGCCCGCCGGAGCGACCCACTGCCGCGTGTGCCGACCGCGGCCGGCCGTCTGATCGGTGGTCAGCCGCACCGTCCCGTCCACGTCGTCGGTCGCGGCACGCGTGATCAGGTCGGCGTTGGTCGAACCGGTGGAATCCACCACTTCGACGTCGCGCCATCGAGTCCCGGCGAGCAGTTCGTGGAGGCGGTCAGCATTCAGGTCATCGGCCGAGGTCATGAGATGACGCTACCGTCCGACCGACCCAGGTCACCGCCGGATCCGAGATCCCCGACCGATCGCTCGGGAACCTGAGGGAAATCTCACTTTGATCCGGTTGACGTGGCTCACACTCAGGTCGTTAGCATCGTTGTTCATGACGACAGCTTCACGCGAGGACGGCGCCGCGCCCGACATCCACACCACGGCGGGAAAGCTCGCCGACCTGCGAAACCGCCTCGAGGAGGCCCAGCATCCGGTCGGCGAGGCTGCGGTCGAGAAGATCCACGACAAGGGCAAGCTGACCGCCCGTGAGCGGATCACGCATCTCCTCGACGAGGGCTCGTTCGTCGAGCTGGATGCGCTGGCCCGACATCGCAGCACCAATTTCGGTCTCGCCGAGCGCCGCCCGGTCGGCGACGGCGTCGTCAGCGGCTACGGCACCATCGACGGGCGTGAGGTGTGCGTCTTCAGCCAGGACGCCACCGTCTTCGGCGGCAGCCTCGGCGAGGTGTACGGCGAGAAGATCGTCAAGGTGATGGACCTCGCCATCAAGACCGGCCGCCCGTTGATCGGCATCAACGACGGCGCCGGCGCCCGCATCCAGGAGGGCGTCGTCTCGCTCGGCCTCTACGGCGAGATCTTCCACCGCAACGTGCGCGCGTCCGGTGTGATCCCGCAGATCTCGCTGATCCTCGGCGCTGCGGCCGGCGGGCACGTCTACTCGCCGGCACTCACCGACTTCGTGGTGATGGTCGATCAGACCAGCCAGATGTTCATCACCGGGCCCGACGTCATCAAGACGGTCACCGGTGAGGACGTCACCATGGAGGACCTCGGTGGTGCGCACACCCACATGACCAAGTCGGGCACTGCCCACTATGTGGCGTCCGACGAAGAGGACGCCCTCGAATACGTCAAGGAGCTGCTGGGCTACCTGCCGAGCAACAACCGTGCCGAGTCGCCGCGTCTGCCCGTCGACCAACCGGCCGCCGGATCGATCGAGGAGACCCTCACCGACGAGGACCTCGAACTCGACACCTTGATCCCCGACTCCCCCAACCAGCCCTATGACATGCACGAGGTGATCCGCCGCATCCTCGACGAGGACGAGTTCCTCGAGGTGCAGGCGGAGTACGCCACCAACGTCATCGTCGGGTTCGGACGGGTCGACGGCCGGAGCGTCGGCATCGTCGCGAATCAGCCGACGCAGTTCGCCGGCTGCCTGGACATCAAGGGATCGGAGAAGGCCGCGCGCTTCGTCCGCACCTGCGACGCCTTCAACATCCCGATCGTCACCCTGGTCGATGTCCCGGGCTTCCTGCCCGGAACCGACCAGGAATACAACGGCATCATCCGCCGCGGCGCCAAACTGCTCTACGCATACGGCGAGGCGACGGTCGGCAAGATCACCATCATCACCCGCAAGGCCTACGGCGGCGCGTACGACGTCATGGGGTCCAAGCACATGGGTGCCGACGTCAACCTGGCGTGGCCGACCGCGCAGATCGCCGTCATGGGGGCGTCCGGCGCCGTCGGGTTCGTGTACCGCGGCAAGCTGAAGGAAGCCCAGGCCAACGGTGAGGATGTCGACGCGCTGCGTCTGGAGCTGCAGCAGGAGTACGAGGACACCCTCGTCAACCCCTATGTCGCCGCCGAACGCGGATATGTCGACGCCGTGATCCCGCCGAGCCACACCCGCGGCCAGGTCGCCACTGCGTTGCGTCTGCTCGAACGCAAGATGGTCAACCTGCCGCCGAAGAAGCATGGGAACATCCCGCTGTGAGCGACGACATCGACACCACCGACGCCACCGACACTGCGTCACCCGCTGCGGCACCCTTCCTGCGCGTCGTCCGGGGCAACCCGTCCGACGAGGAGGTCGCCGCGCTGGTGGCGGTCGTCGCCGCCGCGGCCGGGTCGGGTGAGCCCGGTCCCGCCGAGAGCGGTCCGCGTGACGACTGGGGGCGGCCCGTCGACCTGTTGCGGCCGATCTGGGGTGCCCCCGGCAGCTTCACGAACCAGAGGTGGTGACCGCTCCCGCGGTGATCCTCGGGTCGGCGTCACCGGCCCGCCTACGGGTGCTCCGTGACGCCGGACTCGACCCGCGGGTGCTCGTCTCCGATGTCGACGAGGACGCGCTGTTGGCGACCTTGGCGGCATTTCCACCGGACGACGTGGTGGTCCGCCTCGCCCAGGCCAAGGCCGACGCCGTGGTCGCCGCACTCCTCGCCGAGGATGCCGCGCCCACCGATGCCGTCGTCCTGACCTGCGATTCGATGCTGTTCTTCGACGGACGGCTCAGTGGTAAACCGCACACGGCCGACGTGGCGCGGGCGCAGTGGCGCCGGATGCGCGGTCGCGACGCGGAATTGATCACCGGTCATTGCGTGACCCGCGTCCGGGCCGGCGCGGTCAGCGATGCCGCGCACGCGGCCGCGTCCACGACGATCCGGTTCGCCGAGATCGACGACGCGACCGTCGACGCCTACGTCGCAACCGGTGAACCGTTGTCCGTCGCGGGCGCCTTCACCCTGGACGGGCGTGGTGGGTGGTTCGTCGACGCGGTCGACGGCGATCCGTCGTCGGTCCTGGGCATCGGGCTGCCGACCGTCCACCGGCTCCTCGGTGAGGTCGGGATCGACGTCACGACCCTCTGGCGCTGACCGGCCGTGGCACTGCCGCGGGAGTGAGGCATGGCTACCCTGTCGGAGTGACCACTCACGTCGAGCGCACCACACATGACGACGATCTCTTCATCCGGATGGACCGTGCTTTCGGGGTCCCGGTGCTCAGTCAGGCGATCTGGCGCCTGACCGAGCCGTTGAGTGCCGACGAACTCGAACAGATCGGTCGCCGTCTGCTCACGAGCCCGATCAGTCGGCGACTGCACCGCAGTCGAATCCCGTTCGCCAGGGACTTCTGGACCGCTGCGCCCACCGCCGCCGGGCGCATGCACCTCGATGATGAACTGGACGACGACTCGATCGTGGACTGGATCGAACGGGCCGCCGAGGTCCGATTCGACCTGGCCGAGGGTCCTGTCTGGGAGTTGCGCGCGGCCCCGTTGGCCTCGGGCGGCGGGATGGTGACGCTCTGTTCGTCGCACGCGGTCGGCGATGGCTGGCTGGGCGGACGCGCGGTGATGCAGGCCATCACCGGCGACGACCACCCGCGCTACGAGCCGAAGCCGGCGGCCCTCCTCGACGACGTCCGCGACGCCATCGGCCAGGCGTCCTCCATCGGCATCAATCTCGCCGCCCTGGCCCGTGACACCTGGGCCGCCCGCGGAGCCGCCGATAAGGAGGCGACTGAGCCCGTCACGTCACGATCCATCCCGGCACCGCCCGTGCCCGATGAGGCTGAACTCGCTGCCGAGAGACCGATCCGCACCCCCCTGGCGGTCGTCGCGATCCCGGGCGACGACTGGCGAGCGACGGTCAGCACCCATGACGGCTCCAACAACGCGCTGTTCACCGCGATCGTGGTGGGGCTCATCGTCGCGGCCGGCCGGGCGAGCTGGGAGGACACCGTCCGGGTCTCGGTTCCGATGTCGCTCCGCGAGACCGAGGACACCCGAGCCAACTCGACGACCGGGGTGACCCTCGACCTGCCGGCCGAGTGGAGCCGCGACCGAGACCTCACCGCCATCCGGCGGCAGGCGAAACAGACCTATCTCGACGCTGCCGCGCAGTCGAGCCGCCTCTCGCGACTGCAGCCGCTGATGCAGGCGTTGCCCGACGTTGCCGTCGGGAAGATGAGTCGCAACGCCGCTACTCCCCTGGCCCTCGCATCGAACGGCGGCGTCGTCGATCCCCTGTTCGCCGGCCTCGGTGACCCGTCACGGGTAGCTGCGTTCACCTCGCGGGCCACCACGCAGGGAGTCAGCCGGGAGCGCTTGTCTCGGTTACGCGGTGGACTCGCGGCGTGGTTTCACGACACGGGCGAAACGGTCACGATCGCTGTGTCCGGACTGGACCCGGTAGCGTTCCCGTCCTCGACCGAGCTTCGGGAGTGTGTTGAGAAAGAATGTGCCCGTTGGGGTTTGCCCACATCGGCGTGGTGACATTCCTCACTGAACCGGCACTGTCGCCCGACTCTGTTACTTTCTGTTGCAAACTAATAACAACGATGGATCGTCCGAGTTTCGCAAATCGGGCGCACGAGGCGCAGAGGGGTTTTGATGGCGAATTCACTTGCGCGCACAGCGCGTAGGGAAACGGGTGGTTCCCGCTCGTTCGTCGCGGTGATCACCTGCCTGGCAGTCGCCGCGTCCGCCGCCATCAGCCTCATCGGTGTCTCCGCCTCGGCGTCCGCCGCCCCGAGCGAATCGCGCATCGAGCGGATCGTGCGCGAGGGACCCACGCGACTCGCGGCCTACGTGCACTCGGGTTCGATGGACAAGACCATCAAGGTCCAACTACTCGTCCCCAGAGACTCCGACGGCCCCCGGCCGTTCCTGTACATGCTCGGCGGACTCGGCGAAGAGTCCGAAGAGAACAGCATCTGGCTGATCAAGACCGACGCCGAGAAGTTCTTCGCCGACAAGAACGTGACCGTCGCAATGCCGATCGCCGGCAACGGCAGTTTCTACACCGACTGGCAGCGCGATGATCCCGAACTCGGCCGGTACAAGTGGGAGACGTTCCTGACCAAGGAGCTCCCACCCCTGCTCGAGGCCCGCTTCGACGGCAACGGCAGCCGGGGAATCTCCGGGCTGTCGATGGGCGCCGGATCGAGTCTGACCCTCGCCGCGCGCAACCAGGGCTTCTACGACTCGGTCGCCGCGTTCAGCGGTTGCTACACCACCACCGGCCCCGCCGGTCAGGCGTACCCCCGGGGGATCGTCTCCGCGTTCGGTGGCAACCCCGACAACATGTGGGGCCCGCCCAACGACCCGGCCTGGGCGGCCCACGACGTCCTGCAGCGATCGGGCGGATTGCGCGGTAGCGCCGTCTATGTCTCCACGGGCACCGGCCGGTCGGGCGAATACGACGCACCCGGCTACCCGGGCAATTCGAACCCCACCGACCGACAGATCGTGGGTGGCGCGATCGAAGTCGGATCGCTATGGTGCACAAGAAATCTCCAAGCGCAACTCGATGCCCAGGGAATCCCCGCGACGTTCCGCTACGAGGACCCGGGCACGCACTCGTGGCCCTATTGGGTTGACCAGCTCCATCGCAGCTGGCCCTTCATCGACGCAGCACTGAACTGACCGATCCTGTTGTCCATGTCCCCGACACCCGACCAGAAGACCAGCTGACTGCCCGCACACGGCTTGTGACGATGCCGACCCGACCGTGACAACGCTCCGGAAGGAGTTCTCATGGAGTACACCGAGCTTGCCGATTACCCATTGCCCGCAGGGTCACTGACCGCCTGGGTTCCCGAGGCGGATCCCGCGGCATGGACCGACGACCCCCGCCGCCTGTCCTACATGCACGTCGAGCACGCCACCCGCGCCGCCGCCGAAGGCGACGCCTGGTACAGCCAATGGATCGGTACCGCATTCCTCATCGAGTCGCCCCTCGATCACGACGCCCTCGCAGGCACGATGAAGCGCTGGTACGCACGCCACGAGGCGTTCCGTAGCTCGGTGATCGCCGACGACGACCACCGACTGCGCCGGACCACCGTTCCCGCCGACGCCATCTCGGTGACATCCCGGCCGATGGGCGAGAATCTGGCCAGCACCGAGGTCTTCGAACAGATCAACGAGTACTTCAACACGACCGTGAGCCCACTCGCGTGGCCCCACTGCATCGCGATCACCGTCGACCTCGAGGACCGCGCGGATGCCTTCCTCCTGGTGTTCGCCGCCGACCACACGGTGATGGACGCCTACACGCAGGTGTTCGCGATCAAGGAACTGACCGCCATCTACGAAGCCGCGCTTCGGGGCGAGCAGGACAACCTGCCCGAGTTCGGGAGCTACGTCGACTTCTCCGACGCCGAACGCGAACTCGGCGATCAGATCCGCCACACGGACGCCGCGGTCGCGCTGTGGAGTCAGTTCTTCGCCGCTGCCGACCCCGAGTCCCCGCAGCCGGCGCCGATGCCGACGTTCCCGGAGCAGATCGCATCGACGGGCTCGGCGGCACCCGCGATCGTCGCCGAACGGACACCCGATCACGGCTTCCAGGCGACCCTGTCGTCCTGGCTGCTCGATGCCGCGGAGACCAAGGCCTTTCACGCGTTGTGCAAGGATGCCGGCGCGAACATGCAGGCCGGGATCTACACCGCGCTGTCGATGACGGCGTCCCGACTGTCCGGCAACGCTGATCTCCGCTTCCTCAATCCCATCCACACCCGCAGCGAGGTGAAGTGGGGCGAGGCCGCCGGCTGGTTCGTCGGCCTGATCCCGGTGCACTTGCGGCCCCAGGGCGCGACCACGTTCCGGGAGGCGATCGGGCCGATCGCCTCGAGTGCCGCCGACTACCGCAAGGTGGGTGCCGCCCCGTTCACGCCGGTCGCCGATCTGATCGGCGGGGACACCACACCGCCGGGATTCGTCGTGTCCTACATCGACCTGCGTCACGCCGAGGGCGCCGACGACTGGGATCGACGGCAGGCCAGGGTGCTGCGCAGCGCGACCCGCGCCGCCGACGAGGTCTACTTCTGGATCAACCGGGTGCCTGGCGGTACCAACATCTCGGCCCGGTTCCCCACCGGCGCCGAAGCGGAGGGTGTGCACCGCTTCATCTCCACGTTCCAGCAGATCCTGAAGACCGTCATCGCCGACGGTGACCTCGCCTACGCCCACGTCACCGCCGACGCGTCGAGCCCGTCATAGGCCAGATGAGCCGCGTCCCGATCCTGCGCGCGCCGCTCGTCGGTGGTAGCACCGTCGAGTGGCGTCTCGCCGATCCCGACCGTGCGGAGGCCGAGGCGGTGCGCACGACCGAGGGCCTCAGTTTCCTGCAGCAGGACCATGTCCGCGCCTGCCTGGAGAAGCGCGAGCGTGGTGCCCCGCACACCGGGACGGCGACGAGTGTCACCGTGTTCGACGGACCGCTCGACCGCGACGCCATGGCGACCGCCCTGACACTGTTCACGCGGCGTCATGAAGAGCTGCGCGCGATGTACCCGACGGACGAGCACGGCCCCTTCCGGGCGGTTACGCCGGCCGAGGCGACGCGCTACGTCACCGTCGAGACCGATGACACCCTGACCGCGGATGAGGTGATCGGGTACATCGTCGACCGGGTGGGGTCCAAAGCGGTGTTCGACCGTATGCCCGGGATCGTGTTCGGCGCGGTGGACGAGGGTGACCGGTTCACCTTCTACGCGGGATGCGACCACTCCCACACGGACGGGTTCTCACAGTTCATGGGGGCCGCCGAGATCGCTCGGCTCTACCGTGCACTTCGCGACGGACGCGAGACCGAAGAGCAGCCGACCGGACTGTTCTCCGACTACATCCGCGCCGAGTCCGAACTGGCCCGGACAGTTGATCCCGCCGATCCGCGGATCGCGACCTGGCGCGAGATCCTGTCCGAACACGATCGACGAGTGCCTCCCCTGCCGTTCGACCTCGGACTCGCGGACGGCGAACTCGCACCCGCGAAACCGATACGGCGGATTCTGATCGATGCCGAGGCCCTCACCGCAATCGACGCGCGCAGAGCGGGCGGCGGCACCTCCATGGCCGGTGTCCTCTACGCCGCTCTTGCGGCGGCACAGCATGAACTGCTGGGCGTCGACCGTTTCTTCACCGCGACCGTCCTGTCCACCCGCACCGCGGAAACCGCGAACATGCAGGGGTGGCTGTGCAACTTCGCACCGGTCGCGTTTCCCATTCCCCCGGAGGCGACGTTCGGCGAATTGGCCGTCTCCGCCACCTCTGCCGTCGCGCGGGCCCGCGACCTGTCCGGGCTGCCGGTCCACGTCGTGCTGGCCCTGCTCGCCGGGGAGGGCGCCTACATCCCGGAGCCCGGCTCTCCACAGATGGTGTCCTACATCGATTTCCGCCGCATCCCCGGTAGCGACGATCCCGTACTGCAGCAGTTGACCGGGTTCCAGGCGATCGGCGAGACCAAGAACGCCAACACCTGGTTCACCCGCTATCCGGATCACCTCACGGTGACCGGCCATATCCCGGACAACCCCACGGCGCGAAAGTCATTCGACCTCTACCTCGATTCGGTCGAGCGGTGGATCTCCTCCTACGCCGAAGGGGACGAACGAAAGGTGCGAACGAGCCCGTCGGTGCAGGTGGGCACGTGAAACTGTGCGACGTCGGGTCCGTCGAGATCGAGCCGGGTGAGCTCACCCGATGGCAACTCTGCGCGACAGCTCCCGCCGTGGCGGTGCCGACACCGCCATCGGAGAACGAGCAGTTCCACCTCGATGCGATGCGCCGCAACGGCAGTGCCGGCTGGCTTGCGCTGACGGTCGAGCTGCCCGGCTCGGTCGGGATCGAGCGGCTGACGGCAAGCCTGCGGTCCCTGCTCAACCGGCACGAGGTGCTGCGGTGCCACTTCGTCTCCGACGGTGACGGGTACCGACGGTGGCGACTGGACGCGGACTCCGTCGGCGTCGAGCCGATACCTGGGACCGCCCGCGACGGTGAAGCCGTATCAGCCCA
The DNA here is from genome assembly GCF_036350415.1 of Gordonia sesuvii. Lineage (NCBI taxonomy): Bacteria > Bacillati > Actinomycetota > Actinomycetes > Mycobacteriales > Gordoniaceae > Gordonia > Gordonia sesuvii. The sequence continues at coordinate 110,440 of NZ_JAZDUF010000001.1, forward strand.
CACGCTCACCGCCACCTGCCTGACACAGATCGCCACCGCGTGTACACCGTTCGCCCCGCTCGGCCACTATCTCGCCGCCGTCCGTCGCCCGACGTCGACGACCGTCGTACTGGCCTTCGACCACTGCTTCGTCGACGCGTACTCACTGGCCGTCATCGCATCGGATCTCGTCGACGATCTCGACGGCGCTTCCGTTGACCGGCCCGGCAGCTTTCTCGACATCCGCGCCTGCGAGGAAGCGGCGCCGGACGTACCGGCCGACGACCCGCGCCTACGCAAGTGGGGCGACTTCCTCGCCACCAATGGGTGGACGGTCCCCGAATTCCCACTGGACCTCGGACTCGGCACGGGCGAAACCGCCGAGGTACACACCGAGATCCGCACGCTCCTGGACGCCGACGACGCGGCACGTTTCGACGAACGCGTCCGGACGGCGGGCGCCCGCACCTACCCCGCCCTGCTGACCGCGGTTGCCGACGCGGTGCACCGATCGGGTGGGCCGACCGAACTGCCGACCATCCTGCCGGTGCACACGCGCCACACGGCGGCCGATCGTCGGGTGGTCGGATGGCTGGTGGGCAATGCGCCGATCCGGTTGAGCACCAACGTCGATCACGACACGGCGGTCCGCACCAACACCGCTCGACTCGGTGAGTCCCTCCCCCTCGCCCACATGGGCCTCACCCCGGTCTACTCGGCGTTTGCCGATCTGCTGCGCGCCGCGCGCCAGGACGTCTTCATGATGTCCTACGTCGACTATCGCCGACTGGGGCTTCCGTCCACGGTCCCGGTCCGCCAGATCTCCAGCACCCGCCGGACCGATGCAGCGCAGTTCTGGTTCTGGCGTGACGCCGACGGCATCCATCTGCGTGCGAGGTACCCGCACACCGTCCGAGCGCGGCACACCATGACCGACGTACTCGGCCTCGTGGCTGATGGTCTGCACGCCGGAGCCTGCGCCCCGTCGCAACTCGACTGTGGGTAGGCTCGTGTGCGGCAGACCGCACGTCGGCGGGTCCGCAGCACAGCCCGTTCGCGGACCGACGACAACTCACGAAGGGGACCTCAGTTGAGCGTGGAGACCGATCCGAATCCGGCGTTCGCCGACTACGCGCACCCGGAGCGTCTCGTCAGCACCCAGTGGCTGTCAGCGCATCTCGGCGCCAAGGGGCTCAAGATCGTCGAGTCCGACGAAGACGTCCTGCTGTTCGACATCGGCCACATCCCCACCGCCCAGAAGATCGACTGGCATCTACATCTCAACGACCCGGTGACCCGCGATTACATCGATGGCGAGCAGTTCGCCGAGTTGATGCGCAGCAAGGGCATCGAGCGCGACGACACCATCGTCATCTACGGCGACAAGAGCAACTGGTGGGCCGCCTACGCCCTGTGGGTCTTCACCCTGTTCGGCCATGAGGACGTGCGTCTGCTCGACGGCGGCCGCGACGCGTGGATGTCGGAGGACCGCGACACCTCCTTCGACGTCCCCGAGTACCCGCGCTCGGACTATCCGGTCGTCGAACGCGACGACTCGCGTATCCGCGCGTTCGCCCCGGAGGTCCTCGAGGCCCTCGGCCGCGAACCGCTCGTCGATGTGCGTTCCCCGCAGGAGTACACGGGTGAGCGGACCCACATGCCGGACTACCCGGAGGAAGGTGCGCTGCGCGGCGGGCACATCCCGACCGCGGTGTCGATCCCGTGGGCGAAGGCCGCCGCACCGGACAGCAGATTCCGACGTAAGGCAGAGCTCGAGGAGATCTACGCCGATCTCGACGCCGCCACCCCGACGATCGCGTACTGCCGCATCGGGGAACGCTCGAGCCACACCTGGTTCGTGCTGACCCACCTCCTGGGTTTCGAGAACGTCCGCAACTACGACGGATCGTGGACCGAGTGGGGCAACGCGGTCCGGGTGCCGATCGCCATCGGTCCCGAGCCCGGTGCCGCACCGGCATCGACATGACGCTGCCCGCCCCCCTCGCGGAGATCGTCGACGACTTCGGCGCGGTCGGTGACTCGGATCGGGTGACCCTGCTGCTGGAGTTCTCGCGGGAGCTGCCGGAACTGCCGGAGCATCTGCACGAGGAGTCGATGGAGCCCGTCCCGGAGTGCCAGTCCCCGGTGTTCCTGTCCGTCGACGCCGCCGACAGCGACAGCGTCCGGCTGTACCTCACGGCCCCGCCGGAGGCGCCGACCACGCGCGGGTTCGCCTCGATCCTGCATCAGGGACTCGACGGCGCGTCGGCCGAGGAGATCCTCGCCGTGCCGGCCGATTTCTATCATGCGTTGGGCCTGGACTCCGCGGTCAGTCCGCTACGTCTGCGCGGGATGGCCGGGATGCTCGCCCGGATCAAGAGCCAGGTGCGCACCCAGACCGGGAACGGACCCGGTACCCCAGCACGTTCGACATGAAGTTCGTCCAGATCCGCGACGAACCCGTCGAACCCGGTGGACTCGTCGAGTGGACACCGTATGTCTCGGGTGGGCTCGGCGCGTGGAGCCGCGACTCCCGCCTGACATCGCACAACCACGAACAGCATCTGCGTTCGGCATTCGAGTACCGACTTCGTACCCGCCGCGAAGGCGGACGGGAATCCTGGCTCGGTCTGGCCATCGAGTTCGACGAACCGCTGTCGATCCCGGCGATCCGTACCGCCCTCATGCAGTGGATCGATCGGCACGAGGTGCTGCGCAGCCATGTCATCATCCGCGGTGACGGTCTCGCGCGCCTCAGCACAGACCCGGGAACGGTGAAGCTGAAGATGGGCCGGATCGGTTGGTACACCGAATCGGGGCCGCTGGTCGAGCAGATCGCCGGCTCCTTCGACCGGGCGACGGCGCCACTGCACTGGCCTGCATACATGTTCGCCACCGTCGGCCGCGAGTCGTCCTTCACGTTGCTGTTCGCGGCCGATCATTCGCTGGTCGACGGCTACTCGCTGATCATGGCCCAGCACGAACTGGTCACCTTGTATCGGGCCGCGCGCCGCCAGGAGCCGCCGGAGCTGCCCGAGGTCGGCAGCTACGTCGACTTCAGCGCCCAGGAACGCCGGCTCGCCGACCAGACCGGTGCCGATCACCCCGCCGTGCGGACGTGGACAGACTTCTTGCGGTCCGGACGCGGCGGGATGCCGGCGTTCGCCGTCGACGCCGCCGTTCGCCAGATCGACCGCGCGGATCTCGACGCCCCGGCACCCGACCCGAGCGACGAGTCCGCGGTGGCCCAGGAGTCGCTCTACGGCCTGCTGCTCGACGACGCCGCCGCCAACCGGTTCACCGCGGTGTGCTCGCAGGCGGGTGGAACCCTCACCGCCGGGGTGCTGGCCGCATTCGCGCTGATCTACCACCACCGCACCGGTGATCCCGAGTTCCGGTGTGTGCTGCCACGGCATACCCGCGACGATCAGCGGTGGCTGACCGCACTCGGTTGGTTCGTCGCGGTCGCCCCGTTCACGCTCGACGTGTCCGACACACCGACCTTCGACCAGGCGGTCGTGCGGGCGACCGCCGAACTCAAGCGGGCGCGCCAGGGTGCGAGCCTGCCGTTCTTACGCGTTGCGGAACTGCTCGGGCACCGGGGCGAACCGCTGTTCGTGATCTCTTTCATCGACACCCGGTACGCGCCGGGAGCGGCCGAAGCGGACGCCGGCCGGGCGAAGGTACTGCGCAGCCACAGTTACGCCCCGCATGAGGTCTACATCTGGATCAATCGGACGCCCGGCGGGATGCGCGTGTCCGCCCGCTTCCCACCGGAATCGACGTCCGCGCAAGGGCCCGAGACGGCGGGCGACGATGTGAACCATCCCACTCCGGCGAGCGCTGAGGACCGGTCGACGGGCAGCGATCACGGGCCCGTACGCACCTACCTGCAGGATTTTGCGAAGCTTGTCCGAGAACTCGGCGACACCAGCGTTTTTCATACTCACGAGTAACCGGGCAGGGGTCGACCGAACGATTGATCGGTGGGCTAGGGTATTGCCCTGAACGCGTGATGCTTAGACTCGAGTGTCGTGCCTCACTCGTTCGGCCACACACCGGGCCGGGCGAGCGGGAAACCAGTCGCGTGATGTAAGTCATGACCGCCAGTGGCGCTCCGCGGAGCACCACGACGCCCAGGAGAACAAGTGCCAAGTCCCTCTGCGAACAGTATTTCCAAGGTCCTCATCGCCAACCGCGGCGAGATCGCGGTGCGGGTCATCCGGGCCGCTCGAGATGCCGGTCTGGCCAGCGTCGCCGTCTACGCCGAGCCCGACGCCGACGCGCTGTTCGTCAAGCTGGCCGACGAGGCGTTCGCCCTGGGTGGCCAGACTTCGGCCGAGTCCTACCTGGTCTTCGACAAGATCCTCGACGCCGCCGCCAAGTCCGGCGCCGACGCGATCCATCCCGGCTACGGCTTCCTCTCCGAGAACGCCGACTTCGCGCAGGCAGTGCTGGACGCCGGGCTGATCTGGATCGGGCCGTCGCCGCAGTCCATCCGCGACCTGGGCGACAAGGTCACCGCCCGCCACATCGCACTCAAGGCCGACGCGCCGATGGCGCCGGGCACCAAGGACCCGGTCAAGGACGCCGACGAGGTCGTCGCCTTCGCCGAGGAGCACGGCGTGCCGGTCGCCATCAAGGCCGCGTTCGGCGGTGGTGGACGCGGCATGAAGGTGGCCTACACCATCGACGAGATCCCGCACCTGTTCGAGTCGGCCACCCGCGAGGCCGTCGCCGCCTTCGGCCGCGGCGAGTGCTTCGTGGAGCGCTACCTCGACAAGGCCCGCCACGTCGAGGCCCAGGTGATCGCCGACCAGCACGGCAACGTGATCGTCGCCGGCACCCGCGACTGCTCGCTGCAGCGTCGCTTCCAGAAGCTGGTCGAGGAGGCCCCCGCGCCGTTCCTCACCGACGAGCAGCGCACCAAGATCCACGAGTCCGCCAAGGCCATCTGCCGGGAGGCCGGCTACTACGGCGCCGGCACCGTCGAGTTCCTCGTCGGCAGCGACGGCCTGGTGTCCTTCCTGGAGGTCAACACCCGCCTGCAGGTGGAGCACCCGGTCACCGAGGAGACCTCCGGTATCGACCTGGTCCGCCAGCAGTTCCGCATCGCCAACGGCGAGAAGCTGGAGATCTCTGAGGACCCGACCCCGCGCGGGCACTCGTTCGAGTTCCGTATCAACGGCGAGGACGCCGGCCGCAACTTCCTGCCCGCCCCCGGGCCCGTCACCGTGTACAAGGAGCCGACCGGCCCCGGTGTGCGCGTGGACTCCGGCGTCGTAGCCGGTGACGTGATCGGCGGACAGTTCGACTCGATGCTGGCCAAGCTGATCGTCACCGGCGAGACCCGCGAGCAGGCTCTCGAGCGCTCCGCACGTGCACTCGCCGAGTTCCACGTCGAGGGCCTGGCCACGGTCATCCCGTTCCACCGCCACATCGTCGAGAACCCGGCCTTCCACGGCCACACCGACGAGAACGGCGTCGAGACCTTCGATGTCTACACCAAGTGGATCGAGACCGATTGGGAGAACCCGATCGAGCCGTACACCGGCGGTGAGCCGATCGAGGACGACGAGTCGCTGCCGCGGCAGAACGTGGTCGTCGAGGTCGGCGGCCGGCGCGTCGAGGTCTCGCTGCCCGGCGACCTCGCGCTCGGCGGAGGCGGCGGCGCGAACGGTGTCGTCCGCAAGAAGCCGAAGGCCCGGTCGCGCAAGAAGGGCGGCAGCGCCGCCGTGTCCGGCGATGCCGTCGCCGCACCGATGCAGGGCACCGTCGTCAAGGTCGCCGTCGAGGAGGGCCAGCAGGTCTCCGCGGGCGAACTGGTCGTCGTGCTCGAGGCCATGAAGATGGAGAACCCGGTCACTGCCCACAAGGACGGCGTGGTCACCGGGCTGACCGTCGAGGCCGGAGCCCCGGTCACCCAGGGCACCGTGCTGCTCGAACTCAAGTAGGGACCACACGGGAACGAATACTCCGACCGTGGAGCCTGTCGAGATCAACGCCGGGACGTGGTATCTGCGTTCGCTTCGTGCGGACGACCGGATCACCGACGTCCCGGCGTTGTCCGATCTCGGGGTCGACGACCCCGCCCGCTACGTCACGGCCGCCGACACCGGCTGGGCCGACGAGAGCCGATTCGTCTGGGCCATCTGCATCCCCACGACCGGCGAACTGGTCGCGGTCGTCGAGCTGATCCCCGAGGGTGACGTGGCGCGACTGCGGGGCCGCGCGCGGGACGGCTACGCGGAGGCGTTCGACGCCGCCGTCGGGCCGGTGACGCGGTTCGCCACCGGCATGCTCGGGGTGACGGTTATCCCCGCTCCCTGAGGCTGAGGAGCGAGCTTGCGAGCGCGCCGCCCTGAGGGAGCGAGCCCGCGAGCCTTCCCCCGATCCCTGAGGAGCGAGCTTGCGAGCGCGCCGCCCTGAGGAGCGAGCTTGCGAGCGTCTCGAAGGGTCACGAAGGGCGGCCCTTCGTGACGATCCTCCGCTAGCGCTCCGGATCTCCTAGTAATTCCTTGAAAGGTGTGAGAGCCGAGACATCCTCCTGATGTGGTCGAGGGGCTTGGTATCCCAAATCACATCAAGGAGGATGTCGTGTCTCACGGTAGTCGATTGAGTCGTGGCGATAGTCGCCGTAATGACCGGTTGGACCAGTTACGTCAGATTGTGCGTCGCGAGTACGCGGTGGTCGCGATCGATCTGGCCAGCCGCAAGCAGGTGGTGGCGGTGACCGATCATGACTCGCGGGTGCTGGCGCGTCGAACGGTGCAGGTCACGCCGGCGAAGCTGGGGCCGATGCTGGACTGGGCGCGTGAGCAGGCGCTGGCGGCGGGCTTCACCGGGATCGTGGTGGCATGTGAACCCACCGGTCACCGATGGAAGAGCGTCTGCGATCTGGCGGCCGAGGCCGGCGTGGATGCGGTGTGTGTGCAGCCGATGCTGGTGGCCCGTGCCCGCGAGGCCGAGGACTTCACCCGTGACAAGTCCGACGACAAAGACGCCATGCTGATTGCCCGGTTGACCACCCAATTGCACGTCTATCTGCCCGAACGCCAGCATCCGGCGTGGGCGCGGCTGCGTCATCTGGGGGTGCGTCGCGCCCAACAGTTGACCCGCCGCGGCGCGGCCCGCCAGCAGGTGCGTGACCTGCTGGACGCGGCATGGCCGGCCGCCCTGGACTGCGCGCGTAAACCGTTGGATTCGATGACGTGGCTGGCGGTGATGGCGGTCAGCGACTGCGATCCCGCGGTTCTGGCGGCCAAAGCCGCGACCGCACGCGGGCGACGCGCGTTGACCGCGGCGATCAGCCGTGAACTGCCCAAGTGGGGTGGTCAACGTATCCATACCGGCATCCTGACCGCGCTGATCGCCGCCGCGGCCGCCGAACCGGCCGCCGCCGACGCCCGCCCCGGCACCCTCGAACGCGCCCGCTACGCGTTGGGCGACTACCAGCGCGCCGCCGCCGAGTGCGACGACGTCGCCGCCCGGATGCTCGAGGTTCTCACCGAGCTGCACCTGGCCACGCTGGCCGACTCGATCCCCGGCATCACCGCAGTATCGGTGGCCGCGATCCTCGCCGAAACCGGCGACCCAACCCGTTTCACCTCCGCCCGCGCGGTGGTCAAACACGCCGGGCTGTGCCCGCGGGAGAACTCCTCGGGCAACTACACCGGCACCACCCGCATCAGCGGCCGCGGCCGACCTCGCCTGCGGCTGGCCGCCTGGCGTGCGGTATTCGGCGCACTCGCACACAACGAGGTCTACGCCCACCGCTACCGCCACCTGACCACCCGCGCCGACAACCCACTGACCGACAATCAGGCCCGTATCGCGATCGCCGCAGCCCTGCTGCGACAGCTCCACACGATGATCACCACCAACACCACCTGGAACCCCGCCTTGGCCGGCCCCGCGCCGAGCACCACCGAAAGGACCGCCGCCTGACCCCAAAACCCCCTCCGACCGGGACAAGCTCGCAATCTCCTCGGGCACCAAACCCGACCCTGAGCCTGAGCAGTCCCACCCTCACGCGACCAAAGCTCGGATGAAGGATGTTGGGCACCAACCCGTTTGCACGCTAGGTAGAGCACGCGTCAGGGCAGACCCCGGCCCGGAACCCCACAACCCCAAGCCACACCCCAAGCCGCGAGCACCACCAACCATCGCCCCGCGGCCATACCCCCACGCCACCACCACCATCACGGACCTCTTGACCCCCAGCGCCATAGGATGCTCAGGGACCAGATCGGCAAGAAGCGCTCACGACCGCTCGTCGTGATCCAGCCCCGTCGCCAGGTCACCGCATTCGACGTCGATGAGCACGTCGCGGTGGCTGTCGAGGTACGGGCGGGCACCGATGTCACCGGAGACCACCGCTCGGACGCCAGGCAGATGCTCGGCTCCCAGGTACACCGGATGTCCCGGCCGCGACCCGTAGGTGGCGCGCACGAGCGCCGTTCGTGACCCGTCGGCCACGGCCAGCACGCGGCGCACGACGTCCGCCCCGACGTCAGGTGTGTCGACGACGCCCATGACCACGGCATCGGCGCCACGTCGCTCGCCTTCGGCCACGACGGCCCGGACAGTAGCGCCCATCCCGTCGGCCCAGTCCGCCACCACGAGCGTCGTCGCTCTCGGCGACGGTTCCACGACCGCCGCGCCCATCGCCACCAACACCTCGTCGCAGCCTCCGTCGGCCAGGGCCGCGACCGCTCGACGCAACCACTCCCCCCGCTCGGCCGCGATCTTCGGCCCGCCGTAGCGTGTTCCCGCCCCAGCAGCCAACACCGCGCCCATGATCATCGTCGACAACCTACCGCGGGTCCTGCGGCCGGACAGCCGAACGGCCCGGCAGGCATGCGATCGCCAAGAAGAGGTCGGACCGGTCCGCCGTGGTCGACAGGTCGCGACCGGTGAGCGCCTCGATGCGCGACACCCGATAGCGAACCGTGTTGACGTGCAGATGCATCCGCGCGGCCGTCCGATTCCACGAACAATCCTCGTCCAGGAAGACCGTCAGCGTCCGCAGCAGGTCTGCGGCAGAACGATCGTCGCCGTCGGACAGCGGTCCCAGCACGAGGCCGACGAAGGTGCGTCGAACAGCGTCCGGCAGCATCGCCAGGATCGCGGCCCCGGATGCGAGGGGGCCGCTACCGCTCACCCGCACACGCCGATCGATGTGGTCGGCACCCACGCCGGCAGAGGGCAGCGATCGAGCCCGCCGGGCGAGGGCGAGCGCACCGGACAGGCGCGGTCGGCCCACCGGGTCGCTGATCCCCACGTCGAGCGTGCCGCGCAGGATCGGGGTCAATCGACCCAGGTGCGCACGTAACGTCGACTCCAGCGCGGTGACACCGATGGCGCCGTCGACCACGGCGATCAACTCCGACCCCCGCGGCTGTCCGACCGTGCCACGACCCAGTTCAAGGAGCGAATCACGCAGGGCTGCACGGACCATCGGATAGTGATCCGGTCGATCACCCAGGTCGGCCGACACCACGATCCAGGTCGACGCCGACCCGAGGCCGGCGTCGTCGAGCGCGTCGTCGATTTGTCCCGAACTCGCCTCGCCGGCCACGTATTCGGCGAGGCGGTCGCCGATCTGGTCACCCGCACGCGAGGCCTCGCGTTCCCGCGCCCGGACCAGCGCGCAGATCGCCGCGAACTCCTCGAAGGCCGCGAGCACCTGGGGCCCCAGCTCGGTGAGATGACGTCCCACCACCAGCAACCAGCCACCCGCGCGACGCGACGGTGCGAATCCGATCCTCATCAGCGTCATCTCACCGACCGCAACCGGAAAGACATTGGTGCACAGCGCCTTGGCGGTGATCTCGTCGATCACTTCGGGCGACAGCGTCCGACCTCCGCCGGCGACAGCCACCACCTGCCGTCCGGTCACGGTGATCACCCAGCAGGCGACCCCCGTGGTGGCGACCAACTCGGCCGCCATCCCGTCCAGCGCATGACCCGACGCCACGGAGTCGAGCAACCGGCGCTGCCGCGAGAGGCTCGACGTGAGTTCCGCGGTGCGGTCGGCGGCGTATCGGGCGACCACGTGGTCGGTGACGCGGCTGAACGACACGGCCTCGGGCACCCCGAAAACCGGCATGCCACGCCGTCGGCATGCGTCGACGATGTGGTGCGGCACATGGCCGAAACGCTCCTCGCCCACGCCGAATGCCACCACCGAACTGCGCACCAGGGCGTCGACGAAGACATCGGACTCCTCCGCCGCCCCTGAATGGAAGATGAGCCCGGACAGCACGAGTTCGCCACCGAACAAGTAGCGACTGGGATCGGGGAGGTCGGTGGTGAACACCCGGTCGATCTCGATGTCACGGGCCGACCCCGGGTCATGATGCAGGCGCAGACCGAGGTCGGGGTCGTCCAGCAGGTCACCCAGCCGCATGTGGATTCCTCCGAGAGGTGTGGTGCCCGCACGGTACGGCGCGGATGTTTCGACACCGTTGCGCCTGGGCCGCCATCTGGAGGATCACACAAAGCCCGCTGTGCCGACCCCGTCGAACTTTGTCGCGCCCGCGGTGGCAGGTACCGGCCGACTGGGAGATATTTGAGCAGGTCGGCGCAGTGTCGCGCTCATCTCCTTCTGACCACCTGCTCCCACACCGAGGTCCCCGCCCCATGTCGTCATCCGCTCCCCCATCCCGTGCTCAGCGACGCCGCCACCCCGTCGACGAGGTTCCGCCTGCCGGAAAGCTCGCCGTACTCGGGTTCCAGCACGTCGTCGCCTTCTACGCCGGCGCCGTCCTGGTGCCCATCCTGATCGCCCGTGCCATCGGCCTCGACGGCGAGGCGCTGACCATGCTGATCATGGTCGACCTGTTCACCTGCGGAATCGCTTCGATCATGCAGGCGGTCGGCATCTGGAAGATCGGTGTCCGCCTGCCCCTGTTGCAAGGCATCACCTTCGCCGGCCTCGCGCCGATCATCCAGATCGCCAACTCGAACGGCGGTGGCCGGGAAGGTCTGCTCGTGGTGTTCGGCGCGGTCATCGTCGCCGGCGCGGTGACATTCCTGATCGCGCCGTACTTCTCGAAGCTGATCCGGTTCTTCCCACCCGTCGTCACGGGCACCCTCATCACCATCATCGGTATCGCGCTGCTGCCCGTCGGCATCGGCGACGCGGTCACCAATCCACACACCCACGTTCACGAACCGGACAATCCCCGGTGGCTGATGTATGCGCTGGGCACCATCGCGGTGATCGTTCTGCTGCAACGGTTCCTGCGCGGGTTCCTGGGCACCATCGCCGTGCTGCTGGGCCTGGTGATCGGCACGGGTGTCGCGTGGGCGTTGGGCGACACCGGGTTCGACGACGTCGGCGACGCGGGCTGGGTCGGCTTCGTCCCGCCGTTCGCATTCGGCTGGCCGCAGTTCAGCGCCATCGCGATCATCTCGATGATCATCGTCATGCTGATCATCGCCGTCGAGTCGACGGGCAGCGTGTTCGCCGTCGGTGAGATCGTCGGGAAACGCATCAAGCAGGACGACATCGCCGCAACCGTCCGGGCCGACGGATTGGCGACCATGGTCGGCGGCTCGTTCAACTCGTTCCCGTACACCGCATTCTCCGAGAACGTCGGCCTGGTGCGCCTGACCGGTGTGCGGAGCCGCTGGGTGGTCGCCGCGGCTGGTGGGATCATGATCCTGCTCGGTCTGTTCCCGAAGGCCGCCCGCGTCGTCGAGGCCATCCCTGCGCCGGTTCTCGGTGGTGCCGCGATGACCCTGTTCGCCACGGTGGCCGTGGTCGGCATCCAAACGCTGTCGAAGGTCGACTTCACCGACCACCGCAACCTGATCATCGTGTCCACGTCGCTGGCACTCGGGCTCTACGTCGAGCACTCGCAGGGCGGGACCAGCACCTATTCGGGCGCTACGGTCACCAACGCCGCGGGCGACGTGGTGGCCACCGGCGAGGTCTCCGTCTCCGCGCCGGGCATCGCCGACGCGGTTCCCGGCCTGCTGCAGATCCCCTTCGGGGCCGGCATCACGATGGGCGCCATCACCGCGATACTGCTCAACATCCTGTTCTTTCACGTCGGCGGACGCGGACAGGCCATCGCCGGTGGCGGCCGGATTCACCTACAGGACGTGAACGCGATGTCGCGCGACGAGTTCGCCGACGCGTTCGGCGGCCTGGTCAACAACGTCGATTGGGTCGTCAACCGCGCCTACGACGCGCGACCGTTCGCCGATGCCCACGACCTGCGCAGCGCCTTCCAAGAGTCGTTGCTGGCCGGCACCGAGGACGAACAACTCGAACTGATCCGGTCGTTCCCGACACTCGGCGCTGAGGACGAGACCGGCGCGCTGACCGCGAGCGACCACGAGTCGCTCGCCCACCTCGACGAGGCCGAGCACGCCGGCGTGGTCAACCTCGCGGCGTCCTACCGGGACCACTTCGGATTCCCGCTGGTCATCTGTGCGCGCGAGGCCGATCGGTTCGATCGGGTCCTCGCCGCCGGCTGGTCGCGGATGGAGAACCCGCAGGACGCCGAACGCTCCTTCGCGATGGTCGAGATCGCGAAGATCACCAACTACCGATTCAGCGACCTGGTGGCCGACGCCAACCCGATCACCACGTCGTTGGTGAACTCCTCGACACCGTGAGCACAGCGCCCGCGGATCACCGTCGGTGATTCGCGGGCGGATCGGTTCAGAACTACGGTGGTCGCAGGCAGGACCGACATCCGGCCGGCGACCGCCCACTCGTGATGGGATATGAGATTTGCGTAATGAAGGCATCGGCCTCGACGGGTTCGAACGGCTGACCGATCGGCAGGCGATGCACGCCTTGTTCGAGTGCTGCTCGTCATCGATCTGGGCCCGCCGCGTTCTGGTGGGCAAGCCGTTCGAGAGCCGGGAGTCGTTGTTGGACAGGGCCGACCGGGTACTCGCGGAACTGCCGGAGGCAGAGATCGACGCAGCCCTCGACGGACATCCTCGGATCGGCGGGAAGGTCGACAACGCGTCGTCGGAGCGGGAGCAGGCGGGGGTCGCCGGAGCGCAGGCATCGGTTCTCGATGCGCTCGCCGACGGCAATCGGGCCTACGAGGAGAAGTTCGGGTACGTCTACCTGGTCTGCGCGAGCGGCAAGTCGGCCGACGAACTGCTCGCCATCCTCACCGACCGGTTGGACAACGACCCCGAGACCGAACGGCGCGTCATGCGATCCGAACTGGCAAAGATCAACCGGCTCCGGCTCGAGCGGCTGCTCGGTGCCGACGGCTCCAAAGCACCAGCGACCCAGGAGGTCTCCGCATGACCGGTTTGTCGACGCACGTGCTCGATGCGGTGACGGGTGCGCCCGCGGTCGGCATGTCCGTGGTCCTGCAGGATGCCGCCGGAACCGAACTCGCGTCGGGCGTCACCAACGCGGATGGCCGGATCCCTGAGGTGAACGGCGAGCCGCTGGTGGCCGGGATCCACCACCTCGTCTTCGACACCGGCAGTTGGTTCGCCGATCACTCGATCACGGCGTTCTACCCGGAGATCGACATCTGTTTCGAGGTCGCCGACCCCGACCGGCACTACCATGTTCCGGTACTTCTCAGCCCGTTCGCGTACTCGACCTACCGCGGGAGCTGACCGCCTCCGCCGGCGTCCTCGGCGGCAAGTTCGTCGCCGGCATGTTCGTAGCCGGGATGCACGCTCGGCAACAGGTGCGCCTCATCGGCCACCCGCGCGAGCAACCCGCAGAGTGTCTCGCGGTCGGCTGCGGACAGGGCGCCCAACAATCGGTCGTCACAGGCATCCAGCGCGGCCTCGCCCATCGGGAGCAGCGCGCGGCCACGATCGGTGAGGTGCACCGCGTGGGCTCGACGATCGGCTGGGTTGCGCCGTCGTTCGACGAGGCCGGCCGTCTCGAGTTCGTCGACGAGGCCGACCATCACGTTGCGATGGACGCGCAGGACCGACGAGAGTTCCTGTTGGGTACGGCCATCGGCGTCGGCGAGGACGCGCAGCATGCCGAATTGGCGGCGGGTGACGCCCACCGGTACGAGCAGCTCGTCGAAAGTGCGGTCGGAATGAAAACCCAACTGCGACAGGACGAAGCTCGGCCGCTGCCGGAGCGGGCGGACTGATCGATCGAAGGCGTGCATGCACCCATGCAATACGCTCGCACCATTACAGTCAATAGAGTTGATCGTCCTATTGTGTGATGATCACTGTAGGTGCATACTTGACCCACGGATAGTCGTGAATCGAGGTGTCTGATGCACACGATCGTGATGACCGGCGCCACGTCGGGTTTCGGCGCCCAGGCCGCACGTGCCATGACCGAACGCGACGACCGGCAACTCATCATCGGCAGCAGATCAACCCCTCCAGACCCGAGCGAGGATGTCCTCGAACTCGACGTGACCGACCTCGACTCGGTGCGTCGTTTCGCCGCCGCGGTCGTGCGCAGAATCGACCCGCATGGGATCGACGCCCTGGTCCTCAACGCCGGAATCATCCTGGCCGACGACACTTCTCGCACCGCTGCCGGGATCGAGACCACCTTCTGCGCCAATCATCTGGCGCCCTACCTGATCGCGCGGCTCCTCCTGCCGCACCTCGCCGAGGGCGGCCGGATGGTGTTCACCACCAGCGGCACCCACGATCCCGCGACCGGTGCGGGCCTGGCGGTTCCCCGCCACGCCGACGCCGAACTTCTGGCACATCCCGAGCGTGACCCGAACCGGCACACGATCCCCGCCCAGGCGGGTCAACATGCCTACACCGCCTCCAAGTTGTGCACAGTGCTCACCGTTCGCGCATTGAACGCATTGCCGGACAGCGTATCCCGATCCATCTCGGCAATCGCCTTCGACCCCGGTCAGGTATTCGGGACCGGACTGGCCCGCGACCTGGGACGACTGCGGCGCACCGCGTGGTCGGTGTTGGGCACACCGGTGGGCGCCCCGCTACGGCGCTTGTCGCCGACGCTCAACTCGCGCGCCCAGGCAGGCGCCGCTCTCGCTCGACTCGCCCTCGGGAGCACATCGCCGCCCGATGGACACCACCGGTACGCCGCGCTTCGTCGCGGCCAGATCACCTGGATCGAGCCCTCCGAGCTCGCTCGTCGCGACGACGTGGCCGAGGCCCTGTGGTCGGCGAGTGCGCGGATGGTGGGGATGCAGGCCTCGCTCACCTAGGCGGAAAGTTCCGGCCGCACCTACAGCTCCCGCAACAACGCGGACGGCGGCACGCCGTACTTCCGGCGGAACGCCGCAGCGAAGCGCCCGGTGTGGGTGAAGCCCCACTTCATGGCCACGTCGGTCACCGACGTCGCACCGGCGCGCAGCTCGTCGTGCACTGCGGCGAGGCGTATCTCGGTGAGGCAGTCGCGTGGCGTACGGCCCACGTACTCACGGAAACCTTCCTGCAGTCGCCGGACACTCACCCCGGCGACGTCGGCCATGTCGGCCGCGGTCCACGGCCGGGCCGGGTCGGCCCGCAGGGCGTCGAGAACCCGGGTCACGATACGGGGGCGCGGAAGATGGTGATCGACGGGATCATCGGGAAGGGCCGCGAGCAGAAACGCATCAGTGAGCGACGCGGCCAGCTGTTCCGCGACCAAAGGGTTCGCCAACAAGGGGTCGTCGGCCGGCTGCGCGGCGATCGAACGAACCAACCGGAACCAGCTCTCGCCGGCCGGCGCTCGCAGATCCAGCTGATCGGGGATCGTCACGTCGGGTCCACCGCCGACCCGATCCATCTCGTGACGGAGGAAGTCCCTGTCGATCTTCACGCCGACAATCGAGCACGTGCTCGACCAGCGGGTGATGTCGGCGGGGGTGTCGGGCGGATTGATGGTCGCCAACCCGCTCGTCGACACCACGGAATGGCCCCCGACCTGCGTCTCCAGCACTCCGCCGAGCGGGACGTTGATGCCGTAGGCACCTGGATGGTCCGTATGGATCGCGACCTCCGCTCCCCACCCGATGCGGGCGATCCGCAACGGCCCAATCACGGTCAACGACACATCGGCCTGCGACGCCGAACTCCGCGACTCCCGGGGATTGAGCTGGTGCGGGAAGTACGCATCGGACACCGCGGCCGACGCGGCGTCCCAGTCGGGGTCGCCGGGTATGCGCATCTGCTCGAGTCGGCTCATTCTCACTCCTCACGGCCGCCGGTTCTCCGCGCGTTCGGCGGTTCGCCACGCTATCCGGCTCACCGTCGCGTTCAGCGGATCGTCACACCGCCGCGGCCGACCTATGTTCTACATCACATTCTGCCCGATGTGGAAGGAGGCCCACCATGGAACGCAAGGCCTTGCAGAACGTGTTCGGCCAGTTCGCCAGCGGCGTCACCGTGATCACCTGCAGGAATGCGGACGGGGAACCGCACGGCGCAACCGTCACCGCGTTCACCGCCGTCTCTCTGGAGCCCCGGCTCTGCCAGGTCACGTTGACGCGAAAGTCCAAGGCCTGCGGCTTTTTACACGACCAGCCGTTCGCGGTGAACATCATGGCGGCCGATCAACTCGACATCGCGATGCACTTCGCAGGCCGCCCGGCTACGCCCGGACCGCGCTGGGCGGACGGTCCCACCGCACCCGTCCTCTGCGGTGCCGCGGCGACCCTCAGTTGTGAACCGTGGCGCAGCTACGACGGAGGCGACCACGTCATCTTCATCGGCGAGATCGTCGACGCGCAGGCCAGCGGAAGATCTCCGCTGCTGTACTACCGCAGCACTTTTCACGATCTCGGCGAACCATCGGTCAACTCGTTGTGGACGCTGTGCGCCGACGACCCGCACTCCGGCTGGTTCGACTCGGCCACGACCTTCACACCGTTCCACCTCACGCGAACCGACCAGCTCGCTTGACCTTTCACCCGAGCTGTTCATCATGGTCGCCCCTTCATCACCGCCGTCATTTATCAGCACTGTCGATCAATCGATCAGAAAGAGGTATCAATCATGACCACCATCGAGCGACCCGAGACCGATGCCCCACAGACGAACCCGGCTGCCGAGTCACCGGCGAATCAGACCCGCAACTTCGCGTCGCGTCCGATGACCGGCGACGAGTACATCGAATCCCTCCGCGACGGACGCGAGATCTGGCTGCATGGCGAGCGAGTCAAAGACGTCACCACCCACCCCGCCTTCCGCAACCCCGTGCGGATGACCGCACGCCTGTACGACTCGATGCACGAAGGGCCGCATAAGGATACGGTGACCGCCCCGACCGACACCGGGAACGGTGGGGTGACGATGCCGTTCTTCAAGGCGCCGACGAGTTCGGATGACCTCGTCAAGGAGCGCGACGCGATCGCCGAATGGGCGCGCATGACCTACGGGTGGATGGGTCGCTCACCCGACTACAAAGCCAGCTTCCTGGGCACCCTGCACGCCAACAAGGACCTCTACGCGCCGTTCGAGGCCAATGCCGAACGCTGGTACCGGGAATCCCAGGAGAAGGTCCTGTACTGGAATCACGCGATCATCAATCCGCCCGTGGATCGCCAACTCCCGCCGGATGAGGTCGGCGACGTGTTCATGAAGGTGGAGAAGGAGACCGACGCCGGGCTGATCGTCTCGGGCGCCAAGGTGGTGGCGACCGGCTCGGCCATCACCAACTACAACTTCATCGCCCACTACGGACTCCCCATCCGCAAGAAGGAGTTCGCGCTCATCTGCACCGTCCCGATGGACGCACCGGGGATCAAACTGATCTGCCGCACCTCCTACACCCAGCAGGCCGCGGTGATGGGTAGCCCATACGACTACCCGCTGTCGAGCCGCATGGACGAGAACGACACGATCTTCGTCTTCGACAAGGTCCTCGTCCCCTGGGAGAACGTCTTCATGTACGGCGACGTGGATCGCATCAACGCCTTCTTCCCGCAGTCGGGATTCCTGCCGCGCTTCACCTTCCAGGGCTGCACTCGCCTCGCGGTCAAGCTCGACTTCATCGCCGGACTGTTGATGAAGGCACTCGACTGCACCGGTTCCGGCGGGTTCCGCGGCGTGCAGACGCGCGTCGGCGAGGTCATCGGATGGCGAAATCTGTTCTGGACGTTGAGCGATGCGATGGCCCGCAATCCGGAACCGTGGATCGGCGACACCGTGATCCCGAAACTGGAGTACGGCCTGACGTATCGGATGTTCATGATGCAGGGATATCCGCGCGTCAAGGAGATCATCGAGCAGGACGTGGCGTCCGGCCTGATCTACCTGCCGTCGAGCGCCGCCGACTTCAAGAGTCCGGATGTGCGACCGTACCTCGACAAGTACGTCCGCGGTTCCAACGGCATCACGGCTGTCGACCGGGTGAAAGTGATGAAGGCCCTGTGGGATTCGGTGGGCTCCGAGTTCGGTGGCCGACACGAGCTGTACGAACGCAATTACTCCGGCAACCACGAGAACGTGAAGGCGGAGTTGCTCTTCGCCGCGCAGAACCGCGGCGGGGTCGATCAGATGAAGGGTCTCGCGGAGGCATGCCTGGCCGAGTACGACCTGGATGGCTGGACGGTCCCCGACCTCATCGGCAACGACGACGTCAGCTACTTCTGCCCGGCAAGCTGACCCGGCGCGCTTCACGCGGGTCCTCTCGGTGCGCGCGGGTCGGCTCGGTTCACGCGGGTTGTCGGCTACCCGCGTGAACCGGGCCGACCCGCGTGAGTCGAGTAACGACTACCGTCGACGATGTGCCACGCCATGACGATGCAGCGGCCGCTGCGGTGGTCGCCGACCTCCCCGCTTTGCTGGCCGAGCACCGTCGCGTGCTTCTCGGGATCGTCGGACCACCGGGTGCCGGCAAGACCACACTCGCACGATCGGTGGTGGATCTCGTCGACGACGCCTATAGCGTCGGCACCGGCGCACTCGTCCCGATGGATGGTTTCCATCTGTCCAACCAAGTGCTCGACGACCTCGGGCGCTCCGATCGCAAAGGCGCTCCCGACACCTTCGACGCCGACGGGTTCGTCAGCCTCATCGAGCGGATCACGTCCGACGACGACCGTCCGGTGTACTGCCCCGGCTTCGACCATTCGATGGGCGAACCGGTGGCGGCCCGCCTCGTCGTCGGGCGCGCCGCCCGCGTCGTCGTGGTGGAGGGCAATTACCTTGCGCTCGACGATGACCCGTGGCGAGGGCTCCCGCACCTGTTGCACCGCATCTACTTCATCGACACTCCAACCGACCTGCGTCGCTCGCGCCTCATCGAACGCCACATCGCCGCCGGCAAGTCCCGCGGCGAGGCGCAGGCCTGGGTCGATGTCGTCGACGAACCCAACGCCCGACTCATCGGGGCCACACGACACCGCTGTGACGTCGTCATCGACGACGCCCACCCGCCGATCGAGTAGTCCGAGACCACCCTCCGCTGATCGAGTAGACCGAGGCGCTAGCCGAGGACGTATCGAGATCCCCCACACCAGGTTTCGATACGCACCGGGCTCGCAAGCTCGCACGCCGCTACTCAACCACCGGTTTGGCACCGTTCGCGGCTACTCGACCACCGATTGGGTCCACTCGATCAGCGAAAGGGCCAGCGCCTCAGCCGATCTCGATGAGGAGATCACCCGGCGCCACCTGGGTGACCTGACCGACGGCGACGCGGGCGACCTTGCCGCCGATGGGGGCGGTGATGGTGGCCTCCATCTTCATCGCTTCGATGGTGCCGATGGCGGCGCCGGCGGCGACTTCGTCGCCGACGTCGACCGACAGCGAGACCACACCGGCGAACGGGGCACCGATGTGGTGGGGGTTGGAGCGGTCGGCGCGTTCGGCCACCTCGACGGCCGAGTCGACCGAGCGGTCACGGACCTGCAGCGGACGCAACTGGCCGTTGAGGATGCACATCACGGTGCGCATGCCCTTCTCGTCCGGCTCACTGATCGCTTCGAGTCCGATGAGCAGGTCGACACCGGGTTCGAGTTCAACGCGGTGTTCCTCGCCGTAGCGCAGGCCGTAGAAGAACTGGTTGGCCGACAGCCGCGACGTGTCGCCGTAGGTCTCGAAATGCTCGTCGAATTCCCGCGTGGGACCGGGGAACAGCAACCGGTTGAGCGTCTGCTGCCGCTTGTGCCCGGGAGTGTCAAGAGCTGCGGAGTCGTCGTCGGACACCTCGGCAATCGCCGGCGCCTGCGCGCGGCCCTCCAAGGCGAGGGTGCGCAGCGGTTCGGGCCAGCCGCCGGCCGGGTCGCCGAGTTCGCCGCGCAGGAACCCGATCACCGAGTCGGGGATGTCGTAGCCCGACGGATTGGACGCGAACTCCTCGGCCGTGATCCCGCGCCCCACCAGCGCGAGCGCGAGGTCGCCGACGACCTTCGACGACGGGGTCACCTTGATCAACCGGCCCAGCATGCGATCGGCAGAGGCGTAGGCCTCCTCGACCGCCTCGAACCTGTTGCCGAGCCCCAGGGCGATCGCCTGCTGACGCAGGTTCGACAACTGACCGCCGGGGATCTCGTGGGTGTACACACGGCCGGTCGGGGCGGGTAGCCCCGATTCGAACGGCGAGTACACCTTGCGCAGCGCCTCCCAGTAGGGCTCGAGGTCGCAGACGGCCTGCAGGTCGAGGCCGGTGTCGCGCTCGGAATGGGCCGCGGCGGCCACGATCGCCGACAACGCCGGCTGGCTGGTGGTGCCCGCCAGCGCGGCGCTGGCACCGTCGACCGCCGACGCACCCGCCTCCCACGCCGCCAGGTAAGTCGCCAGCTGCCCGCCCGGAGTGTCATGGGTGTGCACGTGCACAGGCAGGTCGAAATTGCTACGCAGCGCGGACACCAGCGTGGTGGCGGCCGGGGCCCGCAACAGCCCGGCCATGTCCTTGATCGCCAGCACATGAGCGCCGGCCTCGACGATCTGCTCGGCCAGCCGCAGGTAGTAGTCGAGGGTGTAGAGGTCCTCGGCCGGGTTGGCCAGATCGCCGGTGTAGCTCATCGCCACCTCGGCGACGGCGCTGCCGGTCTCGCGGACCGCGTCGATCGCCGGACGCATCTGATCGATGTTGTTGAGCGCGTCGAAGATCCGGAAGATGTCGATACCCACGTCGGTCGCCTCGGCGACGAACGCGGTCGTGACCTTCGTCGGATACGGCGTGTAGCCGACGGTGTTGGCGCCACGCAGCAGCATCTGCAGACAGATGTTGGGTATCGCCTCACGCAGCTGCGCCAACCGGTCCCACGGATCCTCTTTCAGGAACCGCAGCGCCACATCGTAGGTCGCGCCGCCCCAGCACTCCACCGACAGCAACTGCGGGGTCATCGCCGCGACGTACGGCGCGACCGTCAGCAGTCCGCTGGTCCGCACCCGCGTCGCGAGCAGCGACTGATGCGCATCGCGGAAGGTGGTGTCGGTGACGCCGAGCCGCTTGGAATCGCGCAGATCGGCCGCGAACCCCTCCGGGCCGAGCTCCAACAGTCGCTGGCGCGAACCGTCCGGCGGCGACGACAACGTCGCACGATCCAGCGCGGGCAGCTTGTCGCGCGGGTAGACCTTGGTGGGCCGTTCACCGTGGGGCTTGTTGACGGTGACGTCGGCCAGGTACGACAGGATCTTGGTGCCGCGGTCCGCCGACGACCGCGAGGTCAGCAGCCACGGCCGGTCCTCGATGAACGACGTCGTCACCCGCCCCTCACGGAAGTCCGTATCGTCGAGCACGGCCTGCAGGAACGGGATGTTGGTCGCCACACCACGAATGCGGAACTCCGCCACCGCGCGCCGCGCCCGACGCGCCGCAGTCGCGAAATCCCTACCGCGACACGTGAGTTTGACGAGCATCGAGTCGAAATGGCCGGTCACCTCCGCGCCGAGCACCGCGCCGCCGTCCAGTCGTACGCCGGCGCCACCCGGGCTGCGATAGGCGGTGATCCGCCCGACGTCGGGCCGGAATCCGTTGGCGGGATCCTCAGTGGTGATGCGGCACTGCATCGCCGCACCACGGATCTGCAGGGTGTCCTGACTCAGGCCCAGGTCGTCGAGTGACTCGCCCGACGCGATCCGCAGCTGCGAACCGACCAGGTCCACATCGGTGATCTCCTCGGTGACCGTGTGCTCGACCTGGATACGCGGATTCATCTCGATGAAGACATGCCGGCCCTGCTCGTCCAGAAGGAACTCGACCGTGCCCGCACACGTGTAGCCGATGTGACGCGCGAAGGCCACGGCGTCCGAACAGATCTTCTCCCGCAGCTCCGGCGACAGGTTCGGCGCCGGAGCCAGCTCGATCACCTTCTGATGGCGACGCTGCACCGAGCAGTCCCGCTCGAAGAGGTGGATCACATTGCCCTGGGTGTCGGCGAGGATCTGCACCTCGATGTGGCGTGGATTGACCACCGCCTGCTCGAGGAACACCGTCGGGTCACCGAAGGCCGCATCCGCTTCGCGCGACGCGGCCGCGATCGCATCCCCGAGATCCTCGATCTTCTCCACCCGCCGCATACCGCGGCCGCCACCACCGGCGACCGCCTTGACGAACACCGGGAACTGCATGTCGGCGGCCTCGCGCAGAAGTGCGTCGACATCGGAAGACGGTTCCGACGACGCCAGCACCGGCAACCCCGCCGCTTTGGCCGCGGCGACCGCGGTGGCCTTGTTGCCGGTCAACTCCAACACGGCCGCCGACGGACCGACGAAGGTGATGCCGGCATCAGCGCAGGCCTGGGCGAGACCCTGGTTTTCCGACAGGAACCCGTAGCCCGGGTAGATCGCGTCCGCTCCGCACCGCTCGGCTGCGGCGACCACCTCGTCGACCGACAGGTAAGCACGGACCGGATGCCCGGGCGTGCCGATCTGGTACGACTCGTCGGCCTTCAGTCGGTGAACGGAATTGCGGTCCTCGTAGGGAAAGATCGCTACGGTTCTGGCTCCGAGTTCATAGGCTGCTCGGAAGGCGCGGATCGCGATCTCTCCGCGGTTGGCCACCAGGACTTTCTCGAACACTGGGCTCTCTCTCGTCACGCGCGAAGGGCTGCGCTGGCTACACCGGCAATGAACGCTGGGGTGTACCAGAGTACTGGCTGAGCGGACGGATCAACGCGTTGGATGCGCTTTGTTCCATGATGTGGGCGGTCCATCCGGTGATCCGACTCATGACGAAGATCGGTGTGAACGAGGCGATGTCGAAACCCATCATGTGATAGGCGGGGCCCGTGGGGAAATCGAGGTTCGGCTTGATGCCCGTTCGCTCCTCCATGGCCGACTCGAGTTCGGAATAGATCTCACACCAACGGTTTTCGCCTGTGAGCTCCGCGACCTCGATCAACGCTCGTTGCATCGTCGGAACCCGGGAATCACCACGCTTGTAGACACGGTGTCCGAAACCCATCACCTTCTCTTTGGCAACGAGTTTGGCGTCGAGCCAATCGATCGCTCGTTCGGGGCGGTCGATCTCGATCATGTCGTACATGACGGCCTCGTTGGCGCCGCCGTGCAGCGACCCCTTCAATGCACCGATGGCTGCGGTCACCGCGCTGTAGATGTCAGACTGCGTCGACGTGACCACCCGCGCCGCGAACGTCGATGCGTTGAAACTGTGTTCGGCGTAGAGCACCATCGACTTCTCGAACGCCCGCACGATCACGGGATCGGGGACCTCGCCGAAGCACATGGTCAGGAAGTTCTCCGCATACCCCAGTTCGAGACTCGGTGCGATCGGATCCTGACCGCGTCGACGCCGCATGTCCGCGGCGACGATGGTCGGCAGGACCGCGAACATCCGCAACGACTTCTGATAGTTCGCCGCAGGCGTACTGAGATCCTCGTCCGGGTCCTCCGAGCCCAGGTAGCTGATGGCCGTGCGCACGACATCCATCGGATGGCACGACTCCGGGATGCGTTGAAGCAGTACCTGAGTGGACCGATCGGTCCGTCGGTTGGCACGCTCCTGTTCCGTGAACCGGGCCAATTCGGCCTCCGCCGGCAACTCACCATGCCAGAGCAGATACGCCACCTGTTCGAACGAGCACTGCGCGGCGAGGTCCTGGACCGCGTAGCCCCGATAGGTCAGTGAATTGGTCTCGGGCACCACCTTCGAGATGGCCGTCGTGTCGACGACCACCCCGGCGAGACCTTTGTGGATCTTCGGGGCGTCCACCGCTGCTGCTGTGGTCATTTCGTGGCTCCCTCGAGAGTGAAGTTGAAGAGGTCGGAATCGAAGTCGTTGTAGTCCGCGTAGCGCAGCAACTCGTAGAGTCGGCTGCGGTGCTGCATCTGATCGACGAGCCCGGCTTGCGTACCCTCCGAGAGGATTTCGCGCAGACCTCGCTCGACCGCGCCCATCGCGATCCGCAGCGTCGTCACCGGGTAGATCACCGCGTTGTAGCCGGCATCCCCGAGTTGCTGTGTGGTGAACAATTCGGACTTGCCGAACTCGGTCATGTTCGCCAGCAGTGGGACGTCGACGGCCTTGCGGAACTGTTCGAATTCGCGCAGATCGCGCAGGGCCTCGGTGAAGATCAGATCGGCGCCGGCGTCGGCATAGGCCTTCGCGCGGTCGATGGCCGAGTCGAGACTCTCTACTGCACGCGCGTCCGTGCGGGCGCAGATCACGAAATCGTCGTCGCGGCGGGCCGACACGGCCGCCTTCAGTCGCTTGAGCATGTCACCCACCGGCACGACGTCCTTGCCGTCGAGGTGTCCGCACCGCTTGGGGTTCACCTGATCCTCGAGGTGACACCCGGCGAGCCCGGCGTCTTCGAGGGTCGCCACGGTCCGGGCTGCACTCATGGGCTCACCGAACCCGGTGTCCGCGTCGATCAGTGTCGGTAGGTCGGTGGCCCGGGCGATCGCCCCGCCCCGGCCCGCGACCTCGGTGAGGGTGGTGAGCCCGATGTCGGGCAACCCCAAGTCGGCCGAGAGCACCGCACCAGAGACGTAGACACCATCGAAACCGACCTCTGCCACCAGTTTCGCTACGAGTGGTGAGAATGCTCCCGGCCAACGCTGTAGGGTCCCGGATGCGAGACCGGCACGGAGCGCCTGACGCTTGGCCGAGGCGGAGACGCTGGCCGAGAAGAGACCGGAAACCGTTGTGTCAGAGCTCATCAGAAGATCCCCCTACCCGTCTGCGGAGCCTTGTCGAGCACCGCCGGGAGGACCAGGGTGTTGAGGACACCGAGCCCACCGGCCGAGACGCTCTCCAGCTTCTCGACGTCGCCGAGGAAGCGGTCCTGCTCGTCGGTGTCGACGACGCCGTCGGCCATGGACCGGAACTTGGCGATGTACTGTTCGCGGCCGAATGGGCGGGCACCGAGCGGGTGCGCGTCGGCGACGGCGAGTTCGTCGGTGATGACCTCACCGCTGCGGAGAGTGATGACCGCCTTGGCGCCGAAGGCCTTCTCGTTCGGGTCGGTCGAGTGGTAGCGGCGGGTCCACTCCGGATCCTCGACGGTGGAAATCTTCTTCCACAACTCGATGGTCTCGGGCCGATTCGCGCGCTCCGGCGCGTAGGACTTCTCGTGGCCCCAGGTCCCGTCCTCGAGTGCGACGGCGAAGATGTACATCACCGAGTGGTCGAGGGTCTCGCGACTGGCGGTCGGGTCGAACTTCTGCGGATCACCCGACCCGGTGCCGATGACGTAGTGGGTGTGATGGCTGGTGTGCAGCACGATCGACTCGATGTCGCCGAAGTTCGAGATCTTCTCCCGCATCCGGCGGGCCAGGTCGATCGGTGCCTGGCTCTGGTACTCGGCCGAGTGCTCCTTGGTGTAGGTGTCGAGGATGCCGCACTTTTCTTCGCCGGGCGCCGGCAGCGGAATGGTGTACTCGGCGTCCGGCCCGGAGAGCAGCCAGGCGATCACGCCGTCCTCGCCCTCCCAGATGGGGGCGGGGGCTCCCTCGCCGCGCATGGCACGGTCGACGGCCTCGACGGCGATCTTGCCGGCATGGGCGGGTGCGTAGGCCTTCCAACTGGAGATGAGACCCTTGCGCGACTGTCGGGTCGCGGTGGTCAGGTGCAGTGCCTGGCCGACCGCCTGGTAGATGGTCTCGGTGTCGAGGCCGAGCATCGTGCCCAGACCGGCTGCGGCCGACGGGCCGAGGTGGGCGACGTGATCGATCTTGTGCTCGTGCAGGCACATCCCCCGCACGAGGTCGACCTGGATCTCGTACGCGGTGGCGAGGCCCCGGATGAGGTCGTGGCCACTCGCCCCGACGTGCTGGCCGACGGCGACGAGGGCCGGGATGTTGTCGCCCGGATGGGAGTATTCGGCGGCGAGGAAGGTGTCGTGGAAGTCGAGCTCACGGACTGCGACGCCGTTGGCCCATGCCGCCCATTCCGGCGAGTAGCTGCCCTCGACGCCGAAGACCGTCGCACCGGGCGTCGCGGCGTGCGCCTGCGCCTGTCGCCGAGCCGACGTCACCGGCCGGCGGATCACCGACGCGGCACTCACCGCGGCGTTGTCGATGATGCGGTTGATCACCATCTCGCGGGTGTCCGCGCCGACCTCGACCGGGTCTGCGGCGACCTCGGCGATCTTCTGGGCGAGGTGTTCGGACTGCGGGAAGTCCTCGGAACTGCGGTGGGTGCGGACGGAGTGATTGATCATGTCCGCACCGTACGCAGGCGCGTCATCAGTTGAAAAGACCTGGAAAATGCGTATTTTTGCGGATGCAAGGACCGGGTTTTGCGAATGTTGTGGATGATCTGTGTTCTATGCTTGCGTCATGTCCCGACCATCGGCGAGTTCTGCGCGGCGGATGTTCGTCGGCGCGCGGCTGCGTCGGCTCCGGGACGAACGCGGACTGTCCCAGGCAGCCTTGGCGCGCCGAATCGATCTGTCCACCAGCTACGTCAATCAGCTGGAGAACGACCAGCGTCCCATCACGGTGCCCGTCCTGCTCACCCTGTCGCGTGAGTTCGACCTGGACGCCGATTACTTCGCGGCCGAGGGTGACGCCCGGTTGGTCGCCGATCTCTCCGACGTCCTCGCCGCGCAGCCGGACACACCGGACGTCAGCCGAGCGGAGATCTCGGAGTTGGTCGCTCGCATGCCGTCGGTGGGGTCGACCCTGGTGAGTCTGCACCGACGGCTGACCGCCGCCGAGAACGAGCTGGAGACCTATCGCGCGCAGGTGTCCGGCGACCCGGCGCGACCCGCGTCGACTCCGATGCCGTTCGAGGAGGTGCGGGACTTCTTCTACGACCGCCGCAACCACATCGACGTGCTCGACGAAGCCGCAGAACAGATCTTCGCCGACAACAGCTTGTCGATCGGCGGTCTCGACCTCCAGCTCGCCGAGCTGCTCGACCGTGACCACGGCATCCGCGTGGCGATCACCCACGACCGTGATCCGCAGGCCCGCGCCCGGACACCCAAGCGCCGTTTCGATCCCGACGAGCGGGTGGTGCATCTCGCCGGTCGGCTCACCGCCGGGCAGCGCGCCTTCCAGCTCGCCACGCAACTGGCACTGCTCACCCAAACGGACGAAATCGACGCCATCGTCGCCGGGGCCGACGACCTCACACCGGAATCCGTGCCGGTCGCCCGGATCGGTCTCGCCAACTACTTCGCGGGCGCACTCCTCCTCCCCTACGACATCTTCCGCCGCGCGGCCGAAGCAGCGCTCTACGACATCGAGCTCCTGAGCCTCGGATTCGAGGTCGGATTCGAGACGATCTGTCACCGGCTCTCGACGCTGCAACGACCCGGCAGCCGCGGAATACCGTTCATCTTCGTCCGCGTCGACCGGGCAGGCAACATCTCCAAACGTCAGTCCGCCACGGCATTTCACTTCTCCCGCGTCGGCGGCAGCTGCCCGCTGTGGGTGGTCCACGATGCGTTCGCCACCCCCGGACGAATCGTCACCCAGGTCTCGTCCATGCCCGACGGGCGGTCGTACTTCTGGCTGGCCCGCACGACCACCGAACACGACGGATACCTCAGCCCGCACAAGAGCTTCGCGATCGGACTCGGCTGCGACGTCACCCACGCCGAACGGCTGGTGTACTCGACCGGCGTCAACCTGTCCGACCCACGCACCGTGGTCCCCATCGGAGCGGGGTGCAAGGTGTGCGACCGCCCCGCGTGTCCCCAACGCGCCTTCCCGCAGCTCGGCCGACCCATCCACGCGGACCCGACGGTCAGTGATTCGGTGCCCTACCGCCCCGACACGTCATTCGACGAACCGACGACGAGGTAACGCACGCCACAGCGGATCGCGACGTCCCCGGTGGGGCCCACCGAACGTGAGGAGAATCCAATGAACCGTGCACCCAGAATCGCCGTCACCGTCGCCGCAGCCGGCCTCACCGCGACCGGGATCGGCGCCGTCGCCGCACCGTCGGCAGCCGCGGCCCCCACCACCACCCTCTGCTCATTCACCTACCCGAATCCCAACCTGCCCCTGATCTGGGCGGAGAGCACCGCCAGCGCCATCCCGACGGCGCCCGGCAAGGTGACACTGCGCCTCACCACCGATTCCCGCTCGTTCATCGGCTACTCACAGCAGTTCCGGGTCACCTGGGCCAACCTCGACACGGGCTTCAGCGGCGTGGCCAACACGACCGCACGCGTGGTCGGTTCCGAAACGATTCTCTCGATCCCTGACGTGGCCACCGCATCGGGTCGCGTGGCGCTCGTCCTGGGCGCAATGAGCACCGGAACCCTCAACCCGAACAGCGTCAGCACCGAGGACTGCAGCGCGGAGTACACCGTGCCCTGACCCGGCGTCCGCGATACTGCCGCGACATGACGCACCCCGACTCGATAGCGTGAGCGATCGGAGGTGTGTGAGTAGTGAGTGCGATGTGTCGGCCGGTGGATGAGGACTCTGGCGCTGTCGCCGTACCCGAACGTCATCCCCGGCTCGCCGTCACCATCCTGTGTGCCGCCGGGATCGTCGTGGCCCTGATGCAGACGATCATCGTCCCGTTGATCCCTCAGTTGCCGACATTGCTCGACGCGGACCCCGGAAATACGGCGTGGGCTCTCACGATCACCCTGCTCGCGGGTTCGGTCATCACGCCCATCGGTGGACGCCTCGGCGACATGTACGGCAAACGTCTCATGCTGATGGCGAGCATGGGATGTGTCGCCGCCGGCTCCGTGGTGTGCGCGCTGTCGACCTCACTGCCGCCCTTCCTGGTGGGACGCGCACTCCAAGGGTTGGGCTTCGGCACCATCGCCCTCGGCATCAGCGTCATGCGCGACATCGTCCCGCCGCGACATCTCGGCTCCTCGGTCGGCACGATGAGCGCGTCGCTGGGTATCGGCGGGGCGCTGGGTCTGCCTTTCGCCGCCGCCATCGCCCAACAGGTCAGCTGGCATGCACTGTTCTGGGCGTGCGGCGCGGCCGCACTCGCCGGCGCACTGGGGATCGCCCTCACCGTCCCGGAGAGCCCGACACGCACGGGCGGCCGTTTCGACCTGCTGGGTGCCATCGGTCTCGCCGCGATGCTGGTCTTTCTTCTGTTGCCGCTGTCGAAGGGCTCGACGTGGGGCTGGGCCTCGCCGCTGACGCTCGGGATGTTCGCCGCCTTCGTGGTGGTCGGTGTCGTGTGGTGGTTCGTGGAGCGCCGCGGGTCCAACCCGCTCATCGACCTGCACGTGGCGACCCAACGGCCGGTACTGCTGACCAACATCGCCTCGATCGCGACCGGATTCGCCTTCTACTCGATGCAGTTGATCCCCATTCAACTGCTGATGGCACCGACGTCCGGACCCGACGGGCTCGGACTCGACATGCTCACCGCCAGCCTGGTGCTGGCGCCCAGCGGCATCCTGATGTTCGTGTTCTCCCACGTCAGCGCCCGGCTGACCGCCGCGTTCGGCCCACGCGTCTCGCTGGCCACCGGCGGCGTCGTGATCGGCGCGGGCTACATCGTCTTCATCGTCGCCCTGAGCGGCCCCTGGACGATGAACTGGGGCATCATGCTCGCGGTCGCCTGCTTCATCGGGGCGGGCCTGGGCGTGGCCTACTCGGCGATGCCGGCGCTGATCATGCAGTCGGTCCGGGTGGAGCAGACCGGCGAGGCCAACGGCGTCAACGCGCTGATGAGAGTGGTCGGGACGTCGACGTCGGCGGCCGTGGTCGGCATGATCCTGACCTGGTCGATGCTGTCGGTCCCCGACGCGGACGGCACACCTGTCAGCGTCCCGTCGGAGACCGGATACCTGTGGGCGTCGGGCATCTCGTTGGGTGCCTGCGTACTCGCGATCGTCCTCGCCCTGGCGATTCCGCGTCGGCCTCCGATCACCGTCGAGAACGTCTGAATGGACGTCTGGGTGGACTTCTGGGTGCTCCGCCCGTGGTCGAAACGCATCCGTAATGCGATGGTCGTAGCGTGACGCGAGTGTCCCGCATGACCTTGATCGAGAACGCCTACGTCGTCACTGTCGACCCCGAGGGCCGCGAACTGCCCACGGCGTCGGTGCTGATCGACGGAACGAGGATTGTCGCGGTCGGCGATCCGCCCGGGGCACTTCCCGCCGACGTCACCCGAATCGACGGCACCGGCTGCGTACTCACGCCTGGTCTGATCAACACCCACCATCACCTGTACCAATGGGTCACCCGCGGCCTCGCCGCCGACCACACCCTGTTCCAGTGGCTGACCACCCTGTACCCGATCTGGGCGGGTATCGACGAGACGGCCGTGCGGACCGCTGCGCTCGGCGGACTGACATCGCTGGCTCTGTCCGGATGTACGACAACCACCGATCACCACTACGTGTTCCCCGCCGAGGGCGGCGACCTCCTGGGCGCCGAGATCGACGCCGCCGCCACGGTCGGCCTCCGCTTCCACCCGACCCGCGGGTCCATGGACCTGTCGGAGAAGGATGGTGGGCTGCCGCCGGATTCGGTGGTGCAGAGCATCGACGAGATCCTCACCGCCAGCGCCGACGCGGTGGCGCGCTGGCACGACACCTCGCCCGACGCGATGCTGCGGATCGCGCTGGCCCCCTGCTCCCCCTTCTCGGTCACCACCGATCTCCTCCGCGAATCCGCCGGTCTGGCCCGCGAACTCGGCGTCCGGATGCACACCCACCTCGCGGAGTCGCTCGACGAGAACACGTACTGCGACGAGCATTTCGGCTGCACTCCCCTGCAGTACATGGAGTCGGTCGGCTGGGTCGGCGACGACGTGTGGTTCGCGCACGGCATCGAATTCGACGACGACGAGATCGGTCGGTTGGCCGCAACCTCGACCGGCGTCGCGCATTGCCCGACCTCCAATGCGCGGCTGGGAAACCGGATCTGCCGCACCCGCGACCTCATCGACGCCGGTGTGCCGGTCGGCCTCGGGGTCGACGGCGCGGCGTCCAACGAGTCCTGCCGGATGCTCGAGGAGGCACATCAGGCGGTGCTCATGGCCCGCGCCCGGGGCGGCCCCACCGCGCTGACCACCCGCACCGCGATCGAGCTCGCCACCGTCGGTGGTGCCCGCGTGCTGGGCCGCGAGGCCGACACCGGATCGATCGAGGTGGGCAAGCTCGCCGACCTCGTCTTGTGGGATCTGACATCGGTGGCGCACAGCGGCATCGAGGATCCGGTGGCCGCGTTGGTGTTGGGCGCAATCCCGCCGATCGCGGGCAGCTGGGTGAACGGGCGGCCCGTGGTGGCCGGCAATCAGGTGCTCACCGTGGACGCCGATGAAGTGGCCGCCGACGTCGCCGCCGAACACCGCCGACTCATCGCGAAGGCCGGGTGATGGATCTCCACACCGTCGAGGCCTACCGCCACGCCCGCACGCGTGACGACCTGCGGCTGGCGCCGGGCGAGAGTCTCGTCGCCGGAGGCACCTGGTTCTTCTCCGAACCACAGGTCGACACCATCGGAATCGTCGATCTGACCACGATGGACTGGCCCCACCTCGAGAAGCTGCCCGACGACGGACTACGCATCTCGGCAACCTGTCCGATCGCCGAGATCGCCACGCTCACACCACACCCGGCGTGGCGGGCACACCCGCTCTTCGCGCAGTGCGTGAACGCGCTGCTCGCCTCGTTCAAGATCTGGAACCTCGCGACGGTGGGCGGCAACATCTGCCGCTCGTTCGCCGCGGCCTCCATGGTGTCGCTCACCGCGGGACTCGATGCGGTGGCGGAGATCTGGTGCCCCGACGGCACCGGCCGTCGCGTCGCCGTCGCCGACCTCGTCACCGGCAACGGCACCAACGCCCTGGGGCACGGTGAAGTGCTGCGCGCCGTCGACATCCCCGGCTCGTCGATGCGTTCACACACCGCGTTCCGCAAGATCGCACTGGCCCAACTCGGCCGGTCGGGGGCGGTACTGACCGGGCGTCGCGACGAGGACGGCACGACGGTCATCGGGATCACCGCCGCGACAGCGCGTCCGAGGCTTCTACGCTTCGCCGGGGTGCCGGCGGCGACCGAACTCCGCGATCGTGTGCTCGCGCTCGACGGCTACTACACCGACCCCCTGGGTTCGGCCGACTGGCGGCGCGGCGTATCCGCGGTGCTCGCCGAGGAGATCCGGACCGAACTCGCCGACGGGGTGGGCCGGTGAGGTTCTCGGTCAACGGCACCGCCCAGGACGCGAACCCCCGTCCCGGCCAGTGCCTGCGCACCCTGCTCAGGGAGACAGCGCATTTCGAGGTCAAGAAGGGCTGCGACGCCGGCGACTGCGGCGCATGCTCGGTCCTCGTCGACGACGTTCCCGTGCACTCGTGCATCTATCCGGCACAACGCGTCGACGGGCGTTCGGTGACCACCGTCGCCGGGCTGGGCACACCCACCGACCTGCATCCGATGCAGCAGGCGTTCGTCGACAAATTCGCGTTCCAGTGCGGGTTCTGCACGGCCGGGATGAT
This sequence comes from Gordonia sesuvii, assembly GCF_036350415.1. NCBI lineage: Bacteria > Bacillati > Actinomycetota > Actinomycetes > Mycobacteriales > Gordoniaceae > Gordonia > Gordonia sesuvii. Next base: position 143,162 of record NZ_JAZDUF010000001.1, read on the forward strand.
CGTCACCGCATCCACCCTCGATGCCGCCGACGTCGACGACCTGCCGCGGCGCATGAAGGGAAATCTCTGCCGCTGCACGGGATATCGCCCGATCCGAGCGGCGATCGCCGAGGGCGTCGCGGCCGCGGACCGCCCGGTGTCCGCTCCCCGGGGCGGATGCACGGTCGGGCAATCGGCCGAGCCACCGGCCGCCCGGCGCGTGGTCACCGGCACCGAGCCGTACACCTTCGACACCGCCGTGCCCGGGATGACGTATCTGCGGGTGCTGTCGTCGCCCCATCCGCACGCCCGCATCACCGCGATCGACACCGCCGCCGCCGAACGTGTCGAGGGCGTGCAGCTCATCCTCACCCACGAGAACGTGCCCACCCGTCGCTTCTCCACCGCCCGACACGAGCACCGCGAGGACGACCCCGACGACACCGTCATGCTCGACTCCGTCGTACGGTTCGTCGGGCAGCGCGTCGCCGCGGTGATCGCCGATACACCGAAGGCCGCCGAAAAGGCCTGCCGCCTCATCGATGTCACCTACGACGTGCTGCCAGCCGTATTCGACCCGGACGAGGCGCGCCGGCCCGGTGCGCCACTCGTCCACCCCGACCGCACCCCGCTCGATCGCGTCAACCACGCCGACCGCAACATCATCGCCGACTTCCACCACGGGTTCGGCGGCGACGTCGACGACGCGCTCGCCGCCTCTCCCGTGACGGTGTCGGGCACATGGTCGACGGGACGGGTGTCCCACGCGCAGTTGGAGACCCACGGCAGCATCGGATGGCTCGACGAGGACGGCCGGCTGGTGATCCGGACCAGCACTCAGGTCCCGTTCCTCGTCCGCGACGAACTCGCCCACGTCCTCGATCTCGACCGCGACCGGATCCGCGTGTTCAGTGCCCGTGTCGGCGGCGGTTTCGGTGGCAAGCAGGAGATGCTCACCGAGGATCTGGTGGCGCTGGCGGTGCTGCGCACCGGACGACCCTGCGGCTACGAGATGAGTCGCACCGACGAGATGACCCGCACCACCTACCGCCATCCGTTCCGCGTTCGCGTCGACCTCGGCGCCGACGACACCGGACACCTCACTGCTCTACGCATCGACGTGCTCTCGGATACCGGCGCCTACGGCAACCACGCGATCGGCGTGATGTTCCACGCCTGTGCCGAGTCGATCTCGGTGTACAACTGCCCGGTGAAGCGGGTGGACGCCGAGGTCGTCTACACCAACAACCCGCCGTCGGGGGCGTTCCGCGGATATGGCCTGGGGCAGGTCATCTTCGCCGTCGAGTCGGCGCTCGACGACCTCGCGCTGCGCCTGGACCTCGATCCGTTCGACCTGCGACGGCGCAACATGGTGGCCGACGGCGATCCGTTGCTGATCTCGCACGAAGAGCCGGAACCGGATCTGCTCTACGGCAGTTACGGACTCGATCAGTGCCTCGACCTCGCCCAGGAGGCGCTGGCGCGCGGCAACGACGTCGCCGCTCCCACCGGCGACCGGTGGCGCATCGGTGAGGGAATGGCCCTGTCCGCCATCGCGACGATGGCGCCCCGCGGCCACATCGCCCGCGTCCGAGTCAGTGTCGACGAAGACGGCGTGTACCGCGTCGGCGTGGGGACGGCCGAGTTCGGCAACGGCACCACCACGGTGCACACCCAGATCGCCGCCACCACCATGAACACCGGCCTCGACCGGATTCGGTTGCGCCACGGCGACACCGACGCCGCCGACTACGACACCGGCGCCTTCGCCTCGGCCGGGACGACGGTGGCGGGCAAGGCCATCCACGCGGCCTGCATCGCCCTGCGCGAGACGATGGTCACCCTGGCGGCCAGCGTCGCCGACGCCGAACCCGACACCGTGCAGATCGACCGCGAGGGCGCGCTCGTCGGGGATCGCCGGATCTCCTTCGGCGAACTCATCGACGCGGCCGACGATACGGGGCAGACCCGTCGACTCGAGGCGTGCGGTGAGGAGACCGGCGAGTTCCGCTCGATCGCGTTCAACGTGCAGGCCTTCCGGGTCGCGGTGGACGTCGAGACCGGTGTGGTCACGATCCTGCAATCCGTCCAGTCCGCCGACGCCGGTACGGTGATGAACCCGGCGCAGTGCATCGGTCAGGTGGAGGGCGGTGTCGCACAGGCGATCGGATCATCGCTGTACGAGGAGATCATGCTCGAGCGCGGGGTACCGCTGACCAACGTGTTCCGAACGTATCGGGTGCCGCAGATGGCCGATGTGCCGACCACCGAGGTGTACTTCGCCGACACCTCTGACGAACTCGGTCCGTTCGGCGCGAAGTCGATGAGCGAGTCCCCGTACAACCCGGTGGCGCCCGCCCTGGCCAACGCCATCAGGCGGGCGATCGGCGTCCGTCCGTACGAATTGCCGATGTCGCGCGACCGCGTCTGGCGCCTGGCGCAGGGCTGATCGCGGGCTCACCGCCCGGAGATCACCCGCGCAGCAAGCCCTTTGCCACGTGGGTCACCTGGATCTCGTTGCTGCCGGCGTAGATCATCAGCGACTTCGCGTCGCGGGCCAGTTGCTCCACTCGGTACTCGGCCATGTAGCCGTTGCCGCCGAACAGCTGCACGGCCTCCATGGCGACCTCGGTCGCCGCACGTGAGGAGTAGAGCTTCATAGCCGACGCCTCCGCCAGGCTCGGCGGCTTGCCGGCCTTGGTGCGCTCGATCGCGTTGAACAGCATGTTCTGCACGTTGATCCGGGCCACCTCCATCTCGGCCAGTTTGAGCTGGATGAGCTGGAACTGGCCGATCTCCTGACCCCACAGGGTGCGGTTGCGGGCGTAGTCGATCGACAGCCGTTGCGCCTCGTTGATGATGCCGAGCGACAGCGCCGCGATGCCGACGCGTTCGGCGGTGAAACCGGCTTTCGCCCCCTCGCCGCCGCGGGTGTCGGTGCCGGTGTCCTCGGTCTCGCCGAGCAGGCGGTCCGCGCCGAGTCGCACGTTGTCGAAGAACAGCTCTCCGGTCGGCGAGCTCATCATGCCCATCTTCTTGAACGGCTTGCCCTGGGTGAGCCCGGGCATCCCCTTGTCGAGGACAAAGGACAGCACCTTGCGGTCGCGTATGGGGGTGTCGCTGCCGTCGTCGAGTTTGGCGAACACGACGATGGTATCGGCGTAGGGACCGTTGGTGATGAACGTCTTCTGCCCGTTGAGCACGTACTCGTCGCCGTCACGTCGAACCGTGGTTTTCATGCCGCCCAACGCATCCGAGCCGGAGTCCGGTTCGGTGATCGCCCACGCGCCGACCTTCTCCATCGTGACCAGTTCGGGCAGCCAGCGCTTCTTCTGGGCCAGGGTTCCCTTGCCGCGGATCGTCGAGGCCGTCAGTCCCATGCTGACACCCATCGATCCGACGAGTCCGAGACAGACGCCCGCGAGTTCGATGTTGAGGATCATGAACATCGAACTGGACATGTTGCCGCCACCGCCGCCACCCGACGACTTCGTCCCGGCGGCCTCGGCCTCGAGTTCCTTCTCGAGGGCTTCGGCGGCCATCGCGTCGACGCCGAAGGTGGACAACAGCTTACGGGTGATGTCGTAGGGCGGGAGCACTCCGGTCTCGAGTTCGTCGATGTGCGGACGGATCTCCTTGTCGACGAACGCCCGCAAGGCATCTCGCACCATCAGATCTTCGTCGGACCACTCGAACATCGCCACACTCCCCACAGCCGGGACCCGCGTCGCAGCGGGCTGAACATGTTTCACTTACCGCCACGTTACTGTGTCAGGAGTCACTCACGAAGTAAAGAGACACATTCACACTTCCGTACCTTCGGCTGGCAGCGAGTAGCTGGTCGCCGGCCGGATCTCGACGCGGAAATACTCTTCCGCGTCAGCGGTGAGCAGCGCCTGGGCGACCGGCATGGTCACCACACAGACGTCCGGCAACGTCACGGAGTCGGTGCGCCATCGGTGGATACGCGCCACGAAGTCGGCGACGCTCTCCCCGCCATGGGGTCGCGACGTCGGATCGGTGAACCAGGTCGCGAGGTCCTCGGGCGCGATCTCCTCCGGCGTGAGCCCCGACCAGGCGCCGACGTCGAGGGAGACCAACGCCGGGACCACGCGGGCGTTCACGCCGAGTTGCGCCACGGTGTCAGCGGCCGCCCGTTCCGGGCCCACGACGATCGGACCGCCGCAGGTGATCGCCTCGACGACAGTGTCGCGCAGTCGGGCGGCATCGCGCCGGCCATGCTCGTCCAGAGACAGGTCACCGCCGAACCGCACCGACTTGTTGGGCCCGGTGCGGCCGGCGGTGACGATGAGCACGGTGTGCGGTCAGCCCTGTTCGGCGACGACCTTGTCGTCGACCGACTTTGTCGAGTCGGTCGACCCGGCGAGCCGTCCGAGGATCAGCGCGAAGACCAGTGCGAGTACTGTCCACAGGATCACCTGGGAGGCGATCGTGTAGATGCGGAAGTCGCCGATCACGTCGCCGGGGAAGCCCGGGAAGACGATCTCACCCGCACCGTTGGTCACCGGCCCGGGCACCTCGTGGAACTCCGGCAGCAGCGCGACGGTGATCGTGACCGCCACCAGGTAGCCGGCCGCACCCGCGACTGCGGACAGCAGGCCGCCCAGACGAGGGCGCAGCCAGAGCGCGAGGATCACCGCGGCCACCGCGAACGCCACCGACAGCAACGTCAGGGTCAGGAATGCTCCGCTGCGGGCGCCGATGCTGTCGTCGTCGCCCACCGCCGGCGGGTTGGCCGGATAGGCGAAGAACGGCACCCCGAACATGACCACGAATCCGATCACGCCGAGCGCGGCTGACACCATCCGTGGGTCGGTCGCCGGATAGCGCCGGCCGAGGTAGGCCCAGAGCACCGTGAACGCGACCGCGAAGAACGCGCCCATGCACACCGCGAACACGATCGTGCCGACGCCCGCACCGATGTTCTCCTGGACGGACCGGGTGAAGACCTCACCGCCCTCACCGTGTGTGTGGCCGCCGTGGGCGGCCATCTCGAGGGCCTCTTCGGCCTCGGACCGTCCGCCTTCGTAGTCGATCGCCTTGGCGACCTGGGGTTCGATGAACAGTCGCGCGAAGATGAACGCGACGATGCCGGCGATCAGGCCCGAGAGCAGGCCTGCGCCGATGAACTTCTTCTCCATGTGTGGTTGTTCTCCTGCGTCCTGTGTTCGATCAGTAACTGTTCGATCAAGTGGATGTTCGATCAGAATCTGTTCGATCAGTGGCAGGGGAAGCCGAGGAAGTGCCGGGCATCGTGCACGAACTCGTGGATGTGGGTGTCGGAGCCGAACACGGACACCGCGCCCTGGTCGTATCCGAGGAAGTAGTAGGCCAGGCCGGCCAACAATACGGTCAGGCTCAGCCAGAGTGCGGCACTCGCCGCGGAGAGATCCGGTACGGCCAGGGAACGCGGCCGTGCGGCCGCCTGGGTGGAGGCAGTCATCTTCCTCATGTCCTGTTCTCGGGATGTCGCGTCCCGTTGTCGTCGTCGAACGAGCTCACCAGAGCGGCATTCTGGCTCTCCCGCAGACGACGACCGCCGGCCCGGGATCACAGCGGCGCGACCGCTCCGGATTCCCACCGGATTCCCCGCGCACTGGTGTGTGATGACTGTACTACCGGGGTTGTCAGATGTGTGAGGGATGATGGCAAGGTGCCTCGCGCCGCATCCGTTCTCGACCGCTTCACCGCTCCCACCCGGCGGTGGTTCAGCGGCGCGTTCGACGAGCCGACCCCGGCCCAGACCGGCGCCTGGTCATCGATCGCCGATGGCAACAACACGCTGGTCATCGCGCCCACCGGCTCGGGCAAGACCCTCTCTGCCTTCCTGTGGGCACTCGATCGGCTCGCCGCCCGGCCGGAACGCCGCAGCGGTACCCGAGTCGTCTACATCTCGCCCCTGAAAGCCCTCGCGGTCGACGTGGAGCGCAACCTGCGCGCACCGCTGACCGGCATCACCCGTGCCGCTCAGGAACTCGATCTGCCCGAACCCGACATCACTGTCGGGGTGCGCTCCGGTGACACCCCGGCGGCTGCGCGGCGGGCGCTGGTGAAGTCACCGCCCGACATTCTCATCACCACCCCCGAATCGCTGTACCTGATGCTGACGTCGGCCGCGCGCGAGACACTGACCGACGTCGAGGTGGTGATCGTCGACGAGGTACACGCGGTCGCCGCGACCAAACGCGGCACACACCTGGCACTCACCTTGGAACGCCTCGACGAACTCCTCGAACAGCCGGCCCAGCGGATCGGACTGTCTGCGACGGTTCGCCCGCCGCAGGTGGTCGCCGAGTTCCTCAGCGGTTCCGCGCCGTACCAGGTCGTTCGGCCCAAGGCAGCCAAGACATTCGACCTGCGGGTCGACGTGCCGGTCGAGGACATGGCCAACATCCCGCCGCCACCGCAGGCCGACGAGGCCGCCGAGCTCGACGACGCGTTCTCCCCCACCGCCGGTTCGTTGTGGCCGTACGTCGAGTCGTCGATCGTCGACCTGATCGAGAAGAACCGCGCGACGATCGTGTTCGCCAACTCCCGACGCCTGGCCGAGCGACTGACGGCACGGCTCAACGAGATCCATGCCGAACGCTCCGGCGCGACGAGCACCGGATCGAGGAATCCGAGCGTCCCGGGCGGCGCGCCCGCCAACATCATGGCGAGCGGATCGAGCGGGGGCGCCGAGCCGATCCTGGCGCGGGCGCACCACGGTTCGGTCAGCAAGGAGCAGCGCGCCGAGATCGAGGACGACCTCAAGACCGGCCGGCTGCCGTGCGTCGTGGCGACCAGTTCGCTGGAACTCGGCATCGACATGGGCGCGGTGGATCTCGTCATCCAGGTGGAGGCTCCGCCGTCGGTCGCCGGCGGCCTGCAACGGATCGGCCGCGCGGGTCACCAGGTCGGCGAGATCTCGCAGGGCGTGCTCTACCCGAAGCACCGCACCGACCTGATCCACTGCACGGTCACGGTGGAGCGAATGCTCGACGGTGCCATCGAAGAGCTGCGGGTGCCGCAGAACCCGCTCGACATCCTCGCGCAGCAGACGATCGCGGCCGCCGCCGTCGACGACCTAGACGTGGACCGCTGGTTCGACGTGGTCCGCCGCGCTGCGCCGTATCGGGAACTGGGGCGGCAGGTCTACGAGGCGACCCTGGATCTGATCTCCGGGCGATTCCCGTCCGACGAGTTCGCCGAGCTGCGTCCGCGGGTCACCTGGGACCGCGACGCGGGCACACTCGTCGGTCGACGCGGCGCACAACGCCTCGCGGTCACCTCCGGTGGTTCGATTCCCGATCGCGGCCTGTTCGGCGTGTTCATGGTCGGCGAAAAGGCCACCCGGGTGGGTGAACTCGACGAGGAGATGGTCTACGAGTCCCGGGTGGGCGACGTGTTCGCGCTCGGCGCCACCAGCTGGCGGATCGAGGACATCACCCACGACCGGGTCATGGTGTCACCGGCATTCGGCCAGCCCGGCCGGCTGCCGTTCTGGATCGGCGACACCCTCGGCCGACCCGCCGAACTCGGCGCCGCCATCGGCAAATTCACCGGCGCCGTCGCAGATCCGGACGTCCTCGCCGAGCACGCGCAACGGCTCGGTCTCACCGAGTACGCGCAGCAGAACCTGGCCACACTCATCGCCGAACAACGTGACGCCACCGGACATCTGCCCACCGACCGGACCCTGGTGGTGGAACGCTTCCGCGACGAACTCGGCGACTGGCGGCTGATCCTGCACTCCCCCTACGGCTTACGTGTGCACGCACCGTGGGCGAGTGCCATCTCCGCCCGTCTGTTGCAGACGCTCGGCCTCGAAGGCGCCACCACCGCCTCCGACGACGGCATCATCGTGCGTCTCCCGGACACCGACGACGATCCGCCGGGCACGGCGGTGTTCGTCCTCGATCCCGACGAGATCGAGCAACTCGTCACCGATGCGCTCGCCGACTCGTCGATGTTCGCCTCCCGATTCCGCGAATGCGCCGCCCGGGCACTGCTGTTGCCGCGACGCGATCCGGGCCGACGCGCACCGCTGTGGCAGCAGCGCCAGCGCAGCGCCCAACTGCTCTCCGTCGCAGCCAAATTCCCCGACTTCCCGATCATCTTGGAAGCCGTCCGGGAATGCCTGCAGGATGTGTACGACCTCCCCGCCCTCACCGATCTGCTCACGCGCATCCGGCAACGACGGGTTCGCATCGTCGAGACCGAGACACCGAGTCCCTCGCCGTTCGCCGCGTCGATGCTCTTCGGGTACGTCGGCGCCTTCCTGTACGCCGACGACGCACCGATCGCCGAGCGCCGCGCAGCCGCGTTGTCCCTGGACACCAGTTTGCTGGCACAGCTGTTGGGCCGTGTCGATCTCCGCGAACTGCTCGACCCCGCCGTCATCGCCGAGGTCACCGCCAGATTGCAACGCACCGCACCCGAACGCCGCGCCCGCGACGCCGAGGATGTCGTCGACCTGCTGCGGTGGCTCGGGCCGCTGACCACCGGCGAGGTCGAGGCCAGATACCAGGGCGAGCTGCCCGCGTCGGAGCACCTCACCGAACTGCACCGGACCGGCCAGATCATCTCCGTCAATCACCGCCGGCGGGCGTTGTGGGCGTCCATCGACGACACCGCACGCCTGCGCGACGGCCTCGGGGTGCCCGCACCTCGGGGCATCCCCGCCACCTACCTCGAACCCGTGGCCGATCCGGTCGGCGATCTGGTCAACCGGTACGCGCGTACCCACGGTCCGTTCACTCTCACCGACGCCGCCGAGGCCCTGGGTATGGCGGTCGGCGTCGTCCGGGACACCCTGGTCCGGCTGGCCGGTGAGCGCCGCGTCATCGAAGGCGATTTCCTGCCCGACACCGCCGCCGCCCCGTCCACCACCCAGTGGTGCCACGCCGATGTCCTCGGACAGATCCGCCGCGGATCATTGGCCGCGAGCCGCGCCGAGATCGAGCCGGTGGGGCACGACGTGCTCGCCCGATTCGTCGCGTCGTGGCAGCACGTCACCACCGATGGGCAGTTGACCGGGGTGGACGGGGTGGCGACCGTGATCGACCAGCTCGCCGGATACCCCGTCCCCGCCTCGGCGTGGGAGTCGCTGGTGCTGCCCGCCCGCGTCTCCGACTACACACCGTCGATGCTCGATGAGCTGCTCAGCTCGGGTGAGGTCATCTGGTCCGGGCACGGCCGCATCGGTGGCTCGGACGGATGGATCGCGATGCATCCGGTGGACGTCGCGCCGTTGACCCTCCCACCGCCCGACGACATCGACACCACTGCGCTGCACGACCGCCTGACCGCGCTCCTGGACCCGGGTGGCGCTCTGCGTTTCGGTCAGATCGTCGACTCTCTCGCCGGCGACGGAGCACCGTCGGCGGCCGATGTCGAAACCGCACTGTGGGATCTGGTGTGGGCCGGTCGGGCGAGCAACGACTCGTTCGCTCCGGTCCGGGCCCTGCTCGCGCCACGTCGCACCACCTCCGCTGCGCGGTCGGCACCGGCCCACCGGGCCCGTGGTCGCGCCCCGCGGCTCCGCGCCCAGCGTCTGTCCACGCGGTATCTGGCCGAACACGGCGCCGGTCGTGCTGTCGCACCGACCGCGAGTGGGCGCTGGGTGACGATCGACCGGATCGACACCGACGCAACCGTCGCCACGCAGGCATTGTGCGACCAGTTACTCGCGCGCCACGGCGTGATCACCCGCGGCAGCGTCGTCACCGAGGGCGTCACCGGCGGGTTCGCGCGGATCTACAAGGCCCTCACCGTGTTCGAGGACAACGGGCAGGTCCGGCGCGGCTACTTCGTCGACGGCCTCGGGGGCGCACAGTTCGCCTCGACCGCCACCGTCGACGAACTCCGGCGCCACTCCCTGGATGATCGTCACGCCCTGCCGACGATCGCGCTTGCCGCCACCGACCCGGCGAATCCCTTTGGCGCCGCACTGAGTTGGCCCGCTACGACCGTCGACGACGGCGGACATCGACCCGGACGCAAGCCCGGCGCGCTGGTCGTGCTGGTGGGTGGTGAGCTCGTCGTGTTCGTCGAGCGGGGCGGCAAGACCATCCTGACCTTCACCCAGACGGACACGGCGCTGCGGTCGGCGGCCGACGCGCTCGCCGCGCTCGTCCGGTCCGGCCGGGTGTCGCGGCTCATGATCGACCAGGTGGATTCCCAGCCGGTGTTGACGTCGGATTTCGGTCGCACGCTCATCGAGGCCGGCTTCGCCACCACGCCCCGCGGTATCCGGATGCGCTACGGGCAGCATGCCTGAGGGCGACACCGTCTTCGCCGCGGCCGCCCGGCTGCGCGCGGCGCTCGAGGGACAACGATTGGTGCGTACGCAGTTCCGGGTACCGTCACTGGCCACCGTCGACCTGTCGAAACGGACGGTACGGTCGGTGCGTTCGGTGGGCAAGCATCTGCTGATCGACGTGGCCGGACCAGACGACGATCGACCGGAATCTGGTGCGGTGAGCATTCATTCGCACCTGAAGATGGAGGGCTCCTGGCACGTGCATCCGTCCGGGACACGGTGGCGTCGACCCGGGTTCCAGGCACGTGTGGTGCTCCGGACGGCCACCCATGAGGCCGTGGGCTTCGAGCTCGGCGTACTGGAGTTGACGGAGACCCCTGACGGCGATCTGGCCTACCTGGGCCCGGACCTGCTCTCCGACGACTGGGACCCGGCCGAAGCCGTCCGACGGATCGAGTCGATGCCCGAGGAATCCATCGGTGTCGCGCTGCTCGATCAGCGACTCATCGCCGGTATCGGCAACGTCTATCGCAGCGAGCTCTGCTTTCTTCGAAAGGTGTTGCCCACCCGCGCGGTTCGAGAGGTCGACATCCCGTCGATGGTGGAACTCAGCCGCCGGGTGCTGTGGGCGAATCGGCTCCGCTCTGCGCGCACGACGACCGGCCACACCGCACCCAACGCGCGATTGTGGGTCTACGGACGGCGCGGCCGGCTGTGCCGGAGATGTGGATCGCCGATCGAGCGAGGCCAGCTCGGCTCGATCGGCGAGGATCGCGTCATCTACTTCTGTCCGGGCTGCCAGACATGAAGCGTCCGCGACGGCAGTACCGAGGCGATACCCGCCCCCGAATCAGACCGGGTACCGTTCCGGCTCAGGACCGAACAGATAACGCCTGCCGGTGATCTCGGTGACCGAGATCTCGACGTAGTTGTACTTCATCGTCGGAATCCACGGACGAAGCGGCAACTCGTCGGCAGCGGCGACGTCGTGGGTCGACACCAGTACGCGTGCTGCGCCTTTCGCGACAACGCTCCAGCCATCTGTGGCGGTGTGGGCGTCTGCCTCGAAGGCGACGTTCTCGTTGACCACGATCTCGGAGAGCTTGGTGCCCTCTCCGGTGCGGAAGAGAATCCGTCCCTCACCCGCGTAGAAGTTGACCGGGAAGATGTCCGGCTGACCGTTGACGCTCAAGGCGATTCGCCCGAGCTCGGTGTCGCCGAGAAGCTTCCAGGCCTCGTCGATGGTGAGTTCCTGTACCGCGTTGTCGACCATGTTCTGTCCTTCTGCCATGTACAATTCTCTGCCCGTCGGCACAGCGCACGCCAGGGTCCAAGGTCCCGAATCCGCCGTCGCGGATCGCGGATTCACTCCGGAACCGGTACCGGCTCCAAGATCTCCGGGCGCGCCTCGGGCGCCGCGGCGCGCAGTGCGTCGGCCGAGTCGTCATCGGGTTGTCGCTGCGAGGCGACCTCCGCCTCGACCCGGGCGATGTAGGTGGCGACCTCGAAAGCGGTATGCGCATCGGACCATCCGAGGATCGGCGCCAGCAGCTCGGCCACCTCCTGCGCGCAATCCACACCTCGGTGCGGATATTCGATCGCGATCCGGGTACGGCGGGCCAGGACGTCTTCGAGATGCAGTGCCGCCTCGTCGATCGCGGCGTAGACCACCTCGACACGAAGATATTGCGGCGCCGCCGCCAACGGTCGCAGCAGTGACGGGTCGTCGTCGGCGTAGTAGAGGACATCGTCGATCAGGGAGCCGTACCGGTTGAGCAGGCGACGAATCCGGTAGGGGTGCAACCCGAATCGGTGGCCGAGATGCTCGCACTGGTTGATCAGCGCAAAGTAGCCGTCCGCGCCGAGGAGGGGCACCCGCTCGGTGATGGAGGGCGCGACGCGGGTCGGGATGAAATCCGTGCACGCGTCGACGGCGTCGGCAGCCATCACCCGATAGGTGGTGTACTTGCCGCCGGCGATGGAGACCAACCCCGGCGCGACCGTCGCCACCGCGTGCTCGCGGGACAGCTTCGACGTCTCGTCGTCCTCCCCTGCCAACAGCGGCCGCAGTCCGGCGTAGACACCTTCGATGTCGTCGTGCGTGAGCTTGGTGACGAGCACCTCGTTCACCTTGTCGAGGATGTAGTCGATGTCGGCGCGAGTCGCCGCCGGATGCGCGAGGTCGAGATTCCAGTCAGTGTCGGTGGTCCCGATGATCCAGTGGGTCTCCCACGGGATCACGAACAGCACGGAGTTGGCGGTGCGCAGGATGATCGCGGTCTCGCTGACGATGCGGTCGCGGGGCACCACGATGTGCACCCCTTTGGAGGCACGCACCCTGAAGTGACCGCGCTGCTTCGAGAGTGCCTGGACCTCGTCGGTCCACACCCCTGCTGCGTTGATCACACAGTGCCCGCGGATTTCGGTGGTCTCACCGCTCTCCGAATCGCGCACGCGCACACCGAGAACACGGTCGGACTCGCGCAAGAAGCCGGTCACCTGGGTGGAGGTGCGGATCACCGCGCCGTAGTTCGCCGCGGTCCGGGCGACGGTCAGACTGTGCCGGGCGTCGTCGACAACCGTGTCGTGGTAACGGATTCCGCCGATGAGCGAGTTCCGTTTGAGCGCCGGTGCGACCCGCAACGCCCCGGACCGGGTGACGTGATGCTGTCCGGGAACCGATTTCGCGCCACCCATCCGGTCGTATAGGAACAGACCCGCGGCCACATATGGGCGTTCCCACACCCGCTGGGTGAGCGGATAGAGGAACGGCAGCGGCTTCACCAGATGCGGGGCCAGCAACCGCAACGAGAGTTCGCGCTCACGCAGCGCCTCACGGACGAGCCCGAACTCGAGTTGCTCGAGATAGCGCAGGCCACCGTGGAACATCTTCGATGACCTGCTCGACGTCCCGGACGCGATGTCACGCGCCTCCACCAACGCCACCCGCAGACCACGGGTGGCCGCATCCAGTGCCGCTCCCGCGCCGACGACGCCGCCGCCGATCACCACGATGTCGAACTGTTCGGCACCCAGTCGCCGCCACGCCTCCGCTCGGTAGAGCGGACCCATATCTGCTGGTCGGTCCGGGTTGAACTCGGTGTTCATGCTTGCCCAGCGTAATTGATCTCGTCCGATGCCACCGCGTGCGACACTGGCCGCGTGGGTAGCGCAAACACATACGTCGCCGCCGTCGACCAGGGCACCACCTCCACCCGAGCGATGGTCTTCGACCGCCGCGGTCGGGTGGTCAGCAGCGAGCAGATCGAGCATCGACAGGTGTTTCCGCAGGCCGGCTGGGTAGAGCACGACGCATCGGAGATCTGGCGCAACACCCGCCGGGTGATGGCGGCCGCGTTGGCGTCGGCAGACCTCAAGTACGGCGACATCGCCGCGTGTGGGCTCACCAACCAACGTGAGACAACTCTCATCTGGGATCGCGCGACGGGTGAACCGATCCACAACGCCATCGTCTGGCAGGACACCCGCACAAACGACCTGTGCACCGAGCTGGCCGGGGACGTCGGTGTCGACCGGTACCGCGACCGCACCGGCCTGCCGCTGTCCACGTACTTCGCCGGACCGAAGATCCGGTGGCTGCTGGACAACGTCGACGGGGCCCGCGAGCGCGCCGAGGCCGGCGAACTGTGTTTCGGCACAATGGATTCGTGGACCACCTGGAACATGACCGGCGGGCGTGACGGCGGCCTGCACATCACCGACGTCACCAACGCGTCGCGCACCATGTTGATGGATCTGCGCACGCTGGCCTGGGACGAACAGATCTGCGACGAGATGGGTGTGCCGACGTCGCTGCTCCCCGAGATCCGGAGTTCGTCGGAGGTCTACGGCCCGTTGCGCGAGCACGGGTCACTGCCGGGGGTTCCGCTGGCCGGCATCCTCGGCGATCAGCAGGCCGCGACCTTCGGCCAGGCCTGTCTCGATCCCGGCGAGGCCAAGAACACTTATGGAACAGGCAATTTCCTGCTGCTGAACACGGGCACCGAACCGGTGTTCAGCCAACACGGGCTGTTGACGACCGTGTGCTATCGCATCGGCGAAAAGGCGCCGCGGTACGCCCTCGAGGGCTCGATCGCGGTGACCGGATCACTCGTGCAGTGGTTGCGTGACAATCTCGGGCTGATCTCGGAGGCCGCCGACATCGAGGCGCTCGCGGCGTCCGTCGACGACAACGGCGGCGCATATTTCGTGCCGGCCTTCTCGGGGCTGTTCGCCCCGCACTGGCGGCCCGATGCGCGCGGCGTCATCGTCGGGCTGACGCGCTTCGTCGACAAGGGGCATCTCGCGCGGGCGGCGTTGGAGGCCAGCGCCTTCCAGACCCGTGAGGTGATCGAGGCGATGCAGGCCGATTCCGGTGTCGAGTTGTCGACGCTCAAGGTCGACGGCGGGATGGTGGTCAACGACCTGCTGATGCAGTTCCAGGCCGACATCCTCGACGTCCCGGTGGTGCGCCCCGTGGTCAACGAGACGACCGCGCTCGGCGCCGCGTACGCCGCGGGCCTGGCGGTCGGGTACTGGGAGTCCGAGGACGAGATCCGGGAGAACTGGGCCGAGGACCGCCGCTGGGAGCCGGCGATGGACGACACCACCCGCGACGGCCTGTACGCGGGATGGAACCGCGCGGTGGAACACAGCCTCGACCTCGCCTGATCTGCCGAGGAACGCCGCATCCGCGCACCCAGCAACCATCCGCGCGCCTTGCTACGTGCGCGGATGGTTGCGGGGTGCGCGGATGGTGAGATCTCTACTCAGTCGAGGTCGTCGTGGCGGACCAACTGGCGCGCGGCCTCGGTGATCGAGCCGGTCAACGACGGGTACACCGAGAACGTCTGTGCCAGATCGGACACGGTGAGCTTGTTCTGCACGGCCAGGGCGAGCGGCAGGATCAACTCGGACGCCGTCGGCGCCACCACCACCCCGCCGATGACGACCCCCGTGGCCGGACGGCAGAAGATCTTCACGAAGCCGCGCCGCAGGCCGCTCATCTTCGCGCGCGGGTTGGTCGCCAGCGGCAGCATCACGGTGCGGGCCGGATAGTCGCCGTTGTCGATCGCCTTCTGTGAGACACCGACCGTAGCGATCTCCGGACGCGTGAAGATCGCCGACGCAACGGTTTTCAGCTTCAGCGGGCTGACCCCCTCGCCCAGCGAGTGATACATCGCGATCCGTCCCTGCATGGCCGCCACCGAGGCGAGCGGCAGGAGACCCGTGCAGTCGCCGGCGGCGTAGATGCCCGGCACCGACGTCCGCGACACCCGGTCGACGGTGATGTAGCCGCCGCGATCCACCTCGACGCCGGCCCGATCGAGTCCGAGGTCACCGGTGTTGGGCACCGAGCCGACCGTCATCAACACGTGCGACCCGGTCACGGTACGACCGTCCGCGAGATGTGCTGTCACCGTATCGCCGTGGCGCTCGACCTTGTCGGCACGAGCATGCTTGATGAGTTCGACGCCGCGCTCGGCCAGGGCGTCCTCGAGAACGAGTGCCGCGTCTTCGTCCTCGCCCGGCAGGACCCGGTCGCGACTGGACACCAGCGTAACCTTCACCCCGAGCTCGGTATACGCGTGGACGAACTCCGCTCCGGTGACACCGGAGCCGATGACGACGAGGTGCTCGGGCAATTCGTGCAGGTCGTAGAGCTGACGCCAGGTGAGGATGCGCTCCCCGTCGGGTTGGGCGTCGGGCAGGATTCGCGGGGACGCACCGGTCGCCACCAGGACGACATCACCCTCGTAACGCTTGGTCGACCCGTCGGCGAGCGTCGCGATGACGCCGTGAGTGGACACCCCGATCTGACGTTCGTCCAGTTCGGCGCGACCCGACACCACCGTCACGCCCTCACTCATCAAACGCGAGCGGATGTCGGCGGACTGGGCGAACGCCAGGTCGCGCACCCGCTGATGGATCTGCGGCAGCGTGACCAGCGCGTCGTCGGTGCTCAGCTTGATGCCCAGGTCGACCGCGCGCCGCACCTCGGTGCGGACACCGGTCGAGGCGATGAACGTCTTGGAGGGCACACAGTCCCACAGCACACACGCACCACCGACTCCGTCGGAATCGATCACCGTGATGTCGGCGCCGTAGGCCGCCGCCGCCAATGCGGCCTCGTACCCTGCCGGCCCGCCGCCGATGATCACGATCTTGGTCACAAGTCCTCCTGGTCGCCGCGTCCGTGCCGCCTACCAACCTAGTCCCCGAGACCGTGGGCGACTTGGTCGAGTCCGCATCGGCGACGACGGTCGCGACCTACACTCAAAACATGCGCGTCCTCGGGTGCGCTCTCTTCGTCGTCCTGATCCTCACCGCCTGTGGGGACCAGAGTTATGACACGCCCGACGGAGCGGCCGATCCGCAGGTCGTGGAGGCCGACAGCAACTACGTTCGCGAACTGAGCGCCCAAGGCTTCCCGATCGACCAACCACCTCGTGTGATCTATTTCGGCCGTCAGGTATGTCACATGATCGGCAGCGGCGCCACGCCGGACCGTGTTCGAACCTTCATCGTCGATATCGTCGCCGGTTCTCCGGCAGCCCATTCCGCCGGAATCGACCAGGTCCTCCTCATCACCATCCGGCACCTGTGCCCGCAGCACTGGCCCAGCAGTTCCGCGCCGACCGCGCCCCGCTGAATCCGCGGCCGGTGGAGACCCCGCGCTGCCCGACGTGATCTGCCGCCCGGCGTAATACGATCTATCGGGAATGTGGAACCCCAGCGACCCCCATGTGCTGGCACCACCACCGCTCAGACGAGAAAGTGCAGGTCAGAGGCATACATGCCCATCTACGCAGCCTACGGGTCCAACATGCATCCCGAGCAGATGGCCGAGCGGGCCCCGCATTCGCCGATGGCAGGCACCGGGTGGCTGAACGGGTGGCGGCTGACGTTCGGGGGCGGCGACATCGGCTGGGAGGGCTCCCTCGCGACCGTGACCGAGGATCGTGAGGACCCTGATGCCAAGGTGTTCGTCGTCCTCTACGACGTGACAACGGAGGACGAGGAGAACCTCGACCGCTGGGAGGGCTCCGAACTCGGCATCCACGTGAAGCTGCGGGTGCGGGTCGACACCGCGGACGGACCGGTCCTCGCCTGGTTGTATGTGCTCGACGCGTACGAGGGCGGACTGCCGTCGGCCCGCTATCTCGGGGTCATGGCCGAGGCCGCCGAGATCGCCGGCGCGCCAGCTGACTATGTGCAGGACCTGCGCCTCCGCGAATCCCGCAACGTCGGGCCCGGACCGGGCCCGGTCGAACCGTAGCGGCGTACCTCAGTCGGCGTCGGCCAGGGCGATGCCTGCGAGGGTGCGCACCCCGACCTCCAGCGCCCGTTCGTCGAGGTCGAAATTCGGTTGGTGCAGATCCACGCGCGGCGCGATGCCGTCCCACACGCCCAGCCGTCCCATCGCCCCGGGCACGTGTTCGAGGTACCAGGAGAAGTCCTCCCCGCCCGGCGACTGGGGTGTGTCGGCGACCGCGTTGGGACCGATCTGCGCCACCGCGGCACGCATCGTTTCAACCGCGCGCTCGTCGTTGACCACCGGCGGAACCCCGCGGAAGTACGACAGGTCGTACCGCACGCCGAGCGGTGCGAGCAGCTCGCCGATCACGCTGCGCACCAACGGTTCCAGCTCCGCCCAGGTCGAATGATCACCGGTGCGGACCGTGCCCAGCAGCCGACCGTCCTGCGGAATGGCGTTCGGCGCACTGCCGGCATTCGCCGCGCCCCACACCATCACGGTGCCCGAGCGCGGGTCCAGGCGTCGGGACAGGATTCCCGGGAGACCGGTGATGACCGTGCCCATCGCATAGACGAGGTCGCCGGTGAGATGAGGCCGCGACGTGTGACCACCAGGCGAATGCAGGGCCAGATCTATATGGTCGGCCGCCGATGTGAGCGCGCCCGAGCGCATGCCCACCGAGCCCACCGGCAGTTTGGGATCGCAGTGCAGCGCGTAGATCCGTCCGACGCCGCCCATCACGCCGGCCGCCACCGCGTCGAGCGCGCCGCCCGGCATCACCTCCTCGGCCGCCTGAAAGATCAGCCGGACACCGACGGGCAACTCGTCGACCGAGGCCAATAGTTTCGCGACGCCGATCAGCATGGCGGTGTGCGCGTCGTGGCCGCAGGCGTGCGAGACGCCCTCCACCGACGAGCTGAACGACAGTCCGGTGTGTTCGGTGATCGGCAGCGCATCCATGTCCGCGCGCAACGCGATCCGCGGTCGGTCGTCACCACCGATGTCGCACACCACGCCGGTTCCCAACGGCAGACGACGCGGCGACAGACCGGCCGCGCTCAGCTCCGACATCACCAGCTCGGTGGTGTTGACCTCCTGGCGCGACAGTTCCGGGTGGGCGTGGATCGTGCGACGCCACCGCACCACGTCCTGGCCGTGCGCCGCCCACCACGCGTCGATGATGTCGCGCGGTGCGGCCGGCCGGATCTCGCGTTCACTCACTGCCATCGGATGTGCCTCACAACACCGTCCGCGGATACGCGATGTCGAGGTCGGCGATCAGCGGCTGGCGCAGGTTGCGCTTGATCTCGGCCAGGTTCGGCCCGGCCAGCGGGGCGCGCTCGGCGGCCACGGCACGGGCACGCTCGAGCAGCGAGTCCACGTCGACGATCTCCTCGACGATCCGCTTCTCGAGCGCCTCCTCGGCGGTGTAGCGCCGGGCGGTCAGCATCGCCTCGGTGGCCACCGCGTCGTCGAGTCGGGTCCGGATCAGCGAGCTCATCCCCAACGGGAACGGCATACCCAGCGCGGCCTCGGGCAGCGACCAGAACCCCCGACCGGTCCGCATGATGCGGTGATCGGCACACAGGGCGAACATCGCTCCCGCTCCGAACGCGTGCCCGTTGATCGCGGCGACGGTGGGGACCGGCAGGGTGAGCACCTTGCGGTACAGGGCGTGGACGCTGTCGAGATAGGCGGGCAGCCCCTTCGGGCTGGTCGCGATGTGGTCGGTGTCGAGGCCGTTGGTGAAGAACTTGCCCGTCGCCGTGATGACGAGCGGGGTCAACGGTTCCGCGGCGACCTGGTCGAGCAGTTCGTCGACTGAGGCGATCCAACCGGGCCCGAAGCGGTTCTCGGGATTCGACTCGTCGAGTTCCACGCCCTCGGTTCCGAGGTAGAGCTCGGTGACGGCGCCTGCAGAACGGAGAAACGGCATGTAGGGACTTTATCGCCGGGCACTAGGGTTGGGCCCATGGACCCCACCGCCGACGCCGACGCCGCTGCGATCGCGGCGGCCGCGACCATCGCCGCCGAGACCGATTGCGCCGCCCACGACGTCGCGGTGGTGCTCGGTTCGGGATGGGCACCCGCAGCCGCGGCCTTCGGCACCCCGATCGCCAGCGTGGCGATGGCGGCTCTGCCCGGCTTCACCCCACCGAAGGCCGCCGGACACGGCGGCATGGTCCACTCGGTCCGTCTCGGCGATCGTCGTGTCCTGATTCTGTTGGGGCGTATCCACGCCTACGAGGGCCACGCTCTGGCCCGGGTGGTGCATCCGGTGCGCACCGCGGCCGCGGCCGGCGCCCACACCATCGTGCTCACCAACGCCGCCGGTGGCCTCCGCGACGACATGTCGGTGGGCCAGCCCGTGCTCATCGCCGACCATCTGAACCTCACCGCCCGGTCGCCGCTGGCCGGGGCACAGTTCGTGGACCTCGTCGACGCGTACTCACCACGATTGCGCGGCATCGCCCGGCGCACCGATCCGACGCTGGCCGAGGGCGTCTACGCCGGGTTGCCCGGGCCGCACTACGAGACGCCCGCCGAGATCCGCATGCTGCGCACCCTGGGCGCCGACCTGGTCGGCATGTCCACCGTGCACGAGACGATCGCCGCCCGCGCCGCCGGCCTCGACGTCCTCGGCATGTCGCTGGTGACCAACCTCGCCGCGGGGATCACCGGCGAACCGCTCAGCCACACCGAGGTCCTCGAGGTGGGCCGCGCGTCCGCCGCCCGGATGGGTGAGCTGCTCGCGTCGATCGTCGCCGAGCTGTGATGCCGCGATGACGGTCATCGATCCGCACGAGTGGATCACTGCCGATCCGGACCCGCACACCCGAGCCGAACTCGCCGCCCTCGCACCGGATGAACTCGATGAGAGATTCTCCGGCACATTGCATTTCGGAACCGCAGGACTGCGCGGTGTGGTCCGCGCGGGACCGAACGGCATGAACGTGGCCGTCGTCACGCGCACCACGCATGCCCTCGGTCGCTGGCTCGCCGGTCGCGGGTACGGCGGCGCCACGGTCGTGGTCGGCCGCGACGCCCGGCACGGTTCGGCGCAGTTCGCCGCCGCCACAGCGGAAATTCTGGCCGCGGCGGGATTCGACGTCGTCCGACTACCGGGCACCACACCAACCCCGCTGATCGCGTTCGCGTGCCGTGACCTCGGCGCAGTCGCCGCGGTCGCGGTCACCGCCTCGCACAATCCGCCCACCGACAACGGCTACAAGGTCTATCTGGCCGGCGGCGCCCAGCTCATCCCACCCGCCGACCGCGAGATCGAAGAACTCATCGCCACCGCGCCACCGGCAGACACCGTTGCCCGCCAACCGATTTCGCCCGACACACGGGCGAGGGCGAACGCGGACCGCTATCTCGGACGGCTGACCGCCCGGTTCGGTCGGGTGCGGTCCTCGGTACGGGTGGCCCTCACGCCGATGCACGGTGTCGGTGGTGCGTTCGCCGTCGCCGCCCTGGAACGAGCCGGCTTCTCCGACATCCACGTCGTCGCCGAGCAATTCGCACCCGACCCGGACTTCCCCACGGTCACATTCCCGAACCCGGAGGAGCCGGGCGCGGCCGATCGGCTGCTCGCGCTGGCCGACCGCGTCGACGCCGACGTCGCGATCGCGCTCGATCCCGACGCCGACCGGTGTGCGGTCGGCGCCCGGGTCCACGGCTCCTGGCGGATGCTGACCGGAGACGAGACCGGCGCCATGTTCGGCCGGTATCTCCTCGACGCCGCCACGGTCGACGATCCGGTGGTCGCCAGCACGATCGTGTCGGGTTCGATGCTCGCCGCGGTCGCCGATGCCGCGGGCGCCCGGCACGTACGGACCCTGACCGGATTCAAATGGCTGGTCCGCGCCGGGGAGCCGCTGGTCTACGCGTACGAGGAGGCGATCGGGCACTGCGTCGACCCGGTCGCGGTCCGCGACAAGGACGGCATCAGCGCCGCAGTCGTCGCGGCACTGCTCACCCACCGACAGGTCGCGGCCGGGTCGGACCTGGCCGCCGCACTCCACGAGCTCGCCACCGAACACGGTTTGCACGTCACCGCCCAACGGTCGGTGCGGGTGACCGACCTGAGCCGCATCGCCGAGATCATGGCGACGATGCGCGACTCACCGCCGACCTCGCTCGCCGGGATTCCCGTGACTGCCGACGACTTCGCCGATCGCGACGACGAGCTCCGGACGAACGCGATCATGCTGTCGGGCACCCACGGCGAGGAGGCGATCCGCCTGCGCGTGATCGCCCGGCCGTCGGGCACCGAACCGAAACTCAAGTACTACCTGGAACTCGTCGCCCCTCCGGGGCTCGGCGACGTCGCAGCCACGACCGACCGACTGCACGCGCTCGCCGACGATGTGCTCGACCTACTGCCCGGCTGACGCATCGACCCGGATCGGCCGGCGGGCGAGCGGTGACTACCGTTGTCACGTGCCCGCAGACACGCTCCTCGACGCCCGGGACATCCACGTGGTCCGCAGCGGCCGTTCCCTGCTCCGCGACGTGAATCTGCAGGTGCTCGGCGGACAGCACTGGGCGCTGCTGGGGCCCAACGGCGCCGGGAAATCGACCTTGATGACGATCCTCGGTGCCCGCGGCCACCCCACCACCGGCACCATCGACGTGCTGGGCAGACGGCTGGGGCGGGTCGACATGCGGGAGCTCCGCACACACGTCGGTCACGTCGACCCACGCTGGCGCATCGACGTCCCGCTCACGGCGCACGAGGTGGTACTCACCGGACTCACCAACACGCCCGAACTCGACCGTCGCCACCGCTACACCGCCGACGAACACCGCCACGCCGACGAACTGCTCGAGCTACTGGGGATGACCGCGCGGCGCGACTCGGTCTGGCCGGTGATGAGCCAGGGCGAGCGCGGCCGCACCCTGATCGCCCGTGCGCTCATGCCACGGCCCGCGCTGTTGCTGCTCGATGAGCCCGCCACCGGACTCGATCTCGCGGCGCGGGAGAAACTCCTGAGCGGGATCGACCTGCTCCGGTCGGAGGTGCCCGGACTCGCGAGTGTGCTCGTGACGCATCACCTCGAGGATCTGCCGGCCAGCACGAGTCACGCGATGCTGTTGCGCGACGGCGAGGTCGTCGCCGCCGGGCCCGTCGACGAGACGCTGACCACGACCGCGATCAGCGCATGCTTCGACCACGACGTGGTGGTGCGACGCACCGGCGGCCGATGGTCGGCGACCGCTGCCTGAACCCGCCGACGACGACCACCGGCGCTCAGCGCGGGCCGAACTGCCGATCGCCGGCGTCACCGAGGCCCGGCACGATGTAGGCCGTCTCGTCGAGCCGCTCGTCGACCGCGGCCACCACGAGTCGCACCGGATGCCCCGAGCGTTCGAGCGCCGCGACACCTTCCGGCGCGGCGACGACGCAGACCGCGGTGATGTCGGTCGCGTTGCGTGCCACGAGCAACTCGATCGTGTGCAGCATCGAACCGCCGGTCGCCAGCATCGGGTCGAGGACGAACACCGGTAGACTGGCCAGGTCGTCGGGCAGCGACTCGAGATACGGGACAGGCTCGGCGGTCGTCTCGTCGCGGGCCACCCCGACGAATCCGACATGGGCTTCGGGAACCATCGCGTGTGCCTGCTCCACCATGCCGAGGCCCGCGCGCAGCACCGGCACCAGCAGCGGTGGGGTGGCGAGCCGCGCACCGTCGAAAGCCGTCAGCGGCGTCTCGATGGACACGGTAGCGGTCGGCGCATCGGCCAAGGCCTCGTAGACGAGCATCTGGGTCAGGTCCGACAACGCTGCGCGGAACGCCGCGTTGTCGGTGGTCTTGTCGCGCATCGTGGTCAGACGGGCGGCGGCGAGCGGGTGATCGACGATCTGTACCTGCATGCCATCACATTAAGTGGAACCAGACGTCGCGGCGGGACGTCAGAACTACATGACCGAGGTAACCACCCACTCAGCGGCGCTCACGGCGTACGCACGCGGCCAGGGCGCCGCGGCCGACGACGTCGGTGCACAGTCGGCAACCCAGCGCGGCGAGGTCGGTGAACTCACCATGACCTTCGGGGTGATCGGCGCCGACTTCCTGGCCGCGACCGCCTATGTGCTGGACTGCCGTTCGCGCGCGCTCGACGCGATCGCGCAACGCCATCGCGGCCAAGACTCCACGACACGCGGCGCCGACGCCCGTTACGTCGACGCCGACGACCGCAATGCCGCCGCGGTGGCCGACACGGAACTGCGGCTCTAGATGCTGACCGTCGACATCGTCATCGCGCCGCTACGCATCATGATCACCGCTCTGGGCACCGGAATCCTGCCACCCGGCAACCCGGCCGACCGGCTGCGCTCCACCGCCGACGAACTCGACCGTGTGCGCAGACAGTCGGCCGCCGCGACCGAACAGGTGGCCGCGCAGTGGCGCGGCACCGGGGCGGACTCCGCGGTACGGGCCGCGGACCGGACCCATCGGGCCACCATCGCGAGGATCGACGACTCCGCCGCGATCGCCGCACTGATCGAGGACGCGGGCGCCAAGGTGAAGGTCGCCGCCGATCAACTCAACGGGTTGGTCGATTCATTCCACCGGGTGGCGGCCGCGATGGGACCGAACCTGTTCAGCCCGCAGGGCGTCGCGATGATCCTTCCGGTGGCACTCGACCATATCGATCGCGGCATGCAGATCGTGGCGCGCACCCAGGCCGACCTGCGCGCCGACACCGACGCGATGATGGCGCTGGCCCGCACCGAGGCACCCGCCACCTTGACCGGCGTCTCACCTGCATCCGACTCCGGGGGCGTCGCGATCCGCCTGCCCGACGGCTCGGTCGCCTATGCCCCCAACGAGCGAGCCGCCAAGGCCGTGCGCGCGGCCCTCAGTCAACGGGGTGTGCCGTACGTGTGGGGTGGCACCACCCCGGACGGATTCGACTGCAGCGGTTTCACCCAGTGGGCCTACCGTCAGGCGGGCGTCGATCTGCCACGACTCGCACAGGACCAGGACACCGCCGGGTTCGCTGTGAGCCAGTCCGATCTGGCGCCCGGCGACCTCGCCGTCTGGGACGGGCATGTCGCGATGTATGTCGGGAACAACCAGCTCGTCGAAGCCGGGGATCCGGTACAGACGTCACCGCTGCGCACCACGAACGCCGGTCAGGGATTCCAGGGGTTCTATCGACCGCGATGACGACGAGGGTCGATCGATCCGCGTTCACCGAGAGGTCGCGGGGGCGCCACCCGAGTTCACAGGTCCGATCGCTACGCTGTGTCCTCATGGCCGGAGACATCGTCCCCATCGAGCTCGGACTCACCGACGGAAACCGTTTCACCCTCTGGGCACCCCGGTGGCGGGAGGGCGACGACGAATGGGAGGCCTTCCTCGGCCTCGACGAGGATCTCTACGGATTTCCCGGCGTCGCAGAGCTCGCGGCATTCGTCCGCTACGACGACGACAACGACCTCGTCGACCACCCCGCGTGGGAGACCATGGCGGGTCTGCAGGCCGACGAACTGGTGCCCGACGACCGACACAGCTACGACCTGGTCGGTGTGCCGGAACTCGCCGCCGAGGATCCCAGCCCCGAGGTCATCGCCGAACTCGAGGACGCCCTCGAGATCGTCCGGATCCTCGGTGAGGTCTGCGAGCTGACGGTCATCACCAAGTTCTTCAACGGCAACCCCATCCTGGGGGCGGTGACGACGGGGACGCAGAACTTCACCGGCCGTGAGGGCGTGGACCTGTGGGTCCGCATCGGGCGTCTCATCGCCAAACACTGGGACGACGTCGTCGACGCCATCGACGACGTGATCACCACCCCCGATGTCGATGCCGCAGCCGTGTCGACGGCCGCAGCCGAGCTCGAGGCGGCCGCGTCGGCCGAGGACGAGGACGAGCCGGAGGACGAGGATCTCGACCTGGTCGAGGAGGACTCCGACGACGACGCCTCGGACAGCGACAGCGACGAGGACGAGGACGACACCGACGACGAGGACGAGGACGACGAATCCGACGAAGTCGACGATGACGACTTCTGGGCCAACGTGGGCATCGACCCGATCAAGATCGTCACCGCCGACGGCGAGTACCTGTCTCTGCGTTGCTACCTCGGCGACGACCCGGTGTTCCTCGGTGCCGACGGCAAGATCTTCGTGTTCACCTCGGCCCGCGGGCTGGGCCGGTACCTGGCCGACGCCGACGACCATGATCTCGCCGACGTCTCCACCTTCGACGACGTCCGCACCGCGGCCACCGACGGCTCCCTCGAGTTCGACGTCATCGACGACAACGTCTACGTACTGCCCGGCCTCGCCGACGACATCGCCGACGGACCGCGGCGCATGGACCGCAACCAGCTCGATCTCGCGGTCGAGCTGCTCACCGACGCCGCCGATTACGCCGACGACGACTCGGTGTCCGAGGCGCTGGGTTCCACCACCCCGCTGGGCTGGTTCGTCGACTACGCGATCAATCCGGACCCGAAACGGATGGCACCGAGCCCGCCGTTCGAGAACGAGTCGGAGGCGTTTCGCGCGCTGGTGCACGACTTCGAGCGGCGGTTGGTCAAGAAGTCCTGACGGGTCACCGGGTCTCGATACACTGCTCGACCAGCGGCTCGCAGCTACTCGACTCTTTTACCGCTGATCGAGTAGCAGACGAGCGGCAGCGAGGAGCGTATCGAGATCGCGCACGCCCGCTGATCCACCGTCACCCCAGCAACACCGCATACCCCGGTTTGATCACGTCGTCGATGAGTGCGAGACGTTCGTCGAAGTGGATGAACGCCGACTTCATCGCATTGACGGTGAACCGTTCGAAATCTGCCCAGCCGTAGCCGAATTGCGCAGACAGCCGCAGGAACTCCTTGCTCATGGTGGTGTCGCTCATCAGCCGGTTGTCGGTGTTCACGGTCACGCGGAACCGCAGGCGGGCGAGCACGTTGAACGGGTGATCGGCCATCGATGCCACCGCACCGGTCTGCACGTTCGAGCTCGGGCACAGTTCGAGCGGAATGCGCTTGTCGCGCACGATGTTCGCGACCTGGCCGAGCTCGGCACCCTCGAAGGTCTCCGCGGTGAGGTCGGTGCCGTCGGGCAGGGTGATGTCGTCGATGACGCGCACCCCGTGCCCGAGCCGATCGGTGCCGCAGAACGCCAACGCCTCGTGGATCGAGGGCAGCCCGAATGCCTCGCCCGCGTGAATCGTGAAGTGGGCGTTGTTGGCCCGCATGAACTCGAACGCATCGAGATGACGGGTGGGAGGATGGCCGGCCTCGGCTCCCGCGATGTCGAACCCGGCGACCCCGGCGTCGCGATACCGCACCGCCAACTCGGCGATCTCGCGGGAGCGGGCCGCATGACGCATCGCGGTGACCAGGCACCGCACGATGATCGGGCGACCCGCGGCCGCGGCCTCCTGCTCCCCTTCGGCGAATCCGGCGAGCACGGCTTCGACGACCTCGTCCAGGGTCAGCCCCTGTTCGAGATGTTGTTCCGGCGCATACCGCACCTCGGCGTAGACGACGCCGTCCGCGGCCAGGTCGGCGACGCACTCCCGCGCCACCCGGGACAGCGCGGACGATGTCTGCATCACCGCGACGGTGTGGGTGAATGTCTCCAGATAGCGCTCGAGACTGCCGCTGTCGGCGGCGTCGCGGAACCAGGCGGC
Source organism: Gordonia sesuvii (assembly GCF_036350415.1). Classification (NCBI taxonomy): domain Bacteria; kingdom Bacillati; phylum Actinomycetota; class Actinomycetes; order Mycobacteriales; family Gordoniaceae; genus Gordonia; species Gordonia sesuvii. The sequence goes on from NZ_JAZDUF010000001.1 coordinate 170,322, forward strand.
CAGATCGTCGGCGTCGTCGGCGGGGAGGTCGGAGTACCCGGCCTCATGTGCCAGTTCGAGGACCGTGCGCGGGCGCAACCCGCCGTCGAGATGGTCGTGTAACAGGACCTTGGGTGCCAGGGAGATGTTCGGCAGGTCGAGGGGCCGGCCGGGGCCGTCTGCCGGTCGCTCGGGTGTCGGGGTCGCGTCGACGGTCGTCATGCACCGACGGTAACGCGACCGGCGATCAGCGGCGTGCGCTCGCTCGGCGCGTCATCGACCGTGACCGCGGTCGCGAGTGACGCCCGGGCAGCGGCAAACCGCTCCGGCGTCCGGGTGTGCATCGTGAACAGCGGATCCCCGCGCCGCACCCGCTCACCGGGCTTGGCGTGCACGGTGATGCCCGCCTCGGCCTGCACATTCTCCCCCGGCACCGCCCGACCTGCCCCGAGACGCCACGCGGCGATCCCGACGTCCCAGGCGTCGACGCGGGTCACCACGCCCGAATCCCCCGCCACGACGGTGTCGGTGTGCCGGGCCTGCGGCAACGGGGCCGCGGGATCACCGCCCTGTGCCGTGATCATCGCCCGCCAGACGTCCATTGCCTTCCCGTTGGCGAGGTTCACGACCGGATCGACGTCGAGGCCGGCCGCGTCGAGCATCTCCCGCGCGAGGGCGAGCGTGAGTTCCACGACGTCGTCGGGGCCGCCCCCGGCGAGGACCTCGACCGACTCGGCCACCTCGAGGGCATTGCCCGCGGTCCGTCCCAGCGGGGTGTTCATGTCCGTCAGCAAAGCGCGCGACCGCACGCCGGCGGACTCACCCAGCTCCACCATCGTCTGGGCGAGCTCGCGGCTTTCCGCCTCGGTCTTGAGGAACGCTCCGGTTCCGAACTTGACGTCGAGTACCAGGGCGCCGGTCCCTTCGGCGATCTTCTTCGACATGATCGAGCTCGCCAGCAGCGGGATCGCTTCCACCGTCGCGGTCACGTCGCGCAGTGCGTAGAGACGTCGATCCGCCGGGGCCAGATCGCCGCCCGCGGCACAGATCACGGCCCCCACCCGCTCGAGCTGGGTCACCATGTCGGCCGGATCGATCTCGGCCCGCCATCCCGGGATGGCCTCCAACTTGTCCAGCGTGCCGCCGGTGTGGCCCAGACCCCGTCCCGACAATTGCGGAACCGCGACCCCGAACGACGCGACGAGCGGGGCCAGCGGCAGCGTGATCTTGTCGCCGACCCCGCCGGTGGAGTGCTTGTCGACCGTGACCAGACGACGTCCGTTTCGACGCAGCCCGGAGAAGTCCATCCGGCGGCCGCTGTTGATCATCGCCTCGGTCCAGCGCGCGATCTCGCGTCGACTCATCCCGCGCAGCAGGATCGCCATCAGCAGTGCCGACATCTGCTCGTCGGCGACGTGGGCGTGCTCCCGGGCGTAGCGATCGATCACCCAGTCGATCTGGGCGTCGCTCAACTCGGCGCCGTCGCGTTTGGTGCGGATCACCGAGATGGTGTCGATGATCCCTGCGTCCTCGTGCGCGCCGTCGCCGGCTCCGTCCAGGGTGGTCACCGGGCGGCCTCCAGATCGTCGGGCCCGAACGCGTCGGGCAACAGTTCGGCCAGCCGTCGCGGGCCGCCCGGGTGATCGACGACCAACTCGGGTCCGCCGTGTTCGAGCAGGACCTGCCGGCAGCGACCGCACGGCATCAGGATCGCGCCGCGGGCGTCGCACACCGACACCGCGACGAGCCGCTGACCGCCGGTTCCGACCAGGTTGGCGACCAGGGCGACCTCGGCACAGATACCGAGGCCATATGAGACATTTTCCACATTGCAGCCCCGCACAACACGGCCTTCGGTTGTGAGGCCGCCGGCCCCCACCGGGAAGCCGGAGTAGGGCGCGTAGGCGCGTCCGATCATCGCTTGTGCGTTGTCCCGCAGTAACTTCCAGTCCACCTCGGCAGGCATCAGGCGCTCCTCACAATCGGTACGGGTGAGCAATTTGTGACGTCACTTACCAATGCGAACGTTGGTTAGGCAACCCTAAATCGAGATCACTTGTCGCCCAGATCCGTTCGGGCAATTTATGCCCGGCCTCAGCATAGGTTTAGAGTCTCATGCATGGGTCCACGGCCGAGCGTGAGAATGCCGACTCGGCACATCCATCGACGCTGTTGGAGGCCAGTTTCGCGATGAGCACCCCCACCGAGGTAGCACCAGAGCCGGTGCGCAAGCGCTCCCTTTATCGAGGCGACCCAGGCATGTGGTCGTGGGTGCTGCACCGCATCACCGGTGTGACGATCTTCTTCTTCCTTTTCGTCCATGTCCTGGACACGGCGGTCATCCGGATCGATCCCAACAAGTACTCCGAGATCATCGAGACGTACAAGACGCCGATCATCGGCCTGATGGAGATCGCCCTCGTGGCCTGCGTCCTCTATCACGCACTCAACGGCGTCCGGATCATTCTCGTCGACTTCTGGTCCAAGGGACCGAAGTACCAGCGGCAGATGCTGTGGGTGATCCTCACGCTGTTCGTGATCGTCTTCGGCGCGGCCACGATCCGACTGCTCCAGATCCTGATCAGCCACGCATTCTAGGAGGCACCTGATGACTGCATCGCACACCGCGGGTGCCGCCAAGACCCTGGGCACCCAGTACGACCGACCGGCCAGCCTCGACAATCCGCGCTCGCCGCGGATGCGCAAGGGCGGCAACTTCGAGAAGTACGCATGGCTGTTCATGCGGTTCTCGGGTCTGGCCCTGATCATCCTGACGATCGGCCACATGTTCATCATGCTCGCCTGGGACGACGGCGTGCATCGCATCGACGCCTCGTTCGTCGCGGCCCGTTGGCGCGAACCCTTCTGGCAGATCTGGGATCTCACCATGCTGTGGCTGGCCCAGCTGCACGGTGGCAACGGCGTCCGCACCATCATCGCCGACTACTCACGCAAGGACTCCACCCGTTTCTGGCTGAACGTCCTGCTGGGCATCTCGATGATCCTGGTCCTGGTGCTCGGCACCTACGCACTGCTGACCTTCGACGTGAACAGCGTCGGCTGAGGAGACTGACGAAGACATGCAGGAACATCGCTACGACGTAGTCATCGTGGGTGCCGGCGGTGCCGGCATGCGCGCCGCCATCGAGTCCGCACCCCGGGCGCGGACCGCGGTGCTCACCAAGCTGTATCCGACGCGCAGCCACACCGGCGCCGCGCAGGGCGGCATGTGTGCCGCTCTCGCCAACGTCGAAGAGGACAACTGGGAGTGGCACACCTTCGACACGGTCAAGGGCGGCGACTACCTCGCCGACCAGGACGCCGTCGAGATCATGGCCAAGGAGGCCATCGACGCGGTCCTCGACCTGGAGAAGATGGGTCTGCCGTTCAACCGCACTCCCGAGGGCAAGATCGATCAGCGTCGCTTCGGCGGCCACACCCGCGATCACGGCAAGTCGCCGGTCCGGCGCGCCTGCTACGCCGCCGACCGCACCGGCCACATGATCCTGCAGACGCTGTACCAGAACTGCGTCAAGCACGACGTCGAGTTCTTCAACGAGTTCTACGCCCTCGACATCTGCCTCGGTGAGAACTCCGACGGCGAAATGGTCGCGACCGGTGTCGTGGCCTACGAGCTCGCCACCGGCGAGATCCACGTGTTCCACGCCAAGTCGATCGTGTTCGCGACCGGCGGTTCGGGACGCATGTACAAGACCACCTCCAACGCCCACACCCTGACCGGCGACGGCATGGGCATCGTGTTCCGCAAGGGACTTCCGCTGGAGGACATGGAGTTCCACCAGTTCCACCCGACCGGCCTGGCCGGCCTCGGCATCCTGATCTCGGAGGCCGTGCGTGGTGAGGGTGGCATCCTGCGCAACGCCGACGGTGAGCGCTTCATGGAGCGCTACGCCCCCACCATCAAGGACCTCGCACCGCGCGACATCGTGGCGCGGTCGATGGTGCTCGAGGTGCTCGAAGGCCGCGGCGCGGGACCGAACAAGGACTACGTCTACATCGACGTGACCCACCTCGGCGAGGACGTCCTCAACGAGAAGCTCCCCGACATCACCGAGTTCGCCCGCACCTACCTCGGCGTCGATCCCGTCACCGAGTACGTGCCGGTCTACCCGACGTGCCACTACGTGATGGGCGGCATCCCGACCAACATCGAGGGCCAGGTGCTGCGCGACAACGACACCGTGGTGCACGGCCTCTACGCCGCAGGCGAGTGCGCGTGCGTCTCGGTGCACGGCGCCAACCGTCTCGGCACCAACTCGCTGCTCGACATCAACGTCTTCGGGCGCCGCGCGGGCATCGCGGCCGCCGACTACGCGACCTCGGCGGAGTTCGTCGAACTCCCCGACACCCCGACCAAGATGGTCGACGACTGGCTGGAGTTGCTGCTCAGCGATCGCGGGCACGAGCGCGTCGCCGACATCCGCACGGAACTGCAGGCGACGATGGACAACAACGCGTCGGTGTTCCGCACCGAGGAGACGCTCAAGCAGGCGCTCACCGACGTCCATGCACTCAAGGAGCGGTACAACCACATCCGCGTGCACGACAAGGGCAAGCGGTTCAACAGCGACCTCCTCGAGGCGATCGAGCTCGGCTTCCTGCTGGAGATGGCCGAGGTCACGGTCGCCGGAGCGCTCAACCGCAAGGAGTCCCGCGGCGGCCACGCCCGCGAGGACTACCCGGACCGCGACGACGTCAACTACATGCGCCACACGATGGCGTACAAGAAGGGCGAAGGCCTTCTCTCGGACATCGAGCTGGACTACAAGCCCGTGGTGCAGACCCGCTACGAGCCGATGGAGCGTAAGTACTGATGACAGCGATCATGGACAACCCGGCACCGGCCTCCGACGAACCGCCACTGCCCCCGGTACCCGACGAGGCCACCATGGTGACCTTGAAGATCTTCCGGTTCAATCCGGAGAACCCGGATGCGCAGGGATTCGAGAGCTTCCGCGTTCCGGCGCTGCCCACCGACCGGTTGTTGAACCTGCTGCTGTACGTCAAGGGCTACCTCGACGGCACGCTGACGTTCCGCCGCAGCTGCGCGCACGGCGTGTGCGGCTCCGACGCGATGCGCATCAACGGCGTCAACCGCCTGGCCTGCAAGCTCCTGATGAAGGACATGCTTCCGAAGGACAAGTCCAAGGAGCTCACCATCACGGTCGAGCCGATCAAGGGCCTGCCGGTGGAGAAGGACCTCGTGGTCGACATGGAGCCCTTCTTCGAGGCCTACCGCGCGATCAAGCCGTTCCTGATCACCTCGGGCAACGAGCCGACGCGTGAACGCATCCAGAGCCAGACCGACCGCGCGCGCTTCGACGACACCACCAAGTGCATCCTGTGTGCCTGCTGCACCACGAGTTGCCCGGTGTTCTGGAACGAGGGCAGCTACTTCGGTCCGGCCGCGATCGTCAACGCCCACCGGTTCATCTTCGACAGCCGCGACGAAGCCGCCGTCGAGCGTCTCGACATCCTCAACGACATGGACGGTGTGTGGCGCTGCCGCACCACGTTCAACTGCACCGAGGCCTGCCCGCGCGGCATCCAGGTCACCCAGGCGATCCAGGAGGTCAAGCGCGCCCTCATGTTCTCGCGCTGATCCCCCGGCGGCCCAGCCCGGCCGCTCACCGCAGATTTCACTCTGCAGCCCCGTCGACGCCCCTCCGCGACCCAATCGCGGAGGGGCGTCGACGTTCTTCGAGGGCGATGGAACCGCAAGCACACCCTGCGCGTCCAAATCCCATGACACGCATACGCCTCGTGATCGTCGGCCTGATCCTCACCCTCGCGATCGCCGCGCCGGTCGCCGACGCGTCGACGCGACACCCCGGGACCGGTGACCGGATCACGCTGGTGTTCACCGCGGACAAGAAGGTCAACCGCGCGGTCTCCTGGTACGACAGCCGAAATCGGCTCCGCAACCAGACCACGGTGCCGCTGACCCACTTCGACCGGAAGACCGAACGGTGGGCGGGCTCGCTGACGTTCACCAGCGACGTCCGTCACCAGCGGATCGACTCGGTGTTCCGATCGAGCGGCCGGTTCGCGGCATGCGCCGTCTGGGTGAACGAGGTCAGGATTCGCGATGTCAGAGCGCGATCCACGGACCTCGCCGTCGCCCGTTGTTCGTGAGACGACGACGCTCCATGCCGCGCTATCGCGTGAAAATTGTACGATGCCAGGGCTTCTCGGCGACGCCGGTGATGTCGCTCATGACGTGTTTCACCGTCAGGTACTCGTCCAGCGAGTAGGTCGACATGTCCTTGCCGAACCCGGATGCGCCGTAGCCGCCGTGCGGCATCTCGCTGATGATCGGGATGTGGTCGTTGATCCAGACGCAGCCGGCGCGGATCTCCCGTGCGGCCCGCTGGGCGCGGTACACATCGCGGGTCCACGCGGAGGCGGCAAGTCCGTAGACGGTGTCGTTGGCGCGACGGATCGCGTCGTCGTCATCGGCGAAGGAACTGACGGTGAGGACCGGACCGAACACCTCGTCACGGTAGATCTCGGACCCCTCCGCGACGTCGGCGAGCAGGGTCGGCGGGTAGAAGGCGCCCGGGCCGTCCGGAATCGTCCCGCCGGTCACCAACCGGACCCCGTCCACGACGGCCCGGTCGACCATCCCCGCGACCTTGTCCCGATGGGTGATCGAACTGAGCGAACCCATGTCGGTGGCGGGATCGGTGGGGTCGCCGACGATGACCTCCGACATCACCTGCGCGACGCCGTCGACGAAGTCGTCGTAGACGCTCGCAGCGACGATCGCGCGGGTGGCTGCGGTGCAGTCCTGACCGGCGTTGATCAGGGCACCCGCCACCGCGCCGTGCACGGCCGCGGTCAGATCGGCATCGTCGAACACCACGAACGGCGCCTTACCGCCCAGCTCCAATTGCACCCGCGTGCCGTGCCGCGCCGCCTGCGCCATCACCGATCGCCCGACCGCGGTGGAGCCGGTGAACGTCACCATGTCGACGCCGGCATGGCCGGCAAGGACCGAACCCACGTCGACACCGGTGCCGACCAGCACGTTGAGGACGCCGTCGGGAAGGCCCGCCTCGGTGGCCAGCCGCGCCAACGTCATCGTCGTCAGCGGGGTGATCTCGGCCGGCTTCAGCACCACCGAGCAGCCGGCGGCGATGGCGGGCAACACCTTCCACGCCGCCATCTGCAACGGGTAATTCCACGGCGAGATCGATCCGACGACACCCACCGGTTCACGACGGATCGACGACGTGTGGTCGGCGGAATACTCGGCGCTGGCCTTGCCGTCGAGATTGCGCGCGACACCGGCGAAGAAGTCGACGTTGTCGATGCTGCCGGGAACATCGAACTCCGTGGCCAGCCGGATGCTGCGTCCGGTCTGGGCGACCTCCTCGGCGGCCAGGTCACCACTGTGTGTCCGGAGCAGATCGGCGAACGATCGCATCACTTCCGAACGTTCGGCGGGAGTGGCTCCGCCCCAATCGGATTGTGCCGTGCGCGCCGCGGAGATCGCGGCATCCACCTCACCGGCATCGGCGAGGGCCACGGTGGCGACCGGATCGCCGGTCGCGGGATTGCGCACAGTATGGGCCGGCCCGTCGCCATGGCAGGCCACTCCACCGATCCACGCGGTGGGCATCACATCCGTGTTCGGCATGCGCCCAGACTATCCGCGAACTGACGGATTCGCGATCCAGACGAGGTCGGCTCTGCTGATTCCATAGCTGTGGCTTGCATAATGGCACTGAATCCGTCACGATCGTCGTGTGGTCGAATCGTCCGCCCCCGCTCTCGACGCCACCGCCAAGAGGATCATCGAGCAACTACAGACCGATGGCCGCAGTTCCTACGCTTCGATCGGCAAGGCGGTAGGCCTGTCGGAGGCCGCGGTGCGTAATCGCGTGCAGAAACTCAGCGAGAGCGGCCTGCTCCAGGTTGTTGCGGTGACCGATCCGCTCAAACTCGGGTTCTCGCGCCAGGCCTTGATCGGCATCCGGTGCACCGGCGATACAGAGACCCTCGCCCGGCAACTGGCCATCTGTCCGGAGATCGACTACGTGGTCCTCACCGCCGGCTCGTTCGACATCCTGATCGAGGTCGTGTGCGAGGACGACGATCATCTCCTGCGCATCCTCAACCAGAAAGTTCGAGTCCATTCCGAGGTCACCGCGACCGAGACCCTCGTCTATCTGAAACTCGTGAAACAACAATACAATTGGGGAACCCGATGACCTCTGCGAACGCAACCGCGACCGCGAACTCCCTCGGTGAGCGCAGCGCGGCCCACCTGTGGGGGCATTTCGCCCGCCACGGCGACGGCATCACGCCGCCGGTGATCACCCGCGGCGAGGGTGTTCGGATCTTCGACGACCGTGGCCGCAGCTATCTGGACGGGCTCGCGGGGTTGTTCGTCGTCCAGGTCGGCCACGGCCGCGACGAACTCGCCGAGGCCGCCGCACGACAGGCGAAGGACCTCGCCTTCTTCCCGCTCTGGTCCTATGCGACGCCCCCGGCGATCGAACTCGCCGAACGCCTCGCCGCATACGCTCCCGGCGACCTCAACCGCGTCTTCTTCACCACGGGTGGTGGCGAGGCCGTGGAGAGCGCCTGGAAGCTCGCCAAGCAGTACTACAAGCTGACGGGAAAACCGGGTAAGCACAAGGTCATCTCGCGCTCGATCGCGTATCACGGAACCCCGCAGGGTGCGCTCGCCATCACCGGCGTGCCCGCGTTGAAGGAGCCGTTCGAGCCGCTGACGCCCGGCGCGTTCCGGGTGCCGAACACCAACATCTACCGGGCACCCGATCCGTTCGGCACCGGCGAACTCGCCGACGATCCGAAGAAGTTCGGCCGTTGGGCGGCCGACCGGATCGCCGAGGCCATCGAGTTCGAGGGGCCCGACACCGTCGCAGCGGTCTTCCTGGAACCGGTGCAGAACGCCGGTGGATGTTTCCCGCCGCCGCCCGGATACTTCGAGCGCGTCCGGGAGATCTGCGACACCTACGACGTGCTCCTGGTGTCCGACGAGGTCATCTGCGCGTTCGGGCGTATCGGATCGATGTTCGCCTGCGACGACTTCGGGTACGTCCCCGACATCATCACCTGCGCCAAGGGCATGACCTCGGGCTACTCCCCGATCGGCGCGATGATCGCGAGTGACCGGCTCTTCGAGCCGTTCCGCGACGGCACCACGACCTTTCCGCACGGCTACACCTTCGGCGGCCACCCGGTGTCGGCGGCGGTGGCGCTGGCCAACCTCGACATCTTCGAGCGCGAGGGGCTCAACGAACACGTCAAGCGGAACGCGCCGGCATTCCGGGCGACGCTGGAACGTCTGCACGACCTGCCCATCGTCGGCGACGTGCGGGGCGAGGGATACTTCTACGGACTCGAACTGGTCAAGGACAAGTCGACCAAGGAGACGTTCTCGGCCGCCGAGTCCGAGCGCATCCTGCGAGGGTTCTTGTCGTCCGCGCTGTTCGACGCCGGACTCTACTGCCGCGCCGACGACCGCGGCGACCCGGTGGTGCAGCTCGCTCCGCCGCTGATCGCCGGACAGGCCGAGTTCGACGAGATCGAGCAGATCCTCCGGTCGGTACTGACCGAGGCGTACACACTGTTGTAGACCATGTCCCGAATCCACGAGCTACCGAAGGTCGAGCTGCACGTACACATCGAGGGCACATTGGAGCCCGATCTCGTGCTGGAATTGGCCGCCGACGCGGGGATCACACTGCCGTATCCCGACGCCGAGGCGCTGCGCGGACGCTACGTCTTCGCCGACCTGCAGTCCTTTCTCGACATCTACTACGAGAACCTCGACGTGCTCCGTCGGCGCCACGATTTCGCCCGTCTCGCCTACGAATACGCCGTCCGGGCGCTCGCCGGTGGCGTGGTGCACGCAGAGGTGTTCTTCGATCCGCAAGCGCATCGCTCACGCGGAGTCCCGATGGCCGACGTGGTCGGCGGCCTCGTCGACGGGTTCGCGCGTGCACGAACGGAGTTCGGCTTCACCGCCGACCTGATCGCGTGCTTCCTCCGCGACCGGCCTGCGGCCGAGGCGGCGGAAACTCTCGACGAGTTGGTCGCCGTCGACGCGCCGATCATCGGGGTCGGGCTCGATTCGGCCGAGGTGGGCAATCCGGCGTCACCGTTCGCCGACGTGTTCGCCCGCGCCGCGGATCTCGGCCTCCGCCGAGTGGCCCATGCCGGCGAGGAAGCGGGTCCCGAATCCATCCGAGGAGCCATCGACCACCTCGGAGTGGACCGGATCGACCACGGCATCCGCAGCGTCGACGACCCCGACCTCCTGGCCGAACTCGTCGCCACTCGCATGCCACTGACCGTGTGTCCGCTGTCCAACGTGTGTCTGCAGGCGGTCAGCGACCTGGCGTCTCATCCGCTGCCCGACCTGCTGTCGGCAGGCGCCCACGTCACCCTGAACTCCGACGACCCCGCGTACTTCGGCGGATACCTCGACGACAACTTCACCGCCGTCGCCGAACAATTCGGCCTCGACGACGAGACCCTCGCCCGGCTGGCCCGCAACTCCGTGGTCGCCAGCTTCCTTCCGGCGTCCCGGCAACGCGAGATCATCGACAGAATCGACGGGTGGCAGGCCGCGTCGACAGAGTCCCGCTGGTAATCTCCGACCGGTGACGGTGGGGAGGCCGCGACATTTCGCGCGAGCGTTGATCGCCGGCCTCGCCGTGACCGTCGGCATGACGCTGGGCAGTGTGCCGTTCTGCGCGCCCGCCACCGCAGCTCCCGTCCCACCGACGACCACTCCGGTGACCGACCACTGTCCCCACCGCGTCGACACCCCACCACCCGTCGACGAATCCGAGGTCGTGGCGCCCGGGGAGCCCACGCCCACCCCGCTGACGGTGCCGGAGACACCTGTCGGCGGTGAGCAACTGGCCGCATGCGGTGTCGTCGCCGATCCCGCCGTGGGTCCGATACCACCGGCGTTGACGTCGGCGGGCTGGCTCGTCGCCGACCTCGACACCGGCGAGGTGATCGCGGCCAAGGACCCCCATGGCCGCTACCGGCCCGCATCGACCATCAAGGTCCTGCTCGCACTCGTCGCACTCGACGAACTCGATCTCGACACGGTCATCACCCCGACCGCCGCGGAGTGGAGCACCGAGGGCGACTCCTGCGGCATGGGTCCGGGCGGTCGGTACACCAATCGAGATCTGCTGACCGGACTGGTGATGGTGTCGGGCAACGACTGCGCCAACGCCTTGGCGCGACAACTGGGCGGCGTGGACACCGCACTGGACAAGATGAACGAACGGGCTCACGCCCTCGGTGCGCTGGACACGCGGGCCGCGTCACCGTCCGGCCTGGACGCACCCGGGATGTCGTCGTCGCCCTACGACCTGGCGCTGATCTTCCGAGAGGCCATGCACAACAGCACCTTCCGGTCGATGATCGGGATGCGGGAGTACCGATTCCCGGGGTATCCCCGGCGCCCGGACGTGCCCGGCGACACCGATCACCCTGCCTACCAGATGCACACGTCCAATCAGCTACTGCTCGAGGGATATCCGGGCATGATCGGCGGCAAGACCGGCTACACCGACGATGCGCGCAAGACCTATGTGGGCGTGACGGAGCGATCGGGTCGGCAGATCATGGTCGTGGAGATGTTCGGACTCACCGTCGGCACCAACTCCTACTGGGACCAGACGAAGGCGTTGTTCGACTACGGTTTTCGGGCGCCCGAGGGTGCGACCGTCGGTGACCTCGTGACTGCGTCGCAGGCATCGGCGGGGGCACCGACCACCCCGACTGTCGCCCCGTCTCCCACCGCGACGCCGCGGACGGCCTCCGCCACCGGCACCGACGAACCCACCCGTTGGTCCGTCCGTCTGTTGATCGGGCTGGTCGCCGCACTGGTGTCGGTCCTGCTCCTGTTGGTCGCGATGCGGCTGTTCTCCCGCCGCTGACCGACCGGCCCGTCACCCACCCGCTCCCTGAGGAGATCCGGAGCCTGCGAAGGATCGTCACGAAGGGCCCTTCGAGACGCTCGCAAGCTCGCTCCTCAGGGGGCGGGGCGACGCTCGCAAGCTCGCTCCTCCGAGAACAGAAGGGAGCGGCAACAAACGGTCACCGCCGCAGCAGCCACCCGACGAACGCACTTGCCGCGGCACCGATCCCGGCCACGGCGACCAGTGTGGACGGCCGAGGTGCGGGGTGAACCTCATAGTTCGGGGACACCAGCACCGGCGGCGGTATCTCGTCCTCGGTCTCGACCTGGTAGGCCTCGTTGATCGGGTCGGTGGCGCACCAGGCGGCGGCGTAGAGCACGATCCGCGATGCCAGGTAGGCGAACACGAGCAGACCGATGATCGGACCGAAGGTCACCCCTGCCGGCCCACTCAGCACCGACTCCAGATAGATCCCGCCGACGGTCTTGACGATCTCGAACGCGATCGCGGTCAGCAGGCCTCCCTTGAGCGTGTTCCGAAACGGCAACTGCACCAGCGGAAGACGCGACATGACGAAGGTGAACAGCAGCGTACTGGCCAGCACCGAGACCGCGATCGACACGGCGCGGACGACCGTGGGCGCCCATGACGCGTCATCGAGCCCGACCCACGACAACACCTCCGTCGTGAGACCCGAGTTGCCGAGCGCGGTGATCGCCATCGTCACCGCGAACGCGATCCCGAGGAGTGCGAAGGTGATGAGGTCCCACACCTTCGACATCACCGGGTTGCGATTGACCCGGCCGCCCCACATCTCGGTCATGCCCGCGCGTACACCGGAGATCCAGCCGATGCCGGTGAAGGCGGCACCGAGCAGGCCGACCACACCGACCGCTGCACGTTGGTCGACCGCCGAGTTGATGAGGTCGTTGATCTGGTCGCCCATGCCCTCGGGCATGTTCTCGACGACGGCATCCTGGAGATCTCTCAGCAGATCGGGCTGGCTGGCCAGGACGAAACCGGCGATCGCGAAGACGACCATGACGATGGGGACGAGCGCGAGGATGCCGTTGAAACTGATGCTCGCCGCGTACAGGTTGCCGCGACGATCGTTGTAGCGCTGGAACGTGTTGATCAGATGATCCAGCCAGGTCCATCGTTCGCGGGCGTCGGCGAAGCCCGTCTTGCCGCGCTCCACGGCCCCTTTGGCCGAATCAACCACCGAACTCACCTGTTCCGCCTCCTCGGTCGGTCGCGGGCCGGCCCGATGGACGGTCGATCACCCGCCGGGTGCCAGGAACCCCACTTTGTCATAGACCGCGCGCAGTGTCGTCGAAGCCACCGAGCGCGCGCGTTCGGCACCGCGCGCGAGGATCGCGTCCAGTTCGGCCGGGTCGTCCATGAACTCGGCGACGCGACCGCGCAGCGGGGTCACGAACTCCGTCAGCACGTCGGCCGTGTCGACCTTGAGGTCCCCGTATCCCTTGCCGGCGTACTTGTCGACGAGGACATCGACCGGAGTGCCGCTGAGCGCCGATTGGATGGTCAGCAGGTTGCTCACCCCGGGCTTGGCGACCGGGTCGAAACGGATCTCGGTCTCGGTATCGGTGACCGCGGACCGGATCTTCTTGGCGGAACGCTTCGGCTCGTCGAGCAGATTGATCAGACCACGATCCGATTCCGCCGACTTGCTCATCTTCGCGGTCGGGTTCTGCAGGTCATAGATCTTGGCGAACTCCTTCACGATGTGGGCCTCGGGCACCTTGAGGACCGCACCGAATCGGGAGTTGAAGCGCTGGGCCAGATTGCGGGCGAGCTCGAGGTGCTGGCGCTGGTCTTCGCCCACCGGCACCCGATCCACGTCGAACGCGAGAATGTCGGCGGCCATCAGGATCGGATAGGTGAACAGTCCGACACCAGCGGCGTCGACCCCCTGCTTGGCCGACTTGTCCTTGAACTGCGTCATGCGGCTCGCCTCACCGAATCCGGTGATGCACGACAGCACCCAGGTCAGCTGGGCGATCTCGGGTATGTGGGACTGGACGTAGATCGTCGAACGGTCCGGGTCGACACCCACCGCGAGCAGCTGCGCGACGCTGAGCCGGGTCCGTTCGGCCAACGTTGCCGGGTCGTAGGCCACCGTGATGGCGTGCATGTCCGGGATGAAGTAAAACGCCTCGAAATCCTCCTGCAGCGCAACCCATTGCCGCACCGCACCCAGGTAGTTGCCGAGGTGGAAGGAATCGCTGGTCGGCTGGATGCCCGACAGCACGCGCGGTCGAGCTGACCCGGCCGGGGAGACGTCACTGCTCATGTCCCCCAGTGTCTCAGACGTGCGCGAACGGATTTGTGCCAGCGTCCGCCGGCGCGGTCACTCGTAGACGACCGTCATCGGCGCATGATCCGACCAGCGGAGGTCGTAGGCATCGGCCCGGTCGACCCACGCCTTGACCGCACGATCGGCGAGACGCTTGTTGGCCAGCTGGTAGTCGATGCGCCATCCGGAGTCGTTGTCGAACGCCTTTCCCCGCCACGACCACCACGTGTACGGCCCGTCCTCCGCGGGCGCGAGGTCGCGCATCACATCCGACCACCCGGACGCGAGGCGGTCGCTCACCCAGGAGCGCTCGTGCGGCAGAAAACCCGGACTCTTCCGGTTTCCCTTCCAGTTCTTGATGTCCGGCTCGGCGTGGGCGATGTTCCAGTCCCCGCCCACGACGACATGACGCCGCCGCCGCGACAGCCGGTCGAGGTGATGGCCGAAGGCGGTGAGGAAGCGCACCTTCTCGTCGAACTTCGCCACGTCCTTCGGCTCCGGGGTCTGCGCGGCGCCTTTGGGCAGATAGAGGCTGGCCACCGTCGTCGGGCCGAGCGGTGAGTCGAGATCGACCTCGATGTAGCGCCCCGTGGGGTCGAACTCGGCGTCGCCGAAGCCGACCCGCACCGCCCCCAACGGCAACCGGCTCAGTACCCCGACCCCGGCATGCCCACGGACGACCGACGCACTCATCGTCCACTGCCAGCCGTCGTCGAGCGCCGGGGCAAGCGCCTCGGCTGCCTGCTCCTCGTCGGCGCGGATCTCCTGCATCAAAACGACGTCGGCTTCCGTGCCGGACAGCCATGCCAGCAGGCCGCGGTTGGCCGCCGACCGGTGCTTCACGGCGGCGCGGACGCCGTTGACATTGACGGTGCTCACGGTGATCGACACGCAGACGAGCGTACGTGGCCGAAATGGTGCGTCCGTACCAAAGGTAAGGCAACCCTTGTTTCAGGGCTTGCTTTATGTAACCCTTACCTAACTGAACTGATTCGAGGTGAGACCGATGTTCGTTTGTATCTGCCGAGCGGTGACCGAAGACGAGGTGCACGACCACTGCTCGACCGGTGCCATGTCGGTGGATGCGATCGGCGACCGGTGTGGTGCCGGTGAAGGCTGCGGCACCTGCCTTGAACGGATTCAGCAGATCGTCGACGAAAGGATCGCCACCGCGACCACCGCAGCATAGGCACGCCGGCCGACGGCTACGAACATCCTCGTGTCCAAGTACGGACGCGGGGAGTTTAGGCGTGCTACGTTCGCACTACCACGGCGAACGGAGGCTCGGTCATGCGCGGCGACGACGAAGTGATCGCACTACTCAACGAGCAGCTCACCAGCGAGCTGACAGCCATCAACCAGTACTTTCTCCACTCCAAGATGCAGGCGAACTGGGGGCTGACCGAGATCGCGAGCAAGACCCGCGCGGAGTCGATCGAGGAGATGCTGCACGCCGAGGTCCTCACCGATCGGATCCTGTTCCTCGACGCCCTGCCGAACTATCAGAAGATCCTGCCGCTGCGTATCGGGCAGACGCTGCGTGAGCAGTTCCAGTCCGACCTCGCCATCGAGATGGAGGTCGTCGAGCGGCTCCGGCCCGGTGCCGCCATGTGCCGCGGCAAGGGTGACATCACCAGCGCGAGAATCCTCGAGGACATCCTCAAGGACGAAGAAGACCACATCGACTATCTCGAGACCCAGCTCGAACTGATGGACCGGATCGGCGAACAGCTCTACCTGTCCAAGACGGTCGCGACGCCGCCCACCGTCGACTGACCACTGCGGTTCCGCGCGGCCGCCAGCGCGACGACCAGAACCACGATCCCGGCGACCGCCAGCCCCGCCCCCAGCAGCGACGGCGCGCGGTAGCCGTAGCCCGCTGCGATCACCAGACCGCCCAGCCATGCCCCAGCCGCGTTCGCGATGTTCAATGCGGAGTGATTCAGTGCTGCCGCCAGCGTCTGCGCGTCGTCGGCGACATCCATCAGCCGGGTTTGTAGCGCCGGGATCGTCGACGCCCCGGACAGCCCGATCGCATAGCTGAGGATCATCGCCGCCCACGCGTTGTCCAGCGTGAGGGCGAACAGCGCCAACGAAGCCGCCGTGGCGACGAGTCCGATGAGGATGCCCGCGGGCACACTCCGGTCGGCGAGCACACCACCGACGATGTTGCCGGTCACCATCCCGAGACCGAACAGCATCATCGCCACCGGCACGAGCGAGACCGACAGGCCCGTCACGGTCGTCAGCGCCGAGTTGAGATACGTGTAGTAGGCGAACATGCCGCCGAACCCGACGACCCCGATGAACAGCGTGAGCCACACCTGCGGGCGCGACAACGCACCGAGTTCGGTCATCGGGTTGGTGACCCGCATGTCCGCAAGTGCGGGCAGGTTGCGGATGAGAGCGACGATGGTCAACAGTCCGATCACGACGACGATGGCGAACGCGACCCGCCAGCCGAACGTCTCGCCCAACCAGGTTGCCATCGGCACGCCGAGCACATTGGCGACCGACAGACCCAGCATCACCTGGCCGACTGCCTTGGCGCGGTCACGCGGACCGGCCAGATGGGCGGCGACCAGCGCGGCGACACCGAAGTAGGCGCCGTGTGGCAGACCGGCGACGAACCGCGCCGCGATGAGCAGTCCGTAGTTGGGCGCCAGCACTGTGGCGAGGTTGCCCACGGTGAAGGCCACCATCAGACCGATGAGCAGGGTGCGACGCGGCACCCGGGCGGTGAGCGCCGCGATGAGCGGTGCACCGACGACGACGCCCAATGCGTAGGCCGAGATGACATGGGCCGCGGTGGGTTCGCTGACACTCAGGGTCGACGCGATGTTGGGCAGCAACCCCATCGCCACGAACTCGGTGGTGCCGATCCCAAATCCGCCGAGGGCAAGAGCGATGACGGCCCACCGACGGACGGAGGCGGTCACCGGTGCTGCGGCGGGTGCGGTTGGCGCTGAGGACACTCAGTCTCCAACTCCCGGCTCCCCTACCGGGATTCCCCATCGGTCAGGTGAGTTGATTCACACGGGCAAGGTGCCGGGGCACCGGCCGTCTCCTACTCGTCACTCCCGGGGTCGTCGCCTGCCTCCGACGATGACGAGTTCTTCGAGGACCCGGTGCCGGCACCCGTGGTCGACAATCCCGGACCGGTGGTCTGGTCCTCGCCGTTCCCGTCGCCGTCGTTGTCCTCCGCACCGTCGGTCTCGATGTCTCCCCCGGCGACTCCATTGCTCGCGCCGGCGTTGCTGTCGGTAGCGCTGGGGTCGGGAGCGTGCGGCGTGGACGTCGCGGACGTGTCGGGCGGCGTGGAGGGCGTTTTCGGAGTCTGCTCGCCGGACGGCGCGGAACCGGGCGCAGGGGAATCGGGCGCAGGGGAATCGGAGCGAGTGGAGGTAGCGGCGTCCGACGGCGTGGTCGGAACGGGCACCGACGACGTACTCCCGGTGGAGGAGTCCGCTGTCGCCGCAGCTTCGGTTTCCGCACCGCCCGATTCCGGATCATCCGAGGACGTCGTATCTGTTGTGGACGCATCCGTCACGAGCGCCGCGGGTCCGACGTCGTCGAGGGCGCTCAGCAGCACGGCCTGTCGCGCGCCACGCGCGTCCACCGACACCGTGGTCGTGTCGACGGTCCTGGGCCCGATGATCTCGCCCGCCCAGTGCCGGACGAAGTTCACCGGGATCAGCAGGATGCTGCGCGCGCTGGCCGCCAGCGCCGCGACGCCTTCCTTGATCTGGTCGGGCGCACCGTTGACGACGCCCTGCAGGATCTGCTCGAAGACGAAGATGTCGGGGAGGTAGCCGCCGTAGCCGAGGTACGGGAGCGGCGGCAGCACGTCCTGTACCAGCCGGACCACCGGTTGCAGATTGGAGAGTTCGATCCCGTAGGGCAGATCGAACGTCCATCGGCCCACAAGGAAATCGCCGATTCGGGAGCTGTCGATGCCGATGGTCGCCGCGCCGTCGCGGATGACCCCGACGATGGCCGAATCCGCCTGCGCCACACAGTCGGTCATCGCAATGCCACACTCCACCGGACGATGATCGTTCCAGCTCGCCTCAGTGGGGTCGCGGTACATCTGGAACGGGTACAGCCCGTGTTTCGTGAAGTAGCCGACCAGCCCGTCGATGGTGCCGATCGGGTCGTAGAACGGGTCGGGGAGATCGCAGATGGGATCGCCCTCGACGCAGACCGACACGACCCGCGACTCCAACTCGTCGAACCCACGCGGCCCGTCGCCCTCGCGCGGACCCATCATGGTCAGGCCCGGGATCACACCGGTCAGCGACAACTCGATGCCCCGGCCGGTCTTGTCGCCGGCACGTCGCGGATCGGAGTAGAGCTCCCCGGAGATGGTGGCGTGGTCGATGTCGACTTCGACCGGCTCACCGTCGCGGCCCACCACGACGACCGTGTCATCGCGGTCGTTACCGATGTCGGACAGGACATCGCCCGCGACCCGCGCTCCCTGCGAGTAGCCCGCCACCACCACAGGTCTATCCCCGCAGTCGTACTGATACTGCGCTATTGCACGTTTCGTCGCGGCCTGACCCTGGCTGACGCTGTCGTCGTACCCGGCGGCACCGAGCGGCCACAGCGTGGTCGGGTAGTCGGCGTAGATGATCTCGTAAGGATTGTCGTGGTACGGACTGTCTTCATCGTCGACGATCTCGACCTCACCGTCGCTGTTCAGAACCGGCTTCTTGCCCGTGTACCGCTGGGTCACCCCGACCATGTGCACGGCCTCGGGATCGTTGGTTCCGCCGACCATGATCACCGCACCGGCGCCGCACCCGTCGGCGCGGGCGACTCCCGCCCCCGGAAGACAGAACGCGGCAACCACTATGAAGCAGCTCGAGATCGCGATGAGAACAACCGGAACCCGGCGAGTCAGCCGGAAGCGCGCACCCATGAGCTCTCTGTCCTCCATCTGCCCGGGCGACCGCGTCGGGGCTGTGACGCGAGTCGATCAGGCTGGCGACAGAGTAGATCCGTGATCTCAAATAGCGAATCCTCGTTAGTTCAACTAACAACCCTGACCAGGCCTTTTACTGGTGCCAGATACAAGATTCATCCTTTTGGAGGACAGGCGTTGTCAGTTTGTGACCGTCATCAGCCCCGGTTTGTGACCACCACGATCGGGACGGTTCCCTGGCCTTCTGGACCGTGCTATATCCTTGACGCCAGGTCATGAGCATCAGCGTCAAGCCCCGGCTTGCTGATCGGCAACCCTCCAACCGCGGTGGGGTGCTCCGGGTGATGACCGGGTTGAGGAACGCATACGCATTCCCCGGCAAGCGCGGGTCCGAAGGTCGGACCCCACCAGGGTCGTTGCACCCTGCCGACCGCAGAAAGCAGGACACTCATGTCTGACGCCACCGACGGCGCCGATCCGACGGCGAACTGGAGCTTCGAGACCAAACAGGTCCATGCCGGCCAGACCGCCGATCCCACCACCAATGCGCGGGCGCTGCCCGTGTACCAGACCACGTCGTACGTGTTCAACGACACCCAGCACGCCGCGAATCTGTTCGGTCTCGCCGAACCCGGCAACATCTACACGCGGATCATGAATCCGACCCAGGACGCGGTGGAACAGCGCATCGCCGCCCTCGAGGGTGGCGTGGCCGCGTTGCTGGTGGCATCGGGCCAGGCGGCCGAGACCTACTCGATCCTCAACATCGTCGAGACCGGCGGCCACGTGGTGTCGAGTCCACGTCTGTACGGCGGCACGTTCAACCTGTTCCACTACACGCTGCCCAAACTCGGCGTCGAGGTGTCGTTCGTCGAGGATCCGGAGGACCTCGACTCCTGGCAGGCGGCCATCAAGGACAACACCCGCGCCCTGTTCGGCGAGACGATCTCCAACCCCAACAACGAGATCCTCGACGTCGAGGGCATCGCGGAGGTCGCCCACCGCAACAGTCTCCCGCTCATCGTCGACAACACCGTCGCCACCCCGTATCTGCTGAATCCGCTGGCCCACGGTGCAGACATCGTCGTGCACTCGGCGACGAAGTACATCGGTGGCCACGGCACCGCCATCGGTGGCGTCATCGTTGACGGCGGCACCTTCGACTGGCGCGCCCAGCGCGACGGGAAAGACCTGTTCCCGGGGTTCACCACGCCGGATCCGAGCTACCACGGCGCCGTCTTCGCCGACCTCGGCGCACCCGCGTTCGCACTGAAGGCCCGCGTGCAGTGGCTCCGCGACACCGGTGCCGCCATCTCTCCGTTCAACGCCTTCCTCCTGGCCCAGGGGCTGGAGACATTGAGCCTGCGGGTGGAGCGACATGTCGCCAACGCGCAACGCGTGGCGCAGTATCTGGAAGCCCATGCCCAGGTGGAGTCCGTGGCCTACGCCGGGCTGCAGTCGTCACAGTGGTACGAGCGTGCACAGAAGCTGCTGCCGAAGGGACAGGGCGCCATCGTCAGCTTCGAGATCGCGGGCGGCCTCGAGGCCGGCCGGAAGTTCGTCGACGCACTCACGCTGCACAGCCACGTCGCCAACATCGGTGACGTCCGGTCGCTGGTGATCCACCCGGCGTCCACCACACACAGTCAATTGACACCGGAGGAACAGGTCGGCGCCGGAGTAACACCGGGCCTGGTCCGCCTGGCGGTCGGCATCGAAGGATTCGACGACATCATCGCCGATCTCGAACAGGGATTCGCGGCCGCGAAGTGAGTTGAGGGACAGAGGAAGTCGGAGTGTGCTGCAGAGTGAGTGAATTGTGTCGGTGAGTATCGAAACGCAAACCCAGCCCGTCGACGGACCCGACTGGGAAACGATGCCGGACGGGGCCACGGCCCGTGTCCGCATCGGCGCGGTCTCCCTCGACAACGGTGACCGGATCGACGATGTCACCCTGGCCTTCCAGCGCTGGGGTGCGTTGTCGCCGTCCCGGGACAACGTCATCCTCACCCTGCATGCACTCACCGGCGACTCGCACGTCACCGGTCCCGCCAACGACGAGCACCCGACGGCCGGCTGGTGGGACGGGCTGATCGGCCCCGGCTGCGCCATCGACACCGACGAGTGGTGCGTCATCTCGGCCAACGTGTTGGGGGGCTGCCGCGGGTCGACCGGGCCGTCGTCACCCGCTCCCGACGGGCGTCCATGGGGGTCGCGGTTCCCGCAGATCACGGTGCTCGATCAGGTGCGTGCCGAGCGGATCCTGATGGACCGGCTCGAGATCGCCGGGGTCGGTGCCGTCGTGGGCGGGTCCATGGGCGGTGCCCGCGCGCTCGAATGGGCCATCGAGTATCCCGAGATGGTCCGGAGCGCACTGGTTCTGGCGGTGGGCGCGCGCGCCACCGCCGATCAGATCGGCACCCAGACCACCCAGATCGCTGCGATCACCGCCGACCCCGCATGGCAGGGCGGCGACTACCACGACACCGGGCAGGCACCCACCGCCGGTCTCGGTGTGGCACGGCGGATCGCGCATCTCACCTATCGCGGCGAGGTGGAACTCGACCGTCGTTTCGCCGACGATCCCCAGGCCGACGAGCAGCCGCTGACCGGCGGTCGCTACGCCGTCGACAGCTATCTGCAGCATCAGGCGGCCAAGCTGACCCAGCGGTTCGACGCCGGCAGCTATGTGGTGCTCAGCAACGTGCTGAACCACCACGATGTGGGTCGCAACCGGGGCAGCATCGAATCCGTGCTGCGGGCCTGCCAGGTCCCCGTGATCGTCGGCGGGATCGCGTCAGACCGCCTGTACCCCTTGCGGTTGCAGGTCGAGCTTGCCGAGCAGCTGGGCAACTGTGTCGGCGGGCTGCAGGTCCTGCACTCGGACAACGGTCATGACGGATTCCTGACCGAGTTCGATGCCATCAGTGATCTGCTCAAGCAGACCGTCGAGATCGCGCGGGGCTGAGCGAAGAGCGTGACGAAGGGACCCTTCGTGACGATCCTCCGCAAGCTCCGGATCTCCTCAGGGACCAGAAGGTAAAGCCCACCTCCGCTCTTCAGGGAACAGATATACGGTCCACCACTCCCGATCCCTGAGGGTCCACCGCCGCTCCCCTATCGCGTCGGCGTGGTGGACACCGGCGCTCCCTGCTGCGGCGCGGCGCGGGGTGTAGGCGGCGTGGTGGTGGTCTGCGGCGCAACGCTTTCCGGCGCCGGTGGCGGCGCGGGCGTCGAGGACTCCGGACGCAGATCCGGCGGAAGCAGTTCCGGCGGGATCGTGGGCGACGGTCGACCCGGCGGCCAGGGCAGCGTCGGCAGCGGATACGGCACCAGCGTGCGCGTGGGTGGCGACGTCGACGAGTCCGTCTCCGTCGTCGGCGGCAATTCCGTTGTGGCCCAGCCGGGATAGTCCTCCCAGCGGGACTCGGTGCGTTGCATCGGCGGCTGGGCGGGCTCCGGTTGCGCCTGGGTGACCCGCGGCTGCGGCGGCGCCGCGGACGTCGTCGACTCCGATGTGGTTGTCGTCGTGGACATCTCGGACGTCGCGAGCGTGGTGGTCGACGGCAACGGTGTGGAGGCAGGCTCGTTGTGCCCGGCCAGCGAGGAGCTCACCGCATAGATCGTCATCGTCGCGGCGGCGAGGATCGCCGCCACCACCGCCAGCGGCGTGGCCGACAACCATTCCCGGTGCCGACGACCGCCGATGAACGCGAGTCGCGTCGTGCCCGACGATGCCTTGGCCCTTGCCAGGATGGCGGCCCCGATCGACGCGGCGAGTTCCGGCGCGTCCGGCACCACGACCTCGACATGCCGACCGCCGAGTTGCGCACCGTCGAGCATCCGCGCGACGGCAGGCAGGTTGGCGATGCCACCGACCAGGACCACCGCCTCGGGGCGGCTGTCGCGGTCGGCGTTGTCGGCGAGATAGCGCATCAGCACGCTTCGCGCGTCGTCGACCATGGGCGCGACCGCCGCGTCGATCACCGCACCGGTGAGCCGGGTGTGTCTGCGGCCGTCCGCGAGCAGAACCGAGTCGGTACCGGCGGTGCCCACCTCCTCCTTGCCGGCGCGGCAGCCCGCGAGCAGCGCGCTGCGTCCGCTCCGGGTGCCACGTCCGTCGGGAGTACCGCGGTCGGCGGTCAGCTGTGTCAGGATCGCCCGGTCGATGTCGCGGCCGGCGAGCGCGCGCGACCGCACCGGTGCCGAGATGCGGTTGGTCGATGGTTCCACGGTGTACAGGGACATGCCGGTGTCCCCGCAGTCGGCGACGACGACCGACGCGAATCGGTCGATCTGGCCGGTGGCCGACAGGTATGCCGCCACCGCTTCGCCGTCGTCGACGAGATGGATCTGGCGGCGGGGACCGCTGCCACGAGACGCCAGTTCACGACGCTGCTTGGCCGTGCGCGCGGCGACCCCGATCGGCCCCACCCGACGGTCCGCGTCCTTGGCTGCCCCCAACATCAGATCGATGCCCGCGTTGACCCGGCCGGCGGTGTCGAGGCCGTCGCTACGGTCGACGTCGATCACACGGGTGTCGACGACACTGCGACCCACGTCGTCGCGCGTCAGCAGGACGTAGTGGATCATGCCATCGCCCGCGGACACACCCATCGACGTCGTTTCGTCGGGAGTGGTCGAGTTGCCGGTGGTGGTCGTCGGTGTGATGCGTTTTCTCCAGCTGTGTCGTCGCCGCAAGGGCCGTTAGGTCACGTATTGATCTCTATTGTAATCAATCTGTGCCCAAAGGATCGATGGACGTCGCCAACCACAGGATCAGCGAACCCACCGACGCCATCACCGCGACGTCGAACAACTTGCTTCTGACCTGCAGCAGGCCTGCGCGCGAGGTCGGGATGAAGGCGCGTAGCACGGCTCCCAGCAACAGGACGGAGCCGAAGACGAATGCGCCGCGTCGCCACCGGTCGAACAACACGAGGACGGCCGCGGCGACCAGCCCGATCAGGACGACGAAGTACGGGATCTGGACCACGTAGCGGCGCACCCGCGCGGCGCTGCCCACCCGGCGGGAGTGGTCGAGAGCCCCGTCGGGTGGGCGGGCACCCCGGTCCGGCGTCACCCCGCGGTTCCCGCCCGGGTCCGCTCGGCCAGCTGCGCTTCGGCTCGTTCGACGACGTTGACCAGCAAGAACGCCCGCGTGAGCGGGCCGACTCCGCCAGGGTTCGGCGAGACGTGCCCGGCGACGTCCCAGACGTCAGGTGCCACGTCGCCGGTCAGGCCCGCATCGGTGCGGCTGACGCCCACGTCGATGACCGCCGCTCCCGGCTTGACCATGTCGGCGGTGATCAGGTGCGGAACGCCCGCAGCGGCGATCACGATGTCGGCCCGCGACACCTCGGCCGCCAGATCACGGGTGCCGGTATGGCACAGGGTGACGGTGGCGTTCTCGCTGCGACGCGTCAGCAGCAGCCCGATCGGACGGCCGATCGTGACGCCGCGCCCGATCACCGTGACCCGTGCGCCGGCGATCGGGATCTCATAGCGCCGGAGCAGGTGAACCACCCCACGCGGCGTACATGGCAGCGTGGCCTCCTTACCGAGAACGAGACGACCCAGATTGATCGGGTGCAGCCCGTCAGCATCCTTGATCGGGTCGATTCGTTCCAGTGCCGCGTTCTCGTCGAGGTGGCGCGGTAGGGGAAGCTGCACGATGTAACCGGTGCACGCGGGATCCGCGTTGAGGTCGTCGATGGCGGCGTTCAGATCGTCCGTCGACGCGTCGGCGGGGAGATCCTTCCGGAGGGATTCGACGCCGATACGTGCACAGTCGGCGTGCTTACCCTTCACGTAGGACCGCGAACCCGGGTCGTCACCGACCAGGACGGTGCCGAGCCCCGGTGTGATGCCTTCGGCGCGGAGTTTCTCCACCCGGGCGCCGAGATCGGAGAAGATCTCGTCACGAGTGGCCTTGCCGTCGAGTCGTATCGCGCTCACGGGAGTCCATTGTTCCACCCCCGCTATCGTGACCGGACGTGGACACTCAACGGACACCGATGCCGGTGACGACCTCCGACATCGACGCCGCCCGCGACCGGATCGGCGGCCGCCTACGACGCACCCCGATCTTCCGGACGTCTCTCGAAACCGCTGCGGGTCCCACCGAGGTGGTCTTCAAGCAGGAGTACCTGCAGGTCGGCGGTTGCTTCAAGGCACGCGGCAGTCTCAACGCCGTCCTGCACGCCCGCACCGAGGGACGGCTGGACCAGGACGGGGGCGTCCTGGTCGCCTCCGGCGGCAATGCCGCGATCGGCGCGGCGTGGGCGGCGCGGATCGCCGGTGTCCCCGCCACCGTGGTGGTCCCGGTGACCGCGCCGGAGGTGAAGGTGCAGAGCCTCCGCGCACTGGGCGCGACGGTCCATCAGGTGGGCGACCGCTACCAGGACGCCGCCGACGCCGCCCTCGAACTCGCCGGACGCTCGGGTGCCCTGCTCCTGCACGCCTACGACCAGCCGGACATCGTCGCAGGCGCCGGCACGATCGGGCCGGAACTTTCCACCGACGTCGACGGACCGCTGACGACGGTGGTGTGCGTCGGCGGTGGCGGACTGCTGGGCGGACTGGCGGCGGCCCTGCGTCCCGGCGATCACCTGGTCGGCGTCGAACCGGTCGGGGCGTCGTGCCTGCGGCAGGCACTCGACGCCGGCGGTCCGGTGACGGTGGATCTCGACAGCGTCGCGGCCGACAGCCTCGGCGCGACCCGGGTCGGCGACCTCTGCTGGGCGACGATCGCCGGGCGCGACGTGACCAGCGTGGTGGTGTCGGACGCCGACATCGTCGATGCGCGCCGGATGTTGTGGACCGACTTCCGCATCCTCGTCGAACACGGAACGGCGACCGCGGTGGCGGCGGTGCTGTCGGGGCAGGTGCGTGCGGAACCGGGGACCACGCTGTGTGTGGTGCTCTGCGGGGCGAACACCCGGCTCGACATCAGCGGGTGAGGTGGGTGTCCCGCGGGACACTAGACTTGCCCATCATGTTCCGCATCATGTTCTTCCAGCCGTGCATCCCGCCGAACACCGGGAACGCGATCCGGCTGGCCGCCAATACCGGATGCGAACTGCACCTCATCGAGCCGCTGGGGTTCGGCATGTCCGACACTCAGGTGAAGCGTGCTGGTCTGGACTACCACGAGATGGCCACCGTGACAGTCCATCCCGATCTGGATGCAGCGTGGTCGGCGCTGCGGCCGGAGCGCGTGTTCGCCTTCACCGCACACGCATCGCGCTATCACTCCGACATCGACTACCGCCCGGGAGACGTGCTGCTCTTCGGGCCGGAACCGACCGGACTGCCCCAGGAGGTTCTCGAGCTGCCGCAGGTCACCGATCGCGTGCGGATCCCGATGCTGGCCGGGCGCAGATCGCACAACCTCGCCAATGCCGCCAGCATCGTGGTCTACGAGGCGTGGCGGCAGAACGGGTTCGCCGGCGCCGTGTGATCGCCCGCGTCAGTCACCCGGCTGCGGGTCAGTAGACGCGGAACCGCTTGGTCCGCGACGTTGCGCCGCCCACGAGCGCGATCTTGCTCTTGGGCACCCCGAGGTGCTCCGCCAGGATCTGCGCCACGGCCTTGTTCGCCCGTCCGTCGGTCGCCGGCTCACGCACGTAGACGGTCATCGAACCCGCCGGATTCGTCTCCACCAGTGGCCCTTTGCTGCTCCCCGGCTTCACTGTCACCACGATCTGCCGCGGCATGGCTCCCCCACTCTCGTTGTCGGCATCCCTACGTCACTGCCAGTCGCGGGAACGTGTTCCCACGCGAAGATCCAAGCGCTGCAGTCGCTCCGCCACCACCGTCACCGCCCCCTCGGCATTCTGCACGGTGCCACGGATCAGCAATGCCGACGCCGAGTGTGCCAGATTCCGGTACCGGGTCCACAACCCGACCGAACACACCACATTCACCATCCCGGTCTCGTCCTCCAGGTTGATGAAGGTGACACCCGAAGCAGTGGCGGGACGCTGACGATGGGTGACCGCACCGGCGACCAGCACCCGCGATCCGTCGGCCACCGCCAGCAATCCGTCCGCCGGGATCACCCCCATCGCCGCCAACCGAGGCCGCAGGAACTGGGTGGGATACGAGGTCGGGGTGATGCCGGTGGCCCACGCGTCGGTGGCCGCCAGTTCCACATCGGAGAGTCCGGGAAGCGTCGGCGTCGATGCGGCCGACTCGAGAGGTAGCTGCTCGAGGCGCACCGTCGCGGCCGCTCCGGCCTCCCACAACGCCTGTCGGCGACTCACCCCGAAACACGAGAACGCCCCCGCACCCGCGAGGCCTTCGAGTTGACCCACCGACAGGTCCGCGCGCCGGGACACATCGGTGACGTCGCGGAAATCGCCGTCCCGGGTGCGGCATTCGACGATCCGCTCGGCGACGTCGTCGCCGACACCTCGCACCCCGCCGAGGCCCAGTCGGACCTCGAGACCTTCGTTCTCCAGCGTCGCATGCGCCAACGATCTGTTGATGTCGGGCCGATGGACCACCACCCCGTGCCGGCGGGCGTCGGCGACGAGGGATTGCGGAGAGTAGAAACCCATCGGCTGCGCTCGCAGCAGTGCGGCACAGAAGGCCGCCGGGTGGTGCAGTTTGAACCACGACGAATAGAACACCAACGATGCGAAGCTCTGCGAATGACTTTCCGGGAAACCGAAGTTCGCGAACGCCGACATCTTCTCGAAGATCCGGTCGGCCACCTCCCCGGTGATCCCGTGCAACTCCTCCATCCCCTCGTAGAACCGCGCTCGCAGACGTTCCATGCGTTCCGGCGAGCGTTTGGAACCCATCGCGCGCCGTAGCTTGTCGGCCTCGGAGGCATCGAATCCGGCCACGTCGACGGCCAGCTGCATCAGCTGCTCCTGGAACAGCGGCACTCCCAGCGTCCGATCCAGCGCCTTGCGCATCGACGGATGCTCGACACTCGGCTCCTCGATCCCGTTGCGCCGTCGGATGTAGGGATGCACCGACCCGCCCTGGATCGGGCCCGGCCGGATCAGCGCCACCTCGACGACCAGGTCGTAGAAGGTGCGCGGCCGCAGTCGCGGCAGAGTGGCCATCTGTGCACGCGACTCCACCTGGAACACACCGACCGAGTCTGCGCGACAGAGCATCTCGTAGACCTCCGGCTCGGTGAGGTCGAGCGTGGCGAGGTCCACCTCGATCCCCTTGTGCTCGGCGACCAGATCGATCGCATAGTGCAGCGCCGAGAGCATGCCGAGTCCGAGGAGGTCGAATTTGACGAGCCCGATCGCGGCGCAGTCGTCCTTGTCCCATTGCAGGACGCTGCGGTTCTCCATCCTCGCCCACTCGGTCGGACAGACGTCGGCGATGGGCCGGTCGCAGATCACCATGCCACCCGAGTGGATCCCCAGATGCCTCGGCATCCCGAGGATCTCCGCGGCCAGGGCGGTGACGTCGTCGGGCGCCTCGTCGGGTATCCGGCTCCACGCATCCTGCTGACCGGTGGCATATCCGAGTGCCCGCGACATGTCCCGGATCGCGGACTTACCCCGGTAGGTGATCACGTTGGCCACCTGCGCACTGAAATCGCGCCCGTAGCGGCGATAGACGTACTGGATCGCCTCTTCACGCCGGTCGGATTCGATGTCGACGTCGATGTCGGGCGGACCATCTCGCTCGGGTGCGAGGAAGCGTTCGAACAACAGCTTGTTGGCGACCGGGTCGACATTGGTGATGCCGAGGGCGTAGCAGACCGCGGAGTTCGCCGCACTGCCCCGGCCCTGGCACAGGATGTCGTTGGCCTTGCAGAAATCGACGATGTCGGCGACCACCAGGAAGTAGCCGGGGAAGGTGAGCGTCTCGATGATGGCGAGTTCGTGTTCGATCTGCCGATACGCCTGCGGGTGTGCACCCGGCGACCCGTAGCGGCTCAGCGCCCCGGCCATCGTCTTCTCCCGCAGCCAGCTGTTCTCGGTGTGACCGGCGGGCACGTCGAACGGCGGCAACTGCGGTGCGATCAATCCCAGCCGGAACGCACAATCGGCCGCCAGTCCGACGGCGTTGTCGATGGCCTCGGGATGTCCGGACAACAGCCGGGCCATCTCGTCGCCGCTGCGCAGGTGTGCGCCACCGACACCCGGCAGCCATCCGTCGATGGTCTCGATGTCGGTGCGGGCCCGGACCGCGGCGACGGCGGTGGCCAGCCGGCGTCGTCGTGGACCGGCGAAATGCGCGCCGGTGGTCGCGACCGTCGCCAGCCCGAAGTCACCGGCCAGCGCAGCCAGGACGGCATTGCGTTCGTCGTCGACGGGCAGCCCCTGGGCGGTGAGTTCGACGACGACATCGTCGCGCCCGTATCGGTCGACCAACCCGGCGAGCGCATCGGCCGCCGCTGCCGGACCGCCTCGGTCGAGCGCGCGTCGCACCGCGCCCTTGCGGCAACCGGTGAGGATCAGCCAATGTCCGCCCGCACGGTCGGGCAATGCGTCGGCGTCGTAGCGCAACAGACCCTTCTCCCCACCGAGCATGTGCGCGTCGGCGATGGTGCGCGACAGGCGGCGGTACCCCTCACTGTCACGGGCGATGACGAGAAGATGCTCCCCGGGCGGATCGGCGACTCCGGTCCGGGCGGCATCGGGTTCCAGGGAGAGTTCGGCACCGAAGACCGTCGGCAGGTCGAATTCCCTTGCGGCCTCGGCGAATCGGACGATGCCATAGAATCCGTCATGATCGGTCAGTGCCAGCGCCCGCAGATCGAGTCGCTGCGCCTCCTCCACCATCTCCTCGGGCATCGAGGCGCCGTCGAGGAAGCTGTACGCACTGTGGGCATGCAGTTCCGCGTATGCCACCGACGACCGTCCACGATCGACCCCCTCGGCCCGGTAGGAGCCGCGTTTACGGGACCAGGCCGGGCTGTCACCGCCGTCGCCGGTGTTGTCGCCGGGACCGAACATCTCCCCCGGACGCCCCTGTCCGGGTGCCCGCCCGGAGAGCACCCGCTCCATCTCCGACCACGTCGGTGGTCCTTGGTCCCAGCCCACCCCTTCAGAGTATAGAACATGTGTTCGAATCCCAACCTCGGGGCGCGTCATTCCCTAAGCTCGAAGTCACAGCCCAGCATTGAGTGAGGAGGCCTCCCCCCATGGCCACGAACCGATCGGCACACAGCCGTGACACCGGCGACGCCCTCGACTACGACGAGGCAGATCTGCATGTCGGGAAACCGAAACGCAAGGCCGCGGGAGTGCCGGCGGTCGCGGTGTCGATGGCGCGGTCGCTGCGTGAGATGGGGGTCATCCGGACCGGGGAGGCGCTGCTCGAACTCAACAAGGCCGAGGGCTTCGACTGCATGAGCTGCGCGTGGCCCGACCCGGATCCGGGGCATCGCCATCCTGCCGAATTCTGTGAGAACGGTGCGAAAGCCGTGGCCGAGGAGGCCACCCGGTCGCGCGTGACACCGGAGTTCTTCGCCCGCCACTCGATCGAGGATCTCGCGTCACGCACCGACCTCTGGCTCGGCAAGCAGGGGCGCATCACCCATCCGATGATCAAACGTCCCGGCGGCACCCACTACGAGCCGATCGACTGGCAGGAGGCCTACCGGCTCATCGGCGCCCAGCTGAACGAACTCGACCCGGACGAGGCGATCTTCTACACCTCCGGGCGCGCATCCAACGAGGCCGCCTTCACCTACCAGTTGTTCGCGCGCGCCTACGGCACGAACAACCTGCCCGACTGCTCCAACATGTGTCACGAGTCGACCTCGATCGCGCTCGCCGAGTCGATCGGCATCGGCAAGGCGAGCGTCGTCCTCTCCGATGTCCACGAGGCCGACCTGATCGTGCTGCAGGGCCACAATCCCGGCACCAACCACCCGCGGATGCTCACCCACCTCGAGCAGGCGAAGCGCAACGGCGCGAAGATCCTGTCGATCAACCCGCTCAAGGAGGCCGGTCTCCTCCACTTCCAGAATCCGCAGAGCCCGTCCGGTGTCCTGGGCCGTGGCACCGACCTCAGCGACTTCCACCTCCAGATCCGACCCCGCGGTGACCTCGCCCTCATGCAGGCCATCGGTTCGCTGCTCATCGAGTGGGACGCCCTCGACCACGAGTTCATCGAGACCCACACCCACGGCTTCGATGCATGGCGCGATCACCTGCGACAGCTCGACTGGGACGACGTGCTCACCGAGACCGGCCTGACGCGGGCGGAGATCACCGAGGCCGCGCGCATGCTGCGTGACTCCGAGAAAACGGTCTTCTGCTGGGCGATGGGGTTGACCCAGCACCGCAACGCGGTCGCGATCATCAAGGAGTTGTGCAACGTCGCCTTCGCACAGGGCAACATCGGCAAGCCGGGAGCCGGCCTGCTGCCGCTGCGTGGACACTCCAATGTCCAGGGCGACCGCACGATGGGCATCTGGGAGCGTGCGCCGCAGAGTTTCCTCGATTCCCTGCAGCAGGAGTTCGGATTCGACCCGCCTCGCGAGCACGGCCACGACACGGTCGACTCGATCCGCTCCATGCGGGACGACAAGGCGAAGTTCTTCATGGGTCTCGGCGGCAATTTCGTGGATGCCGCGCCGGACTCACGGATCACCGCCGCAGCCATGCGCAAGACCCGCATGTCGGTCCAACTGTCGACCAAGCTCAACCGATCCCACCTGGTGACCGGGGAGACCGCGTTGATCCTGCCGGTCAAGGGCCGCACCGAGAAAGACATCCAGGCCTCCGGACCGCAGTATGTGAGTGTCGAGGATTCGACATGCTCGGTGCACGCCTCCCGCGGGCCGCTCGACCCGGCCAGCCCGCACCTCGAATCGGAGACCGGGATCATCGCCCAGGTCGCCCACGCCACGCTGGGCGACCGGTACGGGATCGACTGGCTCGCGATGCGCGACGACTACGCGGTGATCCGTCGTCACATCGCCGCGGTGGTCCCGGGTTGCGAAGGCTATGAGGTCAATGTCCGCAGGCCGGGCGGATTCATCCTGCCGCATCCGCCCCGCGACGAGCGACGGTTCGACACCGACTCCGGGCGTGCCGAATTCGCGGTGTCTCCGCTGGACGTGATGCAGATCCCGGACAAGCACCTGTTGTTGCAGACGCTGCGCAGTCACGACCAGTTCAACACCACCATCTACGGTCTGAGCGACCGCTACCGCGGCATCGAGGGCGGACGCCGGGTGGTGTTCATGCACCGCGACGACATCGCGGCACTCGGCCACGACAACGGCGACATCGTCGATCTGGTGAGCGTGTGGGAGGACGACGAATTGCGCTACGCCACCGACTTCCGCATCGTCGAGTACGACATCCCGCGCGGCACCGCCGCGGCCTACTACCCGGAGACCAACCCGCTCGTGCCGTTGGACTCGACCGCGCTCGGCAGCAACTGTCCGACGTCGAAATCGATCGTCATCCGCCTGGAGCGGGAAGGCACGATCCGCGCCGAACACCTCGGCGGCCACCAGGAGTCGGTCGGCGAGGACTGGTCACACAAGAGCCAGCCGCAGCCACGCCATCTGTCCTGACGAGGCGCCGCGGTCACACCCCGAACGCGGGCGGATACTCGATGACACCCGACGGAATCGACCGGTCGGGGTCGAGGGCGAGGTACATCAGCGCATCGTCGGGCACCTCGAACGAGGCCGTGATGCCTGCCTCGGATGCACGGCGAAACCCGAAGCGCGGATAGAACTCCGGATGCCCGAGGACGACCACCAGGTTCTCGTCGGCACCCTCGGTCACCCGCGACCGGGCCGCGTCGAGTGCGGCGGCGGTCACCGCTGTCCCGACGCCGGTGTTCTGCAGGTCCCCGACGACCGCACATGGCGCCAACGCGAGGGCCGGCTCCGCACCGACCCGACAGCGTGTCAGCAGCGCGAAGCCGACGACGAGTCCGTCGCCGTCGGTCGCGACGATTGACAGCTCCGGAATCCACGCCCGCACATCGGCGCGCAGAGCGTCGACGAGGTCGGCCTCGTCGGGCTGACCGAACGCGTCGGTGACGACCTGCCGAATCCGCACGATGTCGTCGGGAACCTCCGGTCGACACCGACCGGTCGGGATGTTGCCATTCGTCAATGTAAGTGTCACCCTGTCTACGAACAGACTTCTTACTCGACAGTAAGAATTGCGTCACGCTGGTCCAGCAGCCTCACGAGATCGGATCACCGACATCATGACGACCTATTTCATCACCGGCGGCAGCGGTTTCATCGGGCGTCGGGTCATCGAACGCCTCCTCACCGTCGAAGCCGATGCCCGCATCATCGCACTGGTTCGCGCCGGGTCGCTATCTGCTTTCAGCGAGTTCCTCGCCACCACCGACACCGCGGGGCGGGTCACTCCGCTGGCGGGCGATCTCACCACCCCGGGCCTGGGAATCGAGCCCGGCGACCTACCCGAGATCGACCACGTCATCCACCTCGGCGCTGTCTACGACATGGCCGCCGACGCCGATGTCGCGCACGCCGCCAACGTCGAGGGCACCGCTCATGTCGCGGACCTCGCACTCGCCACCGGCGCCCTGATGCATCACGTGTCCTCGATCGCGGTGGCCGGCGACCACCGCGGCACCTACACGGAGGACGATTTCGACACGGGTCAGGGATTTCCTACGCCCTATCACCGGACGAAGTTCGAGGCAGAGAAGATCGTCCGTGCGCGAGAAGGATTGCGGTGGAGGGTATATCGCCCGTCCGTCGTCGTCGGCGACTCGCGAACCGGAGAGATGGACAAGATCGACGGGCCCTACTACTTCTTCGGACACCTCAAGCAGCTCGGCGTGCTGCCGTCGTCGCTACCGCTGCCCCTTCCCGACCTGGGGAACACCAACATCGTCCCGGTCGACTTCGTGGCCCACGCGATCGTGGCTTTGTGCACCGTGGCCCCGGAGCGCAGCGGCCGCGTCCACCACCTCGCCGACCCTCGCCGCCGGACCATCACCGACATGTACAACGCGATCGCCCCGGGTTTCCGCGGTCCGCGTGGGCGCAATGTCATCCCCAATGCCGTGGTCGCCCCGGCGCTCACGCTGGCTGGCACCGGCGCGTTCCGGGTGGCTCGCGATCTCATCGCGACTCAGCAGGGCATCCCCCCGACCCTTCTCGACACCATCGCGTTGACCGTCGACTTCCGCTCCGACGCCACCATCGCAGAGCTACGGGGACTGGGCATCGGCCTGCCCGATCTCGACGACTACGGGCCGCGCCTGTGGACCTATTGGGCCGAGCATCTCGATCCCGCACGTCATCGTCGCCACGATCCGCGCGGACCGCTCGTCGGCAAGAACATACTCATCACAGGCGGCTCGGCCGGGATCGGAAAGGCGACCGCCCGGATGTGTCTCGCACGAGGGGCGAACGTCATGATCGTGGCGCGGGATGCCGACGGACTCGACGCCGCGCGCGCCGAACTCGACGCGACCGCGACGAAAGACGGTGTGCCACCGGGCCGGGTGTACGCCTACCAGTGCGACATCACCGACGAAGAGTCGGTCAACGGACTGATCAAAACGGTTCTCGCCGAACACGGTCACGTCGACGTCCTGGTGAACAACGCGGGTCGGTCCATCCGTCGGGCCACCCTCAACGCCACCGACCGAATGCACGACTACCAGCGGGTGATGGCGGTCAACTACTTCGGTGCGGTAAGCCTCATCCTCGCGCTGTTGCCACACATGGTGGCGCGCAAGTCCGGCCACATCGTGAACGTGACGTCGATCGCGGTCCAGGCGAAGACCGCCCGATTCGGTGCGTATGCGGCGTCGAAGGCGGCACTCGAGGCGTTCAGCGACATCGTCGGGATCGAGACCCTCTCCGATCATGTCACCGTCACCAATGTGCGGCTGCCGCTGGTCCGCACCCGCATGATCGCGCCGACCGAGGTCTACGAGGATGCCGGCGCGTGGGGTGTCGACAAGGCCGCCTCGCGGGTGCTGCACGGCATCGTCGACCGACCGCGGCGCGTCAACTCGGTTCTCGGTTCGCTGTCCGAGATCGGCCACACCGTTGCTCCCGGCATCACCGCCCGTGTCCTGCATCAGGAATATCTGATGTTCGGGGAATCCGCCGCCGCACTCGGCAAGGACACTAGCTCGGGGCACTAGGATCGGCGCATATGACCGACACCCCCTACCTCCGTGTCGATGTCGAGCGTCTCGACCGCAACGTCGCGGCGGTCGCGGGACGGGCGCGCGAACTCGGCCTCGCCGTGCGACCGCACGCGAAAACCCACAAGTGCGCCGAGATCGCACGACGACAGCTGCGCGCCGGCGCGGTCGGCCTCACCGTGGCCACCATCGGGGAGGCGGAGGCGTTCGCCGATGCCCTGGTGCCGACCGTCCCGGATCTGTTCATCGCGTATCCGCTGTGGCTGACCGATCACAAGGCGGCGCGGCTGCGGGCCCTCGCGAATCGCGCACGGATACGGCTGGCCGTCGACTCCGTGGTCGGCGCACGGCAGATGGCCGACCTGCTCGGCGGCGATGTCGGCGAGATCGAGGTGCTGATCGAGATCGACTCCGGGCAACGCCGCACCGGGATCGCGCCCGACGAGGCGGGCGAACTCGCCCGGCACGCCGACAACGCAGGCCTGCAGGTGATCGGCGTGTTCACCTTCCCCGGCCACGGCTACGGTCCCGGCAACGCCCGTCGCGACGCCGCCGACGACGAGGTACGGGCGTTGACACGGGCAGCAGAACGTTTGCAGGACAACGGTATCGATCCGGCCGTCCGTAGCGGCGGCTCCACCCCGACGATCGGTTTCGCCAGTTCGGGAGTGCTCACCGAGATCCGGCCGGGCGTCTACCCGTTCAACGACGCGCAACAACTGGAACTCGGATCATGCACCGCCGACGACATCGCGCTGACCGCGATCGCCACCGTGGTGCATCGCAGCGGCACCCGGATCGTCACGGACGCGGGGAGCAAGATCCTGGGGGCCGACCGACCGGCCTGGACGTCGGGGTTCGGTCGGCTCCGGCACGCCCTGGACGCCCGCGTCACGTCGTTGTCGGAACATCACGCCGTGATCGAGTTCCCGACGGGTTCACCCGCGGACGCGATACCCGACGTGGGCTCGACCGTGGCGATGGTGCCGAATCATGTGTGCACAGCGGTCAATCTGGTGGACGAACTCGTGGTCTCGGACGGCAGTGTCCGGTGGCCGGTGGTCGCCCGCGGCGCGAACAGTTGAGCGGTCTCACTCATACACTCCCTCCACCACCCAACTCCGCGAGCGATAGCGCAACAGCAGGGCTCGCGAATCGTCGAGCAGCACCTGCGCGCGGGCCGTGATCTCCTCCGCACCGTCGCCACCATTACTGCCACCACCACCGCCGTCACCACCACCGCCCAGACCGAATGGCCACGGCCCGGCCCACCATTGCAGTTCCCAACTCTGCCTGCGTCTCCCGGCGCGCTCCATCGACACCGTGGTGGGCTCGGCGGTGAAACATCCCCGGCCGGTGACCTCCACCGGCGCACCCAGCATGTCCAGTACGTGGATCGGGGTCTCCAGCAGTACCGCGGGCGTCGGTTGGGGTAACCGGCCCGGCCATGGGGCAGCCGGATCCCGTGCCGGTATCCGCTCGTCCCCGAGCGCCACCATCGTGATCTGTTCCGCCGGCCCCCGTCCTCCGCTCGGGATCGGGAGTTGTACCGCGTCTCCGCCGAGAAGTCCCTGCACTCGCACCAGTGAACGGCGAGCCCGCTCATCGATCTCCGGGTCCTCGGGTAAACCGTTGCCGCTCAACGGATATTGCAGGGTACCAGCTTCGACGACCTCGATCGGTTCGAGCCGGAGGACCGCGATCGGCGAGTCGGGTCGGTCGGGCGCCCCGGGTCGTCCACCGGTCAGCCATCCTTCGAGTTGCCACCGGATGCGATCGGCGGTGGCGTCCGGGGTCAGCGGCTGCGCGCACCGCCAGGTCCGCGAATGACGTTGCCCACGCTCGGTGATCGCCTCGACCGTGAGCCGCGTGCAGGCCGCCGACACCGCCGCCAGCCGACCCGCCAGCTCATCTGCCAGCCGGCGGCCGAGAAAGGCCGCGGAATCCACCCGATCGATCGGCGGATCACACTGATGCTCGATGATCAGATCCACCGGCAAGGCCTGCCCCGAGGGCGGTCGCCCCGGCTCGGCATTGGCCAGGCGATGCGCCACCACCGCGTCGGCGTCGAATCGGGTCGCGACATCGCGAATCGACATCTGCGCGAACGCTCCGATCGTCGAGATCCCCAGTCGTCGTAGCAATTCGACCAGTTCGACGCGCGTGGGGGCACTCAGGCTCGGTTCCACGGCGAGATCGCCGATCGGGCGGCCGGACAGATAGGCGGCGTCACCTCCCGGTTCCACATGCCGGCCGTGCCGAGCGGCGAGCACCGCGGTGAACAACTCGTCGGCCACGCCGCCCTGGACCTCCACACCGGATGCGGCGACCGCGTCGATCAGGTTCTCCGCGAGTGTGTCCTCACCGCCGAAGTACCGGGATGCCCTCGCCGCGGGCACCACCAGCAGACCGGGTCGCAGGACCTCGACGACCGGCACCAGCTCGGTCACCACCGCGACCACCGGCTCGAAGATCCGGCCGTCACGGTGATCGTCGGCGGCGACCACCGTCATCTCCGGACACGCCGACTGGGCCTGCCGCTTCCGCATACCGCGCCGCACCCCCGCGGTGCGTGCAGGTGCCGAGCAGGCGACGACCCGATTGGCGTGAAGCACCGCGATCGGGTGGTGCGGGCCCAGATCGGCGTCGATCGCCGCCGCGGTCGCCGGCCAGTCCGGGCACCACAGGGCCAGGATCCGCTTCTCCGAGGTGACGTGATCGGCCATCAGTTCGCCACCGCCAATCGTGGACGTAGCGACGACGTCACCATCTCTACCCGTCGATCGGGGCCGAATCCGCTTGTCAGCAGGTCGATCTCACCGACCGCCCGACGGTGTCCACGATCGGTGACGGTCATGCGCAGTGTCATCCCGCCGATCCGGCCGACCCCACGGCGCGCCACCGCGAGGTCGGTCGCGTCGGTACCTGGTAGATGCCGGTAGGTCACGATCTCGGTGTCGAGCCGCAGCTGCGCCCCCGGCCACGCACCGCCCGTGATCATCAGCGCCGACATCTGCTTACGCAGCCGCCCCATCATCACCCGGGTACGCGAGGGCGGTACCTGCGCTCCACCCAGGTCCAGCACGACCAGGTCCATCCCGTCGAGCAGGATGCCCGCCACCTCCACCGGATCCGCGCCCGGGTCCGGCACCGTGGCAATGCGGGTGAGATCACCGCCGAGTTCGGCCACGGCCCCGAGATTCAGCTGCGGCATGCCCACCAGTCCCACCTGACGGCCCGCGCCGCTCACCGACGCGATCACCGCCAGCAGCGCCGAACGGGCACCGGCGACAGTGGAGACGCTGCCTCTGGTCACCCCACCCCGAGGCAGTAGGTCGGCCATCGGCGCCGGGACCGGGAGGACGTCGTCCGACGGATCCGACACCTCCACCGCCGCACGATCCGGACGCCCGGACATCGCCGCGATCTGGCGCCGCAGCCGATCCAGATCGTGGTTGCGCGTGGCATCCAACGGCACACTCATACACCCTCCTACCAGCGACTTTCCGCAATAGCGCGCCGGGAAGATGCACGTGCGTTCGAACATGTTTTCGAGTGATTTTGATACTAGGACGCGGCACCGACAAGCGCAACGCACGTGGTCAGCGCTTCGCTCCCGGTATCGCTTCGAATCAGAAGAGGGTGAGAGCAGGCGGCACGGCGGGCGACGGCGCGGGGGCACCGTCGGCCGCCACCCGCAGACCCGGCGAGCCGGCGAGCCCGTGCCGCTCCACCAGTGGACGCATCCGCTCGCGCAGCCATGCCGAGTACTCCGGGGTGACATAGGCGCCGCGCCCGTACAGACCTCGGTACCGGCGCAACAGCGCCGGATGTTCGGCGGCCAGCCACTCCAGGAACCAGGGCTTGGTGGCGCCGCGCAGATGCATCGGGAACGCGGTCACCCCGGACGCTCCCGCGTCCGCCAGCGCCGCGATCAGACGGTCGAGATGCTCGGTGGAGTCGGTCAGATACGGGATCACCGGTGCGACCATCACGTGCGGGGCGAATCCCGCATCCGCCACCGCCCGGATCAGTTCCAGTCGGGCCTTCGGCGACGGCGTCCCCGGTTCGATCGCCTTCTGCAACTCGGCGTCATGGAAGGCCAGCGAGATGCCGATGCTCACCGGCACCTTCTGCGCCGCCTGCCGCAGCAAGGGCAGGTCGCGGCGCAGCAACGTGCCCTTGGTGAGAATCGAGAACGGGGTCGCGGACTCGGCCAGCGCGGAGATCACGCCGGGCATCAACCGGTACCGCCCCTCCGCTCGCTGATACGGATCGGTGTTCGTCCCCAGCGCGACCGTCTCCCTGGTCCAGGACCGACGGCGCAACTCCTTGCGCAGCACCGCGGCGACGTTCAGCTTGACGACCACCTGACTGTCGAAATCGCGGCCCGCGTCGAGGTCCAGATATTCGTGGGTCGGCCGGGCGAAACAATACCGACAGGCGTGCGTACACCCACGAAAAGTGTTCACTGTGAACCGAAACGGGAGATTCGCGGCATCCGGGACCTGATTCAGCGCACTCTTCGCGAGCACCTCGTGAAAGGTCACGCCCTCGAATTCCGGGGTCTGCACCGACCGCACCAGGCCCGCCTTGCCCAGGCCGGGCAGTGCACCGTCGTCGACCTCGACCCCCTGGTCCGACCACCGCATGCCCGCAGTCGAACACATGTGCGAGAGCGGTGTCAAGCGGTCGCACCCCGCCGTGGCGTCCCGACTATCATGCAGCCTATGTCCACCACCCCCGACCATCGCCGTACGCCCGGCCCGCAATACCTGGTCGCCGGACGTTATCGGCTGCGGTCACGGATCGGTGGCGGCGGAATGGGCTCGGTCTGGCTCGCCCGCGACCAGCTCTTCGATCGCGACGTCGCGGTCAAGCAGGTGGTCTCGACCGAGGGGTTGAGCGACGAATCGGCCGAGGCCATCCGGCTGCGTGCGATGCGCGAGGGACGCATCGCGGCCAGGCTCGTCCACCGCAACGCCGTCGCGATGCATGACGTCGCGCTCGACAGCGGCGAACCCTGGCTCGTGATGGAGTATCTCCCGTCCCGCAGCGTCGCCCAGATCCTGCATGCGACAAAGACTCTCGACGTCCGCCAGGCCGCCCAGATCGGCGCGCAGGTGGCCGACGCGATGACCACCGCCCATGCCGCGGGCATCATCCACCGTGACATCAAGCCCGGCAACCTGCTCGTCACGACCACCGGACGTACCGCGGGCCTGATCAAGATCACCGATTTCGGCATCTCCCGCCTGAAGGACGACGTCAGCATGAACAACTCCGGGGTCATCACGGGGACCCCCGCCTACTTCGCTCCCGAGGTGGCCCGGGGCGCCGAGCCGACCGAGGCGTCCGACGTCTACTCGCTCGGCGCCACCGTCTACACGCTGGTCGAGGGGCAACCGCCGTTCGGTGTCGACGACGACTCGCTGGCGTTGCTGCACAAGGTCGCCCGCGCCCGCATCACACCGATGACGAAGGCGGGCGAGCTCGAACCCGTGCTCTTGCGCATGCTGGAACCGAGTCCGTCACGCCGCCCGTCGATGGCGCAGGCCCGCGACCTCCTCGCCACCGTGGCGGCCGGGGAACGCGGTTCGGTGCAGCAGATCCTGGCCGGCCCGATCAGTACGCCGGACGGCGGATTACCCACCTGGGCACAGCGCTCGCCCCGGCCGCCGCGAACCCACCCGACCGGTACGCACCTGGCGGTCGGCGGGCCCCTGCCCGCTCGGCCCGCTCCGTCCGTCACGTCGTCGCCCGGTGACGACCGACCGTCGGCGGTGTCGACCGCACCGTCACCGTCGACCCCACGACCTCAGTCGCGCAACGGATTTCCATCGACCGGAAGATCGAACGCCGCACTCGCCGTCGGCGGCGTGGTGGTGCTCGTGATCGTGGTCGTGCTGATCCTCACCCTGGTGTGACACAACCGTGTGACCACAACCCGGTGACCACTACCCTCTGACCACTATCCGATGTGGCGGGTGGCCGCCCATCGGGTCAGAGCGTTGCGGTTGGACTGCTGGGTCTTGCGCAAGACGTTCGACGCGTGTGTCTCGACCGTCTTGATCGAGATGAACAGTTCGTCGGCGATCTCCCGGTAGGTGTATCCGCGGGCCAGCAGCCGGAGCACCTCGAGTTCCCGCTTGGTCAGCGAATCGAGTTCGGGGTCGAGCGGTGGCTCCGGGGCGCCGGATTTCCCGGTGAACGAATCCAGGACGAACCCCGCCAGACGCGGACTGAACACCGCGTCGCCGTCGGCGACGCGCCGGACGGCATCGGCGAGTGCCGTCCCGTCGATCGTCTTGGTGACATACCCACGCGCCCCCGCCCGGATGGTCGCGATGACATCCTCGGCGGCATCGGACACGCTCAGCGCCAAGAACACCGGGACCGGGCCGTCGACGATCGCGTCGGTGACCGCACGCAGGACGGCGACCCCACCGCCGGACGGCATGTGCACATCGAGCAACACCACATCCGGTCGGAGCGCGATGATGCCGTCCACCGCCTCGGCCACCGTGCCCGCCTCACCGGCGATCGCCAGCCCCGGTTCCGATGTGAGTTCGGCGCGGACACCGGATCGGAACACCGCGTGGTCGTCGACGAGGAAGATCCGGCAGACGGCCGGTTCGGTCATCATGACGCTTCTTTCCGTTGCTGCCGGTTTGTGGCCGTGCCGTCGGATGACGGGAGGTGATCCGATTCCCCTGTCCCCGACTCCCCTGGGCCCGCATCGGGTGTCGAGGCTTCCTCCGTCGCCGATTCCGGTTCCGTGCCGGGATGTTCGGTGCCGGGATGTTCGGTGCCGGAACGGCTTCCGGAACCTCGGGGCATGGCCAGTTTCACGTTGGTGCCGCGGCCCGGGGTCGATTCGATGGTCGCCTCGCCGTCGGCGCGATGCATACGCGCGGTGATCGACCGGGCGATGCCCTGCCGGTCGCCGTCGACGAGGTCGGGGTCGAACCCGACTCCGCGGTCGCGCACGAACACCTCCACCCGGTCGTCGGTCACCTCGCCGTAGACGTCCACCTTTCGTTCGCCGGAGTGCTTGGCCGCATTGATGAGTGCCTCGCGGGTCGCGGCCACGAGCGCCGCCCAGCGTCGTTGCTCGGCCGGGGGCGCGTCGTCGGGACGCAGGTCCCCGACGGTGATGACGTCGACCTCGATGCCGTAGTCGTCCTCGACCTCGGCACCGACTCCCTGCAGACTCGCCGACAGCGAACCCGCACGATGTGCCGGGTCACCGAACAACCATCCGCGCAGTTCCCGTTCCTGGCTGCGCGCCAGCCGCGCCACCTCGTCGGGTCTGCCGGCCTGCTTCTGGATCAACGCGAGGGTCTGCAGCACCGAGTCGTGCAGGTGGGACGCGATCTCCTCGCGCTCGGCATTGCGGATGCGGGCGGCGCGTTCCTCGTTCAACGCCCGCAACATCCGCATCCACAGCGGCACCGTCAGCAGTACCACGCCGATGAGGGTCGCGATGACGGCGAACAGTGTTGTCGAGAGGCCGCCGAAGGAACGCTCACCGGCCAGCACGATGACCACCAGGCCACCGATGACCAGCAGCGCTCCACCGATGAATCGTGTCCAGGTCAGCAGCGGGGTCCGTGGGGATGCCCGCGAGGTGTCGAACTCCCGCCACACGAGGCTGGCGCCGACGGCGACGA
The DNA here is from genome assembly GCF_036350415.1 of Gordonia sesuvii. NCBI lineage: Bacteria > Bacillati > Actinomycetota > Actinomycetes > Mycobacteriales > Gordoniaceae > Gordonia > Gordonia sesuvii. Next base: position 213,258 of record NZ_JAZDUF010000001.1, read on the forward strand.
AGACGAAGGGGACGAGATAGGCGGCGGGCGTCCCCGAGGTGGCGAACCCGACCACCGACATCGCGACCAGTCCGACGAGCGCGAGACCATAGGCCTGCCGACGTTCGCCCGGTGCGGGCGACGTGCGGTCGTCGCCGGGCGGGCAGAAGAACCACAGCAATCCGTAGGCGAGGACCCCGGCCCCGGCGAGCGCGGCGAGCACCACGAACACCACCCGGACCCGGAACGCGTCGACGCCGAGGTGGTCGGCGATGCCGCCGGCCACGCCCGCGATGACGCGCCCGCCGTCGCGGCGCACCAGCCGGGGCGTCGGCGACACGGCCGACGTCACGGGCACAGGGGAACCACCACTCACACATCGATAGTGGCACGGCGGACGGGTCCCGCACATCAGGGACATTCTCAGGGTCCTCCCCCGATGTGGCGGGCGGCGCGGGCCGACACCATGGACATCATGGACACCAAGCAGCTCGAGGGATTGTGGGCGACCCGGCCGATCCGTCCCAGCGCCAACCGCACCATCGCGGGTGTGTGCGCGGGATTCGCCCAGCGGTATCGGGTCGATCCGACGTTGGTGAAGATCGCGTTCGTGGTGGCGACGCTGTTCGGCGGCAGTGGTCTGATCCTCTACATCGCGGCCTGGGTGGCGATGCCGAGCGAGGACAAACAGCGCGACGAGCTCGGTTCGATCCGCAACGCCGGCCACGCCCTGGGACACCGGCCGAGCCATCTCCGTCATCGCAACCCGCAGCTCATCCTGCTGATCGTGCTGGCCATCATCGTGGTGACATCGTTCGGACCGAACGCGACGTGGAGTTCGGGTGGTCTGCTCGGTGCCGCCCTCATGCTGGTGGGTTGGTGGCTGCTCTATCAACGCACACCGGAACCACCGGCGGGTACCAGTGCGGACACCCACTCGGACGCCGGGTCGGGACACCCGGCACCGGGCCAGGGGGATGCGCTCACGCCGTGGATACCGCGCTCGCTGATGACCGATCCCGCGATCGGGTCATCCGGTCGGGCGACGTCGGGGACTGCGGGCGGCACATCGTGGCCCGGCCCGTCGGCGACCACCGTGTTCGATTCTTCCGCCGCCGCCCCGGCGGCCCCCGGCTCGCGCACCCCGGATGCGGGTACGCCCCCGGTATCGCCCGGCGCGTACGGCGAGACCACGACCGACCAGATGCGGCGCACGCCGCCCGCGTGGGACCCGTTGGGAACGGCCCGGTTCGCCTGGGATCTGCCCGAACCGGCCGCCGAGGATGCGGTTGTGCCGCCGGCCGAGCGCCGCTCACCCTTGACCCTCGTCGTCGTGGGCGTCGCGGTCATCGTCGCCGCCGCCGGTGCCGCCCTGCACCAGGTGGGGGTCGATTGGTTCACACCGGCGCGGATCATCTCGATGGCGCTGGCGGTGGTGGGTGCGGGCCTCGTGGTCGCAGGGCTCCGTCGTCGACGGGCCGGCGGTCACAGCACCGGTCTCGTGCCGATCGCGCTGCTCCTCGGGGTCGCGGCAGTGGTGGCCACCTCGGCGGTCCGGCTCGACCTACCGGCCGGCGGCGTCGGTGAACGGACCTGGACTCCGGTGGCCGAGAACGACATCCGCGATGAGTACACACTCACGATGGGCAAGATGGTGCTCGATCTGCGCGACATCGACCTGACCGCCGATCGCACGGTCGACCTGCGCAACGGCATCGGCGAGATCGAGATCCTCGTCGGCGAGAACACCAACATCCGCGCGACGTGCGACGCGAACGTCGGCGACTACGTCTGCCCCGAGGGGCTCGACGGTGGCCGGGACGGTACCGACGGACCGGTCCTCACGATCGACGCGATGACCAATGTCGGACATGTGGAGGTGACCCGATGACCGGGAACGACGCGAACAACGCCGGCGCGCCGGACACCCGCCACCGTTCGCCGGGGTTGGTGCTTCTCGGGATCGCGGCCCTGCTGGTCGCCGGCTGGGGGCTGGCCGGCGGACCGGATCTGCCGCCGGCCGCCGACCTCGGGTGGATCGCGGTCGCCGGGGGCCTGGTGATCGGTCTGATCCTGATCGTCACCGGGACGCGGTCGTCGCGGCGCTGACCGTCACTCCCACTCGCCCCGACGCGAAGCGTCACTCCCATTCACCCGCGAAGCGTCACTCCCACTCGATCGTGCCCGGCGGCTTGCTCGTCACGTCCAGCACGACGCGGTTCACGTCGGGTACCTCGTTGGTGATGCGGGTCGAGATGAGCTCGAGGACCTCGTAGGGCACCCGGGTCCAGTCGGCGGTCATCGCGTCTTCGCTCGACACCGGACGCAACACGATCGGGTGACCGTAGGTGCGGCCGTCGCCCTGGACACCGACACTGCGCACGTCGGCGAGGAGCACCACCGGGCACTGCCAGATCTGCGCGTCGAGGCCCGCCGCGGTCAGTTCTTCCCGCGCGATGAGGTCGGCCTTCCGGAGCGACGCCAGACGGTCCGCGGTGACCTCGCCGACGATCCGGATGGCGAGACCCGGGCCGGGGAATGGCTGGCGACCGACGATCTCCTCCGGCAGACCCAGCTCCCGACCGACCGCGCGCACCTCGTCCTTGAACAGCAGCCGCAGTGGCTCCACCAGCGAGAACTCGAGGTCGTCCGGGAGGCCGCCGACGTTGTGGTGGCTCTTGATGTTGGCGGTCCCGCTGCCGCCACCGGACTCGACGACGTCGGGATACAGCGTGCCCTGGACCAGGAAGTCGACCGATTCGCCGTCCGAAGCGTGGTCGCCGAGCACATCGGTGACGGCCCCCTCGAACGATCGGATGAACTCCCTGCCGATGATCTTGCGTTTGGTCTCCGGGTCGCTCACCCCGGCCAGCTCGGACAGGAACGTCTCCGCGGCGTCGACCGTCACCAGCCGCGCACCGGTCGCCGCGACGAAATCGTGCTGCACCTGCTCGCGCTCACCCGCTCGCAGGAGTCCGTGATCGACGAACACACAGGTGAGGCGATCACCGATCGCGCGTTGGACGAGGGCCGCGGCGACCGCGGAGTCGACACCGCCGGACAGACCGCAGATGGCCAGACCGTCCCCGATCTGATCGGCGACCGCCTCGATCAGGGTCTCGGCGATGTTCGCCGCCGTCCAGTCCGCCTCGAGATCCGCGATCTCATAAAGGAACCTGGTGAGGACCTGCTGCCCGTGCGGGGTGTGCAGCACCTCCGGGTGATATTGCACACCGGCCATCTGCCGCTCGACGCATTCGAACGCCGCGACCGGCGCCCCCGGGGTCGAACCGGTGACCGAGAATCCCTCGGGCGCGACCTGGACCGCGTCGTTGTGGCTCATCCACACCGGTTGGGTCTCGGTGAGCCCCTCGTGCAGCACGCCGTCGCCGGTGACGGTCAACGTCGTCCGCCCGAATTCGCGGCCGCCGGTGTTGGCGACCTCACCACCGAGCTCCTGGGTCATCGCCTGGAACCCGTAACAGATGCCGAACACCGGGACGCCGAGGTCGAACACCCCGGGATCGAGCTTGGGCGCGTCTTCGGCGTACACCGATGCGGGACCGCCCGACAGGATCAGCGCGACCGGGTTGCGCGCCTTGATCTCGGCCAGGGGCGCCTCGTGCCCGATGACCTCGGAGTAGATGCGCGCCTCACGCACCCGGCGGGCGATCAGCTGTGCGTACTGGGCCCCGAAGTCGATCACGAGTACGGGGCGGGGGCCGTCGGCAGGAGAAACCGTCACCCCGACGAGTTTAGTGAGTGAGGACGCCAGACATAATGCAGGCATGTCCCACACCACCGGCGCGTCCTCGCCGACGCGACGCCTCACGCTGTCGGTGGCCGACCTGACGCAGGCGGCGGTGTTCGCCGCGCTGATCGCAGCGCTCGGACTTCCCGGCACCATCACGATCGGCTCGTCGGGTGTCCCGATAACCCTGCAGACACTCGGTGTCATGCTTGCCGGATCGATCCTCGGCCCCCGCAAGGGGACCCTCGCGGTGCTCATCTTCGCCGTACTGGCCATCGCCGGGCTGCCGATCCTGGCCGGTGGCCGCAGCGGATTGGTCGCCCTCGCGTCCCCGACCGCAGGCTTCTTCGTCGGATTCCTCCCGGCGGTGCTGGTGATCGGCTTGGCCACCGCGATGATGATGCCGCGCTACCGGGTCATCTGGGGCATACTCATCAACATCGTCGGCGGCATGGTCGTCATCTACGCGTGCGGGGTCATCGGCTTGCTGCTGCGCACCGACCTGTCGCTGTGGGCGGCGATCTCCACCAACGGCATCTACGTGCCCGGCGACATCGCCAAGTCCGTGATCGCCGCGCTCGTGGCAGCGCAGGTGCACCGCGCCTATCCCGGCCTGATCTCGCCGATCCGGCTGCGCCGCGGCCGCTGACCCTGGCCATGGTCGAGGCTGATCGATGATCGAGTTCTCCGGTGTCGGGCATGCGTACGACGACCGGGTCGTCCTGCGTGACATCGACCTGGTGCTATCCGAGCGCAGGATCGGCATCATCGGCGCGAACGGCAGCGGGAAGTCGACGTTGGCGCGGATGATCAACGCACTCGTCGTCCCCGATCGCGGTTCGGTGGTGGTCAACGGGATCGATGCCACGCGGGAGAAGCGCCGGGTACGACGTGAGGTCGGTTTCATCTTCAGCGATCCGGATCGGCAGATCATCATGCCGACCGTCGTCGAGGACATCGAACTGTCCCTCACGCGCACCGTCCGTGATCGGGCCGAACGGTCTGCTCGGGCGTCGGCGGTGCTGGCCCAGTTCGGGCTGGACGGTCACGCCGATCACCCCGCCCATCAGCTCTCCGGCGGCCAGAAGCAGCTGCTCGCGCTGGCCTCGGTGCTGGTGACGGGTCCGTCGGTGCTGGTCGCCGACGAGCCGACCACGCTGCTGGACCTGCGCAATTCCTCGATGCTGCGCGACGTCTTCGCCACGCTGGACGAGCAGCTGGTGGTGCTGACGCATGACCTGGATCTGGTCGCCGACTACGACCGGGTGATCGTGCTCGATGACGGCCGCGTCGTCGCCGACGACGAACCGGCCGCCGCGGTGGCCGCCTACCGGGAGTTGATGGCATGAGTGCGCTGGGCGTCTATCGTCCCGGGTGCTCTCTGCTGCATCGTCTGCCGGCGGGGTTCAAGCTGGCAGCCCTCGGCGTGGCGATCCTCGCGATCAGTCTGACCGTCCGGTCGGTTGCGGCGGTCGGTCTCCTCGCCGTCGCGGTGGTGGGTGTGTTCGCACTGGGCGGCATCAGACCCCGCGAGGCGTGGCGGCAGCTGCGGCCGGTGGTCTGGATCGTGTTGTTCGTCTTCGTGTTCCAGGTGATCTTCACCGATTGGCAGCGGGCGCTGGTCGTGTGCGCGGTGCTCGCGGCGTCGGTCGCGATGGCTGCGGCCGTCACCCTGACCACCCGGACCTCGGCGATCCTCGACGCCATCGTCGGCGGGCTACGACCACTCGGGAAGGTGGGCGTCCGCATCGACCTCGTGGCACTGTCGCTCGCGCTCGCCATCCGGTCGATCCCGCTGATGGTCGAGGTCGTCGGTCAGGTCGACGAGGCGCGCAAAGCCCGCGGGTTGCGTCCCGGCGCACGGATTCTCGTCGCCCCGGTGGTGATCGCCGCGTTGCGAGCCGCGGATGGGTTCGCCGACACCCTCATCGCCCGCGGTCTCGACTGACCGCGTCGCCGGGCCCTGCTGCCTCACACCCCGCGCCCGCCCGCGCCGACAGAACCCTGTTTCTCGCCGACAGAACCCAAAAATCCGCCGACAGAACCCAGGAATTCGGCGACGGAATCGCCACCGTGCGCCGCCGGGCCGCTGAACGATCCCGCCCCGGGCATCCACCGATTCCGTCGGCGCGATTCGGGGTTCCGTCGGCGCGATTCGGGGTTCTGTCGGCGCGGTTCGGGTCAGACGTGGACGGTCAGTCCGACCTTCTGGAACTCCTTGAGGTCGCTGTAGCCGGCCTTGGCCATCGAACGACGAAGGGCACCCACCAGATTGAGCTCCCCGAACGGGTCCTGCGACGGTCCGGTGAGCACGCATTCCAGGCTCGGCCGCTGCTCCTCGGTCGCCACCTGCAGCAGCGCGCCACGCGGGGTGTCGGGATGCGCGGCGGCCGACGGCCAGTACCAACCGCGGCCGGGCGCTTCCGCGGCCGCCGCGAGCGGGGTGCCGAGTACTGCGGCGTCGGCACCGCAGGCGATCGCCTTGGCGAGGTCGCCGGAGGTGTGGATGTCGCCGTCCGCGATGACGTGTACGTACCGTCCGCCGGTTTCGTCGAGGTACTCGCGGCGGGCTGCTGCGGCGTCGGCGATCGCGGTGGCCATCGGCACGCCGATGCCGAGGACCTCGCCGGTCGTCGTCGCACCCTCCGCCGAGCCGTAGCCGACGATGACGCCGGCCGCGCCGGTCCGCATGAGGTGCAGCGCGGTGCGGTGGTCGTGGACGCCTCCGGCGATCACCGGGATGTCGAGTTCGGCGATGAACGTCTTGAGGTTGAGTGGCTCACGCACCGGGCCGTCATTCGGATCCGCCTGGGCCACATGCTCGGCGGAGATGATCGTCCCGTGCACGACGAGGATCTCGACACCCGCCTCGAGCAGTGCCGGGGTGAGCTCTGGAGCATGTTGCGGACTGACCCGCACGGCCGTCGTCACACCTGCGTCGCGCACCGACGCGACCGCCTCACCGAGCAGTTTGGTGTCCAGCGGGGCCGAATGCAGTTGTTGCAGAAGCCGAACCGCCGCCGACGGATCGGGATCGTCGGCGGCGAGGGCGACGAGTTCCTCGATCTTCGCATCGACGTCGCGATGCCGGGCCCACAGACCTTCCCCGTTGATCACGCCCAGGGCGCCGAGCCGGCCGAGTTCGATCGCGGCCGCCGGCGACACCAGCGCATCGGTGGGATGACTCAGGATCGGTGATTCGAACCGGTAGGCATCGATCTGCCAGGCGGTCGACACATCCTTCGATGACCGGGTCCGCCGGGACGGGACGATACTGATGTCATCGAGTTCGAACGTCCGTCGGGCCGTCCGCCCCATGCCGATGTCGACGAGGTCACGCACCGTTGCGCCTTTCTGCTACGCGTTGGAGGTCGCCGTCGCACCCGGGGTGATCCCGGGTCGCAACGGGCTTCAGCGGGAATAGTAGTTGGGCGCTTCCGTGGTGAGGGTGATGTCGTGCGGATGGGACTCCTTGAGTCCCGCAGCGGTGATCTGGACGAAGCGTGCGTCGTGCAGGTCGGAGATGCTCGAGGACCCGGTGTAGCCCATCGCGGCACGCAGGCCGCCGACGAGTTGGTGGATGACCTGGGCGAGCGGCCCGCGGAAGGGCACCCGGCCCTCGATGCCCTCGGGCACCAACTTCTCTTCGGCCAGCACGTCGTCCTGGAAGTAGCGATCCTTGGAGTAGGACTTGCCCTGGCCGCGTCCCTGCATGGCACCCAGCGAGCCCATGCCGCGGTAGCTCTTGAACTGCTTGCCGTTGACCAGGATCAGCTCACCGGGTGCCTCGGCGGTGCCGGCCAGCAGCGAGCCGAGCATGGCGGTCGACGCGCCGGCGGCGAGGGCCTTGGCGATGTCGCCGGAGTACTGCAGACCACCGTCGGCGATCACCGGCACGTCGTGCTGCTTACAGACCGCGACGGCCTCGAGGATGGCGGTGATCTGCGGCGCACCGACTCCCGCGACGACCCGGGTGGTGCAGATGGAGCCCGGTCCGACCCCCACTTTCACGGCGTCGGCCCCGGCCTCGACGAGGGCCAAAGCCGCTTCCCTGGTCGCGACGTTGCCGCCGACGACCTGCACCCGGTCCCCCACCTCGGCCTTGAGTTTGGCCACCACGTCGAGGACGAGCCGGTTGTGCGCATGCGCGGTGTCGACGATCACCACGTCGGCCCCGGCGTCCGCCAACGCCATCGCCCGGTTCCATTGCGGCTCACCGGTTCCCACTGCCGCGCCGACGAGCAGGCGGCCGTCGGCGTCCTTGGTCGCCAGCGGATGCTGCTCGGTCTTGACGAAGTCCTTCACGGTGATCAGCCCGGTGAGCTTGCCGTTGCCGTCGACGATCGGCAGCTTCTCCACCTTGTTGCGCCGCAGCAGACCGAGCGCAGCCTCCGCCGAGACGCCCTCCTGGGCGGTGATCAACGGCGCCTTGGTCATCACCTCGGACACCGGTCGTGACTGGTCGACCTCGAAACGCATGTCGCGGTTGGTGATGATGCCGACGAGCTCTCCCGACGCATCGACCACCGGCAGACCGGAGATCCGGTAACGCGCACACATCGCGTCGACCTCGGCCAGGGTGTGGCTCGGCGAACAGGTGACCGGATCGGTCACCATCCCGGCCTCGGAGCGCTTCACCGTCTCGACCTGCCCGGCCTGGTCCTCGATCGACAGATTGCGGTGCAGCACGCCCATCCCACCGGCACGCGCCATCGCGATGGCCATCCGGGCCTCGGTGACGGTGTCCATCGCCGAGCTCACCAGGGGCACCTTGAGAGTGATGTCCTTGGTCACCCGCGACGAGGTGTCCACGTCGCTGGGGATGACGTCGGACGCCGAGGGCAGCAACAGGACGTCGTCGAAGGTGAGGCCGAGCATCGCGACCTTGCCGGGGTCGTCTCCACCGGTGCGCACTGCAGTCATCTCTCCATGGTATCGGCATGCCGGGCGTGTCCGGGCTCACCCTGCGACGGTCGCCGGAACCCGTTCATCCGACCCATTCATCCGGACGAACAGGCCTGTGGAGTCCTCACTCCATCGGGGCCGGTTGATCGGTTACCGTGGTGGTGTGCGTGACCACCTACCCCCCGGCCTGCCGCCCGATCCGTTCGCCGACGACCCCAGCGACCCGGCGTCGGCACTCGACTCGGTGGAACCGGGCATCCCGCTCGACGAGAACGAGCGGGTCGCGGTCGAAGAGGATCTCGCCGATCTTGCCGTGTACGAGGCGCTTTTGGCCCACCGCGGGGTCCGCGGCCTGGTCGTGGTGTGCGAGGACTGCCACGAGGATCACTATCACGACTGGGACATGCTGCGCGCCAACCTGCTGCAGTTGCTCATCGACGGCACCGTCCGTCCGCACGAACCGGCTGTCGACCCGCGCCCGGACGCCTATGTGACCTGGGACTACTGCCGCGGTTACGCGGATGCCCGGGCCCACATGGACGACGATCGCTGAGCATCATCAGCTGATGTCCATCACCGGCTGACACCGATCACCCGCCGACGGGCGGGCGCGACCTCACCAGAGGAAGAACGGTGTGGTTGTGGTGGTCGTGACCGGCGGCGGCGACTGACCGGGCGGCTCGGCCGGCGACGACGTGGGGGTCGGAGTCGTCGTGGGAACCGGGGCCGGCTCCTCCGGCGGCGTCGTCGACGGTTCACCCGTCGGGCTATCCGGTCCCGACGTGGCCGGCGGCGGATTGCCCGGGGTGGGCACGGTCACGGTCACCGAACTGCTCGGGTCACCCTGTCGGCGTAGGTCGTTGGGCGGTGCCGTGGGACCGGTGGGCTCCCCGGGTGCCGAGGTCACTCCCGGCGCCACGACAGATGCCGACGACGACGCGGACTTCGCGGAATCGGTGTCGGCCTTCAGCCGCTTCATCCACTCGTTCATACGATCACGGGTCTCGGCATCACGAAGCGGACCCATCTGCTTCTCGGCCTTTGCGATCAGTTCGGCTGCCTCGTCGGCGTCACCGGCGGCCATGGCCGCCTCTGCCCGCTCCAGGTCGGACTGGACGTCCATCGCGGCCTGGGTCTCGCTGGCGGCCTCGGCGAACACCACCTTCTTGACGCCCCACAGGGGGTCACCGGGGGATGAACCCTCGGCCAGGACGGTGAGTCCGGCGCAGGCGATCACCACCACGGCTGCCACACCGGAGGCCACCCGCAGATGACGGACGACGCCGCGCCCGCGTTCGGCGCGCTCGCCGGCCGCGATCGCGGACTCGACCTCGTCCACCGTCGGCAGCACCGGCAGCGGCTCGGCCATCACGTCATGTCGCCACCCGGACAACAGTTCCGCCAACTGGTACTCGGCGTCGTCGCGGGTCGCCACGGGCCGGTCGTGCGAGAGTGCCTCGATGAACTGGTCGTCGAGGTGAACCGACGTCATGTCGATCGGTTCGTTCATCTCCGCACCCCCCTTCTGCCCGGGGTCGGCAGGATCACGCTCGTCGTTCATCGACCTCACCTGCCTTCCTCAGTTCGTTCTTCAACTTCGCCAGGGCCCGATGTTGGGCCACCCGGACCGCTCCCGGCGTGCTGTCGATGGCGTCGGCCGTCTCCTCGGCCGAAAGCCCCACCACCAGCCGCAGGACGAGCACCTCCCGCTGCTTTTCCGGCAGTATCCCCAGGAGCGCCCGCATGCGTCGGCTGGCGTCGGAGTTGAGGGCCATCTGCTCGGGTCCACCGGTGAACGACACCGTTTCCGGCAGCGTCTCCACCGGGTCGGACTTGACCCGGCCGGCGACCCGCATGGCGTCGGCGACCTTGTGTGAAGCGATGCCGTACACAAAGGCCATGAACGGCCTGCCCTGGTCCTGGTACCTGGGCAGTGCTGTCATCACCGCCATCAACGCCTCCTGCGCGATATCGTCGGCGGAGAACAGATGGCGTTCTCCGACTCCAATTCGCCCTCGGCAGTAGCGCAGGATCGGGTCCTGCACACTTTCGAGAACTGACGTGAGCGCGGCACGATCGCCCTGCCCTGCGGCGCGGACGGCCTCGTCCAGCTCAACACCCGTCAGTTTCATCGTCAGTTGAGATCCCCGTGTTACATGTGTGGTGGTGTTGCTTGGCGCTCTCGTACCCACGTCACCTTAGCGATTGCCTCGCCCGGTCGGGTCACCCACCGCCGGTCGCGTCGCCGACGAAAGGCACCCCGTGCCGGACGAGTTGCGCTCGCGCCTCCGACAGCCCGGCCCCGACCTCCGCGTCCGCCGGGTCGAGGCCCTGCCGGAGCGCCAGCGCGGCCCACTCCAGTGGCAGGAGTCCTTCCGCCCGGGCACGTTCGGTCACCTCGACGGCGCGCTCCACCGCGGTGCGGACATCTCCGGCAGACGCGGCGGCAGCTGCAGATATGAGCGTCGTCTTCACCACGTGACGAACGGGGGTGTCGGTGGCGCGACACAACGCCAGCGCGGCGTCGGCGTGGGTCACAGCGCCCGGCCCGTCACCGGAGTACATCGCGAGTTCCGCCGTCACCCACTCGATCCGGAGCCGCGGACGCCGCCCCGCCAACCACCCGGGGTCGTCGTCTGCGAGTTCGCGCGCCCGACCGAGCAGACGCCCCGTGGCACCGAGGTGCAGTTGGCCGAGGTGGTCGGCGGCAAGGCCGACGAGCCCGTCGAGGATCGCCGCACGATGCTCGGCAGTCCGCCCCGGATGTGTGCACCCGACCACGGCGAGGGCGCGGCCGTCGAAACCTGCGGCCTCGACGTGACGACCCGCCTGACGCAGCAGTGAGGCGCGGGTGGACAGTGCCAGCGACTCGAGAGCGGTGTCGCCGGCCGGCCGCGCGGACCGGACGACGGACTCCAGAATGGCGAATGCAGCCGCAGTGTGACCCATACCTCCCTGCTCGACCGCGTCTCGCCACCCCTGGTACCCGAAGTCGCATTCGCCCATTTCACACCCTGTTTTTCGACATTCCGCAATTCTCGAAATCGACTGTAACCTGTTCCAGTTAGCATGAATTTAACCTGCGGTCACAAACATTAATCCGGACCGGAGGTCACACATGAATAAGCACCGAGTTTCGTGGATGTTACTTGCGCGCCCTCCCGTCACCTTGCTGTCACTCACCCGATCGGTCCGCGAAATCCGCCGTGCGCCAAGGAAATGTGCAGTTCAACCTAGGTGAGACACACGCAAGGGAGGGGTGGATGACCCACACCGAGTCGATGTGCTACTCCCCACCGGGCAGTCAACGCAGCGTTAACATTTCTGGAAGTTTCACCATCGTTGACCCTTGATTTGGCGGGATTGACTGCATTTCTCCTGCTTGCCTACTGTGTGCTTGCGCCGCTGAAAACGAGTGCCACCCACGCAGACAAGGAGTCGCTGTCATGCCTCAGCCGAATCATCTCCCTGGTCCGAATGCCGATATCTGGGACTGGCAAATGCAGGGCCTTTGCCGCGGCGTGGACTCGTCCATGTTCTTCCACCCGGACGGCGAGCGGGGACGTGCCCGGGCACAGCGCGAACGCCGCGCCAAGGAAATGTGCCATCAGTGCCCGGTCATCGCACAGTGCCGCGAGCACGCGCTGGCGGTCGCCGAGCCGTACGGCATCTGGGGCGGGCTCTCCGAGTCGGAGCGCAGCATGCTGATGAAGCGCGGCGTCGGACGCCGCATCGCCAGCTGACGTCGTCACGTCGCCGGTCTCTGAACGCCAATGGGGGCGTCGATCCATCGGATCGACGCCCCCATTGGGGTTCTCGGGCCCGGCCCTTCGTGACGCTCGGCTAGCGCCTCGCTCCTCAGGGACCGGGCGCAGGCCGCCCTCGCTCCTCAGGGACCGGGTGGGCCGGGTGCGCGGCTCAGTGCGCGTGCCCGTGACCGCCATGCGCGTCGGCGCCCTCGTCGGGGCGGTCGGTGATGGCGGTCTCGGTGGTGAGCACCATGCGCGCCACCGAGGCGGCGTTCAGGACCGCGGAGCGGGTCACCTTGACGGGGTCGATGATCCCGTCGGCGAGCAGGTCGCCGTATTCGAGGGTCGCGGCGTTGAAACCGTGGCCCGGCTCGAAGTCGGCAACCCGGCTCGCCACGACCGAGCCGTCGACGCCCGCGTTGGACGCGATCCAGAACAGCGGGGCACGGGCGGCGTCGCGCACGACGCGGACGCCGAGTGCCTCGTCGTCGGGCAGACCGGCGGCGAGCTCGTCGAGCACCTTCGTCGCCTGGACGATCGCGGTACCACCGCCGGCGATGATGCCCTCCTCGACGGCTGCCTTCGCCGCGGCCACCGCGTCCTCGACACGATGCTTGCGCTCCTTGAGAGCCGTTTCGGTGGCGGCACCGACACGGATCACCGCGACACCGCCGGCCAGCTTCGCCAGCCGCTCGGCGAGCTTCTCACGATCCCAGTCGGAGTCGCTCTGCTCGATCTCACGGCGGAGCTGTTCGGCGCGCTTGGCGATGTCGTCGGAGGTTCCGGCACCCTCGACCAGCGTCGTGGTGTCCTTGGTGACGACCACGCGGCGGACCGTGCCGAGCAGGTCGAGGCCCGCCTCGGACAAGGTCAGGCCGATGTCGGAGGAGATCACCGTGCCGCCGGTGACGACGGCCAGATCCTCCAGGAACGCCTTGCGACGATCACCGAAGAACGGCGCCTTGACCGCGACGGCCTTGATCGTCTTGCGGATGGAGTTGACCACCAGCGTCGACAGCGGCTCGCCCTCGACGTCCTCGGCGATGATCAGCAGCGACTTGCCCTCGCCCGCGACCTTCTCCAGCAGCGGCAGGAAATCGGGCAGCGAACTGATCTTGTCGCGGTAGAGCAGCACCAGGGCGTCTTCGAGGACCGCTTCCTGGCTGTCGGGATCGGTCACGAAATACGGGGACAGGTAGCCCTTGTCGAACTGGACGCCCTCGGTGACGTCGAGGTCGGTGGACAGTCCGGAACCCTCTTCGACGGTGACGACACCGTCGGCACCGACGCGGGACATCGCCTTGGCGACCATCTCGCCGACCTCTTCGTCGCGCGACGAGACGGTGGCGACCTGTCCGATGGCCTTCTCGCCGTCGACGGGGGTGGCCATCCGCAGCAGTTCGGCGTCGATCGCATCGGCGGCCTTGCCGATGCCGGCACCGAGCGCGATGGGGTTGACGCCGGCGGCCACGTTGCGCAGGCCTGCCGACACCATCGCCTGCGCCAGCACGGTGGCGGTGGTGGTGCCGTCTCCGGCGACGTCGTTGGTCTTGGTGGCGACGGACTTGACGAGCTGGGCGCCGAGGTTCTCGAAGGGGTCCTCGAGGTCGACGTCGCGAGCGATGGTGACGCCGTCGTTGGTGACGTTCGGTCCGCCGAAGGCCTTGGCCAGCACGACATGACGGCCACGCGGCCCCAGGGTGACCTTGACCGTGTCGGCCAGTTGGTTGATGCCGCGCTCGAGGGCGCGGCGCGCTACATCGTCGAATTCAATCTGTTTGGGCATGATCTCTTTCTCGGTCCGGAGTTCGGGAGAAATGGCACCGCCCCGGCGCCCGACGAGGGCACCGGGGCGGCAGACACACGGAAGAGTTCGTGGGTCTTACTTGCCGATGACGGCCAGCACGTCGCGTGCCGACAGGATCAGGTACTCCTCACCGGCGTACTTGATCTCGGTGCCGCCGTACTTGCTGTAGATGACGGTGTCACCTTCCTTGACGTCGACGGGGACGCGGTTGCCCTGCTCGGTGACCCGGCCCTCGCCAACTGCGATGACGGTGCCCTCCTGGGGCTTCTCCTTGGCGGTGTCCGGGATGACCAGACCGGACGCGGTGGTCGTCTCTGCCTCCACGGCCTGCACCAGGATCTTGTCCTCAAGCGGCTTGATGTTCACGCTCGCCACGATGTGGTTCCTCAACTTTCGTACTGAGTTGTTGAACGATGAATCGAATTGCACGTTCATTGGCCCTGGGCCGAAACCCCGCCGTCGCGGGTGTACGAGGCTTCATCACAGTGCCACTAGCACTCTATACACGAGAGTGCCAGCACTCAAGGGCGGAGGCTGCGAAATTCTCCGACAGCGGAGCCGGCCTCGCTCAGAGCTGGCTGACCTGCACCGACATCCCGGGGTCGGTGGCGACGGTCAGCGGTGACGGCTCGGCTCCCCCGCCGATCACATGGGCACCGAGCGTCGCGATCATCACGCCGTTGTCGGTGCACAGCCGCGGCCGGGGCACCCGCAGGGTGACTCCCGCGGCAGCGCAGCGCTCCTGCGCCATCGACCGGATCCGGGAATTGGCGGTCGCCCCGCCGCCGAGCACCAGCGTGTCGACATCGAGATCGGTACACGCGCGGATCGCCTTCATGGTGAGCACGTCAGCAACGGCTTCCTGGAACGAGGCGGCGACATCCGGGATCGACACCGGGGTCCCCGACCGCTCACATTTCTCGACATGCCGGGCGACGGCGGTTTTGAGTCCGCTGAACGAGAAGTCGTATCGGGCGTCGCGCGGGCCGGTCATACCGCGCGGGAACGCGATGGCACCCGGATCTCCGGCGGCGGCGGCCCGATCCAGGGCGGGGCCGCCCGGAAAGCCGAGGTCGAGCAGACGGGCGACCTTGTCGAAGGCCTCGCCTGCGGCGTCGTCGACCGTGGTGCCGAGTTCGGTGATCGGCCGTGCCAAATCGGTCACGTGCAGGAGATGGGTGTGCCCTCCGGACACGAGCAGGGCGACGCACTCCGGCATCGGCCCGTGCTCGAGCGTGTCCACGGCGACATGTCCGCCGAGGTGATTCATCGCGAACAGCGGCACGTCCCACGCGAGTGCGTATGCCTTCGCCGCCGCCACGCCAACCAGCAGAGCCCCGGCGAGTCCGGGACCGATCGTGACCGCGATGGCGTCCGGGCGGTCGATGTCGGCGGCCGCCCGCGCCCGTTGCATGGTCGGCACGATCGCCTCGAGGTGTGCGCGCGAGGCGATCTCGGGGACCACGCCCCCGAACCGGGCATGCTCGTCGACGCTGGAGGCCACCTCGTCGGCCAGCAGGGTGGCGGTGCCCCGGCCACCGTCGCCGATGCCGTCGGGCTCCCATCGGACGATGCCCACTCCGGTTTCGTCGCACGAACTCTCGATTCCCATCACGATCATGGGCCGCCCCCGGGTGACTGCGGCGACGCGGCGGGACGGATCATCGTGTAAGCGTCCGCGCCGGACGGCTGATAGTAGTTGCGGCGGACTCCGGATCGGACGAACCCGTGGCGCTCGTACAGTTCGATCGCCGTGTCGTTGTCGGTGCGGACCTCGAGATAGACCGGGGCGCCGCAATCGTCGGCGACCGCCAGCATCGCGGCCAGCAACGCGCGCCCGTATCCCCGACCGCGATGGGTCGGGGCGACGGCGATGGTGTGCACCTCGCACTCGAGGTCGTCGGGCGATCCCAGCGTGGAGATTCCCGCATAGCCGACGACCGGCCCGCCAGGGGCCTCTCGTGCCGCGAAATACCTGTTGTACGGCGCGTTGAGTTCGGCGCGGAAGGCCGCAACCGGCCAGGGTGAGTCGTCGGCGAACATGACGATCTCCAACGCGGCACAGCGTGGGATGTCGGCGGGGCCGAGGGCATCGATGATCAGTTCAGACGTCGTCACCGGCTCACCTCCGCGGGTTGCGCAGGTCGACGCGGCGCCCGTTCGACCGCGTCGGGTCGACGCAGGTACAGCGGGACCAACGGTTCCGGCTGCGCCCGATTTCGGATATCACCCGCGGCCACGGAGACGAGTCCGGCCACCGTCGGTACCCCGGCCGAACCGATCGCACGTCCGAACAGGCCGGTGTGCGCGGGCGAACCGACGACGACGTCGATCGAGGCGTCTGCCAGTTCGGCGGCCACGTCCGCCGGAGCGCCCACTGCCGGCCCATGTGATCGGCGACCCTGTTCGTAGGTGGCCCAGTAGATCTCGCGTCGACGCGCGTCGGTCACGACCAGTATCGACGCGGGTTCGCGCGCCGACCACTCGTCGGCGGCGATGGCGTCCAACGAGCAGACGCCGTACACGGGCAGCCCGAGGGCGTCACCGAAGGCCGCGCCGGTGGCCATCCCGACGCGCAGCCCGGTGAAGGGCCCGGGACCGCACCCCACCACGACCGCTTCGAGTTCGCCGCGGCCGACCGAGGCCTGTTCGAGGGATTCACCGATGAGGCTGGTGAGGACCTCGGCATGGCGGCGGCCGTCGGACACCGCGCGGTCGCCCAGGACCTCGGGCGCACCGTCGGCGGGCAACCGTGCGACACCGGTGACCACGGCGTCGGTGGATGTGTCGATCGCCAGTACGTACATCAGCGTTCCACCCATTCCCATTCGGCGCTACGGACCTCGGACTCCGGTGCCCGGGTCAGGCGCACACGCAGGTGGCGCTCGGCCAGGTGTTCGGCCACTCCTTCGCCCCACTCGACCACGACGACGGAATCGGCCAGGTCGGTGTCGAGGTCGAGGGCGTCGAGTTCGTCGAGACCCCCCAGACGATAGGCGTCGACGTGGATCATCCCGGGCCGTCCCGGCGCTGCCGCGCGGTGCTCGCGGGCGATGATGAACGTCGGTGACGACACCCGGCCGACGACGCCGAGGCCGTCCGCGATCCCCCGGGTCATCGCAGTCTTCCCCGCCCCCAGCGGACCGTCGAGGATCACCAGATCACCGGCCTGTAGCTGGGTGGCCAGCTCCCGACCGAGCGCCTCGGTGTCCCCCACGTCGGGCAGCGTCCGGGCACCGGCCGTCGTCGGCTGTGTCGAATCGGCCTTCGGCTGTATCGAATCGCTCACCGCGCCACCAACTTCCGCCACCACCGCCGGTGCGGTTGCGGGGCGGCCGCGCGGGCCCGGACCACCAGGTCGGCGATCGCCGCCGTGACCTCCTCCGGGCGTTCCATCGGGACCATGTGGCCTGCTCCGTCCACCACGACCAGGCGGGAGTCGGCGCCCAGTTCGGCGTACATCCGCACCGATCTCGGCAGCGGCGTCAGCCGATCCTGGTTGCCGCACACGACGACCGACGGGACCTGGGCGATGATCGGCAGCGCCGTCGTCTCGTCGTGGTCCTCGAGGGTGTGCAGGAAGTCCACCAGCGTCTCGATCGGCGTGTTCTGGATCATCTTCTCCACGGCCCGCCCGGCGTTGGGACTGTAGAAGTCGGTGCCGAAACTCGCTGCGACGAGGACGGGTTCGAGTGCCTGGCGGGTGATGCCGCGGCCGGCACGGACCAACGCCGGGATGCGCCGGACCGAGAGCCGGAACGCATCGACGAGCGGATTGTGCAGGCCCTCACCGAGTCCCGCCTCGGTGATCCCCCGCGCCGCGGTACCGATCAGCGCGACGCCTGTGACGCGGCCGTCGGGCCCGAAGAGTGCCGGGTCGCGACGGGCCAGCCCCATCACGGCCATGCCACCCATCGAATGACCCACCAACACAACGGGTCCGGTGGGTGCGACCGCGCGGATCACCGCCGCGGTGTCGTCGGCGAGCTGGCTGATGGTGCAGGTGTCCGACGGTGCCGGGTCGCTGCGACCATGGCCGCGGTGATCGAAGAACACCATCCGGATGGACCGGTCGGCCCACAACTGCTCCAGCGCGTACCGCTGAAAATGCCAACTCGCCATGCGCAGGCTGAAACCGTGCACGAACACGACGGTCAGGTCGGGCTCGATCCCCTCGTCCGTGCCCGCGGGGCCGGTACGGACGCAGCGCACGGCCAACGATGCGCCGTCGTCGGCGGTCACCGTGGTCGCCGGGTCGTCGTAGATCGTCGTGAAATCCACTCCCGCGAAGGGATCGGCCGGTCGGGAACTCCGACGCCGGGCGGCGTTGCGGGCGACGCCACTCGCGGCCACCGCACCGAGCGCGCCGACACCGGTGACCCCGGCGAGCCAACCGAACCGTTCGGATCTGCTCACGGTTCACCCCCCACATAACGTCGGACGGCGCGAGCTCCGATGCCGGACACGATCTCGTAATCGATGGTGCCGATCGTGTCTGCCCAGTCCTTGGCGGTCGGGCCGCCGGAACGCCCGGTGCCGAACAGTTCGGCGGTGTCCCCTTCGGTGACTCCCGCACCATCGGGGCCGAGGTCGATCACCAACTGGTCCATGCAGATTCGCCCGACACCCGGGAACAGACGGCCGTCGATCGCGACGTGGAACCGGCCGGACAACAGCCTCGGCACACCGTCGGCGTACCCTGCGGGCAGTACCGCGATCGTCGTGTCCGCCGGCGCCACGAATGTGTGACCGTACGAAACACCCTGTCCGGCAGCCAGTTTCTTGACCAGCGCCACCTGGGCGGTCAGTGCCATCGCCGGAATCAGGCCGAAGTCGCCGCGCTCGGGAACCGGGGTGCGCCCGTACATCGCGATCCCGGGCCGGACGAGGTCGCGGGCGAGGTCCGGGCGGGTCAGCGCCGCAGGCGAATTGGCGATGTGGATGACCTCCGGTCCGGCGCCCAGGCGGCGCAGGTCGGCCGCTGCCTCGTCGAGGCGGGCGGCCTGCTCGGAGTTGAGTGGATGCTCGGGTTCGTCGCCGCGAGCCAGGTGGCACATGATGGCGCGCACCGTCACGGCGCCGTCGGCACGTGCCTTGGCGAGCGACTCGGCGAAGTCCGACCACTCGTCGGGCGCCACCCCGCTTCGATTGAGGCCGGTGTCGACCTTCACGGTCACGGTCGCGGTGCGCGATCGACGTTTCGCCGCGGCGATCACGGCGTCGAGTTGGCGGAGGGAGGACAGCGCGATGTCGATGTCGTGGGAGATGGCGGCGTCGAAATCGGCCCCCGGTGTGTGCAGCCACGCGGTGAGGTGGGCGTCGATCCCGCCGCGCCGCAGGGTGAGCGCCTCGGTGATGTGGGCGACGCCGAGTTCGGCCGCACCCGCGGCCAGCGCAGCCCGAGCCACCGGCAGCGCACCGTGCCCGTAGGCATCCGCCTTCACCACCGCGAGCACGTCGGCACCCGACGCAGTGCGCAGGACGTCGACGTTGTGGGCGATGGCATCGAGATCGATGGTCGCGGTGAGGGCTGCAGGAGTCATCGCGACCATTGTCCCAGACCGACGCGACTGCTTTTCACCAGCGCGTTCGTCGAAGTGTCGGGGGCCGTGATCGCGGTCACGGGACACGCGTCGCGGATGTCGGGTGGCCGCGCCGCAACGCGCGGATCGCCGGCCGGACGGCCGCCAAGAGGTCGGACGCGCCGATCGGGGCGTCGCGGGCGGCCAGTTCGGCCGCGTGCGCGTGGACCCGTGCCGCCGCTGCCCCGGCCCGCGCCGGCGTGAGGCCGGCGGCCAGCAGTGACCCGGCGATCCCGGACAACACGTCCCCCGCACCCGCCGTCGCCGCCCACGACGAGCCCGCGTCGTTGCCCAGCACCGCACCGTCGGGATCGGCGACCAGGGTGATCCGGCCTTTGAGCAGGACGCTCACCCCCCATCGCCGCGCCAGGTCCCGGACCGCGGCGAGCCGGTCCGGTCCGAGTTCATCGCCGGTCAGCCGGGCGAACTCGCCGGCATGCGGGGTCAGCAGGGTCGGTGCACGCCGGTCGACCAGCTCGGGGTGGCGCGCGACCAGCGTGAGTCCGTCGGCGTCGACGAGGACGGGCAGGTCGGTGGACAGGATGTCCCGGAGCAGCTCGAGCGCGTCGTCGTCGGTGCCGATCCCGGGTCCCACCGCCCAGGCCTGCACCCGGCCGGCGTCGGCGAGCGATCGGGCCGCGACGACCTCCGGGAAATGCGAGACGACGTCGTCGGCGGCGGTGCCGACATAGCGGGTCATCCCCGACGTGGCCGACACCGCGGCGCCGGTGGCCAGGATCGCGGCCCCCGGATACCGGGCCGAACCGGCGATCACGCCGACGACACCCTGGCTGTACTTGTCGTCGGCCGGTGCCGGGACCGGCCACAGGGCGGCGACCTCGTCGTCGGTCAGCGACGACAGGGTGTCGCCGTCCGTCCCGGTCGGGTCGATCCCGATGTCCACCGTGACGGTGCGCCCGCATTGCGTCGCGGCCAACAGATGGGCATTGCGCGGGGCCCCGAACGTGACGGTGACCGTGGCGCGCACCGCCGGGTCGTGCACCTGCCCGGTGTCGGCGTCGACACCGGACGGGATGTCGACGGCGACGACGACCGGGCCGCCGTCCGCCGGGGCGGTGAGCTGCCCGAAAACCTCGGCCGCGGCGGGCCGCAACGGTCCATGGCCGCCGATCCCGACCACACCGTCGATCACCACGTCGAGGCCGCCCGCGAGCGTCTCGACAGTCCGGCCACCGGCCCGACCGAAGGCGGCGAGACCTGCACGGTGTGCACGGTCGGGAGCGAGCAGTACTGCGGTGCAGGCGACGCCACGACGGGACAGCGCGGCGCCCGCATACAACGCGTCACCACCGTTGTCGCCGGCCCCGACGACAATGCCCACCTGCCGCCCGTAACAGCCGCCTGTGCGGCGCAGTTCGTCGATCACCACCTGCGCCACGCCGTGGGAGGCGCGGCGCATCAGCGTGCCGTTGGCGAGCAGGTCGCCGGCGGCGTGCTCGGCGTCACGGACCGCGTCGGCGGTGAGGTAGCGGATCGGCATCGAGTCGCGTTCCTCGCTGATCCGACTATTCGACGGTGACCGACTTGGCCAGATTCCGCGGCTTGTCGACGTCGTAGCCGCGGGCTTGCGCAACGGTCGCGGCAAACACCTGCAGCGGCACCGTCGACACCAACGGCTGCAACAGGGTCGGGGTCTTGGGGATGGGGATGAAATGGTCGGCGACCGACGCCGCGGACGCGTCGTCGTGCTCTGCGATCACGATGGTCCGCGCACCCCGGGCCTGGATCTCCCGGATGTTGCTGACCATCTTGGAATGCAGCAGCGCCCGACCGTCTGCCGACGGCATGACGATGATCACCGGCAGCCCGTCCTCGATCAGCGCGATCGGTCCGTGCTTGAGCTCACCGGCGGCGAAACCCTCGGCGTGCATGTACGCCAGTTCCTTGAGCTTGAGCGCTCCTTCGAGGGCCACCGGGTAGCCGACGTGACGGCCGATGAACAACACCGTGTTGTGGTCGGCGATCGAGCGGGCGAGTTGCTGGACCGGTTCCATCGTCGTGAGGACCTCGGTCACCGCGTCGGCCATGGCCTCCATCGCCGCGAACTCCCGCGATACCTCGTCGGCGTACTTGGTCCCTCGTGCCTGCGCGAGGGCGAGGCCCACCAGGTAGGCGGCGACGATCTGCGCCAGGAAGCACTTGGTGGATGCGACGCCGATCTCCGGGCCGGCGTGAGTGTAGAGAACCGCGTCCGACTCACGCGGGATCTGGGCACCGTTGGTGTTGCAGATCGCCAGCACGCGGGCCTTCTGGTCCTTCGCATGGCGGACAGCTTCGAGGGTGTCGGCGGTCTCACCCGACTGGGAGATCGCCACCACCAGGGTGGAGCGGTCCAGGACGGGGTCGCGGTACCGGAACTCGCTGGCCAACTCGACCTCGACCGGCAGGCGCGTCCAGTGCTCGATCGCGTACTTGGCGAGCAGGCCGGCGTGATAGGCGGTGCCGCAGGCCACGACGAACACCTTGTCGACATCGCGCAGGTCGTCGTCGGTGAGCCGCTGCTCGTCGAGGATGATGCGGCCACCCTCGAGATGTCCGAGCAGGGTGTCGGCGAGGGCCGCGGGCTGCTCGGCGATCTCCTTCAGCATGAAGAAGTCGTAGCCGCTCTTCTCCGCGGCGGCGAGATCCCAGTCGATGTGAAAGGGCTTGCCGGCGCGCGGGTCGCCGTCGAAGTCGGTGATGCGGTAGTCGTCGGCGGTGATCACCACGACCTCGTCCTGACCGAGTTCGACTGCGTCACGGGTGTGTTCGATGAATGCGGTGACGTCGGAACTGACGAACATCTCCCCGTCTCCGACACCGACGACCAGCGGCGTCGACCGGCGGGCGGCGACGATGGTGTCGGGGTGATCGGAGTGGGTGAACACCAGCGTGAACGCGCCCTCGAGACGACGCAGCGCCGCGTAGGCACTGGACACGAAATCGCCTGCGGTGGGGCCGGCGACGTACAAGGTCTCCACGAGGTGCACGGCGGTCTCGGTGTCGGTCTCCGACGAGAACTCGATGCCGTCGGCCTCGAGCTCAGCGCGCAGTGCGGCGTAGTTCTCGATGATCCCGTTGTGGACCACCGCGAGCCGCCCGTCGGTGCTCACATGCGGGTGGGCGTTGCGATCGGTCGGTTTTCCGTGCGTCGCCCACCGGGTATGGCCCATCCCGGTGGTGCCGCTGAGGTTCTCGGGCCCGACGGTCGCGATCTGCTTGTCCAGATTCTCCAGTCGCCCGGCCTTCTTCTCGACCGCGGTGCCACCCGCGCCGTCGAGTATCGCGACCCCGGCCGAGTCGTATCCGCGGTACTCCATCCGCCGCAGCGCCTCGACCACGATGTCGAGCGCGTCCCGCCGACCGACGTATCCGACGATTCCACACATAGTGAGTCAGCGTACCTGTGAAATCAGCGCTTTCTGAGTCGCCGCTTCCGTGGCTTGGCGCCGAAGAGATGCGACACGGCGTCGACCGGCTGCGGCGGCGGATCGGTCAGATCGACGGTGCTCAGCTTCCCCACGGATGCCGAGGGGTCCGCGAAGCCCGCGTAGTCCTTGTCGCCGGCCACCGTGTGCAGGAGGTATCCCGTACATGCGGCCCGCACGATGGCGTGGAGTGCACGATCGGACCCGTTCATACCCACGAGCGACTTGACCGTGCGACGTTCCAGGAGATCACGCGGATTGCCCCGCGGCACGGTGCGCAAGACCACATCTCCGCCGTAGGCCTGGGCCAGCGGCAGCGCATTGGATTCCATCGTGTCGAGCTCGCCTGCACCTGCCACGATCAGCCCGGGGGCCTGCACCAACGCGGCCGCCGGCAGCAACGCCGAGGTGGTGGGGGCCGGAAACACCGCGACCACACCGGCGACGTTCGGGGCGGCGTGGCCCCGCAGGGGCTGGTCGGCCGCGGCCATCACTGCCGCCGCGGAGCCGAAGCCGTGTCCGATGAAGCCGAGCCGAGCCGGGTCGACGGTCACCGCCCCGTGGCCGAGCGGCACATGCGCGACGATGTCGAGTGCTGCCCGTAGGTCACCCGCGAGGCCCACGTCGGAAGCGAAGAATCCGCCGTTCGCGTCCGGGGCCACCGTCACGAAACCCCAGGAGGCGAAGTGATACAAGAGATCCCGGTAGCTCTCGCTGTCCGCCATCCACGTGTGGCCGACCGCGATCGCCGGCAGTTTGGTACCGGACTCCGGCGAGAACACCTGCCCACGCATCCCGGCGATACCGAGATCTCCACGCAGCACGCGGTACGGGCCGCGACGCCCCAACTCCGACATCAGCTTGCTCGGCGAACCCGACGGCATCGGGCGGCGCTGAGCCGAACTGGGGGTGGACCTGGACTGACCTGGTTTGGTTGCCGGCACAACGACAGCCTATTCGTCCGGCGCCGGGTCGTCCGGGACCGGGGTATGCGGGCTGGCCTCGGCCATGTCGGCCGGTAACAGGATTCTCGGCGTGGCGCAGTCTGCGACGTCGGCATCACGCCGCAACTGGTCGCGCATGCGTTGATCGGGTGTGGCCACCGACGCCCGATGCTCGGCGACCTCGGCGGCGAGTCCCCGTTGTGCGGTGGAGAAATCGTTGGACGCGGCGACGACCCGGGCGGTGGCGCGCCGGGCGATCGCCTCGATCTGGTCGGCGAGATTCATCGTCTCCCCCCGGGGCTCCGATTGCCTTCGGTTGACGTGATCATTCTTCGCCCGCCAGCGCGAGTTCCCCGGTGGATGCGGGTGCCTCCGACTGCTCCGGGACCGTGGTGCCGTGGCGTGTCGCGCCCTCTGCGATCGGTGGCGCGGCGGGAGCCGGGGGTTCCGGACGCGGTGCGACGTCCACGGGAGGAGCGTCGCTCGACGACGACGACGGCGGTCGGAGCCGGAGCGGCACATCCGTGTCGGCGTCCGGGATGGAGGTGTCGACATCCGGGGCGTCGGAACTCGGCATCGACGGTGTGGCGGCAGGACCCGGCGAAACGCGTGGTGCGGTCTGGGGTGGTGCGGTCTGGGGTGGTGCGGCCTGGGATGAGCCGGCCTCATCCGCGGGATGCACCGATGCGCCCACCTCGGCGGATTCCGGTGGCCGCGCTCGGACCGACGGTGCCACGCGTGAGCGGCTGGGATACGGCTGGACGTCCATGTCCTCGGTGGCGCGGTTGAGGTGATCGAGAATCGCGTCGATTCCGCGAACCGTCGCGTCTGCCGAGGTGAAGTAGAGCGTGACGCGGGATGAGATGTCCTCGGCCACCACGCCCAGTGGGAGCCGGCCGGTGGCCACCGCCGCCGGGACCTCGGTCACCGGAATCCCGGCCACCAGCGGCGCGGAGAGGCGGGCGACGGTCAGGTACCAGGTGCGCAGCAGCTGGTCGATGCCGGCGGATGCGGCAGCCGTGGCCTCCGCCAGGGTGCGCAGAACGTGCAGATCGGCCTCGGCACGCCGCTGATGCTCGATCACCGCGCACACCGCGCCGGAGCCGGTATCGCCCACCCAGCCCCGGCCGATCCGGACCTGCTGTTCGGGGAGCCGGTGCAGCTGGTCTGCCACGGCTCGATAGGCCACCGACAACCGCCTGCTGTCGGCCGCCAAACCCGCGGGGTCGAACGACCCGACGCGGTGGAAGGGTCGGCGGGCGTCGTCGGGCGATGCCATCGTCATGCCGAGGGCGGCGCCGAGGGTGAGTAGGTCGACGAGATCCTCGAGGCCGGCGACCGCGTGATCGCGAAGCGCGGGAAGCGAATCCGGAGACCGACTCATGGTGATCCCGTCTGCTCGGATCCGGCACGCCGGATCGACGCCTCGGCGATCTCGTCGGCCCGGACCAGTGACGTCATCGCATGGTGAAGGGCTGACGCGAGCCGGTCGGCCGCGTCGGCCTGCTCGGCCAGGCGGTCCGCGAGCGTCCTGCCCATGTCGCGGTACCGCTCCCCCATGTCGTGGTAATCCGGGCCGATCGCCCAGTCGCCGAACTCGTGGGCATGCAGGTCCCGTGCCGCCGTCCCGACCACGTCCGCGGCCCGCTGATAGAAGGCGACCACACCGCTGACCTCATCGACATCGACCGCGGTTCGCGCATCGTCCACACCGGCCCCCTCTCCGACAGGTGCAGTTTAGACGCGCCGCACCCCGTGCTGGTTCCGAACGATGTGCGATGTCAGCGCGGCAGGTCGATGCCGTGTGCGGCGACGGCGTCGAGCAGCGCGGTGGGTCGATCATCCGGGGTGACATCGTGCACCAGTTCGAACTCGCATCCGAGGCTACGACAGCCGCCGTCGGCGTGCTCACTGTCGCCGACCATGAGTGCCGCCGTCGGCTCCACCCCCAACGGGTCGAGCGCGGCATGGAAGATCGCCGGGTCCGGTTTGATGGCACCGACCTCGTAGGAGAGCGCGAACGTGTCGACCAGGTCGATCACACCGTGCAGTTCCAGCACCTCGCGCAGATCGAACGCGATGTTGCTGACCACCCCGATCCGCACACCGGCCGAACGCAGACCCTCGAGCACCGCGCGGGTGTCGCGGAAGATGACCCACGACTGCGCGTCGACGACCCGCGCGTACAGCTGTTCGGCGTGGCCCGGCACGGACAGACCGGAGGCCCGCAGCATCGACAGATAGGCGCGGCGATGCTGCGCCGGGTCGAGATCGCGCTGCTCCCAGGCGGTCCGGTCATCATCGGAGAGTGCGGCCGGAATACCGACCGGTTGGGTCATCCGTCGGATCAGTTCCGCCTGTGCATCGAGATGCAGCGCGTTGCCGTCCTCGTCGTGCAGGCCGTCGAACCATTCGTCGCGGGCCTCGAAACGGAAGAGGGTTCCGGAGAAGTCGAAGAGCACCGCCTGCGGCGTGCTCATGCCCCGACCGCCTCGACGACCGTGGCGATCCGCCGGGCGATCGACTGCGCGGTGTCGGCGGTGCCGGCCTCGACCATCACCCGCACGAGTTGCTCCGTACCCGACGGGCGCAGCAGAACCCGCCCGTTCTCGCCGAGTTCGGACTCCGCCTCGGTGACCGCGTGCTGCACCTTCTCCGACTGTGCCACCGCATGTTTGTCCGCGACGCGCACATTGATCAGTTCCTGCGGCAGCACACTCATGATCGCGGCCAGGTCATCGAGCCGCCGGCCGGTCGCAGCCACCTGCTCCATGAGCAGCAACCCGGTCAGAATCCCGTCACCGGTCGTCCCCGAACCGGGAACGACGATGTGCCCGGACTGTTCACCGCCGAGCGAGTAGCCCCCACGGCGCAGCTCCTCCAGCACGTATCGGTCACCGACAGCGGTGGTGCGCAACGTGATTCCGGCGTCACGCATCGCGATGTGCAGTCCGAGATTGCTCATCACCGTCGCCACCAGCACGTTGTCGCGCAACTCACCGCGAGTGCTCAGGGCGGTGGCGAGGACGGCCATGATGGCGTCTCCGTCGACGATCTGTCCGGACGAGTCGACCGCGAGGCATCGATCGGCGTCGCCGTCATGGGCCAGCCCCAGGTCGGCGCCGTGTTCGAGCACCGCGGTCTGCAGCTTGCCCATGTGGGTGGAGCCGCAGTCCTCGTTGATGTTGAGGCCGTCGGGTTCGGCATGGATGGGGATGACCGTCGCACCGGCATCGGCGTACGCGAGGGGCGCGAGGTCGGCGGCGGCGCCGTGCGCGCAGTCGACGACCACGGTGATTCCGTCGAGTCGCTGCGTGATCGCCGACCCGAGATGTGCGCGATAGCGGGCACCGGCATCGGTCGCATCGACGACGCGGCCGACCGCCGCCCCGATGGGGCGGGCGAAATCGGCGTCGGCCATCGCGGCCTCGATGCGGTCCTCCACCGCGTCATCGAGCTTGTGACCGCCGGCGGAGAAGAACTTGATGCCGTTGTCGGGCATCGGGTTGTGCGAGGCGGAGATCATCACGCCGAAGTCGGCGCCGTAATCGGCGGTGAGGAACGCGACCGCCGGAGTCGGCACGACGCCGACGCGGATCGCATCGACACCGGTCGCGGCGAGGCCGGCGCAGACCGCCGCCTCGAGCATCTCACCCGATGCACGCGGGTCGCGGCCGACCACGGCACGGGGCCGGACGTCGTCGGCCGACGAAAAGTTCTCGAAAACGACCGCGGCGGCCGAGGCCAGGCGCAACGCGAGCTCTGGGGTGAGCTCGTCGTTGGCCAGGCCTCGGACGCCGTCGGTTCCGAAAAGGCGAGCCACTCTCAGCGCTTGGAGTACTGCGACGCCTTGCGGGCCTTCTTCAGGCCGTACTTCTTGCGCTCCACCGCACGCGGGTCACGCGTGAGGAATCCGGCCTTCTTCAGCGCCGGACGATCCTCGGGGGTCACCTCGATCAGTGCGCGGGCGATACCCAGACGCAGCGCGCCGGCCTGGCCCGAGGGGCCGCCGCCGACGAGCTTGGCGAAGATGTCGAACGACTCGGTGCGCTCGACGGTGACCAGCGGCGCCTTGATGAGCTGCTGGTGCACCTTGTTCGGGAAGTAGTCCTCGAGGCTGCGGCCGTTCAGGTCGAAATTGCCGCTACCCGGGACGAGGCGAACGCGGACGACGGCCTCCTTGCGGCGGCCGACGGTCTGGACCGGACGGTCGATGACCACGGGAGCCGGGGCCTCGGTCTCGACCGCGACGTCGGTGTCGTAATCGTCGGCGGCCTGCTCGACGGCTTCCTCGGCGACGGTGTCTGCCGCGGCAGCCTGGACCTCGTCGTCGATCTCGACGGCGGGTTCGTTGATGTTCTCGTTGCTCACTGGGCCACCTGCTTGATCTCGAAGGGCACGGGGCGCTGGGCCTCGTGGGGATGGGTCGGGCCGGCGTAGACCTTCAGCTTGGACGCCATTGCGCGTCCCAGCTTGGTGTGGGGCAGCATGCCCTTGATCGCCTTCTCGACCACACGCTCGGGATGGGTCTCCAGGAGCTCGGCGGTCGTCTGGACCTTGAGCCCACCCGGATGCCCCGAGTGGCGGTAGTTCAGCTTGCGCTCAGCCTTGTTGCTGGTCAGCACAACCTTGTCGGCGTTGATGATGATGACGTAGTCACCACCATCGACATGGGGTGCATAGGTCGGCTTGTGCTTGCCGCGGAGCAGATTCGCGCTCTGCACGGCGAGCCGGCCGAGCACCACGTCGGTGGCGTCGATGACATGCCACGCGTGGGTGATGTCACCGGCCTTCGGGGTGTAGGTAGGCACAGTTGTCCTCAACTCTGTCGATGTGGGTGCTGGTCGGGTGCCATGGCAGAGGCTGTTCCCGGCGACCAGTGGGGACCCGGGCCTCGGCTATCCCTGCCCGATCAAGGGCCGAGATGCCACGCACCAGCGATCCAGACTACGCGAGCACGCAGGTCAGGGTCAAAACGCTCACTCCGGTGCGATCTGCACCGACGACACCGCGTGCGCGCACTCGGTGTCCACCGACTCCCCTGCGCTGCCGGGCTGGCACCCGATCGACACCTGCAGGCCGTCCTGCACCAGGACGTACCAGCGGATGGCACCGCCGGACACCGGCGCTTCGCGGTAGCTGACGACGTCGCGTCCGACGAATCGGGTCGATGGCGAGAATTCGGTCACCACGTCGTCGCCGCGCTGGCGGATGCGATTGCCGAGGCTGCGGGCGACGGTGGCGAGCGTCGAATCGGCCCGCACCTCGCTCTGGACCACCAGAATGCGGCGGCCGTCATCGGGATCGACGAAGACGGTCCGGGTGGTTTGCTGGGCATCCTGACCGTCGGGGGTGCTCAGTTCGCTACGTCGCCAGTCGGCGGGGACGGACACACTGGTCCGGCCCAACACCACCGTCTGTTCGGACACCGCCGCCGTGCCGCGCTGCAGGAATCCGACGACCGCCGCGACGATGGCGATGGTCACCGCCACCGCGCCTGCCGCCCACAGCAGCCGCCCCGACGGACGGTTCCGCGTGGCCGGTGCCGGCGCTGGGGTGGGTACCGTCGCCAACCGGTCGTCGTCCGACGGCGGGCGCCCGGTGCGCCACCCGTAGCGCCGGATCAGGTCCCGGTCCGCGGCGACCACCCGGCCGGCGAGCGCGTGAGTGGCGACGACCTCCTGGGCCCGCGCCACCTCGGTGGGCTCGGCACCGTCCACGAACACCGCCTCCACCGAGTCGTCGACGATCGACTCGGTGCGCGGTCCGATGTCCTGTGCGTCCGGCTCGAGCACCTCGGTCGCGTCGATCTGCCATCCGGCCGAGGTCCGTCGCAGCCGGGTGACGTCCCAGGTCGAAGGCCGGACCCGGGCGGGGTCGAGCGGAACAGCCGGGACGCGAGTGGTCTCCACGACCGCGCACCGCTGCATCGCGCCGTCGGCATGACTGCGCGCGATGAGCACGGCGCGCGGTACCAGGTCGACCGGGACGGCGATCTCTGCCACCGAACGCGCGAGCACCGACGACCGCAGTCGGCCCCAGGTACTCGGATACCCCACGACGAACGGCACCGGCCCGGCCGGGGTGGCGTCCGGCAGACCCAACCCGTCCCACACCTCGCGCCACGCCTGATGGGCGAACACCCGCACCCCGCCGGCCACGACCGTCGCCGAGTCGACCGCGTCGAGCAGACCACCGACGTCCGCGCTGCGGCCGTCGGCGAGACGTACCTGGCCGTAGGCGAGGTCGACCACGGTGGGGCGTGGCACGGTCGGTCGCGGCGGCACGGCAGGTCAGTCCTGGGGTTCGACGAAGCCGACCTGGATCATCTCCTGCGGTCGGGTCCGCGAGACCAGTTCGCCACGTCCGGGCACGAGCTGCTGCATACGCACGCGACCCGTGATGTAGCCCTCGTCGCGATCGCCGCTCATGAGCAGCATGTCGGACGACAGATCCTTCAGCCGGCCGATCAGCGGGTCGAACATCGCGCGCCCGAGACCGCCGGACCGTCGGGCCAGGATGATGTGGAAGCCGATGTCGCGGGCGTGTGCGGCCAGATCCACGATCGGCAGCAGCGGGTTGCCCGAGGCGGTCGCCACCATGTCGTAGTCGTCGATCACGAGGTAGACGTCGGCACCGGTGTAGTAGGACCGTTCGCGTAGTTGTTGTGGCGTCACGTCCTCCGGCGGCATACGACCGTTCAGGATCTCGGCGAGCTGCGCGACCATCGGTGCCGCCTTGTTGGCGGAGCTGGCATATCCGCCGAGGTGATCGGTGTCGAGGATGCCGAGCATCGTTCTCCGGTAGTCGATGAAGACCACCTTCACCTCGTCGGGGGACGCGTCGCGCACCAGCCCGCGGACGATGTTGCGTAACACCGTGGTCTTGCCGTGCTCGACGTCGGCGAACACCATGAAGTGGGGCTGGGAGGTGAAGTCGAGGATCACCGGAGCGAGCTCCAACTCGCCCACGCCGACGGCGATCTGGTTGGGCGACAAGGCTATCCCGGCCCGATCCACCAGCTCGTCGACGTCGCGCTGGGCGATCTCGACACCGAGCTTGCGCACCGCCATCGCCTCGCGGCCCCGGTAGGCCGCGCCGAGCTTGTCGACGGCGTTCTGCACACCGGCTGGCAACGACTCCGGCACGCTGACGCCGTCGAGACGCGGCAACGCGACCAGCATGTGGAGTTCTTCGGGCGTGAGACCCCGGCCGGGCCGGTTGTGCGGGACCAGCGCCGCTGCGCGCCTACCCATCTCCGAATCCATCGCGTCGCCGAGTTTGAGTTCGATCCGACTGCCGATGAGGTCCTTGATCGCGGGGCGGACCTCGCCCCATCGGGCCGCGGTCAGCACCACATGGACGCCGTAGGACAGGCCCTGCTGGACGATCGTCGTGACCTGCTCCTCGAGGAAGTCGAGTTCGTTGCGCAGCACCGAAAGTCCGTCGATGACCAGGAACACGTCACCGTGGCGGTCGGCAGCCAGCGGGTCGTCCGCGTCGCGCCCGTGCGTACCGGTGAACCATGCCTGGCGGCGCGCACGGAAGTCGCGCATCGATTCGATCCCCAACCGGGAGAACAACAACTCTCGGTTACGGACGATGGCGCCCACCTCGGCGACGGTGCGGCGCACCGCATCCATGTCCCCGCGCGAGGCGACCGACCCCACGTGCGGCAGACCCGAAACCGATGCCAGGCTGCCACCACCGAAGTCCAGGCAGTAGAACTGCACCTGCTCCGGGGTGTGGGTGGCGGCGGCCGACATGATGATCGTGCGCAGGGTGGTCGACTTGCCCGACTGCGGACCGCCGACCACCGCGACGTTGCCGGCGGCGCCGGCCAGGTCGAGAACCTGCACGTCGCGGCGCTGATCGTAGGGCCGGTCGACGTGCCCGATCGCGAGCCGCAGATCGCCCACCCCTCCCGGGGTCGACCAGTCGCGGCGTCCGACGAGCTGATCGACCGTCGGCGAGTCGTCGAGCGGATCCAGCCACACCTCGTGTGCGGGCGGACCGTGGCCGGCCATCCGCCCGACGAGGGTGTCGAGCAGCGTCGGGACCCCGGCCGCTGCCGGGTCGTCGTAGGCCGGGGTGTCCAGTTCCTTCGGGGGCTCCTCGTCGAGCAGTGCCTGCGCGTGATCGAGGACGGACGAACTCGCGGCGCCGTCCTCCAGCGGAACCGGCAGCGCGGTGAACACCTTCATGCGCCCCATCGGGCCGGTGTAGGCGGGGCCGTCGTCGATCATGCCGTCGGCGGCCATCGGCGGGTGATACGGCCCCGACACGTACGAGGTGTTGAACCGGACCGGTTCGGCCGAATCGCATTTCAGGTATGCCGACCCCGGGACGCTGGGCAGGTGGTACGCGTCGGGGACGCCGAGAACCGAACGAGACTCGTTTGCCGAGAAGGTCTTCAGACCGATGCGGTAGGACAGGTGACTGTCCAGACCACGCAGCTTGCCCTCCTCCAACCGCTGCGAGGCGAGAAGCAGATGAATGTGCAATGAGCGACCCAGTCGGCCGATCGCCACGAACAGCTCGGCGAAATCCGGTTTCTGGGCGAGCAGTTCGGAGAATTCGTCCACGACGATGAACAGCGCCGGCAGCGGCTCGAGACGCACCCCGGCCGCCCGTGCGCGCTCGTACTCACTGACGTTGGCGAAATTGCCTGCGGCGCGCAGGAGTTCCTGCCGCCGGTTCATCTCGCCCGAGAGCGCATCCTTCATCCGGTCGACCATCGAGAGTTCCTGCTCGAGGTTGGTGATGATCGCCGCGACATGCGGTGCCGACTCCAACCCGAGGAACGTCGCGCCACCTTTGAAGTCGACGAGGACGAAGTTCAATTCGGTC
The DNA here is from genome assembly GCF_036350415.1 of Gordonia sesuvii. Classification (NCBI taxonomy): domain Bacteria; kingdom Bacillati; phylum Actinomycetota; class Actinomycetes; order Mycobacteriales; family Gordoniaceae; genus Gordonia; species Gordonia sesuvii. The sequence goes on from NZ_JAZDUF010000001.1 coordinate 246,253, forward strand.
GGCGAGTGGGTCGCGAGCATCGCCAGGACGAGCGTACGCAGGAACTCGGACTTGCCGGAACCTGTTGCACCGATGCACAACCCGTGCGGTCCCATGCCGCCGTGCGCGCTCTCCTTGATGTCGAGATCGACCGGGATGCCCTCCGGGGTGATACCGATCGGGACCCGTAGCCGGTCGCGTCCGGTACGCCCGCGCCATCCCACCGCCGGGTCGAAACGAGTCGCATCCGGGATCCCGATCAGTGCCGGCAGACCCGGATCGCTCGAGGTCGCCTCGCTCTCCAGGTTGGCCAGCGCCGCGGCGGTCGCGAGTCGGTAGCGCGCCAACCGGCGCGCCAGCGTCTCCGCCTCCGGGATCGTCAACGAGTCCATGTCGGCGATCTCCTCGACACCGGCGGCGCTGCGCGCGGACACCTTCCGGTTGCGCACCACGAGTTCCAGCCCACGCCGGGCGGCCAGCCCGTCCGGCGGCGCGGTCAGGTCGACGACGGTCACGCCCTCCATCCCCGCGTCGTTGATGAGCCGTTCGTCGCCGGCCACGTACCCGTCGTCGAGCACCACCACCAGATGCGCACGGCCGGGGGTCGGCGGCGCCGAGCGGCTGAAGCGCCCCCGCTCGAGGAGATCGGTGGCCAGCGAGTTCTCGAGATCGGCCAGCGTGGGATAGATCATCCGCATCGCGCCGACGCCGTCGCGCAATGTCGGATGTCCCACGTGCGGAAGCCACTTCGCCCAGTCCCAGGCCTCCCCTGCCGGGTCACCGGTGACGATGGCGACGTGCAGCTGATCGGGTCCGTGGAACGCGCACAGTTCGACGACCATGGCGCGAACCAGATCTCGCGTCTCCTGACGGGCACCTTCGATGTTGACCGCGGGAAAACCGCGCAGCGACACCGTGGTCGGCAGTCGGTGAACGGACGAGTAGGTACGGACGAAGCGGCGCAACGCCACCATGGACACCGGTTCGATGTCCTCGAGAGGACCGGTTTCCGGCGGCATCAGGCGGGTGGCGAGGCCCTGCGTCCCCAGCCCGACGCGGACCCGGGCGAAGTCGCTGTCCGTGGCGCGCCGCTCCCACATGCGGCGCGTGCCGATCACATCGAGCAGGGCCGTGGGGTCGGGGTGACTCCACGTCGCTGCCGCACGCTGGGCCTCCACCGTGTCGAGGACCTGTTCGCGCGTCTGGCCGAGATACCGGAAATAGTCCTTGCGCTCCTCGTTCAGCTCCGCCGCGCGTTTCCCGCCGCCACGTCCACCCGCGGCGAACATGCCGAACATCGACATCAGCATCATCAGCGGGAACATCATGAACAGCGGATTGGTCAAGATGTTGCGCCCACCGGTGACAAACATCAGCGCGATCATCCCGACGACCGCGACGACCATGACGACGGGCAACAGCTTCAACAGCATGTTGCCGGGCACCACCCGCGGCACGTCGGGCGGCGGCTGCAGATTCAGTTCGCCGCCAGGCATCCGCGGCGGCGTGATCCGCGCACGACGGACAAACCCCTCCGTAGTCGTCACCACGCGATCTTCCCCCCGACCGATCCGGCCGCCCGGTTTTCTCCGCCCGGGTGGCACTGGTACACAATTGACGCGGTTCGCATGCTATCTGTGAACAGGGCGGGGAGGATCCACCAGATGTCGACTCTGGACGCGCACACGATGACGCCGCAGGCACCGGGCTCGGGGCCGGCCGGCGGCGCACGCACCGATCACGGGATCGAACCCGAACTCGTACGGGTCTCGATCCTGGGCGGCAACACTCAGCTGGATGTAGCCCTACCTGCGGCGATGCCCATCGCTGGCCTCATCCCCGACCTCATCGCGCAGATCGAGTCACGCAACCCCGCACGCCGCGACCCCGACGACCCGGATGCCGGGGACGACCGTCCGAACAACCGTCAACTGCGCTGGACATTGGCCCTGGTGGGACAGGAACCGATCGCCCCGAACCGGTCGCTGTCGGAATCCGGGATCCGCGACGGCGACCTGCTCGTCCTCCGCTCGACGCGGACCGGTGAGGCCCCCGCGCTGTTCGACGACGTCGTGGACGCTGTCGCTCGTTTGAATGAATCTCGTTTCGCCGGATGGTCGGCGAGTTCCGCCCGCTACGCCGGCTACACCGTCGCGTTGCTGGCCGCGATCGCGGCTGCCGTGGCGCTCGGCGCGTACCGCTCGACGAGTGGCGCCCTCTGGGTCGCCGCCCTGAGCGCCCTCGCCGCGGTCGGTCTGCTCACCGCGAGCACCATCGTGGCCCGCTATTACCGTGACGAGGCCAGCGCCACGATCCTGGTCGCCACCGCATCACCGATGGTCTTCGTCACCGGCATGCTGCTGACGCCCGGTTCATTCGGTGCGGCACATGTCACGTTCGGATGCGCCCTCACCCTCGTCGCGACCGTGATCTCCTACCGGATGACAGCCGTGGGCCCGTCCCTGCACAGTGCGCTGACCACGGCTGCGCTGCTGGGCTGCGGTGGCGCCGCTGCCGAACTGCTCCTCGACGCCGACCTCGCCGACGTCGCAGCGGTTCTCGCCGCGGTGGGGTTGCTCGTGGTGGCCATGGCGCCGCGCGCCACCATCGTGCTGGCCAAGCTGCCACTTCCGCCCGTTCCGACAGCCGGGGCGCCCCTCGATTCCGACGACGTGGAGCGCAGGCCGGTGATCGAGGGCATCGGCGCGATCGGCGCGATGGCGCTGCCGAAGGCCGATGCGCTGGAACGCCGCTCCTTCGTCGCGAACGCCTACCTCACCGGCATCATCGCGGGCACTGCGATCGTGACCGCGATCTCCGCAGTACTCGCAGCTGCCCCGCTGTCGGGCTTCGCCCCCAAGGCGGCCGCATACGCGGCCATCGTCGCCGTGGTGTTGTGTCTGCGAGGACGCTCGCACAGCGACCTGGCGCAGGCCGCGTTCCTCATCGGTTCGGGGTCGCTCGCACTCATCGCGTTGGCGACGGGTCTGGCATTCGGTGCCGGCGACTGGCCGATCATCAGCTTCGTCCTCGCGATGGTGATGGTGGTCGCGGCGCTGGTCCTCGGTGTCGTCGCACCGGCGCAGGAGTTCTCCCCGGTGATGCGACGGACCGCGGAGATCTGCGAGTACATCCTCGTCGCGATCATCGTGCCCCTGCTGCTGTGGATCCTGGACCTCTACCGGATCGTTCGGGACATCTGACGTGCGCGGTCGGTCCGTCAGGCCGCGCGCCGCAGGCGGCCGCAGTCGTCGCTGCGTAGGCGTCGCCGCTGCGCTGACCTCGACGATCACCCTGACACTCGGACTCTCCGGCGCTCCGGCGGCAGCGGTGACGCCGCCCGACATCGTCCCGGGGGCGATCGTCCGAGCAGCTCCGGTCGCGCCGCCCGAACCCACCGAGCAGCGGACCCTGTGCGCCAAACCGCTGGCGTCCGGGCGCCACGACAACGCGAAACCCACAGCCGCACAGCAGATGATGAACCTGCCCGAGGCCTGGCGCTTCAGCCGTGGCAAGGGACAGAAGGTGGCGGTCATCGATACCGGCGTGACGCCGCATCCCCGGTTGGGCCGGGTGCAGCCGGGCGGCGACTACGTGTCGTCGGGCAACGGCCTCGCCGACTGTGACGCACACGGCACCCTCGTCGCGGGAATCATCGCGGCCGACCCGAGCAGACGCGACGCGTTCGCCGGGGTCGCCCCCGATGCGTCGCTGATATCGATCCGGCAGTCGAGCGGCGCCTACTCGGCAAAGGATCGGGACTCCGACGATGCCGATCCGACCGTCGGCTCGGGGTACGGCTCGGTGCGCACCCTGGCGAAGGCGGTCGTCCGTGCGGTCGATCTGGGCGCGACGGTGATCAACATCTCCCAGGTGGCGTGCGCGCCGGCCGGGACCGAACTCGACGACGAATCGCTCGGCGCGGCGGTGAAGTACGCGTACGACCGGGACGTCGTGGTGGTTGTCGCCGCCGGCAACCTACAGCGGAATTCGCTGTGCGGACAACAGAATCCCGAGCCGTCGCCCGGCGACGTCGGCGGTTGGGGCGCGGTGTCGACCGTCGCCAGCCCCGCCTGGTTCACGCCCTATGTGCTGGCCGTCGCTTCGGTGGACCCGGGGGCCGGGACACCCAGCAATTTCAGCCTGCACGGACCCTGGGTGAGCGTCGCGGCACCCGGCAACGGCATCGTCAGCCTCGACAGCACTCGGGGTTCGTCGAAACTGGTCGACTCGCAGATGGGCGAGGATGGACCCACGCCGATCTTCGGGACGAGTTTCGCGACCCCGTATGTCAGTGGCACGGCCGCGCTGGTGCGTGCACGGTTCCCTGAGCTGGGCGCGAGAGAGGTGATGGAACGGATCATCCGCACCGCTCATGGTCCCGGCACCGGCCAGGACTCGGTGATCGGCCACGGCGTCATCGATCCGGTTGCCGCGCTCACCAGCCAGATCCCGGACGAGCGGCCGGATTCGACCGAATCGAAGGCGATCGCCGCGCCCACTCCGGAGACGCCGCCCGATCACACCGCGCGCAACGTGGCCCTCATCGGCGCCGGGGTGTCCATCGCGGTGGTCGCCGCGGCCCTCGCGATCGCGCTACCGCATCGACGGGTCAAGCGCCTCGATCCCGACGACTTCTGACCGACGCCGGCGGACGCTCGCCGAGGCCTGTGTCACCGCGAGGTGCGCGCCGGGCGCAACTCGCGCGGCAACGCGAAGGTGACCGTCTCATTCGCGGTCGTCACCGGTTCGACCGTGTCGAAACCGTTCTCCGCGAGGAGGTCGAGCACGCCGCGGACGAGTACCTCGGGCACCGATGCCCCGGAGGTGATCCCCACGGTGGTGATCCCGTCGAGCCACGCGAGGTCGATGTCGCGGGCATAGTCGACGAGGTGTGAAGCCTTCGCACCTGCCTGCAGCGCGACCTCGACCAGGCGTACGGAGTTCGACGAGTTCTTCGAACCGACGACGATCACCAGGTCGCAGCGCGGAGCCATCGCCTTCACCGCGACCTGGCGGTTCTGGGTGGCGTAGCAGATGTCATCGCTCGGCGGGTCGTTGAGCAGCGGGAACTTCTCCCGCAGTCGGTTCACGGTCTCCATCGTCTCGTCCACCGACAGCGTGGTCTGCGACAGCCACACGATCTTCGACTCGTCGCGCACCGTCACCTTGTCGACGCTGTCCGGGCCGTCGACCAGCTGCACGTGCTCGGGTGCCTCCCCCGCGGTGCCCTCGACCTCCTCATGGCCTTCGTGACCGATGAGCAGGATGTCGTAGTCGTCGCGGGCGAAGCGCTTGGCCTCCTGGTGCACCTTGGTGACCAGCGGGCACGTCGCGTCGATCGTCTTGAGGCTGCGTTCGGCCGCGGTGCGATGCACCTCCGGGGACACGCCATGTGCGGAGAAGACGACGAGAGCCCCCTCGGGCACCTCGTCGGTCTCACCGACGAACACCGCGCCACGCTCGCTCAGCGTCTCGACGACGTGCCGGTTGTGCACGATCTCCTTGCGCACGTAGACCGGCGCGCCGTGCTTGTCGAGCGCCCGCTCGACGGTCTCCACGGCACGGTCCACCCCGGCGCAGTACCCACGCGGCTCGGCCAGCAGGACACGTTTGCGATCAGCCATGGTCTCCAGGGTACGGGTTGACCGCGCTCACTCCTGCCCGCCGTTCGACGGTCGGGACGAGCGCCGCGCCACCCTGTGGCCGTCGGTGGACCCTCGTCACACCGAATGGCAGAGTATGGGCATGGTTCGCGCACCCTATCCGGCCCGCATCGCCGCCGGGCTCGTCGTCACCGCGATCGAAGAGACCAGGAAGCTGCCCGCATTGGTGGTGACGCTGCCCATGACGGCGGTGAGCCAGACCGTGCAGGCCGGCATGCGGATGCAGCAGAGCATCGCCGAGCTCGCCATCAAGGGAGACCTCGCGCTGGAGACGCTCTTCGATCGCCCCGTCGATCAGCCGGAGTGGGCCCGTTTCGACGAGGACGACGCCGCGATCGATGCCGAGGCGGACCGCACCCCGATCGAGAGCTCGCCGGGCGAGCGGTCGGATGCCACGACAACCGAGACCGTGTCGCCGGAGACCGAGGGTCCCGCCGCCCCGAAGTCGCCGGCCAAGAGCACCCCGGCGAAGAAAACTGCGACGAAGAAGGCTCCGGTAAAGAAGACTCCGGCCAAGAAGGTAGCGGCACCGAAACCTGCGGCACCGAAGGCTGAAGCGGTGGAGACGCCCGACGCCGCGCCCGGACGTTTCGCCCTCTACAGCACGCCTCCCGACGATCTCGTGAACAGCGACGGCGCAGCCGGTGGTGACGGCGACGGCGACGACCCTGTCGGCGGCCGACCGGCCACCGGTGCCGGCGATCCGGTGCCCGAGATCGTCGAGTACATCGAGTACGACAACCTCACCCTGGCCCAGTTGCGCGCCAAACTGCGCGGCGTCGGTGTCGACGAACTCGAACAGCTCGCCGCCTACGAGCGTGCGACCAAGTCGCGCGCGCCGTTCGTCACGATGATCGACAACCGCATCGCGTCGCAGACCAGCAAGCGGCAACCGACCACGTGACAGGCGGTCACAGCGGCAACCCGTCGACAGCGACCGCTGACCATCTGGCGCCGGGGACGATCAGGTGACCGGGGACAATTCGGCCGAGAATCCGTGGCCCGTCCGGACCGTCAACACCAAGATCGCCGACTGGATTCATCGGCTCGGCCAGATCTGGGTAGAGGGCCAGGTCACCCAGATCAACCGTCGGCCCGGTACCCGGGTGGCGTTCCTCACTCTCCGGGATCCGGCGGCGGACATCTCCATCTCGGTGACGTGCAGTCCGGATCTGTTGTACCGCACCGAAGTTCCCCTCACCGAGGGCAGCCGGGTGGTGATGCTGGGCCGCCCGACCTACTTCACCGGGCGTGGCACCATCTCGCTACGCGTCAGCGACATCCGACCGGTCGGCGTCGGTGAACTCCTGCTGCGCATCGAACGTCTGCGTCAACTGCTCAACGCCGAGGGACTGTTCGACCCACGACTCAAGCGACCCCTCCCGTTTCTCCCCCGGTCCGTCGGCCTGATCAGCGGGCGTGCCAGCGCGGCCCAACGCGACGTGATGACGGTGGCCACCGAACGCTGGCCTGCGGTCCGCTTCGCGGTCCGCGACGCGCCGGTACAGGGCCCCACCGCCGTCCCCCGCATCCTCGGTCATCTCGGTGATCTCGATGCCGATCCCGACGTCGAGGTCATCGTCATCGCCCGCGGTGGCGGCAGCGTCGAGGATCTGCTGCCGTTTTCCGACGAGGCACTCGTCCGTGCGGTGGCCGCCTGCCGGACTCCGGTGATCAGCGCGATCGGGCACGAACCCGACACGCCGCTACTCGATCTCGTCGCCGATCTGCGCGCCGCGACGCCGACCGACGCGGCCAAACGGGTGGTCCCCGACGTCGCCGCGGAACTCGACGGGATCGCGGAGCTGCGTCGTCGTGGTGTGCATGCCCTGCGGAACTGGGTGCGCCGCGAAGCGCATGTGGTGGACGGGTTGCGCGCCCGGCCGGTCCTGGCACGCCCGTTCACGATGGTGGACGCGCACGCCGACGACGTCGACCGTATGCGCCTCGACATCCGCCGCGACATCCGGCGAACCGTGGACGCCGAGCACCGGCGTCTCGATCACCTGTCGGCCCGATTGGCCACACTGGGTCCCGCACAAACACTCGCCCGGGGGTATGCCGTGGTGCAGCGAACCGACATCGCGCAACCCCACGTGGTGGCCACGACCGCCGAGATGCCCGACGGTGCGCACCTGCGAATCCGGGTCGCCGACGGTTCGGCCACCGCGCGGGTGACGATGGACGATCCGTCGACGAGCGCGAAGGGCTGATGAACGACACGATGAGCCAACAGAATTCGGACCCCGAAGACGACTGGACGCCCGTCGAGGAGATGGGCTATGAAGCAGCCCGCGACGAACTTGCCGAGGTGGTCGCGACACTCGAGCACGGCGGTCTCGACCTCGATGCGTCCCTCGCCCTCTGGGAGCGCGGCGAGTCGCTGGCGAAACGGTGCGAGGAACACCTCGCCGGCGCCCGGGAGCGGATCGAGGCCGCCATCGCCGACAACGAACCCGAGGACGACTGAGCCGCGCGGTTGGGGGAATCGGCGCGAACCTCAGGCCGGCAGGGGTTCCTTGGCGAGGGTGGCGGTGGCCAGGGTGGCCATGTCCTCGTCGGGGCCGCGGGAAAGCACCGCGATCCGCACGTCACCGAGATCGGTGATCCAGAACTTCTGCTCCTCCGCAGTCACATACGTCACCCACTCACGGCCCGCCACCTGTCGGGTACCGGTCCCGAGCGCATCACCGTCGCCGAGGTGCACCACCAGGTCGTCCTCGGCGGCGTCGGTCTGGCTGAGCTGCACGTACGCACCGACCTCGGAGATCCACCCGGCGTTGCTGACCATCGTGCCGCCGACGGGCACCGTGGATCCGGAGTTCGGTTTCCATCCGTCCGGGGTGTCGGGCAGCCGGATCGGGAAGGTCAGGTCTCGGGCATCGGCCTGCAGTGCGGTCGTCACGTCGAAGTCGGGGGTCTGATCGTCGCCGGCCTGACCGGTCAGCCCCACCGAACAGTTGCCCGACGCGATCGCCACGAACGCGCAGATGACCAGCAGCGGGATCAGCGACCACAACATGTCCTTGCCGCTGTGCAGGATGCGGGGTTTGTCGGCCATGGCGGCCAGTATTCCAGCCGGGGTGGCTGACGGAACCTCCGGTGTGACATGCAAGGATGAGGGAAACCTGCCGCCGAAGTTCGATCACCGTGCCGCCGTGCCACGCCGAGGAGTTCGAGATGTCACCTTCACCACAGGCCCCCGACCGCAACCTCGCGATGGAACTGGTTCGGGTCACCGAGGCGGCTGCCCTGGCGGCGGGCCGCTGGGTCGGCCGGGGCGAGAAGAAGAAGGGTGACGGCGCCGCTGTCGATGCGATGCGCGAACTCCTCTCCACGGTGTCGATGCGCGGCGTGGTGGTTATCGGCGAGGGCGAGAAGGACGAGGCGCCCATGCTCTACAACGGCGAGGAAGTCGGCAACGGCCAGGGCCCGGAATGCGACGTCGCGGTCGACCCCATCGACGGCACCACGCTCATGGCAGAGGGACGCCCGAACTCGATCGCCGTCATCGCGGTCAGCGAACGCGGCACCATGTACGACCCGTCCGCGGTCTTCTACATGGACAAGATCGCGGTCGGCCCCGAGGCCAAGGGCGCGATCAACATCGAGGAATCCGTCGAGTGGAACATCAACTCGGTGGCGAAGGCCAAGGGCATCGACATCGCCGACCTCACCGTGGTCGTGCTCGACCGTCCACGCCACGCCGGTCTGATCAGTGAGATCCGCCAGGCCGGCGCCAAGATCAGGCTCATCTCCGACGGCGACGTCGCCGGCGCGATCGCCGCAGCCGACAACTACAGCACCGTCGACATGCTGATGGGCGTCGGCGGCACCCCGGAGGGCATCATCACCGCCGTCGCGATGAAGTGCATGGGCGGTGAGATCCAGGGCAAACTGTGGCCGCGCGACGACGCCGAGCGTCAGAAGGCGATCGACGCCGGGCACGACCTCGACCGCGTGCTCACCAACGACATCCTCGTCGCCGGTGAGAACTCGTTCTTCTGCGCCACCGGCGTCACGAACGGCGACATGCTCCGCGGAGTCACCTACCGCCCCAACGGGGCCACCACCCGGTCGCTGGTGATGCGCTCCAAGTCCGGCACGATCCGCCGCATCGAGGCCGTCCACCAGATCACCAAGCTGCGCGAGTACGCACGCCTGGACGTCTGAGTTCCCCACTCAGTCACAACCTCTGCAGCCCAACACGTCACGAGCACACACGAGGATGGTTGTCACCCCATGACCGAACAGCAGTACCGCATCGAACACGACACCATGGGCGAGGTCAAGGTTCCGATCGATGCCCTGTGGCGCGCGCAGACCCAACGCGCGGTGGAGAACTTCCCGATCAGCCACCGGCCGCTGGAGCGCACCCAGATCCGTGCGATGGGACTGCTCAAGGCGGCGTGTGCCCAGGTCAACAAGGACCTCGGCCTCCTCGACGCCGAGAAGGCCGATGCGATCGTGGTGGCGGCCAAGGAGATCGCCGACGGAAAGCATGACGACCAGTTCCCGATCGACGTGTTCCAGACCGGTTCGGGCACCAGCTCCAACATGAACTCCAACGAGGTGATCGCCTCGATCGCCAAGTCCAACGGTGTCGACGTCCACCCGAACGACCATGTGAACATGTCGCAGTCGTCGAATGACACCTTCCCCACCGCGACCCACGTGGCCGCCACCGAGGCTGCGGTCACCGACCTGATTCCCGCGCTCGATCATCTGCGTCTGGCCCTGTTGGACAAGGCAACCGAGTGGCGTGAGGTGGTCAAGAGCGGCCGCACCCACCTGATGGACGCCGTGCCGGTGACCCTCGGCCAGGAGTTCGGCGGCTACGCCCGTCAGGTCGAGGCCGGAATCGAGCGGGTCACCGCGTCGCTGCCCCGCGTCGGCGAACTGCCGATCGGCGGCACCGCGGTGGGCACCGGCCTGAATGCCCCGGACGGCTTCGGCACCAAGGTCGTCGACGAACTGCGCAAGCTCACCGATGTCGACGCACTGTCGCTGGCGAAGGACAACTTCGAGGCGCAGGCGGCTCGCGACGGTCTCGTCGAGCTCTCCGGCGCACTGAAGACCATTGCGGTCTCGCTCACCAAGATCGCCAATGACGTCCGGTGGATGGGTTCCGGTCCGCTGACCGGACTCGGCGAGATCATGCTCCCGGACCTGCAGCCGGGTAGCTCGATCATGCCCGGAAAGGTGAATCCGGTTCTGCCCGAGGCGGTCACGCAGGTGGCGGCGCAGGTCATCGGCAACGACGCCGCGGTCACCTGGGGTGGCGGCAACGGCGCGTTCGAGCTCAACGTCTACATCCCGATGATGGCCCGCAACGTGCTCGAGTCGCTCAAGCTGCTCGCCAACGTCTCCCGGCTGTTCGCCGATCGGTGCATCGTGGGACTGGTGGCCAACGAGGACCGGCTGCGTACCCTCGCGGAGAGCTCGCCGTCCATCGTGACCCCGCTCAACAGCGCGATCGGCTACGAGGAGGCGGCCGCGGTCGCCAAGCAGGCCCTCAAGGAGGGCAAGACGATCCGCCAGACGGTGATCGACCGGGGCCTCATCGGCGACAACCTGTCGGAGGCCGAACTCGACAAGCGCCTCGACGTGCTGAAGATGGCGAATCTCGACCGACAGCGCTGATCCACGAATCGGTGGCAATCGTCCGCGACGGCTGCGGACGATTGCCACCGATTCGTACGCTGGTCGCATGGAGCAATTCCCCGACGACTGGCAGACCGCCCTGGTTCTCGTTCCGCATCCGGACGATCCCGAATACGGCATGGCGGCCGCGGTCGCCCGCTGGACATCCGCCGGCAAGCGAGTGGTCTACGCGCTCGCCTCGAGCGGCGAGGCCGGCATCGAGGGCATGGATCCCGAGAAGGCCGGGCCGGTCCGGGAGATCGAACAGCGGACCTCGGCGGCCGTGGTCGGCGTCGACGACGTCGAGTTCTGGGGCTTTCCGGACAGCGACATCCGCAACACCGCCGAACTGCGCGCCAAGATCACGGACGCGATCACGGAGCTCGGACCTGAACTCGTCATCTCGGTGTACGGCGGGCCGGAGTGGGCCCCCGAGATGCCCAACCAGCGCGACCACATGGAATTCGCAGCGGCCGTCCTCGATGCGTACGACGGTCTCGACGAGGCCGACCGCCCGCGATGGCTGTTCGAGAGCAGCCCGGACGCCACCCATGCCGTCGAGGTCACCGATCAGATCGGAATCGCGGTGCGATCGCTGGCCGCCCACGATCAGTACCTCACCGTGCTGGACCCGGATACCCCGGTCATCGACCAGGCGCGAGCACAGATCGACATGGTCACCGCGGCTCGCGAGGACTTCGGTGGTGTACGGGCCAGCTGTTTCGAGCTGAAGCGCGGACCCAGCTGACGAGCCCGAGCGCATCACCTGAGGTGAGCCTGCTCCGGTCACCGGTGGTCGGCGCCGGTCCTCATCGAGAGTTCTCGAACAGCATCAGTGCGAGGCGTGCTTCAACGACCGAGAACGGTGGTGGGATCGTCTCGGTGAGGTGCAGGGTGTCGCGGCCCGGCGGCGCGTCGGTGTCGGGTGGCTCCCCGGTGTCAGAGTGGATGCGGGCACGCACCTGCTCGAGCTCGCGTTTGAACATGGCGCCAATATCGGGGCGCCGGTTGACCCGCTGCGGGTTGGGTGGCGCGTGCGGGTCGCTGTTGCGTCGCCACCAGGTGCGTCCGGCATCGGGGCCGTCGGCGTAGACGCCGGTGGTGAACTGCCCGCGTTTGGGGCCGACCATCCGGTTGTGCCGCGGGCACGCCGGGGCCAGGTCGGTGATGTCGGTCAACCCGCCGTCGGCGAAATCGGCCACCGCATGATGCATTTCGACGTGGGTGGCCGGCTGATCACAGTCGGGTGCCGAGCACACCTCCCCATCGGGGCGGGCGAACGACATCAGCCGTTGCGCTTGCGACGCCAACCGTTTGGCCCGCCCCAGATACAGCGGTAGCGCGGTGGCATCGGCGAACACCGCCAGATACTGCTGGGCATCGGCGGCCAGCCGGATCACCTCGTCGATCGGCAACGTCGACCCGGTCGCGGTCACCCCGATCCCGGATTCGCGGATCAGGTCGTTGAGATCGGCTTTGATGATCAACTGCACCGGCAGACCACGATGCGAGGTGCCGAGCAGCCCGTCGCGAAACACCGCCCGCAGCAGCGCCGCCAACGCGTCATGGTTGCGTTAGGCCTTGGACCGATGATCGCGGCCGGCGGCCGCTGTGAGGGCGTCGGGGTCGGCGTCGTCTTCACCGCCGCTCGGCGAATCGGGATCCTCGGGGTTGTTGAGTCCGGGTTTGGCCCACACCGCCAACAGCGTGTCCAACAGGGCGCGGGTTTCCGGGTCCAGATGGCCGGTCAGTTTCGACATCTGTTGCGCGTTGGGCCGGTTGACCCACAGATTGCGGCGCCGTTTGCGGTCGCTGTCGTCGGTCAACTCCCCGTCCGGGTCCAGGTGCTCCAGCAAACGCTGCCCCAACGTGGTGATCTCGGCCGGGGTGTGGGTGCGCGCGCCAACCCCGACAGGGTGGCCTCGGCGGCCACCTGACGGTCATGGGGCAACCGGTGCGGCAGGGCGTCGAGAAATTCCACCGCAGTGTCCACATGTGCCGGACCCACCTCGCCGTCGGCGAACGCCTCGGCCAGGGTCGGATACTTCGGCTCGGCGCGTTGCCCGTCGAGTTGGGCGAAACGGGCCGTCGCGGTCATCTGCTCACGCCGCCGCTGCGGCTGCGACACCCGCAGTTCGGCGTTCATGAAATTGCTGAAACTGCGAAACCCCATCGCGCGGGGCACATCCCGATCCGACAACTCCAGCATCTGCCGATTCCCCTGAAACAGCATCCGGTTGATCGCCCGTTCCTGGGCTTTGGCCACCGCCACCAACTCGGCATCAGCGCACCGCGACAGATCCGCCCCGGCCAACCGATCCAACAGGGCATGCATCTCGGCGAGCAGACCAGGAACCTCCGACAACGACCCGTCCACCTCGTCCGCAGCGCAGTCGGCGCCAGAATCGGTGTCGTCATGGTGTTCGGTCATCGTCACCCCCCGGCAGACCATTCATCCGAACGTATGTTCGAGAATAGACCCGTTTCGGGCAGCCGTCAACCCCGGTCTGCTACCTATCGGGACATCGGTGACGGTGCGGTCTACTAGCCCGGCCCGGGAAGCGCCGCCTTGTCGTCTGAATTGACGTATGTCAATATTGACGAGTGTCTAATCAGAATCTTCTGCTGCCACCGGGGCGCGGCCTCAGTGGTGACGAGACCGTGGCGGTCACCCCGCTGTTGAAGGCCCTTGCGGATCCGGTTCGGTTGCGGTTGCTGTCGGAGGTCGCCGCGCATCCGGGAGGTGAGGCGTGCGTGTGCGACATCTCCGGCCCCTTCGATCTGTCGCAGCCGACGATCTCGCATCACCTGAAGGTGCTGCGCGAAGCGGGCTTGGTGACCAGTGAGCGCCGCGCAACATGGGTGTATTACCGGGTGAACGCTGAAGCGCTGCAGCAACTGTCGGACCTGCTGGGCGATCTCGCCACGGTCGTGGGGGAAACGCGTTCGTGTGAGGTGGACCAGTGACCGGCCCTGACACCGCGGTCGCGGGCAAGCTGTCGACGCTGGACCGGTTTCTGCCGGTGTGGATCGGCGCAGCGATGGTCGCCGGACTGCTGCTCGGTCGAGTTGTTCCAGGCCTGGGTGACACTCTCGCGGCCGTCGAACTCGACGGCATCTCGCTGCCGATCGCACTCGGACTGCTGATCATGATGTATCCGGTGCTGGCCAAGGTGCGGTACGACCGACTCGACTCGGTCACCGGCGACCGCCGCCTGCTCCTCGGGTCGCTGGCGCTCAACTGGATCATCGGACCGGCGTTGATGTTCGCGCTGGCCTGGCTGCTGCTCCCGGACCTGCCGGAATACCGGACCGGACTGATCATCGTCGGTCTGGCCCGATGCATTGCAATGGTCATCATCTGGAACGACCTGGCCTGCGGCGACCGCGAAGCCGCTGCCGTCCTCGTCGCCCTGAACTCGGTGTTCCAGGTGATCATGTTCGCCGTACTCGGGTGGTTCTACCTCTCAGTCCTACCCGGCTGGCTCGGCCTGGAACAGACGACCATCGACACCTCACCCTGGCAGATCGCGAAGTCGGTGCTGATCTTCCTCGGAATCCCCTTGATCGCAGGCTATCTGACACGCCGCATCGGTGAACGCGCCAAGGGCCGTGAGTGGTACGAAACGTCTTTCTTGCCGCGCCTCGGGCCGTGGGCGCTCTACGGATTGTTGTTCACCATCGTCATCCTGTTCGCGTTGCAGGGTGAGCAGATCACCTCGCAGCCCTGGGACGTCGCGCGTATCGCTCTGCCGCTGTTGATCTACTTCGCGGTGATGTGGGGCGGTGGGTTCGTACTCGGCGCCGTGATGGGGCTGGGCTATGAACGGACCACCACGCTCGCGTTCACCGCCGCCGGCAACAACTTCGAGCTTGCCATCGCTGTCGCGATCGCCACCTACGGTGCGACCTCCGGTCAGGCCCTGGCCGGAGTGATCGGCCCCCTCATCGAGGTGCCCGTCCTCGTGGCTCTGGTCTATGTGTCCCTGGCGTTGCGGAAACGCTTCCCCGCCTCCACCGTTGCCAGCCCAGATGTATCGAGGGAGACCGTGCGCGATGCCTGAGAATGTGTTGGACGACTACCTGAGTCGCGGCGAGCACCGCGCTCAGCCTGAGCTGTTGATGCCCCATACCGTACTTGCCCGCACTGCCGCTGACCTGGCCGCCAGGTATGAGGGGGTGGTTTCTCGCCAGACGGTGGAACGCTGTGTCTTCGAGTCCTACACTGCGTTACGGCGCACCTCCCGGGTGCATGCGCACCTGACGACCTTGGCAGGCCGGTTCGCAGCTGATCGGTTACGCGCCCTGGCCCAGGCCGAGGGAACGGTGCCCAAGGATGTACCCGAGGTGTTGTTCATCTGCGTGCAGAACGCAGGCCGCTCACAGATGGCTGCCGGACTGCTCACCCACCACGCCGCCGGGCGAGTGCATGTGCGCTCGGCCGGATCGGTACCGGCTCATTCGGTCAACCCGACCGTCGTCGAGGCGATGTCTGAGATCGGTGTCGATCTGGGGACCGAGTACCCCAAGCCGCTCACCGACGATGTGGTCGCCGCCGCTGACGTAGTGGTGTCGATGGGTTGCGGCGACGCGTGCCCGATCTATCCCGGCAAGCGTTACCTGGACTGGACGGTCTCTGATCCTGAAGGCCGCCCCCTCGACGAGGTTCGCGCAATCCGCGACGATCTCGATACCCGAGTTCGCGAGCTCCTGGCCGAGCTCGCGACCGAACGTGTGTGACTTTCCGAGCTTCCACCACCCCGAAAGGGCTTGTCTGTCATGTCTTCCTCTCGACCCAGCGTGCTGTTCGTGTGCGTCCACAACGCCGGCCGCTCGCAGATGGCCGCCGGTTTCCTCACCGCGCTTGGCCAGGACAGCGTCGAGGTCCGCTCCGCCGGATCCGCACCCGCCGACTCGATCAACCCTGCCGCTGTCGAGGCGATGGCCGAAGTCGGCATCGACATCTCCGCGCAATCACCCAAGATCCTCACTCCCGACACCGTCGAATCCTCCGACGTCGTGATCACCATGGGCTGTGGCGATGCGTGCCCGGTGTTCCCCGGCATCAGCTACCGCGACTGGGCCCTCGACGACCCAGCAGGCCAAGGCATTGACGCGGTCCGCCCGATCCGCGACCAGATCCGCAGACTCGTCGAGGGACTGCTCGACGAACTCGCACCCGCCGACCAGCAGGCCGGCCGATGAACACGCCACCGCAGGTTCTGTTCGTGTGCGTCAGCAACCGCGGAAAATCGGTGATGGCCGAATATCTCACGCCAACGATCACCGGCCGGATCGCAGCATCATCCGCTGGAACCAGCGCAAAGATCGGCGGGCAGGTCAACGACCTGTCCGCCCACGTACTCGCCGAAGTCGGCGCCGATGCCGCCGGCCACGAGCCGCGGCAACTGACCGACGAACTGATGCGCGCCGCGGATCTCGTCGTGGTGGTCGGCACCGCCGACGTCACGCCCCCGGAGGGCGTCGCCCTCGAAGTGTGGGACACCGATGAGCCCTCAGAGCGGGGCATCGACGGCGTCGAACGGATGCGGCTGATCCGCGACGACATCACCCACCGGATTCGCACTCTCGCCGACCGCATCACTCAGTAGACGAGAACCCGAGCGGCGGCTCGTCAGCAGCAGGCTGTGCGCGCCTCGGCCGGGTCTGCGCTGCCGCCGCAGCACACCGAACCCTGTTCGGCGTCCTCAATCGTGTTCTGTTCCAACAATTTCGGGCTGGTCGCGAACGTCTCGGAATCAGCGAGCACGGTGTAGACCTCCCACTTCTCGTTCGCCGGGCCGGTCACCCACACCTTGTCCTGCGTCGCGAAACAACAGGTCGAGTTGATCTCCTCCTGGGTGAACAGACCCTCCCCGGACAACCGGGCGATCTCGGCGTGCACCTTCTCGCTGGATTCGACCTCGACACCGAGGTGATTGATGGTGCCGCCCTGACCCGGATTCTCCAGCAGCACCAACTTCAGTGGCGGCTCGACGACTGCGAAGTTGGCGTACCCCGGCTTGCGTTTGGCCGGGGTGGTGTTGAACAGCTTGGAGTAGAACTCGATTGCGGTATCGAGATCATCAACGTTGAGCGCGAGCTGCATGCGGGACATGACCATCACCTTCACCTGTGAGACATATATCGAACTTTGGTTACCCATGCAGGTTGCCTACCTTTTCGACATATGTCAAGTCTCAGGGTAGGGTCGGGTCATGCCGAAGACCTTGCCGATGGTCGACATCAGTGCCCCGATCTGCTGCGCGCCGGTGTCAGCGGCCCCGCTCGATGACGACACCGCGCTGGAAATCGCGTTGCGGCTCAAGGCTCTTGCCGATCCCGTGCGCATCAAGCTCGTGTCGATCCTGCTCGCTGATAGCGGTGACGGGATCTGCACCTGCGACCTCGCAACCGCGGTCGGTCTCACCGAGGCGACGACCAGTCATCACCTGGGTCAGCTCCGCAAGGCCGGCATGGTCACCCCTGACCGCCGGGGGATGAACGTCTATTACCGCGCACGACCGGACTCACTAGAAGCCCTGCGCAACGTCCTCAGCGTCACCACCGGGTGCTGCTGAATCGGCGCCGGTGGGTGACGACACGAACTGGGAGGCGTTCTCGACACCGGAGCTGGAGTGCATCCATTCGACTCTGATCGGGGCAATGCGCACGCGGTGCTGACGAGGGCGAGGAACGCGCCGATGTCGAAACGGGGACCGGCCCACACGCCGGTCCCCGCCTCTCGCTCGCGGGCGCTGCGCCCGCCTCGAACTGCTACGTCGTCAACAGCGACGGGATCAGGGTGACGAGCTGATTGAGCAGCTGCGTCAGCGACTCGGCTCCGGGTATGCCAGTGGCGCTCGGCGCGCCCGATTGAGGCGCAGAGGTGCCCGGTGTAGATGTGCCCGGTGTAGATGTACTGGGAGTGGTCGAGTTCGGTGCGGACGACTCCGGCACCGAGCCTCCCGGCGCGGACTCCGCCGGCCCCGCCTGGTTCACGCCGATGGCGATCTTCGGGTTCTTCGCCGGGTCCAGCCAGGTCAGGACCTTCCGCATCGCATCCCGCTCGATGGCGACGCAACCCATGGTCGGCTGGTTGTTGGTGACGTGCAAGAACATCGCGGTCGCCTTGCCCGGGATCCGTTCCGGGTTGTGCGCGATGTTGACGGCGTAATCGTAGACCGGGCCGGAGTCGTACAGGTTCTCACTGTCGCCGCCGGGACTCTGTGGTTGCCGCACCATCGTGTTGTAGGTCGGGGACTTCATGTTCGAGTCCCACCAGTCCTGCCGGTCGACCTGCTTGTACGGCATCTTGGTCCCGGGATTCGCCTGACGTCCGAAGGCCTGGTCGAGGTCGAATGTGCCCTCGGGAGTGCGGTACACGTTGTCCTTGGGCTCGCCCATCCCGAGCGACCCGAGGAACGCCTTGGTGGGCCCGATGACCGGCTTCCACGCGTTGTCGTCGCCGCGCTCGAAGGCGGTCAGGGTCGCGGTCGTGTCACTCGCGCGCGGTGCGGTGACCACGATCATCTGGCTGCTGTCGGCCTCCGCGCTACCCGAGCCGCCCAATCCGAGATTTCCCGCAAGGGAGTTCAGCAGGTTGTCGAGCATCGGGATGCCGGTCTCCGGCACCGCCGAGCCGCCAGGCGCCGCTGGTGTCGTGGGAGCGGTCGGCGTGGTCGACGGTGACGTTGTTCCGGGTGCGGCGAGTGCGTTGCCGGCACCGCCGGCGACTGCGGCCAACACCGCGATCGCCAGTAGTCCCACTAACCTCATTCGCCTCATCAGTAACTTCAGCACCACCCCAGTGTGCCAGGAGGTGCCAACTCGTGAGTCTCGTGGGGATCACGGTGCGGTTGTGATCGGATCACTGCCGGACCCGTTGGTGAGTCGGCGGGGTATATACGGCGACCGCGCACTCGCGGCGCTGCCGGTCATGCTCGACCAGCGATGTGGTGCGATACATGCGCGGCAACGCGACGAGTGCGCGGTTGTCGACGAATCGGTCGGCAGACGCCGGCGCGGTCTATGCGCCCGGCGCGAACTCCTCGAGCATGTCGGTGACCAGAGCCGCGATCGGGGAGCGCTCGCTGCGGGTCAGCGTGACATGTGCGAACAGCGGATGCCCCTTGAGCTTCTCGATCACCGCCGCGACACCGTCATGCCGGCCGACGCGGAGATTGTCCCGCTGGGCCACATCGTGGGTCAGCACCACTCGGGAACCCGCGCCGAGCCGCGACAACACGGTCAGCAGGACGTTGCGTTCCAGGGACTGGGCCTCGTCGACGATCACGAACGAGTCGTGCAGCGACCGCCCGCGGATGTGGGTGAGCGGCAGCACCTCGAGCATTCCGCGACTCAGCACCTCCTCGATGACCTCCGGCGACGCCAGCCCTTCGAGGGTGTCGAAGACCGCCTGCGCCCACGGGCCCATCTTTTCCGCCTCGCCGCCGGGCAGGTAGCCGAGTTGCTGCCCGCCGACCGCATACAGCGGCCGGAACACGACCACCTTGCGTTGGGTGCGGCGTTCCAGTACCGCTTCGAGCCCCGCGCAGAGGGCGAGCGCCGACTTTCCGGTGCCGGCCTTGCCGCCCAGCGACACGATGCCGACGCTTTCGTCGAGGAGCAGGTCGAGGGCGACCCGCTGTTCCGCCGATCGCCCGTGCAGCCCGAATGCCTCGCGATCACCGCGGACGAGTTGCACACGCTTGTCCGCATTGACCCGTCCGAGCGCACTCGAGGAATGGCCGAGCAGCCGGATTCCGGTGTGGCACGGCAGTTCTCGGGCGTCGTCGATGTCGGCCACGCCCTCGGCGAAGAGGCTGTCGATGGTGGTGCTCTCCACGTCCAGCTCGGTCATGCCCGACCATCCGGAGACCACCACGTCCTGAGCGTGGTACTCGTCTGCGTCGAGACCGACCGCGCCGGCCTTCACGCGCAGCGGTGTGTCCTTCGAGACCAGCGTGACGTTGCTGCCCTCGGCCCGAAGATTCAAGGCGCAGGCCAGGATTCGCGCATCGTTCGTGTCCGTGCGGAAGCCCGCCGGAAGGACCGCGGGGTCGGTGTGGTTGAGCTCCACCTGGAGGGTGCCGCCGTCATCACCGATCGGGAACGGCACATCGAGTCGACCGTGCTCGAGACGGAGGTCATCGAGCAACCGGAGCGCCTCACGTGCGAACCAGCCGAGTTCGTGGTGGTGACGTTTGCCCTCGAGTTCGCTGATGACGACCAGCGGCAAGACCACATGGTGTTCAGCGAAACGCGTGACCGCCCAGGGGTCGGACAGCAGGACGGAGGTGTCGAGGACGTAGGTGCGTGTGGTCACGTAGGGCTCCTACGTTTGTGCGGGCCCCGCACAAACCAGTTGCGACGACCGGCTGGTTCTTGCCCGTCCCGGCTGGTCAGCCGAGGTGGACGAGGACCGGGGCCGGTCCCCTCGCGTTGCTGGTGCAAACCACGAATCGAACCTCCCGAACGAACCGCTTCCCCGCGGTCCGTCACACGCCAAAGTACGCCGACACACCCCTTTCCGGCGCGCCGGAAAGGGGTGTGTCGGCGTGAATTGTGCGTTAACGCAGGTTGCGCGGCGACTACGTCGCGCTCGTGGAGCCGGCCCGCGTGAGGATGCGCAGACGTGCGGCTTCGGCGTCGGGGCCGAGCCCCTGCACAGAGTCGAGCTTGAGCTGATCGGCGATCGCCGCGGCGACGGCGGTACGGGTCTCGTCGGTCTCGTACCCGGCGATGAGCTCGCGTTCGGCGTCGAAGTCGGCGATGTCGTGGCCGATGTCCTCGGTGTCCAGGCGAGCCACGGCACGGTCCACGGCCAGAACGGTGCTCTCCGGATCGGCGACGAGTCCGGCGTTGAGGAAGGCGCCGAATGTGGTGGCCTGGAGCGCGTCGTCGGCGGCGATCTTGCCGAGGATCTGCTGGAACGCGTCGTCGGTCACCACATCGCGCACCTTCTCGGTGAACGCGACGCACTGGTTCTCGTGCACCGCCATCAACGCGAGCACATCGAGCGGGCCGAGTTCGGCGACCTCCTCGGTGTGCTGGCGATAGCCGGCGGTGACGTGGATACGACGCCGTTCCTCCGAGTCGACCGGATCGATGGCGCGTGTGACGACCAGGTAGTCACGCAGCACGATCGCATGGCGATTGTCCTCGGCGGTCCACACGCCCACGAGCTGGCGCCAGTCGGAGAACGCCGGGAAGTGCTTGGCCAGCACACGATGGAAGGACGGCAGATTGTCCTTGGTGAGCAGCAGGGCCAGGACACCCGCACGGGCCTCATCGGAGATCGTGGCCTGCGACGGATCCCAGTCCTCGCCGCCCAGGAACGCGAAGTTCCGACCGAGATCCCACGGCACCCAGTCGTGCGGGTTCCACGCAGTGGCTGCCGCTTGGTGATCCTCGGCGATCTCCGGAAGCGCCTTCTCGAGCGCGATGATCAGCTCATCGGTGGTCAATGCGTTCACCGGAGCAAGGATAGAGAACCGACGGGCGCTCTGGCCATCCGGGTACGCGCGAATCCCGCGGGTACGTCAGGCTTGTCCGGTTCCCGGGCCACCCGCGTCACACGCGACTCATCAGGCCCCACTCCTCCAGGCCGTCGTAGAGCGGGAAGTCGAGAGCCAGCGCGGACACCCGGCCACGCAGTGCCGAAACGTCCGCATCGGAACCGGCGGCCAGGGCCGTCGCGATGATGTCGGCGACCTCGGTGAACTCGGTGTCACCGAAGCCACGGGTGGCCAGTGCGGGCGTGCCGATCCGCAGCCCCGAGGTGACCATCGGCGGGCGCGGATCGAACGGTACGGCGTTGCGGTTGACGGTGATGCCGATCTGGTGGAGCAGATCCTCGGCCTGCTGTCCGTCCAATTGGCTGTTGCGCAGGTCCACCAGCACCAGGTGCACGTCGGTGCCGCCGGTGAGCACCGACACCCCGGCCTTCTCCACGTCGGCGCCGGTGAGGCGTTCGGCGAGGAGTCGGGCGCCCGACAGGGTGCGTCGCTGGCGTTCGGCGAACTCGTCGGTGCCGGCGATCTTGAGTGCGACGGCCTTGCCGGCGATCGCATGCATCAGGGGTCCGCCCTGCTGCCCGGGGAACACCGCGGAGTTAAGCTTCTTCGCCCACTCCTGTTTGGCGAGGATGAGGCCCGAACGCGGTCCGCCGAGCGTCTTGTGCACGGTCGTCGACACCACGTCGGAGTACGGCACCGGCGACGGGTGCTCGCCCGCGGCCACCAGGCCCGCGAAATGGGCCATGTCCGTCCACAGCAGCGCACCGACCTCGTCGGCGATCGACCGGAAGGCCTCGAAATCGAGGGTGCGCGGATACGCGGACCAGCCTGCACAGATGACCTTCGGCCGAGACGCCAGCGCGATCTTGCGCACCTCGTCCATGTCGATGCGGAAGTCCTCTTTGCTCACACCGTAGGACTCGATCTCGTACAGCTTGCCGGAGAAATTGAGCCGCATCCCGTGGGTGAGATGCCCGCCGTGCGCGAGGTCGAGCCCGAGCATCTTGTCGCCCGGGTTCATCAGGGCCATCAGCACCGCGGCATTGGCCTGGGCGCCCGAGTGTGGCTGCACGTTGGCGAAGTCTGCGCCGAAGAGGCTCTTGGCACGGTCACGAGCGATGTCCTCGACGACGTCGACGTACTCGCATCCGCCGTAGTAGCGACGGCCCGGATAGCCTTCCGCGTACTTGTTGGTGAGCACACTGCCCTGCGCCTGCAGCACGGCCCGCGGAACGAAATTCTCGGAGGCGATCATCTCGAGGGTGTCACGCTGTCGGCTCAGTTCACCGTTCATCGCCGCGGCGACATCCGGGTCCAGTTCGGCCAGCGACATCGAATTCAGGCTCATGGGTGACAAGTCTATGGTCCGGGCCGCGCAGCCCCGAGTTCGGCTCTCAACTGG
This sequence comes from Gordonia sesuvii, assembly GCF_036350415.1. NCBI lineage: Bacteria > Bacillati > Actinomycetota > Actinomycetes > Mycobacteriales > Gordoniaceae > Gordonia > Gordonia sesuvii. The sequence goes on from NZ_JAZDUF010000001.1 coordinate 269,463, forward strand.
GCCGGGGTCAGCGGTTCGTCGAGTAGACGCCCGAATCGACCGAGACGTTCGGGCGCGGGCACCGAGTCGAGCCACTCCCCGAGGAGCCGATAACCCTCGACGTAGGTGGAGATGTAGGCGCGCCACAACGGTGATGTCAGGAACCGCAGCATCTGGCGGGCCCGTTCCGGTGTCGCGAGCAGCCACTGCTGCAGGAATTCGGCGACCGTACCGGCGTCCGCGTGTCGGTCGTGCAGCAGCAGAGCCGCGTCCTGGCGGACACCGAGCAGACCGCTCGATGCCCGCGCCATCCGCTGGGCGCGCTCGCCGTCGAAGCGCAGGCCCAGATCCGCGTAGATCTCCTGTGCCCACACCCCCCAGTCGTCGCCGATCGCGGCCACGAGGGCGTGGTCGGCCAGCCCCTCGGCCATCAGGCACTGCGGGGTGTTCACGAGGAAGATCGTCTGTTCCTGCTGCCCGCCGCCGACCAGGATCTGCTCCTTGCGGCAGTGCTCGGTGTGATGCCCCGGGTAGGCCTCGTGCGCGATGAGGTGCGGCAGTGTCGACATGTATTGCGTGAGATCGACATTGATCGCCACTCGGGATCGGTAGTCACCTAGGTAATAGTTGAAGCCGGACCAGGGCTTGTCCGTGACGACCTCGAAATCGACGATCTCTCGATCTGGCAGCGGGTACGTCGACCGGACCCGTTCGCGCAGCGCCCCGGTGAACGCCCGCACGCAGTCGTCGACCTGTTCGGGCGGGATCTCGTCGGAACGCCGATGGTTCACGTATGCCTCGGCGAGCGCCGCACCGGACGCGCCGGGAACCCCCAGCTCGACCGCCATCGCGGCATGGGCCTCGCGGTAGACCTGCTGATCGCCCAGCGCGATGTCGACGTCGAAGTAGCTGCGCACCTCGTCGACGAACGCGATGTCGTCTCCGGCGAACTTGCGCGCCGAGCACTCCATCGCGGACAGATGCGCCCGCAGGAACTCGGATCGCGCCGGACCGAGCTCGGCGGGGATGTCGGCGCGCAGTCCCCGAGCACGGTCGGCCAGGGCGGCGGGTTCGGGCGCCGGACCGTTGACGACCTCGGCACGAAGGGCGGGGTCGCCCGTGTACGCATCGACGAACCCCTCTTCGAGACGGTCGAACGCGAGACCGAGCCGCAGATACTCCGTGATCGGCGACGACGTGGCAGTGGAGATGCTCGGAGGGGACATGATCGGAGGCTACCGGCGGTCGACGAATTCGTCCGACCTAAGCTGTAGGACCATGGCACGCGACACGACCGGGCGCGATCCCAGTCTGTACCTGGAGCTCGACCGTCGGCAGTGGCGTGACCTGCGTGAATCCATGCCGATGGTGCTGACGGATTCCGAACTGCAACAACTCGTCGGTCTCGGCGAGCAGGTCGACCTCGACGAGGTCGCCGACGTGTACCTGCCGCTGTCGCGTCTCATCCATCTCCAGATCGCGGCACGCCAACGACTGTTCGCCGCGACCTCGACCTTCCTCGGCGAGCGCCAGACCAATCGACAGGTCCCGTTCATCATCGGCATCGCGGGCAGTGTGGCCGTCGGCAAATCGACCACCGCGCGTGTGCTCGCCGCGCTCCTGGCCCGGTGGGAGTCGCACCCCAAGGTCGATCTCGTCACCACCGACGGCTTCCTGCTCCCGACCTCCGAACTCGAGCGTCGGGGAATCATGCACCGCAAGGGTTTTCCGGAGTCCTACGACCGGCGCGCGCTGCTCCGGTTCGTCACCGAGGTCAAGTCGGGCGCACGTGAGGTCACCGCCCCGGTGTACTCGCACATCGCCTACGACATCGTGCCGGACGTGAAACAGTATGTGCGCCAACCCGACATCCTCATCCTCGAGGGACTCAACGTCCTGCAGACGGGTCCGACGCTGATGGTGTCGGACCTGTTCGACTTCTCGGTGTACGTCGATGCGAAGACAACGGATATCGAGCAGTGGTACATCTCGCGCTTCCTGCAGATGCGCACCACGGCGTTCGCCGACCCCGATTCGCACTTCCACTACTACTCGTCACTGACCGACGCACAGGCGACCGTCGCCGCCCGCGACCTGTGGACGTCGATCAACCTGCCCAACCTGATCGAGAACATCCTGCCCACGCGGCCGCGGGCAACTCTGGTGCTACGCAAGGACGCCGACCATTCGATCAACCGGGTCCGGCTGCGCAAGTTGTGAGCTGCGCGGTCACCGGAGAACCCGCTCGTCGAGTCCGACCGGGTAGTCGCCGGCAATCGCGAGTCGGTTCCACGCGTTGATCATCACGATGACCGCCATGATCTGGCCGAGTTGCTCATCGTCGAAAACTGCTGCGGCGCGGTCGAAGACGTCGCCCGGGACACCTCGCTCGCCGAGCCGGGTCACACATTCGGCCAAGTCGAGTGCCGCTCGCTGACGGTCGGAGAACAAGTGCGGCGACTCGCGCCACACCGCGACCATGCCGACCGTAGTCGGGTCAAGGCCCGAGGCCCACGCATCCGACAGGTGCATGTGCAGACAGTAGGCGCACCCGTTGATCTGCGAGACCCGAATCCGCACCAGCTCGGCCAGATCCGGCGACACCCCCTCCGACGATGCCCGCTGCAGCGCGACCAGCGCCTTGTACACGGCCGGATTCGTCCGCGGTATCCACATCCGGGTCCGCGGCGCACCGTCGGTGGTGGCGGTCATGCCGCGTACTCGGTGTCGAGCCACTCATCGAGCGTCGTCGAGGCGACGACCGAGGGCTGCTCGGGGACGAGCGCTCCGTCGCGGATCGGCGCACCGCCGAAGTTGATGGCGACCACCCATTTCGGTGAACCCGACCGTCGTGCAACGGCTTTGCCGACGTCGGCCAGATCCAGAACGTCCGGCCCGGCGACCTCCACCTCGCCGGCCGGGGCCGCCACGGCCACGTCGGCGAGAGCGACCGCGGCATCGTTGACCGAGAGCGGCCGGCAGCGCATGTGCGGCACGGCGGACAGGGGACCGATACGGAGGGTTCCCATCAGCTGCTCGGCGAGTTCGAAGAACTGCGCCGACCGCACGATCGTCAGGCGGTCGGCGGCCACGGTCGCGCGGTAGGCGTCTTCTTGCGCCGCCTTGCCCTGGTAGTAGCCGAACTTCGCGTTGACCGCCGGGTCCGCCGCATTGATGATCGACAGGCAGACCACATGCGCGACGCCGGCCTTCGTGGCCGCGTCGCCGACGTTCCGCGCGACCGTTCCGAAGAAGTCGATCGCCTTCTTCGCGCTGGTGGTGGTGACGTTCATACTGTCCACCACCACATCGGCGCCGGCGAACGCCTCCGCCAGTCCGGTGCCCTCGTAGGCGTCGACCCCGCTCGCGCGGTTGGCCGCGACGACGTCGATCCCTCTCTCCCGCAAGCGATCCACGAGCACCGCACCGATCACCCCGGTTGCCCCCAGCACCACCACTCGCATGACATCTTCCTTCTGTCGTTGTGTCCGTGACTGTCACGATATGCGCGAATTGCACCACGAAAGTGGTTCAATCAGAACATGACAAAGAGTGTCAATCCCGATCCGTGGGAGCAGGTGGCCCGACGCCTCGGTGTCGACCTCTACCTGGACCTGCAGCCCGATCCGGGCGACGGGCCGCGCGGGCGGGGCGGACGGCGTCGACGCTCTCTGGCCGAATCCCTCCGCGAGGCCATCAGCGACGGGCGGCTGACCGCGGGCACCCGCCTACCGCCCTACCGGTCGCTGGCCGCGGATCTCGGTCTCGCACGCGGCACGGTGGCGGCGGTCTATCAGGAGTTGATCGCGGAAGGATGGCTCGTCGCACGCCAGGGATCGGGCACGCGGGTCGCCGACACCCCACGCCCGGGTTCGGTCTCACCCACCCCAGCGGGCTCGACGCCGGGCGCACCGCACCACGATTTCGGCCTGGGGCAACCGAATCCCTCGCTGTTCCCGCGCGCGGCGTGGATCGCCGCGACCCGTCGGGTGATCACCGAGGCCCCGGACACGGCGTTCGGGCCGGGGAATCCCCAGGGCAGTCTGCGTCTGCGCCAGGCCCTCACCGGCTACCTCGCCCGCGCACGTGGCGTACGCACCGACCCCGATCACATCGTGCTGACGACATCGGTGATGGGCGCCCTGGGGTTGCTGTCGCGCACCGTGTTCGGCGATGTCCTGGCCGTCGAAGGCCTGGGTCTGCCGTTTCATCGACAGGTGGTGGAGCGAGACGGGACACGCACCGTCCCACTGCCACTCGACCGCGACGGCGCAGACGTGGGCCGGTTGTCCGCCAACACCTCCGCGGTGCTGTTGACACCGAGTCACCAGTTCCCCACCGGATTCCCGTTGTCGCCCACGCGGCGCGCCGAGGTGATGGAGTGGGCGCGCGCCCACGACGGACTCGTCGTCGAAGACGACTACGACGGTGAACTCCGTTACGACCGGGAACCGGTGGGCGCGCTTCAGGCACTCGGCCCGGATGAGGTGATCTACACCGGCTCGGTGAGCAAGAGCATGTCCCCCGCGCTACGCATCGCGTGGCTGGTCCTCCCACCACGGCTGGTCGACACGGTGCGAAATGCGAAGGGGCCGCGCGAATCCGATGCGAGCATCGTCGACCAACTGATCCTGGCGGACATGATCGAGTCCGGTGCGTACGACCGGCACATCCGACGCAGTCGCCAGTACTACCGCCGGCGGCGCGACCACCTCACCGACCGCCTGGCCGCCGCCGGCATCACCGTCCCGGGGATCGCCGCCGGTCTGCACGCGGTCATCCCGCTGTCGGCGGACACCGAACAGGAAGTGTTCACCGACGCGTGGCGACGCGGATTCGCACTCGCCTCGCTCTCGCTGTACCGCCACCCCGCGGCGCAACCCGCAACATCCGGGGACGGCGGGCTCGTCGTGGGATTCGGCACACCTCCGGCGTCGACGTTCCACGCGGACGTCGAGGCACTCATGCAGCTGATCGCCGACCATCACCCGCGCTGACGGGGTCCGAGCCGAACCCTGACCGCGCTCCGCGCTACTTCTCCAACCCTGACCGCGCTCCGCGCTACTTGCCGAACCGGCGGCTGCGGGCGGCATAGTCACGCAGCGCCCGGAGGAAATCGACCCGCCGGAACTCCGGCCAGTACGCGTCGGTGAACCAGATCTCCGAGTAGGCGCTCTGCCAGAGCAGGAATCCCGACAGGCGCTGTTCACCCGAGGTGCGGATGACGAGATCCGGATCTGGCTGACCCTTCGTGTACAGGTTGCGGTCGATGGCGTCGACGGTGACCGCGTCGATCATCTGCTCGCCGCCCGCGCCCGACTCCAGACTCTCGCGCAGCAGCGATTGCACCGCGTCCACGATCTCCTGGCGGCCGCCGTATCCGACCGCGACGTTGACGTTCATCCCGACCCGGTCACGAGTGCGCTCGGATGCCGTGCCCAAACGTTCGGCCACCGGGGCGGGCAACTGTCCCAGGTCACCGACGACACGCACCCGCCAGTCGCCGGACGGGCCGGAGATCTCGTCGACGATGGCCGGGACGATCTCCATCAGGGCGTCGAGTTCGTCGGAGGCGCGACTGAGATTCTCGGTCGACAGCAGGTAGATGGTGACCGTGGAGATGTCGAGTTCGGAACACCAGCTCAGCATCTCGGCGATCCGCTGCGCACCGACACGATGCCCATGGCTGACGTCCTCGAACCCCGCCTCACGCGCCCAGCGCCGGTTCCCGTCGCAGATGATCGCGACATGGCGCGGCAGGCGCGTGGTGTCCATCAGCTGGATGAGCCGTCGCTCGTACACGCTGAGCATGGGACGACGGAGCCGATCGGGAAGAAGTTTCATCGCTGCCTGATCTTATCCGCTCAGAAACTTACGGTACCGTAGGTTTCGTGACCATCCTGGGGGAAGAGACCTCGACGCTGTCCCCGCCGCGACTGCGGGGCGTGATCCACCAGTACGCGGCGTGCGCTGCGGTCTGCGCCGGGATCGCCGTGATCATCGGGGCCGCCGTACTGCGCGGACCGGGTGCCGCCGCGGCATGTGCGGTGTATGCCGTCACCACGTTCGGCGTGTTCGCGGTGAGTGCGAGTTATCACCGCATCTCCTGGCGGACTCCGCGGGCACGCGTTCGGATGAAACGTGCCGACCACTCGATGATCTTCCTGTTCATCGCCGGCACATATACGCCGTTCTGTGTGCTGGCCCTGCCGGCAGGCGTTCGTTGGTGGGTGCTCGGCATCGTGTGGGCCGGAGCCCTCGGCGGCGTCATGCTCAAGATCGCGTGGCCCGGGTCTCCCCGGTGGCTGGGGGTGGCGCTGTATGTGCTGCTCGGGTGGGTGATCATCGCCGTCGCACCCGCATTGGTCGCCGAGGTCGGTTGGACCGTCATCGTCCTGCTCGCACTCGGCGGGATCTTCTACACCGTCGGGGGCGTCCTGTACGCGGCCCGCTGGCCGAATCCGTGGCCGCACACCTTCGGCCACCACGAGGTCTTCCATGCCTGCACGGCCGTGGCCGCGGCGCTGCACTACGCGGCGGTCTGGCTGGTCCTGGCCGGCTGATCCCCTGCCGGACGGCGGGGACCCCGGCCGTCTCTTCACCAACCCATCACGTGTCGGACAACCGGCCGTGGCGGCCCGGACAGTCGACATTGATCGGCTGTCGACATGCCCAGCTCGTCGCCGGACATCGTGGTCACCCCGGACCGGGGAATCCGGGTCGGCATCACCCGGAGGCGGTTTCTCAGCTGGACCGGCGCCGCCGCGGCGCTGGCATTCACCCCCGGACTGCTCGCCGACACCACCGCGTCGTCCGGGGCCATGCGGCCCGGGGGCGACCTGTTCGGTCTCGGGGTGGCGTCGGGTGATCCGCTGCCCGACGGTGTGATCCTGTGGACCCGGCTGGCACCGAACCCGCTGGCCCGCGGCAGCGGGATGGGAGCGGACATAGTCGACGTCGACTGGGAGGTGGCCGCCGACGAGTCGATGCGGCGGACCGTCCGATGGGGGCGGGCCCGGGCCACGCCCGCTGCGGGCCACACTGTGCACGTCGACGTGCGCGGACTCGCTCCGGCCCGCGAATACTTCTACCGCTTCACCGCCGGTGGTGCGCGGTCGGCGGTCGGCCGGACCGTCACCGCGCCCGTCGGCGCCGCGACGTCGATGACTTTTGCGCACGCGTCGTGCCAGTCGTGGGCCGACGGGTTCTACGTCGCCTACGCGGACATGGCGGCGCACGCCCCGGATGTGGTGTTCCACCTCGGCGACTACATCTACGAGAAGCCCATCCACCGCGGCGGCGGGGCACGGGAGACGGCCGAGATGCCCGAGTCGGCGGCCCGCGAGTGCCTCGACCTCGACGACTACCGCGACCGCTACGCGCTCTACAAACTCGATCCGCACCTGCAGGCCATCCACCGGACCAGCCCGTTCGTCTGCGCCTTCGACGACCACGAGGTCGACAACAACTGGGCCGCGACGATTCCCGAAGACGGGATGCCGGTGCCCGACTTCCTGGTCCGCCGCGCGCATGCACTCCGGGCATGGTGGGAGAACACGCCGGTGCGGCTCACGCCGCGCACGCCCGGCGCCGACATCCGCGCCTACCGACGTTTCCGCTACGGCACCCTCGCCGAGTTCAACGTCCTGGACACCCGAAGTCACCGCACCGACCAGCCCAACGGCGACGGCGACACCGCCCAGAACACCGCCACCGCCGACCGCCGCCACACCATCCTGGGGTCCACGCAGGAGCGTTGGCTGCTCGACGGCTTCGATCGCAGCCCGGCACGCTGGAACGTGCTCGCCCACCAGACCACGATTGCCGACCTGGCCCGCGACGACGACGGGGTGCGCGCGGTGAGCATGGACGGGTGGAGTGGCTACGAGGCGTCGCGGACGCGGGTGCTGGAAGGCGCCCGCGACCGCGGGGTGTCGAACCTCGTGTCGGTCGTCGGCGATATCCACCGCAACGTGGTCGCCGACCTCCGCACCACCTATCGGAACGAGTCCCCGACCCTCGGTGTGGAACTCGCGGCCACGTCCATCGCCTCCGGCGGGGATGGCGAGGACAGCGACAGATCCGACCGGGCACTCAAGGCCGCCTCGCCGCACGTCCGGTTCGGCAACGCCCAGCGCGGCTACGTTCTCAATCGGGTCCGCCCGGATCGCTGGGAGGCCGAGTTCCGGGTCGCCGACTCGATCCGCTCCCCCGACGAATCGCTCCACACCCGGGCGGTGGTGACCATCGCCCACGACCAGCCGGACGTCGACGTCGTCTGATCGGACACCCCTACTGCCGACGGCGGCACCGTGCTGCGGACAGCAGCACACCACACCATCGGCGCCCGGGCCGGATGATGCTGGTGCCATGAGTGACGACAAACATCCCTTTCCCCTCCGCCGACGGACCGCCGAAGGCCTGCTGAGTCAACGAATCCTGATGCTGGACACCGCACTCGACGACGAGATCGGCAGTCAGTTGTGCGCCCAACTGGTGATGCTGGCGTCCGAGGACCCGGTCGCCGACATCTCGCTGTGGATCAACTCCCCCGGCGGCTCCGTCCCGGCGATGCTCGCCATCATGGACACGATGCGACTCGTCCCCAACGACGTCAGCACTGTCGACCTCGGAATGGCCTACAGCGCAGGGCAATTCCTGCTGTGCAACGGGACGCGCGGCAAGCGGTACGCGCTCCGTCACGCCAAGGTGCTGCTGCACCAGGGCTCGGCGGGAATCGGTGGCTACGCACCCGACATCGAGTTGCAGGCCGACGACCTGCGTCACGTCCGGGACACCGTTCTGGGGATCATCGCCGACCAGACCGGCCAACCGGTCGAGAAGATCTTCGCCGATTCGCTCCGCGATCATGTGTTCAGCGCCGAGGAATCGCTGGACTACGGATTCGTCGACCATGTCGTCGACGATCTGGGCCAGATCCTGCCCGCCACATCGGTCTCCGCCGGATTCGGGGTGGGCAGATGAGCACCTACACGATCCCGAACGTGATCAGCCGCAGCCCGCAGGGCGACCGGGTGATGGACGTGTACAGCCGTCTGCTCGACGATCGGATCATCTATCTCGGCACCGAGATCGACGACGGCGTCGCCAACGCCCTCATCGCGCAGATCCTGCACCTGGACTCCGACAACCCGGATGCACCCATCGAGCTCTACATCAATTCGACGGGCGGTTCGGTGACGGCGACATTCGCGCTCTACGACACGATGCAGTTCTGCCATGCGCCGATCGCGACGACCTGTGTGGGACAGGCACTCTCGTCGACCGCGTTGCTCCTGGCAGCCGGCACGCCCGGCCGTCGGGCGGTGCTGCCGCATGCCCGGGTGCTGCTCCACCAACCATCCGGTCAGGGGCGGGGCACCATTCCCGATCTGATCCTGGCCGCCGAAGAGATCCTGCGGATGCGGACCGAGATCGAGCAGGCGATGAGTCGACACACCGGCCAGGACGTGGAAACGCTGCGTCGCGACACCGACCGGGATCGCGTGCTGCGCGCCGACGAGATCGTCGCCTACGGGCTGGCCGATCGCATCATCGACCGAACCCCGCCGAGGGGTGCCTGACCGGCCGTCAGGCGGCCAGGGCGACGGGTCCGCGCAGATCGCGAGCCGGGGCCGGAACGGAAGCGGCCACGCCATTGCCGACGGCCCGCAACACCGGGACCGGCGCGGGCCGCGACAACTCCAACGTCACCTCACGCGCCAGGTCGACCAACCCCAGACCGAGTGCACCGGCGACGGCCGCGAGCAGTTCCGACGAGGCGTCCTTGCGACCGCGCTCCAGTTCGGAGAGGTACTGGCTGGAGACCCCGGCGCGCGCGGCGGTCTCCACCAGTCGCTCACCCCGGTCGTGCCGCGCCCGTCGCAACACACGCCCGGCGACCTCCCGCCACAGCGGTTCGGGATCGCGCGATCGGTCGTCCATGCGCCGATGATAGGTCGGCGCGAACGCTGCGGTCAGGCGGTTCTGCTCTCGGCAGAACGCGTACTCGCGAGTCGCGGCCTCCTGCGGCCCGATATGCTGCGCCGGTGATCACGACGCAACCCGCCATCCGCCGCGTACGCGGCGCTGTGGCCGGCGCTGCGTCCGGGATCAGCGCGATCGGTGCGCATGCCGCGGCTCACGGCGGACTCCCGGGGACCAGGGAACTGACCTTCCTGGTCGCGGTCTGCGCCGCGGTCGGTGCCCTGGTGGCGGCGTGGCGTAGCCCGGCCGCCGGGCGTCTCGCCGTGCTCGCCGGTGTGCTCGGCGGCGGCCAGATCGCCGCGCACCTGTCTCTCGCGGCACTCGCCGGCGGCCACGGCCTGATGATGTCGCCGCCCATGGCGGCCGCCCACGCCGCCGCCGCAGTCGCGACCGCGGTGACGTGCCGGGCACTCGAATCCGCCGTCGTCGTCGCCATCACGGCGCTGATCAGGGTCATTCGGGTCCTGCTGTCCACCGCCGTCACGCAGGTGTCGGGGTGGACGCTGCGCACGGCGTGCGACGTCGACCGTCGCCCCGCCATCGCCGTTCACGCGACATCGGGTAGGCGCGGACCGCCATATGTGTGGAGTCGTCCCATCCTTCCGGCCTGACCCGAGACGCCTGACGCGCGGGTCGGGCGTCTCCATGTCCGCAGCGCACCGTGGCGGTGACGCCTGCGGGCACCTCCGAAAGGTCAACTCCGCGTGTCCCTCACCCAGGAACCGTCGGTTCCCTCCGCTCCACCCGAAAGCCCACCACCGTCGCGCTCCGCCGGCGCCGGACGGCTGTTGCTGCGACGACTGCACTTCTACGCCGGCATCCTCGTCGCCCCGTTCCTCGTCATCGCGGCGGTCAGCGGCGCGCTCTACGCCATCGCACCGACCCTCGAGAACGTCGTCTACGACCGATATCTGCACACCGACTCCACCGGAGCGCCACAGCCGCTCGCCGAGCAGGTCGCCGCGGCCGTCGACGCGCGGGGAGACCTCGAACTATCGGCGGTGCGGCCGTCGACCGAGCCCGGCGACACGACCCGCGTCCTGTTCACCGATCCGACGCTGGGCGAATCGGAACGCCTCGCCGTCTTCGTCGATCCGGTCACCGCGCAACCGGTCGGCGAGCTGGTGTCCTACGGCAGCAGCGGCGCGCTGCCCCTGCGCACCTGGATCAGCCAGCTGCACCGACACCTGCACCTGGGCGAACCGGGCCGCATCTACAGCGAGCTGGCGGCATCGTGGCTGTGGGTGATCGCGCTGGGCGGTCTGCTCCTGTGGATCGCGCGGTACCGCAAGGGCCGCGCCAACGGGAACGACCGTGTCCGACTCGCCACCGTCGACCGCCGGGTACGCGGACGCAACCGCACCCTGAGCTGGCACGGTGCGATCGGCGTCTGGATCGTCGTGGGACTGGTGTTCCTGTCGGCGACCGGGCTGACCTGGTCACGGTTCGCCGGCGAGAACGTCAGCGACCTGCGGACCGCGCTCAGTTGGACGACCCCGGCGGTGGAGACCGACCTGACCGGCGGGTCCGCGGAAGCCGGTGGCGACCACGGCGGGCACGCCGGGCATGACGTGGCTGCCCAGCCCGACACCGAGACCGCACCGGCGGTGGACACCGTGCCCCAACTCGACAGCGTGCTGGGCCTGGCGCGGTCGGCCGGCGTCGACGACAAGGTCGAGATCACCGTCCCCGCAGACGCACAGACGGCCTACAAGGTCACCGAGACGCGGGAACCGTGGCAGTTCTCGCCGAACTCGGTCGCGATCGACGCCGACGGCGACACCGTCGTCGACACGTCGTGGTTCGCCGACTGGCCCCTGGCCGCCCAGCTCACCAACTGGGGTATCGCGCTGCACATGGGTCTGCTGTTCGGGCTGTGGAGCCAGATCGCACTGTTCGTACTCGCGGCGGCGCTGGTCATGCTGATCGTGCGCGGATATCAGATGTGGTGGCAGCGACGGCCGCGCAACGGCTCCCGCCCGGTCGGGCGTGCACCCGGCCGGGGTGGCCTGCGTGACCTCGGGGTGCCCGCGGCCGTGGGAGTCCTGGTGGTCGCGGCGGTGATCGGATGGTTCGTGCCGCTGCTCGGTATCAGCCTCGCCGCATTCCTGGCCGTCGACGTCGCGATCGGTCTCGGGCGCAGGATGCGGGCGGGCTGAACAGGGAGCTCTGGCGCGTCAACTGCGGGCCAGCGTCGCCAGCACGGCGGCGCTGGTCTCCCAGCCCATGCACTTGTCGGTGACCGACTGCCCGTAGGTCAGCGGCTGCGCGTCGGGCGACTGCGCACCCGGTTCGAGGAAGCTCTCCAGCATCACGCCGCTGATCGTGACCGGGTTGCCGGCCGCCCGCGTCGCCCGGACCGCGGCGGCGATCTCCTCGGCGACCTCGGCCTGACGGACATGGTCCTTGCCCGAGTTCGCGTGCGAGCAGTCGATCATGATCCGCTCGGGCAGACCGGCTTTGGCGAGCGATGCGACTGCGGCGGAGACGGACTCCGGGTCGTGGTTCGGGCCGCTCGTGCCACCGCGCAGGATGACGTGGCAGTCCTGGTTGCCGGCGGTCTCCACCACTGCCCCGCGGCCGAAGTCGTCGACGCCGAAGAACACGTGTCCCGCCGCAGCGGCCTTGACGCCGTCGATCGCCACCTGGACATTTCCGTCGGTGCCGTTCTTGAAGCCGACCGGCATCGACAGACCCGAGGCGAGCTGACGGTGCACCTGCGACTCGGTGGTGCGGGCGCCGATGGCACCCCAGGCGACGGCGTCGGCGATGTACTGCGGGCTCGTCGGCTCGAGGAACTCGCAGCCGACCGGCAGTCCGAGATCGATGATGTCGAGCAGCAGCGACCGCGCGGTGCGCAGACCCCGCTCGACGTCGAACGAGCCGTCCATGCCGGGATCGTTGATGAGCCCCTTCCACCCGACCGTGGTGCGTGGCTTCTCGAAGTACACCCGCATGACGATCTTCAGACGATCGGCGTGGTCGGCCGCCAGGGGCGCGAGCCGGCGTGCGTAGTCGATGGCCGCGATCGGGTCGTGCACAGAGCACGGCCCGACGACGACGAGCAGGCGGTCGTCGCGGCCGGCGAGGATGTCGGCGATCTCGTCGCGATCCTTCTGCACCGCGATCGCGCGGCGCGCGGTCAGCGGGAGTTCGGCGCGGATCGTGTCCGGCGCGGGGATCGAACGGAACGACTTGATCCGGCGATCGGAGGTCGATTCTGCGGCGGTCAAGTCCGGGATGGTGGTCACGTCATGCCTTTCGGGGTCAGGCCGGTCTGTCGGGCGGCCCCCGGTCGGTCGTCGATCACCAGGGGCCCTGAAAAATGACAAGAGCAGCAACCTGAGGGTCGCTGCTCTGGGCTCCGGGTGTTCGCGCGCGGCGATTCAGCGCTTCATCGCGGCCCCACCCGGAGCCTCGATAAAGCGCCAATAGACGCGTGCGGTGTTCATCACGGCGACCAGGCTAGCACGCGGAGACAGGCGCTCCAACCGACGACGATCGCGGCGGCAACCCCGGGCGGTCATGGATGTCCGCGGTCGATCAGCTGGCTGAGCACGATGATCGACTCGGAGTGGTCGACGGGGCCCGCGCTGCGGATCCGTTCGAGGGCCCGCTCGAGATGCCGGACATCGCCGGCGCGCACGCGCAGCAACGCATCTGCCTGCCCGGTGATGGTCGCGGCGCTGACCACTTCCGGGATCGGCTCCCACGCCTCCTTGAGGACCTCGGGCGAGATGTTGCCGCGACAGAAGACCTGCACATAGGCCTCGGTGGTCCATTGCATCGCGTCGGGATCGATCACCGCGGTGAATCCCTTGATCACGCCGTCGTCGAGCAGTCGGTCGACGCGACGCTTCACCGCCGGCGCCGACAGGCCGACCACGTCCCCCACCTGCGCGTAGGTCGCCCGCGCGTCGCGGGTGAGGCAGGCGAGCACTTTCTCGTCCAGTTCATCGAGTTGACGCAATGTATCTCTACCTCCGATTGAAATACAGGTGATCTGTTCCGGTAATGCGCAATGTACGGCGATTGATTGCGCCGATGTGCCACGATAGCGTCGATTCATGACGATCACGAGTCCTTCCGCTGTGCCCGCGATCACCCGGATGCCCAGGGTCCGCACCTACGCGATGACGCCTCCGATCCACTTCACGGTCGACTACGCCATCAACCCGTGGATGGACCCGTCGACGCCGGTGGACACCGAACTCGCTGTCGCGCAGTGGCTGAAGCTGCGGGAGGTCTACGAATCCCTCGGCCACACCGTGCACGTCGTCGACCCGCAACCGGGCTTGCCGGACATGGTCTACGCCGCCAACGGTGGGCTGAGCGTCGGCGGCTGCACGGTCGCCGCGCGATTCGCCTTCTCCGAGCGCGCGGCGGAGGCCGATCACTACGCGGCCTGGTTCGCCGACGCGGGCCTCGGCCCCGTCCATCGGACCGCCGACATCCAGGAGGGCGAGGGCGATTTCCTCGTCGTCGGCGACCGAATCCTGGCCGGAACGGGCTTCCGCACCCATCGCGACACCCACGCGGAGGTCGCCACCTTGACCGGGATGCCGGTCGTCACACTGGAATTGATCGACCCGCGGTTCTATCACCTCGACACCGCGCTCGGCGTGCTCGACGACGACACCATCGCCTACTACCCGCCGGCATTCTCACCGGATTCCCGGGCCGTACTCGCCGAACTCTTCCCGACCGCCATCATCGCCACCGATGCCGATGCCCTCGTGCTCGGTCTGAACCTGGTGTCCGACGGCCACCATGTGGTGATGACGGACGCCGCAACCGAACTCGCCGCGGCGATTCGCGCCGCCGGGTACGAGCCGATCGGGGTGGACCTGTCCGAGCTCCTCAAAGGCGGCGGCGGGATCAAGTGCGCGACCCTAGAATTGAGACGACTCGACAGTGACGTCGACGTGGTCGGCGCAGAAGATGTCGGGGCAGACAGGGAGGCGGACGTGCAGACCATCGCCGAACCACATGTGGCGCACAACTATTCGCCACTTCCGGTGACCGCGGCGACCGCGGAGGGCGCATGGATCACCGACGTCGACGGCCGCCGCTACCTGGACTGCCTGGGCGCCTACTCGGCGGTGAACTTCGGCCACCGCCATCCGCGGATCGTCGCCGCCGCCATCGAGCAGCTCGATCGCGTGACCCTCACGAGCCGCGCGTTCCGGTCCGATCGACTCGAGCCGTTTTGCGCGTCGTTGGCGACGCTGTGCGGCAAGGACATGGTGCTGCCGATGAACACCGGCGCCGAGGCCGTCGAGTCCGCGCTCAAGGTGGCCCGCAAGTGGGGCTACGACGTCAAGGGTGTGCCGGACGGACAGGCCACGATCATCGTCGCCGGCGGCAACTTCCACGGCCGCACCATCAGTATCGTGAGCTTCAGTGACGATCCGGACGCGCGCAACGGATTCGGTCCGTTCACACCGGGTTTCGTCCAGGTGCCCTACGGTGACGCCGACGCCCTGGCGGCGGCCGTGGACGACACCACCGTCGCCGTGCTGGTGGAGCCCATCCAGGGCGAGGCCGGGATCATCGTCCCGCCCGACGACTATCTGCCACGCGT
Source organism: Gordonia sesuvii (assembly GCF_036350415.1). Classification (NCBI taxonomy): domain Bacteria; kingdom Bacillati; phylum Actinomycetota; class Actinomycetes; order Mycobacteriales; family Gordoniaceae; genus Gordonia; species Gordonia sesuvii. The sequence goes on from NZ_JAZDUF010000001.1 coordinate 285,013, forward strand.
ACGTGCCATCTGCACCGAGCGGAATGTGCTGATGATCGCCGACGAGATCCAGTCGGGCCTCGGGCGGACCGGCACCACCCTGGCCGTCGCGCACTGGGGTGTGGAGCCCGACGTGTACACGCTGGGCAAGGCGCTCGGCGGCGGCATTCTGCCGGTGTCGGCGGTGGTCGCGAACAGCGACGTCCTCGGCGTCCTGCATCCCGGTGAGCACGGGTCGACCTTCGGCGGCAACCCGCTGGCCGCAGCGGTCGGCCACACGGTCGTGGACATGCTCGCCGAGGGGACCTGGCAGGCACGGGCGACCACTCTCGGCGACCGGATGCACGCTCGGCTGCGCAACCTGATCGGCCACGGTGTGATCGCGGTGCGCGGACTGGGCCTGTGGGCGGGCATCGACGTCGATCCGTACGTCGGCACCGGCAAAGAGGTGTGCCTGCGCCTGGCCGAACGCGGAGTCCTCGCCAAGGACACCCATGGCAGCACCCTGCGGCTGGCGCCGCCCCTGGTCATCACCGAGGATGAGATCGATTGGGCGGTCGATCAGTTGGCGGAGGTCGTAGGCTCGTCTGCGTGACCGATGAATCAGCCGGGCCTCCGGCGCGAACGACCGGCCGGGTGTTGTTGATCCGGCACGGACAAACCGAGTGGTCGCTGACGGACCGCCACACCGGCCGGACCGACATCGGCCTGACCGCCCACGGCGAGAGCGACGCGCACGCCCTGACCGGCATCGCCGACAGGCTCGGGCTGACCGACCCGTACGTATTCGCGTCGCCGAGAACGCGTGCGCGCCGGACCGCCGAGCTGGCCGGGCTCACGGTGGACGCGGTCGACGACTGCTTCGCCGAATGGGACTACGGCGACTACGAAGGTCTCACGCGCGCCGAGATCCACGCACGCCACGATCCCGACTGGGCGATCTGGACCTCCGGCGCTCCCGGCGGCGAGTCGGTCGACGAGATGACCGAGCGGGTGGACCGCGCCGTCGACATGGTCGACGGTCGGCTGGCCGGCACCGACGTCATCGTGGTGTCGCACGGGCATTTCTCCCGGTCGTTCATCTGCCGCTTCCTCGGCTGGTCCATCGCCCACGGCGCGGAGATCGACCTCCGCCCCGCCGGGGCCGCGCTGCTCATCCATCTGGCGTCCGGTCGAAGGTTGAGCACCCTGGTCGGGCCCGAGGGTGCGGCGGCGACGCACGCGGCCCTGTGATGTATGTGGCCCTGTGATGTATGTGGCTGTGAGCCGGTGCCCTACTCCCGTGCCCGGATGACGTCACGCAGCACCTGAGCCGTCGCGCGCTGACCGGCCTTCGTCGGGTGATAGCTACCGAGCGACCAGTTCAGCAGCGAGAGATTGTCCGGGCCGTACTGCGGCGCGTGCAGCCGTGGTCCCCAGATCCACGGATCGGCGCTGCACAGGTCGTGACGTTGCCGCCACGGGGAACCGGCGCGATCCAGATCGACGAAGGTCTCGCCGAACAGTGCGGCGTTGGCGCGGGAGACCTCGTCGACCTTGTCGATGAAGTTGTTGAGTAACACGACTTCCCGGTCCGACATGAACCAACCGCATCGTGCGCGGTACTCCTGCCCCACCCGGGGCACCACCTGCGGGGCGCCGAGGGTGTAGATACGTGCATCTGGCGCGCGGGCCTTGATCTTGCGGTAGATCCGGCGCTCGTCGTGCCGTTGCTGCTCGTCGAGGACACGCATGGACCGCCGGACCGTGTTCGGTTCGCATTCGCGCAGTTGTACACACGCAACGACGTTCAGGAATTCCGGATTGCCGATCACCTGCATCACCACGATGTCGGTGTCGGCCGGCAGATGGTCGATCTGCAGTCCCTCGTCGAACTGCACTGTCCGATCCACATGTTGCGGTTGGGCATTCGCGCACGTGACGTTGATGAGCGGAGCTCCGAGTGATCGGGCGACGATCTCGACGGCGGCATGCCGGCTGCGGAAACAGTAGTTGTCGGGGCCGGTCGTCCCGGTTTCGTACGACGACGTGTCCGCCGGGAACGGCCGGTAATCGTCGGCGCCCTGCCCGGAGATGTAGGAATTCCCCAGCGCCACCATCTGCGGAGCCGGCGACGCCTCGGCGTGTGTGAGCACCGACGTCGCACAGAGAACGGCGACGACGGCCACGGCGACGGTGGTGACCGAACGCATGCGCCGCCCGATGCACCTTGCGGCAGTATGCATCCCGTCACGGTACCGGCATCCTCACCTGCCCACAATGGTCCGGACGGACTACACAGCCCATGGTCGACTGTGCGCCGTTCCCCGTCGACTGTGCGCCACTTTCCGTCGACTGTGCGCCACTTCTCGTCGACTGTGCGCCACTTTCTGTCGACTGTGCGCCAATTCTCGTCGACTGTGCGCCGTTTGGTTGACTGCGCAGACGGTTCACCCGCCGGCGTTGGGCCGTCCCGGCATTGGGTGAAGGTGCCACTGTCCCACCGGATCCAGTTCGAATCAATCAATACGACCTCGAGGCACCCTCAACGAGCTTCGTTCAGATGCAGCCGACGGTCATTCAGGCTGCGTGCGCCAAGTCGACGGAGATCGGCGCCCAGTCGACAGAATCTGGCGCACAGTCAACGAAAAGTAGCGCACAGTCGACGGGAAGTGGCGCACAGTCGACGAATAGCACTACACGAGTACCAGACCCATCTCCACGATGTCCCACACTTCGCCGTCGCGACGACGATACTGCCGCGGCCGCAGACCTTCCCGGACGAAGCCGTGCCGCTCGTACAACCCGATGGCAGCGTGGTTGTGCGGCCACACCTCCAGCACCACCTTGTGTGAGCCCCGCTCTCGACTCCACGACAGGATCGACTGCAACAGCGCGGAACCGACCCCCTGCCGACGATGCTCGGCGAGCACATGCATGCCGAAGGTCACCGGCCCGGGGTGCTGATCGAATCCCGATGCCATACCGATGAACCGGTCGTCGGCGTCCACCGCCACCACGACATGTGCGGTGTCGTCGTCGAGGACCCGCCGGAAGACGTCCATCGCCGCATCGATGTCGACCGGCGGCTCGGCGAGGATCCAACGCCCCTCGGCGGCCACCTCGGCCCGCGACTCGGCGACCGCGCGAGCGTCGTCGGCGTTCGCGGCACGCACCTCGAACTTCAGGTGCCCGGTCATCACGTCACGCCAACTGCTGAAGCAGTGCACCACGGTCGGTCACAGGCAGACCGCACACGGTTCCTCGGCACACATACGCCGCGTCGGCCCCGTCCACCGTGCCCCGGCCGTCCAACAAGGGGATCGAATCACGTTTTCCGGCAACGACGATCGACCCGCCGGGTGCGATCGCACGGGCGTGGGCGGCCAGATCGCCCGGGCTGCCCTCACCCTGGGCCACCGCGATCTGCAGCGGCCCCGCCACCCGCGCCACGGCCACCGACAACCAGTGGCCCGCCGATCGCGGCACCTTCGCGAGAAGCACGACTGCGCGCGCGAGCGTCTGGTCGAGCAGGTCCGCGTACCGTGTCGCCGGACCGAACTTCGCCAGCGCGGATGCGGCCAGCAAGGCCTCGGCCATCAGCGACGCGCCGGCCGGCGTGGCTCCGTCGACCGGGTCCCGGGGCCGGGTGATGAGGTCGCTGTCGATCGAGTCGAACCACGTGCCTGGCTGGTCGGGATCGGCGAACGCCGTGATCGCCGTGTCGATCAAGCTCAGTCCCTCGTCACGCCACACCGGGTCGCCGGTGACCTGATGCAACGTGAGCAGTGCTGTGACCAGCGCAGCGTGATCGTCGAGCGCCGCGACCGGTTCTCCCACCCGCCCGTCGAGAGACGAGCGACGCAGCACCCCGTCGACGATGTGGGTGTCGAGAAGTGAACGCGCACACCATGCACCGAGTTCGATCCAGTCGGGACGCCGCAAACCTGCACCAGCCTCGGCCAGAGCCGTGATCGTCATCGCGTTCCATCCGGTGACAACCTTGTCGTCGCGTGCCGGCTGCGGTCGGCGCGATCGTGCCTCCAGCAGGCGGCCTCGCACCGAGTCGAACCACTCCGGGTCATCCGCATCGTGCGCCAGTTGCAGGGTCGACCGGCCGTGCTCGAAGGTTCCCACCTCGGTGACCCCGAAGAGGTCGGCCGCCCGACGACCGTCGTGTTCACCGAGCACGCCGATCAGTTCGTCCGGCGACCACACGTACGTCGACCCCTCGACCCCGTCAGCGTCGGCATCGAGCGACGAGGCGAACCCGCCGGCGACCTTCAGGTCACGCTGCAGGAACTCGACCATTTCCTCGGTCACCCGGCGAGCGAACCCATCCCCGGTCCGCCGCGCCAGATGGGCATAGACGCGCAGCAACTGCGCATTGTCGTACAGCATCTTCTCGAAATGCGGTACCACCCAGTCGTTGTCGACGGCGTAACGCGCGAAACCGCCGGCAAGCTGATCGTGGATACCTCCGCGTGCCATCGCCGAGCAGGCCCTGCGCACCGCGTCGAACGCGGCGTCGTCGCCGGTCCGTTCCGTCCAGCGCACCAACCCTTCGAGCAATGCCGACGGCGGGAACTTCGGTGCGCCACCGAATCCTCCGGACGTCCGGTCCTCGTCATCGAGTGCGGTCGACACCGCATGAGTGAGGAGACTGTCGTCGAGACCGACGTCGGACAGCGGCAGCGCAGAACTGTTGGCCTCGAGGTGATCGGCCACCCGCTGCCCCATCGAGTCGATCTCGTCGCGACGCTGCGTCCACGCCTCGGTGACCGCGCCCATGATCTGCGGGAACGACGGCATCCCACCGCGGGGTGAGGACGGGAAGTACGTCCCGCAATAGAACGGCTTGCCCGACGGGGTGAGAAAACACGTCATCGGCCAGCCGCCCTGACCGGTCATCGCGACGGTGGCGTTCATGTAGATGGCATCGATGTCGGGGCGTTCCTCACGATCGACCTTGACGCACACGAAATCGCGATTCATCTGCGCGGCGATGGCGTCGTTCTCGAAGGACTCGTGCGCCATGACATGGCACCAGTGGCAGGCGGCGTAGCCCACCGACAGCAGGATCGGGACGTCTCTGCGCGCCGCCTCCGCCAGCGCCGCGTCTCCCCACTCCTGCCAACCGACCGGGTTGTCGGCGTGCTGACGTAGGTAGGGACTCGTCGACGCGCCGAGCAGGTTAGGTGTCGGCGGACCTTCGCTCATCGGCATGCACCCCATCTGTCGTATCCGACGTGCTGTCGGGGTCTGCTGTGCTGTCTCGGCCGGCGACGCCGTCGTCGCCCGCCGAATCCGTTCCATCGTCGAAAGCCTGATCGGGTTCGGGATGATCGGCGTCGAAATTCTTCGGGAGCTTCTTCAGCCGGGAATTCATCGACCGGATCAGGAAGCCCGTCGCGACCAGCAGCACGATGACGATCAACAGGCCCAGCGGCGACGCCTTGCCGAACTCCGGCCCCTGCGGCTCCTGGGCCAGGAAGAGCTGAACGCCCGGGGTCAGGGTTGTCAACGTGCTCACGGTTCCTCGATTCCGGCGAACAGATCGGTCTCCGGGATGGACGTCTTCACCCGCGTCTTGGCGAGCTCGAACTCCTCGGTCGGCCACAGCCGCTGCTGCCATTCCAGCGGCACCGCGAAGAACACCCCGTTGGGATCGATCTGGGTCGCATGGGCCCGCAACGCGTCGTCACGCTGCGGGAAGTATTTGCCGCATTCGACCTGCGTGGTGACCCGACCCATCAGGTCGCCGCGGCTCGGGTCCCACTTGCTGAGCCACTCGGTGAACGGAGACTCCTGCCCGTGTCGTTCGAACTCGTCCGAGAACAACACCATGCGGTCACGGATGAAACCGTGCGTGTAGTACAGCTTCGACACCGTCCACGGCTCACCGGTCCCCGGATACGCCTCCGGATCGCCGGCCCGTTCGAACGCCGCCACCGACACCTCGTGGTCACGGATGTGATCCGGGTGCGGATAACCGCCACGCTCGTCGTAGGTGATCATCACGTGCGGACGGAACTCGCGGACGACCTTCACCAGGGCCTCGATCGGCTCCTCGATGTCGATGTCGGCGAACGACCCCTCGGGGACGGGCGGCAGCGGGTCTCCCTCGGGGAGCCCGGAGTCGACGAAGCCGAGCCACATCTGATCCACCCCGAGCGCAGCGGCGGCGTTCGCCATCTCCTCTTTGCGGACATCGCTCATGCGTTCCTTGACGCCCGGCCGATCCATCGCAGGGTTCAGGATGTCGCCGCGCTCACCACCGGTGAGTGTGACGACGAGCACCTCATGTCCCTCGGCCGCATACTTGGCCGACGTCGCGGCACCCTTGCTGGACTCGTCATCCGGGTGAGCATGCACCGCCATCAGACGAAGACCGGCATGGGGTCCACCTGTGTGAGATTCGGTCACGCTTCCTCACCTTCGGATCGATACTCCTCCCATGGTAGGTATTGACCCGTGAACAGTTCAGTCGGGGGCGGTGACGATGGGCCCGCTCGCTCCGCTCCCGGCGCCGGTGAGGACCAGCAGTCCGCTCGCACCGGCCCGCGGGCTTCCTATCCCGCCGCGCAGTCGGCGTCGAGCCGTCGGGCGTGGTTCGTCGGACTGACTGTGCTCGTGATCGCAGCCGGGGTCGGGATCGCAATCCTCGGCTACTCCCGCTTCGCCGCACCCGACGTCTCCGGGGAGGCCACCGCATACGACATCGTCGACAACTCGACGGTCGCCGTGCAGTTCACCGTGACGCGGGCGGACCCCGGCAGCCCGGTCGCCTGTGTCGTCCGTGGCCGTTCCGTCGACGGCGACGAGACCGGTCGGCGCGAGATCCTCATCCCGGGCGGAACCGAGAGTCAGGTGGGGATGCGCACCGAGGTCACCACGTCGAAACCCCCCGTGATCGGTGAGGTCTTCGGCTGCACCATCGACGTGCCCGCCTACCTCACCAGCACGACACAGTGACCGGGAAGGTCCGCGACCGCGCGGTCTTCGCGACCGTCTCGAGCCCCTACTACGCCTACCTGCTGGCGCTGTTCGTCGGCGTGATGCTGATCAGCAACATCACCGCCACCAAGGGCGTCGTCCTCTTCGACGACTGGCTACATCTCTCACTCGGGCCCATCCAGCTCGACGGGCTCGTCACCGACGGCGCCTTCTACCTCTTCCCCCTCGCTTACGTCCTCGGCGACGTGATCAGCGAGGTCTACGGATTCCGCGCCATGCGCCGCGCCATCCTCACCGGCTTCGTCGTCTCCCTGCTCGCGTCGATCTGCTTCTGGCTCACCATCGAACTGCCCGCGGCGGAGTTCTACGAAGGCCAGGAGGCGTTCCGAACTGTCGCGGGTGTGGTGCCCCAGTTCCTCCTCGCGGGACTGGCCGGGTATCTCGCCGGGGAGTTCCTGAACTCACTCGTGCTGGTGAAGATGAAGGAGCGCGCCGGCGAACGACATCTGTGGGCTCGCCTCCTCGGCTCCACGGTGGTCGGCGAGTTCGCCGACACGCTGGTGTTCTGCTCGATCGCAGCAACGGCGCTGGGCATCTCCACCTGGGGTGATTTCGTCAACTACACGATCGTCGGATTCGTCTGGAAGACGTTGGTGGAGATGGTGATCATGCCGTTGACCTACCTGGTCGTGGGGTGGCTCAAGAAGCGTGAACCCACCTACCAGGACGCACTCCGGGAATCGAGGTCGGACAACTCTGATGTGCTTTAGCTCTCAGTGACTGCTATCCTGTATTGATACACGGCTCCGAGAGGGGTCGTGTTGCTGCATTTAGAGCAGTCCATATGCCCAGGTGAAAGAGACGCCGGGCCGCGGACAACACAAAGGAGTAACCGATGACCGACACACAGGTGACGTGGCTGACCCAGGAGTCGCATGACCGCCTCAAAGGCGAGCTGGATTCCCTGATCGCCAACCGGCCGGTCATTGCTGCCGAGATCAACGAGCGTCGCGAAGAAGGCGACCTCAAGGAGAACGGCGGCTACCACGCGGCCCGCGAGGAACAGGGACAGCAGGAAGCCCGCATCCGTCAGCTGCAGGAACTGCTGAACAACGCGAAGGTCGGCGAGGCGCCGACGCAGTCGGGCGTCGCACTGCCCGGTTCGGTCGTCAAGGTCTACTACGACGGCGACGAGAGCGATACCGAGACCTTCCTGATCGCGACGCGTGAAGAGAGCGCCAAGGACGGCTCCATCGAGACATACTCGCCGAGTTCTCCGCTGGGCGCCGCACTCATCGATGCCAAGGTCGGCGAAACGCGCGAATACAACGTGCCCAGTGGCGCCGTCGTCAAGGTGACGCTGGTCAGCGCCGAGCCCTACCACGGCTGAGCAGGCGCAATACCGGACCACAACATGGCGGCCGGTGTCGAGACATTGTCTTGACACCGGCCGCCATGTTGCGTGACCGGCGGGGCTCTGCCCATCCCCGATTCGCCACCCTCACCTACCGCTGGCGGTAGGCATGGGCTCGATGGTCTACCCGAATCACCAGAACCGTTGCATCATCGGGCAATTCGTAGATCACCCGGTATGCGCCCCGACGAGCGGAGTGCAAGCCCGGCAACTCGCCGAGGAGCGGCTTGCCGACACGCTGGGGATTCTGCGCGAGTGGTCCGTAGATGAAGTCGATCACAGCGTGAACGTAGCGCGGTGAGAGTTTGTCGAGCGATCGCACAGCGCTCGGCGCGAGCTGCACGCGGTACGTCATCAGCGCGCGTATCGGGCACGAACCGCAGCTTCGTCGAGGGTCGACTCGTCAGCAAGCGCCTCGCGCGCCTCTCGGATATCGTCTGCCAGCCCGGGCCGACTCTGCCAGTAAAGGGTTTCCTGCACGGCATCCCACTCGTCGGCACTGACCAGAACCACCGCCGCTGATCCGTTGCGGGTCACCGTGATGTGTTCGTGTGTGCGCATCACCTCCTCCACCAGCTCACTGAGCTTGGCCTTGGCAACGGACAGAGGAAGAATACGCACGTCGCTCAGCGTAGATCAGAAAACAGACCATCGGCAGACCAGAATTCGAACCATCCGAAGCGCAGCCGCAACGCGCACCCGTCGACCCCGGTCATGCGGCCAACACAGACACCGACGTCATCCTGGGCAGTTTTGGCCAACCTGGCTTCACGTACTCGTACTTGCTCTTCGGGATGGAGAGCTGGTTCAACCGAAGCCGGCTCTCTTCGACGGCTGCGCCGAGTCGCTGCAGCACGGTGACGATCGGTTCGATGTCATCGGCTTGTGTCACCTTCAGATCGAGCGTGAGCGGCACAACGACCCGCGCGGCATCGGCCAACGTCGATGCGCGCCACGGACTCAGAAAGTCGAGTCGTTCGGACGGGCGAGTCCGGGTCAGTACGTGCAGAATCACCGCATCGGCCCGCAACTCACCACGGTCGCAGGCCGCACCGCCCTCCTCGTCCGGTTCATCGTCGACATATCCCCACCACAGAACCCCGTCCACATCGACGTCGGTCACGTCGAGCCTGAACAGGTCGATGCTTGCCCGGATCCGGCCGATCGGTTCGTCGAACAACAGGCACCCGGAGTAACCGAGGGCGATCAACGACGTGGTGTCGGAGCGCTGGTATTCGACCGAACGCGCCGCCTCGACGGCGGACAGCGGTATCCAGATCGGAGCGAACGTCGCAACACTCGCCGCGGCGGTCTGCGCATAGACCCGATCGTTCCGCAGCCGGGGGAGGTTCTCGAGGTAGAACTCCTGTTCCTCGAGGAGCTCGTCGTGGAAGTCCGGCCGCAGATCCTGCAGTATCCCGTCGTCGATGAGCGCCGACAGCTGCTCGAGGGTGATCTCGTTCCGTTCGATCTCGCGGTCTCCGATGGCGATGAACTGCTGGTATCCGTGGGCCAGTTCGGCCCGAATCCGGGCGACATCGTGTGGTGCCCATCGCGGTGCTGGTTTCCGGTTGCGTCCCATGGACCGGAAACCTAGCCCCATTCACCAGCGTTGCCGCGACGTCATCCACAGGCCACCGAAGCATCCACAGCCACCTCACAGCAACGGCAGAGATGATCCCCAACCTGCGGCATCATCCTTGGACCATGAGAAAGCACACACGCGTTCCCGATGTGGCACTGGTGGTCGTCGACGACGACCCCGCAGTCCTCGATCACGCCCGCGACCTGTTCCGCCGCAACGTCCCCCTGGCCGTCGTCAGCAACCACTACGCCGACGTGGTGCCATTCATGTTGGGCAACAACGGGTACACCGTCGCGCTCGTCGCGGATGTCGACGACCCCGGCCAGCTCGCCGAGGCGATCGTCATCACCGAACGCCGGCTCGGTCCGGTCGGCTCGGTGATCCGCTACGCGGCGGACCTCTCCGCTGCGGGTTCGGGCACCGCCGCGCCGGCGGCCTGACGCCACGGGCGGTACACCACCACCATCGCCACCGCGATGATCACGGCCACGACGACGATGTCGAGTATCCAGTGATTGGCGGTGCCGACGACGACGAAGAATGTCGTCAGCGGGTACACGACGCCCAGCACCCGGACCCAGGTCCGCCGGGCGTAGATCGCGATCATCAGCCCCGCCCAGATCGCCCAGCCGCAGTGCAGGGAGGGCATGGCGGCGAACTGGTTGGTGATCGACTCCGGGCCAGGTGACCCCGACGACTCCCACCAGCCCCAGCTCGCCGTCTGCGCCAGGATGTCGTGGTAGCCCGCATACATCCGCGGTGGCGCCGTCGGAATCAGGTAGAAACCGACCAGCGCGGTCAACGTGGTGAACGCCAGGACAAGGGAGGCCCGGCGATATGCCGGGCGGTTCGTCCGGTACAGCCAGACCGCCACGCCGATGGTGACCCACCAATGCAGCGTGTGATAGTGCACCGAACTGAGGTCGGCGACGAGCCGCTGGGTGTTGACCCACTGGTTGACCGGCATCTCGATCGCGAGGTGTAGCCGCTCCTGCAGGTCTTCGATCGCCGAGCCGTTGGCGAAGGCGGGCGCGACCTCCTTGCCGCCGAGATTGCGGACGTACGAGTACGCCTGGAAGATCGACCACACGATCGCGATCTCCAGCCACCAGTGTGGTTGTGCCAGATATGCACGTGTGCGAGCCATGAACGGATGGACACGAAACCACAGAGCGGCCGGTAACGACCGCTCTGTAACCACGTCCTCCTGCGCCGTTGCGGTCATGACCTCCCCGGGTGAACGTCCGGCCAACACTGATGGTTGATCTGTACAACTAAGAAGAACCCAAGAGTAAACCCTGCGCCATGGGTGCGGTCCACGCGACCATGCCGGACGGTCCGAATTGTTACCTCTCCGCACCGGCGACATCGCACGCACGGCGGGACACCACGGCACGACAAACTGGCTCCCCGTGTATGAATGAGACCCATGGCACGTAGCTATCCCCTGGAGTCCATCGACCTCGAATTCTTCGACTCGGCGCCGGTGACCTACGTCATCGACGTGAACCTGCCCGCCAGTCCTGCGCGCGCGTGGGCCGAACTGACGAGACAGAACACCCTGGATTGGTGCCGAGCGATCAAATCCATCGAGTTCACCTCACCCGCTCCGTACGGCGTCGGCACCACCCGAAAGGCCTCGCTCGGCCCGGGATTGGCCTTGTCGGAGCACTTCTTCGTGTGGGACGAGAACCCCGAGACCGGCGAATACCGCAACGCCTTCCACGCGGTTTCGGCCTCCACGCCCGGTGTGAAGCGCTTCGGCGAGCTCACCGAGATCCGGCCTGCCGATGTCGGTTGCCGGCTCGTCTGGTCATTCGCCCTCGAACTGTCGACGTCGGCGAAGGCGGTGACCGCGTTCAGCGGGCCGACCGCCGCGAGCGTGTTCAAGACCGTCGAGACCGACACGATTCGTCACTTCGCGAAGCTGTCACCCCAGACCTGACGGGCTCGAGCCCACCAGGTGAGCCAGGCCGGGTTCTGTCGGCGGATCAGTCGCGCAGGAACCCAGCATCCGACAGCGACCGGCGCAGTTCCCGCTGGTGTTCGGGTCCGCGGGTCTCCACGCTGACGGTCACCTGGACCTCGTCGAGGTAGAGGTCGTCGGCCACCCGCGAATGGACGACGTCGACCACGCTCGCGCCCAGATCGCGAAGCAGTTCCAGCAGGGCGATCAGGCCGCCGGGCCGATCGGACACGGTCGCGGTGACGGTCAGGAACCGTCCGGCGGCGGTCAGACCGTGGGTGGTCACATGACTGAGCAGCAGCGGGTCGATGTTCCCGCCGGAGACGACGACGCACACGTTCCCGGAGAGGTCCACCGCGCCTGCGGTGACCGCGGCGACCGCAGCCGCCCCGGCGGGTTCGACGATCAGTTTGGCGCGTTCGAGCATCAACAGCAGCGCGGTGCTCAACGATTCCTCGCTGACCGTGACGACGGAGTCGACCAACTCGGAGATGTGGGCGAACGGTACGTCGCCGGGCCGGGCCACCGCGATCCCGTCGGCCATGGTGTTCATCGACGCCGCCGCGACCGGATGTCCGTCGGCAAGCGACTGCGGCCATGCCGCCGCCTGGGCGGCCTGAACGCCGACGACGGTGACGTCGGGGCGTCGCGCCTTCACCGCGGCGGCGATCCCGGCCAGCAGCCCGCCACCGCCGAGCGGCACCACGATCGCGTCGACGTCGGGCATCTGCTCGAGGATCTCCAACCCGACGGTCGCCTGACCGGCGACGATGTGCGGGTGGTCGAACGGGTGGATCAGCACCGCGCCGGTCTCGTCGGCGAACGCACGTGCCGAGACCAGCGCCTCATCGACCGTCGAACCCTCGAGGATGACCTCGGCGCCATACGCTTTGGTCGCCGCGATCTTCGGTAACGCGGCGCCTCGCGGCATGTACACACGTGACGCGATACCCAACGAAGAGGCCGACCACGCGACGCCCTGTGCGTGGTTGCCCGCGCTCGCGGCGACAACGCCCCGCGCGCGTTCCTCGTCGGACAGCCGGGAGATCCTGTTGTAGGCACCCCGCGGCTTGAATGACCCTGTGCGCTGCAGGTTCTCGCACTTCAGCCACACTTCGCAGCCGATCCGCTCGGACAGGACCCGCGACGCGATCATCGGGGTGCGACGGATCACCGTCGACAGCGTCGTCGCTGCGCTGTCGATGTCGGCCTGGGTCACGGACACGACGGGATCGCGTTCAGCCGAGCGCGTTCTCGAGGTCGCCGAGCAGATCGGCGATGTCCTCGATCCCCACCGAGAGCCGCACCAGGTCTGCCGGGACCTCCAGCAGCGAACCGGCGGTCGACGCGTGGGTCATCGCACCGGGGTGCTCGATCAACGACTCGATGCCGCCGAGCGACTCGGCCAGGGTGAACACCTCGGTGCGTGCGCAGAACTCTTGCGCCGCAACCTGTCCGCCCTTGAGGCGAACCGACACCATGCCGCCGAACCGGCGCATCTGCTTACCGGCGACGTCATGGCCGGGATGCGTCGGCAGCCCCGGGTAGAGGACACTGTCGATCTTGGGGTGTGCCGAGAGGAACTCGACGATCTTCTCGGCGTTGTCGCAGTGCCGGTCCATCCGGACGGCGAGAGTCTTGATGCCGCGCATGGTGAGGTAGGCGTCGAACGGTCCGGGAACCGCGCCGGCGCCGTTCTGCAGGAATGCGATTGCCTCGTCGATCTCCTCGTCGTTGGTGACGAGCGCGCCGCCGACGACGTCGGAGTGTCCGCCGAGGTACTTCGTGGTCGAGTGGAGCACCACATCCGCGCCGAGCAACAGCGGTTGCTGCAGATATGGGGAGGCGAAGGTGTTGTCCACCACCAGTTTCGCCCCGACGTCGTGTGCGACGGCGGCCAACGCCTCGATGTCGCCGACGTTGAGCAGCGGATTCGTCGGGGTCTCGATCCACACCAGCTTGGTGGCCGGCGTGATCGCCGCCCGCACGGCGTCGACGTCGGACACCGGGGCCGCCGAATAGGTGATGCCCCACTGCGTGAAGACCTTGTCGATCAGCCGGAAGGTGCCGCCGTAGGCGTCATTCGGGATGACCAGATGGTCGCCGGGACGCAGCGTGGCCCGCAGCAGCGCATCGGTGGCGGCCATGCCACTGGCGAAACCCCGCCCGTACGTTCCCCGTTCGATGGCCGCGATGTTGGCCTCCAGGACACGGCGGGTCGGGTTGCCGGTGCGGGCGTACTCGAATCCGTCGCGTAGCCCGCCGACACCGTCCTGGGCGAAGGTGGAGCTGGCATAGATCGGCACGTTGACCGCACCGGTCTGCGGGTCCGGATCGTATCCGGCGTGGATGGCCTGGGTGGAGAACCCCTGCCAGCGAGACGAATCCGCAGCGCTGCGCTGTTCACTCACTTCGTTGCTCCTCGGGTCGCGTCGGCGGCGCCGACGGTGCTGACTGCCGGCTCAGCCGACGGTGGGGTGGCTGCTGACGAAGGCCAGCAGGTCATGGCGGGTGATGACACCGATCGGTTTGCCCTCTTCGACCACCATCAGTGCGTCGCACTCGGAGAGCGCCTTGGTGGCCGCCGACAACGGCTCGCCGGAACCGATCAGCGGGAACGGATCGCCCATGTGCTGTGAGACGGGATCGGCGAGATTGGCCCGACCCTCAAAAACCGCGCCGAGCAGGTCACGCTCGGTGACCGCGCCGGCGACCTCGCCGGCCATCACCGGCGGTTCCGCCCCGACGACGGGCATCTGGGACACACCGTATTCGCGGAGGATCTCGATGGCGTCGCGCAGCGTCTCCTGTGGGTGGGTGTGCACCAGATCGGGCAGCGCTCCGGTCTTGCCGCGCAACACATCTCCGACGAGGGACTCCTTGGTCTTGCCGTCGAGCGGCGACCTCAGGAAGCCGTAGCTGCTCATCCATTCGTCGTTGAAGATCTTGCCGAGGTATCCGCGGCCACCGTCGGGTAGCAGAACCACCACGACGGCGTCCGGCCCTTCGCGTTCGGCCACCTCGAGGGCCGCCACGACCGCCATCCCGCAGGAGCCGCCGACGAGCAGTCCTTCTTCGCGGGCGAGACGTCGCGTCATGTCGAACGAATCGGCGTCGGAGACGGCGATGATCTCGTCGGGCACCGTCGGGTCGTAGGCGGTCGGCCAGAAGTCCTCGCCCACCCCTTCGACCAGATACGGACGGCCGGTCCCGCCGGAGTACACCGATCCCTCGGGATCGACGCCGACGACCTGCACCGAACCGTCGGAGACCTCCTTGAGGTAGCGGCCGGTCCCGGTGATGGTGCCGCCGGTCCCCACGCCGGCGACGAAATGGGTGACCTTGCCCTCGGTGTCCGCCCAGATCTCCGGCCCCGTGGTCTCGTAGTGACTCTGCGGCCCGGCCGGATTGGAGTACTGGTCGGGCTTCCAGGCACCGTCGATCTCGCGGACCAGACGATCGGAGACGGAGTAATAGCTGTCCGGGTGATCCGGCGGGACCGCGGTCGGGCACACCACCACCTCGGCGCCATAGGCCCGCAGAACATTCCGCTTGTCCGCGCCGACCTTGTCCGGGCACACGAACACACATTTGTAGCCGCGCTGTTGCGCCACGAGCGCCAGTCCGACGCCGGTGTTGCCCGACGTCGGTTCGACGATGGTCCCGCCCGGTTTCAGCGCACCGGACTGTTCGGCGGCATCCACCATCCGCACCGCGATGCGGTCCTTGCTGCTGCCACCCGGATTCAGGTATTCGATCTTGGCCGCGACGAGACCCGAACCGGGTCTGGTCACCGAGTTGAGCTTGACCAGCGGGGTGTCGCCCACGAGATCCACGACGTGTCCAGCAATGCGCATGTGTCCATCGTCCCAGAGAGGTGGGCACGGCTCGAACTCGGACTAAGCTGGCAGCCGTGTTGTGGAGGTGTGAACAGACGGATCGGTGGTCTCGCCGATCCGGTCATCGGTCAGGGCATGATGGACAACAACCGCGTTCTGCGTGACGTCGGGGCGACCGTGGCGGCAACGGCGGCCAGCGCCGGGGCGTCGTGGGCGGCGTACAACTACCTGAACAATCAGGCGGTCACCGCTCGCACCGTGATCCCCCACCGCACCGACGACGCCCCCAACGGCGACGGTATCTACCTACCCGACGGCACCGGCCCGCATCGCTACACCCGCACGACGCCGGTCGACCTGTTCTTCGTCGTGTTCGGTGATTCCACCGCGGCGGGTCTCGGCGCCGACACCGCGGACGAGACGCCGGGAGTCCAGGTCGCGCGGCGCGTGGCCGCCGAGACCGGGAAGACCGTCCGGTACGCCAACAAGGCCATCGTCGGGGCGACGTCGCGGGGACTCGCCGCCCAGATCGACGCGATGTTCATCACCGGTGAGCGCCCCGACCTGGCGGTCATCCTCATCGGCGCGAACGACATCACCGCCCGCAACCGGATCCGGACGTCTGCCCGACGGCTCGGCGAGGCGGTATCGCTTCTCGTCGCCCAGGACGCCGCGGTGGTCGTCGGCACATGCCCGGACTTCGGGGTGATCACGGCGATTCCACAGCCGCTGCGTACGGTCCTGCGGCGCTTTGGACTCCGGCTGGCCGCCGCACAGCGTGGCGCCGTCCGGAATGCGGGTGGTCGGCCCGTTCCGATGGCCGACCTGCTGGCAAAGGAGTTCCTCGCCAAACCCGAGCACATGTTCTCTCCGGACCAATATCATCCGTCCGCGGCCGGGTATGCCCTGGCGTCCGACATCCTGATGCCCGAGGTACTCGCAGCCATCGACGAGTGGGGGCCTACGCCACTCCCGCAAGCTCCCGAGGTGTCCGAGGCGGTGGAACGGCGGCGGCTGATCACGCGCCTTCGCCGCCTGCTCGGACAGAGCGAGAACGAGGCCGCCGCGTCGTCGGCGCTGCACGACCAGGGGTCCGACGACGGGACCGGGCGCGGTCCGCAACGCCCGGAAGCCGAAGCGCGGGTAGGCGCGCAGCTCAGTGGGAGCGACCCCGAACCAAGCAACTGCTAGGGGGTAATCTGGCGACATGCCTGAAGCAGTGATCGTCGCCCATGCCCGCTCCCCGATCGGCCGCGCCGGTAAGGGGTCCCTCAAAGATGTCCGCCCCGACGAGCTCTCGCGCCAGATGGTCGCCGCGGCCCTCGCGAAGGTGCCGGAGCTCGACGTCGCCGACATCGAGGACATCCACTGGGGCATCGGTCAGCCCGGCGGGCAGGGCGGTTACAACATCGCCCGGGTGATCGCCGTGGAACTCGGCCTCGACCACGTGCCCGGGGTGTCGGTGAACCGGTATTGCTCGTCGTCGTTGCAGACCACCCGCATGGCATTGCACGCCATCAAGGCCGGCGAAGCCGACGTGATCATCTCCGGCGGCGTCGAGAGCGTGTCGAGCTTCGGGATCTCCGGCGGCGCCGACGGCGCCCCCGATTCGAAGAACCCGGTGTTCGACGAGGCGATGGCCCGCACCGAGAAGTCGGCCGAAGGCGGAGCCGGCACCTGGCACGATCCTCGCCAGGACGGTCTGATCCCCGACGTGTACATCGCCATGGGCCAGACCGCGGAGAACGTCGCCAGTTTCACCGGGATCTCCCGTGAGGACCAGGACCGCTGGGGTGTGCTGAGTCAGAACCGGGCCGAGGAAGCGATCAAGGCCGGCTTCTTCGAGCGCGAGATCGACCCCGTCACCCTCCCCGACGGCACCTCCGTCACGACCGACGACGGGCCGCGCGCAGGCACCACCTACGAGAAGGTGTCCCAGCTCAAGCCGGTGTTCCGGCCGGACGGCACGATCACCGCGGGCAATGCGTGCCCGCTGAACGACGGTGCCGCAGCCCTGGTGATCATGAGCGACACCAAGGCCAAGGAACTCGGCCTGACGCCGCTGGCGCGCGTTGTCGCCACCGCGGCGACCGGTCTCTCCCCCGAGATCATGGGTCTCGGACCGATCGAGGCCATCCGCAAGGTGCTACGCATCTCGGGGAAGTCGATCTCGGACATCGACCTCGTGGAGATCAACGAGGCCTTCGCCGTCCAGGTGCTCGGTTCGGCCAACGAGCTCGGCATCGACCACGACAAGCTGAACGTCTCCGGGGGTGCCATCGCACTCGGCCACCCGTTCGGGATGACCGGCGCACGCATCACCACCACGCTGCTCAACAACCTGCAAACCCACGACAAGACCTTCG
This sequence comes from Gordonia sesuvii, assembly GCF_036350415.1. Lineage (NCBI taxonomy): Bacteria > Bacillati > Actinomycetota > Actinomycetes > Mycobacteriales > Gordoniaceae > Gordonia > Gordonia sesuvii. Next base: position 303,098 of record NZ_JAZDUF010000001.1, read on the forward strand.
GCATCGAGTCGATGTGTGTGGGCGGCGGCCAGGGCATGGCGATGGTGCTCGAGCGCCTCAGCTGACCAACCCGTCGAAAGGGCGCCCACTCTCGTCGAGTGGGCGCCCTTTTCGTCGACTGGGCGCCCTTTTCCGTCCGCTGGGCGCTACTTTCCGTCGACTGGGCGCTACTTTCCGTCGACTGGGTGCCACTTTCCGTCGACTGGGTCAACCGCCCTGAGCTGCCGACACTCAGCAGCATCGACCCGGCGGCCGAGGTTGCCCAATGAACGAGAAACGGCGCCCACTCGACGGCAAGTGACACCCAGTCGACGCGAAACGGCACCCAGTCAACGCGAAAGGGCACCCACTCGACGGCAAGTGACACCCACTCGACGCGAAAGGGCGCCCAGCCAACGCGAAAGGCCACCCACTCGACGTGAGTGGGCGCCCTTTCGAGACGTGACTACGACGTGGTGACTATTCCGAGTTGAAGTAGCTCAGCAGGCGCAGGATCTCGACGTAGAGCCAGACCAGGGTGACGGTCAGGCCGAGAGCGACTCCCCAGGCGGCCCGTTCCGGGGCGCCTGCGCGGATGAGCCGGTCTGCGGCGTCGAAGTCGAGCAGGAAGCTGAACGCGGCGAGCGCGATGCACACCAGCGAGAAGATGATCGCGAGCGGTCCACCGTCGCGGAGACCGAAGCCCTCACCGCCGTTGAAGAAGCCGATGACCAGGTTGCCCAGCATCAGCACGATCACGCCGATCATGCCGGCGAACAGCATGCGGGTGAACCGCGGGGTCACGCGGATGGCGCCGACCTTGTACACCACCAGCATTCCGAAGAACACGCCGAAGGTGCCGAGGACCGCTTGCCCGATCAGTGCTCCGGCCGACGTGTCGCCGGACACCATCCAGTTCGCGAACACGAACGAGATCGAACCGACGAACAAGCCCTCCAGGAGGGCGTAGGCGAGAACGATCGCCGGATTGTCCTGCTTGCGACCGAACGTCGCGACGAGGACCAGAGCCAGGCCGCCGAGCGCGCCGACGAGCATGAGCGGGGTCGCGAGCGCCTCGTTGGAGTCCACGAGGAAGTACGCCGCGATGGCGGAGATGGCCAGGACACCCAGCGTCATCGCGGTCTTGGTGACCACGTCGTCGATGGTGAGCTGGCGGGAGACCGGGGGTGCCGGTCGCGTGTAGGGGTCGGTTTGCTGACCGTACTGATTCCACATGGCGCCTTGGCCGGCCGCGGCCGCTCCGGCACCGAACCCGGCGGGGCCGGTCTGGTTATCGCGGACCACGCCGCGCATAACCGGATTGCTGCTCTCTCGCACCTACGTGCTCCTTCGTACTTGATGGTCTGCAGTGACAGGCGTATCTGCAAGGTCAACGCGTACAGAGGCCGTCGGGTTCCGACTTTACCTTCTCTTGACCTGAGTGTCGTGCGACCGCCGGCTCAGCGCCGCGCGTGCCGTTGATCACGCAGCCAGGCACGGACCTCGTCGGGCTCGGTGTCGACCCCGAGCATGCCCAAGGTCGTACGGCCGAGACAGACGGCACGGAGCAGCGTCTCCGCCAATCGGAGATCGTCACCCCACGCGAGACCCGGCTTGGCCAGCATCAGCGACGCCACCCCGTGGGCGGCGGCCCAGAGTTCGAGGACCACCTCTCCCACGTCGGATGCAGGATAGAAGCCCTCGTCCGCGAGTTCGGTCACCGTCGCCGACATCCTCGTGAACGCCGACGCGGAGAGGACCTCGTCGACCTTCGACGGCCCGGGCGCACGCTGACGGAAGGCGATGCGGTACAGAGCCGGCGTGGCGATGGCGAAGCGGACGTACGCAAGACCCTGCTGCAACGCCCGCTCGAGTGGATCGTCGATGTCGACGGCCGCCGCGGCTAATTCGCCGTCGAGCTGCTCGAAGTACCGCGCACACACTGCATCGAGGAGCTCGTCCTTGTCGCCGAAGTGCAGGTAGATAGAGGGCGGCGTGACCCCGACCCGCGACGCGACCGCACGGATCGAGACCGCGGCATCGTCTCCGTGTTCCACGAGTAGCTCCGATGCCGCCTCGATGATCTCCTCGGCTAGGAGTTCACCCGACCCGCGGGGTGAGCGGGTCCTCTTCGCTGTGCTGCGCACTGTGCTCCTGTGTCGATCGTCGATCCGGCGCCGCCGGGACCGGGGCCTGCCCACCTTCCGACAGGCCGACCCTGTCGTGAAGTCGGCGCAGAGGTCCCGGCGCCCACCAGTTCGCACGACCGGCGAGGCGCATGAACGCCGGCACCAACAGCATGCGGATGACGGTCGCGTCCATCAGGACCGCGAGTGTCAGGCCCACCCCGAACATACGCATGAACGAGACCCCGGACGCGGCGATCCCGGCGAAAACGATACTCATCAGCAACGCTGCGGCGGTGACCACACGACCGGTGCGCGCGATCCCGACGGCGACCGCGTGGTCGCTGGCAGCGCGTGTCCCGTCCGAGGACAACCACTCCTCCCGGATGCGGCCCAGCAAGAACACCTCGTAGTCCATCGACAGCCCGAACGCGATGCAGAACATCAGCACCGGCATCGTCGCGACGAGATAGCCGGTAGCGGTGGCGCCCAGGCCGTCGAGGTGACCGTCCTGGAAGAACCAGACCATCGCACCGAAGGTCGCCGACAGCGAGAGAATGTTGAGCACGAGCGCCTTCAACGGGAGCACGACGCTGCCGGTGAACAGGAACAGCAGAACGAACGTCGCGACCGCGATCGACCCGAACACCCAGGGCAGGTGGGCATAGATGGAGTCGACTGTGTCCGAGTTCGTCGCGGCAGGCCCGGTGAACAGCACCTCCACATCGCCCGGCGGCGCGATCGCGCGCATCGACTCCAGTTGCCGCTGCCCGTCCTCGTGCATCGGTTCCACGCCCGACGACACCGTGATGATCGCGGTGTCGCCCCGCAGGTCGGCCGGAACACCCGACGCAACCGCCCGTCCGTCGACGAAGGTGGTGGCCGGGGTGGTCACCGAGTCCACGTCAGCAACCGCGGACAGGCGGCTCGCGTAGTCGTCGAGCATCGACGGATCATCGACGCCGGTCACGACGACCGCCGCGGTGGAGGCCATGTCCTGCTCGAAGTCGGCGCGGATCTCCTGCTGGATCGCGTGCGACGACGCGGACTCCGGCAGGACCCGGTCGTCGGGGAATCCGAAGCGGATGCCGAGGAACGGCGCGCCGAGCACGAGCAACACCGCGGTCACCACAAGAGCGACCGGCAGCGCGTGCCGCAGCACGAACTGCACCAGGCGATACCAGCGGGTCTCCTCGATCGGCCGAGGTGACGGGGCAGGGCGACGCAGCAGGCGGCGCACCGGCCGGCGGACGTCGAGCGCGTCGATCCGCGGGCCGAGCACAGCCAGCAACGCCGGGGTGAGGATCAGCGCGGCGAGCGAGGCGACCAGCACCACACCGACCCCGGCGAACGCGAACGAGCGCAGGAAGTACATGGGGAAGATCGCGAGCGCCGCGAGCGACAACGCGACCGTCACGGCGGAGAAGGCGACCGTCCGTCCTGCGGTGACCATCGTGGTGACGATCGCGGTGGACCGTTCGGCCCCGCGCGCGAGCTCCTCCCGGTAGCGCGTGACGAGCAACAGCGTGTAGTCGATGGCCAGCGCCAGACCGAGGGCGGTGGTGAGGTTGAGCGCGAAGATCGACACATCGGTGAACGCGGCGATGAGCCGCAACAGCGCGAAGGTCCCGATGATCGCCACGATGCCGATGACCACCGGCAATGCGGCGGCGACGAGCCCGCCGAACACCACGATGAGGAAAAGGAAACTGATCGGGATCGCGATCCCTTCGGCGATCGCGAGGTCCCGCGCCGTCTGCTCATTGACCTGGCTGAACACCAGCGCCTGCCCGCCGACCCGAACCGTGATGCCGTCACGTTCCCCGCTGAACTGCTCATCGATCTCGGCGGCGTACCCGGGTGCGTTCTCCTCACCGCCGTCGAGCCGGAACACCACGAGCGCCGACGACGAGTCCTCACTGACCAGGCCGGGCGCCATCGTCGGGTTGTCCCAGACCGACAGGATCGGTTCCTGCACATGCTCGTTGGCCGCCAGTTCGGCGACGATCCCGGTCCCGACCTCGCGGGCGACGGGGTCGGTGGCCATGTCCATCCCCGCGGGGCCGTCGAGTTTCACCACGACCTGCATACCGCCCCGGTCGAAGGTCTCGTCGAGGATGAGGTCGGCGCGCGTCGAGGCCGAATCCGGGTCGCTGTACCCGCCGGCCAGCAGATGGCCGGCGGCGGTCGCGCCGAACACACCGGCCACCACGAGCAGCAGCACCGCTCCGGCGAGCACCTTTCTCGGCGCCTGCAGAACCAAGTGAGTCATCTTCGCCAACATCGAGCACCCCCGAATCGGTGAGTTATCGACGTTAAGTTATCAGCATTAACCAAAGTCGGTCAATCGTCTCAACGGATGATCATGGAGCTCGGTTGGGGCCGGATCGCGGCCTACGCGACAACCGCCGCCGCGTCCGCGCAACACCGCGCGTGACATGCTGTGAGTCGCCGTGCTTGTCTCGCGGGGCTCGTCGAGCCCCCGAGTTCCAGGCCCCTATAGCCCAATTGGCAGAGGCAGCGGACTTAAAATCCGCCCAGTGTCGGTTCGAGTCCGACTGGGGGCACTGCATCAGTGCAGGTGGAGCCGATTTCAGAGCTCTCAACCCTCGGCTGAACGACTGAAATGCCACCCCCGTGCTACCCGCTAGCGCAAGTAGGCGCGCGAACTCAGGTAGTCCTCCGTGGCCGCGTGGAAGTGCACCACTAGACCATCGATCCTGTCCAGAAGCCTGAGAGTGTCATCGATCGAGTGCATTCCGGCCACAGTGGCAGTTTCTTCTTCTCCATGTGCCACGAGATTGCGAAGGTCAGCGATTGTCGTGAGAGCGAGTCCGGTACGAGGATCGGGAAGACTTCCTCCAGACAAACCAAAAACTCGCCAAATTGTATTCAAATGCGCAGGCCGTATCGTGCGACCGTCGAGCGGAATATTCGCAGAAGAAAGTCGAAGCGGAGCAGCAGATTCGGCAGCCGCGAGTACTTCAACCCGCTTTTCCCACATCTTCAAACCACGCACATCTTGAAGAGAGAGAAACTCGTTTCCCATTGTTATCGAGAATAATGAATAAATAGCGTCTCGGCAGCCCAGCCCTCTTGAATTAATTTCCGTTATCGTGGCTTCAACTACATCATTGACAAACTTCTCCACTGCCGCAGCCACTAGTACATATGCCGACGAGTGGACATCCTGCCGCATAAGATGTCTCGACTTCCGACTGAACTCAACATCACAGTAGTAAAGCGACTGACGCACACGATCCACCCGATTTCCCGCGAGACTTAGCGCTTCGTCGAGGTCCAAAAACCCCATCGTCACTGCGGGGTCAGTAGCTCGCGGGCACGTTCTATCCTCTCAGAGAGCTTGCGCTTGGTGTTGGTGGCACCAGTGCTCGCAGTCACGAGCTTATCGTCGTCGAGCCAACCTTCCGCCGGTATTGATGTGCTTCCATGCTGTTCCAACACATCGGACGCAGCCACAAGAACCGCCTCGAGTTCGTTCTGCGGTGTCACGCTTGTCGATTTTCGTAGAAAGTACTCATTGCCGACCGCGGCATAAACAGCGTCAACGGCATCCTTGAACAACTTTTCCTTGGCGCCGATCTCGTCCGCAGGGAGGACACGATTTAGTTTCATATACTCATTCAGAAAGTCCTTCACACTACCTTTGAAAGAATCCCTATTCTCTTTGTATGCGAAGAACTTTAGGACCAACTCTTCCATAGTCGCATTGTTCTGATCCTTCGACTTCAGCTTCACCAACGAAGTGAAGTTAGAATACTCCGCCAAATCCCTAACAAGCTCGTTAAAGGTTCCTTCATAGAGGCAGGCACGAACCTCCTGCTGACTCAGCGCAACCGCGCCGCGGTTGAGTCGCTCGAAAGTGTCGAACCGGGTCTCTGGGTCACTCTTGTCCGACAGAGACGTAACCCCGATACCTCTCTTTAAGAAAGCCAGTCTGACAGGCCCTGGAAAATCGTCAAATCCCAAAGAGTTAAACTCTGTGAGTTTTGCCATACCTGAAAGTGTTAACGGCTCGTCACGAGATATTCCAGATAATTGCTTCTCCGTCGCAAGTGCGAAATGTATAAGAGTCGACACTCGCTGCAACCCATCGACCACCTCCCAGGTTCCGTCATCGTTTGTAGCAAAGAAGAGGTTCGGTATCGGCAATCCCAAGAGGATCGACTCGATCAAGCGCGATTCGGCTTCTCTATCCCAGCGAAACTTACGTTGGTACGTGGGGGCTCGATGCAACTCCTCGTTGTCCGCCATGCTCAGGAGTTCACGGACCGTGATGGTGTAGTTGTCGACGTCAACCTTTCGCCGAAGGTTGTCTAACTGTCTCGTCATCGCACGTACTTCTGCCATGCGAAACGAGCATAGAGGACCATTCGGCCTGCGATGCGCTACTGCCCGAACATCGGCACGACATTCGACGGCTCGGGCGACGGGATCGGTTCGGCCAAAGTGGGTTCGGGCAGATTGTTCAGCGCGCCGCCGTCTTCCTTGGGAATCCAGTCGCCGTAGGTGTCCAGGGTGAGGGTGAAGGTGCTGTGACCCATCCACCGGCTGACCTGCATGAAGTGGACGCCCGCCATCAGCTGCATGACCGCGAAGGTATGACGCAGATCGTGCAGCCGGACGCCCTGCTGGGCCGGTGCGTCGGCCGTGGCTGGGCGGCTAGCCGGTAAGCCCACGGCCTCCAGCGCGGGCTTGAGAATCGTGTCGTAGAAGGTGCCCATTGCCAACGGCTGCGACCAATCCAGCGGGACCGCGTACCGCTCCCCCGCTGCTCGGTATCCGCCGCCGTTCTTCCTGCTCGGCCACAACGGTGCTGTGGGTTCGTCTGCGCGAGGGTGGGCAGCGGCGTGGACGCGCAGCTTCTCGGCGAGCCAAGGCGGGACGGGCACCTTCCGCACCGACTTCCGGCTCTTGGGCGTGGTCGTCAGCCAGTCGCCACTCTTGCGATCCTTCGTCCGCCGCACGTGGACGACGCAGCGCGTGGTCTCGGGGCCGGTGGTGAACTCCAGATCACTGATCTCCAGGCCAGCGTTCTCGCTCGCCCGTAGGCCGCTGTAGGCCAAGAACTCCACCATCAGCGCGTACACCGGGTACGCGGGGAGTCCGCCCGCCTTCCCGGCCAAGGCGGCGCTGACCTCGGCCACCTGTTGCGCGGTCAGCGGGTGGTGCTGGAACTTCTCGCGGTCGCCGGTGGCGCGCTTACCGCCGAAGTCCACGCGCTCGGTCGGGTTGCTGGTGATCGCGCCGTGCTGCATGGCGTACCGCATCACTCGTCGGAGCGTGCCCCATGCGTGCTTGACGGTCGCGGCCTTGATCGGCGCTCCACCGTTCTGCCGCGACTGCTTGCGCACCAACGACGTCAAGAAGTCCTCGCAGTCGCGTGGACCGATGCTCGCCACGGCCTTGCTGCCGAACGGTTCGAGCAGGTACCGCCTGACGACTTTCTCGTAGTCGCCCAGGGTGCGCTGCTTCAACCGTCCCTGCGCGACCTTCACCTGCTGGCTCTCGATCCACGCCTGCGCGTAATAGCCGAACGGCAGATCGCCGGCCTTCCGCTGCTCGGCCAGGGCGCTGGTCTGTCCAATGTGCTTGGCAGCGTTCAGTTCGTCGCGGCGGGCTTCGGCGTCCTCTCGGGTCGCGAACGATTCCTGTCGGTTGCGGGTCCGCTTGCGGCCTTCTGGGTTCGTCGGGTCCACCGGGATCGGCAGCCCGTAGTCGTCGCGTTCGGTCTCCTTCCAGATGACGCGGTAGGTCTTTACCGGCTTGCCGCGCTTCCGGTCCTTGGTCTCGTACGTCTTGATCCAGGCCATGTCAGGCCACCTCCTGTGTGAGTCGTGCGAGCACCCGCCGCACGGTGCTGTAGTGCCAGGTGTCGCCGCCAGTCGCGGTGGGGACCTTCTCGGCGGTCAACCGGCTGGCGATGGCCTTCGCCCCGAGCCCTTCGGCTGCGAGCACCTGGATGCGCCGCTGGGCGCTCACGCTGATGAGGCCCTGCTCGCCGCGCTTTCGCTTCGCGTCGAGGGCTTCCCGCGTGCGGCTGCCGATCTTCCGGCGTTCCTCCGCGGCCACGCTCAACCGAATGTCGGCGAGCATGCGCTGACTTGGGTCGCCACTGTCTGCGCCGTCGCAGTCCAGCAGTCGCCACCCGTAATCGTTGGCGCGCTTCATGATCTGCGCTGCGTCCAGCTGGTCGCGAGTGACGCGATCCAGCGTGCGCACCAGCAGAGCCTGCGCGACCCCCGACTCCACAGCGGCAATGGCTACCTCGCGTCCGTGCATGGCGTCGGTCTTCGCTCCGCTGACCACATCGGTGCAGACGGTCAGCAACTCGTGGCCGCGTGCGCGGCACCACTGCTCCAGGCTCTCGCGCTGAGCTTCCAAGCCGAGACCGCTGTCGCCCTGCCGTTTCGTGCTGACTCTCACGTACCCGATCACTCTCACTTGGTCTGCCTCCCTTGGGGTCTGAGGGTTGCGGTGTTGCCCGCACCCCTTGCACCCCCAACACTACCGCAGTGAGACGTGCGTCACGTTTCGAACGTTGCTGTCTCACAGACTCTTTCGGCTCGTTCGGGGCGTTGACGCGGCCCCAGGGGTGCCAGCGTGCGCGGCTGGGTGGTGTGCGTCGGCCTGCGGGACGCTCAGCCCGGTCTAATGGCGGTCCCTGCGGTGGTGTTGCGGTATAGGCGCGGCCCGCAACTGGGTGAGCGCGTCCTCCATGCTCTGGAATCCGCCGTCGTCGTCGCGGGGGTCGCGGTGGTCGTCGGGCCGGGGCGCGGGAGGCTCAGGACGCGGAGCCGGCGACACCACCGGATCGTCCACTACTTCGGCGTCGACCACGGCGAGTTCCTGCGCGATCCAGTCGTCCTGCGCGGGTTCGTCGGTAACGCCTCGGCGCGAACGACTCTCAGCCCGCGACCCGCCCGCCATCATCGCGTTGAGGATGTCTTGGAAGCCCTTGTTCGGGCCGACCTCGACTTCGACGGCGGTCTTGGCGCTGAGGCCTGCGCGGTCGAGAGCGTCGCGGGTGGCCGCCAATTGGACTGCGGGCGGGACGTTCTCGTCGTCGGTAAACCGCAACAACCGGCGCGCCATGCGGTCGCTCGCGTCCTGGAGTCGGGCGCGTGCCTTGGCTTGGATGTGCGGAGCCAGACCGCCATGCGCGGGGCACACGTTGCCGCCCGCTATGGCAATCCGCGTGCAGGGCTGGCCGTTCGTCTTGCGCGCCGTACACACCCGATCCGGATTGGGCGTGCGTCCGTCGCCCCATACGACTTCCTTTGGTTTCCGATTAGCGTCGAACCCGCGAGTTGCGACCACGACCGGTGGCTCCTGCTCAGCTTCGTCGGTCTGTGAATCCTCGACGTCTACGGGCTCCCAAATCTCGAACGCCGGATCGTCGGGGTCGCGCACCCAACGTCCGGGTTCGCCGTCCTCGTATTCGATCGGCGCGTGATTCTCCATCGCCAGGGCGGGGTGGTCGTGGGTTTCGTTTGTGCTCGAATCGTTCTCGTTCATTTCGTTCTCCTCCTCCTCTGCGGGTGGGGGGGGTACGGGGTGTACGGGTACACCCCCCTCTCCGATTGCCCCTACACCCGCGATTGGTAATTTCTGATGTCTACCTGGGCTTTTGCTGTGGCCGCGCACGGCAGTTTTGCGCAAGGGGGGTGTACACGTACACCCCTGTACTCCCCCTTGCGGCCTATGTAGCCGGTTGCACACTCACCTCCTTGAACACCACTTCGTAGCTGCCTTGCTCGCCGTCCTCACGGACCACGACGCCCGCCGCCACCAACCGCTCGATGGCCTCGTCGTAGTGGTCGCGCAGGTCGTTCTTCAGCTTCGTGCGGCCCGCCTTCCGCGACATTCGCCCGGCCTGCTGCACGTGCTTGCGCACCAGGTCCACCGCTCGCGCAATCCGATGCTCAGTGACCTCGTCGGTACGCACGACCTCTCGACGCGCCTCCGCCTTGGCTCTCGCGTCGTTGGCACGGTCAGCACGATTACGCAGATCGCCCACGGTCTGCGCTCGGGTCCGGTCGCTCACGGCCTTCACAATCCCGGCGAGCTCCCAGTCCTCTTCCGTGATCTCGTCCGTGCGCCCGTTCAGCCACATCAGCACCGCAGCCACTTTCAGCCGCATCATCGTGCCGTGACTGTCCAAATCGTCGCTGTAGTCGCCGTCGAGGTCGGCTTCGGTCTCGGCGTCTATCGCGTCCTCGATCACCTGCGCCACCCCCAACACGTGAAAACCGTCCGGGTCGGCGCGCTCGGCCAGCCGCAACTCCTGCAGATCAAACGACATCACCGTCTCGTCGCCGGCGTCGCCCGGCTTGGCGTCGATCTCGCGACCTTCGGTCACCAGCACGCCGCCTGGCCAGCGCGGGAGTTTCAGCGCCCCCGGATTTTCTGGACGTTGCTTGGGCCGATCGGGGTCGGTCGTCGGGAAGAACAAAAACCGCTGCGGCGTACCGCCGTCGGCGTCCTCAAACAACGTCTGCGACCGCCCCGGCTGCACCCCGACCATCATCGCCATCCGGTAGCGGTGCCGCTTGATGGCGAATTTCTTGTCTTCGGCGGCATAGCCGAAGCCCAACTGTTCACCCATCCACGCCTTGCGGAGTTCGGGCATCAGAGTGGAACCGCTACGGCTCTTCAACGCGGCCAGCGAGTCGATCTCGGGAACGCTGAACATCACCGAGTTCCGCACGTTCACCTGTTCGGTGCGCTTCTTGTAGGCGTACTCCTTGAGAATCCCCTCGCCGCTGCCCGGTGTGGCCGTGTGAACTTCTGGGTCGGTGCGCAGGGCGTCTTCGGCGGCAGATTCCGACGTGCCCTTGCCTTTACCCGACGGGGCCACCACCGCCGTGAACAGATTCAAACTGCCGTAGCTACCACGCAGGTCCGGCAGCACCACCGACGGCGGGACGACCGCGACCGCTCGGGCCAGCACCGCACCGAACATCGACCACGGCCCCACTCGCCGCGACCGGGCGAAGTCTCGCAACTGCGCCAACTCCGGTCGCGCTGACCAGAACGCCTCCTCGTCGATGACGGCCTTGGCCGGATCGTCACGGTCCAGCCGCGCCAGAGTCTCGGCCGGATCGGCTAGCTGAGCCTGCGCAGCGGCCCACGTCGCCACTCGCAGGAACTCGTTCGCCGTCGGACGTTTCCGGCCGTCAGCATTGCGACCATCCCACGCGAACGACTCGTGAAAGGCATCCTGCAGTCGCTGAACGGCTTCATCCGCCGGATAGCATCCCGCGCGCACTTCGCGAAACGCCCACGGCAGCGCTCGCACCAACGCCTCGTGACTACTACCGCCGTCGCGGACCTCCTTCTCGAACGCCACCAGCACCCCGTCCAGTGCGGCGGGCCGGTCCTGGCGGTTGTGGTCAGGCGCACCCACAAACGTCGTGAACTCGACATCAGTCAGGGGTTCCGCTTCGTGCTCGGGCGCCTGCGACAAGCACCGCCTCAGTGCGTCGGGCAACGCTGGCAGTGGCCCGGTGCGCGTCCACCGATACTCGCCGTCGTCTTTGACGTGCGGGGTCGGCGCGGCGATGATGACGCCGTTCTTGCCGCGCACGTCACCAAATGGCCGGAACGCTCCTGCGCCGTTGCCATATCCGCCGTCATTCACGAACAGGTAGTGACCGCGATCGGGATTGTCTCGCCGGCTCAGCTGACACGCGCCCTGGCGTAGACCGTCCGCGATGTCCCGCGGAAGTTCATCGAGCGCAGCATTGTCCAAGTCGAAGATGACCCCACCACTGCGCCCGACGTGCAGTGCGATGCCGTAATCGGGGTTTTCGTCCCACCACCGCCTGATCTGCTCGGGGTCTCGGCTGGATTGACACTGCCACCCCGTGCCGACCACACTGCCCGGATTCTTCGTACCGGGTTCCACAGGCAGGACGAACCATCCGGCACTGGCATACGCCAAGGCCGCATCGAGCAGACCGAGGCCACCCACATCAGGGACGGTCGGCGGAAAGAGCCGGATCAGCGTGCAACCATCCAGCATTGTCGAGCGAGTCACGTGGATTACGTTCGGCAGCTTGCGTTTACGCGATGGTGTCGCTTCGTGGGGCGCGGTATGCTGGGTCACTGAGAGGCCTTTCAGAGGATGCTTCTTGTCGAGTTGAGGACGCCGACCCGCCTGCCCTACAGATCGGGTCGGCGTCTCTCTTGTGTGAGATAACTCGTTGCCCCGCAACGGGTATAGTTGTGCAGTCATCACTGATGACTTCAGAAGAGCGTCAAGCTCTCCGCGTGAATCGGGGACGTTGCCGGTAGTGCCGGTGGCGTCCCCTTCGCGTTGAACGGCTGGGGCGTCGGATTCAACGGTTGACGCCACGCCGTCGCCACCAGTGGGCACACCGGCACGTCCCGTCCGGCGTGGCGAAGCTCAGACGGCCGCGAATGCCCTTGTAGCCGCACCGCCGGGTACCGCACACCGGCATACACAGCCCACACCACACAGAACCCATCGGGCGGAACACACCGCACGCGGCACCATTCGCGCCCACGATGATCCACGATCACCCGGCGGCCCCACCGCCGCCGCACGCACGCCACGAAACCCAACAGCAGATCGTCCGGTAGGTCCGGGTCGCGGTCTACCGCGAGGATTCCCGAGCCGGCGACCGGCGCGCTCATCGGGCCGACTCACACGGGAACCCGTGCTGGGCGTCCCACAGATCGCGGGCGTAGTAGTCGGGACCGTCGCCGATCTCGTCGATGCAGTCCTCGCACGTGGCGAACAATCGCAGCGACCCGCCAGAGCTGACCAGCATCACGGCACAGTCGACGTCCTTGCCGCACCACCAGCAACCGAACGCATACTCGGCCAACATCCGAGCGACACGGAACGCCGTGTAACCCGCCGGAACCGGCCACGCCACCAACGCCAGAGCCATCCGCTCACCGTTAGGTAACGGTCCGTCCTGCCCATAGTCGCCAAACATGGAGCGCCGATACAGATGGACCACCTTGACCACCGGCCCCGTCACCGCGACCGTCAGCTCCTCGTCGATGTATTGCTGTTCGCGTCGCGCCAAGGCCTCACGCTTGCTCGCGGGGCGCGGCACCGGGCCACGGTTCACCAACTCATCGCGCAGGTCGTCAGGTAGATAGAACCGGCCACGAGGCAGCAGCGGCAACACACCACGCCCCGGCAGGTCGCTGTGCAGGTAGTCGATGTCGAAGAGCGCCGCGTACTCGCTGGGCAACGCCAGCGTCGGCGCGCTCAGCCAGTTCACCGATCCGTCCTCGCGGTACATCGGTCCGCCGCCTTCGTGAATGACCCGCGTGACCTCGTCGGCCACGCGCTGCGGACGGCGTTCCCACGGCGTGAACTCCACCCCGGCCACGTCCGGGCCGAGCACCGACACATCGGTCACCACCGCATCGGGTTCACCGGCACGGTGATCCGGCCCCATCGCCGCACTGATCGCGTCGACGGTGGGATTGGCGTCCGCTGAACGCCGTAGCTCCTGGTCAGCCATCGACGGCGCGGTAATGCCCTGCTCGGCCCAACGGGGATCGGGGATCGGCGCGCTCATGCGGCACCGCCTTCGACCGGGCGGGCCAGCGACTCGATGAAGCGGACCACGCCCGCCGGACTGTATGCGTTGCGAGCACTGAGCTTGAACACCTGGATTCGCCGGCTCTCGGTGGCGTGGCGCAGCATGCTCTTGGTCAGGGTGACGCCCAGTTCGTCTCGGGCGAAGGCGATCACGTCCTGCGCGCCGATAAGGGTGGGCTGTTCGGACCATTCGATGTTGGTCGGCTGGACCAGATGCTGGCGATTCCGTACGTTCTCGGGCCGAGGCGGGGTGGCGCGCTGTGGCGCGGACACTCTACTCATCAGGAACCTTCCTGTCGGGTGGATTCCTGATGAGGAGGTGCTCCGCAGGAATCCATCTGGATGGGATGGAGACCTGGGAGGTACTGGTTGTGTCCCGGCTGGTGCGTTCGACCTCCACGGGAGCGGTGATGGATATTTGCCCGTTCAAGGCTGCCCGGCAGTCCCGGCAGTTGCCCTAGTCGCACTTTTGCCCGCACCGGGTGCGGCATGGCCGCTTTGGTGCTGGCCACATACTGCCACGCACCCGGCATCCGTTGCAACAAATTGCGGCTCCAGAGCTACTGGCACACAACCGAATACGCGAGAATGCTCGTCAACTTTACGGCCAGCCTCGCCCTCATTTCCACGCTGAGAGGCTTTCGAGTCGGCGGGGTCTGCGAGTATGGCCGAAACGAAGTCAACGGCGCGGTTCCGTGTCCGATTTTGAAGTGATGCGAATCACACGCCGAACCCCACCGAGCGGAGCCGGGAAGCGACCGACTCGGTGGGGTTTGGGTGTGCGGACCGGGCACGTTGGGAATGTGAGGCGGTCCGCTCCCCGCCGTCCTCGTTAGAGAACGTCGGGGTCGCAGGGCGGACAAGTCAACGCCCTACTCGCCCGGGACACGTCAACCGGGCTGCCTTGTGCGCCTCGGCCCCTGCGGAGCCTTGGTGCCTGCTCTGGGAGGCCGATCAGACCGGCCTGCTGGTCGGCACCGCCGACGACGCGGCGCGATACGTGCGCGGGTGACGTTGTAGCGGGGTCAACGCCGCACCTTGACCCCGGCTGCCGATCGCCGGCCGAGGCGAGCCCTACCGACCCGCTGGCCGATCTTGGCTCCAGCCGCCGTCGACGCAGACGCGAACGCCACTGACCGTGCGGCGGTCACCTTCGCGACGGCGGGAGCCGGGACCAACGCACCCACGGCAGCACCGGCCACCGCGTGCCGGGCCACCGACCGACGCCGCGCCCTGGTCTGCGCTCGCCGCGCCTGCTCGATCTCGCGGACGCCTGCCTCGGCCCGCTGGAGCGCGTCGTCGGCTTCGTCGAGAGCACTGACCACTCGGATCCCCGGTGACGCCGCGAAGCGACCCAGCCGGTCGCGCCGATACCGGCGGCTCACGACGCGCCCCGCGCTCGGCGTTCGGCGAGTTCGTCAGCCAAGGCGCGGAGGCCCGAAGGTTCCTCGGCTGGAGGGGTGGTTCCGCGATATGCGCCTCCCTTGCTCGGTGGTTCGTCTTCGAGACCGGGCGGCACGTTGCCCGGCCCCCAATCCAGTTCGCCAGCTTCGGGTCCGTAGTCGGGCGCGTTGGCCTTCAGCCACTCGGCGTTGGTCACGACCACGCCCACGACGGCGCGGTATAGGTAGCGTCGGTCGTTATCTGCACGACGCAGGCCGCACCACGGAACCGTACGCCCGTACCAAAACTCCTTTGGAAGAATGAATCTTGCAGTGGGTAACGCTGATCCTTGCCGGGAATCAGACGCAGGCCGCGATAGGCCGGGTTCGTATGCTCCCGGAAGGCAACGGGATTGGAGGCGGCGTTCGGTCCGCCGGTCGCCACCACCGCGATGTAGCCGGTCGGGAGGTAAAAGCTGGGCACGATCCAGCTCGGCCCGACTGAGCCAAGCACCTCCAAGCCGGCGAACTCGCCGGGCGCGACCTGTCCAACGACAGTCTCGGAGGTGAGGAAGGCGGGCGCGCTGGCGCTGGGGATGAAGTCGTACTTGCTCTCGATGCCGTTGGTCTCCTGACCGGCGCGGAAGGTCGCGATCACTTCGGCTTCGTTCGGGTGGCACAGCACCAGCAAGCGCGAATTCGCGTTGATGCCAAAACCCTTGCTGCGCACCTGCTCGATTGCGTCTTGGAGATCGCCGGGATCGACTGCGGAGTTGCCACTGACGAGATAGTGACTGTTGGTGCTCAGGAACTCCTGCCCTGCATACGGCGGGGGAACCATGCCATCGGTGCCGTTGTAGAGCCCGTACACCTTGTGCGCGAACTCGTTCACGCCTTCGGTCGGATCGAAGAGCCGGCGAAGAATGCTCCCGGTAACGAGACGATTGTCGGATTCCATCGCGCGATTTATCACACTTCGCACTTGCTCGGCTGAGGCTGACCTGAGAAATTTCCAAGAAAAACGAGAAGCCATATCATAATCTTCAAAGGAATTTCCCAGGATCAGCGCGTCGGGCGCGGCGCGCAGGCCGGTCGGCTCGCCGAACTCACTGGCGACCTCGAAGTGATCGCCACCGATGGTCTGCGGGATTGCGTCGGCGATGCTGGTCGTAGGGTACGAGATCAGCGACGCCAAGGCGGACCGCTGCTTGTTCCACATCGTCATTGCCGACGCGGATTCATCCCAGATCTTGTTCAGGTCCAGGCCGTCGGCGGTGCTGGAGACGAGCACGTCGCCTTCGCTGCTGTAGCCCCGGCCGGAATCGGCTCCGTAGGCGAACAACGGGCGCGTGTTCCAGTGCGCGGGGGTGAACGGTCGGGTGGTGGTCATGATTGCTCCTTGTTCGGATTCTGTACGTGTGCTGTCGCGGGGGCCTCTCCCGCGAACGTCGGCCCACTGAACCGAACGGGCGATCTTCAATTGGCGACCCGAGAACAATCGGGCGGTGGAATCCCGGCGCGGCTGGGAGTGCGGCCCGAGAACCTTCGGGCGGAAACGAATAGAACAACCGCGACGCAATCGCGGAGAAAGCGGGCGGCTCCCTACTGGGAAGCCTGAACGGTGGGGCGCGGCCCCGCACTGCCGTGTACACGCCACCGTAGGCCCCGGCTCCGACCACCCGCCAGCATTGCTGCCCCGGTCCGGCCGTCGCCGGCGAATCGCTGCCGTGCTACCCCCGTGCTACCCACCGGCGCACTGTCGGCGGTGGGTAACCGGTGGCCGCTACCGCGCCATAGGTGGCGAGAAGTAGCCCCTCACCTGCGGTGATTCCGTGAGAGCGCGAGCGTTGGCGCTGGTGGGCGCTACTCGGAGAACAGCGCACCGGGAGTACTTAAAATCCGCCCAGTGTCGGTTCGAGTCCGACTGGGGGCACCGTCAGATTGCCGGCCTATGCCGGAGAACGCACGCTCGTCCGACAACCTGCTTGTCGCACTCGGGAGAGTTTGACACCATCGGCACCATGTCATCGTCAGCACGGAGGCCCGCTGGGCACGAGGGGGTAGCCGGCAGCTTCGCCGGCCTCGCTTGAGTGGCCCGCCCCCAAGGCACGTGAGTCGTCGAACGGCGGCCCGTGCCGCTTCAGGCGTACCTTCCTTCCTCCGAACGACGTCAAGGACATACTCATGCACGCCCTCACCGAGGCGCAGATCCGCGCCTGTTTCGTCAATTCCACTCGTCGGGAACGTAATTCGCTGACATTTCCGATCGGCTTCGACGCCATCGACTGGGAGAAGTTGCTCTTCCTCGGCTGGCGCGACCCCAAGCTGCCGCTGGTCGGCTATCTCGTCACCCCGGTCGACGACGAGCCCGTCGGAGTGATACTCAGACTCGGGTCATCGCAACCGAGAACCCGTCCCCAGTGCTCGTTGTGCGAAGACGTCCAGCTGCCGAACGAGGTGGCGTTCTACAGCGCCAAACGGGGCGGCGCCGCCGGCCGCAAGGGCGACACCCTGGGTGCGTTGATCTGCTCAGAATTCCAGTGCAACGCCAACGTTCGAGCGAAACCGTCGAAGATCTTCGCCGGTGCCGACCCCGAAGCGGTGCGCCAACTACGCATCGAAGGCCTCGGCAGGCGGGTCGAGCGTTTCGCTCGGCGTGTGGCCGGTTCCGCCTGAATCGAACGTCGCGATCAGCCGCCCGTCGACTGGTCGAGCACATACAGCGTCGCGCCGCCCGGATCCCGGTAGGTCGCCATGAAGCCGCCGGGGATCTCGGCCGGTTCGTCGACCACCGCGAGCCCCGCGGGCAGGGCCGAGTGGAAGTCGGCGAGGCTCTCGACCGAGAACACCGGCCCCGGTGCGGCTTCGGGATCCATCGCGTCGATCATCAGGCTCGCCTCCGAGCCGGGAATCGCCAGCGTCACGGTCAGGTCGCCCTCGCGCCAGGCCTCCTGCCAGCCCAGGCCATCGCGGTAGAGGGCCAACGACGCTTCCAGATCCTTGGTCGGTGCCAGGAAGAACTCGAGTTTCATGTCCATACCTTTCGACGGCGTGCGTGGCGTAATTGGATTATGGAAAGCATAACGCCATTATGGAGGCATGCGCCAGTGGATACCGGTCTCGACCTCACCGAAGGGGCGGCTCGCTTTGCGGGCTGTCGAGCAGTTCGGCTCCAAGCCGTTCGACGAGGTGACCGTGGGTGCCCTCGCGTCGGCGGCAGAGGTGACGACCGGAGCGCTCTACCACCACTTCGACAGCAAGTTGGGGCTCTATCAGTTCGTCCGCGCCGACGTCGAGCAGCGCCTGCTGGATCGAATGGCCGGCGCTGCCGCCACATCGCGCAGTGTGAGTGACGTTCTGCTGGTCGGGTTCGACTACGCCGTGGCCCAACGGTTCGCCTACCTGTTGGGACAGCCACCACCGAAGTCCGGCGAGGACCCGGTGGCGCAGTTCGTCGACGAATTGCTCGGGCACGTGGAAATCACTGCCGATCCCACCATCATCGCGGCGCTGTGGCGGGCGGCGCTCATCTCGGCGGCGGCGGGTACGGATCGTGCGCGAGACACGCTGGTGGTCGCGCTCTCTGGTTTCGAGCACCGCGGCGGACCAGGCGGCCGTCAGGGCTTGGGAGGTGGCGAGGGCGTGAATGACGATTCGCCATAGAACGTCCGATCCGACGTCGGCGGTTGCGCCACACCACTTTTGCCGATGATCTTCTGATCGATCACCCACTCGGTGTGCTCCGCATACACCGTGCGGGTCAACGTCGGGCCGACGACCGCATCGACGACGGTCCATTCGTGGGCATCGGGCTGACCGGAATCGGCGATCTGCTGCGCCTTCAACACGTCCGGATCAGGCGGAATCCGCGTCACGATCGCCTGGGTGCGGGTCTCGCTGCCGGCGGCCGTGACACGATCTGCCTGCACCTCGAAGTGCCAACTGTCACCGACGGTGGTGCGCCCGTTGTACGTGACGACCCATCCCGCCTTCTTCGGGAACATGCTGGCGGTCCCGATCCGGGCGAAGACGGCGGCGGCATCGTCGGCGGGTGGATTCGGCCCCGTCCACGTGAACACCTTCCGACGCGTGTTCTTCTCCTTCGCGGCCTTCAACAACGCGGCCCAACGCCCCTCCGGCACATCGGGATAGCGCGCACGGAAACGTCGCGCCCGCTCGTCCGCGGTCACGGTGGGATGCCCGGGATCGGAGATGCTGTATTGGAACAGTGCCTCCTCGCTCACCACGGGTTTGCCTTTGCCGACACTGTGGAACGAGTATTCCTGCTTGTGGGTGGGAGCGCTGACGCTCACTTCTCCGCCGAACGCCTGATCGATCGCGTCGAGCATTCGTTGCGACCGGCCGATGTTGCAGCCGCGGATCTCCACCCGCGTCGCGCTGTCGATCTTCGTCGCATCGGCCACCGGTAGCGCTCCCGACGCGTTGGCATCGCGCAGCTCCTTGAACTCGAGACGCGGTTTGCGATCCCCGGATGAGGCGTCTTTGGCGGCATCAGCGGTATTCAGCGAGAATCCGAGGTTCCCTTCTTCGTTGGCGTGGGAGACGATGATGATCCGTGACGCGGCCGCGGTGCCGGCATTGACGTGGGCGATCACCTCGTCGAGAGTTCGCTTGCCCCGCACCAGTTGTGCGCCCTTCTCGTGCTGACCGAAGTACACCGCAGCCGCCGAGTAGAAGCTGTCGCGCGTGGGGTCACCCATCAGGAACACATAGTTCTGCCGGGGTGGCGCCGCCGCAACCGGATTCGGTCCGTTGCCGGTTGCGGTCGGCGCGCCGACGTCGCGCTGCAACGCCTGCACGACAGCACGATTACCGGCGTTCGTCTGAGCCCGGTCCAGGACGTTGCGTGAGTTCACGAGTGCAGGGGCGCTGCCGTGCCGCGACACCGGCCGGGTGGTCCCGCCGTGTGGGCGTGCGCCGTCCGGTGAGCTGATCCGGAAGGCCGACATGGCCAGACACTAATTCGCCACGCTTCGCCATGTCGTGCCCGTAAGGGCAGAGTCCTGTCCTACGTACTCGCTTCGAATGCCTTTCGCACCGCCGCCACCTGCATCCGGAAGAACTCCTTCGAGACCGGCGCAGTCGCGGTGACCAGATCGAATCCGTGGAATGCGCCGTTGATCACCTCGACATCGCATGTCACTCCCGCTGCACGGAGCTGCTCCGCGTAGGCGAGGTCCTCGTCGTAGAAGAGGTCCAGGTCGCCGACGCCGATCCAGGCGGGCGGGAGGTCGGCGAGATCGTCTCGCCGGGCAGGCGCGACGACCTCCGGAACGGCGTCACCGAGATACGACGTCCATCCGTATCGGTTCGAGCTGCTGTTCCAGACCCGGAAGCGGGATTCATTGTCGGCGGGACCGTCGGAGCCGGTGCGGTCGTCGAGCATCGGGTAGACCAACAGCTGCAGGACCGGCGCCTGCTCGCCGAGATCCCTGACCCGCAGGGCCAGCTGAGCGGCCAGTCCGCCGCCGGCACTCGCGCCGCCGATGGCGATCCGCGACAGGTCGACGCCGGCGAGTTCTCGCGCGATCCCGAGCGCCTCGTGGCAGTCGTCGAGGGCCGCCGGGAACGGGTGTTCCGGCGCCAGACGGTAGTCCACGGAGACCACCACGGCCCCGAGATCCGTGCTGAACCGTCGGCACATCTCGTCGTCCTGCTGCGCCTTGCCGAATACGTAACCACCGCCGTGAATCCACAGCAGCACGGGCACATCGGCAGCAGCACCGGCCGGCCGGAAGATCCGCGCCGCGCCGCCGGACGGAAGATCCCGGACCTCCACATCACCCGTACGTTGCAGCCTCGCCATGATGTTCTGCACAAACCGGATGACCCGGATACGGCGCGGACCCGCGACTCCACGGGGCAAGACCCGGGCCAGCCGAGCCAGATCCGGGTGGAATTCCTGCTCGGTCGAGGTCATCTCGTCGGCCGCCTCTCATCAACGATTCGTTGGATCTACTCATACCCCGGCACAATCACGCTCGATGGACATCGACGAAAAGAGCACGAAGCGCTACGCGCTGCCGGCGGTCCTGCTGGTCTTGTTCACGACCGGTTGGGGCGCCAATCATTTCGCGTCGATGATTCCGGTGCTGCGGACCGACGAAGGTCTGTCGGCGACCGTCGTCGACGGTGCGTTCGGCATCTACGCGCTCGGGTTGCTGCCGGGGTTGTTCGGGGGCGGCACGCTGTCGGACCGGGTCGGCCGCAGGCCGGTGGTCTTGTCGGGCGCGATGCTCGCGGGCCTGGGCAATCTGATGATGATCGTGTGGCACGACCAGGCCGGCGTGCTCGTCGGCCGTCTCGTCGTCGGGCTCGGCGCGGGTCTGACCATCGGGGCGGGCACCGCGTGGGCGGCGGACCTGCGTGGACGGTCCGGAGCGACGCTGGCCGGAGCGGTGCTCACCACCGGGTTTGCCCTCGGACCCGTCATCACCGGGCTGCTCGCGGAGTTCGTCCCGCATCGACTCGAGGTGCCGTTCGCGGTCACCGGAGTCGCGTCGTTGGTGGTTGCCGTCGCGGCGATCGTGCTGACCCCACCGGCACACTCTCCGGTCCACGACTCCGCCGACGCCCTGGAGACGACCACGCGGTCGGTGCGAGCCGCGCTGTCGTGGTCGATTCCCATGGCGTTGTGGGTCTTCTCGTCGGTGACCGTCGCGGTGGTCGTGATGGCCGCGCGGATCGGCGATCGATACGAAGGCGCATGGGTGCCCGGTCTTGCCGCGGCGCTGTGTCTGGGCTCCGGCGTGGTCGTGCAGTTCGTCGTGCGTCGACTGCACACCGGGCCGATGACCGGCGTCGTCGGCGCTGCGCTGGCCGCGATCGGCTTCGTGATGGCCGCGGCTGCGGGTTCCGAGCCGAGTCTGGCCGTGTTCGCGCTCACCGCGATCGTCCTCGGGCTCGCGTACGGGCTGTGTCTGCGCGACGGCCTCGTCGACGTCGAGACGATGACGCCCGCAGCGAGCCGGGGCCGCGTGACCGGAATCTTCTACGTCGCCTGCTACCTGGGCTTCGGGCTGCCCGTGCTGCTCACCAGCATCCGTGGGTCGGTCGGCGTCGTGGCCCCGTTGGCGATCCTGGCGGCGGCCGCAGCGGTCGCGGCGACCGCGCGGGCGGTGCGCGTCCGCCGGTCCGGTTGACCGGCCCCCCGATACGTCAGACCGGCCGGAAAACGCTGCCCCGCACCGCGGCTCGCGCGGTGCGGACCGCGACCGTCGCCCACGCGGCGACCAGGACCACGAACAGCATCTCCCCCAGGGCACGGATCGGCGCGGCGTCGAGCGCGGCACCCAGCGCGAGGAGCCCGGTCACGCAGGTGCCGACCGGGAACGTGAAACTCCACCATGTCAACGCGAACGGCAGACCACGACGGACCGCTCGCACGGTGACCGCGGTGGCCAGGGCGAACATCGCCACGCCGAAACCACCCATCGCGAGACCGAACACGATGCCGAACACGGCGAGCCCCGTGGCGATCGGCGCCTGCGCCCCGGTGAAGACGTGGTCGGCCTCGGCGGCCAGCAGATTCGCGGCCGTGACCGACTGACCGATCATGCCGAGCGTGATCCAGATGGTGGGCGCCGATCGGGACTCGGGCACGCCGCCGTGGGTGAGCCGCGCATAGATCATCGTCATCGTCATCAGTCCGAGAACGAGGCTGACACCGAACAGCGCATAGCATCCGGTCAGCATCGCCAGCCGCGGTTGACCGGTCGGCACGTGCGCGATGAGCGCCGCGCCCGTCGCCGCGGACACCATCGGCGGAACCACCGGCATCAGCCAGGCCGGCAGCGCCACGTTCTCACTGCGTCGCGGCGCGGTCATCATGGTGAACGGCACCCACACCGCGGTCAGCACGCCGAGTGCGGTGCCCGACGACCACAACACCACGCTCGTCCACAGCGCCACCGAATCCCCGAGAATCGGTCCGCCCAGCGACAACGTCCCGGCACCGACGGTGAGCAGTGCCATCGGCGGTGCGCCGTAGAAGTGGGACATCACCGGATCTGCGGCATAGCCGCGCGCGTTCTCGCGATGACGCACCCAGTGCACGACGAATGCGGTCGCGATGGTCGCCAGCAGGATCGCGGCCGTCGCCCAGATCGCCGTGGCGAAGGCGTCCAGCGCGGCCGACCGGATCGGCAGCGCGACCGCCGCGTTGGCGACGATGCCCGTACCCATCACCGCCGCGAACCAGTTCGGGGTCAGGTGCTCGAAGACCTGCCGCGGATGGTCGAGATCCGTGAGTAGACGACGGTTGGCCGCGCGGCGGACGTCGAGCGTGATGGACATGTACCCACCCTGGGGCACCCGGGCCGGTCACGGCAGATGGCCCGACCTTGTGCACCCACAAGCGACACTTGTGAGCACCCACGCAGGCGAGTTGTGCCCGCTCAGTCGACGGACATCTCGCCGAGCTTTGACCAGTCGTCCTGATCGACGGTCACATTGACGATGTCCGGCGTCCGCTCGAGATACTTCGGCAGCTCGGTGGTCGCCACCTGGAAGTGCGAGCTCGTGACGTGCGCCTCGGCCGCGTCGTCGTCGAAGGCCTCGACCAGGACGTAGGTGTTCGGGTCGTCGAGACTGCGCGACCACTCGAAGAACTTGTTGCCCGGCTCGGCGCGGGTGGCCGCGGTGAACTCCCGGACGAGCTCGGGCCATTGGTCGGCGAATTCGGGCTTGACGGGCCACTTTGCGACGATGAGGATCATGCTCCCCACCCTAGTGAGGGGCTGTCCGACCGACCGCGAATCCGAGCGACGACACAAGTCCTATATGTGACAACGACGGTTTCCTCAAAGATGAGACACGCACTCTGCCGACAGGCATAGTGTGGTGTCGACAACACGTGTCGACACGAAGGACAAGCATGCGCGAGATCACCAAGTTCTACATCGACGGCTCGTGGACGGAGCCCGCCGAACTCAACCTCATCGACGTCATCAACCCGGCCACCGAGAAGGCCGCGGGCCAGGTGGCCATCGGTTCGGCCGCCGACGTCGACAAAGCCGTGGAGGCCGCGCGCAAGGCCTTCACGACCTGGAGCCAGACATCGGTCGACGAGCGGGTCGACGTCCTGAACGCCGTGGTCGCGGAGTACCAGAACCGGATGCCGGACCTGGCCGCCGCGGTGACCGAGGAGATGGGCGCCCCGAGCGGACTCGCCAACAACGTGCAGGTGCCGATCGGCCTCGCGCACCTGATGACCGCGGCGGCCCAACTGCCCGCGTTCACGTTCTCCGAAGACCGCGGCACCTCGCGGATCGTCAAGGAGCCCATCGGCGTCTGCGGCTTCATCACCCCGTGGAACTGGCCGCTCAATCAGGTCATGTGCAAGGTGGCACCGGCGCTCGCGACCGGCTGCACGATGGTGCTCAAGCCGTCCGAGGTGGCTCCCTTCAGCGCCGCGATCGTCGCCGAGATCTTCGACGCCGCGGGTGTTCCGGCCGGCGTCTTCAACCTGGTCAACGGCGACGGACCGGGTGTCGGCACCGCGCTGGCGGCGCATCCCGGCATCGACATGGTGTCCTTCACCGGTAGCACCCGCGCCGGCATCGAGGTGGCCAAGAATGCTGCGCCGACGGTCAAGCGCGTGGCCCAGGAACTGGGTGGCAAGAGCCCGAACGTCATCCTCGATGACGAGGATTTCGCAGCCAATGTCGCCGGCGGTGTCGCCGCGATGATGATGAACTCGGGCCAGTCCTGCAACGCGCCCACCCGCATGATCGTCCCGAAGGCCCGTCTGGCCGAGGCCGAGGAAGCCGCCAAGTCCGTGGAATCGACGCTGACAGTGGGCGATCCGGCCGGCGACGTGCGGCTGGGCCCGGTGGTGTCGGAGGCTCAGTTCGACAAGATCCAGGGCCTGATCGAGCGCGGTGTCAGCGAGGGCGCGAAGGTCGTGTTCGGCGGCCCCGGTCGCCCGGACGAGCTGCCGACCGGGTACTACGTCCGCCCGACGGTGTTCTCCGAGGTCACCAACGACATGGACATCGCGCGCACCGAGATCTTCGGCCCGGTTCTCGTGATGATCGGGTACGACTCGCTCGACAATGCCATCGAGATCGCCAACGACACCGAGTACGGCCTCGCCGGCTACGTGTCCGGCAAGGATGTCGATGAGGTGCGCAAGGTCGGTTCGCGTATCCGCGCCGGTTCGATCTCGCTCAACGGCGCCCAACTCGACCCGGTCGCTCCGTTCGGTGGCTACAAGCAGAGCGGCAACGGCCGCGAGTGGGGCGACTACGCCTTCGACGAGTTCCTCGAGGTGAAGTCACTGCTCGGCTACGACGCCTGACGAATCACCCTCGGGTCCCCCTCTCACGCCCGAGATGATCCGCCCGACACCGCCCTCCGGCCCACGCCGGAGGGCGGTTGTCGTCCGCGGCCTACCAAACAGGGCGATGAATCACCGCGGGTCGCCGGGCAGCCACGCCCCGTGGAGCCCCGCAGGCACCCGGATCGGCATGGTCACCGTGCCCAATGGACCGGCCGCGGGGTCCTTCGCCGAGAGCACGTAGAAGTAGGACGTCATGTCGACGGGGTCGGTGCCGAATGCACCCCAGTAGTCGTTCACCGAGCCGGGCATGTAGATGGGTTCGCCGATGGCGACGCCTGGGCGCCAACAGGTTTCGCGCCCGGTGTCCAGGTCGTGAAACCACAGACTGTCCTGGTCGCCGGTGTCGCCCTCGCTCTTGCCGACGACCGCGATCTGACCGTGCGACCGGGTGAGCGCACGATCATCGACGCGCGGGAACTCCACGTCGACGCTCTCCCCGAGCACGGTGCGGGCGATGCTCCTCCGCGCCGGATCGATGACCGCTCGCACGAGCGTCGACGTCGCGGGCGTCGGGATGTCGGCGAAGCCGCCGGGATAGGTCCACTCGACGTAGTCCACTGTGACGGTGTCGGCGTTCACGGTGTCGGCGTTCGGGGTGTCGAATGCGTTGGCGAAGTGCCACACCCACATCGGCTCCGAGTCGACCCATCTGATCGCGGACCCGTCCCGTGGGATCAGTGCGATGCGGGTGCCCGACTCGGGCCGCCACTGCAGCAGGCCACCGCCGGTCAGCATCGCCTCGATGTCGAACTCCAGCGGGCAGAGGAACAGCACGATGTACCGCGACGTCAGCGCCATGTCGTGGATCATCAGCGGACGGTCGACACCGGTCACCGGCGTCGGCGCGCGTCGCGTGTGTCCGTCGGGACCGAGCACCGCCCACGTCAGGTACGGCGCCTCGAGCATGTAATTGAAGAGGACGAGTTCCCCGGTGTCCGGGTCGAGTTTGGGGTGGGCCGTGCTGCCGACCGCCATGGCGCCGTCGCAGTCGTCGCGGCCGATGGTGGCCAGTTCGCCGGGGTTCAATCGGTAGGGCTGGTCG
This sequence comes from Gordonia sesuvii, assembly GCF_036350415.1. NCBI lineage: Bacteria > Bacillati > Actinomycetota > Actinomycetes > Mycobacteriales > Gordoniaceae > Gordonia > Gordonia sesuvii. The sequence continues at coordinate 329,601 of NZ_JAZDUF010000001.1, forward strand.
GACTCGGCCATGGCCAGCAGCCGACCGGCGTGCTCGACGATGTTGATGTCGGGCAGTTGCCGGAACGTGCCGGCGAGGTCGGGTCCGACCTCATCGGCGGGCGGCGTGTAGCCGTCGGTGATGCCCGACCAGATGGCATGGCCGGCTTCCTCTTCGGCCACCACCATCGGCGTGCGGACGAACCGGTTGCGGTAGTGCGCCGCGCCATCGCCGATGTCGAGACGGTGCACCATCGCGTCGCCGTCGATCGGGTACACGTAGGACCCGATCGGGTCGAACCGCGGGTTGGGCCCGTTGCGCAGATAGCTGCCGTGCAGGTCGTCGGGCAGCTCGCCGACGACCTCGAGGTGATCGAAGTCGACTTCGCGACGCTGGGGCGCGAAGACGCCCGACAGGTGCGCGTGATGGGTCATGTCGACGGGAGCAGGCCGAGCGGGCGAAGTCTGATCGGTCGTCATCGCGGACACCCTTCGAGACACCACCTACTGTCCCGCACTGGACAGTGGCGGTTTCGGATCGAACCATCGCCTCTCAGTGTCCTCCGCGGAGATCGCCCCCGCCCGCCATCGGCAGAACGGGCGGCCGACAGGCTCCGGATCAAGCGCCGCACAGGTCCGGGTCCATCCCGGAACACGGTCTGTAACGCGGCGAACACCGGCCACGACAGTCCGTGCAACACCGCGGCCCGCCCCATCGGCGGGTGCGCGCGTCGGGGGAAGTATCGCGCCATGTCAGGAGTCTCATGCCCACCCACCCGGAACAGCCGGATTCGTCCATGATCGCCGACGGTTGGCAGGTCGTGCCCGACACCGACGACACCCCCACACCGGCACGACGAGGCACTCGCCGCCGGTTGGCCGGCATCGCCGTGGTCACCGTGCTGAGCCTGGCCCTGTTCGGGCTCGCGTCGGTCGTGTCCGGCGGCAATCAGGCGTCGGCGATGGCCGGGCATCCGGAGAAGCTGCGGGAGGGCTGCACCTGGGATTCGTCGGGCAACTACGTCCAGAACTGCAAGGTGTGGTCGGAGTCGCAGGGCAAGTTCGTGACGGTGCAGATCCGTGCCTCCAACGGCAGCGATCAGGGTGTCTATCTGCTCGACGGGATGCGGGCGCAAGAGGACCGTTCCGCGTGGACCAAGGACGTGCAGGCCGCGAAGGTCTATGACGGCAGCACCGACACCACCCTGGTGATGCCGGTCGGTGGCGCGTCGTCGTTCTACACCGACTGGGACGGCGGCGCGGGTGGCCAGAACACCGTCATCAAGCAGGAGACGTTCCTGACCGAGGAACTGCCCGACTATCTCGCCGAGAACTTCGGCGTCAGCAAGAACAACAACGCGATCATCGGGCTGTCGATGTCCGGCGGGCCGGCCGTGACGCTGGCCGAGCGGCATCCCGACCAGTTCAAGGTCGTGCAGGCCATGTCGGGTTACTACCAGATCGACAACCCGATCGGCGCACTCGGTGTGTTCGCCAGCCAGACGATCGTGTCCAACTACACCAACGGCATCGTCAACATGTGGGGCCAACCGGGCAGTCAGCGGTGGACCGACAACGACCCGTCCAAGAACGTCGGCAAGCTCGCCGAGAATGGACAGGTTCTGATCATCTCGTCGGGCAACGGATTCCTCACGAATACCGAGATGGCGCACCTCTCCGAACAGGATCAGATCACGTCGATGGCCCTTGAGATCCTTTCGGCCGTGTCGACCGTTTTGATGCAGCTGCAGGCGGCACAGACCGGGGCGTCGGTGATCTCCCTGCCGAACTATGGCGGGCACACCTGGGAGAACTGGGACCGCGGGCTCGCGGACGGCAAGGACCATGTGCTGGCGGCACTGCGCAACAATCCGCCGGTGACCGCGAAGGTGCAGGTGGTCGACGCCGCCGGCAGCCCGGACCCCGAGGGCACCACCAAGGCGACGCAGGCCGCGCTCGCCGCGGCGAAGTCGACCCCGGTGCTCGACGTCGTCGACCTGGCCGGGACACCATCGGATTCGTCGTCGGCCTCCGAGTCGGCCTCGTCCGAGTCGGCGCAAGAATCGACGGCACCGGAATCATCTGCGCCGCAGACCTCGGCGGACCAGACCTCCGCCGCCCAGACCGGTGAGTCCAACGCACCGGACGCGGGCGTCGTCACCTCCCCTGCCGCACCGACCACGTCGGAGCCGGCCGTGCCGTCGGTACCGGAGGTTCCGGTGGCGGTACCGTCCACCACGACGACGACCACCCCCGCCGGTTGAGTTGAGTCACGGGGGCAGGTGGCCCTCCAGCCAGTCGATGACATCGTCGAGGACGCGCTCACGCTCGGGTTCGTTGAAGATCTCGTGATACAGGCCGTCGTAGATCGTCAGGGTCTTGTCGGACGAGCCCGCGAGCCGATCGACCAACTCGCTTCCGGCCGGACTCGTCAACGCATCGTCGCCGCCGTGCATCACCAGCACCGGTAGGCGCAGTGCCGGTAGCCGGTGCGGAAACGACCGCATCGTCGTCAGCATCGCGCCGGCCATGTCGGCGGGAAGTTTGGCTCGCACGACCAGCGGATCGGCGGCGTAGTCGGCGACCACCTGCGGGTCACGGGAGATGAGGTTCGAGTCGAGCGCTGCGGTCGGCAACCCGGGCGCGATGCGCGCCAACAACGGGGCCAGCTTGATCGCGACGGCCGGCAGGTCGTCGCCGGGCACCACTGCGGCAGCCGACAGGACCAGTCCGTCGAGACGGTCCTGGTGATTCAGCGCGTAGTCCAGCGCGATGCAACCACCCATGCTGTGTCCGATCAGAAATGTCGGCAGGCCGTCGTCGGCGATCTCGTCGACGACGCGGTCCAGATCGCGGGTGTAATCCGAGACACTGTGCACGCGAAGACGTTTGCCACCCGAACGGCCGTGGCCGAGGTGGTCGGGCACAGCGACCCGGAATCGCGCTCGCACCAGCCGCTCGACGACGTGGCCGTAGCGGCGGCCGTGCTCGCCTGCGCCGTGCGCGATCACCACCGACGCGCGGGCGTCGCCGGTCGGGCGGAACACGTCGTAGCGGATGGTCTCACCGTGCCGCCCGCGGAACGAGCGTTCCTCGGCGACCGGGTCCGATGTCTCGCCGCTCACCCGAGGATCTTCAGTCGTGTGGCGACGCTTCGGCCCGCGGACTCGATGGCGCCGAGCGGGCGCAGCGCGGCTTCCCCGATGGAGACGAGGGCCTCCACCCGACTGACCACGCCTTCCAACCGGTCGACGACGTCGCCCATGGCGCCCACCATCGAATCGACCTTGTCGAGCGTTCCCGACAGCCGTGACAAGGTCCCGTCGAGGGTGTCGACCGCTCCGTCGAGTCCGGTCATCGTATTGTTCATGTCGACCAGCACGTCGCCGAGGTCGACGAGGATCGACTCCACTTGATCGACGGTCATGTCGGCGTTGAGCGCCGCCTGGGCGAGCTTCTTGAAGCGTTGTCGTTCACCGGGCCGGGCCTCGCCGGGGCCCCGGTTCGGAATTCCTTTGTCCGCCATGAGTGGATTATCGCCGCGGGGGCGGCACAGGTCGACCGAATCGGCACCATCCGACGATTTCGGGCTCCACACCGAACCCGGGTTCGGCCTACGGAACGGGACCGGTCAACGCGACAGCTGCGGCATCACCCGTGAGGCGACCAGGTCGAGGTGATCGAGATCGGAAAGATCGAGTGTCTGCAGATAGATCCGGCTGACACCGACCTGCCGGTACTGTTCGATCTTCTCCACGACCTCGTCGGGCGTCCCGGCGGCGCCGTTCTCCCGCAGTTCGTCGACCTCGCGGCCGATCGCGTCGGCGCGACGAGCCAGTTCGGCCTCGGTGGCGCCACAGCACAGCACCAAGGCCGCGGAGTAGGTCATCGTCTCGGGGCGCCGTCGGGCCGTCGCGCACGCGGCGCGGACCCGGCCGATCTGCTGCGATGCCGTCGACACCGGCGCGAAGGCCACGTTGAACTCGTCGGCGAAACGCGCGGCGAGCGCCGGGGTGCGCTTCTTTCCCGCACCGCCGACGATGATCGGCGGCCGCGGCGACTGCACGGGTTTGGGAAGAGCCGGCGAGTCCGACAACCGGAAATGTGCGCCTTGGTGGTCGAAATGACGTCCCTCGGGCGTCTCCCACAGCCCGGTGATGATCTCCAACGACTCCTCGAGTCGGTCGAACCGCTCGCCGAGCGGCGGGAACGGGATGCCGTAGGCGGCGTGTTCGGCCTCGAACCATCCCGCACCCAAACCCAATTCGACTCGCCCACCGGACATCTGGTCGACCTGTGCGACCGATATCGCCAGCGGGCCGGGTAGCCGGAAGGTCGCCGACGTCACCAGCGTGCCCAGCCGAACACTCGTCGTCTCGCGGGCGAGTCCGGCCAGGGTGAGCCAGGCGTCGGTGGGACCGGGACGGCCGTCGGAGTTCATCGCCAGGTAGTGGTCCGACCGGAAGAAGCCGTCGAATCCGAGTTGTTCGGTGGCCTGTGCGACCCGACGGAGGTCGTCGTAGGTGGCGCCTTGCTGGGGTTCGGTGAAGACACGGAGATCCACACCGACAACCTACCCGCGACGTCGATCAGGGATTCAGCGACGGCTCATCGGCGGTGGACAGTGTCAGCACCGCTTCGACGATCGGTTCGTGCTGTTCGATCTCGCGCTCGACCCGGCGGAGCCGTTCGGCCACATCGTGCTCGGCCCGATCACCCACCATGTCGACCGCGGCGACCAGGTAGTACTGCATCGGACCGACGTACTCGACGTGCAGATAGGTCACCCGTTCGATCTCGGGGTGCGCCAACATCTCCCGCAGGATCGCCGAGCGTGTCGTCGGGGATGCACTCTGCCCCAGCAGGAACTCACTGTTGCGCTTGATCAGCAGGATCGCGATGAACCCGAGCAGAATGCCGACCAGAATGGAAGCGATCGCGTCCCACACCGCCGAGCCGGTGATCTCGTGCAACGCCATGCCGAGTGCTGCGATCGCCAGACCGACGAGTGCTGCGGCGTCCTCGAAGAACACTGCCCGCAGGGTGGTGTTCGACGTCCGGTTGACGAAACGCAGGGGATGGATCGCGAACCGGTCGCCGGCCGCACGGACCTGACGGATGGCCTGCGCGAACGAAACCGACTCCAGCACCGCCGCTATCGCGAGGACCGCATAGCCGACCAGGTAATCGGCGTCGGCCTCCGGTTCGGTCAGCGACGTGATGCCGTGCATCACCGACACCGCCGCACCGACGGCGAACAACCCGAAGGCCGCGAACATCGACCAGATGTAGGTGGCACGGCCGTAACCGAAGGGATGGCGGGCATCGCGGCCCTTCGCACCCCGTCGTTCCGCGATGAGCAGGAACACCTCGTTGCCGGCATCGGCCCAGGAGTGGGCGGCCTCGGCGAGCATCGCCGCCGAACCGGTGATCGCGGCGGCGATCGACTTGGCCACGGCGACGAGCAGGTTCATGACGAACGCGAGGACGACCGTGAGCATCGACTCGCCGGAGCCATCGGCTGTCGGGCGATCCTGTGTCGTCGAGGTCGGTCCCCCGGTCGGACGCTCGGTCATGTCTCCGATCGTCTCACGGTGGCCGCGACCGATTCTCGGGCGTCCGCCCATCCGCCGATCGGATGGTTCCGAATGGCTGATGTACGAACCCGACGACCTGAGGAGCACCACCATGCGCACGATCACGAAGACCGCTGTCCTGGCATCGATCACCGCCGCCGCGGGCGCCGTCGGTATGACTTTGTCCGCGCCGAGCGCGCAGGCCGCGCCGCAGATCTGTCCGGCGCTGCCCGGTCAGTCGTCGACGATGGCCGACTGCTCGGCGTCGTCCGGCCCCACCGGACTCACGCTCGCCATCACCGACAACGGGGGCAGCGCGGCGGCGACCGGAGACAACTATTCCGGCCCGGCCGCCATCGCGGTCGGCCCCGGCGCATCGGTGACGATGACCGGCGTGAAGCCCGGATTGGCCATCGGCATCGCCGGACCGGGCGCCACCGTCGTCGTGGACGGACAGAACGGACCGACGTGCACCGGCGGTCTCGCCTTCGCCGGTGACTTCCAGACCTTGCAGGGCTGCGTCTCCCAGTGAGCCGTCTCCCAGTGAGCCGCAATCGGTCTTAGTCGAGCAGTCCCCGAACGTAGGCCGCCTGACCGACGTGCTGCGCGTCATCATCGACGATGCTGACCAGCCGGACGCCCAGCGTCACCGGAGGATCCCAGTTCTCGTCGATGACCCGATCGAGGTCATCGTCGGTCAGGCCACCGAGGTAGTCGACGGTGACGGCATGTGTCGCGTCGTAGTAGTCGGCGAGTAGCGCGGGATCGCCGACCGACACCCGGGCGACCTCGTCGGGGCTCTGACCGTAACCCGACGCACTGGGCTCGAACGGCAGATCGAAGCGGTCGTAGAAGCCCGCCGATGTCCAGACCTCGTCGCGGTCCGCGACGTCGGCGATCTGCACATCCTGCGCCCGCGTCAGATGCCAGATCAGCCAGGCGATGGTGTTGGCCTCGGCGCCCGGCCGGTGGGTCAGTTGGTCGGCGGTGATGCCGTCGAGCACCGCATGCACGTTCTCCGAGACCCGTTCGAAACCGTCGATCAAAACGTCTGTGGATCGCATGCCTCCAGTAGTACCCCGATGCGATGGGTGTCCAACCGCATAACCTGTCGTGGTGAGTCATCCAGGAGACCGCCGCGAATCCGGGCCGCGCGGGCACGGTCACGGCCACGGACACGCACACGGCCACGGCGTCTCGGAGATCCCGGCCATACTCTCGCCGTTCGCGCGGTGGATCGTCATCGGCAGCCTGACACTCATCGGTGTGATCGTGGCGGTCGGCGCGGTGCTGCTGTGGCCATCGGACGGTGAGCATCCGATCCCCATGCAGTACCGGTCGGCCGACGGAGGGTCGATCCGCACCGTCGACGGTCACGTCGTCGGACAGGTCCGCGCCGACTGTCTGAATCCGTTGGCGGGCACCGTGCAGGACGATCCCGTGTTCCAGATCGAGGGCGTCTCCTCCGAAGGCCCATGCATCGTGAGCACCGTGCGCCTCGACAGCGGCGACGACGAGGGGCGCCACACCCTGCTCGAGGTGCCCACCAACCGCGCCCAATCCGGGTTGGCCGAGCCCGGGGCGGTCGAGCCGTCGCCGAGCGCGCTGGACCAACCCCAGGCCGGACAGCCGTCGCTGCAGGTGGACGACCGCATCCGGCTCGCCGTGGTTCCCGGCCCCGACGGAACAACCCGCTACACGTTCTTCGACTTCCACCGGACGGTGCCGACGATCATCTGGGGCCTGCTCTTCGTCGGTGCGGTGGTGCTGGTGGCCGCGTGGCGCGGATTCCGGTCGATCATCGGGCTCGCGTTCGCGTTCGGGGTGCTCGCGGTGTTCACCCTGCCCGCGATCCTGGACGGGAAGTCACCGGTCGCGGTGGCCGTGGTGTCGTCGGCGGCCATCCTGTACGTGGTTCTCTATCTCGCCCACGGAGTCAGCCTGCGCACCAGTTCCGCGTTGCTGGGCACACTGACGTCGCTGGTGCTGGCCGGGGTGCTGAGTTGGTTGGCGATCGAGACGATGCACCTGACCGGGCTGTCCGGCGACCAGACCACCAACCTGCAGGTGTACCAGGGCAGCATCTCGGTGAGCGGACTGCTGCTCGCGGGCTTCATCATCGGCACCCTGGGCGTGCTCAACGACGTCACGATCACGCAGGCGTCGGCCGCATTCGAACTGGCCGCAGCGGGTGAGCCGACCCGGCTCGCCACCTTCCGGGCCGCGATGCGGGTGGGCCGCGACCACATCGCCAGCACGGTGTACACCCTGGTGTTCGCCTACGCCGGCAGCGCCCTGCCGCTGCTGCTGCTGTTCTCCGTCGCCCAACAGCCGTTCGGGTCGCTGGTCACCACCGACGCTCTCGCCGTGGAACTCGCGCGGTCGTTCGTCGGTGGCATCGCCATCGCGCTCTCGGTACCACTGACCACCCTGATCGCTGCCGCGCTGACCACTCCGCCCGCCGCGGCTCCTTCCAACGCGACTCCCGTCTCGGGTTCCGGCGGGCGGCACGCTCGGGCGGATTGACCTTCGGAGCGGTCAGCAGCGACCGACCGGCAGTGAGGCGAGGTGGCCCTCGAGCCAGTCCCCCACCTTGTCGAGCATCCTGGTGCCCTTGGAGAAGGATCCACCACTCGGTATGGCAGCCATCGACACCGCGACATCACCGCGCAGCGTGGTGATCACCGCGAGCTGCCGGACGAGGTAGCCCGCCGATCCCGACCGGGCTGGACCCCACCCGCCCTTGACCGCGGTCACCGCGCCCTGCTTGCGCCCCATCGTGGCCACGCCCCACTGCTGATTGCTCGCCACATTGCTCATCAGCCGGATGACGTGCTCGCTGCCGGGCAGGCACGGCAGGTGCGCGCCGAATCGCGCCTGATCGGCGAGCGCCCACGGGGTGTAGCCGGGGTACGAGGGAGGGTCATCTGCCTCCGAACTCACCTGGGTCCGCAGATCGTGCCCCTCGCGCAGGACATCGGTCACCGCGTCCACCGAACTCTGCCCGCCACCCAGCGAACCCCACAGTTCGCCTGCCGCGTCGTTGTCGGAGAACGTGATCGCCTTGTCCTCCTCTGTCGCCACCGCCGCACCGAATCGCCGTTCCGCGGCTAGCGAGACCGGCACCTTGAGAGTCGACCAGGCACGTCCGGTGGTGAGGTCACCCATGGTGATGACGCGGTCCGACCCGACCGGGACGATGGCCAGGCCGACTTTGCCCGGCAGGGTTTTGCGCATGGACTTCTGCAGCTTGGTGAAGCTCGAGATCAGCTTCTTCTCCACCGGGACCGGAGGCTCCAGGAGCTCGGCGATCTGGGGCGGCAGGGGCGGGAGCTGGCGAGGCCACCAGGACGGCGATGCGTTGGCCGTGGCCGAGGCTCCGAGCACCATCGAGCAGGCGATCGTCGCCGCGACAAGCCCGACGATCCATTTCACACGAGTCACTTGCGTCTCCCTGGTCACATCAGTAACAGAGAGACTAAGACCGGAGGCAGCCGATCACCACCGGCGATACGAAGTTGTAGCAATCGTGACGCGGTGGCCTACCCGGTCGGCGGACTCCACCGACCCATGCCGAGAAACACCATGACCAGCTGCTTCTCGGTGCGTTCGACGATCTCCCGCTCGACGCCGCTGCCCCGATAGTCGCCGTCGAGCAGGTCGGCGACAGCGGTCAGCATAATCGTCACGATCAATTCGGCCGCGATCTCGAGATCCTCCGGCGACCACTGAGCCAGGTCCGGGAGCCGCGACAGGTCGATCGCCAGCTCTTTCGAGAACAGTCGCAACTCCGTGTCGATGGCACGCCTGATCTCGGCGATACCACCGTGCTGCTCGCGCACCAGGAAACGGAACTGCGCCTCATTGTCGTGGACGTGCCGCAGGAGGATGTCCAGCGAGCTCTGTGCGGTCGGCAGAGCCTGACGTGCGGCGAGATCACGGCGCCCCTCACGCAACGTGCGCCGCAGCACCCGCATCGAGTCCTCGACCAGGGTGACGCCGAGGTCCTCCATCGAGGCGAAATGCCGGTAGAAGGCAGTCGGCACGATGCCGGCGCCGCGGGCCACCTCGCGCAGGCTGATACTGCCGAAACTGCGCTCGGCGACCAGTTCCATCGTCGCGTCCAGGAGTGCGTGGCGTGTCCGGTTCTTCCGTTCCGCGCGGCTCTCCGACTCGCCGTCGCCGCGCGGGCGCGGGCGGCTGCCGTGTCGGGACCTGGTCACGGTCCGAGTCTAGGTCGACGGGAGCGCCGGACCGGCGTCGCCTCCCCGGGGGACGGCAGATCCCGTGATGGCCCTCACAGAGATTCTCCTTGACTCGACCCCGCGCCGCCGTGCCACACTAGTTTGTGTACAGATGTTCACTCAAAGTGGACGACCCCGAACGGAGCCAGCCCATGAGCATCCGAATTCCCGCCTTTGTCGGCACCATCATCGAGTCTGCCCTCTCGCCCCATCCGGTCGACCGGTATCTGGAGCTGGTCGACCCGATGACCACCTGGCGCGATCTGCGTGCGCAGGTGATCGCCGTCGACCGCCCGACCTCGCGAACCGTGCGTCTCACCCTCCGCCCGACCCGCCAGTGGAAGGGCCACACACCGGGACAGTATGTGCAGCTCAGCACGGTCATCGACGGTGTACGGCACACCCGGTGCTTCTCCCCGGCCAACACCCCGGCCGACGACATCGAGCTGACCATCACCGCACACGACGGCGGGTTCGTGTCCAGCCATCTCCGGGAGCACGCACACGTCGGGATGGTCGTCGGCCTCGAGCAGGCCGCGGGCGACTTCGTCCTCCCGGATGACCGCCCCCGAACAGCGGTCTTCGTCAGCGGCGGCAGTGGGATCACACCTGTGCTCTCAATGGCGCGAACGCTCGTAGCCGAAGGCCACCGCGGACAGATCGTGTTCGTCCACTACGCGCGCACCCCGGATGACGTCGCCTACCGCACCGAACTCACCGAACTCGCGCGCGCCGACAACGTCGACGTGCGACTGCACTACACCCGGGGCCCCGCCGGAGACCACTTCACCGACGACCACCTGGCGGATGTCGCCGACATCGACGACGCCGACCTGTTCGTGTGCGGACCCGCCGCGCTGATGGACGCCGTCGCGAACCATCACGGTTCTCGCGGGCTGCGGGGTCGGCTCCATCAGGAGGCGTTCACCCTGGCCGCCCCGCTCACAGTCGACCCCGATGCGCCCGTCGAGGGGTCCCTGACGTTCCTTCGCTCCGGCAGATCGGCGACCAACGACGGTCGCACCATCCTCGACCAGGCGGAATCGGCCGGACTGACTCCGGAATCCGGCTGCCGGATGGGGATCTGCTTCTCCTGCACCGCCATCAAGAAATCCGGCTGCACCCGCAACGTGCTGACCGGAGAAACCGACACCGAGACCGACACGCAGATACAGCTCTGCATCAACGCGCCGGTCGGCGACGTGGAAATCGAGGTATAGCCATGACCATCACCGAAAACCCCACCACCAGCACCGAACTCGTCCCCGTCGATGTCCCGGCCACGGAGACCGTCCCGGACACAGAGACAGCGGCACCGACGCCGGACCCGAAGCACATCGTGCTGACCTATGAGCAGGTCGAGGCGCTCGGTCGCGACCTCGATGAGCTGCGGGCACGGGTCGTAGCCGACCTGGGACAAAAGGACCGCGACTACCTGTACTCGATCATCCGGGCGCAACGCGGATTCGAGATCGCCGGCCGCGGACTGATGTACCTGGGATTCTTCCCACCGGCGTGGCTGGCCGCCGTCGGCGCCCTGTCGGTGTCGAAGATCCTCGACAACATGGAGATCGGCCACAACGTGATGCACGGCCAGTACGACTGGATGCGTGAGGACACCTACAACTCGCGCGAATTCGAGTGGGACACCGTCTGCCCGGCCGACCAGTGGCGTCACAGCCACAACTACCTGCACCACACGTTCACCAACATCGTCGGCGAGGACCGCGACATCGGCTACGGCATCCTCCGGATGGACCGCGACCAGAAGTGGAATCCCTACTACCTCGGAAACCTTGGCTACGCCACCGCACTCATGGTGCTGTTCGAGTGGGGCGTGATGCTGCACGACCTCGAGGTGGAGAACATCCTCGCGCGCAAGCGCAAGTGGTACGACGTCAAGGGACTCGTGAAAGGTATGTGGCGCAAGGCGGGTCGCCAGGTCCTCAAGGACTACGTGGTGTTCCCGGCCCTCACCGGCCCGCTGTTCGTCACCACATTCCTCGGGAACGCATCGGCGAACCTCGTCCGCAACCTGTGGACCTTCTCGATCATCTTCTGCGGCCACTTCCCGTCCGGTGCGCAGACCTTCACCCCCGAGGAGTGCGCGGACGAGACCCGCGGCCAGTGGTATCTGCGGCAGATGCTGGGATCGGCCAACATCACCGGCTCGCCGCTGTTCCACATCATGAGCGGCAACCTGTCGCACCAGATCGAACACCACCTCTTCCCCGACATCCCCGCCAGCCGGTATCCGGAGATCTCCGGCGAGGTGCGCGAGATCTGCGAACGTTACGGCCTGCCGTACAACACGGGATCGCTGAGCCACCAGCTGTTGTCGACGTGGAAGAAGATTGCCAAACTCTCGCTGCCGAATTTCATGACGCGCGACGACAATGACCTGGTCGTGACCGTCGAGCGGTCCCGCACGGCCGCTGCGTGACTCCCCGGCACACCGAAACCGATGGCAGAATACGGAACCATGGTCGACCGTTTCGAGCGCAACAAGGACCTGGTCCAAGAACTGGTGGAATCCACGGCCACCCACGTCGGGCGGATCGCGACGATCATCACGGGCGCGGTAGCCGACGTCGCACGTGAGGTCGGTGACCTGGTCACCGACGGCTTCGAGATGCGTGACGCCGCCCGCAGGGCCCGTCTCGATGAGGATCGCGGCATCCTCGACGCCGAACACGTCGAGATGGACGATCTGGACCCCGACGACCTGCATGACCTCGACGACCTGCAAGACGACATCGACGACGACTTCGGTGACCCCGTCGATCTCGGCGAGTTGCCGGCGTCGGAGCAGGCGGCCCTCCCCAGTTCGGACGACGTACCCGAGCAACCCGTCGATCTGGGCGAGATCCCGGGCGACAGGTCCTGAGGCCTCCCGACCCCGGGCGGCCCGTCGCCGACAGAGCCCGCCAGTAACGTTGTGCCCTATGGCGGACATGTGGCAGGTCCTCTCCTCGACCTTCGGTTACGAGTCGTTCCGGGGAGATCAGGAGCAGATCGTCGGGCACGTGGTTGCCGGCGGCGACGCGGTCGTGCTCATGCCGACCGGCGGCGGCAAGAGCCTCTGCTATCAGGTGCCCGCGCTCGTCCGGGACGGTTGCGGGGTCGTAGTGTCGCCGCTGATCGCACTGATGTCGGATCAGGTCGCTGCGCTGCGTGAACTCGGGGTACGCGCGGCGTACCTGAACTCCACCCAGACCTCCGAGCAGCGCGCCGAGGTCGAATCGGCTTTTCGCAGCGGCGAACTGGACATGCTCTATGTCGCGCCGGAACGCCTCAACACCGCCGGGTGCCGGGCCCTGCTGCAGCAGGGGCGGATCTCGCTGTTCGCGATCGACGAGGCCCACTGCGTCTCACAGTGGGGACACGATTTCCGGCCGGACTACCTCGCACTCGGCGAGCTCGCCGAACTGTGGCCGGATGTCCCGCGCATCGCCTTGACCGCGACCGCCACCCGCCGCACGCACGCCGAGATCACCGAACGCCTCCACCTCGCCGACGCCCGGCATTTCGTCGCGGATTTCGACCGTCCCAACATCACCTACCGCATCGTCACCAAATCCGAACCCCGCAAACAACTGCTCGACTTCATCCGCACCGACGGCCACGTCGACGGGCAACCCGCCACAGGCATCGTCTACGCCCTGAGCCGCGCCTCCGTGGAGAAGACGGCGGCGTTCCTGGCGGCCAACGGCGTCGACGCGATGCCGTACCACGCCGGCCTCGATCGCAACGTCCGCCACGACACCCTGGAACGATTCCTGCGCGCCGACGGCGTCGTGGTGGTCGCGACCATCGCCTTCGGCATGGGTATCGACAAACCCGATGTGCGGTTCGTCGCCCACATCGATCTGCCCAAGAGCGTGGAGGGCTACTACCAGGAGACCGGTCGCGCGGGGCGCGATGGTCTGCCGTCGGTGGCGTGGATGACCTACGGGCTGGCAGATGTCATGCAGCAGCGTCGACTCATCGACCAGTCCGACGGCGACGCGAACCACCGGCGGGTCCAACAACAACACCTCGACGCGATGCTCGCGCTGTGCGAGACGGTGGACTGTCGGCGTGCTCAACTCCTGCGGTATTTCGGGCAGGACGCACAGGCATGCGACAACTGCGACACGTGTCTGACCCCACCGAAGACCTTCGACGGCACCGTGCCGGCACAGAAGTTGCTCTCGACGATGGTGCGGCTGCAGCGGGACCTCGGTGATCCACCCTACGGCGCCGGCCACCTCATCGACATCTTGCGCGGCGCCGACACCGCCCGCATCCGAGAACGCGGACACACCCGGCTGACCACCTACGGCATCGGCACGGACCTCGACGCCGCCGGCTGGCGCAGCGTGGTCCGCCAGCTGGTTGCCTCGGGGATCATCGCGCCTCAGGGCGACTACGGAGTGCTGACCCTGACCGACAGGAGCGGACCGGTGCTGCGCGGGGAGACCACCGTGATGTTGCGGACCGATCCGGCGCGGCCTGCCGGCCGCAGTACCCGCGGTTCGCGCTCGGCACCCGACATCGCCGACGCCGACCGCGGGCTGTTCGAACATCTGCGGGCGTGGCGCAAGGCGGAGGCATCGCGGCGCGGTGTCCCGCCCTATGTGGTGTTCAACGACGCGACGCTGCGTGAGCTCGCCGCGCTGCGACCGACGTCGGCGACGCAGTTGCGATCGGTGTCCGGCATCGGCGATGCCAAACTCGAGCAGTACGGCGAGGACGTGCTCGCCGCGATCTCCGGGTTCGATGCGGAGTCCGAACCGGCGTGAGCGGAATCATTGCCCGGGGTCGCGACGTTGTCTACCTTCGGCAGAGCTGTTCTTCAGGAGGTATTCGGTGTCCCCAACGTTGCCGTCGGCGCTGACGTTTCCCAACCCGGTCAACGACTACGCGGCCCGTTCCACCGCGGGCCTGGTGATCGCGCTCGCCGTGGTGGCGATCGTCGTCGACCACCCGGCGGTATACGCGGTGCTCGCGCTCGGCTTCCTCCTCCGGGTGATGGCAGGTCCGCGGTTCTCTCCGTTCGGCCAGCTGTCGGTGCGGGTCATCGCACCGAAGATCTGGCGCAAGACCAAACTCGTGCCCGGCCCGCCGAAGCGGTTCGCCCAGACCATCGGCCTCGTCGTCAGCGGCAGCGCCCTCGTCCTCTCACTGCTCGGTCTCGGGCTCGCGGCCCAGATCGCGACCGGCGTGCTCATCGTGGCGGCGACCCTGGAGTTCGTGTTCGGCCTCTGCCTCGGATGCGTCGCCTTCGGCTTCCTTCAGCGTCGCGGGATCATCCCCGAGACGGTATGCGAGGCGTGCAACGATCTCTCGCTGCGCGTGGCTGCATAATCCGCACACCCCACCCTTCGTTGGTCGAGTAGCCCGCGCACCCCAACCGCTGGTCGAGTAGCCCGCGAACGAAGTGAGCGAGCGTATCGAGACCCCCTGCACCCGAACGCATCTCACCAGATCTCGATACGCCGACTCGCTGCCGCTCGCCGACTACTCGATCAACGAATAAGTCGCAGCCACTCGATCAACGAATGGACAGCCCGACCCCCCTTTGCGCCGGTCGAGTAGCCCGCGAACGAAGTGAGCGTGCGTATCGAGACCTCCTGCGCCCGAAGCAACCCCACCAGATCTCGACACGCCGACTCGCTGCCGCTCGCCGGCTACACGATCAACGGGTGGGGTTCGCCGACTACTCGATCAACGGGTGGGGTTCGCCGGTGGGGTTCGCCGACTACTCGATCAACGGGACTCCGCCGGCGCCCTACCGCTCCAGCGGCCGCAGGAGCGCCTCGGCGGCGTCGATGATCGCGGGATGGTCGAGGTCGAGTTCGTCAACCGCCACCACCTCCGGCCGCACCCACGAAGCGAGCACACTCCATTGCGGCCGATGAAACGACCACCAGGACACCGCATCCCATGCGCGATCCCCGCGGACGTCGGCCTCCTCGTAGATCTGCTGCCCCCACCGCTGCGTCACCGTCAGATTCCGGATCACCACCTGCGAGGGACGCAGCCCGAGCCGCACCAGTTGCGCCGGGTCGTCCAGGTCGAGGATGCGGAGGTCGTCCGGCAACCGGAATGTCCCGAGCGCTCGCCGGGCCCCGGGCACCTGCGGGAAGTCGAACATGTCGTCAACCCATGCCCGAAGGTTGCCGAACGTCTCCCCACATGCGGCCTCGGCGTGCCGAGACAGGTACCACACGTGGCGGTCCGGATGGTCGATCCGGCCGCCGAGCTGCGGCCGGTGCTCGTACAGCGGGTGCCCGGGACGACGGGCAGGGGCCGACTCGAGGTAGGGAAAAACCCGGTAGGCGAGCACTCAGGCCGCCCCTCCCCAGGCCTCGGCATCAAGCGCCGTCAACACGGCGGCAGCCCCGGACAAGCGCAAGGCATCGATCGGCCGGGCTCCCCCGAGGTGCACGTTCTGACTGATCAGCCATGTCTGAGCAGCGCGCTCGCCCCAGATCAGTCGTGCCCGCGCAAAGATGTGTTCGAGGTCGATGAGCAGCGGGCCCGCGACCGGACCCGGATACTCCGCGCCGGAGATCCAGCGGGTCGGTTGCGAGCGGCTGACACCGATGAGTTCTGCGAGGCGCGCTTTGCCGAAGCTGTCGGCGAGGTAGCTCACCCGTGCCGGCGCCAATGGGTCGGCGGGATCCTCCGAACGGGGCCTCCGGGAGCGGGGCATGTCACGAACGCGAGCCGATGTCATACCGCCACCATACCCAACAAAAATGTTGGGCATCAGGGTCTGTTGTCAGACCAGCAATCCTATGGCTATGCCGTCGAGGATGTCGTGCTCGCTGACCACCAGTTCGTCGACGTCGGACCGCTCACCCAGGACCCGCGCGAGTTCCATGGCGACGAGCGCACCGCCGCCGATCACATCGACGCGCCCAGGATGCATCGGCCCCAGCGCGGCACGATCGGCCCGGGTCATGTGGACCACCCGGTCGCACACATCCGCCAGATCGTCGAACGAGATCCTGGAGAGGTGAATGACCTCCGGGTCGTACTCGGTCAGTCCCGCCCCGAGCGCGGCGAGTGTCGTCATCGTCCCCGCGACCCCCACCCAGGTGTGCACGCCGTCGACCCGAACCGAATCGAACGCCGGAGCGAGCCGAGATCTCGCGAAGTCACGCGCCGCCGCGATCTCCGCCTCCGACGGCGGGTCCGAGGGCAGGCACCGCTCCGTCAACCGAACACATCCGATGTCCGCGGAGTATGCCGCGGTGACGCCGCCGGCATCACCCACCACCACCTCGGTGGAACCACCGCCGAGATCGGTGACGACGAAAGGACCACCTGCAGAACTCAATTCGCCGACCGCACCCCGAAAGGACAATCGGGCCTCCTCGTCCCCGGTGATCACCTCGGCGGACACGCCGGGAACCACAGCGCCGAGCAGTTCGGCGGTCATCGCGAAGAATTCCTCGCGGTTCGCGGCATCCCGCGTCGCCGACGTCGCGACCATCCGGATCCGATCGACGCCCGCGGACGCCATGATGTCGGCGTAATCGGCCAGGGCGTTGCGGGTGCGCTCGATGGCGTGCGGAGCGAACTGGCCGGTGGCGTCCACCCCTTCGCCGAGGCGCACCACACGCATCTCGCGGTGCACGTCGACGAGACCGGGCACCGATCGGTCCCCCACATCGGTCGCCCGCGCGACGAGCAGACGGATCGAATTGGTGCCGCAGTCGACGGCGCCGACAACGGTCACCGCTCCCCTCCCTCGGATTCCGCCCCGGTACCGTGGGCGCTCCTCGGCCAATCCGCCGGGACCGCACTACCGCGCAGGCCACGATCGGCCGCCAGCGCGACCGCCTCATCGCCGAGCGGGTTGACGCCGGGGCCCTTCGCCAACGAATGCGCGATCAACACATGCAGGCACTTCACCCGATCCGGCATCCCACCGCCGGTGAAGTCGGTGCCCAGCGACTCGATCGCATCACGCTCGGCGAGATACGACTCGTGCGCGCGGCGATACTCGATGGCCAGATCGGCGTCGGTCACCAGGCGCGCGGTCATCGCCTTCATCACGCCCGCCGACTCCTGACGACTGGCCTCCGCCGTCAGCCGCGGATCGGTGAGGTAGTAGAGCGTCGGAAACGGCGTCCCATCAGGCAATCGTGGCGACGTCTTGATGACCGCCGGCTGGCCGTCGGGAGTGTAGTAGCTGACCTCGATCACCCCACGCGGTTCCCGGCCCAGCTGCGCGGCGATGGTCGCGAGGTCGGATTCGGAGACGCTCACTTGATGGCGGGCGGGGTCGCGACCGACTCCCACAGGTTGCCATACCAGGGACTACGCGCACGCTCGGCCGCCTGCTTCTCGGCTGCAACGCGAGCATCGTCACCCGGGAACATCATCACCAGCGCTTTCTCTCCCGGCCGCACGAACTGCAGGCGTTCGCGTGCCATCGCCTCGACGTAGGCCGGGTCACCTTGTTCGTTGACCTTCTGCTGATAGTCGCTGACCTCGGTCCGCAACTGATCGTTGCTGGCTCGGAGCTGATCGAACTCGGCACGCTGCGAGAAGTAGGTGCGCACCGGCATCGCCAGCGTGAGCGCCACGACACTGATCACCAGGGCCAACACGATCGCGCGTTTCGCATCGAGCCCCTCGGCGCGGGCCAGCAACGACGCCCGATCGAACCGGCGTCGGGCCGTCCGCGGACGGCCCGGCACGCGAGAGGAACCACGCCGCTCGGTACCGTCCGCCGCGTCATCGACGCCGTCCTCGACCTCGGGAACGAGGTCGTCGTGCACTTCCTGCTCACCGGTTTCGGTGACCGAGATCCGTTCCCTCCGGTGTCCGCCGGCACGGGCCCCCGGCGTGCCGGGCCGAGCGTGACCGCGCGTGGTGCTCCCACGACGGTCCGCCCGCGTCCGACGACGCCTGCCCTCGACCCCACGAGACACTTGGGCCCGCTCACTCCGTTCCCGGCGCTCCGCGGGTTGGGCCCGCTCACTCCGTTCCCGGCGCTCCGCGGGTTGGGCCCGCTCACTCCGTTCCCGGCGCCCGCCTGATGTCATGGGGTCCAGCTAATCACGAACCAAACGAGAATCGTGGGAAGGCGAGGTCCCCCGCGTACCGTGCCGCATCGCCGAGACCTTCCTCGATCCGCAGCAGCTGGTTGTACTTCGCGACACGCTCGCTGCGGGCCGGCGCACCGGTCTTGATCTGGCCGGATGCGCATGCGACGGCGAGGTCGGCGATGGTGGTGTCCTCGGTCTCACCGGAGCGGTGACTCATCATCGTCTTGTAGCCGTTGTTGTGCGACAACGCGACGGCGTCGAGGGTCTCGGTCAGCGAGCCGATCTGGTTCACCTTGACCAGTAGGGCGTTCGCGACGCCCTCGGAGATGCCGCGCTCGAGGCGTTCGGGATTGGTGACGAACAGGTCGTCGCCGACCAGCTGCACCTTGTCGCCGACGGCCTCGGTCAGCTTGGCCCAGCCCGCCCAATCGTCCTCCGCGAGACCGTCCTCGATGGAGACGATCGGGAAGTCGGCAACCAGCTTCTCGTAGAACGGCACCATCTCGTCGGTCGAGTAGTCCTTGCCCTCGAGCTTGTACACACCGTCGCGGTAGAACTCGGTGGCCGCCGCGTCGAGCGCGATCACGACATCCTTGCCGAAGTTGTAGCCGGCCTTGCCGACCGCCTCACCGATCACGGTGATCGCGGCATCGGTGTTCGGCAGATCGGGGGCGAATCCACCCTCGTCGCCGAGGGCGGTCGCCAGCCCCTGCTTGGACAGCACCGACTTGAGTGCGTGGTACACCTCCGCGCCACACCGCAGCGCTTCCTTGAAGGTCGGCGCACCCACCGGGCAGATCATGAATTCCTGGAAGTCGATGCCGTTGTCGGCGTGCTCGCCACCGTTGATGATGTTCATGCACGGCACCGGCAGGATGTGCGCGTTGGGTCCACCGATGTAGCGGAACAGCGGCAGGCCGGCCGATTCCGCTGCACCCTTGGCCACCGCGAGCGACACACCCAGGATCGCGTTGGCGCCGATCCGGCCCTTGTCCGGGGTGCCGTCGCAGTCCAGAAGCGCCTGGTCGACCAGTCGCTGCTCCTCGGCCTCGAGGCCGATCACGGCGGGCGCGAGCTCGCCCAGGACACCCTCGACCGCTTTCGTCACACCCTTGCCGGCGTAGCGCTCCCCGCCGTCACGGAGTTCGACCGCCTCGTGCTCACCGGTCGACGCACCGGAGGGAACCGCTGCGCGGGTGAAGGTGCCGTCATCGAGCACGACTTCGACCTCGACGGTCGGATTGCCGCGCGAATCGAGAATCTCGCGTGCGCCGACCTGTTCGATCATTGCCACAGTTCTAGCCCCTATCCCTCGACGGAACGACGCCGATCGGCGCCGACAGGTACGCGACAAAGCCTAATCGCTGCCCGAAGTACGCACGCAGCAAGCCGAGGACTAGTTCGCCGAACGTTCAGTATCGGACGTTGATCGAGTACGCGTTCGCCCGATCACGCACGTCGAGGACGTAGGGCGTCGAGTTGTTGTAGGTCTTCACCGCCCGCTCCCAGCCTTCGGGCGTGGTCATGTCCCCATCGGCGGACACACACAGATACCTCGCAGCCGACAGCGCTGCATCGTCGAGGTTGTCGGGATCGGCGCGCCAGTCGCCGTTCGCGTCGACGCCGTAGCGTTCCCACGTCTGCGGAATGAACTGGAACGGACCCATCGCGCGGTCGTGGACGGAATCGCCGTCCAGCGTGCCGCCGTCGGAGTCGCGGATCTCCATGTTGCCGCGGGTGCCGTCGAGCGCGACCCCGCGGATCGGGGGTGCGGTGTCGCCGTTGGGCGCGATGGTGGTCGCGCGGTGCGTGCCGTGCTTGCTCTCGACCGCGGCGATACCGGCAAGCGTGGTCCAGGCCAGGCCGCACTCGGGATGCTGCTGCCGCTGGATCTCGGCAGCATTGCCGTAGGCCTCCATCGCGATCAACGGGATGCCGGTGGACTCCGAGATCGGTCGCGCCCAATCCCGCATCAATTCGGCGGTGCGTCCCGGCGCATTGATGTCGATGTACGGGGTCGGGGCGCCAGCGCCCGGCGGGATGCCCTCGGGGATGTCCGGCCGATTCAGCGACGGCAGGTCGATACACGCCGACGCGACCAGCGCCGTCGCCCCGATGATCATCGGCGCGAACACCAGTCGTCGCCCGGTTCGGCGCCGTCCCATCCTCATTCCTCCACACCCAGTTACACCGCGGGGTTCCGCCCGCGGCTCACAGCATTCTCCATGACAACTTTGCGACAGTGATTTTGGTTCCTGGGATTTTGGTTCCTGGGATTTTGGTTCCTGGGATTGTGGGCGCGCCGTCACCGGCCCGTCGTGGACTCCCGCTCGTCGCCGACCGGGTTCAGCATCGACTCCCACGCCTCGCGATCGTCCAACGTCAGACCATCGGCTTCGGCGCGCTTCTCCGCGTCCCGAACCTGCGACATCAGCTGACGCACTCGTTGCCGCGCGACTTCCTCGACGCTGTCGCCACCCGGCGCAACAGTCACCGACACGATGTCCGGGTCGATGGTGTCCATGGGGAAGCCGGCGGCCGACAGTCGTTCGAGGACCTTTTGGGTGAGGGCGAGCGCGGGGGCGGTGGTGGCCACACCGTCGAGCACCGATCCGCGGGCCTTCTCGGCGGCCTTGCGCTCTTCCCATTCCCTGATCTGCGTCTCCAGATCGGCGTGCGCGCCCGACAGAACGCCAGGAGTGCGGCCGCGGACCTTGGTGAGGAAACTCTGCGCCACATCCTCGATGTCGAAGGGCTCGTCGGGGTGGTCTGCCGCGATCCGCGCATGGAACAGGACCTGCAACAGCAGGTCACCGAGTTCCTCACGCAGGAGGATGTGGTCGCCGTCGTCGATGGCGTCGAGCAGTTCGTAGCACTCCTCGAGCAGATAGCGGCGCAGCGAGACGTGGGTTTGGGTGCTCTCCCACGGGCCGGTTCGTCGCAGGGTGTCCATCAGGGCGACCGACTCGAGCAGAGCGTCACCGGCAACCGGGCGGGCTCTGATGACGTCTTCCCCACGCTCGATGCGTGCCCGGACGAATCCGTGGGTGGCGTCGCTCGTGAGCAGGGTGGCGTCGAGGTCGTCGCGTTCTGCCCAGGTCGCTCCGGTCAGGCCCAGATCCCACAGTGTGGACGGGTGGACATCCTCGGTGACCGTGAGCGGTCCGGACAGCAACGGGAGTGCGCGCGTCGGTATGACGTCGGGCCGCAGCGGATCGAGCAGGATCACGGTCATCGGCGATCGGCCTCCCTTCGAACGCTGGTCTGACGAACGTATCCCAGGCGGATGGCAACGGCTGCGCTGACACACGCGGCAACGTCAGCCATCTCGAGGGAGTAGGCGGCAGGAGGGATCAGGCGGGATCTGCCCGCAAGGCCAGCAGGAACTTCGTGAGGTAGTCGATGAGTTCCTCGTCGCGTAGGCGAGCCGAACCGACACCGCCGGTGCGCGGGATCGGCAGCGTGATGACCGAGGTCGTCGCCCGGTAACCGGCCGACGGATACAGCCGCTTGAGCCGCACCTGTTCGCTGTCGAGCAAGGTCATCGGGGAGATCTTGACGCCGGTGCCGGCGAGACCGACCTCGGCGACCCCACGCTCCCGACACCGCAGCCGGAACCGCGCTATCGCGGCGAGCCGGCGCGTCTCCTCCGGCGGCTCCCCGTAGCGGTCGGTGAGTTCGGCGAGCACCGCGTCCACCGCGTCGTCGTCGGAGGCGGCGGCCAGTTTGCGATAGGCCTCCAGGCGCAGCCGGTCGGAGTCGACGTACTCGACCGGGATGTGCGCGTCCACCGGCAGGTCGATGCGGACCTCGGTTGATTCGCCGGTCGAGACGGGTTTGCCGTCGGCGGCCGCCCGGTAGGCCTCCACCGCCTCGCCGACCAGACGAACGTAGAGGTCGAAACCCACGCCGGCGACATGACCGGACTGCTCGGCGCCCAAAACGTTTCCGGCGCCTCGCAATTCGAGATCCTTCAGCGCGACCGCCATCCCGGCACCGAGTTCGTTGTTCTGCGCGATGGTGGCGAGCCGGTCGTACGCGGTCTCGGTCAACGGTCGCTCCGGGCTGTAGAGCAGATAGGCGTAGCCGCGCTCCCGGCTGCGTCCCACGCGTCCACGGAGCTGATGCAGCTGCGAGAGCCCGAAGTTCTCGGCGCGGTCGACGATCAGCGTGTTGGCGTTGGAGATGTCGAGGCCGGTCTCGATGATCGTCGTGCACACCAGCACGTCGTACTCACGGTTCCAGAACCCCGCGACGGTGCGTTCGAGCTGGTCCTCGTTCATCTGTCCGTGCGCGACCACGACCCGGGCCTCGGGCACCATCTGCGCGATGTCGCGGGCGGTCTTGTCGATGGTGGACACCCGGTTGTGGACGTAGAACACCTGGCCGTCCCGCAACAGTTCGCGGCGGATGGCCGCGCCGACCTGCTTGGCGGAGTAGCCGCCCACATAGGTGAGCACGGGGTGGCGTTCCTCGGGCGGTGTCAGGATGGTCGACATCTCGCGGATGCCTGCCATCGACATCTCCAGGGTCCGCGGGATGGGGGTCGCCGACATCGTCAGCACGTCGACGTGGGTGCGCAGTGATTTGATGTGCTCTTTGTGTTCGACGCCGAAGCGCTGTTCCTCGTCGACGATGACGAGGCCGAGGTCCTTCCAGGTCACCCCGGTCTGCAACAGGCGGTGGGTACCGATGACCACATCGGCCTCGCCCGACGCCATGGCGTCGACGATCTCCTTCGACTCCTTGGGGTCGGTGAACCGTGACAGCCCTCGGACCCGCACCGGGAAGCCCGTCATCCGCTCGGTGAACGTCTGCAGATGTTGTTGCGCCAGAATCGTTGTCGGCACCAGAACGGCCACCTGCTTGCCGTCCTGCACGGCCTTGAACGCAGCCCGGACCGCGATCTCGGTCTTGCCGTACCCGACGTCACCCACGATGACCCGGTCCATCGGAACCGGCCGCTCCATGTCGGACTTCACCTCGGCGATCACCGTCAGCTGATCGACGGTCTCGGTGAAGTCGAAGGCGTCCTCCATCTCCCGCTGCCACGGCGTGTCCGGGCTGAACCCGTAGCCGGGAGCGGCGTGGCGGGCGGCGTAGAGCTGGACGAGCTCGCCCGCGATCTCACGAACCGCCTTGCGCGCCTTGCGTTTGGTGTTCTGCCAGTCCGATCCGCCGAGCTTGGACAGCGACGGCTGCTCGCCGCCGACGTAGCGCGACAACTGGTCCAGCGAATCCATCGGCACGAACAGCCGATCGCCGGGTTGGCCACGTTTGCCGGCCGCGTACTCCAGGACGAGGTACTCCCGGCGAGCGCCGGAGACGGTCCGCTCGATCATCTCGACGAACTTGCCGATGCCGTGCTGGTCGTGCACCACGAGGTCACCGGCGGACAGCGCCAACGGATCCACCTGGTTGCGGCGTTTGGCCGGCAGACGACGCCCATCGCGCACCCCGGCAACCCGGTTGCCGGTCAGGTCGGCCTCGGTGACGACGACGAGCCGGGCGTCGGGACAGACGAGCCCGGCCCGCAACGTCCCGTGGAACACGGTGACCTGTCCGGTCTCCGGTCGCGCGCCGGGCTCGGCGATGACCGCCGGCACCTCGGCTTCGGCGAGCCGCTCCCCCACACGCTGCGCAGTCCCCTTGCCCGCCACCACGATTGCCGCGGTACCGCCGGTGGTGACATGGGCGCGCAGGCTCGTGAAGGTCTGGGCGATCTCGTCGTCATTGCCACGGGGCGCGGGCCCGGCGGTGATGTCGAGCGCCAGTTCCTGGTCGGCGCCGGTCGCCAGCGGGCTGATCGTCCACCACGCCCGGCCGGCCGCGAGCGTCGCCTTCTCCACCTCGTCGAGCGAGCGGTATGCGCTGGCCTGCAGGTCGATTCCGGTGTCACCCGGCTCGCGACCGTCGATCGGCGCGTCGGCACCCATCGCGGCGGCCGTCCATGACGCCTCCAGGAACTCCGCGCCGGTCTGCGCCAGGTCCGCTGCGCGGGTGCGGATCTTCTCCGGGTCCAGCAGCAGCACGCCGGTGCCGTCCGGCACCACCTCGGTCAGCAGCTGCATCTGCCCGTCGACCAGCATCGGGATGAGCGCTTCCATACCTTCGACCGGCATGCCTTCGGCGAGCTTGGTGAGCATGTCGGCGAGCGCCTTCTCACCCTTGTGCCGTTCGGCCAGTTCGGCCGCACGGTCACGGACCGCGGCGGACAGGATGAGTTCACGGCCTGGGTGGATGCGGACCGACGACACGTCGACCTCGGGTTGGCTGCGCTGATCGGCGACCGAGAAGGCCCGCATCTCCGAGATCTCGTCGCCCCAGAACTCGACTCGGACAGGGAAATCCGCGGTCGTCGGGAACACATCCAGGATTCCGCCGCGCACCGCGAACTCGCCGCGCCGGCCGACCATGTCGACCCGCTCGTAGGCCATCTCGACCAGGTCGCCCAACAGCTGCTCGAAGTCCAGCTCGATGCCCTCACGCAACAGGATCGTGCGCACCGAACCCAGACCCGGCGCCATCGGCTGGACCAGAGAACGCACGGTGGTGACCACCACCCGCAGCGTCGCCCCGTCCTCCGGGTTGGCCAACCGGTGCAGCACGGCCAGTCGTTGTCCGACGGTGTCGGCGCTGGGTGAGAGCCGTTCGTGCGGCAACGTCTCCCAGGAGGGGAACTGGGCGACCGCGGCCGGATCGTCGAGGAGTTCGGCGAGTTCTGCGGTCAGGTCGTCGGCCTCGCGCCCGTTCGCCGAGACCACGAGCAACGGGGCGGTGTTCCCGTCGGACCGATCGGATGCGAGACAGGCCACCGCGAACGGTCGGGCGGCGTCGGGGGCGGTGATGTCGAGCCGGTCCTGGCCGCGACGGCTGCGCAGGTCCGCGATGGCCTTGTCGGCACACGTGACCGCGGCGAGCCCGTGCAGGGCGGGGGTAGTCGACACTCCTGCGATTCTAACGACGGCTCCGCCATCGACCGAATGCGCTGTTGATCAGCCGACCGACCGCTGCAGGTACACGCAATCGATCCACTGATCGAACTTGTAGCCCACCGCCGGCGTTCGACCCACCTCGGCGAATCCGTTCTTGCGGTGCAGCGCGATCGATGCCTCACCGCCGGTGGCCGCGATCACCGCGATGATCTGCCGCACGTTCTGGGGATCTGCCGCGTCGACGAGGGCCGCGAGGAGCGTCGTGCCGATGCCACGCCCGCCGGCGTCACGACGGAGATAGATGGTGTCCTCGACCGTCCGTTCGTAGGCACGCTTGTCCCGGAAGGGTCCGAGGTACGCGAACCCGAGCACGCCGGAACTCTGCGCGCCATCGATTTCCTCGGCGACGAGGAACGGCCGCCCGGCCGCCTCGATGGCCGAGAGTTTGGCCTCCCACGCCGCCACGGAGGGAGCCTCGTAGTCGAAGGTCGCGACCGTGTTGTCGACGTAGTACCCATAGATGTCGGCGATCGCCGCACAGTCTGCGGCGAGCGCAGGACGAATGGTGACCATGACGACGATGATGCCGGACCCGCGCGACGAGCCGGTCGATCGGACATGGGGAATCAATCGGGCCAGTGCACGAGTTGAGCAGATCATGACCGACACCGCGGGAACGCAGCGTCCGCCGACCCTGTTCCTGAGTCACGGCGCGCCGCCCCTTGTCGACAGCGCCCTGTGGGTGGAACAGCTCACCGAGTTGGCACGCACCCTCTCGCGTCCGACCGCGATCCTCGTGGTCTCCGCGCACTGGGAGGCGGCGCCGCTGACCATCGGGTCCACCGACCCGAGCACCCCGCTCACCTACGACTTCTGGGGATTCCCCGACCGCTTTTATCGGACGACGTACTGGTCGCCGGGCGCCGGCGCCCTCGCCGCGCGGATCGCGGCGATGATGCCCGACGGCGAACCGGTTGCCATCGATCACCACCGACGCCTCGATCACGGCGCCTACGTGCCCCTGACGGTCATGTATCCCGAGGCCGACATCCCGGTCCTGCAGATCTCGCTGCCCACGCTGGAACCCGAGCGGCTCCTGGACCTCGGACGTCGTCTCGCACCCCTGCGCGACGAAGGCGTGCTGATCATCGGCTCCGGCTTCACCACCCACGGACTTCCGTACCTCACCGACCGGCGCCCCGAGGCCACACCACCGGGATGGTCGGCCGAGTTCGATGCCTGGGCCCACGAACGGTTCGCGGCGGGAGACGTCGAAGCACTGCTCGACTTCCGCAACCGCGCACCCGGTATGCCCTACGCGCATCCGACGATCGAACACTTCGCACCGCTGTTCGTCGCGCTCGGCGCCAGCGATGACGTCGAGCAGCGCCCGGATCAGGCGATCGACGGATTCTGGATGGGCCTCGCCAAGCGGAGTGTCGTGATGGGCTGAGGCCCGTCGTCACTCCTGTTCGTCCGCCGTGGTGCGGTCGCGTGCCTCCACATACTCGGGGCCGACCAGTTCGGGGGCGGGGTCCAGACGGGTCAGACCGTTCCAGCAGAGGTTCACCAGGTGCGCGGCGACGACCTCCTTGGATGGCTCTCGCACATCGAGCCACCACTGCGCGGTCACCGACACCATCCCGACCAGGGCCTGGGCGTAGAGCGGCGCCAACGCGGGGTCGAAGCCCCGACGTTCGAAGTCGCCGGCCAGGATGTGTTCGACCTGACTGATCGCGTCGTTCAGCAGGCTCGAGTAGGTGGTGGTGTCGGCGCTGTCGGTGCGGTCGCCGCGGACCAGGATGCGGAAGCCGTCGGTACGTTCCTCCATGTACGTCAACAACGCGAGGGCGACCTGCTGGATCCGGTAGAGCGACCGGTTCTTCGACAGCGACGACGTGACCATCTCGAGAAGGGTTTCCATCTCGCGGTCGACGACCACCGCGTACAGCCCTTCCTTGCCACCGAAATGCTCGTAGACGATGGGCTTGGACACCCCGGCGCGCTGGGCGATCTCCTCGACGGAGGTGCCCTCGAACCCACGCTCGGCGAACAGGCCACGGGCCACCTCGATGAGCTGCAGACGGCGCTGCGGGCCGGTCATCCGGGCCCGGGGCGCTCGTTGCACCTCCTCGGATTTGTCGGTGGGGCGGCTCACTGCCATACCCATAACCCTAACGAGGACCGCCCCGGTGGGGTAATCAATGGGCATGCTGACCATCGAAGAGATCTCCGCCCGCCTCGAGATCGAGCAGGTGATCACCGACTACTGCACCGCAGTCGATTCCGCCCGCTTCGATGACCTCGATTCGGTGTTCGCCACGGACGCCGTCATCGACTACACCGCGATGGGCGGGATCACCGGCGACGTCGGCGCGGTGAAGGACTGGCTGTCACAGGTGCTTCCGGCCTTCTCCGCGTACTGCCACCTCGTCGGTAATCACGACATCCGGGTCGACGGCGACACCGCGACCACCCGGACCCTGTGTCTCAATCCCATGCAGGTCCCGGATGACTCGACCTTCCTGCTCGGACTCTGGTACGCCGACGAGTGGCGGCTGACCGACGCCGGATGGCGAATAACGCGGCGCACCTTGGAGAAATGCTTCGACGCGAAGATCTGAGCGTTCCGGGCACAATCGTTGACATTTTCGACGAATCGTTACCTGGTCGGTATCAGCGCTGTTCAGGCGACCTTTGCCGGAACAACGGGCGCGCTGATTCCGGATCACATAACGCGACAAACCGCCTGAGCGTTTGATTTCGGCGATAGGGTGGAATACCGGTCCGGTTCCCCGATCCAGTAGGCGGTGTCCGACCGGCCGGTCGCGTCGGGGCCGATGACGAGGGGGTTCGGTGTGCAATTGTGGGACTACGTGCAGGACCACGCGGCAAACCTGACATTCCTCACCTATCAGCATGCCTCGCTGGCATTTCAGACCGTCCTGGTCGGCACCATCGTCGCCGTCGTCGTCGCGGCCGCGGTGTATCGGATGCCATTCTTCTCCGCGTTGACCCTGACGAGCAGCCGTGTCGCCCTGACCATTCCCTCACTCGCCCTGTTGGCGCTGCTCATCGTGCCGTTCGGACTCGGCGTTGTGCCATCGTTCATCATGCTCGCGTTCTTCGCGACGATGCCCGTGATCGGTAACGCGATCGTCGGATTGCGCTCGGTACCTCCCGCGGTGATCGAATCGGCGCGGGGAATCGGGCTGCCTCGCTGGCGAATCCTGCTCTCGGTCGAATTGCCGATCGCCTGGCCGGTGATC
This sequence comes from Gordonia sesuvii, assembly GCF_036350415.1. Taxonomy (NCBI): domain Bacteria; kingdom Bacillati; phylum Actinomycetota; class Actinomycetes; order Mycobacteriales; family Gordoniaceae; genus Gordonia; species Gordonia sesuvii. The sequence goes on from NZ_JAZDUF010000001.1 coordinate 358,653, forward strand.
CTCACCGGCATACGGGTGTCGACGCAGATGATCATCGGCATCGCCGCGATCGTCGCCTACGTGCTCGGTCCCGGACTGGGATCACTCATCTTCAGCGGACTCTCCCGCCTCGGCGGCGCCAACGCCCTCGAGATGGCGCTCACCGGAACGATTCTCATCGTCATCATCGCCCTTGTGTTCGACGGACTGCTGGTCCTGCTCGGCCGCCTCACGATCTCCAAAGGACTCCAATGACCGAATCGTCCACCGCGTCAACCAATCCGGACCGGAAGGTCACCGGGGCGTCGATTCACCTCGATGGTGTGATGAAGCGCTACCGCGGGCAGGACAGGCCGGCGGTGGCCCGCCTGGACCTGGAGATCGAGGCCGGCGACATCGTCGCCTTCGTCGGACCGTCGGGCTGCGGGAAGACCACCACCCTGAAGATGATCAACCGGCTGATCGAACCCACCGAGGGTCGCATCCTCATCGACGGCCGCGACGTGACCCACGAGAACGGCGACGAACTGCGTCAGGGCATCGGATACGTGATCCAGTCCGGGGGCCTGTTCCCGCACTGGTCGGTGTCGCGGAACATCGGCGCCATCCCGCGCGTGCTCGGCTGGGATCGCAAGCGCATCGCGGAACGCACCGAGTATCTGCTCGACCTCGTCGGGCTCGATGCCGCCGAGTTCGCGGACAGGTTGCCGAAGGACATGTCCGGCGGACAGCAACAACGCGTGGGTGTCGCCCGGGCATTGGCCGCCGACCCGCCGATCCTGTTGATGGACGAACCGTTCGGAGCGGTCGACCCGATCACCCGGGTCCGGCTCCAGGACAGTCTGATCGGCATCCAGCACGAACTCGGCAAGACGATCGTCGTCGTCACCCACGACTTCGAAGAGGCCACCAAACTCGGCGACAAGGTCCTGATCCTGTCCGAGGGCGGCCATGTGGAACAGTACGCGCCGCCGGAGGACATCCTGGCCAATCCCGCGTCGCCCTTCGTGGAGGATTTCATCGGATCCGGTGCGACTCTGGCGCATCTGACGCTGTCCCGGGTGCGCGACGTGGACGCCGAACCCGTGACCACCGCGCGGGTCGGCGAGGACACCCAGACAGTCCTCGGTCGGGCCCACGCCGCCGGGCACACGTGGGTGGTGGTGGTGAACGAACACGGCCATCCCCGCGCCTGGCCGTCGCTGGACGAGATGGCCGCCAAACCACAGGTTTCCGACTACATCGATCGCCGGCTGCCGGTGGTGGCGCGCTCCTCGACGCTCAACGACGCCCTCGACTCGATGCTGGCGGCCAGCCAGGGCGGTGTGCTCGTCACCGACGGCCGCGGTGCCGTCGTCGGGTCGCTCTCGATCGGGACGGTCATGGAGGTCATCCGATCCCAGCTGTCCGAGGCACGACCCGACGAAGAGCACCTCGGCTACGTCGAACACCCCGAAGGCAGCGCCACCGACGACATGCCGGTCATCGTCGCTGCCGAGGACGAACCCGGCGAGCGCGCATGAGACGACTGAGACGACTCCCGATGGATGTGTGGTTCGAGCCACTCATCATCGTCGCACTCCTGGTCGGCTACATCGTCTGGTACCAGGTCACCACCCTCACCGAGGTCGAGCAGGCAGCGCTCGCCTGGGACAACCTGCGTGTCACCATCGCCGACCACATCACCCTGACGCTGGTGGCGACCGTCATCGTCGTGGCCATCGCCATTCCGCTCGGCATCGTGCTGACCCGGCCGTCGATGAAGTGGCTCAATCCGATCGCGGTGAACATCGCCAACATCGGCCAGGCCGCCCCGGCCGTCGGTCTGCTCGTCCTGTTCACGTTCTGGCTGGGCACCGGGTTCCGGACAGCCGTCGTCGGCCTGGTCGTGTACGCCGTCCTGCCCATCCTGCAGAACACCATCGTCGGTCTGCGCCAGGTCGACCAACGCACCGTCGAGGCCGCGCGCGGGATCGGATTGTCGAGCGTGCGCACGCTGGTCCAGGTGGAGTTGCCGTTGGCCGTCCCGGTGATCCTCAACGGGGTGCGTACCGCGCTGGTCATCCTCGTCGGCACCGCGACCCTGAGCACATTCATCGGCGCGACCAGCCTCGGCACCCTGATCACCACCGGCGTCACCCTGTTCCTGCCGAAGCTGCTGATCTCCGGCGCCGTCCTGGTGGGACTGCTCGCGCTGACCATCGACTGGCTGGGCCGACTGGTCGAACTGGCCGCCACCCCCAGGGGGCTCGCATGACCGCCCGACGACACATGACCCGTACCGCCCGCAGTCTCGTCGTACTCGTGCTGGCCGTCGTGACGCTGGCCGCGTGCGGACTGGTGAGCTCGTCCGGGACGTTCCGTGAAGCGTCCCTCCCCGACGGCGACACCCCACTCGACGGCGCCCGGATCACGGTGACATCGAAGAACTTCACCGAGAGCGTTCTGCTGGGCAAGATCGCCGCAACCTATCTCGCGGCTGCCGGCGCCGACATCGACGACATGACCAATGCACCGGGTTCCGCATCGTCGAGGCAGGCGATGCTCAACGGCGAAGCCGATCTCGCGTGGGAGTACACCGGTACCGCCTGGGTCACCTATCTCGGGCGGACCGACGTGATCGCGGACCCACAGCAGTTGTGGCAGCAGGTGTATGACGTCGAACTCGCCGAGAACGACCTGGTGTGGCTACCGCCCGCCGACTTCAACAACACCTACGCGTTCGCAGCGTCGACCCCGACGGCCGAACGGCTGGGCGTACGCACCATGTCCGACATCACGCGGCTTCCGGTGGCGGATCGGACGTTCTGCATCAACGACGAGTTCTTCAGCCGGCCAGACGGATTCCTGCCGATGCTGGAGACCTACGACATGCCCTACAACACCCCGAACGGCGTCCCGACCGGCAACGTCACCCAGATGGACTCCGGGGTGGTCTACACCTCCACCGCGAACAGCTCGCCGTGCAACTTCGGGATGGTCTACACCACCGACGGCCGCATCAAGAACCTGAACCTCGCCGTCCTCGAGGACGATCGGAACTTCTTCCTGCCCTACAGCGGCACCGTCGTGGTGCGCAAGGACACCCTGGATGCACATCCGGAGATCGCTCCACTGATGGAGACCGTGTCCGAACGTCTCGATGACTCGGTGATGCAGGATCTCAACGGTCTGGTCGACATCGACGGCGAGGACCCCTCGGATGTCGCCTACGACTGGCTCGTCCGTGAAGGCCTGGTGACGTAGCGCCACCCGACCCCTGAGGAGCCCCGAGCCTGCGAGGGGCGTCACCCCTCCGACCCCTGAGGAGCCCCGAGCCTGCGAGGGGCGTCACCCTTCCGACCCCTGAGGAGCCCCGAGCCTGCGAGGGGCGTCACGAAGCGGGCCCTTCGTGACGGTCCTCCGCTAGCGCTCCGAACCTCCTCAGGGACCAGCTCACGAGTCCGCCAGACTCCGAACCTCCTCAGGGACCAGGCATCCGAGAGCCGTCACCACCCCGACCCGGCCACAGACACAGCAAAGGTGGGCGTCCCGAACGGAACGCCCACCGTCGCAAGCGATATAGGTCAGGCCGCGAACACCGAGAGCCGCGAGGGCTGTTCGATCCCGGAGTAGTGCGATGCGTCGCCCTGCAGCACCTGACTCCGCTGACCTCGGATGTCCACCGGGACGTCACCGGCGAGGGTGATCCGATGGAGTTCGCGCTTCTGGTTGCCGTAGTCGGAGATGCCGTAGTGCTGAGTGGCACGGTTGTCCCAGATCACCACGTCACCCAGCCGCCAATTCCACCGGAAGGTGTTCTCCAACTTGGTGATGCGATTCTGGAGCAGCTGGTACAGCTGTCCGAACTCGGCGGACTTGAGACCGCGGAACTCCTTGGCGAAGTGGCCGAGCAGCAGGCTGCGTTCACCGGTCTCCGGATGCACACGCACCACCGGGTGCAACGTCTGATACTCGGCGCTGGTGAACTCCTTGTAGTGTTCGCTCTTCCGACTGATGTCGACGCCACCCGACGGCTCGGACTGATTGACGTAGTCGTACAGATTGGTGTGGGTGGCCCAGAGCTCTTCGGCCAACGCTCGCAGCGGTTTCGGCAGCTGTTCGTAGGCGGCGACCGTCGAGGCCCAGGTCGTCGCACCACCGTAGGACGGCAGGGTGACCGCCCGCAGGATCGACGCCTTGGGGATGCGGTCGACAAAGGTGACATCGGAATGCCAGCTGTTGGCGGCACCCTCGATGGTCAGCAACTGCGTCCCCCGCGACGTGACAGTCGGATGGGGCGCGGTCTGTTCGCCGAGCAGACCCGCGAACGCGTACTGCCCCGCGTCGTCGAGGTGATGTTGCCCCTCGAACACGACGGCCTTGTTGACCGCCAACGCGACCCGAATCGCCTCGACCTGCTCGGTCGCGAGATCACCACCGAGCCTCACCTGCCCGATCCGGGCACCGATGTGCTCCCCCAGCTTCTCGACGGTGATGCCCCCGTCGGCGTACACCTGCTGCGCCGCGCGCTCACGTTCCGTGCGGTCGTCGATCTGAGCCAGCGTCATTCCTAGAAACCTCTCGTGAATTGTTTTGTGTCAACGTCTTTCATCTCAGCACCGATCACGCCGACAGTGCGAGGTAACAATCATGCTGATCGCAACGCCCATCAGTCCGCCGACTGTTCGGCCGCCTCGTCGAGACCCCGCCGCACATCCGCACCCACCCCCACGGGACCCGGCCGGTACGTGACGGCCCGCAGCGTCGGTCCGAATCGGAAAACGCCACGACGCCTACGCAGTTCGGGATCGACCGGACCGCGTGCGTCGAGTCCCACCGAGATACCCGTCCAGGGCGCCATCCCGACCAGCTGCACCTGGTCGTCGAGCTTCACGACCGTCGACGCCTCGCCGTCACTCACCGCCTCGACGGTGAGGTTCCAGCGCACCGACGGTGTCGCAGATGCGCGCAGGTGCAGCGCGGTCGTACCGTCCGGCAGCGGCCCGGACTCCCGACGAATACGTCCGTAGGCGTTGTACACCAGGTGAACCACACCCGATTCCACGTACCACAGGTAGCCACCCTGCTGGTCGCCGTGCGCGACGATCACCCCTTCGTCGGCAGACGTCCAGTCCTCGAGCTCGGCCTCCACCACGAAGTCGCGGTAGGCGATCAAGCGGCTCGAGCGGTAGCGTTCCAGCGTCGGTGTGCCCGCGACGATGCGGACGGCATCACTCAGCCGCGCCTCCGCGGGCCGACGACGGATCTGATCGGCGGGACGGTCGTACAGCGGGAAGACCGTGTTGTGCCACGCGGCGTCGTCCCACGCGGCGGCCAGCTCGGCAACCTTGTCGGGATGTCGGGCGGCGAGATCGGTGGTCTCGGCCGGATCCGTCACCACGTCGTACAGTTCCCACGCCGGATCATCCACGGTTGCCGGATCCCGGTGCAGTGACACCAGTTTCCACCCGTCCCGGTAGAACCCGCGGTGTCCGCCGAATTCCGCGTACTGCTCGGTGTGCGGCGTCGGTGCGTCGCGGTCACGCAACACGTCGACGATGCTCACGCCGTCGCGCTGCTGGGCCGGGCGGCCGTGACGTTGCGCGGGCGTGTCCACTCCGGCGAGTTCCAGCAGGGTGGGCACGAGATCGGTGACGTAGGAGAACTGTCGGCGCACGCCGGTGTCGTCGGCTGTGCGGGGCAATCCTTCCGGCCATGAGACGACGAACGGCACCCGCACGCCGCCGGCGAAGGTCTGCCCCTTGTAGAAGCGGAACGGGGTGTTGGAGGCCTGTCCCCAGCCGCGCGGGTAGTGCACGCCGAGCGCGGCCGAACCGATCAGGTCCTCGTCGTGCGGGACGTCGCGTTCCCAGTCGGGTGGCACCGGTCCGTGCACGAACTGGCTGAAGTAGGAACGGGTGCCGACCGGACCGCCTTCCGCGGTACCGCCGTTGTCCGAGGTGAACACGATGATGGTGTTGTCGAGTTCGCCGAGTTGTTCGAGGGTGTCGACCACCCGCCCGACACTCTGGTCCACGCTGTCCACCATCGCTGCGTACACCTCCTGGTAGCGCGCGAAGCGCTCCTGCTCCGCCGGGTCGAGGTCATCCCACAGCGGCGCGTCGAACCCGGGCTCGGTGTTGCGTTCCGCCATCGGGGTGTCCGGGTCGAACAGCCCGTCCTCGATCTGTCGCTGGAACCGTTGCCGCCGGACCTCATCCCAGCCCTGGCCATAGCGACCGCGATACTTCGCGAGATCGGACTCCTTCACCTGGTGCGGTCCGTGCATCGCGATGTGCGCGAAGTAGAGGAAGAACGGTTTGGTCGGCTCCTGCGCCCGCAGCGCGGTGATCTGGGATATCGCACGGTCGGTCAGGTCGTCGGTGACGTAGTAGTCCTCGGGGTACTCGGCGACGTCGACGACGGTGTTGTCGGCGATCAGCTGATTCGGGTAGAAGAACGAGTTGAGCCCCTCCAGGGAGCCGTAGTAGCTGTCGAAGCCGCGCTGCACCGGCCACGAGCTCCGATCGCGTCCCGGGCCCATGTTCGCATCCCGCACCAGATGCCACTTGCCCACCGCGTAGGTGGCGTAGCCGCCGGCTCGCAGGATCTCCGGCAGCGTCAGCACGTCGTCGGCGAGTTCGAGCCGCAGTCCAGGAAAACCCGGATCCGAGTTCGCGACGCTGCCGTAGCCCGCGCGGTGCGGGTTGAGCCCGGTCAGCAACGCCGCGCGTGCCGGTGAGCACACCGGGGTCGTGTGATAGTTGGACAGCCGGAACCCGTTGCGCGCCAGCCGGTCGATGTTCGGTGTGTCGATCTCCGCGCCGAACGGCGAGATGTCGGAATAGCCCATGTCGTCGACGAGGATGACGACGATGTTCGGCGCACCCGCCGGCGCGGCCGACTCGTCGGGCCACCATGGCTCCGACACCGAACTCGTGCGGCCGATCACTCCGTCGAAGTCGTCGTACCCGCGCGCTCCGGCCGGCAGGTCCCTTGTATCCGTCTGCGTTGTATCCCTCTGCGTCATCCAATGCCTCCTGTGCATCTCGTCGGGTCTCACGCCCGCGCATCGAGCACGTTCGGTGAAGGTTCACGACCTGTCAAGGGTTCGATCCGAGCGAAATTCAACGACGCGACGGAGGCCGTCGATCGCCATACTGGACGTCGATTCTTCGCCCGTGCACACGTTTTCGATCCCGATCGGTGCACGGTTCACGCGTGGTCGGCCTCGTCGCCGATCACCTCGACCCGACAGAGATGTGATCACCATGCCCCGACAACGAGGTGCCCGCGCCGCCGCGGTCATCATCGCGATCCTGCTCACACTCGCGACGGCGGGGTGCGAGTCCGCCGTCTCGCAGCAGCAGAACTCGACCGCGCCCGGAGGCCCCACACCCCGCGGCGGCGACCTGCGGGTCGGCGTGCTCGGAGACCTGTCGCCGAAGGCGTTCCTGCAGATCGGGACCGGTTCGATGAACGGCCAGGTGGTGGCCAACTCCTTTGACACACTCATCCGATATGCCCGCGACTCACTGACCGTCGAACCATCGTTGGCGACCGCGTGGCGACTCGCGCCCGACGGCCGATCTCTCGCACTCGATCTCCGGACGGATGTCACCTTTCACGACGGCCGGCCGTTCGTGTCGTCGGATGTGGAGAACTCCATCAAGGCGTACCTGAGCGGCCCCTGGACACCGCAGTTCAAGCGCACCGCCGCGGCGATCACCCGATTCGACACATCCGATCCGCACCGGGTGATCCTGCACTTCGCCCACCCGCTGAGCAACATCTTCGACCTGCTCGACTCGGCACCCGTCATCGACCAGAACACTCTGCCGGAGTTGAAGGCCGGCACCGCGTTCAACGGCACCGGGCCGTTCCGGTTCGATTCGTGGCAGCCCAATTCCACGGTCCGGCTGGTCCGCAATGAGCACTATTGGGGTGGCGCGCCTGCGCTCGAATCGGTGACGTTTGTGGTGGTCCGCGACGACCAGTCGCTGTTCACCCGACTCCGTACCGGGCAGATCGACGTCGCCGACGGTCTCAGCTACCACGATCAGCAGCTGGTGACCCAACGCTACGGATTCACCGGGCTCACCCTGACCGGCGCCGAGTCACAGGAGTATGTCGGGATCAACGTCACCAACCCGGCACTCTCCGATGTCCGCGTGCGACAGGCGATCGCGTATGCCATCGATCGGCCCCGCATCATCAACGACGTCTTCCGCGGCAGCGGCTACACGGTCAACCTGCCGTGGCCCGAGTGGTCCCCGGCGTATCGCCCGGAGGCGAACACCACCTACACCCGAGATCTGGACAAGGCGCGTGCGCTGATCACCGAGACCGGTCCGATCCCCCCACTGACACTGGACTATTCGACGCAAGGCAATGACCGGGTGATCGCCGAGATCGTCCAGTCGAACCTCGCCGATGTCGGTATCGAGGTGCGCCTGGTGCCCAATGATCGGACCCAACAGTCGTCGAAACTGATCGGCGGGAAGTTCGAGGGCCTCTGGCTCCTGCAACACGCCTTCGCGCAGTTCACCCCGTCGACACTCGCGGTGTCCGCCTACCCGTTCAACGCGGCCAAGAACTCGTCGAACTACTCGAATCCGGCGTATTCCGCTGCGGCGGAGGCGGCGTGGACCGTCCGCGACAGTTCCTCGCCGGAAGCGCTCGCCGCCTACCGCGAACTCGACGAAGCGTGGCTGCGTGATCTGTTCCTCGTGGAGATCGGCGTGGTGCTGCGCCAGGTGGCCACCGCGTCGTCGGTCGGAAACATCGACTGGGACCGTCGCAACCAATTGCACTTCGCCGGAACCTATCTCGCCTCGGAAGGAAAGCAGTAGCCGATGACCGGATACCTTCTGCGTCGCATCCCCACGGCTCTCGTCGTGCTCGCGGTCGCCTCGATCCTCATCTTCGCCGTCCTGCGGCTGATCCCGGGCGGACCCGAAGCCGCCCTCGCAGGCCCAGACGCGACTGCCGCCGAACTGGCGGCGATCCGCCACGACCTCGGACTCGACCAGGCGTTCATCACCCAGTACCTGGCGTGGCTCGGCGACATCCTGACACTCGACCTCGGTACGAGTTACCAGGTCGGCGGCAGCATCGCCGACCTCATCGGGTTCGGCCTCGTCAACACGCTGATCCTGACCGTGGCGGCGTTGATCATCGCGATTCTGCTCGCACTGGCACTCGCACTGACCGCGGTGTTGTTCGACAACCGTTTCGTCGCGGGCCTGCTCACGGTTGTCAACGCGGCCGCCATCGCGCTGCCCACCTTTGTGGTCGGCACCGTGCTCATCCTCGTCTTCGGCGTGCGGTTGCGCCTGTTGCCGGCCGGCGGGATACCGCCGAACGGGTTCACCGACTCGCTGCAGATCAGTGCGCAGTACCTCATTCTGCCCGCACTCACCCTGGGGCTACCCGCCGGCGCCATGCTGGCGCGGTTCCTGACCGAGTCGCTCCGGACCGAGTTGCAGCAGCCGTATGTGCTCACCGCCCGAGCCCTCGGTGCGTCCCGCACCGACATCGTCCTCAAGCACGCGCTACGAAATGCGCTCCCGCCCACATTGACTGCGCTCGGCATCACCGTCGGCGCGCTGCTCGGCGGCGCCGTCCTGGTGGAATCCATCTTCGGCTGGCCCGGTCTGGGCCTGCTGACCGAGGAAGGCATCTTCGCGCGTGATTATCCCCTTGTCCAGGTCCTGATCCTGTTGTCGGTCGCGGTGTTCGTCATCATTCAACTCCTCGCCGACATCGTCCACGCCTGGCTCGATCCCCGAATCCGACTGGCAGGTGACCGATGACCACACATCAGAGCAGCACAACCACCACGGTGGCGGCCGCGCCGAACGCCGAGGACCCGGACCTCGTTCCCGGCCTGCTGCCGGAGAGCCCCGGCGACCGGGAGGCTCGTCATCCCCGGACACCGTTGTGGCGCAGCCTGCTGCACGGCACCGGCTTGGTCGGCAGCATCCTCGTGATCACCGTGATCCTCTGCGGGACGGTCGGTCCCCTACTGACCCCGTACGCACCCGATCAGCAGATCGACGGCGCCTATCTCCTGCAGCCGAGCCTCGATCACTGGTTCGGCACCGATGATGTCAACCGGGACATCGCGACCCGGGTCCTCTACGGCATCCGTATCGACCTGCTGATCATCTTCCTCGCGGTCCCCATCGGCGCCGCGCTCGGCGTGGTCGCCGGGCTGGCCACCGTCACCCACCCCGTCTCCGACGTCATCGCTCAACGCGTGTTCGACGTGATCCTCGCGTTCCCCGCACTCATCCTCGGTATCACGCTCACCGCGATCCTCGGCCCGGGCGCGGTGACCGTGGGTATCGTCATCGCCCTCGCGGAGATCCCGATCTTCGGCCGGCTCACCCGCACCTCGGTGCTGCGCGTGCGGGAACTCCCCTACGTCGAGGCCGCCCGGGTGAGCGGCGCCACGACGTCGCGCATCCTGCTGCGCCATGTGCTTCCCCACTCGCTGGAGGCGCTGTCGGTGCAGTTCGCGCTGTCGCTGTCGCTGGCGGTCTTCATCGAGGGCGCGCTCAGCTATCTCGGTGTCGGCGTGGTCGCACCTGCCCCCTCGTTGGGGTCGATCCTGGCCGGAGGCAACGGCTACCTGGAAACCAATCCGTGGTTCTCGCTCGGACCGCTGATCGCCGTGTCGATCCTGGTGCTGGGCTTCTACCTCATCGCACAATCCATTTCCCATGACCGGAGGCTTCGCCGATGACCACCGACAACACACACCCGCGTCCGCCGGCACTCGTCGTCGACGACCTGCGTGTCCGTTTCGACTACCCGCGACCTGCCGTGTCGGGGATCAGTCTGCACGTCGATCGCGGTGAGATCCTGGCACTGGTGGGCGAATCCGGTTCCGGCAAGACGATCACCGCACAGGCGGCCATCGGGCTGCTGCCGACCGCCGCGCACGCGTCCGGATCGGTGCGCGTGGACGGGGTCGAGGTGCTCGACGCCTCCGAAGCCCAACTGCGATCGTTGCGAGGCGACCGGGTCGCGATGGTCTTCCAGGAACCGCAGACCGCACTGAACCCGTCGCAGACCGTGGGATGGCAGCTGCGCCAAGCCCTTCGCGCACACCGTCGAGTGTCGCGGGCCCAGGCACGCCGACGAGCCGTCGAGTTGCTGACACTGGTCGAGATCGACGAACCAGATGTCCGGGTCGATCAGTATCCCCATCAGCTCTCCGGCGGGCAGAAGCAACGGGTGGTGATCGCGCTGGCATTGGCGAACGATCCCGTGTTGCTGCTCGCCGACGAGCCGACCACGGCGCTCGACGTGTCGGTGCAGCAGGAGATCCTGGGGTTGCTGCGCCGGTTGCGGGATCACACCAGCGCCGGAATTCTGCTGATCACACACAATCTCGGTGTCGTCGCCGACATCGCCGACCGTGTGGTGGTGGTCCAGCTGGGTGAGGTCGTGGAAAGCGGTGACGTGCACGAGATCTTCGCGCATCCGACCCAGCCGTACACCCGGCAGCTGCTCGCCGCGGTACCGCGGCTGCCTGACGGTCTCGACGGTGCGGCACCCGGAAACTCCGTACCGGCAGGTACCGACGACCGACCTGTCCTCGCTGTCGAGAACCTCACGGTCACTCACCCCGGACGGTTCGGCGCCGCACCACGGACCGCACTCGACGACGTCTCGTTCACCGTCCGCCGCGGCGAGGTGGTGGGCGTGGTCGGTGAATCCGGTTCGGGCAAGACCACACTCGGCCGCGCAATCGGCGGTCTCGTTCCCGCCCGCGCCGGCCGTATCCTGATCGACGGCGACAGTATCGCAACGCTCCCGCGCGGGCAGCTGAGGGCGATCCGCCGCAAGCTCGCCTTCGTCCCGCAGGACCCGAGCGCGTCTCTCGATCCGCGATTCACCGTCGCCGAGTCCATTCGGGAACCACTCGAGATCCAGGACATCGGTACGCGCACCGAGCGCGACGCGCGGGTTGCCGATCTCCTGTCCGCGGTGGCCCTCCCCCGCCCGTTCGCCGACCGGTTGCCGCACGAACTGTCCGGCGGACAACGCCAGCGGGTGGCACTGGCCCGTGCGCTCTCGGCGGACCCGGAACTGCTGATCGCCGACGAACCGACCAGCGCCCTCGACGTGTCGGTGCAGGCTCGGGTGCTCGACCTCTTCGCCGACCTGCAGGAGGAGTTCGGCTTCGCGGCGATCTTCATCAGCCACGATCTCGCCGTCGTCGAACGGGTCGCCGACCGGGTGGTGGTGCTGCGGGGTGGCCGGGTCGTCGAGACCGGTGATGCCCGCACAGTTCTCACCACGCCGACCGATCCGTACACGCGAGCGCTGGTCGAGGCTGTGCCCTATCCGGATCCGGTTGTGCAGCGGAGGAGGCATGCGGTCGCGGGGGTGAGTCACGCTTCTTAGGCCTGACCCGATGGTCAAGTCGTTGGATGCCCGCCACCAGGAGATTCACCCCCGCATTGCGCTCTCGGACCTCGACGTGACTTGCACAGGCGGGCTAACAATCCGCTGGTAATCGGCCAAGCGTACGTTTGTTCCCTTCACCCGTAGTTGTCTGATCAATCAGCTCGGACTGCATCCGACGACCCTTCGGCCCCGTCCTCTCGTCCACAGCGGAGCGCCTTACTTATACTGGTGCTGGCCGTCGAATTCGCAGAACCTGGCTGCCGATGCCCCAACAATCGCCGATGAAGTCAGATCGATCCCACCAGATGGCCGCCTGGTCACAGCTACCCCTGCGTAGCTGGTTCGGATCACGACCGGGGGCAGTTACGAATCCCTCTTTCGCCAACCGACCAGGTATAGGCAGCCACGGGAACATGCACCAGCCGATCGTCGTCAGTGCCATTGGCTCGACCGACTCAGCAGTCGATGTGCCACCTTGTCAGCATTGTCGCGATGCTCAATTACCATTGGGGCATCGTGAAGGTTGAGAGGAGAGCTAGTTGTGATCGGACGACCTTCGCCTCGCGAACTCGAACTAATTCGTGACGGTGATCTGATTACTGATAACCGGCTCAGCTCCGGCGCAGGAGATCTCCTAGAGCACGCTGCGCTTGCGCGCAGCGTTGCCGAGATAGCGCTTACAGCGCAGACTCCTGTCAACATTGCACTATTCGGCGCATGGGGTTCGGGCAAATCCAGCATCTATACCATGATCACCGAGCACCTCAAGAAGGTCGCCGACAGAGACGTGCATGTAGTCAGGTACGACGCCTGGAAGTACGGCGGCCAAGATCTGAAGCGCAACTTCATTCATAGTCTGGCAACAGACCTTGGCGAAGGTAATGACTCGAACTATTCCGACGGACTGGAACGTGAGCAGAGTTCGGCGCGCCTAGATGTTGTTGCGTGGCTAAAGGCCAATCAGAAGTCCCTGTGGGCCGGAATTGGAATCGCCACAGCGATCGCAGCGGTCTAGATGACAACACTTCTCAGTGTCTCGGTCTTCCTAGGCGGAAGCGCGTTCGAAGACGCAGCCCGGGATCTGATTCCTCAAGCTGGAACCGTTTTCGGGTTATCGCTGGTAGCTGTAATTGTCGGCCCACAAGTGCTGCAAGGCGCCGTCGTAACAACAAAGCGACCCCCGCCGGTCGGTGCCGATCAGTTCGCAACGCGGTTCAACGGGCTGGTCGACAAAGTAACTGCGGGCCGGCGAGGGCGACTGGTTGTCTTCATCGACGAACTGGACCGTTGTTCTCCAGACGACGTAGTTTCGACTCTTGTCGATCTCAAGACCTTCCTGGACCAGAAAGACTGCACGTTTATTGTGGCGGCAGATCGAGAGGTGATTGAACAGTCGTTGAGCAAGGTCCCGCAGGCCAAACCAATTCGCGAGGGCGAGCCTTATTATGCAACCCCGGGAGCCTTTCTCGACAAGATCTTCCAGCACCAAATAGCGATGCCACCTCTGCGAACTCGCGCCCTGACAGAGTTCGCACACAAGTTGGTTCGCGAGCAGGGCGGACTTTGGCAGCAGTTGCGCGAGAGAGGTTCCGACGACTTCGAACGTACTATCTTTGCGCTCGTGCCAGTTCATGTACGCAGCCCTCGCCGGGTAAAGGTGTTGCTCAACAACTTCGCCACAAATGCCCGTGTCGCGGAGGCGCGAAGAATCGCGTGGCTAGAGCGAGCCCACGAAATAGCGATCCTCACCGTGCTACAAACCGAGTTTCCATCGGTTGCCGACGAACTCCGTCGGGTACCGCGGCTACTGATGTACCTCCGTGGCGAAGAGACATCTCAGGCGGGCGAGGTGAAAGCTATGGTCGAGCGGTTCGCGGATCGCGCGCCAGACGCGGGCGCCGAGGAGAACGCAGAGCATTCGGCTGAGTTTGAAACTCCGGCAGGCAGACTTCTTTCTGAACCTACCGAACCCGACCGAGGCAAACGGAGAGACGCTGATCGCACTATTCGGCATCACCTCGGCATGTATCTCTCCAAGGTGCGAGCTGCAGGCATGACCGATCCTCGTCCCGACCTGCTGTACCTGCAGTCCGCCGGTGCCGGGGACAGTCTCGGTGATCCCCAACTAGGCGATGTCATAGACTTTGCGACTGATACCGCGCCTAGTGCGGTCCTCGAAGCGTTCGCAGGCAAGGATTCGAGAACCCTGGCTGTCGCAATCTCGCTACTTGCAACTGAGGGCGACAATGGGTATGGACCGGGACGCCAGTTTGCCTACGAGTCGGCCTGTCGTCTAAGTGAACTCATTGACGACGGTGACGACCGTAGTCGCGAGACAGTTGTTCGCGGAGCTTCCGCGTCACTGATAGCTGCGGTCAGCGCAGGCGGCTTGAGTTCGTCATCTCTACCAGGAGCACTGCTGGTTGGGTGTTGGGCTGGCCGGACCGACATCGTAACCTCCACGCTGGGCTCACTTAAGGCGGACGAGTTAGAGGATGACCTTCTTAATCGGTTATGCATCGTGTTCCCGCATTTAGACGAAGGCGGCGCTAAGGCAATGTCAGGTCTGCTCGCTGGGTCCTTCGGACAAAGACCTACCCCATTCACCGAGGCTGTCGCCAGCCTTCCTACAACTAGCGCGTTGATGTTGTGGAAGAACGCGGAATCGTCGGTACTGGAAACTCTTAGCGAGCTGGAGAAACCGTCACCGGCAGAAGCTGACGCGAGGTCATCCATATCAGGATCGGCCCGTGCGGCCACACCTTCTGACCGAACCGAACCGGTCCCGTCTGGCGAAGGAGTAGACCTACTTGAGACCCTCGTCAACGCAGTTCGGAGCCGACCGGGTGACGAGCGATTGCTTAGTGCAGTGCTTGCGTCTGCGCAGTCTTGGCGCTCATGTGATCCGCTGCGCTCCTGGATTCTGAACAATGCCGATTCTCTGATTGCCACGATGGCCTCTCCTCTTCGGCGGTCGCAACATGCTCTACTCGGATTGCTGTACTCGCCCGAGCACGACTGGGTTTCGTGGGCGGAGTTCCTGCCCACCGAAACCGAGTCGTCGGTCAATGACGCAGTTCCGAGTCTCGCCGGACAAGTTCTAACTGATCGGCTGCTGCCAGCCATCACAAGTGCCGACGAGTTGGTACGGGCTGCGCTCTCCAGTGCGGTTGCGCGGGTGCATGCGCTCGCAGAGGTTGATGGCCCAGCGTTGGTCACGGCTATCTCCACCGCCGCCGAGGAAGTGGAATGGGTCGATGCCGAGCCGGCCCGGCCTGCATCGGAAGTCTGGAGCCGCAAGAAGACGATGGTCGAAGTCGCTGCTGCGCTTGCTGTCCGCGGCGAGAACGACGTTCTTAGTCCCGTGGTAAACGACCTGGCACAAGCTATTGAGACTTGTACTCTCAGCGACGTGTTCGTGGCAAAGTGGCTTGAGCTCACCAAGATACTCCCAGGTTCAGCGCTTAACAGTCTGTCGGACCGCATCGACCAGTACGAATACGCAGGCGACGAGGAGGCGTCGGGGGTCAGACTTAAACTGGGTCTGCGAACTCGTTTTGGTGGGGTTGCGCTACCCGGCTCCGAACTCAGCAGTCTGGTCGATATTGATACGCCTACGACGGGTGCATGGCTTGCCCTTCGACCGCCACCCGAAGATGTCCGCTTACTCCTCGATACCGCACCATTCGCGCCGGCAGACTTCGGCACCTACTGCGCCACACTGCCGCTAGAGGAGCGCACGAAAGTTTGGCTGGCCGTCGAGGAGCGCCCCGCCCTGAGTCCGCTCCTTCGATCAGCCGGTCAGGGTGGCATCGGTCCCGAAGCAGTCCAAAAGATCCGAGCGGAGGTTGCCGACACGACGCGCCAAGCTGATCGCGCCGCCGCTATCGAGCGACTGCTCCGGGCAGAAGTACCTTCCGAGACCACCGAGATCCGCAACGTGCGGCGTGCGGCCAGTGAGTTCGCTCTTGAGTTACTGACTCGCGGGACCACCGGTGACTTGCGAACGGCGGCCGACCTAGTGCTATGGGCCGGAGGCCCCGGACACGGCTATACGGCGGCGCTTCGCAAAGGTTTCGCGGAGGCCCCCGATCGCAGGATGGAGCGCCTCACGCGGTCACACGTCACCCAACTTGAAGCGTTGGGTCTGATCTCGCCATCGAAGGGCTTCGTTGATAGGTTGTTGAGACGCTCTTGACATCCGCCCGCGGAACAGTCGCGCGATGGTGGCAGCCTCCGTCCGGCAGAGAAGCGAGAGTTTCGTCCATGGCGACGGTTCGACGCACAATCGAATCAAACGTCAAGTCTGTCAGCCGTTGCCAACAAGGGCACCAAGTACGTTCTATGAAGCTTGGACCGGCCGTAGCAGACGTTAGCTCTCCCAGAGCCTCTATTCGACCACCATTACCGCGATCTTCCTGAAGCGAGCTCCCCCACCAGGACTCGAACCTGGAATGCCTGAACCAAAATCAGAAGTGTTGCCGATTACACCATGGGGGAATACTGCGCAGACGATTGTGCCACAGCGTCGCTGCGCAGTTCTGGCCGGAACCAGATCAGTCCTTCGGACCGCCGGCGGCGTAGACCACCTGGCCGGAGATGAAGCCGGCACCCTCACTGGCGAAGAACGACGCGAGGTGTGCGATGTCCTCCGGCTCGCCGACACGGTTCACCGGGATCTCCTTGGCGGCGGCGGCCTTGAAGTCGTCGAACGACACCTTCATGCGCTCTGCGGTCGCGGCGGTCATCTCGGTGGCGATGAAGCCGGGGGCGATGGCGTTGGCGGTGACGCCGAACTTGCCCAGCTCGATCGCGAGGGTCTTGGTGAAGCCCTGCATGCCCGCCTTGGCTGCCGAGTAGTTGGCCTGGCCGCGGTTGCCCAGTGCCGAGGTGCTCGACAGGTTGACGATGCGGCCCCAGCCGGCGTCGACCATGTGCTTCTGGCAGGCCTTGCTCATGTTGAAGGCGCCGCGCAGATGCACACCCATGACCGCGTCCCAGTCGTCGACGGTCATCTTGAAGAGCATGTTGTCGCGGATGATGCCGGCGTTGTTCACCAGCACCGTCGGTGCGCCGAGTTCGTCGACCACCTTGGCGACCGCGGCCGACACCGACTCCTCGCTGGACACGTCGGCACCGATGGCGATCGCCTTGCCGCCGGCATCGGTGATGGCCTTGACGGTGCCAGCGCACGAATCCTCGTTCAGGTCCAGAACGGCGACAGCCATGCCGTCGGACGCCAAACGCTTGGCGACTCCGGCGCCAATGCCGCGTGCGGCTCCGGTGACGATCGCGACTTTCTGAGTGCTCATCGGGTGTGTACCTCCGTTGGTCTGGGACAGGTCTGGTCGTCTCTGTTTCTATCAGGCCCGAACATTTGCTCGGTATCGCGTGACGGGCGCAGCCCTCGCCGGTCGATCGACTGCGTACTATCGGGCCACATGACGGAGACGTCCACGCCCCCCACCGCAGTGATCGTGCTCGCCGCAGGTGCGGGAACCCGGATGAAGTCGAAGACCCCCAAGATCCTCCACGGCATCGCCGGGCGGCCGTTGGTCGGCCACGCCCTGCACGGTGCTGCGGGCATCGATCCGACCGACCTGATCGCCGTGGTCGGGCACGAGCGGGAACGCGTGAGCGCCGCGATCGCCGACCTCGCCGACCACCTCGACCGCGAGATCGCGATCGCCATCCAGGATCAGCCGCACGGCACCGGCCATGCGGCCCGCGCAGGCCTGTCGGCTTTGCCAGACGATTTCGCCGGCACCATCGTGGTGATGGCCGCCGACCTGCCGCTTCTCGACAGCGCGACCCTCGACGCATTGGTCACCGCTCACACCTCCCACGGCGGCGCGGCAGTCACCCTGACCAGTTTCCGCGCGCCCGACCCCACCGGGTACGGACGGATCATCCGCACCAACGACTCGATGGTGCAGGCCATCGTCGAGCACAAGGACGCCACCGACCGGCAGCGCGCGATCACCGAGGTCAACGCCGGGGTGTATGCGTTCGACGCCCTCTTCCTCCGCGCGGCACTCATGCACCTGTCCACCGACAACGCGCAGGGCGAGTACTACCTGACCGACGTGATCGAGATCGCCCGCGACGCCGACCTGTCGATTCACGCGCTGACCGTCGACGACCCGATGCTGGTTGCCGGCTGCAATGACCGCGCGCAACTCGCCGACCTCGCCGCCGAGCTCAACCGGCGCATCATCCGCCGGCACCAACTCGCGGGTGTGACCGTCGTCGATCCGACCAGCACCTGGATCGACGTCGACGTGACCATCGGCACCGACGTCCGGATCGAGCCCGGCACACAACTGCAGGGCGCCACCGACATCGGCGACGACGCGGTCATCGGGCCCGACACGACCCTTCGTGACGTCACCGTCGGGTCCGGCGCTTCGGTGATCCGCACCCACGGAAGCGAGTCCGAGATCGGCGCGAACGCCACCGTCGGACCATTCGCCTATCTGCGCCCCGGCACCCGTCTCGGCGTGGGCGGCAAGATCGGCACATTCGTGGAGACGAAGAAGGCCGACATCGGTGCGGGCTCGAAGATCCCGCACCTCACCTATGTCGGCGACGCCACGATCGGCGAGCACTCCAACATCGGCGCATCGAGCGTCTTCGTCAATTATGACGGCGTGGCGAAACACCGTACTGTGATCGGGTCCCATTGCCGCACCGGTTCTGACAACATGTTTGTCGCACCTGTGCAGGTCGGGGACGGCGCCTACACCGGAGCGGGTACGGTTTTGCGGGACGATGTCCCGGCCGGCGCGCTCGCGGTGTCGGCGGGAGAACAACGGAATATCGAGAACTGGGTGGTGCGCAAGCGCCCGGACACCGAGTCGGCCCGCGCCGCGCTCGATGCCCAACAGACCGACCGCCCGGCAGGCCCGCAGCACGGCGCCTGACCGCAGCACACCTCTAGCAGAAGAGTTTTCATGACCTGGACCACGGACAACCAGAAGAACTTGATGCTGTTCTCAGGCCGCGCCCATCCCGACCTGGCACAGGCTGTCGCCGACGAACTCGGTATCAAGGTGACCCCGCAGACCGCGCGGGACTTCGCCAACGGCGAGATCTTCGTCCGCTTCGAGGAATCCGTCCGCGGTTCCGACGCGTTCGTCCTGCAGAGCTGCCCGTTCCCGCTCAACCAGTGGGTGATGGAGGCGCTGATCATGATCGACACGCTCAAGCGTGGGTCGGCCAAGCGGATCAGTGTGATCCTCCCCTTCTATCCCTATGCGCGCCAGGACAAGAAGCATCGCGGCCGTGAGCCGATCTCCGCGCGCCTGATCGCCGATCTGCTCAAGGCCGCGGGCGCCGACCGGATCATCACCGTCGACCTGCACACCGATCAGATCCAGGGTTTCTTCGACGGTCCGGTCGACCACATGCATGCCCTCGGGCAGCTCGCCGAGTACGTGCGCGACAGCTACGGCACCGACAACGTCACCGTGGTCTCGCCCGACTCCGGTCGTGTGCGCGTCGCGGAGAAGTGGGCGGATGCGCTCGCCGGTGCGCCGCTGGCGTTCATCCACAAGACCCGCGACCCGCTGGTCCCGAATCAGGTCAAGTCCAACCGTGTGGTCGGTGAGGTCGAGGGCCGTACCTGTGTCCTGATCGACGACATGATCGACACCGGCGGGACCATCGCCGGAGCGGTCAAGGTCCTCAAGGACGCCGGTGCCGGAGACGTCATCATCGCGACCACGCACGGAGTGTTCTCCGACCCGGCCGCCGAGCGGCTGGCGAGCTGCGGGGCCAAGGAGGTCATCGCGACCGACACCCTGCCCATTCCGATGGAGAAGCGCTTCGAGAATCTGACGGTGCTGTCCATCGCGCCGCTGCTGGCACAGACGATCCGTGAGGTGTTCGAGAACGGCTCGGTGACGAGCCTGTTCAACGGCAGCGCCTAGCACCTTCACCACCCCCACTTCCGAGAGCGGGCCCGAGCGCGACGACCTAGTCGCCCCGGGCCCGCTCTCGTCTCTGCTGACCTCGTCTCGCCCGTCGTGGCCGGACCGCGCGCAGGCAGTTCCGGCGATCGTCCCGACCTCGCAATCGGCCACGTCTCCTCCTGGCAAGATGGATATGCACGTCTGAGAACGCGATTCTTATCCTATCAAGGATAGCAATACTTGTTATTCTTGCGGCCTTCTGCTTAGACTCCGATCCGAGCGACTTTGTGGCCTGCATCACGCCGCGGCCGGTGCCTTCATCCACCACGAAGGTGCACTGTCGCCGTCCACGACTGCCCTCAGCTCAGGAGGCCCACATTGACCCCGGCGACTCGCTACCCAGGCACTGCCTCGATCGATCTCACTGACGGCTGGAGACTCGAACGCATCACCGAACCCAGTCGCCTGTTCGGCGCGAACGGCATCCGGACGGGTCCGGACGGGCGCGTCTACGTCGCCCAGGTGGCCGGCAGCCAGATCAGTGCACTCGACCTCGGCTCGGGCACGCTCGAGACGATCAGCGCGAAGGGCAGCGACATCGTCGCGCCCGACGATGTCGCCTTCGACGACGCGGGCGACATGTACGTCACCGAGTACTACGACGGTCGCGTCAGTGTTCGTGAAAGCAATGGCGCGACAAGGCTTCTGCGTGACGACCTGCCCGGCGCCAACGGCATCACGATCCACCAGGGACGTCTGTTCGTCAACGAATGCAGGCCCGGCGGTCGCCTGATGGAACTCGATCGGTCCGGCGGTGCACCCAAGATCCTGGCCGAAGATCTGCCGATGCCCAACGGCATGGAGGTCGGCCCGGACGGCAAACTGTACTACCCGCTGCTCGGTGCCAACGAGATCTGGCGCATCGACCTCGACGGCGGTCAACCGGAGCGGGTGGCGGCCGATCTCGGGGGCCCGGACGCGGTGAAGTTCGACGCCGAGGGGTACATCGTGTCCACCCAGGTCGCGTCGGGACAGGTACTCCGCATCGATCCACGCAGCGGCGAACAGACCCTGTTGGCCCAACTGTCCCCCGGCCTGGACAACCTCACCTTCGCCGACGGCCGCCTGCTGGTCTCCAGCTTCACCGGCCAGATCACCGAGATCCTCGCCGGCGGCGGCACGCAGACCGTCCTGGCAGACGGGCTCACCTGGCCTCTCGACCTCACCGTGGGCTCGGACGGCACCTTGGTGATCGCCGACGGCACCTTCCTCCTCGCCCACCGCGGCGGCGCCGAACTGCAGACGCTGGGAATGCTTTTCAGCCCCGGCTACCCGGGCTACATCCGCGGCATCGCCGCGTCTGGCGATGGCGAGTTCGTGGTGGCCGGCAACGGTTCGGTGTCGCGATACTCACCGGCCGCCGCGGAGACCGAGGTCCTCGTCGACGGTCTCGACCAGCTCTACGGCGTCGCGGTGTCGGCGGACGGACTGATCGCGGTGGCCGATCTCGGAACCGGGACGGTGCATGCGGTGCGTCCGGGGCAGGCCGAGGTGATGGCGAGCGGGCTCGACCGTCCGATCGGCGTGGCCTTCACCGCGGACGGCACCTGCCTGGTTTCCGAGTCGGGGGCGGGCAGGGTTGCCGCGGTGACGAGTTCGGGCACCGACACCATCGTCGACGGTCTCGAGACCCCGCACGGCATCGTCGTCGACGGCTCGCAGCTCTACATCGTCGACACCGGCACCAAGTCGGTCGTCAACGTCGATCTGGAGACCAAGAGCCGGCAGGTCATCGCCACCAACCTGCCGGTCGGTGCACCCCCCGGCGTGACGCCCAAACCGCTGCTGGGACTGGTTCCGTTCTCCGGTCCGCAAGGACCGTTCGCCGGTATCGCCGCCGGACCGGACGGCACGTTGTACGTCTCCGCCGACGCGGACGGAAGCGTCATCGCACTGCGGAAGGAGGTGTGAGGACCCCATGAGCGACGACCGGAACGGCAACAACCCCGTCGACCTCACCGGACGAATCGTGATCGTATCCGGTGCCGCAGGCGGCGGCATCGGCACCACGGTGACACAGCTGGTCGCCGAGGCCGGAGCCACCGTCATCGCGGTCAGCCGTTCGAAGGAGAATCTCGACACCCACATCAGACCGCTTGTGGACGCCGGACTCTCGGTGGTCCCGGTGAGCGCCGACGCCTCCACCGACGAGGGGATCGCGTCGGTCATGGAACAGGTACGGCTCACCGACGGCGCTCTGTACGGCCTGGTCAATGTGGCAGGCGGCGCCGCCCCGGCAACATGGATGCCCGCCACACGGGTCAGCCGCGCCGATTGGCGCGACCTGTTCACCCAGAACCTCGAGACGATGTTCTTCATGAGTCAGGCCGTCGCCGCCGAACTCCGATCACTCGGGCTGCCCGGGTCGATCGTCTCCATCTCCTCGATCAGTGGCATGAACACGGCGCCGTTCCACATCGGGTACGGCACCGCCAAGGCGGCGCTGGTGGCGGCAACCCGGACGATGGCGGTCGAACTCGCCACCGACGACATCCGGGTGAACGCGGTGGCTCCGGGCGTGACCGCGACACCGGCGTCGATGACCTACGTCGACGACGACCCCGAACGCGACCGCCGCGCGATCGCGATGGGTCGGCGCGGCCGCCCGGAGGAGCAGGCCGGCGCAATCCTGTTCCTGCTGTCGGACCTGTCGAGCTACATCACCGGACAGACCCTCCTGGTGGACGGCGGCCTCAACCTCAAGTGGACGCACATGGGCGCCGACCACACTTCGCTGTTTCTCAAAGATCAGTCCTTCCGAGAAGCAATAACGCACTGAACCAACGATTTTCATGGGAGAACGTCATGACTGACACAATCGACGACGTCCGGACGCCGGTCACCCACACCCCCGACGAGCCCCCGATCACTCCACTCGAGATCGGGGTGGACGCCTATATCTCCAAGGACTACCTGCGTGCCGAGCGAGACAAGCTGTGGAACAAGGTCTGGCAGCAGGTCGGCCGCGTCGAAGAGATCCCCAAGGTGGGTGACTTCCTCACCTACGAGATCATGGACGACTCGTTCATCATCGCCCGCTCGGGTCCCGACAAGATCAGCGCGTACCACAACGTCTGCTCACACCGCGGACGCCGCCTCGTCGACACCCCGGACGGCAAGCGGGAGGCAAAGGGCAAGTGCCGCACCTTCGTCTGTGGATTCCACGGCTGGACCTACGACCTCGAGGGCAAGCTCACCTGGGCTGCCGAGCAACAGGACTGGCCGACGGGCCTGACGGAGGAGAAGACCCGCCTGCGCAACATCCAGGTGGACACCTGGGGCGGTTGGATCTGGATCAACATGGATCCGGAGTGCGAACCGCTGCGTGACTATCTGGAACCGATGGCGAGCCTGCTCGATCCGTTCCAGTTGGAGAACATGCGCTACCGCTGGCGCAAGTGGCTTGTCTTCGACTGCAACTGGAAGGTCGCCCTCGAAGCGTTCATGGAGACCTACCACGTCCCGTACACCCATCCCGAGTTCCGGGCCTACGGAACGTTTCTCGGGTGGTCACGCGCCCACGGCAAGCACAGCAACATCGGCTACGACGCGCCCAAGGGCAATCAGGACAACCAGGCCAAGCTGCGGGTCGCCGACGGCCCGGACGCCCGACTCTCGACCATCGAGCTGCAGAACTTCACCTGGGAGAACGCCAACACCAACACCACCCGCACTCTCGTCGACGCCGCCCAGCGACTCATCGACGAACTACCCGAGGGCACTCCCGCCAACGAGGTGCTCGCGCATTGGATCGCGTCCGCGCGTCGCGACGACGCCGAACGCGGGGTGATCTGGCCGACGGTCGACAACGAGACGGTTGCCAAGAGCGGCACCGCCTGGCAGGTCTTCCCCAACTTCCAGATCGGCCACGCGCTGAACAACATGCTCTGCTACAGCGCCCGACCCTACGGCGACGACCCGGACAAGTGCTACTTCGAGGCGGCCGTCTACGAGCTGTTCCCCGAGGGCGAGGAACCCGAGACCGAATGGGAGTACACGCCCGAGGACTCCTCCGATTGGCGAACCGTACTCCCCCAGGACTTCTCGAACATGGCGGCAGTCCAGAAGGGACTCAAGTCGCGGGGATTCTCCGGCGCGAAGCCCAACCCGTACCGCGAGCGCAGCGTCGTCAACCTGCATCACAACCTCGCGAAGTTCATGGGGACCGGAGCCCCCACCGATCTCTCCTGACCCGTTCTCCCCCAACCCATCACCACATCCAGTAGCTGTGCCGAAATAAGGAACCACGATGCAGAACTGCGAACCCACGCAGACACCCGACGTCGACATCGCCGCCCTCCACGAGAAGTACCTCGCCGAGCGCGACAAACGTCTCCGCTCCGACGGTCAGGCCCAGTACCTCGAGGCCACCGACGATTTCGCCGAGTTCTACGAGGGCGACCCGTACACGCCGGTGGTTCCGCGCCAACCGATCACCGACGAGATCGACGTGGTGGTGCTCGGCGGGGGCTTCTGTGGCCTCATCACCGCACACCGCCTCCAGCAGGCGGGCGTCTCCGACTTCAAGATCATCGAGCTCGGCGGCGACTTCGGCGGGGTGTGGTACTGGAACCGTTACCCGGGCATCCAGATCGACTCGGACGCTTACTGTTACCTGCCGCTGCTGGAGGAAACGGGATTCATGCCCAAGGAGAAGTTCTCCAAGGGCGACGAATGCTTCGAACACGCTCAGCGCATCGGCAAGCACTTCGGTCTCTACGACCACGCGCTCTTCCACACCCTGGTCCGTTCACTGGAGTGGGACGCCGAGATCAACCGGTGGCGTATCGCATCCAACCGCGGCGACGAGATCCGCGCCCGCTTCGTCATCATGTGTCAGGGTCCCTACAACCGTCCGAAGCTCCCCGGGATTCCGGGCATCAAGGACTTCAAGGGTCACACCTTCCACACGGCGCGCTGGGACTACGACTACACCGGCGGCAACCTGCACGGCGGTCTGGACAAGATCGCCGACAAGCGGATCGCCGTCATCGGTACGGGATCGAGTGGTGTCCAGACGATTCCGCATCTCGCTCGCGGTGCAAAACATCTCACCGTCTTCCAACGGACGCCGTCCTACATCTTCGAACGGGCCAACTACCCCACCGACCCGCAGTGGGTGCAGAGCCTGGCGCCGGGATGGCGTGCCGAGCGGCAGCGGAACTTCCACAACGCCGCGTTCGCCTTCTACAACCCGGGCGAGCCCGATCTGATCTGCGACGGCTGGACCGAGGTCGCCCGCAACATGGCCGCGAAGCTCAACGCGACCCCGAACTTCGAGGGCTGGGCGGCATTGGCCGATCCGGCGAAGTTCATGGAACTCAAGGAGGTCGAGGACTATCGCGCGATGGAGCGGCTCCGGCAGCGGGTCGAGGCCATCGTCGAGGACCCGGAGACCGCGGAGAAGCTCAAGCCCTACTACCGCAACATGTGCAAACGCCCCGTGTTCAACGACGAGTATCTGCCGACGTTCAACCGGCCGAACGTCACGCTGGTCGACGTGTCGGAGTCCAAGGGTGTCGAACGCATCACCGAGAAGGGTGTCGTCGCAGGCGGAGTCGAGTACGAGGTGGACTGCATCGTCTTCGCCAGCGGATTCGAGATCACCACCGCACTCGAGCGGCAGTTCGACATCAAGCCCTTCGCCGGACGTGACGGAGTGTCGCTCTATGACCACTGGGGCAAGGGCTTCCGCACCCTGCACGGAGTGATGGCCAGCGGTTTCCCGAACCACTTCGCCACCGGGTTCGTCCAGGGCGGCGTGACCGCCTCGACCACGCTGATGTTCGAGCAGCAGGCCGACCACATCTCCTACATCATCGGTGAGGCGCTGAACCGTGGTGCCACATACGTGGAGCCCACCGCCGAGGCCGAGGCCGACTGGGTCCAGACGATCCGGCAGTACTCGGTGGACAACAGCACGTTCACCATGGAGTGCACTCCCGGCTACTACAACAGCGAGGGTGAACCGAACGGGCGTTCCTTCCTCGGCGATCCGTTCTGGGGCGGTTTCTACGAGTTGACCGAGCTGCTGGAGAACTGGCGGGGCACCGGCGACCTGGAAGGTCTGGTGCTGGAGAAGTGATGCGCAGCAACGACACCGGCCACGATCGGGCACATCATGTCTGACCTGCGCTTCGACGGCCGGGTGGCGGTCATCACCGGTGCCGGACGCGGACTGGGACGTGCGTACGCACTGCTTTTGGCCGCGCAGGGCGCCAGCGTCGTGGTGAACGATCCCGGCAGCACGATCGCAGGCGACCACAGCGATGCCGACCCGGCTGCGCAGGTCGTCGCCGAGATCATCGCCGCCGGCGGTACCGCCATCGCGTCGACCGACAGCGTCGCCACCGCCGAGGGCGGCCGGGCAATCGTCGAGGCCGCCCTGGACAGGTTCGGCAGAGTCGACGTCCTCATCCACAACGCGGGCAACAATCGGTATGCACCGCTCGCGGAGATGAGCTACGAGGACTTCGACGCGGTGCTCGACGTCCACCTCAGGGGCGCGTTCCACGTCGTCCGTCCCGCGTTCGCGTCGATGCGCGAGGCCCGTTACGGGCGGATCGTGCTCACCTCGTCGATCGGTGGGCTCTACGGGAATCAGAACGTCGCCAATTACGGCGCCGCCAAGGCCGGGATCATCGGTCTGTCGAACGTCGCGGCGCTCGAGGGACGCGAACACGGCGTCACGTCGAACGTCATCGTGCCCGCGGCGCTCACCCGTCTCGCCGAAGGACTCGACACATCGGCCTATCCGCCGATGGAGCCGGAATTGGCGGCGCCGGCGGTGGGCTGGCTCGCCCACGAGTCGTGCTCGGTCACCGGCGAGATGCTCGTCTCGATCGCCGGGCGGATCGCCCGGGCCTACGTGGCCGAGACCGTCGGGGTCCATCAACCCGCCTGGACGATGGCCGAGGTCGGCGACCGCATCGCCGAGATCCGCGACACCACCGATTCCTGGATCCTGCCGGTCGTCCCGTCCGGCCATACCGACCACATCATCAAGAGTTTCGCACTAGCCACGGAGGGCCGCGCACGTGTCAGTCAAGGTCTATGAACGAATCCTCGATCTCTTCGAGGCCGAGGGGATCAACACGATCTTCGGGATACCCGACCCGAACTTCGTCCACCTGTTCCACACCGCCGAGGAGCGCGGCTGGAACGTCGTCGCCCCGCATCACGAGGAGACCGCCGGATTCATGGCCGAGGCGGTCTCCCGGATGACCGGCAAGGCCGCGGTGTGCATCGGCACCCTGGGCCCGGGCATCGCCAACATGGCCGGTGCCATCATGTGCGCCAAGGTCGAGAACTCCCCGGTGATCTTCCTCGGCGGTCAACGTGCCCGGATCACCGAACAGCGCGTCCGCCGCGGTCGCATCCAGTTCGTCCAGCAATCCAACCTCGTCGAGCCGTCGGTGAAGTACAGCGCCAGTATCGAGTACGCCGACCAGACCGACGAGATCATCCGGGAAGGGTTGCGCAAGGCCCTGTCCGGGACGCCGGGCCCGGTGTACATCGAGTACCCGTCGCACGTGATCCAGGAGGAACTCGACGTCCCGCCCGCGCTGCCGCCCGAGCGGTATCGGCTCGTCGGTCAGACGGCCGGTCAGGACAAGATCGAGGAGGCCGCGCGGCTCATCGGTGCGGCCAAGCAGCCGATCCTGCTCGTCGGTCATGGGGTGCACACCGCACGCGCCGGGGCGTCGGTCAAGGAACTCGCCGACCTGATGGCCTGCCCGGTGATCCAGACGTCGGGCGGAACGTCCTACATCGAGGGCCTCGAGGACCGTACCTTCGCCTACGGGTTCTCCAAGTCCGCGGTCGAAGCGGTGGTCGAGTCCGATCTCTGCCTCGCGATCGGCACCGAGCTCGGCGAACCGGTGCACTTCGGCAAGGGCCGCCACTGGTTGAAGGGCGAGGCGAACCGCAGTTGGCTGTTGATCGAGCAGGACCCGGCGGCGATCGGGGTCAACCGACCGATCGACGTCCCACTCGTCGGTGACCTCCGGGCCGTGGTGCCGCAACTCGTCGAGGCGCTCAAGGGCGCCCCGCGCACCGCGACACCGGAACTCGAGCGTTGGATCTCCGAGGACGCAGCACAACTGGCCGAACTGGCCGAGACCGCACCGTCCGGCAGAACGCCGGTGCATCCCGCACGGTTGATCGTCGAGGCCACCAAGGACTTCCCCGCCG
Source organism: Gordonia sesuvii (assembly GCF_036350415.1). Lineage (NCBI taxonomy): Bacteria > Bacillati > Actinomycetota > Actinomycetes > Mycobacteriales > Gordoniaceae > Gordonia > Gordonia sesuvii. The sequence goes on from NZ_JAZDUF010000001.1 coordinate 387,203, forward strand.
ACGGCATCATGGTCCGCGATGGTGGTGCGACAACCATCTTCGGGTGGACCTACTCGCAGGCCAAGCCGCACGACGTGATGTGGAATCAGAACTTCGGCCACCTCGGGACCGGCCTGCCCTATGCGGTCGGCGCCGGCGTCGCGGACGGCGGCAAGCGCCCGATGATGCTGATCACCGGCGACTCGTCGTTCCAGTTCCACATCTCCGAGTTGGAAACCGCTGTTCGACTCAACCTTCCGCTGGTGTGCGTGGTTGCCGTCGACTACGCGTGGGGTCTCGAGGTCGGCGTCTACAAGCGCACCTACGGACACGGTTCACTCGAGACCGGGGTGCATTGGAGCAAGGAGGTCCGGCTCGACAAGGTCGCCGAGGGGTTCGGCTGCTACGGCGAGTACGTCGAACGCGACGAAGACATCGCCCCGGCCATCAAACGCGCCTATGCGAGCGGCAAACCCGCCGTCATCCACGTCGCCGTGGATCCCACCGCGAACTCGGAGGAGATGCCGAGCTACGACGAGTTCCGCACCTGGTACGCCGAGGGCCAGCAGTGATCGACGTTTCTGCACAACAAGAGAATTGGGGTTGTCATGCGTGAATATCGCACGTTCTTCATCGATGGGCAGTGGGTCTCACCGGCGCAGTCGGACACCTTCGACGTCATCAACCCGGCGACCGAAGAGCGCTGTGGCGTCGTCTCGATCGGCTCGGCCGCCGACGTCGACAAAGCGGTCGCGGCGGCCCGCAAGGCATTCGCCACATGGTCGACGAGTTCCATCGCGGACCGCATCGAACTGCTCCAGAACATCTCGGCGGAATACCAGAACCGCAGCGCCGACCTGGGAGCCGCCCTGAGCGAGGAGATGGGAGCACCCGCATCCCTGGCCGGAGGTTTCCAGATCGGCCTGGGTGCAGGACATCTCGGTACCGTCATCGAGGCCCTGAGTTCCTATCCGTTCGAGGAACAGCTCGGTGAATCCCTGGTCGTCCGGGAACCGATCGGGGTGTGCGCACTCATCACACCGTGGAACTGGCCGATGAACCAGATCGCGGTCAAGGTGTTCCCGGCATTGGCGACCGGGTGCACGATGGTGCTCAAACCGTCGGAGCGCTCCCCCTTCACGGGTCAGGTGTTCACCGAGATCCTGGAGGCCGCCGGGGTTCCGGCCGGCGTCTTCAACATGATCCAGGGCGACGGGCCCAGTGTGGGTGTCCCGCTGTCCGGCCATCCCGACGTCGACATGGTGTCGTTCACCGGTTCCACCCGGGCAGGCATCGAGATCGCCAAGAACGCCGCAGCCGGCGTCAAACGCGTCACCCAGGAACTCGGGGGCAAGGGCCCCAACATCGTTCTCGACGATGCGGACTTCGCGGCGAACGTCGGCAAGGGTGTCGTCACGATGATGCTCAACTCCGGCCAGACCTGCAGTGCGCCCTCCCGGATGCTGGTGCCCGCGAACCGGATGGAGGAGGCCATCGCGGCCGCGAAGGAGGCCGCGCCATCGGTCACCGTCGGTGATCCGGCCGGTGACTTCTCGATCGGTCCGGTGGTGTCGAAGTCGCAGTTCGACAAGATCCAGACCTTGATCGAACAGGGCATCGCCGACGGCGCGACGCTCGTCGCCGGCGGCCCGGGCCGCCCCGAGGGACTGGACAAGGGCTACTACGTCCAGCCCACCGTGTTCGCGGACGTCAAGAACGACATGACGATCGCGCGGGAGGAGATCTTCGGTCCGGTCCTCACCATCATCGGGTACGACACCATCGACCATGCGATCGAGATCGCCAACGACACCGACTACGGCCTCGCCGGGTTCGTGGCCGGTGCCGACCTCGATCAGGCCCGTGCGGTCGCCCGACGCATCCGCGCGGGTTCGGTCGCGATCAACGATGCGTTCGACTTCCACGCCCCGTTCGGCGGATACAAAAAGAGTGGCAACGGACGTGAGTGGGGCGCCTTCGGTTTCGACGACTACGTCGAGGTGAAAGGCATCCTCGGGTACTCGCCGGGTGACGGGGCCGAGCAATGACCGCCCTGCGAACCGAACCCCTCTCGGAGAAAGTCGGCGCGAAGATCCTCGACGTCGACGTCGACCGACTGCGAACCGACCCCGACCTTCCTTCCGCGGTCGCGTCGGCACTCGACGAGGCCGGGGTGCTACTGCTTCCCGCGCTGTATGCCGACGACGAGACCCTGGTCGAGTTCTGCCGCAGGTTGGGCACGCTGATCAATTTCTCGCACCTACCGCCGGCGACCGAGGAGGTGATGGAGATCAGCTTCGACCCGTCGAATCCCAATCGGGAGTATCTGCGCAGCAACGAGTTCTGGCACATCGACGGCCTGCTCGACGAGATCGCGCCGAAGTCGTCCATCCTGACGGCACGGATCACCTCCGCCGAGGGCGGTGAGACGGAGTTCGCCAGCACCTACCACGCATACGACGAACTCACCGACGAGGAGAAGGAGCGGTTCGCCGATCTGCGGGTGGTCCACACCTTCGAGGCGGTCCAGCGGTTGACCTACCCGGACCCGACTCCGGAACAACTCGAGGAGTGGGCTTCGCGCACCGTGCGGGAGCATCCGCTGGTGTGGGAGCACGATTCGGGTCGGCGCTCCCTGGTCCTCGGCGCCACCGCGTCACACATCGTCGGCATGGACCTCGATGAGGGCAAGGCCCTGCTCACGCAACTGCGGGAGCGGATCACCGGACCGGGCAAGGTGTGTCGTCACAGCTGGACCGAGGGCGACACCGTCTTCTGGGACAACACCGGTCTGATGCACCGGGTCTGCGAGTTCGACCACGACAAACCCCGCGTCATGCACCGCATCACGGTCGCCGGTGAGGAGAAGATCAAATGAGTGGCCGCACAGCGATCGTCACCGGGGGTGCATCCGGGATCGGACTCGCCATCAGCGCACGCCTCGCCGCCGGCAACGACCAAGTGGCCGTCTTCGACATGAACGGTGACGCCGCGGAGGCCGCGGCCCGGTCCATCGAGGACGCCGGCGGCAAGGCGATCGGGGTGGCCGTCGACGTCACCGATCGAGCCCAGATCGATGCCGGCGTCGACGAGGTGCGTTCCCGTCTCGGCCGACCGACCGTGCTGGTCAACAACGCCGGGGTCACCATCCCCACCCCCTTTCTCGAGATCACCTCGCAGGCATGGCAACAGGCGATGGCCGTCAACCTCAACGGGACGTTCGACTGCTGCCAGGCCGTGATCCCGGACATGCTGGAGGAGGGGTGGGGCCGGATCGTCAACATCTCGTCGTCGAGCGTGCACAGCGGCTCGCCGGGCCTGGCCGGCTACGTCACCGCGAAGTCCGGGGTGGTCGGGCTGACAAAGGTGCTCGCGCTCGAGTTCGGTCGCCGGGGAATCACCGTCAACACCATCCCACCGGGGTTCATCGACACGCCGATGCTCCGCCGCACTGTCGACACCGGATTGTTCGACGTCGACGCCCAGGTCGCCAAGACTCCGGTGGGGCGCATCGGGATGCCGGAGGACGTTGCCGCAACCTGCGCGTTCCTGGTGAGCGAGGAAGCCGGCTACATCACCGGACAGATCATCGGGGTGAACGGGGGCCGGAACACGTGAGCCCCCGCATCCCACCCGCCGCGCGAGCCGAATGGTCCACCGAGATGCAGGCTTTCGTCGACGGCTTCCGGTCGTCGGTCAAGAGTACGGCTCCCGAGGAGGAGCGGCAGGCCGGCGACAATCTCCTGGGCACCCTCGCCCGGTACCCCGGACTGGCCATGGCCTTCCTGTCGTTCAACAAGCACCTGCTGGCGGGCTCGGCGCTGTCGGCGCGGCAACGGGAATTGCTGATCCTGCGCGTGGCTCATCGTCGACGTGCGAAGTACGAGTGGGCACAACATGTGATCCTGGCCGGTCGTGCCGGCCTGACCGCCGACGAGATCGACCGCGTCGCGCGCGATCCGAGCGCAGCAGAGTGGTCGGCGACGGACCGGGCACTGGTGTCCGCGGTGGATGAACTCCTCGACGACGCCACCATCGGCGACGAGACATGGAGCACGCTCGACGAGGTGTTCGACGAACAGCAACTGATGGATGTCGTGTTCACCGTCGGCTGCTACTCGATGCTCGCGATGGCGCTGACATCCTTCGGGATCGAACCGGAACCCGGCTTATTGCCCTACCTCCCCGACTTCGCCCGCGAACCGCTGTGACGCGGCGGTGAGAACCGACCTGTGCCGTGCACGAGAGATTGCGGCACAACAGATATCGAAGGAACGGTGATCGTGTCATGAGAATCCGCCCGCTCGGCGCCCTGATGGCGGTGGCAGCCCTCGGCATCGCGGGATGCGCTTCGGACGACGGCGACTCCCCGGCGACGTCGGCGGCCACCGGCGAGCCCATCGTGATCGGAGCGCAGGCCCCCACCGCGGGCGCCTCTGCCTACCCGCAGACCGAGTACGGTCTGGCCGCCGGTGTCCAGTACGTCAACGAGGTGCTCGGCGGCATCAACGGACGTCCATTGGAACTGGACACCTGTGCCGGTGACGGAAGCCCGGAGACCGCGATCAACTGCGCGAACGGATTCGTGTCGCGGGGCGTACCGGTGGTCATCGACGCCGTCGACCAGAGCATGGGCGCCGCCGTACCGATCCTCGGCGCCGCGAACATCCCGATCACCGGCACCCTGGCAGGGTCTTTCGTCGCCGACAGCGCGCCGTACGGCAAGGCGTTCTACTTCACCGGCCCGGTCTCGTTCGCTGCTCTCAGCAGCCTCTCCACCCTCGACTCGATGGACAAGAACACCGCGTCCCTTGCGGTGAACGAATCACCGACGTCCCACGCCTACGTCGACGACCTGATCATGCCCATCTCCGGCAATCTCGGTATCGACGTCGACGTCCAGTACCCACCGGCCTCGGGCGCCAACCTGACGGTCGTGGCCGCCCGGCAGGTGTCCGACGACCCGGATGTGGCGGGCGTGATCGCACTCCCCGAAGACGGATGCACGACCCTGTTCCAGGCGTTGCGGCGGCAGGGATTCGACGACACGATCCTCGCCGGCTCCTGCTCGCAGTTCATCGAGACGATGGGTCCGCAGGCCGAGGGCATCATCACCCAGCCCCGACTGTGGGTGCCGTCGTCGAAGAACTCCGCCCCGCCCGAGATCCAGGAGCAACTCGAGACATTCGAGGAGGCGATGGCCGACGCCGGGCACGAGGACGAACTGTCGTCACGGTCGCTCTACACGTTCGCCACCATCGTCAACTTCGCCGAGATCATGTCGGACGCGGGCGGCGACGTCACCGCGGCGACGGTCACCGAGACGTACCAGGCGTTGCGCGACCGCCCCACGTTCGCCGGCCCGAACGTCACGTGTGACGGCGAGCAATGGCCGGATGTCGCGACCACCTGCAACGCTCAGGCATTGGTGTTCGAGGTGCAGCAGAACGGGGATCTGGAACCGGTCGACGAGAGAGGTTACGTCGACCTCGACCTGTCCATGCTGCCCTCGTCGTGATCGTGCCTGTGCCGAATAGATCAGGGCCGCATAGATCAGGGCCGCAAAGATCAATGGAGTCAGCCGAGCGATCATGAGCACATACCTTCAGTTCGCAGTTCTCGGACTCGGTCTCGGTGCGGTCTACATCGGCCTCGCCAACGGACTGATCCTGGTGTACCGGTCCACCGGTATCATCAACTTCGCGCAAGGCGCCATCGCCATGTGGGGTGCCTATGTCTACGCCCAGTTGAGTGCGGACGGCGAACTGGTCCTGCCCGTCGGCCGTATCGCCTTCGCCGAGCCACCGGACACCTGGGTCTGCCTCGTGCTGGGTCTGGCCAACGCGGTCCTGTTGGGCGTGGCGGCGCACTACCTCGTCTTCCGGCCGGTGCGGCGGGCGCCCGCTCTGGCGCAGGTCGTCGTGTCGATCGGGTTGATGTTGACGCTACAGGCGCTGGTCGTCATCAGGTTCGGTCCCAACAACATCACCTTCGAGTCCCTGATCCCCGCCGGTGAGGTGGAGCTGTTCGGCACCGCGGTCTCGTCGGCGGAGGTGTGGATGGCGGCGATCATGATCGTCACCTCCGTCCTCATCTGGGCCTATCTCCGATTCACCCGCGCCGGCAGGGCCACTCGCGCCGCCGCAGAGAACGAGCGCGGCGCAACGCTTCTCGGTTTCTCCCCGGATGCGTTGGCAGCCATCGCGATGGTGCTCGGCGCGTTGGTGAGCACCATCGGCGTGATCCTCGGGGCCGGGCTGACCGGTCTCAATCCGCAGATCTACACGCTGCTCGTCGTGCCCGCGCTCGCGGTGCTGTTGGTGGCCCGGATGGAATCGGTGGCCGTGGCGGCGGTCGCCGCTCTCGTTCTGGGTGCATTCCAATCCGTCCTGAACCTCCTGGCCGGGGAGGACTGGTGGCCGACGTGGGCGCAGTCCGGGATCGACCAGGTCGTCCCCTTCCTGATCGTCATCGTGATCCTTTTCCTGTTCGGCGGACGGCTGCCATCGCGCGGATCACTGCCGAGCATCAATCTGCCCGACGTTCGGGTCCCCCGATTCCGGCCGATTCCCGCTGCCGTCCTCGTCGTCGCGACGGCCGTGCTCCTCGCATCGACGTCCGGGGTCTACCGATTCGGCCTGACGTACTCGATCATCCTGATGCTCCTGGCGCTCTCCTACGTCGTCATCACCGGCTACCTCGGTCAGATCTCGCTGGCACAGACCGCATTCGCGGGTGCCGCCGGGTTCACCCTGTCGAAGGTGACGACCCACTGGGATCTGCCGTTCCCGATCGCGATCGTCGTGGCATCGTCCGTCGCGGCCGTGCTGGGCATGGTCGTGGCGCTGCCGGCCTTCCGGATCCGGGGCGCTCAGCTGGCGATCGTGACGTTGGCGGCCGGGCTGGCGATCGAGCGTTTCGTCTTCGACAACTACAGCCTCACCCCACCGTCGGGGAATCCGATCGCCGAGCCCAGCCTATTCGGCCTCGATCTCAGTGTCCGTGCTGGGCAGGATATCTCGCGACTACCGTTCTCGTTGACGGTGCTGGCGGTGGCCGCGATCGTCGTCTGGTTGTTCGTGCGGCTCGTGTCCGGCGACACCGGACGGACTTTCCTCGCCGTCCGGGCCAACGAGCGGGCCGCCGCGTCGAGCGGGATCGATGTCCGACTCACCAAGCTCATCGGGTTCGGCGTCTCGGCGTTCATCGCGGGTGTCGCCGGCTGTCTCATCGGCTACAGCGCCGGGCAGTTGTCGGCGGCGTCGTTCACCGTGTTCGTCGGTCTGCAGACCCTGGCCGTCGCCTACCTCGGCGGCATCACCTCGTTCAGCGGCGCCGCGATCGCCGGGCTCATCGGGCCACTCGGAATCATCTATGTGCTGGTCCACAACGTCTTCGAACTCGGCGACTACTATGCGCTGATCGCCGGTCTCGCACTCATCCTCACCGCAATCCTGAACCCGGTCGGCATCGCAGGCGAAGCGATCCGGATCGGTGAGCGCCTCCAGGCACGTCTGCGACATCCCTCACCGGAGGCACCGGCAGGACCGACATCACCCACGACGGCGAGCGACGCGGACAGCACGACGGAGGTGTTCCACCATGCCAGGTGACCTCGGAGCAGCGGGCCTGCGCACCGAAGGCCTGACCGTCCGCTACGGCGGTGTGGTCGCCAACGACGACGTGTCGATCACCGTCGGTACCGGCGAGATCGTGGGGCTCATCGGCCCGAACGGGGCCGGCAAGACGACATTCGTCGACGCCGTCACCGGCTTCACGCGATCGACCGGCACCGTCGCGGTGGACGACACGGACGTCAGCCGACTTCCCGCATTCCGGCGCCGACGGGCAGGGCTGTCCCGGACCTGGCAGTCCGGTGAGCTCTTCGCGAATCTGACCGTCACGCAGAACGTCGTGACCGCGCTCCGACCCGGCGGCCTCAGCGCGCTGTGGCGCGACATCGTCGTCCCACGTCGCCGAGACACGGACGCCGAGGTCAGGAATGCGCTGGAGACGGTGGGACTCGGCTCGGCCGGTGCCACGCCGGCGCGAGATCTGACCCTCGGCCGCCAGAAACTCGTCGGGGTGGCCCGCGCACTCGGCGGGAACTGCCGGGTGCTGCTCCTCGACGAACCCGCAGCCGGACTCGACACCGAGGAGAGTCGCGAGTTCGCCGACCGGATCCGCGACATCAGTGTCCGCGGCATCGGTGTGCTCCTGATCGATCACGACATGTCGCTGGTCCTCGGGGTCTGTGATCGTGTCTACGTGATGGAGTTCGGCAAGATCATCTTCGCCGGTACTCCGCAGGAGGCCCGCACCGACCCCGCGGTGATCGCCGCCTACCTCGGCGCACCCATGGAGACGAACGATGCCTGAATCCGCCTTGATCGCAACGGACCTGACCGCCGGCCATCAATCGGTACCCGCCGTCTTCGGTTTCGATCTCACCCTCGACCCGGGCGAGATCGTGTCCGTTCTCGGACCCAATGGCGCAGGGAAGACGACGACACTCCTCACGCTCGCGGGTCTGCTCGCTCCCCTGTCGGGCAGTGTCAGCGCCCTGGGCCAGAAGGTGAATCACAAACGACCCCACGTCATGGCGCGACGCGGCTTGCGGCTGGTCCCGGACGACCGCGGCCTGTTCGCGTCGATGACGGTGCGTGATCACCTCCGCCTGTGCCGGGATCGCCCCGATCCCGCGCGGCTCGAGCGGGTCCTCGACCGGTTCCCCGTGCTGTCCCCGCTGATGTCGCGCAAGGTCGGCCTGCTCTCCGGCGGTGAACAACAGATGCTGGCGATCGCCGGCGCACTCCTCGCCGCACCTCGAATCCTGATGGTCGACGAGATGAGTCTCGGCCTCGCACCCAAGGTCGTCGAAGAGCTGCTCCCGGCGTTGCGCACGCTCGCCCGGGACGAGGGAATCGCGGTGCTGCTCGTCGAACAACACGTCGATCTGGCTCTCTCGGTGTCCGATCGGGCGATCGTGCTCAACAACGGCCGCGTCGTTCTCGAAGGCGACGCGAGCGAGCTGCTCGACGATCGGGATGCGCTGCACGCCGCCTACTTCGGCGCCGAGGACTCCTGAGCCGGCGACGAGTGTCCCGCGCCGGAAATTCGTTTCATGAGTTCGGCGGTCCAGGTGGATGCATCGCGAGGCGGCGGAGGAGCAGGTACTGGATGTACCTGCGACGACGCCAACGAAGCGAGGCGCCGCCTGGGCGTCGAAATCATCAACGAATTTCCGGTGCGGGACACTAGATCGGCTCACCCCGCCGTGGTCAGCGCCCCTGCCAGATCGGGGTGCGCTTCTCGGCGAACGCCGCGGGGCCTTCCTGCGCGTCGTCGCTGTGATAGCAGAGTTCGGCGGCGGCACGAGCCGCCTGCAGGGCGGCCGAACGTCCCATCTCCGTCGCGAGCATCACCGTGTCCCGCGCCGCCCGCACCGACAGCGGCGCACCGGCGAGGACCTCATGCGCCAGCCCGAACGCGGTGTCCATCAAAGCCTCCGGCGCCGCGAGCCGGTTGACGAGGCCGATCTCGTAGGCGCGTTGCGCCGTGATCGGCTTGCCGGTCAGCAGGATCTCCATCATGATGCGCTGGCCGATCATGTGGATCAGCGGCGCTGCCCATGGGGAACTGCGACCCACCTTGACCTCGGTGACCGCGAACCTCGCCCGGTCACTGGCCACGCACAGGTCGCACGCCTGGGCGATCATCCATCCGCCGGCGAAGGCCGCACCGTTGACGGCGGCGATGGTCGGTTTGGACAGTTCCACCGTGTCGTAGGGCAACGCGAACATGTCGCGCGGCGGCACCCGCATCCCGGTTGCCACCATCTCTTTCAGATCCCCGCCGGCACAGAAGGTCTCACCGGAACCGGTGAGGATCGCGACACGCAGGGCTGCGGTGTTCTCGAAGCGGTCCCACGCGTCGGCCAGACCGTCGCGGACCTCGCGTGACAGACAGTTGCGGGTCTCCGGTCGGTTCAGCGTGATGATCGCGATCTCGCCGTCGGTATCGAACAGTACGGCGTCTTCCATGTCCGCTCCTCCGTCCTAGAATCTGCGCCGACGGATCTCGTGGGCATCGCGATCGAGATCCTCCTGGAAATCCGGGTGCGCGATGGCGATCAGTCGGCGGGTGCGTTCAGTGAGGGTCTGTCCGCGCAGTTCGGCGGCACCGAACTCGGTGATCACCACATCCACCTCACTGCGGGCCGTGGTCACCGGCCCGGACAGCCCTGCGGTGATGCGACTGACGCTGCCGCCCTTCGCCGTTGCGGGCAGGGCGACGATTGCGTGGCCGCCCGGCGAGCGAGCCCCGGCACGGACGAAATCCACTTGACCGCCCGTCCCGCCGAGGTACGACGCACCGCTCTGTTCGGCGTTCACCTGTCCGGTGAGATCGACCTCGACCGCCGAGTTGATGGTCACCAGGTTGTCCAGTTGCGCCATGACCCCGGCATCGTGTGTGTACGAGGTGGCGCACATGCGGAGGTCCGGATTGCGGTGGGCGAAGTCGTATAGCCGCGTCGTGCCGATCAGGGCGCCTGTCACGGTGACGCCCCTGTCGATCCGCTTGCGCGCGTTCGTGACCGCGCCCGCCTCCACCAGGTCGACCAGTCCGTCGCCGACCATGCCCGAGTGCACACCGAGGTCTCTGCGGTCGACGAGCAACTGCAGCATGGCGTCGGGAACTGCACCAACACCCATCTGGATCACCGAGCCGTCCTCGATGTAGGCGGCGGCGAACTCGGCGATCGATTGGTCGGTCGCCGTGATCCGGGCGGGCGACACCTGAATCGGCGGTCTCGAGACATGCACCGCGACATCGATCTTCGAGGTGGGAAGAACCTCGCCGTAGGTGTGGGGAACCTGGTCGTTGATCTCCGCGACCACCACCCGCGCTTTGTCGACGGCAGCCCCGACGTAGTCACTGATGAGACCGAGACTGTGGTTGCCGACGGCATCGGCGGGACTCACCTGTACGAACGCGGCGTCGCACCGGAGATATCCGGCCGCGATCATCGGTGCGACCTGGCCGACGTGACACGGGATGATGTCGAGTGCCTGGGCCTTCGCCAGCGTTCGCAGGGTTCCGATGGCACCCATGCTGGACATCGCCACCCCGCCCTCGGCCGCCGAGGCGAGCGTCCCGGAGAAGCTCGTCGCGACGAACGCCGAGAGATCGCCGATCGCGCCGGCCTGCGCCGTCATCGCCTCGAGCAGTGTGGTCGGCTCCCCACATGCCTGTCCGATGACGATGTGGTCGCCGGGCCGAACGCACATCGACAGGTCCAGGTCCGGTGCGGGCAACGTGACGGTCATCGGTTCCGCTCTGCCTGGGCCGTGGCCCGATTCCGCACCTCGTCGAGTACGTCGTCGGTGTCGGCGCCGAGTCGCGGCGCAGGTCCGGCGATCCTGCCTGGCGTGGACGAGAACCATACCGGCGAACCGGGGAAACGCACTGTGCCGTTCGGGGTCTCGACGTCCTGGAAGAAGCCGACGGCGTCGAGGTGCTGGTTGTCGAAGAGGTCGTCGAGACTGTTGACGGGCGCGGCCGGGATGTCGAGGGACCAGAGCAGATCCAGCCACTCCTGGGTCGTGCGTTCGGAGAACGTATCACCGAGCAATGCGTACACGGTGTCGATCTGTGCGGCGCGCTGCGCGAGGGTCGCGAACTCGGGCCCGGCCCAGGACGGGTTGACCGCTTCGGTGAAGGCCGTCCACTGCTTGTCGTTGTAGACCAGCGCGGAGATGTGACCGTCCTTGGTGCGGTATGGCTTTCGATTGCGCGATATGGCCCGGGGGTAGGCGGCGGGCCCGAGTGGTGGATCGAACATGGCGCCGTTGGCGTGCTCGACGAGCATGAAGGCCGCCATGGTCTCGAACATCCCGACCTCGACCTCCTGCCCTTCCCCGGTCCGCTCGCGATGGAACAGCGCCATCATCGTCGCGTACAGCGCCGTCATCCCACCGATCTTGTCGGCCATGATCGTGCCGACGTAGCCGGCCTCCCCGGTGAGTTGCTCCTGCACCGACGGCAGTCCGCATTCCGCCTGGATGGTGTCGTCGTAGGCGGTTCGGTTTGCGTCGGGACCGCGGCGCCCGTATCCGTAGCAGTTCGTGTAGACGATGGATGGGTTGATGGCGGCCACCTCGTCGTAACCGAAACCGAGTCGGGTGATCGCCGCGCCTCGCATCGAGTGGATGAACACATCGGCGTCGACGATGAGTTCGCGGAGGGCGGTCTTGCCGTCCTCGCTGCGCAGATCGAGGACCACACTGCGCTTCCCGCGGTTGACGTTGACGAACACTCCGGCCATCGCGGCCTCCGGGCCGACGGAGATGTACCGGGTGTTGTCGCCGGCCGGCGTCTCGATCTTCACCACATCGGCGCCCATGTCGGCCAGGATCTGAGTGCAGTACGGCCCCATCACCATGGCCGTGAGGTCGACCACGCGCACGCCGGACAGCGGACCAGTGTGTTCCACCCGGGTGAAGCTATCAGATCAATCCTTACAAGGATAGTGGTATCAATGTCGGGTGAGGAATTTCAGGACGATCGGGTCTGTGCTCGCTCCGGCGCTCGCCGCGAACCCCGACGCACCGGCCGTCGAAGCAGTGTCCGGGGTGTGGTCCTACACGGACCTCGACCGTCACGCACACCGAGCGGCCGGCGCGCTCTGGTCACTGGGCGTCCGGCCCGGCGACCGGGTCGCCGCGTGCCTGCCCAACGATCTCGACATCGTCGCGGCCTTCCACGGAGCCCAACGCATCGGCGCGATCTGGGCCGGCATCGGCGAGGCCCTCGCGCCGGGCGAGCAGCAGTACCTCCACGACCTGTGCGGGCCGACGGTGACCCTGGCCGGCGCGAACTACCGAGTGGATTCGCCGGACCGGGTGGATGCCGACCGGTGGTCGGACGCGCTGACCCGCGCCGATTCCGCACCCGACATCGGCGTCGACGTCGACGCGCCTGCCGGGATCGCGTTCACCAGCGGAACCTCGGGACGTCCGAAAGCCGTTGTGCACAGCCAGCGCAACCTGCTTCTGCCGGGAGCCGTCCTCGGTGCGACCCGCGGCTGGGGACCGACCTTGCGCAAGGGCGACAGTTTCCCGCTGACGATCCTCAACCTGATGGTGTTGTCGACCCTGTTGACAGCCCAGTCCGGCGGCTGTGCGGTCATCATGAACCGGCGCGACGTCGCCGGAGTCATCGACTGGATCACCGAGCGGAACGTGACCGTCTGGAACGGAGCACCCGCCCAGCTCTACGACCTCGCGCGCCGCCGCGACGTCGACCTCGGCTCGTTGGCGGAGGTGTGGAGTGGTGGTAGCGACACGTCCGACGAGTTGCGCGAGGAATTCGCAGCCGCACATGGCATCGTTCCCCGCGCGACGTACGGCCTCACCGAGGCGCCGACCGTGGTGTCGATCGATCCGCCGGGCACCCGGTGGCGTCCACGCAGCAGCGGTCAGGTCCTCGCGCACTATGACGTCGCCGCCTATGACGACGACGGAAAACGGCTCCCCGCCGGAGAACTCGGCGAGCTGAAGCTCTCCGGCCGCACCGAGGGCGATTGGGCAGGCGCATGGCGTCCGATGCTCGGCCACTGGGAGGACGGCGGTGTGCGGCGGGTCGACCCGGGACCCATACCCACCGGAGACGTCGGCACGGTCGACGACGACGGCTGGCTGACCGTCCTCGATCGCAAGAAACTGGTGATCATCCGAGGCGGCGCCAACGTGTACCCGCTCGAGGTGGAGCGCGTCATCGGAACCGACCCACAGGTCGCCAAGGTCGCCGTCTACCCGGTCCCCGACGATCGGCTGGGCCAACGAGTGGCCGCGGTCGTCGAGGGCACCGGCACCCCCGTCGACTTCGATTCGCTCGCGGATCTCTGCCGACATGAACTCTCCCCCTACAAGATCCCGGAGAAGTGGACGCAGGTGCAGACCCTGCCGGTGAACGCCATGGGCAAGGTGATCCGCATCGATCTTCCCGGCCTCGTCGACGGGATCACCAACAGGAGCGCGCCATGATGCCCCAAACCGGCCCACGCGCCGCGGAGATGTTCGACCTCGACGGCCGGGTCGCCGTGGTGACCGGGGCGTCGTCCGGACTGGGCGTTGCGGTGGCCGAGGCGCTGGCCTCGGCGGGGGCGCGGGTCGCCCTCGTCGCCCGGCGTCGCGAGCGGCTGACCGAGGTCGCCGAACGCATCGACGGCATGTGCCTGGCCCGCGACCTCTCCGACCTGGACCAGCTGAGCGACATCGCATCCGAGGTCGACGCGACGCTGGGTCCGCCCGAGATCCTGGTGAACGCGGCCGGCAGCATGTTCACCGAGGAACGTGCCGAATCCGAACCGGTCGACGCGATCCGCCAGACCCTGGGCCTCAACCTGATGGCGCCATTCGTACTCGCCCAGACCGTCTTCCCGCACATGCGCGATCGCGGCCGCGGGGCCATCGTGAACATCTCGTCGATCAGCGGCCGTGTCGGCATCCCCGGTATCCCGCAGGCGTCGTACGCGGCGAGCAAGGCCGGCCTGTCCGGACTGACCGCGGAGCTGGCCGTGCAGTGGGCCCGCCATTCGATCCGGGTGAACACCGTGGCGCCGGGATTCTTCCGCAGCGAGATCACCGCGCCTCTCTACGAGAGCGAACGCGCCGCGGAGTATCTGCGCCGCAACACTCCGCTGCCCATGCAGGGATCCGCGGCCGACATCGTCGGGGCCGTCCTGTGGCTGGCGAGCGACGCGGGCGCCTACGTGACCGGTCAGACGATCGTGGTCGACGGTGGGTGGACCGCGCGCTGACCGCCGCGAACACAGACGACCATTGCAATCCTTACAAGGATTGGTTAACGTTTCGAGAGAACGACATTCTCATTCTGGGGAAGGACCGATCGTGTCGAAGTTTTCAGCGGTTGTCATCGAGAAAGACGAAGCGGGACAATCGGTCTCGATTCAGTCCCGCGACATCGCCGACCTGCCGGAAGGAGATGTCGCGATCGAGGTCGACTACTCCACGCTGAACTTCAAGGACGCCCTCGCCATCACGGGAAGTTCACCCGTGGTCCGATCGTTCCCGATGGTTCCCGGCATCGACCTCGCCGGCACCGTCACCGAGAGCTCCCACGCGCAGTGGTCTGCCGGGGACAAGGTGGTACTGAACGGGTGGGGCGTCGGCGAGAAGCACTGGGGCGGTCTCGCACAACGCGCACGACTGAACGGCGATTGGCTGATCCCGCTGCCCTCGGAATTCACCTCCCGCCAGGCCATGGCCATCGGCACCGCCGGCTACACCGCGAGCCTCTGCGTGGATGCCCTCCTCGGCGCCGGAGTGCGTCCCGAACTGGGAGAAGTGCTCGTCACGGGCGCCACCGGAGGCGTGGGCAGTGTCGCCATCGCCCTGCTGACGAAGGCCGGGTTCTCCGTCGCCGCGTCGACGGGCAAGACGTCGGAGTCGGCGTATCTGGAGAGCCTCGGCGCCACCACCATCGTCGACCGCGGCGAGCTGGCGGAGAAGGGCAAGCCCCTGCAGAAGGAGCGGTGGGCCGGGGTGGTGGACACCGTCGGCAGCCACACGCTCGCCAATGCATGCGCACAAACCCGCTACGGCGGATACGTCGCGGCGTGCGGTCTCGCACAGGGCATGGACTTCCCGTCGTCGGTGGCGCCGTTCATCCTCCGCGGCGTCTCGCTGTTGGGCGTCGACAGCGTGATGGCCCCCCGGCCGGCACGCATCACCGCATGGGAACGGCTGGCCCGCGACCTCGATCCGGTCGCACTCGAGTCGATCGCACACGAGATCTCCCTCGAGGAGTCCGTCGCCGCGGCGGGCCGGCTCATGGACGGTTCGGTTCGCGGCCGGATCGTCGTCGACGTCAATCGATGACCGCCAGTCGGCGATACGTCGCTCGGTCAAACATCAAGTGATGAAACGGCAATCGAGAAAGCGGAGCACACGTTGAGCAGCACGACCGAACCCCGATCCACGAAGGCCCGGAGCACCACCCCCCGTCGTCGTTCCCGGAAGGCGGCCGACCCGGCGCCCGCCCCGGTCGAGCTCGACCTCTCCGACGTCGACCACCGGGTGGGCAAGCCGATCGGTGGCGGTCAGCTCTGGGATCCGTGCAGCACCTCCGACATCCGTCGCTGGGTCATGGCGATGGACAATCCCAACCCCATCCACTGGAACGAGGAGTTCGCCCGCGAATCCCGCTACGGCGGCCTCATCGCACCTCAATCCATCGCCGTCGCACTGGATTACGGCCACGGAGCAGCACCCGCGTGCGTCGGCCGCATCCCCGGGAGCCACCTGATCTTCGGTGGCGAGGAATGGTGGTTCTACGGGACACCCGTTCGTCCCGGCGACAAACTCTTCCAGGAGCGCCGGTTCCACGACTACAAGATCGCCGACACCAAGTTCGCCGGCCCGACGATGTTCTCCCGTGGCGACACCACCCACACCAACCAGCACGGCGCGCTCGTCGCGCGCGAGCGGTCGACGGCGATCCGTTACCTCGCCGCAGAGGCGACCAAGCGTGGCATGTACGACGACCAGATCGGCGTCGTGAAGAAGTGGACCAACGACGAACTCGTCGAGATCGAAGCGTTGCGTCGCGAGTGGCTGCTGTCGAATCGGCTCGGCATCTCACCCCGTTTCGACGAGGTGCAGGTCGGAGACACATTGCCGCGGCGGGTCATCGGACCGCACAGCATCGCGTCGTTCACCACCGAATACCGGGCGTTCCTGTTCAACATCTGGGGCACCTTCGAATGGGTCGCCCCCGAGGGTGTCGACGATCCGTGGGTGAACCAGGACCCGGGGTGGGAGGAAGGTTTCGGATTCGACGAGGAGGACGCGAAGATCGATCCGCGCAAGCGCGACGGCCTGTACGTCGGCCCGTCACGCGGGCACATCGACGCCGAGAAGGCCGGCGAGGTGGGCATGGCCCGCGCCTACGGGTACGGGGCCACGATGGGTGCCTGGTGCACCGACTACCTCGCGAACTGGGCGGGATACGACGGAATGGTCCGCCACACCAAGGCCGACTTCCGCGCCCCGGCATTCGAAGGTGACGTCACCTACTTCGACGCCGAAGTCGTCGAGAAGATCCCGGAATCGGAGTGGGGCGTCCCGCTGGTACAGATCAAGTTGAAGCTCACCAATCAGGACGGCGCCGGGCTGGTGTCGTGCCTGGCCGAAGTCGAACTCCCCCTCTGAGTAACCGATCGCGAAGCACCGAGGTCAGTCATGAGCACCCTGTCCCCCACCGTCGAAATGTCCGTCGCCTCCGGTAGTCCGCTGAGCGACGAACCAGGTCTCGGCTCCCTGACGCTGCCGGGATTCCTCCGCGAGGTGACGACGAGATACGCCGACCGGGAGGCGCTCGCCATGCGCACGGACGACGGTGTGCTGCGATGGTCCTACACCGATCTGTGGGAACGATCGGTCGAGGTCGCACGCGCCCTGCGCGCCCGCGGCGTCGGCAAGGACTCCCGGGTGGGCGTGTTGATGACCAACCGCGCGGAGTGGCTCTCCGCGGTGTTCGGCACGGCTTTGGCCGGTGGTGTCGCGGTGCCGTTCAGCACGTTCTCGACCGCCGCCGAACTCGACCACCTGCTGCGGATCTCCGGCGTCTCGGTGCTGCTGTTGGAGCCCACCGCGGCGAAGACCGATTTCACCGCGCTGCTCACCGAGCTCGAACCACAGATCGCGTCGGCTCCGCCGGGGACACTTCAATCGACGTCCTATCCGTTCCTGCGGTATCTCGCGGTGACCGGCGGATCGTCGTTCGTCGCCGGAATCGCCGACTGGGACACGTTTCTCGCGGCCGGGAACAGCCAGCCGCGCGAACTCGTCGAGGCGACGGCGGCAACCACCCAGCCCAGTGACAGCGCGGTGCTGTTCTTCTCGTCCGGCTCGACGAGCAAACCGAAGGGCATCCTCAGTGCCCACCGCGGGGTCAGCATCCAGATGTGGCGCTTTGCCCGCATGTACGGTCTGACCCCCGACGACCACGTGCGCTGCTGGTCGGCCAACGGGTTCTTCTGGTCCGGCAACTTCGGGATGGCCCTCGGTTCCACCCTGGCCAGCGGGGGCTCGCTGGTCCTGCAGTCGACGTTCGACGCGCCGGGTGCCCTGGATCTCATGGATGCCGAGAAGGCGAACTTCCCCGTCGCCTGGCCGCATCAATGGGCCGCGCTCGAGGGCGCCCCGAACTGGGGTGATGTCGACCTGAGCAGTATGCGATTCGTCGACCGCAACACCCCGATCGCGCGACATGCAACCGTGTCGACGGACTACACCGAGCCCGGGCACGCCTACGGCAACACCGAGACCTTCACCATCACCACGTGTTTCGCGGCCAACACGGCCGCGGAGGTCATCGGCGGCAGCAGCGGCGAACCGCTGCCCGGCAACACGGTGAAGATCGTCGAGCCGCTCACCGGCGACACTCTCCCCCTCTCCGAACGCGGGGAGATCTGTGTCAAGGGGCCCACATTGATGCTGGGCTACATCGGTACCCCGCTGTCGGAGACACTCGACGACGAGGGCTTCTTCCACACCGGCGACAGCGGCTACCTCGACGACGCGGGCCGGCTGTTCTGGGAGGGCCGACTGACCGACATCATCAAGACCGGCGGCGCCAACGTGTCACCACTGGAGGTCGACGAGGTGTTGGTCTCCCATCCGGGTGTGAAAGTGACACGGACAGTGGGTGTTGCGCACGACACGCTCGGCGAGGTGGTCGTGGCGTGCATCGTCGCGCACGACGGCGCCGATCTCGATCCCGACCGCATCCGCGGGTACCTGCGCGAACAGCTGGCGAGCTACAAGGTCCCCCGGCACGTGTTGTTCTTCGACGAGGACGAGATCGGCCTCACCGGCAGCGCCAAGATCAAGACCAGCGATCTCCGAGCCCTGGCCACCCAGCGGCTGGCGACCTGACGGTTCCTACCGTCGGTTCCGATATCCCTCGGCGATGACCGCGCGGTGCTGCGCGGGCGAACCGTACAGGTTGCGATTCAATGTCGCGCGCTTCAGATACACGTGGATGCCGCTCTCCCACGTGTAGCCCATCCCGCCGTGCAGTTGCATGGCCTTGCCGGCGATCTCGACCGCGATCTCGCTGGTGAAGGACTTGGCCATCGACGCCGCCCGCACCGCTCCCGGCCCGCCGCCGGCAACCTCTCCCACGGCCGATGCGACGAGTCGACGTGCCACCGTGATGTTCACCAGCATGTCGGCGCACGCATGCTTGACGGCCTGGAACGAACCGATTGCGCGGCCGAACTGTTCACGGACCGTGACGTGGTCGACGGTGGCCTCGAGCATCGCCTCGGCCACACCGAGGCTGTCACACGCCACCGCCACCGCCGCCCGATCACGCAGCGCAGACACTGATTCCGGCGCCTGCAGACGCCACACCGCGTCCGGTCGGACGGCGACCGACTCCGCGGTGACCCGGGCGAGATCCCTCGTCGCATCGACGACCTCTCGTGGCTCGACGACCACACCAGGCGTCGTCGGCGGCACCGCCACGATCGCCGCACCGCCCGGCACGGTCACCGGCACGAGGAGGGTGTCTGCGCCTGCGCCGCCGAGGACGAATTCGGCGGTACCGTTCAAGACGAAGCCGTCGCCGACCTCGTCGACGCGGAAAGCGTTCTCGGACTTCGCCGCTGCGTCGAGTACGAGAACCGGCACGGCGTCGCCGGCGGCCACCGCACGCAACAGCAGGTCGCGGGCAGCACTCGGGGCGGCTGCCGTCAGCGCACCGACCGCAGCGCCGGCGACAGCCGGATAAGGCCCGCCGGCAGCTGCCCGCCCGATCTCGCGCAGGATCACGGCCACCTCGGCGAACCCGGCTCCCTCTCCGTCGAGCGATGTGGGCACTTCCAGACCGAGCCACCCGGTGCCGGCGATCAGGTTCCAGTCGACGGCCTCGCCGGGTATCGTCGTCGCGAGCACATCGCGCGCCACGGTGGACAATTCGTCGTGGAACTCGGACAGATCTTCGGTGAGTGTCGACATCACGGCACCTTCGGTTCGCGGGGCAGTCCAAGGGCTCGCTCAGCAATGATGGTGCGCTGGATCTCGCTCGTTCCCCCGGGGATGGTCCACTCCCACGAGCCGATGAAGTCGAGCACCCAGTTGCCCGACTCCCACCCGCTCGAGAGCGGTTTGCGCACCTGGGTCTGGGCGGCCAGGCCACCCACCTCGGCGCCGAAATCCATGACGCGCTGCAACAGTTCGCTGTAGTAGAGCTTGACGATCGACGCGTCGGCCGGTCCACTCGAAGCGGACACGAACTCCGACGCCAGCAGCCGCAGCCCGGTGATCTCGGTTTCCAGTTGCGCGAGACGATCCGATACGCGCGTGTCGTCGAGAGGCCGTGACCCGTCCGGCCCCGGTGCCGAACACAGCTCGACCAGCCACGGGAATCCGCCATGTCCGAGACGTTCGGCCAGTTCGAGCATGGTCATGCCCCGCTCGGCGCCGAGGGTTTCCTGCGCGACGCGCCAGCCGTCGTTCTCGGCACCGACGAGTCCGCTCGCCGGAATCGCCACGTCGTTGAGGAAGATCTCGCAGAAGTGCGACTCACCCGTTGCCTGACGGATCGGCCGGACGTCGACGCCGGGACTGCTCATGTCGAGCAGGAAGTACGAGATACCCTGCCGTTTCGGCGCTTTCGGGTCCGTCCTGGCGAGCAGCAGACACCAGTCGGCGTGCAATGCGCCGCTGGCCCAGAGCTTCTGACCATTCACGATGTACGCGTCGCCGGTCCGGCGCGCCGATGTCGACAGCGCCGCCATGTCCGAGCCGGCTCCCGGTTCGGAGAACCCCTGGCACCAGATCTCTCCGTCCAGGATCGCGGGCAGGTGCCGCCGTCGTTGCTCGTCGGTGCCGGCGGCCAGCAAGGTGGACGCGGCGTGGTGGATGGACACGAACGGCAGGACCAGCCGCGGCGCATCGTGCGCGGCGAGTTCCTGGAACAGGATGGCCTGCTCGGCGACGGACATGCCACCGCCCCATTCGGCCGGCCAGTGGCCGACCGCGTACCCGGCACTGTGCAGCGTGGCGAACCATTCCTTCTGGAAGCGAACGAATTCCGCGTCCGATGCCCCCGTCTGAGCTGCTCGCCAGTCCGTCGGCACATGCGTTCGGCACCATTGACGTACCTCGGCCCGGAGGTCTGCATCGTGCTGGTCGCGCACGTGGGAGGTGATCGCCGTCATCAGCGACCGGCCCTCTCGGCCATCGCCCGGAGTCGTCGACGGTGTTCATCGGACTGCATCGTCACCACTTCGGCGGCGAAACCCGCCTGCAGCGGGCCGGCCAGCGCCTGGGACAGGAACATGTTGACGATCCGCTTCGTGCTCTGCAACGCGCCCTGCGGCTGCGCCGCCAGGCGAAGCGCCAGTTCGCGCGCCTCGCCCATCAGTTCGCCGGGAGCGACGGTTCGCGTCGCGAGACCGAGTTCCACCGCCTTCGCGGCCGGGATCCGATCGCCGGTGAACAAGTACTCGCGCGACCGCAGGATCGGCGTCAGCAGCGGCCAGAACGCCGCACCCCCGTCCCCGGCGACCAGACCGACGGCTACGTGGGGATCGGCGAGATACGCCGTGTCGGAGATGAGTACGACGTCGCACAGCACCGCCATGCTGCAGCCGAGACCCACCGCCGGTCCGTTGACCGCGGCGATCACGGGCAGCGGAAACCGCAGCATCTCATCGATGATCTCGGCGCCCTCACGGATGCTGTCGTCGCGTGCGACGGGATCGTCGAGGAACGACGTGATCCAATCGAGGTCGCCGCCCGCGCTGAACGCGCGCCCCGAGCCCGTCAGGATCACCACGGCCGCTTCCCGATCCGCTGCCAGCTGCCGCCACACGTTGGCCAGCGCCCAGTGCAACGACCGGTTGACCGCCCCGAGTTCATGCGGGCGGTTGATCGTGACGATCCGGATCGGACCGTCGCGCTCGACGCTCAGTTCGTCGGGCAGGTCGTAGGTCACGGGGCCACCACCTCTCGCACATCGGCCGATTCACTCGATCCGCGGTACAGCCCGGTCAGTCCGCGTCGGCCGACGCGACGGGTCAGTGCGTCGCTCGTCGCCGAGAGCCCGAGCGGCAGCCGCCGCAGCGGAACACTGTGCCGCGACAGCCACGAGAGTGTCGTCTCGTCACAGAACCCGGTGGCACCGTGCAGTTGATGCGCGACTCGGAACACCGTGTCGGCGGCC
This sequence comes from Gordonia sesuvii, assembly GCF_036350415.1. Lineage (NCBI taxonomy): Bacteria > Bacillati > Actinomycetota > Actinomycetes > Mycobacteriales > Gordoniaceae > Gordonia > Gordonia sesuvii. Next base: position 409,445 of record NZ_JAZDUF010000001.1, read on the forward strand.
TCGAGTGCCGCCAGCCGCAGCGCGAGGGCGTCGTCGACCATCTCGTCGAGCCCGGTATCGATACTCCACAGCGCGTACTTGGCGAGGACCTCGAGACCGGCACGCTCGACCTCCGCATCGGTGAGCTGGAACTGCACGCCCTGCAGCTGCGCGAGCGGCCGGCCGAACTGCTCCCGGAGCAGGATGTGCGATCGCGTGAGCTCCATGGCGCGGTCGAGCATCCCGAGCAACGTCCACATCGGCAACACCAGGGCGAGAGCGAGATCCGCGTCGGTGGTCTCGTCGACCGGTTCGAGCTCGAGACGGGTGACGAACGCGGAAGTATGCGGCGGTTCGTCAGACGGCATCGCCGTCGCCCGGAACCGACGACCTGCCACCGTGACCGCCGCCATCCGGAGGTCGAGGCCCGCCACAGCCGCCGAGGGGTGGTGCTCGGACACGACGATGAGCGCATCGGTGTCGAGATCGGCGGGGCGGGAAAGCCGTTCGGCGACCGGGTACGGGAGAGCCCAGAACCCCGCGCTTCGGCACAGGGATGCCGCGGCTTCGAGTTCATCTGCGCCGCCACGAGGGTCGAGGTCGAACGCCCCCAGCTGCGCGAGGATCGGTTCGATGCCCGACGCGCGGTCCGCCGGCTTCTCCTCGGCGGACTCGAGGAGCCGGTCACCGCCTGCGGCGGCGAGGGCGGACAGTGCGGCGGACCCGAAATCTGTTGCTTCCGTTGACAGGTCGATGTTCATGACGCCACCAGGTCGCGGGCCAGGAGGATTCGCTGCATCTCGATGCTCCCCGACGACACCGTCGCGGCCTGCGAGTAGCGCCAATGGTCGGCCACGTCGTCGCGATAGGTCGAGGCCTGTTCGTCGTCCGCGGGCAGGTAGGCGGCGATCTCTGCGAGAACATCTGCGCTGGACTGGTCGAGGGTCGTCACCGCGATCCGATACAGGGCCGAGTCACCGGGGCGCACGCGGCCCTCGGCCTGCGTCGAGACGACCCGATAAGCGAGCAGACGCGCCCGACGGCACCGGACGAGTTCCCGTGCCCACCGTTCCCGGAGACCGACGGGCAACTCCTCCCATCGATCGCCGAGCACCGACGGGGCTCGTTGCAGCAGGAACTCGCAGCGTGCATAGCGGGCGATGCCGACGCGCTCGAACGACAGCACCTCCTGCACCACCGCCCAGCCCTCGTCGACCACACCCAGTACGTGATCCTGGCTCACCTTCAGCTCGTTGAAGAAGACCTCGTTGAGGTGATGGGGCCCGAGCATCGAACTGATCGGACGGACCTCGATCGCGGGGTCGGACATCGGCACGAGAAAGACGGTGAGCCCCTGCTGCTTCCGCTCGGCCGTCGACGTCCGAGCGAGCAGGAAACACCACTGCGCCATGGTGGCGTACGAGGTCCAGATCTTCTGTCCGGAGATGCTCCAGCCGTCCCCCTCGCGCCTCGCCGCGGTGCGCAGCGACGCCAGGTCGGAACCGGAGCCCGGTTCGGAGAATCCCTGGCACCAGATGACCTCGCCACGCGCGATCGGCGGGAGGTGCTGCTGTTGCTGTTCGCGGGTGCCGTGTCGCATGATCGTCGGCCCCACCCAGTTGACCCCCATGTACTGGGCACCACGCGGCTCGTGATGAGCCCACATCTCCTCACGGACGACCGTCTGCTCCCACACCGAGGCGCCACGGCCCCCGAACTCGACCGGCCAGGCCAGACACAGCAATCCGCGGTCGGCGAGAAAGCGACAGAACTCCTGGGCCGCTTCGAGATCCTCCGGGTTGTCGGTGAACGCACCTCGGAAATCCGGGGGCATGCGCTCGGCGATCAGCGCCCGCAGTTCGTCGCGCAGACCTGCGGCGGCGTCGCCCATCGTGAAGTCCATGAGACGCACGATACGTCAATCCTATCAAGGATTGGAATACTTGACGGTAAAGATGTGGGAGGTGTGGATTAGACTCACCGCATGAGCGAATGGTGGGCGGCGTGACGTCGGTCAGAAATGTGCGCGTGCCGCAGCGGCGCATCGCCGAGACCGTGGCCGCGGAACTGCGTGAGCTGATCCTCGACGTCGAAGACTACCGCCTCCCCACCCAGGAACAACTGGTCAAGGACTTCGGCGTGAGCTATCCGTCGATCCGCGAGGCCCTGCGCATCCTGGAGACCGAGGGTCTCGTCACGGTTCGACGCGGCAACGTCGGAGGCGCCGACGTGCACCGACCCGACGAGACGTCGGCGGCCTATCACCTAGGGCTGTCGCTGCAGGCCGGGAAGGTGACCCTGAACGACCTCGCCGACGGACTCCGCATGCTCGAGCCGCTGTGCGCGGCCGAGTGCGCCAAACGCGCCGACCGCGCCGAGGTGGTGGTCCCGGCACTCACCGAGGCGATCGACGCCTCCGTCGCCTTTGTCGCCGAAGGTGTCGAGTTCACCCACACCGCCCGCGATTTCCACGATCTCGTCGTGGCGTTCGCCCCCAACGCCACGATCCGCTACGCCGTCGGCAGCTACGTCGCCCTGTGGTCGGCGCAGGAAGAGGCCTGGGCGGAGGCGCGAACCCGGCATGGCCAGTACCCCTCGCAGCTGGAGGCCGAGGAAGCCGTCAAGGCTCATCGCCGCCTGGTCGACGAGATCGCCGCCGGCAACGCCGACGGCGCGGAGCGCCTGGCCCGAGCCCACCTCGCGGCCACACAGGCGCTGGTACTCGAGCGGTACGGCGATCGCATCGTCAATGCCTCCGCCGCCATGTCCCGCCAGACGCGCCATCCGGGGCGACGTCGCCTGTAGCGTTCCCGGACCCTCCACAGCCGCAGGTAGGGTGTCGGACGTGGACGCGACGATCTATCACAATCCCCGGTGCTCGACCTCGCGCAAAGCGCTGGAGAAGCTGCGCGATGCCGGAATCGACCCGACGGTCGTCAAATACCTCGATCAGCCCTACACCCGCGAGCAGCTGACCCGGCTGTTCGCCGACGCCGGCCTGACCGCTGCGCAGGCGGCTCGCAAACGAGAGGCCCTCTACAAGGAGCTCGACCTCGCCTCCGCCGGCGAGGAGGAGATTCTCGACGCGATGGTCGCCAATCCAGTTCTCGTCGAACGTCCATTCGTGGTGACGGCCAAGGGAACACGTCTCGCCCGCCCGCTGGACAATATCGACGAGATCCTCTGATCGCAGGGCCGCCTACGCGGCGACGGCCGGCTCCGGCAACGGGGTGACGGCCCGCGGAACCACCAGGGCGACGACGCCCTTCGCGAATCCCTTCGCCATGTCGAAGTAGTCGAAATAGTCGCGCCACACCACGATCTGCGCGTCGCGGATCTCGAACCGGCCGCACACCCAGAACTGCAGCATGATCGGGCCCAGGCGTAGTTCGTCGATGCGTTCGGTCAGCACCACCGAACCCTCCTCGGCGACGTTGATCATCCGGTAGTTGAAGCCCATCCAGGAGGCCTTCTCCACACGCCGGAAGATCTTGGCCACCGCCCGTTTCCCGTGAACGGTCGGCATCGACACGTTCGTGTACTCGATGTCGTCGGCGACGGACTCGAGCGCACCGGACACGTCGTCGCGCGCGAAGCCGTCGAGCAGCCGGGTGACGATCTCAGTGGGTGTCTGTGAGGTCATGTCCGACAGTATGCCGCGACGGTGGCTCACGGATTACCCGAGAGCGCGGCCGTCGCCACCGCCCGAACGCCGACCAGCAGCAATGTGACATCGACCCAGGCCGTGGGCTATCCTGACCATCGTTGTCACGGCGAGGGTGAGAAGTCACCGTAATCGGCGCGACCATCGCGGACTCCTCCGCAGGGTTCTCCTGCGCTGTGGTTCACGGTTGCCGCCTTCGACGTGACCGATGAGAACCACCGCGGTTCAGCTCGAACCGCCCGAAGAGGAGAAGATCAATGGCCAACCAGACCGCGAAGCTGTCTGTCACCACCCGCACCGAGAAGGGCAAGGGCGCTGCCCGCCGCGCCCGTCGCGAGGGCAAGGTTCCCGCCGTCCTGTACGGCCACGGCACCGACCCGCAGCACCTGAATCTGCCGGCGCTCGAGTTCGCCGCCATCCTGCGCGCCAATGGCGTCAACGCCGTCATCGATCTCGACATCGACGGCTCCAGCCAGCTCGCGCTGACCAAGCAGGTCGACGTCCACCCGATCCGCAACTACATCGAGCACGCCGACCTGCTCGTCATCCGCCGCGGCGAGAAGGTCACCGTCGAGGTCTACGTCGTCGTCGAGGGCGAGGCCGCGCCGGGCACCCTGGTCACCCAGGACGCCAGCACCGTCGAGATCGAGGCCGACGCGCTGTCGATCCCGGAGCAGATCACCGTCGACGTCGAGGGCGTGGAGGCCGGCAATGCCGTGCATGCCTCGGATCTGGCCCTGCCGGAGGGTGTCACCCTGATCAGCGATCCCGACACCCTGATCGTCGCGATCAACGAGGCCCCGACCACCTCCGAGCTCGAGGAAGAGGCCGAGGAGGCCGGCGCCGAGACCCCGGGCACCGAAGAAGAAGCCGCCGACGAATCGGCCGAGTGATCACGGGTCACACGACCAGTGAAATTGATTGTCGGACTGGGTAACCCGGGTCCGAAGTACGAGAAGACGAGGCACAACATCGGCGCCATGGTCGCCGATGGCCTCGTCGCCACGGCCGGCGAACGGTGGAAGCTCCACAAGAAGTCGGGTGCGCAGGTCGCCCCGATCACCGTCGCCGGCCGTGCGGCACTCGTCGCCAAGCCGCGCTGCTACATGAATGAGTCCGGCCGTCAGATCGGCCCGCTCGCCAAGTTCTATTCCGTGGGTCCCGAGGATCTGATCGTCCTGCACGACGAACTCGACATCGACTTCGGGTCGGTCCGCCTCAAGCGCGGCGGCGGCGAAGGCGGCCACAACGGCCTCCGGTCGATCAGCCAGTCGATCGGTTCGCGTGACTACCTGCGGGTGCGGCTGGGCATCGGGCGGCCCCCCGGCCGGCAGGACCCGGCCGATTTCGTGCTCAAACCCTTTCCCTCGTCTGCACGCACCGAGGTCGAACTGCTGATCGGGCACGGCGCCGACGCCACCGAACTCCTCGTCTCCGACGGGCTGGAGTCGGCGCAGAACACCGTCCACGCCTGGTGAGGCCTCCTCGGCCGTCCTGACCTGAGCGGTGACATCGACTGCGCGGGCGAAGCGGTGATGTAACGATGTGACGGTGTCCGACGCCACGTTGAGCCTGATCATCCTCGCGGTCACCATCGTTGCCTTCGTCTGGAATCGACTGCCGGTCGGTGTGGTGGCCATCGCCTCCGCGCTGGCGTTGTACTTCTTCGGCCTGATCGACCTCGACGGCCTGACAGCCGGTCTGGGACAGAGCGTCATCGTGTTCATCGCGGCACTCTTCGTCGTGAGCGAGGGTCTCGAGGCCTCCGGGATCACCGCGTGGGCCGGCCAACTCCTGACCCGGCTGGCCGGAACCGGGCGCGTTCGGGTGTTGGCCGCCATCGCCGTCCTCTCGGCCATCTTGGCCGCACTGATCACCATCAACGGGGCCGCCGCTGCCCTGGTTCCGGTGACCGTCGCCGTGGCCCGCCACGCCGGGATGTTGCCGTCCAAGGTGCTCATCCCGCTCGCCTACGCCTGCAGCGCCGGATCGATGCTGACGCTGAGCGGGAGTCCGGTGAACGTCATCGTCAACGATGCGGCCCGTGATGCCACCGGCGACGGCTTCGGCTACTTCGAGTTCGGCTTCATCGGTGTCCCGCTGCTCATCGTCACCTTCGGTGTGATCGCGCTGTTGGGCGACCGGTTGCTGCCGGAGCGGCAGTCCACCACGCTCCCGGCCGATTTCAGCAACTACCTCGGCACCGTCGTCGACCATTACGGACTCGGGCAGCGCATCTACCGGCTGCACGTCGGCGCCGAATCGTCCTGTGTGGGTGCGGACCCGCGCGAGGTCGTCCCGTCCGACACCGGGGTGGTGTCGATCGCCGCGCAGGGCGGCCTGGGTGCCGGGCTACTCGAGTCGGGCCAGAAGCTCCAGGACGGCGACGTGCTGGTGGTCTCCGGATCCGGGACCGCGGTCGACGAGTACGCCCGCGCGCACGACCTCACCGTCGAGGACGTCGCCGGTCGTCATGCCCAGGGCGGCCGGCTCGTCGACCGCGACGCCGGCGTCAGCGAGATCGTCGTCCCACCACGGTCGGAATGGATCGGCGCCACCGTGTGCCCGGGCATGGTCCGCCCGGAGGACGGTCTGCTGGTGATGTCGATCCGTCGCCGCAACAAGGACGTCGGTCACCGAGCGGTCGAACTCGTCGAGGGCGACACCATGCTGGTGCACGGACCGTGGCGCGCGATCGATGCGCTGTCCGAGAACTCTCAGGTCCTCGTGGTGGGCTCATCGGAGCAGCTGCGCCGGCAGACGGTGGCCCTCGGTCACAGTGCGCCCCGCGCCGGCGTCATCCTCGTGGCGATGATCGCGCTGCTGGCATCCGGGGTGGTGGCACCGGTGGTCGCGGGGCTGCTCGGTGCGGTGGCGATGGTCGTGACGAAGGTGGTCACGTCGGAACAGGCCTATCGCGCCATTTCCTGGCCGACCGTCGTGCTGATCGCCGCCCTGATCCCCATGTCCACCGCGATCACCGACAGCGGCGGGGCGGAGATGATCGCCGAACCCATCGTCAACCTGGTGGCCGACCGCAGCGCCTATCTGCTGTTGATCGTGCTGTTCCTGCTGACCGCGCTGCTGGGCCAATTCATCAGCAACGCCGCCACGACGCTGATCGTGATCCCGATCGCGCTCGCCGCGGCCGCCGACATCGGCGTCGACCCGATGCCCATCCTGATGCTGGTGTGCACTGCCGCCGCCGCAGCCGTGCTCACCCCCATCGCCACCCCGGCCAACATGATCGTGATGAACCCCGGCGGCTACCGATTCGGGGACTACTGGCGGCTCGGATCGGTCGTCATGGTGTGCTGGCTGGTCATCGCTGTGCTGTTGATCCCGGTGTTCTGGCCGCTCTGATCGGGCAGCGCCTACAATCGCACAGTCCGATCGACGAGGAACGGAGTCATCGTGGGGATTGCGGCGAACACCGGACATCAGAATGTCGCGATGCTGGGCATCGGCGCGTACCGCCCGCGCCGTCTGGTGTCCAACGACGAGGTGTGCGAGGTTCTCGACTCCTCGGACGAATGGATCTTCGAGCGCAGCGGCATCCGTAACCGCCGCTGGATCAGCGGCGACGAGTCGGCCCGGTCGATGGCCGCGTCCGCTGCAGAGCGGGCGATCCGGAACTCCGGGGTGCCCAAGGAGAAGATCGGCGCCCTCATCCTGGCGACGAACAGCTGGAAGACCAAGATCCCGCACGGCGGGCCCATCGTCGCTTTCGACATCGGGCTCAACGGCATACCCGCCTACGACGTCGCCGCGGGCTGCGGTGGATTCGGCTACGGCCTCGGCATCGCCGCCGACACGGTCCGTGCCGGTTCGGCGGAGTACGTTCTCGTCGTCGGGGTCGAGACGATGTCGGTGGTGATGGAGCCGACCGACCGCGACACCGCCTTCATCTTCGGCGACGGAGCGGGCGCGGTGGTGGTCGGACCCAGTGACGCAAACGGCATCTCCCCCACCGTCTGGGGCAGCGACGGCGAGAACGCCGAGGCCATCGGCCAGAACTACGACATCCCCGAGTACATGGACCGCGCGCAGGAGTACCAGCACAAGGACCCCGCGACCGACCCGGTGGGCCGGATGGTCGTCACGATGCAGGGGCCGCGCGTGTTCCGCTGGGCCGCGATCACCTTGCCGAAGGCCTTGACCACGGTGCTGGAGACCTCCGGCGTCGGGATCGAGGGCATCGAGGTGTTCGTCCCCCACCAGGCCAACGCCCGGATCAACGAACTGATGAAGAAGAACCTGGGGCTCGCCGACGAGATCCCGATGGCGAACGACATCGAGAACACCGGGAACACGTCGGCGGCGTCGATCCCGCTCGCCATGGAGGAGATGCTCGCGACGGGAAAGGCCAAGGGCGGCCAGACGGCGCTGCTCCTCGGTTTCGGCGCCGGACTCAGCTATGCCGGGGCGGTCGTGACGCTGCCGCCCGCGCCGAACGAGACCAGTTTCGACGAGTAGCCCGGCGAATCCCTTCCGCCGATCGAGTAGCCCGGCGACCTTTCCGTTGATCGAGTAGCCCGGAGCGCTAGCGGAGGGCGTATCGAGATCACTTGAGCCAAAGAGGTTTCGATACGCCGGCTCACTCCGTTCGCGCGGCTACTCAACCCACGGAAGAACGGCACCCGCCCCCCGACCCCTGAGGAGATCCGGAGCCTGCGAAGGATCGTCACGAAGGGGCCCTTCGTGACGCTCGCAAGCTCGCTCCTCAGGGAACGGGGGACGTTCTCGCGGCAACTCAACACACGGATGCGGGGACCTAGGCATTCTCCTTACGGAACACCGCGGTGCCCCACCAGGTTCCGAGCGCCCCGAGGATGACGGCGGTGACGAGTCCCCAGAAGACGGTGGACGACACGATGTCTCCGGCGAACGAGTCACGGACGCCGTCGACGATCCAGCGGAACGGCATGAAGTCACTCAGTCGCTGCAGCCAGGTCGGGCCGAGGGTCATCGGCAGCAGGATTCCGGACAACAGCAGCACCGGCATCATGATCATGTTGATCACCGGTGCCATCACGTCCTCACTCTTCGTGGTGAGCGCCAACGCATTCGACGCGGCGGCGCACGCGCCACCGACGATCATGGTGATCAGGATGCCGACGACGATGCCGACGAACGATCCGCGCATCCCCATCAGCAGACCGAGCACCACCAGGATGACGGCTTGCACGAACAGCTGGAGAACGTCACGCATGAGCCGACCGGTGAGGAGCGCGGTGCGGCTTGCGGGTGTGACCCGTTCGGCCTCGATGACTCCTTCACGCCACTCGCCGATCAGGCTGAAACCGGCGAAGAACGCGCCGAAGATGCCCAGCTGCACCAGGAGTCCGGGCACCAGGAAGGTGTAGGCGTTGTCGGCGCCGCCGGGGAACTGACTCACCAACGGGGTGAGCAGTGGCCCGAACAGGACGAGGTAGAGGACCGGCTGCATCACACCGATCAGCACCCACGCCGGGTTCCGTAGGTTCATCCGGATCTGCCGCCGGAACACGATGTTGCTCTCTCGTACGAATGTCATGACTGCGGGACCCCCTGTGCTGGAACTTGTTCGACGACCACGTCGTCGTCGGTGGACTGTTCGTCCTGCGCATCACGCAGCGACCGGCCGGTGAGGGTGAGGAACACGTCGTCGAGCGTGGGCCGGATGACTTCGATGGAATCGAGCGAGACGCCGGCGGCGTCCAGGTCGCGGAGCAATCCGGGTACCTCACGACCGGCGCGACGGACGCGCCCGCGGACACGTCGCCCGTCGGTCTCGACCTCGGTGGCGATCGTCGCGAGCTTCTCCGCCGACACCGGCACGAACGCGTCGTCGGCAATCTCGAGGTCGACCAGGTCGCCGGACACCTGCGCCTTGAGGTTGTCGGGGGTGTCGGCGGCGACGATGCGACCGTTGTCGATGATCAGGATCCGGTCGGAGAGTTCGTCGGCCTCATCGAGGTAGTGGGTGGTGAGGAAGACCGTGGCACCGTTGTCGGTGCGCAGTCGCCGGATGTGATCCCACAGGTTCGCCCGGGCCTGCGGGTCCAGACCGGTGGTCGGTTCGTCGAGGAACACCAGGGTCGGATCGTGGACGAGCCCCATCACGATGTCGAGCCGGCGCTTCTGGCCGCCAGACATGTTCTTGGGCATCCGCTCCCACAGCCCGTCGAGCTGCAGTTGGGTGAAGAGCTCCTTGCCCCGCGTCGTCGCCCGGGACCGCGACATGCCGTAGAGCATGCCGTGATCGACCACCTCGTCCCCGGCCTGTGCCTGGCTGAACGTCCCGCCGGCCTGCGAGACGTACCCGATGCTGCGCCGCACCATCACCGACTCGCGAACCACGTCGTAGCCGTTCACCGTCGCGGTGCCGGCAGTGGGTCGGAGCAAGGTGGTCAACATCCTCAGGGTCGTGGTCTTCCCTGCCCCGTTCGGGCCGAGAAATCCCACCACCTCACCTTCGGCGATGTCGAGGTCGACGCCGTCGACGGCCCTGACCTCGCGTTTCTGTTTGCCACGGCCCGTCTGGAAGGTCTGGACCAAACCCCGTGCGTGGATCATCGCGTCTCCTCGTCTCGATCCCGGTTCAGGTGTGCGGACACACCTGTGGTCACTACGGTTATCGGTGGTCGGCGCCGAAATCCGACGACGCCACCCCGTATTCGATCTGATTGCAGTATTCGATCTGATTGCCCACTCAGAATCCATCGAATAGCGGTCAACTGCTGTCCTTGTTCACACCGGCGCGGCGGGCGGGGATGGTCGGGGCGATGCCCGTCCGGTCATCCGATCGTGCGGGGCCTACTTCCGAGTACGGCAGGGATGTGAGACCGTCTATGGCGGGTCGCATAGTGAAAGGGACACGCATGGCTGTCATCGCGGACACCGCCGGGATCAACAACATCGGCATGCTCGGTATCGGCGCCTATCGACCCGAACGGGTCGTCACCAACGACGAGATCTGCGAGCACATCGACTCGTCGGACGAGTGGATCTATACGCGAACGGGCATCAAGACCCGTCGGTTCGCCCGCCGCGACGAGGACGTCACCGAGATGGCCGTCCACGCGGGACGTACCGCGATCGCCAACGCGTTGCTGTCCGGCTCCGACATCGATGCGGTCATCCTCGCCACCAACACCCACCTGCTGTTGACGCCGGCCGGGGCCACGAAGGTCGCGACCGAACTGGGCGCGAACGGGGTCCCGGCCTTCGACGTGACCGTCGGTTGCGCCGGCTTCGGCTATGGCATGGCGTTGGCCTCGGACATGGTTCGCGGTGGCAGCGCCACCCACGTGCTGGTCATCGGCGCGGAGCAGCTCTCGGTTACCCTCGACATGACCGATCGCAGCAACTGCTTCATCTTCGGCGACGGTGCCGGAGCCGTGGTGGTCGGCCCGACGGAGGATCAGCAGCTCGGACCGGTCATCTGGGGTAGCGACGGCTCGCAGTTCGACGCTATTCGCCAGGACATCGACTGGGTGACCTTCCTCGACGGTGACCGCGTCCAGCGGCCGTACGTGCGGCTGCAGGGCACTGCGGTGTTCCGCTGGGCCGCCTTCGAGATGGGCAAGGTCGCGCAGCGTGCCCTCGAGGCAGCCAAGATCGGTTCCGAAGACGTCGACGTCTTCGTCCCGCACCAGGCGAACACCCGCATCAACGATCTGCTCGCGAAGACCCTGCACCTGCGCGAAGGCGTCCCCGTCGCCAACGACATCGAGCACACCGGCAATACGTCGGCGGCGTCGATCCCCCTCGCCATGGAGGAGCTGCTCTCCACGGGTGCCGCCAAGCCGGGTGACACCGCGCTGCTTCTCGGCTACGGCGCCGGCCTGAGCTATGCCGCGCAGGTCGTCAAGATGCCTCCGGTTCCGTTCGAGTAGGTGCCGCTCCCCCTCGTCGCGCCCCCACCGATCCTTCGCGCGCGCAGCCTCAAGCGCGCGGACCGGTTGGGCGCGCGAGAACCGCCGGTCACTGCCACTCGATTTTGCCCGGTGATCAGCACGGACGGTAGCCTCGTCGGGTGAGTTCTGACGCTGCCACCGTGTCCCGCGAGGTGAAGCGGCGACGCACCTTCGCCATCATCAGTCATCCCGACGCCGGTAAGTCGACGATGACCGAGGCGTTGGCGCTGCACGCCCGCATGATCAGTGAGGCAGGCGCCATCCACGGCAAGGCCGGCCGCAAGTCGACGGTCTCGGACTGGATGGAGATGGAGAAGGCGCGCGGCATCTCCGTCAGTTCGACGGCACTGCAGTTCAACTATGCCGCCGAGGTCGCCGACACCGACGTTCCGAACGTGATCAACCTGGTCGACACCCCCGGTCACGCCGACTTCTCCGAGGACACCTACCGAGTCCTGACCGCCGTCGACGCTGCCGTGATGCTGATCGACGCCGCCAAGGGCCTCGAGCCGCAGACCCTCAAGCTGTTCCAGGTCTGCCGCCATCGCGGCATCCCGATCATCACGGTGATCAACAAGTGGGACCGGCCGGGTCAGACACCACTGGAACTCATCGACGAGATCACCGAACGCATCGGCCTCATCCCCACGCCGCTGTATTTCCCCGTCGGCATCGCCGGCGATTTCCGCGGTCTGCTGGATCGGCGGACCGGCCAATACATCCGTTTCACGCGTACCGCAGGCGGAGCGAAGGTCGCGCCGGAGGAGATCCTCGACGCCGCCGCCGCCGAGTCCCGCGAGGGCGACGAGTGGACCGCCGCACTCGAGGAGAGTGAACTCCTCGGTGAGATGGGACAGGATCACGATCAGGAGATGTTCCTCGCGGGTCAGACCTCCCCGATGATCTTCGCGTCCGCGATGCTGAATTTCGGTGTGCGCCAACTACTCGAGACACTCGTCGAACTCGCACCGGCACCCGCCGGACGCGACGACGTCGACGGTGCGGTTCGCGAGGTCACCGATCCGTTCAGCGCGGTCGTGTTCAAGGTCCAGGCCGGCATGGACACCAGTCATCGAGATCGTCTGGCCTACATGCGGATCGTGTCGGGCGAGTTCGAACGCGGCATGGTCGTGACGCATGCGCAGACCGGAAAGCCGTTCGCCACCAAGTACGCCCAGGCGGTGTTCGGCCGGGACCGTTCGACGGTCGACCTCGCCTATCCGGGCGACGTGGTCGGTCTGGTCAACGCGATGGCGTTGGCGCCCGGCGACACCTTGTTCATCGATTCGAAGGTGCAGTTCCCGCCCATTCCGTCCTTTGCCCCCGAACACTTCTCGGCGATCAGGGTCAACACCGCCGACAAGTACAAGCAGTTCCGCAAGGCCATGGACCAACTCGACAGTGAGGGTGTCGTCCAGGTCCTGCGCAACGAGCTGCGGGGCGACGCATCGCCGGTCCTGGCCGCAGTCGGTCCGATGCAGTTCGAGGTCGTCACCGCCCGGATGAAATCCGAGTTCAACGTCGACACCACCATCGAACCGCTCGGCTACTCGTTGGCCCGCCGCACCGACGCCGACAGCGCCGTCGAGCTCGGCCGGCAACGCGGCGTCGAGGTGTTCACCCGCACCGACGGCGCGATGCTGGCGCTGTTCAGCGACAAGTGGCGTCTGCAGTTCGTCCAGAAGGAACACCCCGACCTGACGCTCGAACCCCTTGTCGCCACCGCGGACTGACGCATCGATGGGACGCACCGCACGATGGGTGGCTGCGGGCACCGCCGCGCTGGCGACGTCGGTTCTGCTGGCCGGCTGCGGATCGGACAGCACCGACCCGCCCGCGTCGTCGGCCATGGCCTCCACCGAACAGCCACAGGCCGCGCGCATCGACGGGGAGCAATGCACCCGTACGCCGGCCGACGGCCGGATCGACCGGGCCGGCCACGGACTCGAATTCCGTTCCGGCAGCATGTATGCCGCCATCACACCAACCGACGGCGAAGACCCGGCCTGCTATCGATTCACCCGCTGGGGCAATCCGAATCCGGCGGTCCCACCGGACAGTCTGCTGTTCGTGTTCACCGGGCCCGGCACCGACGGCGCCCAGATCGAGTTCCTGGTGGGCGATCTCACCGGCGGCGTGCTGCCCCCGATCGGCGGCGTCCGCCCGAGGGTGGGTCCGCTCGAGCGCCCGATCAACTCGACCGTCGGTGTCTCGGTCGGCGGAGTCCATCACCGCTCGACGGCATGTCCGCTCGAGATCTCGGCCATGTCCTCCGACGGCGCCGCGGCGAGCTTCACCTGCCAAGCGGCCACCCGGAGCGACGCCGACCCGTTCGCCCCCGACGACGACGTCGCCTACGACATCGACGGGGACACAGCCGCTCCCGGAGAGGAAGTCACGATCTCGGGGTGGTTCGAACTCAGCCCGTGATGTGTCGTCGGTCAGCCGAGACCGACGATCCGCGCGACCAGCTCGGGATCGACCTCGTCGATGGACGGCGGATCGAACCGCGGGTCGCGGTCCTTGTCGACGAGCACGGCGCGTACGCCTTCGATGAAGTCGGGTGTCGTCGTGATCTGTTCGGCCGCATGGAGTTCTCGTTCCAGGCATTCGTCGAGCATCGAACGCGCGCCTTCGGTGAGCATCGCGGCGGCCACGACGAGACTGGTCGGTGAGGCAGCGTCGATCCGCGTCACCATCTGCTCGGCCCACTCGTCACCGACGGCACCGCGCAGCCCGCCGACGATGCCCGGCACGTTGTCGTCGGCGAAGTACTCCTTGATGTGCTGCAGCGGCAGCGTACATGCGGGACGGTCGGGTCCACCGCCGAGGACCTCGATGAGCGGGGCACCCAGGCGGATCTGCTCGGCCACCGCACCGATGTGGGCGGATTCGACGAAATGTGTTGCCAGCCCGACGTCGACGGCGTCGGCACCGTGGACCCGCGCGCCGGTCAGGCCCATCCACATCCCGACCCCGTCGGGCAGTCGCGGCAGGAAGTAGGTCGACCCGACGTCGGGAACGAACCCGATCGCGGTCTCCGGCATGGCGATCACGGCTCGCTCGCTGACCACGCGGATCTCGCCGTGCACACTGATACCCAGGCCGCCGCCCATCGCGGCGCCGTCGATGATGCTGACGTAGGGCTTCGGATAGTCGGCCACCAGCTGGTCGAGGCGATACTCGCCGGCGAAGTAGCGACTGATCGCCGCATGATCCCCGGCGAGCGCGTGCTCGCGGATCGCCCGGATGTCACCGCCGGCACAGAAGGCCCGCTCGCTCGACGACGTCACCAGCACGGTGTCGATCGCGTCGTCGTCACCCCATTCGGTGAGGACGCGATACATGTCGTCGATCATTCCCAGATCGAGGGCGTTGAGCGCGGCCGGCCGGTCGAGGACTATCTCGCCCACTCCGTTGCCGACCGAGGTGACGATGTTGGACATGGACGCCACGTTAGCCGTTCGGTGATGTGCGAAACCTGTTGGCGGGATCCACCGACACCGCGTTATGGTGGATCTGTCGAGAGATTTCCGATCATCGAGGAGTGATCACCGGTCATGCACAACTGAGGTAGGCAACCCCGCCCGCGTCGTCAGGACGCCGAGGCGTCCGTCCACCACCTCAGGAGCATCAATGTCCGTATCCTCTGCGCAGCCGTCCCCCGCCATCACCCTGTCCGACGTCTCGTTCGGCTGGCCGGACGGCACCGTCGTCTTCGATGGTCTCTCCGTGACGATTCCCGATGCCGTGTACTCACTCGTCGGCGCCAACGGCGCCGGCAAGACCACCCTTCTGCGGCTCGTCGCCGGACTGCTCGTGCCGCGGCAGGGCAGCGTGTCCGTCCGAGGGGAGGTCGGCTACGTGACACAGCAGCCACATGACGAACCCGAGCACACCATCGCCGATGTCCTCGGGATGTCTGAAGTCCGGGAAGCGTTGCGCCGCATCGAGAAAGGTTCCGTGGAGCCGGACGACTTCACGATCGTCGGTGACGATTGGGACCTCGAGGAGCGCGTTACCGGCCAACTGTCCGCCCTCGGTCTGCCGGTCGATCTCGATCGCCGGGTCGGCTCGCTCTCCGGGGGCGAGGCGACACTGCTCGCCATCGTCGCGGCAACGGCACGCCGACCCTCGGTGTTGCTCCTCGACGAACCGACGAACAACCTCGACGCCGCCTCCCGGACCCGACTCTTCGAGTTGATCGACCGGTTCCCGGGCACGGTCGTGGTGGTCAGCCACGATCTGGAGATGCTGGAGCGGGTCGACGCCACCCTCGAGCTGTACCGCGGTGAGCTCCGCGTGTTCGGTGGCCCCTACTCGCACTATCGCGAGATGGTCGACGCCGAACAGGAAGCCGCCGAGTCCGCGGTCGCCAACGCCTCGGGAGATCTGCGCAAACAGCGTCGCAAGATGGTCGAGGCGCAGATCAAGCTCGACCGCCGCAAGCGCACCGCGGCCACCGCCGAACGTGAGAAGCGCGTCCCGAAGATCGTCGCGCACCTGCGTCGTGATGCGGCGCAGGTGTCGGCGGGCAAGCTGCGCAACTCCCACCGCGACGACGTCACCGCCGCCGCGGCACGGCTGGACTCGGCGCGCGAACACATCCGAGACGACCGGACCGCACGGATCGCCATGCCGCACGTCGAATTGAGTACGCGCGCGCAGGTCATCGTCGACGACGAGCTCACCGTCGACGGACCGGAGCGCGTTGCCCTCGTCGGGCGCAATGGCGCCGGTAAGACGACCCGGATCGCGGAACTCGTCGCCGACGGTCGCATCGTGGTCCCGTTCGCTTATGTGCCCCAACAGATCACGTTTGATGATCCGCGCCAGTCGATCGCCGGCGCCATCGGCGACGCGCACCCCGATCTCTCCCCCCAGCAGATACGGGCGCACCTGGCCAGGTTCCTGTTCCGCGGTTCGCGCGCCGACCGTCCGCTCGCGGACCTGTCCGGCGGGGAACGGCTGCGTGTCGCCCTGGCATCGAGCCTGGTCGCCGACCCGGCGCCGAAACTGCTCATCCTCGACGAACCCACCAACAACCTCGACATCGACACCACGGAGGAACTCATGGATGCGCTGCGCCAGTGGACCGGCGCGTTGCTGGTGGTGTCCCACGACCACGGATTCCTCGACGCGGTCGACGTCGAGCGGACCATCGAGATCGGAGCGGACCCGGTCGGCGAGCGCGACGGAAGCTGATGAACCGAACCGCCGACCAGCCGGTCAGAAGGGTGGTGGGTTCTGCTCGTTCCAGCGTTCCATCGCTCGTTTGTCGGCACGTTTGACTGCCGCGCCGCGTTGGGCTCGGATGGTGTCGATTCGTTGTCGCGCGGGGTCGTCGGGTGGTCGGGTGGCGCGGGTCAGCGATTCGAACAGGTCACGACCGGTGAACGCATTGCCCAGGTAGGTGTGGCCGGTGGGTGATTGGAAGAACACCTCCCCGAGGGGATCCTGGTAGTCACGCCACCCGGCGGCGAATGTCTTGATCCGATGATGAAAACGGCAGAGTGGCTTGAGGTTGCGTGGATCGGTCGGGCCGCCGTCGGCGTGCGGGACGGAGTGATCCACGTCGGCGTGGAAGGCTCGGTTGTTGCAGCCGGGGAAGCTGCAACACAGTTCGCCGGAGCGGATGAGGTCGGCGACCTTTCTGCTCGGCGCGTAGCGATCGACCTGCGCGGTGTTCGCGGTGTCGGCGTTCACATAGCAGCGTTTCGCCTCGGCGACGAGTGCCCGCGCGGTATCGGCATCGATCACGCCCTGCCCGTCGAGGAACGCCGGGTCGTCGTCGTGGCCCAGCAGGGTGCTCAGGTTCACCACGATGTGGAACGTCGGGCGAGGTGTCCCCTGATCGGACGTCGCGGTGGTGTCGATTTCGGCGGCGTCAGGTTCGGTCGAATCGGATTCGGCAGCATCGGATTCTGCGGTATCGGTTTCGGCCGCATCGGATTCGGTGTCGTTGTTGTCGGCGCAGCAGGCCTCACACTCACAGGTGAGGGTGGTGGCGCCGTTGGCCAGGGCGACCAACGCATCGGCGCGGCGTTGTGCCGCCGAGCGGGGGTCGCCGGGGTGGACTGCGGCGGCCATGGAGTTGAGGCGGGCATCGACGGCGGCGGCTTGATCGGCCGGGAGAGCGCCACCGATGCGTGCCTGGCCGGGGGTGTGGCGGTCGGGGCGGACGCTGATGTTGCGGTCGTTATCGACCAGTTCGCGACGCCGCCGGTTCGCCGCCGGATCGTTCTGGGCGATCAGTTTGTCGATCATCGCCAGGAAACGGGTCATCGACATCGGTTCACGGGTCTCGATCGCCTCGGCCATGAGTTTGTCGAGCAGATCCAGGTTCTCGGGTGTGCACAGACTGGTGCGCTTGACGACGGCGAGGAATCGGGGCAGATCGATACGGCCGGCACCCAGGGTCGCGCCGGTGAACGGCAACTGATGGCGCAGCACACTGCCGGCCTCGATGAACTCCCGCGCCCGCGACGGTGGGATGGTCAGGGCCGCACCGACTTCGGCGACCGCCTGCTCGAGCCCGTTCGGCCCGTACTGGGCTCGCGGGTCTTCGCCGGCGGCGGCGCGCACCGCGAGGCGTTCCAGATCGGCCAGCGAGGTGGATTCCTCCCCGAGCGCCGCGGCCAGCCTGACCAGGTGGTCTTGTTCGCGTTCCTCGTGGATCAGGCTGGCCGCCTGTAGCATTCGGTAATCGGCTGCCGCGCGCACCGCATTGCTGTGATGCAAGACCTCGACCAGTTCGGTGGCCGAGTGCTGCTCATCCTCACCCATCTGGGCCAGAGGCTGCGCGGTCGATTGCATGACACCAAGGTATCGGCACCCACCGACAAGTTCGGTCGCGCAGGATGTCCGCTCGTTCGACCTGTGGACAACCTGAGGCGGCTACCGCGACACCTCGTCGTCACGCCCACGTCGCCGAAGCGACACGACATCAGAATCGGAAGCTGCGAGACTGCTTTGAGCCAGCGGACCGGTTACTGACACAGAGCGGACGAGAATGCAGAACCCTGACGACCTAGGCCGCCGACCGCTAAGCGCGCATCAACGGCCCGTGAGCACTGCGCGGGAAACCGTCGATATCGGTGATGACCTGGCCGCCGCCATCCCCGTCGTCCTCGTCCACGGACTCCGCGTCAGTGGCGCAGCCCTGCATCGCATCGCCGGCGGGATCACGGACAGGCCGGTGAGCACCCCGGACCTCCCCGGACACGGAACCCGCGCAGCCGAGAAGTTCGGGATCGACGACGCGGTGAAGACCGTTCTCGCGGCCATCGACGAGCTCGGCAGGCCCGCGGTGGTTGCCGGGATGTCCCTCGGCGGGTACGTGGCGATGGCCACGGCAGGGCGCCACCCGGAGGCGGTGGCCGGGCTGGTCGCGATGTGTGCGACAGCCCAGCCGAGTCGGCTCTACGCCGCCCCGTTCCAGGCGTTCGGCGCCGCCACCAGCGTCCTTCCCCGCCAGGCGGCCGCGATCAGCAAGGGGCTCACCCGGCTCGCGGTCGGCGGTCGCGTCGCGCGCGATATGGAGGCCGGGGGTCTGGCGCTGCACTCCATCCGCGACGTCGTCGCCGAGCTCGCGGACTTCGATGCCCTCGCCGAGGTCGCGCGCTACCCCGGCCCGATCGCCTTCCTCAACGGCGGGTGGGATCAGTTCCGCGTCCACGAGCAGCGGTTCGTCGCCGTGTCACCACGCGCCGAAGTCCACGTCATCCCGCGGGCCAGCCACCTGTTCCCGCTGATCCAGCCGGCCGAGACCGCGTCGATGATCACCGACTTCGCGCGCCGGTGTGACGAACTGTGGGTGGACCGCCCTTCGTGACGCTCGGCTAGGAGACTGCTGAATAATCGGCGTCGGTTTTGGGCGTGTGGTGGGCGGGTTGTGGCTGTTGGGCTGGGATCCTGGTGGGTATGCAGGGTGAGTTTGATCGCCAGGGTGAGTTTTTGGATGTGAACTCGGTGGTGGGTCATTTGCTGGCCGAAGGCAGCGTGTTCGCGTTTCTGGCCGCCCATCGTGAGCAGTTGTTTCCCGCGGAGATGTTCGCGGATCTGTTCCCGAGTGGGAGGGGTCGTCCGTCGATCCCGCCAGCAACGATGGCTTCGGTGATCGTGCTGCAAACGTTGCAGGGTTTGTCAGACCGGGAGGCCGCTGATGCGGTCACTTTCGATCTGCGGTGGAAGGCTGCGTGTGGGTTCGTGTTGGGTGACAAAGGTTTTCATCCGTCCACGTTGACCTACTGGCGGCGGCGGCTGGCCAACAGCGAGCGTCCACACCGCATTTTCGAGGTGGTGCGTGAGGTCATCACCGCGACCGGGGTGCTCGCCGGCAAGAATCGTCGGGCCCTGGACTCGACGGTCCTCGATGATGCGGTGGCCCGCCAGGACACCGTCACCCAGCTGATCGCGGCGATGCGGCGGGTGGCCCGCGAGGTCGATGGCGCCGCCGCGGTCGTGGCACAGCGTGCGACCCGGCTGGCGGCGGTGACGGGCGCCGGTTATGACCAGCCGGGTAAGCCGCGGATCGCCTGGGATGATGAACAGGCACGAGATCAGCTGGTCAGCGCGTTGGTCAGCGACGCGTTGGCCGTGCTCGACGGCCTTGATCGCGAGACGATCGAGACTGCCGGCACCGAGGCCGACAAGCAGGCGGTGGCGTTGTTGGCGTTGGTCGCCGGCCAGGACGTGGAACCGGCCGAGGGCTCCGATGGCACCGACGGTCGCTGGCGCATCGCGGAGGTGTCAGATGTTCTGTGTAAGTCCGGTGCTCGGTAGTGAGAGGAAGATCTATGAGCATGGCGACAGACAGCGACAATCAGCACGACGAGGAGCAGCTGCCGGAGTTGGCTGAGCCTCGCTCGACCGCGGAGGTGGCTGAGGCGTTGGAGGCCTCGGGCATGATCGACGGGCTGCTGGCCCAGATCGACTCTGGTCAGATCCAGATCACCGGTGAAGGTGGCCTGATCCCGGGGCTGATCAAAGTCGCTCTCGAGCGCGGCTTGAGGGCCGAGCTGACCGATCACCTCGGCTACGAGAAGGGCGATCCGGCCGGCCGGGAGCTACCGAACGCCCGCAACGGGACGACGCCGAAAACGGTGGCGTCGGAGGCCGGGCCGGTCACGTTGAACATCCCCCGCGACCGTGACGGCTCGTTCACCCCGCGGCTGGTGCCGCGCGGCTCGCGGCGGCTCGGCGGGCTCGATGACATCATCATCTCGCTGTATGCCGGCGGGATGACGTTGCGCGATATCCAGCATCATCTGGCGTCCACGCTGGGCACCGAGCTGTCGCATGAGACGATCTCCAAGATCTGCGACGAGGTCCTCGACGCGGTCGATGAATGGCAGAACCGGCCACTGGAACCGCTGTATCCGGTGATGTTCCTCGACGCGCTGGTGGTCAAGGCCAAAGACGGCGCTCACGTGCGAAACAAGCACGCCCACATAGCAATCGGCGTCGACATGAACGGCGTCAAGCATGTGTTGGGAATCTGGATTCAGGCCGAGGAAGGCGCGAAGTTCTGGGCCGGGGTGTGCGCGAATCTGGCCAACCGCGGCGTCAAAGACGTGCTGATCGTGTGCTGCGACGGGCTGACCGGATTCCCCGAAGCGATCGAAGCGACCTGGCCCAAAGCCACCGTGCAAACCTGTGTGGTGCACCTGATCCGCAACGCGATGCGGTTCGTGAACTACAAAGACCGCAAAGAGGTGGCCCGCGCGCTCAAACCGATCTACACCGCGCCGAACGCCGAGGTCGCCCGCCGCGAATGGGAAGCCTTCCGCGACTCCGAACTCGGCGCCAAGTATCCCAGCGCGACCCAGGCGTTCGACCGTGCCTGGGACCGGTTCATCCCGTTCCTGGAGTTCCCGCCGGAACTACGCAAGGTCATCTACACCACCAACTCGATCGAGTCACTGAACTATCAGCTCCGCAAGATCATCAAGAACCGCGGCCACTTCCCGAACGATGCCGCGGTCCGCAAACTGCTCTGGTTGGCGATCTGCGACATCGAGGACAAACGAGCCATCGCACGGGAGAAACAACGCGGCAAACGCGGCACCGTCAAACCGCAAGCTCCGGGACGACTCGTCGAGGGCCAAGTCGTCACCAACTGGAAACAGGCCCTCGGCCAGCTCGCGCTGGCCTACCCCGAACGCATCGAACCCCACCTGAACTGACCCACAGCAACCGACAGAAAATCAAGGAGCGACGTTCTTACACAGACATCTTGACAAGCTCCGCATCGCCGAGCGCACCGTCACCGATCGGATGATCTCCACGGTCGACCCTGAGGCCCGCCACGCCCATAAGACCCAGTCACGCCGCCAGGACGGGTTCAAAGCTCATGTGGTGGTCGAACCCGACACCGGGCTGATCACGGCGACGGAATTGACCAAGGCCTGCGGCCCGGCCAATTCCGATGCGGCGGTCGGGGCGCGGTTGTTACCGACCGATCCCACCGCGCCGACCCAGGGCGGGCAGGTCCTCGGCGATTCGGCGTATGCCACCGGAGCGATGTTGGCGAGCTTGGCCGACACGACCTGGGAGGTGGCGCTCAAACCCTGGCCGTATCGTCCGGCAATCCCGGGCGGGTTCGTCATCGATGACTTCTCCTACGACCCCGCCACGCACACGCTGACCTGCCCCGCCGGGGTGACCCGGCCGGTCACCGCCAGCCATCGCGCCGCCTTCCGGCAGGCCTGCACGGGGTGTCCGCTCCGGGCCCGGTGCACCACCTCGGCCAAGGGCCGCTCCGTCAACCTCGGTGAACACCACCGGCTCCACCGCGACCACCGAAAGCAGTTCACCGACACCATGATTCAGCAATCATATCGGCAGAATCGGCCCATGGTGGAACGCTCGATCGCTTGGCTGACCCGCGGTAGCCGCCGCACCCCGTTCCGAGGAGTCACCGCGAACAACAACTGGCTGCACCACCGTGTCGCCGCGATCAACCTGCGCCGCCTGATCACCCTGGGACTGAGCACCACCAACAACACCTGGACCCTGGCCACCACCTGACCCCGCCCGGGGCAGGCGCCCCAATGGCACCCGCCCGCGATTCAGCCGACCCAGCATTCGGCGACAGCGCCAGCCGCACAGAGACCACTTCTTCAGCAGCCTCCTAGCGCCTCGCTCCTCAGGGACCGGTGGTGACGTCGGCGCCTCGCTCCTCAGGGACCGGTGGTGACGTTGCGACTCCCGTCACATGCGAGTCGGGTTGTCCCCTAGAATCCCAGGGGACATCCAGGGGGTTTCGCCACATATGGGTTCTTCTCGACGGGTTCGGGTCGGAGTGCCGCGCGTCCGACGCGGCATCATCGCGACGTTGTCCACGGTTCTGACGGTGGTGACGCTGGCCGCGACAGTCTCGTCTGCGCACGCTGCGCCGGAACCGACACCGGTCCGCTACACCGGCGGACCCTATGTCGCGATGGGCGACTCCCGCGCATCCGGCGGCTTCTTCACCCCGACGCCCGACTACTTCCTCGGGTGCAAACGCTCGGCGTTCAACTACCCCACCGTCCTCGCGGTGATGACACTGCCGCGGCACTTCGTGGACACGTCGTGCGCGGGCGCCCAGGCCCCGCACCTCTACCGGACCGCACAGCGGACGAACGCCGGCGTCAAGCCCCCGCAACTACACCTCGTACCCCGCGACGCCCAGGTCATCACGGTCAGCATCGGCGGAAACGACATGCGCTGGGGTGCCATCCTGTCCCGGTGCAACACCGCTCCGCTGAACGATCGTCGGTGCCGGCACAATCCGCAGCTGGAGCAAGAGGTCCGCTGGCGCATCGCCCGCATGGAGAACCGGGTGACACCCGCCCTGCGCGCGATCCGGAAGAAGGCGCCGCGCGCCCAGATCATCGTCGTGGGGATCGGCGGATTCATGGGCAATCATGGTTGCTGGCCGATGGTGCCGGTCAGTGATCCCGATGTCCGGTGGATGAACCGGGTGTTCGATCGGGCCGGTGACGCCCTGCGCCGGGCGACGACCAAGGTCGACGGAACCTTCGTCGACGCCAACCGGCGGTCGGCCGGCCACGACCCGTGCAATCTGATCAATCCGTGGTACGAGAGTTCGTTGTCGAACGGCAGTATCGCGTACCCGTATCACATCAATCAGGCCGGAGCGATCGCGATCGCGTCGATGGTCAACGCCGCCATCCGCCGCTGATCCGCCGCGCCACGTCGGTCATTCGACCTTCTCGGCCGCCTCCAGCCATGCCGCCTCGGCGGTTTCCTTGTCCGCGACGACCTGACGCAGTTCGGTGTTCAGCACGACGAGCTGATCCGGGTCGGTGGCGGCCTCGGCCAGTTCGACGTGCAGTCGCTCTTCTCGCGCGGCCAATTGGTCGATCTGACGCTCGAGGCGATTCATCGCCTTGCGCGCCTCGCGGTGTTCGGCGGCGCTGACCGTCGGCGCCGGCGTCGCGGATGTGGGCGCCGCCGCCGCGGACTGTCCGACGGCGCTGCCGGTCTTCTGCCGCGAGCCGGCGATGTCGCGGCGACGCTGCAGGTACTGCTCGATCCCGCCCGGCAGATTGGTGAGTCGGCCGTCCCCGAACAACGCCCAGGTGCTGTCGCAGATCCGCTCGATCAGGTAGCGGTCGTGACTGATCACGACCAGGGTCCCAGCCCAGCTGTCGAGTAGATCTTCCACCTGCTGCAGCGTGTCGATGTCGAGGTCGTTGGTCGGCTCGTCGAGCAGCAGCACGTTGGGTTCGGACATCAGGACGCAGGTCATCTGCAGGCGGCGACGTTCGCCGCCGGACAGGTCGGCAATCGGTGTGCGCTGCCGGGCGGGGCTGAACCCCAGGCGTTCGGCGAGCTGCGAGGCCGAGAGTTCCTTGTCCCCCACCATGATCCGGGTTGCCACCGCTTCGACGGCGTCGAGGACACGTTGGTTCTCGTCGAGGTCGTCGAGTTCCTGACGCAGCCACCCGATCTGCACAGTGGTGCCCTCGATGCGGCGGCCCGGTGAGACGTCGACCTCTCCGGCGAGCGCACGCAACAGAGTCGTCTTGCCCGATCCGTTGACGCCGACCAGACCGATCCGTTCACCGGGGGCGAGACGCCACGTGAGGTCGTCGAGCAGCACGTCGGATGCCGGCGTGGCGATGCGGGCGTCCTCGAGTTCGACGGCGACACGGCCGAGACGGCGTTTGGCGAAAGCGGACAGGGTCACCGTGTCCCGCGGCGGCGGTACGTCGGCGATCAGGCGTTCGGCAGCCTCGATGCGGTAACGCGGCTTGGATGTGCGGGCGGGCGGGCCGCGCCGTAGCCACGCGAGTTCCTTGCGGGCGAGGTTGCGTCGGCGTTCCTCGGCGGCATCGGCGAGGCGGGACCGTTCCGCACGCGCGAAGATCCAGTCGTTGTAGCCGCCTTCGTAGTCGTCGACGACACCGGAATGCACCTCCCAGGTCCGGGTGGCCACGGTGTCGAGGAACCATCGGTCGTGCGTGACCACCACGAGGGCGCTGCGGCGCGACACCAGATGCTCGGCCAGCCACTGCACGCCTTCGACGTCGAGGTGATTGGTCGGTTCGTCGAGGAGCAGCAGGTCGGCGTCGGAGACCAGGGCCGCGGCCAATCCGACCCGGCGGCGCTGACCACCGGACAGCTCGTCGACGCGCGCGTCGAGCAGTTCGTCGACACCGATGCCGGTGAGGATGCCCCGAATCCGCGGATCGCCCGCCCATTCGTGGACGGCGACATCAGGACCGCCCACGACAACCTCGGCGACGGTCGCGCCGGCGGGTAGTTCACCGCGCTGGGTGACGGTGGCGACGCGGATGCCGCCGGCGTGCGACACCCGGCCGCTGTCCGGTTCGGTGATCCCGCCGAGGATCTCCAGCAGTGTCGTCTTGCCGCCACCGTTGAGGCCGACCACACCGATCCGCTGGGATTCGTGAACACCGAGCGACACCTCGTCGAGCAGGGGCTTGACGCCGTAGCTCTTGCTGATGCGGTCCGCGTTGATCAGCGCGACCGGGTTCGGGGGTGCCACTCGGAGAACCCTAGCAACGGACCTCGGCGTGACCGCGAACACCGCGGTGGACACGGTCGGCGGGGCGAGTGTCGCCGAAGGTCTGCGCGGCGCGCATCAGACGCCTAGCGTGGAGCCGTGATCGTCCGGCGAATGATCATCACGGTGGCCGCCACGGCCGTCGTCGGGCTCGGCGGTGCGATGGTGTCGATCCCCGAGTCGGCTGCGGCGCCCCAGGTGGGCCCCGATGTGTCGAGTTGGCAGCATCCGAACGGCGCGAGCATCAACTGGTTCGCGGTGCGCGCCTCGGGGCAGCAGATGGCGATGGTGAAGGCGACCGAATCCACCTGGTACATCAATCCGTACTTCATCTCCGACAGCCTGGCGATGCGCGCGGCGGGCCTCATCCGCGGTACCTACCACTACGCCGACCCCAGCCGGTCGGCCACCGAGCAGGCGCTGTTCTACGCGGCGATCGTGCTGGGGCAGAACGGAATCCTCGACCTGCCGCCGGTCCTCGATCTCGAACATTCCGGCGGGCTCGGGCCCCGCGCGCTTGCCGCGTGGGTCCGCGAGTTCTTTGCGGTGCTCGAACCGCTCACCGGCCGAAAGACGATCCTGTACACCTACCCGAACTTCTGGAACACCGCGATGGGCGGCACGCGCGAGTTCGCCGACCATCCGTTGTGGATCGCGGATTACCGGGGTCGCGCGGCGCCCCAGATGCCCCGGGGCGGTTGGCGCACCTGGACGTTTTGGCAGTTCACCGATTCCGGACGGCTACCCGGTGTGCCGGCCCGGGTCGATCTCAACCGCTACAACGGGTCCATCGCATCACTGCGCGCCTACGGCAACGCCATCAACGTGTTCGGTAGCTGACCGGTCCTGATCGCCGGCCAGGGTCAGTCGTGCAGCACCCGGGCGCCCGGGACCGGACCGCTGGCGGTCCGCACGGCACGAGCCACCCCGACCCCCGACAGTTCCGCCGCGACGTTGACCGCCGATGTCTCGTCCGCGCACAGGAACGCACAGGTGGGCCCCGACCCGGAGACGATTCCGTTGAGGGCACCCGCGTCGACGCCCGCACGCAACGTCCGCCGCAGTGCGGGCTGCAGGCTCAGGGCCGCCGGTTGAAGGTCGTTGTGCAGCAACGGCGCCACGACCCGGGGGTCACCCGACGTCAGCGCTGCCATCAGTTCGTCGGGACGCGGGGTGGTGATGTCGGAGTCGGGGCGACTCTCCCGAAGGCGATCCAGTTCGCCGTACACCGCGGGTGTCGACAGACCGGATCGCGCGATCGCGAGCACCCAGTGGAACTCGCCTCGCGCGAGGATGGGCATCAACCGCTCACCCCGGCCGGTACCCAGGGCGGTGCCGCCGTGCAGCGCGAACGGGACATCGCTCCCGAGCGCCGCAGCCATCTCGGTCAGATCATCGCGGTCGATGTCGAGCCCCCACAGTGCGGCCGCCCCGACGAGTGCACCGGCGGCATCCGCACTGCCGCCTGCCATGCCACCCGCCACCGGGATCCGCTTGTCGATGTCGATCGCGACCCGTGCTGCCCGGTCCGCTCGTCGCGCCACCTCGTTGACCGCACGAGCGGCGAGATTGCTGGCGTCGGCGGGCACATCGCCGGCTCCCTCGCCCCGAGTCGTCACGCGCAGCTCGTTCGCGGGGCTCAGCCGGATGTCGTCGCACAGTGACAATGCCTGGAACACGGTCACCAGATCGTGGAAGCCGTCGTCGCGGAGCGGACCCACACCGAGGTGCAGATTGACCTTCGCCGGCACCCGCACGGTGACCGAATCGGACACCACCGACAACGACGCTCGAGACACAGGAGTCCAGCGTAATCGAGTCGGTATGGATGCTGCCGACGACGTCGGCGGTGGGCGGGAGGAGCGGCGCTCAGGAATGCGCGGTCGCGGCAAGCCGGACGAAACCGTCGACGTCGAGTCGCTCGCCACGGAGACCGGGATCGATGCCGGCGGCCCGCAGCCGCCGTTCCGCCTCGACGGGACTGCCCGCCCAGCCGGCGAGTGCCGAGCGCAGCGTCTTGCGCCGCTGAGCGAATGCGGCGTCGATGACCCTGAAGACCTCGTTGCGGACCGACGGATCGGCAGAGTGGGTGGTGGTCCGATCGATCCGGACGAGCCCGGATTCGACCTTCGGTTCGGGCCAGAACACGTTGCGTCCCACGGAGCCGGCCCGCCGGACCGTGCCGAAATAGCGGGCCTTGACGCTCGGCACCCCGTACACGCGACCACCCGGCCCGGCCGCGAGGCGATCCGCGACCTCGGCCTGGACCATCACCAGAGCCGTGGCGATGGTGGGGATCTCGGCGAGGAGGTGCAGCAACACCGGAACCGCGACGTTGTAGGGCAGATTCGCCACGAGCGCGGTCGGGGCGGCCGGTAGGTCGGACCGGACCACCGACAGCGCGTCGGCTGTCACGACCTCGAACCGTGGCGCCTGCAGCGGCGCGAACTCCTCGACGGTGGCGGGTAACCGCGCGGCGAGAACGGGGTCGATCTCGACCGCGATCACCCGACCGGCCGCGCCGAGCAACGCCAGGGTGAGTGACCCCAGTCCGGGCCCCACCTCGAGGACCACGTCGTCGGGGCCGACGCCCGACTCGGCGACGATCCGACGCACGGTGTTGCCGTCATGGACGAAGTTCTGGCCGAGGGTCTTGGTGGGCCGGACGCCGATCTCTGCTGCGAGCGTTCGGATCTGCGCGGGTCCCAGGAGGCGCGGCGGGTCGTCCGGTGTGTCGCTCAGCGGAGTCCCAGCTTCGACGAGCAGGACGGCCAGGCGCCCCAGCCCTGAGCGGCCTGGGTCTTCTTGGCGATGGCGATCTGCTCCTCACGGGTGGCGAGATCCGCGCGCGGGGCGTACTCCGTGCCGCCCCAGCGCTCCCAGGTGTTCTGGTCGAACTGGACGCCGCCGAAGAAGCCGTTGCCGGTGTTGATCGCCCAGTTCCCGGTTGCCTCGCACTGCGCCAGCGAGTCCCAGACCGACCCGGCCGGAACGAACGGGGCACCCGGCTTGGTACCGATCCGAACGGTCGCCGCGACCGGCTCGGTGAGCACCTCGGAATTGATCTTCTCGCGCTTGACGACCTTGCCGTTCACCGTCGTGATCGAGTACGTGACACGGGCCTCACCGGGCTTGCCCGGCTTCAGGACCACCTTGCGGTCGCGGACCAGGGTGGGGTCCTTCTTCTCAATCTCCGGCGGGGCGACGTCCTCGGTGACGGTGGAGTCCTCGGTACGGATCCGGGTCACCTTGATCCGCATGTCCTCGGTGACGGGCGTCTGCGCCGCCGGGACGACCTCGTCGTCGCCGGCGAGGGGGTTGCCGGCTTCCTCGAGCAGGTCGGCGACCGTCTTGGCCGCGATGACCGGCCGCGAGCGATCCCCGCCGTCGACCAGGGTCACCTGCTTGGGCGTGGTGACGTCGACGACCGCGCCGTCGACCGGCAGGGCGTCGCGGGCCGCGAAGTTGAGTTCCATGGCGCTGTCGGAGAGTCCGTGCTCGGCGAGCAATCCGTGGACGTCGATCGCGGTGGTCTCGATCGTGCGGGGTGCGCCGTCGACCTCGAGATCGACTTCTTTGAGACGGTTGAACGTGATGTTCTGGCCGTCAGCGACGCCGGAGTCCAGCGAGGGCGACACGTGGTCGCCTGCCTCGGGTTCGAATCCCTGCGAACGCAGCACCGAGTCCACCGACATCGCCATCGTCGACACCTGCTGCACATGACCGTCAATGGTGAGTTGAACGTTCTTGTGCATGGCGATGCCCATGATGCCCCCTGCGGTCAGGGTGGCCAGGACGGCTCCGACGGCCACCCGCGCGCGGGTCGATTTCGAGTTGTTGATGCGGGCGAGAACAGACAAGACGGAACATCCTGGTCGGGGACAATTGCGTCCGCGCTGCGATCACCAGCGACCCCGGACACCCCCTGGCAATGCGCCTGATGCGCTGCCCGTCTCGGCCGGAATCGCTGCCCCCAGGCAGCGGGATCACAATACGATAACGAACAGGCGTGATTACTGCAAAGGTAACCGGTAGACCCGACGAGCGTTGTCGCCCAGGATCTGCGCCATCTCCGCGTCGTCGACGCCCCGGACCTGCGCGAGTGCGCGCGCGGTGTACGGAAGGACATAGGACTGATTTGGCTGGCCGCGGTAGGGATGTGGCGTCAGGAACGGCGCGTCGGTCTCCACCAGGATCTGGTCGTCCGGGACGATCCGCGCCGCGGCACGCAGTTCGGCCGCATTCGCGAAGCTCACCGTCCCGGCGAAACTGAGGATGTACCCGCGCTCGACGCATTCCTGTGCAACGTTTTGGTCACCGGAGAAGCAGTGCATGATCACGGTCTCCGGCGCGCCCTCGTCGGCCAGGATGTCCAGGAGGTCGCGGTCGGCCTCACGGTTGTGGATCATCAGGGGTTTGCCCACCCGCTTGGCGAGGTCGATGTGCCAGCGGAAGGCCTCGGCCTGGACCTCGGGGCTCGCGCACACCTCGGACCGGCCCGGCCAGTAGTGATCGAGACCGGTTTCGCCGACGGCGACGACCCGCGGATCGGCGACCATCTCCTCGAGTTCGGCCTTCGCGGCGTCGTCGAGTTCGGCGGCGTGGGTGGGATGCAGGGCGACGGCCGCGAAGGCCCGCGGATCCCAGTCGGCCGCCGCCATCGCCCACCGCGCATCGACCATGTCGTCGGCGACGGTGATCACCTGCGCCACCCCCACCGCGCCCGCGTGGTCGAGGATCGCGCGTACCGCCTCCGGGTCGCGGCCACCGCACGCGGCGAGATGGGTGTGCGCGTCGACGAGGCCGGGCAGTGGTGTCGGATCGGGCGGCGGCTCGCGACGACGACGCTTGCGGGCCGCCTTGTTGCTCTCGGTCTCGGAGTTGCTCTCGGTCTCGGAGTTGCGCTCGGTTTCGCCGCGCGCGTGCGCGACCGCTTCGGTGCCCCCTGACTCGCTCACAGCTCCACTGTGCCAGCGATGACCGTGGTGGCCACGCCCCCCACCCAGATGTCGGTGCCGTCGTCGGCGATGTGCACCCGGCCCGATCTGCCGAGCGCGGTGCCCTGCGCGGCGACATAGGCGGCCGGCACCCGACCGTCGCGCCGCAGCCACACCGCGATACCGGCGTTCAGACTGCCGGTGACCGGGTCTTCCGGGATGCCCTGACCGGGGACGAACGCGCGAACCTCGAAGGTGACCTCCGGTTCGTCGGGCAGTCCGCCGGAGTAGGGGCCGACGAGGCCCACCTCGTGGTGGCCCAGCGCGGTCATGTCGGGCTCGACCTCGAGGACCCGATCACCCGAGCTGAGCAGCAACGCCATCCACTCCGGACCGTTGGCAACCCACTCCGCGGCGACGACCTCGTCGAGGTCGAGCCCGAGCGCGCGGGCGACATCGACCACCGTCGCCTCCTCGACCGGGCCGGAGCGGGTCCGCGGTGGGGCGGCGAACGACAGCCGACCTGCCTCGGTGCGGATCGGCACCAGGCCGACCCCGCATTCCTGCACGATCCGCTCCCCCTTGGCCGTGCCGCCGGCCTCCAGCCACGCGTGCGCCGAACCCAAGGTGGGATGGCCGGCGAACGGCAGCTCACCGGCGGGCGTGAAGATCCGCAGACGATAGTCGGCATCGGGATGGGTCGCGCGAAGCACGAACGTGGTCTCGGACAGATTCGTCCACCGCGCGAATGCGGCCATCTGATCGTCGGTCAGGCCGTCCCCGTCGATGACGACGGCGACCGGATTGCCGGCAACCGGAACCGACGAGAAAACATCCACCTGTGCGAAACGGCGAGTCATCGGTCCATCCTCGCCGCCGCGGGTCGTCTGACCAACCGATTTCTCGGCCCCTGCGGGACACCACCATGTTTCAGATTTCATATATGAAACAGATGCGGTAGGTTCAACATGCGTTGCGGGTCACAGTCACGGTCGGGGTGACTGTGCGGGCGGGGGCCGCAAGAGCTGGAGAAGCGATGGCGTTCGCGATGCCCGCCGCCGAGACGTGAGCTGCGTGGACCAGACGCGGTGACACGCTCGGAGCCGTCAGCGGTCATCATCCACGGAAAGGCGGAAACTCATGCCCACGAGTTACCTTCCCCCCATCGAGCAGACGACGCCGGTACTGACCACGGCGCAGACCCGGATCGAGATCTCGGGCCGACGGACGCGGACCACGAGCACACGCAAGCCGGCGCGCATCCAGGAGGCGGTCGACTTCTGGGCCTTCGCGGGCGCCGCGTCCAACGTGGTGATGCAGCTCGGCTGGCCCGAGGTGGCCTACGGGGTCATGGAGAGCAAGGTCGAATCCGGCGCGCTCATGTCGCACCCGTGGAAACGTGCGCGGACGACGGCTCAATACCTCGCGATCGCCATCCTCGGCGATGACGCGGAGAAGGCGGCGTTCCGCGATGCGGTCAACGCGGCCCACCGCCACGTCAAGTCCGACGAGCAGAGCCCGGTCAAGTACAACGCGTTCAACCCCGAGCTGCAGATGTGGGTCGCCGCATGCCTGTTCGTCGGTATCGAGGACACCCATCAACTCCTCCACGGCGTCATGAGTCCCACCGACGCCGACGAGTTCTACCAGTCCGCCAAGACCCTCGGCACCACATTGCAGGTGCCCGAGGACATGTGGCCCGCGACACGCGCGGAGTTCGATCGATTCTGGAACATCGCCTGCCAGCGGGTCGTGATCGATGATCGGACCTCGGATTTCCTCAACGATCTCGTCGACCTGAGGATGATCAATCCGCTCATCCGGCTGCCGTTCCACAATCTGCTCCGCTTCCTGACCATCGGCACCCTGCCGCCGCTGTTCCGCGACCAGCTGGGTCTGGAGTGGACTCGCAAGGACCAACGGCGCTTCGAGCGCCTGTTCCGGCTGGTCTCCGGCGTCAACAAGGGGCTGCCGAAGTCGATCCGGTTCGGGAGCAGCCGCATGCTGGTACGCGATCTGCGGTACCGCATGAAGCACGACCGGGCCATCGTGTGACCTCGGCGGGGGATGGTGTCGGGTCGGACGGATCATTCCGACGGCGCGACCGACACTGACCGAGATGGTCGCCCTCGAGCGGCCCGGGAAAGTACGGTTGATGCGGCGGCGTCGTCTCGCCCGCGGTGGTCCACCCCGCCGCCTCCGACGATGCGCGGCGCCACATCACAAGTGAAAGAGAACCACTGTGCACGACGATCACCTCGACGGACCGGGTCCGGTATGAGCCGCGTCTCGCTGCGCCGCACGCAGCTCACCGACGAGGTCGCCGACTACCTGCGCAACCGCATCATGACCGGCGGTCTGCGCCCGGGCGAGTACATCCGACTCGACGACACCGCATCTGCCCTGGGGTGCAGCGTGACCCCGGTGCGCGAGGCCCTGGTGACCCTGCGCGGCGAAGGACTCGTACGTTCCTCCCCCCACCGGGGATTCATCGTCGAGCCGCTCAGCCGTGGTGACATCGTCGACATCTTCTGGATGCAAGGCGAACTCTCGGCGCGATTGGCAACCCACGCCGTCGACAATCCGGAACTCGGGACGCACCTGGCCAAGATGCAAACCATCGTCGACGCGCTCGAGGCGGCGGTCGACGGCGAGGACGACGCCCAGGTGCTCAACCGCGAGTACGCGTTCCACCGGCAGGTCAACATCGCGGCCAACAGCAAGAAACTCGCCTGGTTCGTCTTCTCGGCCAGCAAGTACAACCCGTATGACCTCTACGCCCGGGATCCGGAGTGGGGCCGGGAGGCGGTGGCCAGTCACCGGCGCCTCATCGGCTATCTGCGGACAGGCGACGCACGAGCGATCCGCGAGGAGATCCACACCCAGTTCGCGGACGCCCGCGACCGCCTGATGTCCCGCCTGGAGTCCATCGGATTCTGGGACGACGCGGAGGCGGACGCGACCCCTTCCTCCGCGTGAGCCGACCCGTCGCTGCCGTGTCGTCGAATACCCGCGCATGGCGCGCCAGTAGTCGCTCGGGCAGGTAGCGTTCGGGGTGTGTTGGGATTGCCAGAAGCCATTTCGGTCGCCCTCTTCGATCTCGACGGTGTGTTGACGTCGACCGCCGTCCTCCATCGCAACGCGTGGAAGCAGGCGTTCGATGCGTACCTCTCCGAACGGGATCCCAAGAACTGGGTCCCGTTCACCGAACAGGACTACCTCGACTACGTCGACGGTCGACCCCGCGAAGACGGTGTGCGCGCTTTCCTGCACGCACGCCAGATCGACGACGTCGATCCGGAGACCGTCACCGCCATCGGCTCCGGGAAAAACGCGCAGTTCGTCGCGACTCTCGACGCGCAGGGTGTCGATCCGTATCCCGGATCGGTGCGATATCTCGACGCCGCCAAGGAATCCGGCCTGCGCATCGCGGTCGTGACATCGTCGAAGAACGGAGCAGCAGTGCTGGATGCGGCCGATCTCACCAAGTACGTGGAAGCGCGCGTGGACGGACTCGACATCGTCGACCGTGGGCTACGGGGCAAACCCGCGCCCGACTCGTTCCTGTTGGGCGCCGAACTGATGGGGGTGACGCCTGACAACGCGGCCGTGTTCGAGGATGCGATCTCGGGCGTCGAGGCCGCTGTCGCAGGGAAGTTCGGCTACGTCGTCGCCATCGACCGTGTCGGCGGTGGCCAGGCGGACGCGATGCGCGCTGCGGGTGCGGATCTCGTCGTCAACGATCTCGACGAGTTGGTGTCCGCATGAGCCCGGGGGCCGCCGACCACGGCTTCGACATCCATCCGTGGCAACTGCGCTGGCGTGGCGTCGACGTCGACATGCTCGGACGAACCGAGACCCTCTTCGCGCTGTCCAACGGTCACATCGGACTACGCGGCTCATTCGAAGAGGGCGAGCCGATCGATCACCCGGGCACCTATCTCAACGGCTTCTACGAGCTGCGTGGTCTGCCGTATGCCGAAAGCGGCTACGGCTACCCGGAATCCGGGCAGACGGTGGTCAACGTGACCGACGGCAAGATCATCCGGCTCCTCGTCGAGGACGAGCCGATGGATCTGCGCTACGGCCGCACGGTCGAACACGAACGGGTGCTCGACTTCCGCACCGGAACGCTGCGGCGGCACACCCTGTGGACCTCGCCGACCGGTCGCACCGTCCGCATCCGTTCCGAGCGGCTGGTGTCGTTCACCAAACGGACCATCGCCGCGATCCACTACGAGGTGGAACCCGTGGGCGAGGACATGAAGTTGGTGTTGCAGTCCGACCTGCTGGCCAACGAACCGGTTCCCGCGCCCGGTAACGACCCGCGTCTGGCGGCTGCGCTGGACTCGCCCCTGGTCTCGGATCTCGCGACCTGCCGCAACTACTGGGGCATGCTGGTCCATCACACCAAGAAATCGGGCCTGCACATCGCGGCGGGCATGGACCACGAGATCGAATTCCCGGACAAGGCCGACGCATTCATCCGCGCCGACGCCGACCTGGCCCGGCTCACGGTCGCGGCGAACGTGCCGCAGGGCACCAAGCTGTCGTTGACCAAGTACATGGGGTACGGGTGGTCGGCGCGCCGCTCGGTGGACGCGTTGCGCGCCCAGGTCGACGCAGCGTTGGCGATGGCGATGGAAACCGGTTGGGAGGCACTGAAAGCCGACCAGATCAACTACCTGGAAGATTTCTGGCGCCACGCCGATGTCGAACTCGACGGCGACCCGGAGCTACAGCAGGCGGTCCGGTTCGCACTGTTCCACGTCCTGCAGGCGGGTGCCCGCGGCCAGTCGCGCGCCATACCGGCGAAAGGTCTGACCGGCCCGGGATATGACGGCCACACCTTCTGGGACACCGAGAGTTTCATCCTGCCGATGCTGACCTACACCGTGCCCGCCGCCGCGGGCGAGGAACTGCGCTGGCGCCATGCGACGATGGACAAGGCCAAGAGCCGCGCCACCGAACTCGGCCAGCGAGGTGCGATGTTCCCCTGGCGCTCCATCAACGGCGACGAATGCTCGGGCTATTGGCCCGCGGGTACCGCCGGTGTGCACGTGAGCGCCGACATCGCGAACGCCACGGCCCGATATCTGCGCGCCACCGACGACGAACAGTTCGAAACCGAGTGTGGCGTCGAGTTGCTCGTGGAGACCGCACGACTCTTCGCCGGCCTCGGCCATCACGACGTGAACGGCAAGTTCCGCATCGACGGGGTCACCGGCCCGGACGAGTACACAGCCGTGGTGAACAACAATGTGTTCACCAATCTCGCTGCGCAACAGAATCTTCGAGACGCGGTCACGGCGGTGCACCGCCGCCCCGACCTGGCCCGTGAACTCGGCGTCACCGACGCGGAGGCGGCGCACTGGGAGTCCTGCGCCGACGACATGTCGATCCCGTTCGACGACGCGCTCGGCGTCCACCAGCAGTGCGAGTCGTTCACCCTGCTCGGCGCGTGGGACTTCGAGTCGTCGGTGGGTCGCTATCCGCTGCTGCTGAACTATCCCTACTACGACCTGTACCGCAAGCAGGTGGTCAAACAGGCCGACCTCGTCTTCGCGATGTACATGTTCGGATCGTCGTTCACCCCCGAACAGAAACTGCGCAACTTCGACTACTACTACCCGCTGACCGTGCGAGACTCGTCGTTGTCGGCGTGCTGCGAGGCGGTCGTCGCCGCCGAGGTCGGCTACCTCGACCTGTCCTACGACCTCATGTGCGAGTCGGTCTTCACCGACCTGCACGACCTGCACAGCAACGTGTCGAGCGGTCTGCACATCGCGGCGCTCGCCGGCGCGTGGACCGACCTGGTGGCCGGATTCGGCGGGATGCGTGACTTCGGTGGGAACATCACGTTCGCGCCGCGCCTCCCGAGCCGGCTCACCTACCTGTCGTTCCGCATCATGGTCCGGGAATCGAAGGTGGTCGTCGCGATCGACCGGGAGTCGGCGACCTACCGGCTGCTCGAGGGTCCGTCGATCGACCTCGCCCACCACGGCGAGAAGTTCACCCTCGACGACTCACATCCGGTCACCAAGCAGATCCCGGAGATCCGCAAGCGGGACGCGCCGAAGGCGCCGCCCGGCTGCGAGCCGTACCGCCGGATCGACTGATCATCCCGGCCAAGTATCCTTGGCGGCACCATGACGGACCCGACCCGCACCGAATCCGCTGATCACGCCTCGCACGGCGCAGGCGAGCCGTACTACATCACCACGGCCATCGCCTACCCCAACGGGGCACCGCACATCGGCCATGCCTACGAATACATCTCGGCCGACGCCCTCGCGCGGTTCAAGCGGCTCGACGGGTACGACGTGCGTTTCCTCACCGGCACCGACGTGCACGGTCAGAAGATGCAGCAGACCGCGGTCGCCGAAGGCGTCGACACCGCCGATCTCGCGAACCGCAACTCCGACCGGTTCCAGGCGTTGCAGGTGCGGCTCGGGTCCAGCTTCGATCGCTTCATTCGCACCAGCGACGCCGACCACAAGCGGGCGTCGGAGGCGATCTGGCAGCGCATGTCCGACGCCGGCGACATCTACCTGGACACGTACTCCGGGTGGTACGACGTCCGCGACGAGACCTTTTACGCCGAGGCCGACACCTCCGTCGATGCCGACGGCAACCGCGTCGCCTCTG
Organism: Gordonia sesuvii; assembly: GCF_036350415.1. Lineage (NCBI taxonomy): Bacteria > Bacillati > Actinomycetota > Actinomycetes > Mycobacteriales > Gordoniaceae > Gordonia > Gordonia sesuvii. Next base: position 446,615 of record NZ_JAZDUF010000001.1, read on the forward strand.
ACACCGGCCACGTGGTGACGTGGACCGAGGAACAGACCTACTTCTTCCGGCTGTCGGCCTACCAGGACAAGCTGCTCGAACTGTTCGAGACCCATCCGGAGTACCTGGGCCCGGACGTCCGACGCAACGAGATCGTCAGCTTCATCAAGGGCGGCCTCACCGACCTCTCGATCTCGCGCACCACCTTCGACTGGGGCGTCCCGGTCCCCGGCCACCCCGAGCACGTCATGTACGTGTGGGTGGACGCGCTCACCAACTATCTGACCGGGATCGGCTTCCCTGACGACACCACGACCTTCGAACGCTATTGGCCCGCCGATCTGCACATCATCGGCAAGGACATCATCCGGTTCCACTGCGTCTACTGGCCGGCCTTCCTGATGAGCGCCGGTATCGAGTTGCCGAAACGCGTGTTCGCGCACGGATTCCTGTTCAACCGCGGGGAGAAGATGAGCAAGTCCGTCGGCAACGTCGTCGACCCGGACGTGCTGATCGACGAATTCGGCCTCGACCCGGTCCGCTACTTCTTCCTGCGCGAGGTGTCCTACGGGCAGGACGGGTCGTACTCGGCCGAGGCGATCATCAGCCGGATCAACGCGGACCTGGCCAACGAGTTCGGCAACCTCGCCCAGCGCACCCTGTCGATGATCGGCAAGTACTTCGACGGTGTCGTCCCCGCCCCCGGAGATCTGACGGCCGAGGACGAGGCGCTCCTCGCGCAGGCCGCCGGGCTGCTCCCCCGGGTGCGCGACCACTTCGACGCGCAGCAGATCCACCTCGGACTCGAGGCCATGTGGTCGGTGCTCGCCGCGACCAACCGCTACATCTCGGCGCAGGAACCGTGGAAGCTCGCGAAGACCGACCTCGACCGAACCGCGACCGTGCTGTACGTGTGCGCCGAGGTGGTCCGGGTGGTCGCACTGCTCGTGCAGCCGGTCATGCCCACCGCCACCGGCAGGCTGCTCGACCTGCTCGCCGTCGATCCCGAGCGGCGTCAGTTCACCGCGGTCGACGACCGTCTCGTCGCCGGTACCGCTCTGCCCAAGCCGTCGCCGGTCTTCCCCCGCCACGAGGCGTGACCGCTCCGGCGCTCGACGTCCTGCGTGCCCTGCACGCCCACACCGTCGCGGCCGGATTGCCGCCGCCGGCCGCCCTGGTTGGCGACTGGTGGGACGCCGACGCCGTCATCGCACCGTCGATCCGGCTCCGACCCGGTTTCGCACCGCCCGACGATCCGGATCGGTACTGGTTCGGCTACCTCGGATTCCCGGTGCGCGCCGGCGACACTCCCCTGCCACCTGCCGTCGGCGGGCTCACCGACGAGATCCTGGTGCTGCGCGACGGGCACTGGAGTCACCGTCACGTCGACGGATCCGGTTGCGCACCATGGATTCAGCGCGCGCTCGAGGAGCCTGTCCCGCCGGGTTCGGCGTCCTGGTCCGCGAGCTGGCGGGAACCGAGCCGCGAGCCGCATCTGGCCGCAATCGAGAAGTGTCTGGCCGCGATCCGAGCGGGTGAGGTATATCAGGCCTGCCTGTGCACCCGGTTCAGCGGGTCGATCCGCGGCGAGCCACTCGAGTTCTTCGGCGACATCACCGGACGCACATTGCCGGCGAAATCGGCCTTCTTGCAGGGTGACTGGGGTTCGGTGGCCAGCTTCTCACCGGAATCGTTCCTGCGCCGGACCGGCAATCTCGTGTCGTCGGCACCGATCAAGGGAACGTTGCCTGCCGATGCCCCACCAGAACTCCTGGCCGCCTCGACCAAGGACGTCGCCGAGAACGTGATGATCGTCGACCTGGTCCGCAACGACCTCGGCCGGCTGGCGCGCACCGGGTCGGTTCGCGTCGCAGACCTGCTGTCGGTGGTGCCCGCCCCCGGTGTGTGGCATCTGGTCTCGCGGGTCGAGGCGATCGTCGACCCCACCGTCGGCAACACCGAGATGCTGCGCGCCACCTTCCCGCCCGCGTCGGTGACCGGGACACCGAAACTGCGGGCGATGGAGCTGCTGGGCGACTGGGAGGAGTACCCCCGCGGCGTGTACTGCGGCGCCATCGGCATGGCCGGACCGGGCCGCGCGCTCGATCTCAACGTCGCCATCCGCACGGTCACCCTGACCCCGTCCGGCGCCGCGACGCTCGGCGTCGGCGGCGGGATCACCATCGATTCCGACCCCGACCGCGAATGGCAGGAATGCCTCGACAAGGCCGCGAGCATCGTCGGCGTCACCGGTCATACGAATGGTCGATCCGGCGAATCGGGCGTTCTGCGGTAACATCGGAGGATGCGACGATCCATACTTCCAGGTACGGAAGGCTCCGGATCGGTCTGCAGTCGGGGTGATCGGTCCGCTATCGAGGTCACAGCCGAGCTGCCTGCACCGACCGAGCGCACCGAGGTCCTGGCGTCCTGGCAGCGTGCCAGTGACGCGGGCGCGGCGGCCGACAGGCACGCACCGTTTCATCTCGATGCGACCGAGATCGACATCAGGCGAGACAGCAATCCGCTGGGCGACGGTGCGGAGCGGCTTCAACGGGTGTTCGCCGACACCACCGACGACTCCGAGCTGATGATGGGCGTCTTCGACTCCGACGGCGTGCTGCTGTGGCGCGGCGGCACGCAGCGCTGGCTCGAGGTCGCGGACACACTCGAACTCATCGAGGGCAGCAGGTGGGATGAGGCATCGACCGCCACCACCGCCGTCAGCCTGGTCATGACCGACCATCGGTCGACGCGCGTCGTCGGCGCCGAGCACTACAACCACGCGCTGCACTCGCTGTACTGTGCCGCCGCACCGATCCATGACCCGCGCACCGGCGCCCTCACCGGCATCGTCGGACTGTCGGGCCCCGCGTCCGCGGTGCAGCCGTCGTCGACGGCATTCGCGACGAGCATGGCCGCCCTGGGCGAGCACGAGATCGCCGCCGCCCACGCCCGATCGCTGGCCGAGCTGCGGCGGAGCGCCGGAGCCAGCCTCACCGGCATCCGTGGGCCGGCCCTGTTGGTGGACCGCGACGGCTGGGTGGCCGACAGCCGCGGGTGCACCGCCCCGAACGCGGTGGCCGCTCCGGTGGAGGGCACCCCGCAATTCGTCCCCGGGATCGGCAGCTGCGTCGCCCAACCGGTGGGCGTCGGCTGGCTGCTGCGGCGGGTCGGTCCGGCGAATCCGATCGTCGCCGAGCTCGACCTGCGCGGTGAACCGTCCCTGACGGTGGCCGGCGACGGCGACGAATGGCGGACGGTGCTCACCCGCCGCCACGCCCAGATCCTGCTGCTGCTGGCCGAGGCGTCCGACGCAGGACTCACCTCGGCACGTCTGAGTCGGCTCATCTTCGGCGACGCCGGTCACGTGGTGACGGTGCGCGCCGAGATGTCGCGTCTCCGGCGTGCGGTGGGCGCGCTGATCACCAGTCGGCCCTATCGACTCGCGCCCGGCGTGACCCTGCACGTCGCCGCCGACCACCTGGCCGGCGAAGCACCGGACCTCATCGGTCCGAATGTTCCCGACGCCGCGCCAGCACCGCTTGATAGACCTCTCGTCGGGAAGCACCGCCGTCCCGCGTCACCTGTGCACACGCATCCTTGAGCCCCATCCCGTCCGCGACGAGCTGCTCGACCTCCTCGACGAGATCCTCGGCGTTCGCCGTCCGGCGGGTCTGTCCGGCGACGACGACGGTGATCTCCCCGCGCACGCCGTCGGCCGCCCACGCGGCGAGTTCGGCGAGGGTTCCGCGGCGGACCTCCTCATAGGTCTTGGTCAACTCCCGGCACACGGCCGCCCGCCGGTCGGCCCCCAACACCTCGGCGGCAGCGGCCAGGGTGTCGGCGAGCCGATGGGGCGATTCGAAGAACACGGTGGTGCGGGGCTGGTCGACGAGACCCGCCAGCCAGTCGCGACGCGGACCGGGTCGGCGCGGCGCGAACCCGTCGAAGCAGAAGCGCTCGGACGGCAACGCGGAAACCGCGAGCGCGGTCGTCACGGCGGAGGGGCCCGGCAGGCAGGTCACCCTCAGCCCGGCGTCGGCGCAGGCGGCGACCAGTTTGAAGCCCGGATCGCTCACCGACGGCATCCCGGCGTCGGTGATGAGCAAGACGGTGGCTCCGTCGGAGATGGCGTCCACCAGGCCAGGAGTGCGGGACGCCTCGACCTGGTCGTAGTAGCTGACCAGCTTGCCACCGATCGCCACCTCCAGGGACGCGGCGAGACCCCGGGCCCGCCGGGTGTCCTCGGCGGCGACGATGTCGGCCGACGCCAGGGCGACACGCAGGCGCGGTGAGGCGTCGTCGGACTGCCCCATGGGGGTCGCCGCGAGTACGAGGCACCCCGCTGTCTCGCGGCCTGCCGGATGCTCCATTGCCTCGACGGGCGGTCGTGACGAGTTCATCGCCAATCAGCTTACGAGGGCCAACTACGATCGATCGGGTGACCGACTCCGCCGTCCTCGACCGACCATCGTCAGGGGACGATCTCCCGGCACGGTCCGATCGCGGTCGCGCCGAGGATCTGGGTACGTCTCCGGCGCCGGAGATCCCGAACCCCGTGTTCGGGCCGGCCGACCGGTTGCGCGGACTGCTCGTCGGGCTCGTGATCGCCGCGATCGCGACCGTCACCCGCCTGTGGGGGCTCGCCCGCCCCACCGACCAGGGCACCCCCGTCTTCGACGAGAAGCACTACGTGCCCCAGGGGTGGCAGGTACTCACCGGCGGTAACTGGATCGAGGACAATCCCGCCTACGGCCTGGTCGTCCACCCGCCGGTCGGGAAGTGGCTCCTGGCCGCGGGTGAGGCGATGTTCGGCTACGGCCCGGTCGGCTGGCGGATCACCCCGGCGATCGCGGGCATCGCGATCGTCGTGATGATCTACTGCGCAGTGCGTCGGATGACGCGCTCCACACTGGTCGGCGCTATCGCCGGGGTGTTCGCGATCTGCGACGGGGTGCTGTTCGTCCAGTCGCGGATGGGGATGCTCGACATCTTCCAGGCGGCCTTCGTGGTGGCGGCCTTCGCAGCGTTGATCGCCGACCGCGATCAGGTTCGTGCCCGGATGCACCGCGTCTATGTGGAAGGACGGATCGGCGACAGCGACTTCGGGCCGCGGCTGGGCTTTCGCTGGTACCGCTTCACGGCCGGCGTGATGCTCGGCCTGGCATGCGGCACCAAGTGGTCGGGCGCCTATTTCGTCATCTTCTTCGCGCTGCTCGCGGTCGGTTTCGACGTCGCCGCCCGCAAGGCGTATCACGTCCGCCGCCCGTGGCTGGGGACGTTGCGACGCGATCTGGTGCCGGCCGGGATGAGCCTCGGGGTGATGCCGGTGGTCATCTACTTCGCCACCTTCATCCCCTGGTTCACCAGTGAGACCGCCGTCTACCGCTACGAGGTGGGCAACCAGATCGGCGTGGGTGGGCCGTTCGCGTGGGTCCCGGGCGTGTTCCGGTCGTTCTGGTTCTACGAGTCGGGAATCCTGGAGTTCCATTCGGGGCTGACCAACTCGGCGGGCAATCAGCATCCGTGGGAATCGAAGCCGTGGACATGGCCGATGAGCCTGCGTCCGATGCTGTACGCCATCGAGAACGGCCCGGACCAGTGCGGTGCCGGCGAGTGTGTCCGGGCCCAAATGCTGATCGGCTCGCCCGCGATGTGGTGGCTGGCGCTGCCCATGATCGGGTGGGCGCTCTGGTCGTGGATGGTGCGCCGCGACTGGCGATATGCCGCCGTGGCGACCGGCTACCTGGCCGGGATTCTGCCCTGGTTCGCCGACCTGGACCGCCAGATGTACTTCTTCTACGCCACGGTCATGGCGCCGTTCCTGGTCATGGGGCTGGCGCTGATGTGTGGTGACGTGTTGCGAACCGCGGGTCGAACCGCACGCTCACGCCCGGAGCGACACACCCTCGCGGTACTCGCGGTTGCCATCTACGTGGCGCTCGTGGTGGTCAACTTCATCTGGTTGTGGCCGATCCTCACCGCGAGTCCGATCTCCCCCGCGCAATGGCAGCAGCAGATCTGGCTTCCGAGTTGGGGGTGACGCGGCAGGTCACCCCTGACTCGCGGCGCAGAGTCAGGACCTGATCACCCGCTGCACCAGTGCGACGATGGTGCGGTCGTCGATGCCCAACGTGCGCATTGCCGCGACGTGATCGACGGTCGCCTGCTGGGCATGGTCGAGCGCCGCATCGCGGCCCGCCTTGATGAACGAGCCATGCCGCCCCCGGGTCTCGATGACGCCCGCCGCCTCCAGTTCGCGATAGCTGCGGGCCACCGTGTTGGGCGCGATGTCGAGGTCGGCGGCCAATTGGCGAACCGTCGGGATGCGTTGGCCCACCAGCAGTTCGCCGCGCCGGACGAGGTCGATGATCCCGCTGCGCACCTGTTCGAACGGCGGCGGCCCATCGGCGTCGAGGGTGAGCAGGCCGGCCAGGTCGACAGCGTGTCCGGGTGTCAGAGTTCGTCCCTCGCCAACGGGCAGGACATGCATCGGGGGCCGCCGCGTCCGGAACCGAGTTCGCGGCCTTCGATCTCGAGCACCTCGATACCCGAATCGCGCAGCCGTCGGTTGGTCTCCACGTTCCGGTTGTAGGACACCACCACCCCCGGCGCGAGCGCGAGGGTGTTGTTCCCGTCGTCCCACTGCTCGCGTTCGGCGGTGATCGGATCGAGGCCGGTGTCGATGACGCGGAGTTTCTCGATCTGCATCGCCTCGGCCGCCGCATCGACGAACGGGCGGGAACCCGTCACCGACACACCGTCGTCGACCTTTCGCAGGGTGAACGCCGACATCGTCTCGGCGATGTTCGGATACATCACCACGGCGTCGACGTCGACCATCGTGCAGACGGTGTCGAGATGCATGAACGCGCGGGCCTGCTCGATCGGCACGGCGAGCACCGTGTGTGCCAGGCCATCGTCGAAGAGGCTGCGCGCCAAGGCTTCCGCACCGGCGGGCGTGGTGCGCTCGCCCACCCCGACGGCCACGACGCCCGGTGCGAGGAGCAACACGTCGCCACCCTCCACCGGCGCCACCTGTGATTCGTAGGCGCGGCGGGCACCGATGAAGCGTGGGTGATGTGCGTAGATGAGGTCGGTGAGTGAGGTCTCGCGGACCCGCGCCGGCAGTGCGAGTGAGGTGATGGCGAAACGCGGGCCGATCCAGAACGAGCTGTCGCGGGTGAACAGCAGGTTCGGCAACGGTTCGATGGCGAACTCGGGCCCGTGGTGCATGCGGCGCACCAGCGACGACGACGCGGCCGCAGGTGTCAACGGCAATTCGTCGAAGGTCATCCCGGCCATCAGGACATGCGCGAGTTCGGCTGGTGGCAGCGAGCGGAGGTGACCGGCGAGATCGTCGGCGAGGTGGGACCCCAGACGACGCGGACTGACCGCCGCGCCGATCCCTTGGATACGCGCAGCGCCGCTGTGCTCGATGGTCTCGGCGAGCAGGTCACCGAGGAGGTAGACGTCGACCCCTTTGTCGCGCAGCACATCAGCGAAGGCGTCGTGTTCCTCTTGCGCGCGCTGCACCCAGGGAAGCCCGTCGAAGAGCAGCTGGTCGTTGTTGCGTGGTGTGAGACGCCGGAGTTCGTCGCCGGGACGATGCAGCATGACGGCCCGCAACCGACCGACCTCTGACGTCGATCCGAGCGAATATCCCGCCGCAGCAGTGTTCATGGGCCAACGGTAGTCGGTTCCTGAGGATCGCACCCGGGTTGTCGTTCAGTCCGGCTCGGTCGTGTCGCGATCCACCTCGGTGAGGTGCGGGCCGCTGCCGACCACTGCTGGGGCCGTTTCGGCGGCGAACGACCACATCGCCAATGCCACCGCGGCCACGATCCCGGTGAGCGTGAAGGCCCAGCCGAATCCGGCGCGGTCGGCGACGAAGCCGACCACCACCGGCCCACTGACCGCACCCAGGTCCGACGACATGCCGTACGCGGCGAGCGCCGACCCGCCCTGCTGCCGATTGCCCAGCACGTCGGCCAGCGCCGCCTGATGGGTGGGGGCGAACAGGCCTGATCCGATGCCGGCGACCACGCAGAGCAGCAGCACCACCACGAAGTTCGATGCGAGCCCGAGGACTGCCGTGGACACCGCGGCGATCGCAAGTCCCGGCAGCATCACCCGTCGTCGCCCATAGGAGTCCGACAGTCGGCCGGCCACCACGATGGCGGCGACGTTGCCCGCGGCGTAGACCGCCAGCGCGATGCCCGCCATCGCCGGACCCTCGTCGAGCCCATCGGTGATGAACAGCGGGACCACCGCGACGCGGACACCCATCGACGACCAACCCTGGGTGAAATTGGACGTGAGGATCGCCCGGTAGGTGCTGTTGCGCATCGCGGTCCGGAACGAGATGACACCGGCCTGCGGCGCTGCGCTCGGGTCCGGGCGTCCACCCTGGTCGCGCAGCTGGGTGGCGACGACGGCGGCGGCGATGATCAGCGCGATCGAGTAGACGACGAACGGCATCCGCAGGCCGAAACCGACCAGGGCACTGCCGATCAGCGGTCCGGTGATGCTGCCGATGAGAAAGCCAGCGGAGAAGAATCCAGACACGCGCCCGCGGATCTCGGCGGGCGCCATGCGGATCAGCAACGCCATCGCCGAGACGGTGAACATCGTGGACCCGACGCCGCCGGCGGCCCGGAACAGCAACAGCTGCCAGTATCCCTGCGCGAAGGCACAGGCGAAGGTGCTGCCCGCGACCACGAGCAGACCGATGAGGTAGATGCGCCGTTCCCCGAAGATCGTGACGAGACGGCCGGTGGCGGGCGCGAAGAGCAGCCGCATCACGGCGAAGGCAGAGACGACGGCCGATGCGGCGGTGAAACTGACGTTGAAGCTGCGGGCGAATGCGGGCAACGCCGGGGCGATGAGTCCGTATCCGAGTGCGATGACGACGTTGGCCGCCAGCAGGACCCAGATGCCGCGAGGGATCTGCCTCACGGTGCCCGTCGCATCGGTTCGCTGTCTGTCCCCATGATGACCCGAGCCTATCCACCCTGCCCGACGCGCTCGCCGCGGGCGGGTAGCGGGGCTGGCGAGCTGTCAATCGCGGATGAGCCGGCGCGGTCCCGGGCCGAGCTTGTTCATCTCGTCACCCGGGTTGAGCAGATGACACTCCCCCAGCGACAGGCAGCCGCAGCCCACGCACGACCCGATCATGTCGCGCATGTTCTCCAGCAGGGCGATGCGATTGTTGAGGTCGTCGATCCATCGCTTGGACGCGGCCTCCCACATCGACTTCGGCGGAGACTCGTGATCACCGAGTTCGGACAGCACGTCGGCGATCACCGCCAGCGGGATACCCGCGGCCTGCGATGCCCGGATGAACGCGACCCGACGCAGCATGGCGCGGTGATACCGCCGCTGGTTGCCGGACGTCCGCCGACTGAAGATCAACCCCTGGTCCTCGTAGAAGCGCACCGCCGACGGCGCGATCCCCGCGCGTTGCGCGAGTTCACCGACGGACAGTTCGAGCTTCTTCAGCGTCACGCCACCATGGTAGGCGACTTCAAGCGAACTTGAACTCGCCCACCGTCACCCTCCGATCCCCGAGGAGACCCGGAGCCTGCGGAGGGTCGTCACGAAGGGCCCCCTCTCAGCTCACTCCCGCACCACCATGACCGGGCACTCCGCCTGGTGCAGGATCTTCTGGCTGGTCGAACCGAGCAACAACCCGGTGAAGCCGCCGCGTCCGCGGCTGCCGACCACGATCAGCTGGGCGTCGTCAGCCGCATCGAGGATGGCCTTGGCCGGCTCCTCCGGGATGACCACTCGTTCGACGACGACGTCGGGGTGATCGGCGCTGTAACCGGCCAGCCGCTCGGCGACCGCTTCCACGGCGTCACCCGACATCCGGGTCACCTCGGCCGGCTCGATGCCGTATCCGTGCAGGGCGTCGACGTCGAGAGGCGTCCAGGTGTGCACGGCGACCAGCTTCGCATTGCGCAGCGCGGCCTGGCGGAACGCCTCGGCCACCGCGGCATCACTGACGGGCGAGTCGTCGACGCCCACCACCACCGGTCCGTCGCCGCCCGAACCGGCCACGACAACGACACGGCCGTGGAAATGCGCGGCGACGCTGATGCTGACCGACCCCAGGAAGAGGCCCTTGATCGACCCGAGCCCGCGAGTGCCGAGCACGATGGTGCCCGCGTCCTTGCCGAGTTCGAGCAGCGCACGCGCAGCGTCACCTTCGGCGGTCGAGGTGTGCAGCGTCACGTCGGGTGCGGTCTGCTTGGCGAGTTCGGCCGCCGCGTGCACGGCGTCGACCGCGTCCTGCTTGATCGCGTCGACGACATCCTGCGGGATGATCAGTCCCGGCGCGTAATTGCTGGTGCTGATGTCGTACACGCCGACCAGCTTGAGGTCGACACCTTCGGTCACCGCAGCCCTGGCACCCCAACGCACTGCCGCGTCCGAGGCATCCGATCCGTCCACACCGACGAGAATCGCGCTCATCTCGGTCCCACTCCTCACTCGTCTCGGTCTTCTGATCCTCACTTTCATCCTGCCCTTGTGATGCCGACCCGGCAATGAGCAAAAGGTCCCGGTCACAGCCGTATTCGCACCGAGTAGGGTGGAGTCGAGGTGAACATGATCAATCACGAACACGACACGACCGAACACCGCGTGCCGGTGGGGCGGGCTCCCGAACTACGCCAGGCGGTGATCCACGGCATCGTGACAATCGCTGCGGCGCTTGTCATTCTGTGGATCGCAGGGGTGTCCGATGGCGGCGTCCGGGTGGCCTTGATCGTTGCGGCGCCGATCGTCGTCCTGATCGGCGCGCTGGCTGCGTTGTGGCGGACCTACCGGAATTGGCGGGGCAACGGGCGCTGGCAGATCTGGCAGGGCGCCTCGTGGTTCCTGCTGGCGATGTTCATCTTCTTCTTGTCCGGAATCGGTCCGGTTCTCTCGTCGTGAGCCGCCGCGCCCTGCACGTTTATCGGGTCAGCGTTTCAGATTCGGATACCGGCGATTGAACTTCTCCACGCGACCGGCGACGTCGCGGACGCGCGCCACGCCTGTGTAGAAGGGGTGCGACTCGCTCGTCACGTCCACCGTGATCCGCGGATAGGTGTTGCCGTCGGTCCATTCGACCCGATCATCGGAGGTCGCGGTGGATCGGGTCAGGAACTGCGAGCCGGTCGACGCATCACGAATGATGACGACGTGGTAATCGGGGTGGATGTTCTTCTTCATTATCAGGCCTCTCGGTGGTCGGTGTTGTCGATGATCTGCAGGGCGTCGACGGCCTCCACCCCGGCCGGGTCGAGATCGTCGCACGGGTCGGCATGAAAGAGACCGAACGGATCCTCGAAGCTCGCCCAGAACTCCTGTCCGGCAGCGAATTCGACCTCGTTCACACACGCGCCGCGGAGCGCGTTCTGGATGTCGGCTGCCTCGGCACGGTGGACCAGGGCAACCAGCGACGTGTGCCGGTCGCCGTACTCCTCATCCCATCGCAGCGCACCCATCACGCGGCGCTCGTGTGAGATCTGCGCCAGCTGCGACTCGTCCATCGCAGCCAGCCAACGACCGCCCGCCGCGACCTGCAGTGCGCCTCCGGCCGACTCGAGCCACAGCGCTTCCTCATGCTGGGTCGCGAGCCAGATCCGGCCCCGCGCACACACCACGCCGTCGAGCAGCGCGTCGATGGCGTCATGCAACCGCTCCGGGTGCATCGGCCGGTCGGAATGAAACTCCACCCAGGACACGCCGCAGTCGGCGTCCAGCGGCGGCTCGCCACGCAGCAACGGGTCGTGGGGCGCGTCGATGCGTCCCCGACGCGCCGTCGGCGCCACCGCGGCGAGCAGGCGCTCGACCAGGACGGACGTCATCGGCCGCTGGGGCAGTTCCATCATGATCGGCGCGTGCGGCGCCAGGCGTTTCAGGACGGCGGTGAGACGGGCGGACTCCCACGCGTCGCGCAGCGCCGGGTCGCAGCCGGCGACGACGAGCGCATCGGCGAACGAGGCCTGGGCGACCGCCACCTGAGCCAACGTGCGGTCGTCGTCGACGTGCAGGAACCCGGCCTCCACCAGGCTTCCGTCGCCGGTCGCCGACTCGAGCCAGTCCTGTTCTGCGACACAGGCGATGGTCGCGTCGATCCGGACGTCGCGGGACGCGGTGCCGTCGACGAAGCCGGGCATGCCCTCGACGATGACCTCCTCGATCGCCCACGCGATGCGTTCGGGCTCGAGGATCGGGTCCAGGGTCACCACGATCCGCCGCACCGTCGACCGGCGATGCAGACGCCGCAGCAGTGGCAGGAGATCCTCGCGCAGTGTGCAGGACACGCATCCGTGGGCGAGTTCGATGCCCAGCGTCCGCTCACGCCGGCGGCCATCGGGATCGACCCAGCTCATCCTCCGCGAGACCCTGCCGTCGCCGACGTGGGTGAGGTCGTGATGCACGAGCACGGTGCCGGACGAGGCACCCTCACCCACGAGTGCATCACCCGCCCGTCCGACCGCCGCCGAATCCAGACCGGTCACCAGGACGACCGGCGTCCGATCGTCGCGTCCCACGTTCTCACGGGACCGCCGGCCTTCTCCTGCGTCGTTCACCGTCCACCACCTTGTTGGCATTGATTTCCATTTGAGCGATCTCGACGGTACCGTGACACGAAAGTTAACGCCAATCGTTTTCAATAAGGAGGTGCGCATGTCTCAACGGTGTCAGGTGACGGGTCGTGAGCCCGGCTTCGGCAAACAGGTGTCCCATTCGCACAAGCGCACATCGCGGCGTTGGAACCCCAACATCCAGCGGCGGCGCTACTACGTCCCCGGCGAGGGCCGTTACGTGACCTTGCGGGTGAGCGCGAAGGGAATCAAGACCATCGACAAGCTCGGCATCGAGTCCGTGCTCGCGACGATCCGAGCACGTGGAGAGAAGGTCTGATGGCCCGCAACGAGATCCGCCCGATCATCAAGCTCCGTTCGACCGCGGACACCGGCTACACCTACGTCACGCGCAAGAATCGCCGCAACGACCCCGACCGCATGGTGCTCCGCAAGTACGACCCGGTCGTCAGGCGCCACGTCGACTTCCGAGAGGACCGCTGATGGCCAAGAAAGCCAAGATCATCCGCAACGAGCACCGCCGCGAGATGGTGGCCAGGCACGCCGCCACCCGCGCCGAGCTCAAACGCATCATCGCCGCGCCGACGTCGACCCCGCAGCAGCAGGCCGACGCCCAACGCCGGCTGCAGCGGCTGCCGCGCGACGCGAGCCCCACCCGCCTCCGCAACCGCGATGCCGTCGACGGACGACCCCGCGGCTACATCGGTAAGGCCGGTTTGTCGCGCGTCCGCTTCCGGGAACTCGCGCATCGCGGTGAGCTGCCCGGCATCCAGAAATCCAGCTGGTAGACCGTCGACCAGAGAGGAAAAACCATGGCCCGCAAACCCACTCGCACACGCAGAGAGCTTCCGCCCAAGCGTGCGCGCAACCTGTTGACCGCATCCGGCATCCGCGTCGACGGGAACAATCCCGTCGACTACAAGGACGTCGCCCTGCTCCGCCAATTCCTGTCCGACAAGGGACGCATCCGCGGTCGCCGCGTCACCGGCCTGTCACCTCAGGAACAGCGCCAGGTGGCCACCGCCATCCGCAATGCACGCGAGATGGCATTGCTGCCCTACGACTCTCGACGCTGACTCCCGCTCACTCCCCATCGACGCGCATGTCCAGACTGATCTCCTCCGCATCCAGCTGAGCCAGTTCGCTACTGAGCAGAGAAGAATGGAAGGTACCGGCATCGCGCATGCGTAGCAAGACTTCTCGTTGTGCATCGATGATCGCGCGGCGGGTGTGTTCGAACGCCTGACGAAACGCCAGATTGGTGCCGATGACGGTGTCGTCGGAGTCCGCCTGACGCTCCATCCGCTCGATGCGCTCCCGAATCCACGGGTAGCGCTGGGCGACATCGGACGCGGCGAGGGTCTCCGACGCGGTTCGGGCCATCTCGGCATGCAGACGCGCGCGTTCGGCTGCTCGATCGTCGGAGATGTCGGCCAGGCGCAGGCGACGGATGATCCAGCCCAAAGTGCCGCCCTGCACGATCAGAGATGCGGCCGCCACGACGAACGCGACCAACACCACCAGGGACCGCGACGGCGTGTCGGCCGGCAACGTCTGGGCCGCGGCGAGCGTGACCACGCCACGCATCCCCGCCCACACGATGATCGAACCCTCCTTGGGACCCATCGGCGCCCGTGTGTAGTAGTCGATGTCGGCGATCCGACGCGTGATCCGGTTCCGGACTCGCTGTACGCGTTCGGGGTTCGCGGCAAACGCTGCGGTCGACACCTGCTCCTGCCGGGCACGGTGGCGCTTCCGGCGACTGAGGCTCAGCGCGGGTCTCGGCCGGGCATCACCCCCCGTCGACTGGGCGCTACTTCCCGTCGACTGGGCGCCATTCTCAGTCGACCGGGTGCCATTTTCCGTCGACTGGGTGCCACTTCCCGTCGACTGGGCGTGCTTCTGCGCGCGCCGCGACTTCTCCGCGACGGTCGCATTCATGTCCTCGAGGTACGGCCGCATGGCGCTCCCCCGGCGAGCCACCCGATCCAGCCACAGGATCAGCGGCGTCACGTAGACGGCGCGGACCACTATGGTCAGCGCAAGGGCCGCCAGGCCGATCCAGACCGCGGTCGCTATTCCTCCGTGATCATCACGAACGTCGACCAGCAGGCCCCACAGTTCGAGACCCATCAGCAGGAACACACCGCCCTCGGCAAGCAACTCGACGGTCCGCCAGTTCTGTGCGTCGGAGACCCGGTGTCGCGGTGACAGGTAGCGGACCGCGCCGGCCCCGGTGATCAACCCGGCGGTCACCGCGGCGACGAGACCGGACGCGCCCAGCTCCTCGGCCGGCAGATAGGCCAGATAAGGCACGGTGAAGGAGATGGCGGTGTTCACCGTCGCATCACCGACGCGCCGACGAACCCATAGGTTGCCCCAGCCGACGACGGCCCCGATGGCCACCGCCGCGGCGACCGCCCAGAGGAAGCTGACAGCGACGTACCCGATCGAGAAGCCCGCGGCTGTTGCCGCGACCGCGGCGCGGAGCAGCACCAGCGCGGTGGCGTCGTTGAACAGACTCTCGCCCTCCAGGATCGCGGTCACCCGGCCGGGGACGCCGAATCTCTTGGCGATGGAGGTGGCGACTGCGTCGGTCGGTGACACGATCGCGCCGAGGGCGATGCCGGTGGCGATGCCGATCCCAGGTAGGACCCAGGCGAAGAACAAGCCGAGCACTACCGAACTGATGACGACGAGCACCACCGACAATGCGCTGATCGCGGTGAAATCTCGCCGGAAATCCATCGTGGGCATCGACACCGCCGCCGAATACAGCAGCGGCGGCAGCACACCGACCAGAATCCATTCCGGGTCGACAGCGATCTCGGGGACGAACGGCAGCACGCCCACGACCGCCCCGACGACGATCAGGAGCAACGGTGGCGCCACGCGCAGCCGCGGGCCGAGGACCTGGGCCGCCGCGATCCCCAGAACCGCGATGATCGCGAGCAGAACCTTCTCCATGCAACCATCCTGACCCAGAGCCGGACGTCGTTGGCGGCACGCAGTGCCATCACGAATTGTGACATTGAGTGTTGACAGATAACTGTCCGTCGAACTAGTTTCTCAGACATCGACCGATCCGTCGGCCCCGTGCCACGTATCGCACCGAGGATCCGAACAGCTGGAACCGGACACCC
The DNA here is from genome assembly GCF_036350415.1 of Gordonia sesuvii. NCBI lineage: Bacteria > Bacillati > Actinomycetota > Actinomycetes > Mycobacteriales > Gordoniaceae > Gordonia > Gordonia sesuvii. Next base: position 462,342 of record NZ_JAZDUF010000001.1, read on the forward strand.
GGAATCCGGACAACCGAAGGACCCGCAGCCATGACGAACGCCATCGACCGCATCGGACAGCAGTACGTCCCCGACCGGGACCCATCCGGCGCCGACGACGACTACACGCAGGTGCTCGACGACCTGTCGTCGGCATCGGTCCACCGCAACTTCGATCCCTACATCGACATCGACTGGGACTCGCCGGAGATGGCGGTGGTGCCCGACGATCCGCGGTGGGTGCTCTCCAAGGACGTCGACCCCGTCGGCCGGCACCCCTGGTATCAGCAACTACCCGTCGACAAGCAGATCGAGATCGGCATGTGGCGTCAGGCCAACGTCGCCAAGGTCGGCCTGCAGTTCGAGTCGATCCTGATCCGCGGACTCATGCAGTACAGCTTCAAGCTCCCCAACGGCGCCAGGGAGTTCCGCTACACCACGCACGAATCGAAAGAGGAGTGCAACCACACGCTGATGTTCCAGGAGTTCGTGAACCGCACGGGCATGGACGTTCCGGGCGCCAAGATCGGGTATCGCCTGATCTCGCCGCTGGTGCCGCTGGCGTCGACGATGTTCCCGACGATCTTCTTCTTCGGCGTTCTCGGCGGCGAGGAGCCGATCGACCACATCCAGAAGGACTTCCTGCGCACCAGGTCGACGCTGCACCCGACCATGGCGGCGGTGATGCAGCTACATGTCGCCGAGGAAGCCCGGCACATCTCCTTCGCGCATCACCTCCTGCGCGACACCATCCCGCGCAAGGGGCGTATCCAGCGATTCCTGCTCTCCCTCATGCTGCCGCTCACCATGCGCATCCTCTGCGGCGCGATCGTCGTGCCGCCCAGGAGCTTCCAGAAGCGTTTCGACGTCCCCGACGAGGTGATGCGCGACATCTTCTGGCGTTCGGCGGAGTCGAAGAAGTTCCTGCGCAACGTGTTCGGCGACGTCCGGATGCTCGGCGAGCAGTGCGGGCTGATGAATCCGGTGTCGCGACTGCTGTGGAAGGTGCTCGGCATCGACGGCCGTCCGTCCCGGTTCCGCAGTGAACCCACCTACACCGCGGCCTGAGCTGCGGCTCTCTGCAAGGGATCTCGACGATGCCCCACGTGGTCACGCAGGCCTGCTGCGGTGACGCATCCTGCGTCTACGCCTGCCCGGTCAACTGCATTCATCCGACACCCGAGGAACCCGGTTTCGGGACCTCGGAGATGCTCTACATCGATCCGGCGACGTGCGTCGACTGCGGTGCATGTGTGAGCGCCTGCCCGGTGGGTGCCATCGTCCCCGGCCATCGACTCCCCGATGAGCAGGCGCGGTTCGCCGACATCAACGCCGCACACTTCGAACCCGCAGGCGCAGACGCGGCCCGATTCCCGGTCGACCCGTCGCGGCGGTTGCCGCTGGCACCGATCGACCACCCGCGCCGGCTGGCCGCCGACTCCCCGTTGTCGGTCGGCATCGTCGGGTCCGGACCATCGGCGATGTACGCCGCCGACGAGCTGCTGCGGCACCCGCAGGTCTCGGTCACCGTCTACGAACGCCTCGACCGTCCATTCGGTCTGGCTCGGTTCGGCGTCGCTCCCGACCACCTCGCCACCCGTTCGGTGATGCGTCTGTTCGACGACATCGCCGGCCACCCGCGCTGCGACATCCGACTCGGCGTCGCGGTCGGCACCGACGTCACACTCGACGAAGTGCGGAATCGACACCAGGCGGTCATCTGGGCCGGCGGCGCGCCGACCGACCGCCGACTCGACCTCGAGAACGCCACGGCGCCTGGAGTTCTCAGCGCCACCGCACTGGTGGGGTGGTACAACGGCCACCCCGACCACACCGACCTCGACGTCGACCTCTCGTCATCTCGGGCCGTGGTGATCGGCAACGGGAACGTCGCCCTCGACGTGGCACGCATTCTGACCGCGGACCCGGAATCGCTCGCCGACACCACACTCGCGCCGCGGGCGCTCACCGCACTCCGTTCCTCGGCGATCGAGGAGGTGGTCGTGCTGGGTCGCCGCGGGCCGGCCCACGCCGCATTCACCGTGCCCGAACTGGTCGGCCTCGTCGACACAGGGGTGAACCTGGTCGTCGACACCGCAGATCTCGCCTCGGCGGCCGAACTGGTCATCGATGACGTGACGACCCGGACGAAGCTGGACCTGCTGGCCGAGGTGGCCGGTCGGCCACCCGCCGACGGCCCGCGTATCCGTCTGGCGTTCCATCGCGCACCCGCAGCAATCCGGGTCGACAACGACGGACGCGCCACCGGACTGGCCGTCGACCACACCCGCGTCGGAGCGTCGGGAACCGTGGAATCGACGGGCATCTCCGAGACCATCGAGACGTCGCTGGTGCTGACCTCGATCGGCTATCGCGGCGTCGCGGTGCCGGGCCTGCCGTTCGACGACACGCGTGGGGTCATCCCGCACGACGCCGGCCGGGTCGTCGACCACGACACGCCGGTGCCGGGGGTCTACGTCACCGGCTGGATCAAGCGTGGTCCGTCCGGATTCATCGGCACCAACAAGACGGACTCCGCCGAGACCGTCGGATCGTTGCTCGCCGATTACGAAGCCGGCCGATTGCCGGCTGCCCGCCCCGCACGCCGCCGGGTCCTGAGCCGGCTGGGTTGACCGTCGCTCCGTCTGGGACATCCGTCCCGGACGCTTGAACCATCCGACCGGCAATCATCACTGGCCGCAATCGAATTCACCACGGCACACCTGGGCACGGTTGGGTCACGATCGCCCCTTCGGTCACCACAATCGGGGGTATCCTGAGGTCTCCTTTGTTCAGGGGGGTGGCCACGGGTGAGGACCACGTTCTCGCGCTTCGATTACATCGACGCCGCACGTGAGACGGGCACGCGATTCGTCGACCTGGTTCGGACCGTCACCGACCCGGAGGCCCGGCTCACCGGTACGCCCGGGTGGAGCGTCGTCGACTGTCTCGGCCACGTCGCCGCGGCCCCGGCGAGGTATCTGGAATTGGCCCGCGGCGAGGGCTCGTATCCTCAGCGACCCGGCGACATGCCCGACTTCAATGCGAAACAGATCGCCAACATGACCACCCGCGACGTCTGGTCGCTCACCGACCAGCTGCTCGACGACCTGGATCGTCTGCTCGACGCCGTCTGCCATTTCGGTGCCCGAGTCCCGGTGATGGACTTCGACGGGGGTGCACGTGTGCGTGCCGACTCCGCCCTCGGCATCTTGATCGGTGAGTTCGTCGTTCACGGCCATGACGTCGCTGATGCCGTGGGTACGCCATGGCCCATCGATCCGACGATGGCACCACTCGTGGCCCGCGGCCGGCATCAGGTGCTGCCGCAGTGGCTACGGGAGTCCACCTGTTGCGGACACTCCGCCACCTACGACATCCGCCTTCGTGGCTGCTCGGAGCATTTCGTCTACGAGTTCACCGACGGTCGCCTGGAAATCGATCCGGCGAATCCGAGACCACCAGATGTGCACATGAGCCTGGACCCGGTCGTCGCGATGCTCGCCGCCTACGGTCGGGTGTCACCCACCTGGGCGGCACTGACCGGGCGCGCCTTTGCCTGGGGCGCCCGGCCGTGGCTGGCCGCCGGACTGTACGGGCGGTTCGCACCGGCGTGATCAGGCGTTTTCAGCAGTTGGGCGGGTGACCCCAAAGGCCACTCGGCGCGCGCCGGGCGGCGGCGCGACCGCGAGCCGTGGCCGGCCGAGCCTCCACCACTGCGACCGGAGCCTCGCGCCCCGCCATGATCGGAGCGACCGGAACCACGAGTACCGCCGCGGTCCGAGCGACCGCGGCCGGATGCGCCGCGCGTTCCCCCGCGTCCCTGGCCACCACGTCCCTGGCCACCGCGTCCCTGGCCACCGCCGGGACGCCTGCCGCGGCCGGCGCTGCGGTCCTGCGACGGCTTCGGCTCCGGTGCCGGGGCGACATGCTCGGCTCGCTCGCCGACGAGTGCGTCGACTTCGTCCGAGCTGGGTCCGACACCGACCGGCTTCACGGTGATCTTCGCCTTGCGCAGCAACTGCGCGACATCGCGCCGTTGGTCGGGCAGACACACGGTGACGACGTCGCCGGCGCTCCCGGCGCGGGCGGTGCGGCCCGAACGGTGCAGATAGGCCTTGTGCTCGGCCGGCGGGTCGACGTGCACGACCAGCTCGATGTCGTCGACATGCACGCCGCGGGCTGCGACGTCGGTCGCCACGAGCACCCGCACGTCCCCGTTGCCGAATGCACCCAGGTTCCGATCACGTTGCGCCTGACTGAGATTGCCGTGCAAGTCGACGGCCGGGATGCCATCGGCGGTGAGTTTGCGGGCCAGCTTGCGCGCCTGATGCTTGGTACGGGTGAACAGGATGCGGCGGCCGGAACCGGACGCGAGTTCGTTGACAAGAGCGTTCTTCTCGCCGGGCGACACCTCGAAGACATGGTGGGTCATCGCGGCGACCGGCGAGTTGGCCTCGTCGACCGAGTGCAGGGTCGGCTTGTCGAGGAAACGCTTGGCCAATTTGTCGACGCCGTTGTCGAGGGTGGCCGAGAACAGCAGCCGCTGTCCGTCGGCCGGGGTCGCTGCGAGCAGCCGGGTGACGACGGGCAGGAAGCCGAGGTCCGCCATGTGATCGGCCTCGTCGATCACCGTGATCTCGACCTCGTCGAGTTTCACGATGCCCTGCCGCATGAGGTCTTCGAGTCGGCCCGGGCAGGCGACGACGATGTCGACACCACGGCGGAATGCCTGTTCCTGGCGGGTTTGCTTCACGCCGCCGAAGACGGTGGTCACCGTGAGACCCACGGCCTTCGCCAGCGGTTCGATCACCGCGGCGATCTGGGTGGCGAGTTCGCGGGTGGGCGCGAGGACGAGGCCGGTCGGTGCGCCGACCATATGGGGCACCTCCATCTCGGCCAGGCCCGCGACCATGGGGATGGCGAATGCGAGGGTCTTGCCCGAGCCTGTCTTGCCACGGCCCAGGACATCCCGGCCGCCCAGGGTGTCACCGAGGGTGTCTTCCTGAATCGGGAATGCTTCGGTCTTTCCATCGGCTGCAAGGACTTTGACGAGTTCTGCAGGCACGCCGAGGGATTCGAATGTGGTCATCTGTTGCTTTCTGCGCAGGCACACGCGGACACGATCGTTCGTGCCGGTTCTGCTGGTGTGCCGGGTGGCGAACACGCGGTGTGCGGGTCCGTTCGCCGTACGAAGTCTGTGAGAAGGCGGCCGATTCAAGCGGGCCTGCCTGCACGAGAAGCGTTCTACGACGCGTTGACGACGCCCGTGGGCGCATCACTGTCCTTCAGCGTACGCGGTGCGACATGCGATGGGCCAATCGTTGTGACTCAGCACGCAATTGTCGACGTGCCACTGTGATCTGAGTAACATCCGGGAGCCGTTGTGCGATACCAACGACGAACCCCATCGCGGAGGTACCGATGCGACCGCGCCACGCTATCCACCTCGTCGGGCCGCTGGCGCTTGCGATCGCCCTGGTCGGCACTCCCGAAGCTGCCGCTGCGCCGGCCCATCGGCTTCCGACGCTCCACGTGCCCACGGTCGCCCACGGACCGGCCTGTGCCGGTCAGGTCGTCGTCGACGCGACGTCGATCGCGGCACTGCAGCAGAGGTCGGGGCCGCCGATCGACAATCGTGGCCGCCTCTACGTGTCGGCCACCGGTGGGTTCTTCGGAGTTTCCGAAAGCCTCGGTGCGCCATGCGATGTCAGGGTCACGATCGCGTGGCACAACCTCACATCGGGCCGAACTGGCACGATATCGGGCACCGTCGCGGGCCTACTGGCACCGGCGGCCCCGCTGGGCAGCCTGACCCGCATGGTGACCACCGGCTCCGGCCGCGTCGAGCTCATGGTCAGCACCGACCGTCCCCACCTCCCGGCACGGGGAACGATGACCGTGCATTGATGCGAACCCGGTCGCGATACTCAGAACGCTTCGCTCAACATCACTGCGATGGTGCCGGGTTCCAGCGCATCGAAGACGTGCTCGACGTCACCCGGGTAGGAGATGTAGTCACCCGCCCCGAGCACTTCCGTCGCATCGGTGGGCCCCAGGCGCGCTCGGCCAGCACTGATCACAACGTGTTCGATGATCCCGCGGGCGTGCGGTGCCGAGATCCGCGGCTTGCCCGGCTCCGCTCGGACGAGGTACATGTCGCGGCGCGAACCCGGTGACGCGGTGGAGAGCAGGGTGGCGGTGTAGTCGGCATCCGCCGCCGGGATGACCGGTCCCCCGCCGAGACGGATCACCTCGACCGTGGGCGTCGGCGAGTCCAGCAGGGCCGAGAACTGCAGACCGAGCGCCGTGGACAGCGCCCACAACGTCTCGACGCTGGGATTACCATCACCCGACTCCAACTGCGACAGTGTCGACTTCCCGATACCCGCTCGTCGCGCGAGTTCGCCGATCGAGAGGCCGGCACGGGTTCGTTCTCGCTTCAGCGCGGCGGCGACCATCCGCTTGGGATTGAGTTGCCCGGGGTCGGGAGACGCCGACCCGCCGGGCGCATCGTTCGATTCATCGGACGATCGTGCATCTTGACGAACACCTGCCATAGTGTTCATCATAGTGGTCATGCGTTCCTTCTGGAGAACACTCGACGCGGCAACCGTACGTGTCGTCCTGGTCATGAGCGCATCCGTGCTGGTCATCGGCGCTTCGTACGGCGTCACGGCACACGCCGCCGGTCTGGCCTGGTGGCAGATCGTCATCATCGCGACCGTCGTGTTGGCCGGCTCGTCGGAGTTCGTGTTCGTCGGCATCCTCGCGGGTGGCGGTGCTCCGCTGCTGGCGGCACTCGCCGGGCTGCTGGTCAACACACGTAACTTCGGCTACGGCCTGTCGATCGGACGCCACCTGCCGCGCGGGCTCCCCCTGGCGCTCGGAGCACACCTGATCAACGACGAGACGGCCGTGATCGTGGCCGGCGAACCCGAGTCACGTCGGGCCCGGATCGCCTTCTTCCTCTGTGGTGCCGGAATTCTGATCAGCTGGCCCCTCGGTTCCGCCATCGGCGCGGCGATCGGTGAACTCGTCACCGACCCCGAGGCGTTGGGCCTCGACGCCGCGTTCCCGGCTCTTCTCGCAGCACTTGCCGTGCCCGCGCTGCGTGACCGGAGCACATTGTGTGCAGCCGCGATCGGTGCCGTGGTGGCGGTGGCGGCCACGCCGTTCCTGCCGGCCGGTCTGCCGATCCTTCTCGCCCTCTCCGGACTGGCCGTCGTCGAGCTGATGCGACGCCGCGCTCGGCCGCAGCCGCGACCTGCGAACTCCGACGACGACACCTGCCGACTGGAGCATGTGCGATGAATGCCACCGAACTCGCCATCGGCGTCGCAGTGCTCGCGGTCGGAACGTACCTGATCCGGTTGGCCGGTCCGGCTCTTCGCAACCGGTTCGAGGTCAGCCCGCGTGCCGCCGCCGTGATGGATCGCGGAGCCATCGTGCTGCTCGTCGGTGTCGCGATCACCGGTGCCCTGTTCGTCGGACAGGACCTGGTCGGATGGGCACGACCGGCAGGCGTCGCCGTCGGCATCGTCGCGGCGTTGTGTCGCGCGCCGATCATCGTCGTGGTGCTGCTCGCCGCCGGTACCGCGGCGGGTCTGCGAGCGTGCGGCGTGGCGTGATTGGGCGGCGCATCGAACAGCAGGCGACCCGGTGCACGATCTGCCGATCACCCTTCTGGCTCGAACCCGTCGAGGAGGTCCTCGAGCACCGGGATCAGCGCTGGTACGTCCCTTGTGGCCGCCGTCCAGACGGTTGTGCTGTCCACCGCCGCGTAGCCATGGACAAAAATGTTCCGCATCCCGATGATCTTGTGCACGTGCGGTACCCGCTCAGCCAAGGACTCGTCGATTCGCCGCAGATTTCGCAGGGCTTCCCCGACGATCTCGATCTGTCGTTCGGTCGCAGACTCGACCAGCAAGTTTCCGACATACCCGCCAACCGGTTCATCGGCGACGATCAGACGCACATTTCGTGCTGCGTTGAGCGCGTCCCAGAGATACGCAGCCGCGATCTTGTCAGGCCGCGTAGACATCTTCAGCCGTGGAGAAGATCGACTCAGCGACGTACGGATTCGTCACCGCGTTCGCCATGACAAGATCGACTCCTCGGCCCACGATCTCTTCGAGTGCCGCCTTGAGGTCGAAGTAGTCGTGGAAGACGTTGTCGCGGTCGGCTTTGAAGTCCACGAGGAAATCGACATCGCTCCGTGTCGGGTGGAAGCTGTCGGTCAGAATCGAACCGAAAACTCGTAAGCGCTCGACGCCGTACCTGGCACACACCCCGGCAATTGCCTCGGAATCGAGCGGAATCGCGGTGGTCATACGAATATTGTCCCAGATTGTCTGCCGCTGAGATCACTTGTGGAGCTAAGGGGAATCGAACCCCTGACCTACTCGATGCGAACGAGTCGCGCTACCAACTGCGCCATAGCCCCGGGCGGCCGACGTGTGACCGGCCGTTGGCCACTCTAGCAGCCGGGAGCGGGGTTCTCCCAAACCCAGGATCGGTGCCGGTTTCGTCTGCGTCGCGTCGGCTAATCTCGCCGATATGGCGGACATGTCGGACTCCCACGTCGCGACCGTTCTCGAACGCGCGGTCGCCGGGATCAATCCGGTTCTCGATGCTCTCGCCGAGCGTGACCCGCTCGGTCTGAAGAAGCACACCTTCCACGACGACCCCCATCCCGATTCAAAGGTGCAGCAAGCCCTGCACGTGCTCGCGCAGGGTGTCGACGCCACCGACTGGCCGGGTACACAAGGCTGGACCAAGCGGTCGATGAACAGTCGGGCCGATTGGTGGATCAGCCGCATCGGCACCGTCAACACCGTCGCAGTCGCCTATCCGGGAGTGTTCGGCGGCTGGACCCGTCGGCTGCCACTCGCGTCTGTGCTCGGCTTCGCGAACCAGGCGATCGTGCTGGTCGCGATAGCCAGGGAGTACGGGGTCACCGACCGGTCTGGGCAGGTGCGGCTGCTCGCGTCGGTGCTGTGTGGCCGCGACCTCGACCGCTCGACCATCAGCGACGATTCAGACCCTGCCGAGTCCGGCCCGCTGCCGACCGACGGCGACGGCAAGACGTTGATCGGGGCGATCTGGGATGTCGCGAAGATCCTGCGTGGCCTCACGAACGAATTCGAACGACGCCCGCAGCCGATACTCCCGCTACGGATGCTCGCTTACATACCGGTGGTCGGGGCGCCGGTCACCTATGTCGGCGAACGGCTGGCGTTGTCCCAGGCGGCGCGGCACGGTCGGCAGTGGATCGCCGAGCATCCCGACGCGGTCAGCCCGCGACGCGCCTGAGCCCGTCGTCCTCACGCATCATGCGACGGCGCTGGAACGGCGGCAGATGCTCGAACACGGGGTCCTCGTCGTCGATCTCGAGGACGACCGCCCCACCCGGACGTCGCAGGCGTGGCGGAGGCGGTGCTGCCGCGAATTCCGCTGCGGCATCGGCACGTCGGCGGCGATCTGCCTGTTCACGTTCGGAGCGCCGGGCGCGCGCGGCACGCTGGGCGCGGATTCTCTGCTCGGTGGCGACGGTGCGGCGAAGGTAGGCCAGATAGGCCAGCAGCATCACACCGACCACACCGGTGGCGATCCATCCCGCGGCTCCGAGGAAGAAGCCTGAGGCGCCCGCGATCACCAGGAGTGCCAGTAGGCCGATCAGTACGCGCTGCCGCTCGCGGTAGCGCAGTTCGGATTGGCGCGCGTCCGGCGAGTAGACCGTCCGACGCCGCTCAGTTCGGCTCGATCGGTGATCCTCACGCCGCCGTGGCCGCGCATTGGCCGCCTCGGCGTCTGCATCGTCGGTCAGGTCGGCATCGGCCAGATCGGCATCGGTCAGATCACCGTCGCTCGTGTCGTCGTACCCGTCGACCTCGTAGTCGTCGTCGTACTCGTCCTCGACGAAGTCGTCGTCCTCGTACTCGTCATGCTCGTCGGCGTCGTCGTATTCGTCAGCGTCGTCGAATTCGTCGTCCTCGTATTCGGCGTCCTGGAGATCGGCGCTGTCGTACCCGGAATCGTCGACGTCGGAGTCGGTCAGGTCGTCGTCGGCATCGTCTTCGTCGGCCATCTCCTCGGCCGCGACGATCTCGGCGTCCTCGACGTCGTCGAGGTCGTCGTCGATGTCGTCGCGCTCGGCGTCGACGAATTCACCGTCGAGCGTGATCTCCTCGTCGTCGTAACCGGCTCCGGAATCGACACTCTCGGCGTCGTCGCCCTCGGAGCTGTCGGCTTCGAGGTCATCGGCGCCGTCAGCGTCATCGAGATCAGTCACATCCAGATCGTCGAGGGTGTCGTCTTCGTCGGCCACCGGCGCCGAGACGGAAGCCCCCGTCGCGCGTCGCACCGTCGTGTCCGACGTCGAATCCGCTGTGTCCGAGCTGTTCTCGACATCGCCGTCCGCATCGTCATCGTCGAGGACTGCGGTGCCGGTCCGTTCGGGTCGCTTGCGTTCGGACTTCCAGGACGGGTCATGCGGATGAGCTCCAGCGGAACGCCGCTTGGTGGTTCGGGTGCGGGTGCCGCCGCGGTGTAGCAGGCGGGTCTCCTTCGCCGCTGCAGTGGACTTACGCATCTGCGGACGCCCCTTGATGACCATCGGAACCAGCACGAAAAGCCATACGGCCACAAGGCAGACCCACAAGACTGAGTTCGGCATGCGACTCTCCCTTCTTTCACTCTGGTTACACGACGCCACCTCACAATCTAGGTGCGGACATGTCCGAGCCAGCGCAGACGCGCCGAGTGACGACGACATTGCGGGATTCACAGGGCGCTCTCAGATCGCGCCTCGTGATCACTGGTCGGCGACGAAGAGCGCGTCGACCTCGACCGAGATCTCGATGTCGGCGGGACGAAGTTCGAGTGCCGGCGCGGAGCCGGGGCCGCCGGGGGGTGCAGCCCGGAGCATGGCGGGCCGTGCGTCCGTGCGCATGTCGGGATCGGCCAGCCGGATCGGCGTCACCGCGCCGCGACCGACGGCGTCGGCGTAGGCCTGCGCCTTGAACACCGCGTCGTCGACCGCCTCCCGACGGAGTTCGTGCTCACGGTCCCGGCGACTGCCCTCCGACAAGATCCATCGCACGCCGCCGATCCGCACACCCTCGACGGTCGACCACCGGTCGACGAACCGCGACAGGGCCTCGAAATCGCCGAAACGTGCACTCAGACCGATCTGCGTGGCGTACTCCACGTCGAGGCGGCGCCCCTCCCCGTCGTAGGGACGATGACCGAACACCCGGATCGTGTCGCTCGTCCACTCCCCGATCGCTCCGTCCCCGACCAGTTCGTCGAGGGCTGCCACCAACGCCGCATGGACCTCGACGGCCGACTTATAGACAGCGTCGCGGGATGGTCCGTTCGTTTTGACGGCGAGGTCGAGGACCGCGAACTCCGGCGCGAACTTTCGGCGGGCCACACCTCGCACGACGATCTCCAACTGCGGCATGTCGCGAGGATACGTCGCCGTCTCAGTGACCCGATGCCGCGTCAATGAAACGACGCGCGCCCCGATCGCACGAGGGTCGCGGCCGCGCCGTCGCCGATCTCCTCGGCGGTCAGGGCGAACAGAATGTGGTCCCGCCAGCTGCGATTGACGTCCATGTACCGCTCGAGCAGGCCTTCGCGGCGGAAGCCGATCTTGGTGAGCACGGCTTGCGAGGCCACGTTGGCGGGCTGCACCGTGGCGTCGAGGCGGTGCAGGCCGACCGGGCCGAAGCAGTGGTCGACGCCGAGAGCCACTGCTGCGGTGGCGATCCCCTGGCCGACGTGTGAGGCGTCGACCCAGTACCCGATCCAGGCGCTGCGGACCGCACCTCGCTGGATGTTGCCGACGGTGAGCTGACCGACGTAGTCGCCGTCGAGTTCGATGACGAAGGGCAACACGGTGCCGCGCTTGGCTTCCGACCGCAGGATGGAGAAGAGCGGCGGCCACGCGCTCGGTTGGTGGCGTTCTGACCACGATCCGACCCCGGTGGGTTCCCACGGAAGGAGGGTGTTCTGGTTACGGATGCGCAGTGCGCTCCACGCCTTGGCGTCGCGCATCTTGACCGGACGCAACGACACGGCACCCGCCTGGGTACGCAACGGCCCGAGAGTCGCCGGCCAGCCTGGGTTGATCTGCGCCCCCGACAACCACCTCAACACGACAGTGAGTGTATGTCCGGGTCATCCACGCTGCGCCAGGAACGCCACCTCGACCTCGTCGCCCGTGGCCAACTCCGCCACGTCGGGCTCGACGATGATCAGGCAGTTCGCCTCGGCCAGCTCGGCGAGCAGGTGTGAGCTCCCGGTCGGCGACGCCCCGATGACCTGGACGAGGTAGTCACCCGATCGCTCGTCGCGCATCAGCTGCCCGCGCAGATACCCCTTGCGGCCCTGCACCGACGCGATCGGCCCGATCGTCCGGGCGGTGATCACCCGCCGCATCGGCTGGCGCTTGCCGAGCGCGATGCGGATCAGCGGGCGCACCATCACCTCGAAGGTGACCAACGCACTGACCGGATTGGACGGCAGCAGGAAGGTCGGCACCTCGTCGCGGCCGAGTCGCCCGAATCCTTGAACGGACCCGGGATGCATCGCCACCCGCACGATTTCGAGCTCACCGAGGTCGCTCAACGCTTCGGCGACGGCACGCGACGCACTGCCACCGACAGCCCCGCAGATCACCACGATTTCCGATCGGATGAGTTGCGCCTCAACCACTTCCCGCATTCGTGAGGTCTCACGCTCGGCGATGCCGACCCGATTGACGTCGGCGCCGGCGTCCCGTGCGGCCGCAGCCAATGCGTAGCTGTTCACATCGAAGACCTGACCGGGCCCGGGGGAACGGTCGATGTCGACGAGCTCGCTGCCGATGGAGATCACCGACAACCGCGGCCGGGGATGCACCATCACGCGGGCCTGCCCGACCGCGGCGAGCAGCCCGACCTGCGCTGGCCCGATGATCGATCCGGCCCGGACCGCGACATCTCCGGGCTGGACGTCGTCGCCGACGCGTCGAACGTAGTCGCCGCTGTCGACGGCGTGACCGACCTTGACCTTCTGCTCACCGCCGTCGGTCCAGCGCAGCGGGACCACGGCGTCGGCCAGGGTGGGCATGGGTGCACCGGTCTCCACCCGGACCGCCTGCCGCGGCTGCAGTCGCGTCGGTGTGCGCGCACCGGGTTCCACCCCACCGACGACGGGCAGCGACACGATCATCTCCGCCCCCGGCGTGAGGTCCACGAGTTCCGCTCCGCCGGCGTCGAACTCCTCCAGGTCGTCGGGAGCGATGGTGCCGGCGAGATCGACGTCGACCGCGCGCACCGCATAGCCATCGATGGCTGCCTGATCGAACCCGGGCATCGGCCGTTCGGTGACGACTTCCTCTGCGCACATCAAGCCCTGCGCCTCGGAGATCGCGACGCGAACCGGCCGCGGCGCCACCGCTGCGGCGGTCACCCGGGTCAGATGATCTTCGACCGAACGCATCTCACCTCTTGCCCCATGTCGGCTGACAGACTTGAGCAGACAGTAGCCGGAGCCGGGCGTAGGGTGGTGGCGGCGCGCTGTCGAATCGGTCGGTCAGCCGTCGGCGAGGCGTTTGCCGAGCCACTCCCGCAGGTCGGGACCGTAGTCGTCACGATCGAGCGCGAAGTCGACCGCGGCCTTGAGATAGCCGCCGGGGTTGCCGAGGTCGTGCCGGGTGCCGTGATGGACCACCACGTGCACCGGCTCCCCCTCCTCGATCAGCAGGGCGATGGCGTCGGTGAGCTGCAGTTCGCCACCCGCGCCGGGCTTGATCCGACGCAGCGCGTCAAAGATCTTGCGGTCCAGGATGTATCGTCCTGCCGCCGCCAGATTCGACGGCGCATCCTTCGGTTCCGGCTTCTCCACCATGCCGCGGAGTCGTTTGACGTTCGGGTTGTTGGCGTCCGGGAGCTCCTCGACCTCGAATACGCCGTAGGCGCTGATGCGGTCCTCGGGCACCTCGATCGCGCAGAGCACCGACCCACCCCGGCGCTGACGAGTCCGCGACATCACTTCCAGAACTCCGCCGGGGAGGACCAGGTCATCGGGCAGCAGCACCGCGACGGCGTCCTCGTCGTCGTCGAGGTACTGCTCGACACATCCGACGGCATGTCCGAGGCCGAGCGGTTTCTCCTGGACCACCGAAGCCACCTCGAGCAGCGACGGAGCCTTGCGCACCTTGGCGAGCATCGCCTCCTTGCCGCGGGTGGCGAGGGTGTTCTCCAGGACCAGGTCCTCGACGAAGTGCGCGACGACGCCGTCCTTGCCCGGCGAGGTGACGATCAGGAGTCGTTCGGCACCGGCCGATTTCGCCTCCTCGGCGACGAGCTCGATCCCGGGGGTGTCGACCACCGGCAACAACTCTTTGGGGACGGTCTTGGTGGCCGGCAGGAAACGCGTGCCGAGTCCGGCAGCCGGGACAACCGCGGTCCGCGGGATCGGCGGCGTGTTCGGCACATTCTCGTACTCGGTGAACGCCTCGGTAGTCTGGCTCACGTCACTGGTGCTCATGAGAACACCCTAGTGTCGCGCGTGCGAAGTTTCCTGTCGGCATCCGGTCGGAGGACATCGGTGCCGATTGCTGCGAAGATCCTGTCGTGGGGCGTGAATCCGTGGCGGGTGAACGGGCCCTGACCTGACGGAACGACGATGAGGCGGTGGGGTGCGGTCAACGAAGCGCAGGCTGCGGGTCGAGTTCGAGGAGCGTCGGGGCGCGAAGTCGTTCGCGACCCGAAAGCGCGCGGCGGGCAACCTGGCCGACTGGGTGGCCTCGGCCCCGTTTCGCCTCGAGTACGACGTGACGGTCGCCGCCTACGTTCCCATCGGGACCGAACCCGGATCACCCGCTCTGCTCGACGCGCTCATCGACCGCGGAGTGACCGTCATCGTGCCGGTGGTGCCGCCCGGCGAGCCCGCGGCGCTCGATTGGGTGCGCTACGACGGCGCCGACTCATTGGCACGCGGCCGGTGGGGCCTACTGGAACCGACGGGTGACCGACTGGGTGCTCACGCGATCGATGCGGCCGCGGTGGTGTTCGTCCCGGCCTACGCGGTGGACAAGACCGGCAACCGACTCGGCCGCGGTGCCGGCTACTACGACCGCACGCTTGCCGGCCGGTCTGCCGAGATCATCGCGGTGGTGTACGACGACGAGATCGTGGAATCGCTGCCGACGGACCCGCACGACGTGCGGGTCGGCTGGGCACTCACGCCCGACGGCGGCTTCCGCCGAATCGGTTGAGGGTCAGGACGCGGCAGGCGCGGCGGCAGCCGGCTTGCTCTCGGTCTTCTTGCTGTCGGTCTTCGAGGACGACTCCGACGAACCGCTCGACGACGACTCCGACGAGTTGCTCGATGACGACTCGCTCGACGACGAGGACGACCGGGAGTCCGTGCGGTAGAAGCCGCTGCCCTTGAAGACGATGCCGACCGAGTTGAAGAGCTTGCGGAGCCGGCCGGTGCACTCCGGGCACTCGGAAAGCGAATCGTCGGAGAAGGACTGCACGATGTCGAACTTGTTGTCGCACTCCGTGCACGCATACGAGTAGGTGGGCACCGATTACCTCCGAGAGACTAGTTATCGCTGCAAAGTGTAACCGATTTTGGCACTCCGACATTCCGAGTGCCAACGATCGTCGTTCGCCGTGCGGACTCCCGGGTGACATGCGATTGTGTTACGCACACAATCCTGGGTTCACTCTGGCCGTTCTGGCCACGACTTCGAGAAGGGCGACTGCCGCCGATGAGTGACTTTCTGAGCGACATCAATGGGTACATCTGGAGCAATGCGCTCGTCTTCCTCTGCCTGGCCGCGGGAGTCTTCTTCTCTGCCCGCACGCGCCTCGTCCAGGTTCGTCAGATCCCGGAGATGATCCGGCTGATGTTCCGGGGTGAGAAATCACCGTCCGGCGTCTCCTCGTTCCAGGCGCTGACCATCTCCCTTGCGGGTCGCGTCGGCACCGGCAACATCGCCGGCGTCGCGACCGCCATCGCGTTCGGCGGTCCGGGGGCGCTGTTCTGGATGTGGATGGTGGCCTTCCTGGGCGCGTCGACATCGTTCGTCGAGTGCACATTGGGCCAGATCTACAAGACCAAGGACCGACTGACCGGTGAATACCGTGGCGGTCCCGCGTATTACTTCAGCCGCGCGATGGCCCACACCAAGGCGAGCGGCGCGTTCAAGGTCTACGGCCTGATCTTCGCCGCAGTGACCGTCCTCGCTTGCGGCCTGCTGCTGCCCAGCGTCCAGTCCAACTCGATGGCGTTGGCGATGAACGAGGCCTGGGGCATCTCCACCTGGGTCGTCGCGGTCGGGACGGTCATCGTCCTGGCGTTCGTCATCATCGGTGGCGTCAAGCGCATCGCCGCGTTCGCCTCGATCGTCGTGCCGTTCATGGCGGTTCTCTACATCTTCTTCGCCATCATCATCGTGGCATTGAACGCGTCCGAGATCCCCGGCGTCATCAGCACCATCTTCGCCAGCGCGTTCGGTGTCGACGCAGCGTTCGGCGCCATCATCGGTTCGGCGATCATGTGGGGCGTCAAGCGCGGTATCTACTCGAACGAGGCCGGTCAGGGCACGGGCCCGCACGCTGCGGCAGCCGCCGAGGTCTCCCACCCGGCGAAGCAGGGCCTGGTGCAGGCGTTCGCCGTCTACGTGGACACGCTGTTCATCTGTACCGCGACCGGCTTCCTCATCCTGTGCACCGGGGCCTACCGGGTGTTCGAGGATGAATCCGAATCCGGCGCCGTGATCGCCGAGGGCGGCATCCTGCCCGCCGACGTGGCGGTGGGTCCGACGTTCGTGCAGACCGGTTTCGATTCCTTCTGGGGCGGCGCAGGGTCGTCGTTCGTGGCGATCTCGCTGCTGTTCTTCTGCATCACGACGATCATCGCCTACTACTACATGGCGGAGACCAACCTGCGGTTCCTGATGGGCAAGGCGGCGACCATCGAGATCAAGCCGCTGCGCAGCACCCTGGGAGCGAACCTGACGCTCCTGCTGCAGGCCCTGATCCTGGTGTCGGTGACCATCGGCTGCGTGTCGACCGCGACCGAGGCCTGGACGCTCGGTGACATCGGCGTCGGCCTGATGGCATGGCTCAACATCGTCGGCATCATCATCCTGCAGCAGCCGGCGTTCAAGGCCTTGCGGGATTACGAGCGGCAGCAGAAACAGGGCCTCGACCCGACCTTCGACCCGAAGGGGCTCGGCATCATCGGTGCGACGTTCTGGGAGAGCTACGATCCCACGACCGGAAAGACCAAAGAGGCGGCCGACGCCCCCTGATCGGAACTCGAATGTGAGGGCCCTGACCACGCGGTCAGGGCCCTCACTCTTTCGTCCCGACCCTGATGAGGCCCTTCGTGACCCTTCGATACCCTTCGATACGCTCGCAAGCTCGCTACTCAGGGCGGCGCGCTCGGCTAGCGCCTCGCTCCTCAGGGACCGGTGGTATCGCGCCCCCCGCTCCCCGAAGAGCCCGCAAACCAAAGCTCCCACCCGCTCTCTGAGGAGACCCGGAGCCTGCGGAGGGTCCGTCACGAAGGGCCGCCCTTCGTGACGCTCGGCTAGCGCCTCGCTCCTCAGGGGCCGGGGGTGATCACGGGATCGGCTGGCAACTCGGCTCAGCCGCCGATGACGTCGATGTCCTTGTCCGGGATGTTGTCGCGGTTCATGTCCGCGGCGCGGGCCTGGCGGGCGTCCCACCGCAACCAGACGGCAGCGAGGATCGCGGCAACCAAGGATCCGACCAGGATCGCTGTCTTCGACGCCGCTGCATGGGGATCGGTGTCCTCAAAGGACAACTCGTCGATCAGCAATGCCACCGTGAAACCGATACCGGTCAAGAAGCCGACCGGCAGCAGATCCCGGACACCGATCGAATCGGGCAGCCGCAGTGGCGTGAACTTCGTCATCAACGCCGTCACCGTCATCGCGCCGACCAGTTTGCCGACCACGAGACCCAGGAAGATGCCGATCGACACCGGTTGGATCAGCTCGGCGTCGGTACCCACCACCGTGACGCCGGCGGCGAGGAACGCGAATATCGGGAGCGCGACTGCCGAGGAGATCGGCCGCACGTCGTCGTCGAACCGATGGGTGCGCGACTCCTTCTCGCCGTGGATCAACTTGGCGGGCACCACGAAACCGAGGAGGACGCCGGCCACGGTGGAGTGGACCCCGGAGGCGTGCATGAATCCCCAGGCAGCGACAGCGACCGGGAGGAGCATCCACCAGTGCGTGTGCCGCATCCTGACGAGGAACGCGAACACGACGATGAACGCCACCGCGATCGCCAGCATCAGGAAGTCGATGTTCTCGGTGTAGAAGGTCGCGATGATCGTGATGCCGAGGAGATCGTCGACGACCGCGAGCGTCAGAAGGAACGTCCGCAACGCGAGCGGTAGCCCACGACCGAAGATGGCGAGCACGGCAAGCGCGAAAGCGATGTCGGTGGCCGTCGGGATGGCCCACCCGTTCAACGCGTCGGGATCACCGACGCCTACCACCACGACGTAGAACAACGCCGGGACGATCATGCCGCCCAGCGCCGCGGCGATCGGCACGCCCGCCTGTTTCGGCTGGCGCAGGCTCCCCATGACGAACTCCTGTTTGAGTTCGACGCCGACAACGAAGAAGAAGATCGCCAAGAGTCCGTCTGCCGCCCATTGCTCCAGCGACAGGTGCAGATGGAGGGCCTCCGGCCCGATCTCGAACTCGGCCAGTGCCTGATAGGCCTCGCGCCATGGCGAGTTCGCCCAGACCACCGCGAGAACCGCGGCGACGAGCAAGATCACCCCGCTGGGGGTGTCGAGGGATATCCATCGCCGGAACCTCTCAACGAGGGATGGATTTTCGGTACCAGCTGTTGACATCAACTCTCCTGGTCATCGGTCGCGCAGGGCCGGACACACGCACATTGCGTCCCCGCCCGCATCGGGCAGGGGCCGACCAGACTTCCCGGCACACCGTTGGGCCATTCTCCCCGAACCCCCGTTCGGGGTCCAATCGGCCCGCGCGGCGTAGGTGGTTCTCCACAGCCGGTCACGGCAGACCGGATTGTCCCCAGATCGTCGTTGACCGAGCAGACAGTGCAGCACCGATGGATACGGTCACGTCATGCGAGGCTTCCTACGCAGCGAACTGTCGCCCCGCGTCGTCGACCGCGTCCGCCACGCGCTGCGGCCCGGCTGGACACGGTCGGTCGTCATCAGGCGGGCCGCCGCCATCGTGCTCGTCCTGTGCGCGGTCGGAGCGACCGTCGTCGGCCATCGCAGTGAACAGTCAAGAGCGGTCGTGGTCGCCGCGCGGGACCTGACCCCGGGCCACGCGATCAGCGCCGACGACCTGGCGGTGACCGACGCGCCCGGCGAGTTGATCCCGACCGGTGCGGTGCGGCTGACCGCGGACGCGCTGGGGCGAACGCTCGTGGGCCGCGTGCGCGCCGGCGAGATCCTCACCGACGTCCGGCTGCTCTCGCCGGCCCTGCCCGCCCAGTTGACCGGCCGAGCCGATGCGAGGCTCGTCCCGGTTCGACTGGCCGACGAAACCGTGGCGTCGGTGCTGCGGGAGGGAGACGTGGTTGACGTGTTGACCGCACCGGACGCCCCCACTTCCCGGAAGACGGTGTTGGCCACGGGCGCGATCGTCGCGCTGACCTCGCACAACGAGGAGGCGGGCGGGCTGGCCTCCGGACGTAGCGGCGCCCGGCCGATCCTGCTCGCGATGTCGGAAGACGAGGCACATGATGTCGCCGCGGTCGGCCTGGACGGTCCCCTCACCGTGGTCGTTCACTGAACGGTGGCCCCGTTCGGGAACAGCGCGCTTTCAGCAAAACACTGCAATGGTCGTTTACGATCCTGGATAGGGTTGCCGAGGGCGGTGGACATCTCCGGACTCATGGGCGTTGACCCGCATCCCGAGCGAATACCTGAACAAGAGCGGGAAGCCGAACGAGAGGACCGCACACCGTGCTCAAGGGATTCAAGGAATTCATACTCAAGGGCAATGTCGTCGAGCTGGCCACCGCGGTCATCATCGGTGCTGCGTTCACCGCTATCGTCACCGCGTTCACGGACGGGATCATCCAGCCGCTGATCAACGCGATCCCGGTCGGTACCGACGCCGCAGAAGGACTCGGCTTCCAGATCACGGACAATCCCTCGACTTTCGTCAACATCGGTGACGTCATCACCGCGGTCATCAACTTCCTGATCGTCGCGGCGGTCGTCTACTTCCTGATCGTCGCGCCGTACAACAAACTCGCCGAACTGGGCGGGTACGGCAAGAAGTCGGAGGTGAGCGAGGTCTCGCTGCTCACTGAGATCCGCGACCTCCTCGATCCGGAGGGAACGTCGAAGGCCAAGGAGGAAGCGGAGAGCGAACTCCCCGATCACCTGCAGGATCCCGGGTCTACACCACCGGGCGGACGCATGGAAGCCGGTGCGACGCAACGCCTCACCACCCCTCCGCCGGCCGCGGAACCGCAGGCCCCGGCACAGCCGCCGCGCCCTGCGGGCAACCCGCCGTACCCCACGCCCCAGCCGGCGCCGGGCGCGTATCCCCCGCCGGGCGCCTATCCTCCCGGCAACTACCCGCCCCCGGGTGGTTACCCGCCTCCGGGCCAGTTCCCGGGCGAGTACCCGCCGCCGGACGCACCGGGACGCCATTCCCGCTGACCGCCAACGACATCGGGCCGCACCCCTCGTGGGTGCGGCCCGATGTCGTTGTGGGGACTGATGTCTGAAGACCAGCGCTTGCCCGCCGGGTCCAACTCGCGCAGGCCGCAACCATCCGCGCAGGTTGCACGCCGCGCGGATGGTGGGAGGCTGCGCGGATGGTGGGCCCGCGCCGAGCCCCACTCGAGCGCGACGCCCACGCACGGGCTCAGATGGAGCACAGACGCCGACAGGGCGGGATCGGAAGCTCCGATCCCGCCCTGTGCGGTGTGTTCTGGCGTCCGCTCGCGCGGACTCCGGACTGATCAGCCCAGGCTGAACGGCTGGCCGTACAGCGTGACAACGCCCTTCACGGCGTCGGTCTCGACCGTGACGGTCACCTTGGCCTTGGCCTCGGCGTAACCGGCGCAGTCGTTGACCCAGAAGCGCTCCTGGCTGTAAGCGACGCCGCCGCCGGAGCCCGAGAAGGTGTACGACTCGACGGCATCATCGTCGTCGTTCGTCTCCTGGATGATCGGCACGTAGCCCGCAGCGCCGGGGCCCAGCGACAGCGATGCGGTGGCGCCCGCGTTCGGAGTGATCGAGGTGGGTGCGCCGCCATCCGGGCTCGGCTCGGTCATCGACTCGGCGCCGCCCTCGGCGCCGCCGCCGATCCCGATGTTGACCTGGCAGCCCACGATGTAGCCGGCCGCGATCTCGGCCTCTTCGGCCTCGCCGCCGACGGTGACCCGGACCTTGCCCGAGACCCACACCTCACGGTTCATCGGGAAGGCGATGAGCGGACGCTGGATGTTGGCGTTCTGGCCGAACAGCTGGATGTTGACCGAGGTGCCGTCGACCAGGGTCTTGGTGATGCTCGAGTTGGGCACCGGAGCGGCGGCTGCGGCACCGGTACCCAGGCTTCCCACGCCCATCACCGCGACGCCGGCGGCACCGACGGCCGCGGCTGCGCGACGCGTGACGATGTTCTTCATGATTCCCCTTTGTGGAAGATCGATCTGCTCGGAGCAGATAAGACTCGAAAGATTCGGTTTGTATCTGCTACCGGTCAGCTGACGAAGAACGGCTGGCCGTACAGGGTGGACTGCAGGAGGGTGCCTTCACCGTCGACGGTGGAGCCGTCGTCCTCGATGCCGTAGCCCTGCGACGCGATCACCTTGGTGATGGTGCGTGCCGACGCGTAGCCACCGCAGTTCGGGAACTCGATTTCGAAGTCCTGCAGCTGGATGGTCGCCGAGCCGCTTTCGAAGTCCTTGTCGGTGACGTCGACGATCGCAGCCTCACCCGGCGACAGCGGCAGGCTGACGCCGCCACTCAGGGAGAGTCCGACCGACGGGAGGATGCTGATTCCGCCGCCGGCAGATCCGCCGATCTCGTTGACGTCGAGCTGGCAGCCGGCCAGGATCTGGACCTTCAGGTTGCCGCCCACGCCTTCGCTGGCCGTGGACTTGTAGGTGCCGGACAGCAGCGCTGTGCGGCCGATTCCACCGTTGTATGCGACGCGCGCAACCGAGTACTGCGACTCGCCGGTCCGCTCGGTGAAGACACGCTCACCGTCGATACCGGTGATCACCTTGCTGCCGTTGGCCAGCGGAGCTGCCGCAGCACTTCCCGCCCCCATGCTCGCCAGGCCCACCGTGGCAACTGCCGCGGCGGCGCACGCAGCCGCCGTGCGACGCAGCCCGAGCTTGCTGAACTTGCTCATTCGTTCCCTCTCACAGGATTCGGTTGTTTCCCCGCGTGACACACCTGTGTGCACGCGTGTCGACCCTTATGGGCTGCGGACCCCCGCCCCGCAACCGAACCCAATCGGCTCCGGTTTGCTGGAAGTCGCCTTCCGCACACCCCTGGTCACTGCTGCGTTGTCACTCGCGACAGATCGCAGGACTCCCCGTCGGTACTCGCGGAGTACCGAGCTTCGTCGCAGCGAACGTTATCGGAGCGATATCGAGGCGAGCAACAGATGCAATCAGCCGTGTCTCAGCCTCGGGGCTCATGATAGTGAACTTCACATTCGCCATCACTAGAAGTGCGAATGTTAACGGAGGGAAAACACGCTGCGTCAGCCATGTCAGACGGACGCACACCTACTCGTGATGAGGCGGCCGGTTGGCCTCATACCACTCGCGAGTCAGCCCCTTGTGACCTTCGTCACGCTCGTCGGACGTCGTGTCCGGGAGGTCCGTGCCGAACACGTCGTCGAGCTTGCGACGGGCGCGCCAGTCCGTCTCACGACTCGCCTCACCTCCGGAAACGTCGGCTGGACGCGGTTCCGGGGAGTGATCGAACTCACCGCTCATGATGGGTCGGGACAGACGCTCACGACGGCTCAGAACTCGCTGATGGCTTCGATCACGTGCTGGGCGAGCGGAGCCACCGTCGCCATCCCGTCGCGCACGGCGGCCCGCGAATTGGCCAGGTTCACCACGAGCGTCTGACCCGAGATACCGGCGAGCCCCCGCGACAGTCCGCCATCGGTGGCACCGGCGGCCAGACCCGAACTGCGCACGGCCTCTTCGATTCCCCGCAGGCGTCGATCCAGCAGCGGTTCGGTGGCCTCCGGCGCGACGTCGCGCGCCCCGACCCCGACACCGCCGACCGACACGACCAGATCCACACCGCCGATCACCGCGGTGTTCAGGGCGTTGCGGATCTCCACCTCGTCCCCGGACACCGCGACGGTCGCATCGACGTGGAATCCTGCCTCGGCGAGCAGCTCACCGACGAGCGGTCCGAGGAAGCTCTGATCCTCACCGTGTGCGGCCCGATCGTCGATCACCACGACCAGCGCCCGTCCGATCTCGTCGCCGGTCTGCGTGGCTCGCACGTCGTCGTCGCGGTGTCGGGCGACGAACTCACGGGCCGCCGCGTCGGCGGCCACCACGTCGTCGGGGTCGATGGCGGTGGAACCGGTGTCGTTCATGTCTGCCTTTCTGCTCCGCCTCGGGCGGCGGCCGTACGAGATGGCTCTGTTGAAGATGGTGCGAGGCGTGTCAACCGACCTGCAAGGTCTCGAGGGTGACCTGGGTCGTCTTCTCCTGACCGTTGATCACGTAGGTGATCGTGACCGTGTCTCCGGGCGCGTGCGAGCGGATCGCCGCGACCAGTGCGTCACCGCTGGCGATGGTGCGGTCGTCGACCTTGGTCACCACGGCGCCCTGCGGGATGCCCGCCTTGTCCGCAGGTCCGCCGGC
Organism: Gordonia sesuvii; assembly: GCF_036350415.1. Lineage (NCBI taxonomy): Bacteria > Bacillati > Actinomycetota > Actinomycetes > Mycobacteriales > Gordoniaceae > Gordonia > Gordonia sesuvii. The sequence goes on from NZ_JAZDUF010000001.1 coordinate 486,227, forward strand.
GGTCACGTCGGAGATATAGGCGCCCGGCTGATCGACCTCGGTGTTGGCCCGCACCGAGACGCCGAGACCGGCCTGCGTGGCCCGACCGGTCTCCTGCAGTTCGTCGGCGACCCGTTTGGCCTGGTCGATGGGGATCGCGAACCCGAGACCGATGCTGCCGCCCTGTTGATCGGCCCCTGCGCCGACGGTGGCGATGGCCGTGTTGATCCCGATCAGCGCACCCTTCGCATTCACCAGCGCGCCGCCGGAGTTGCCCGGGTTGATGGCCGCGTCGGTCTGGATGGCGTCGATGACCGATGTCGTCCCGGACTCCCTCGAGGTCGAAACGGGACGGTTGAGCGCACTGATGATGCCGGTGGTGACCGTGCCCTCGAGCCCGAGTGGTGCGCCGACGGCTATCACATCCTGGCCCACCGCAAGATTGTCCGAGGTGCCGACGGTGATCGGTTTCAGGCCGCTCTTCTCGACCTTGATGACCGCGATGTCGGAGATCGGATCGGCGCCGAGCACGCGTGCCGGGGCGCGACTGCCGTCGGAGAAGATCACCAACACCTGGCTTGCCGTGGCCGCGCCGGCCTCCGACACCACGTGGTTGTTGGTCATGATCGCGCCGTCCTCGGACAGGATCACGCCCGAGCCGCCACCTTCGGCGTTGCCCGACCGCACGATGATCGACACCACCGACGGCAGCACGTTCGCGGCGACCTCCTGCACCGAACCGGCTGGAGCGGGGACGGCTCCCTGGTCGCCGCTGTTCGGGTCTCCGCCGAGCGGGCCGCTGGGCGCCGACGACGAGTCGTCGTCGAGGACGTTCGCGCCGACCACGCCACCGATCCCGCCGGCGACGAGTGCCAGCAGGACGGCGCCGATCGCCAGCATCGCCTTGCCGCCACCGGACTTCTTGCGGGGTTCGGGCCCGCCGGGCGGCGGACCGGCCGGACCGCCGTAGCCGGGCGCACCGAACGGTTGCTGCGCCGGCATCTGGCCGGTGCCGGCTGGGCCGTACGCGGGTGGCGCGTAGGGCGACTGGCCGTAGGGGTTGGCGTGCGGGGCAGTGGCGGCGGCGTGATGGCCGTACGTGCTGGCGTCCTGGGCGTTCTGGCCGTAGGGCGATTGCTGCGGGTCGGCCCCGTAGCCGGGCGCGTTGTACCCGCCCGGCGCGCCGTAGGGACTCTGGCCCGGGGCGCCCCCGGTGCCGTACGGATCGCCGTGCGAACCGCCACTCGTCATGTCGTCTTCCTTTAGCTCTCCCACACCCCGCCGCTCCGGCGAGGGGTCCCGACCAGGCACAGCCGTCGGTAGCCGACGACCCTGAGCCAACCCTAGGTGATCGGGTCTGCGCGGCGATGACCAAAGCAACGATCACTGTGGTGATGACCTGAGCCGGCGCCGACCCGAGTCGGGGTCTGTCACCCTATTGACGAACGACCTGAGGTGAAGGTTCCTGAGGCGTCGGAGCTCCGGGCAATGTCATTCGGATGAGTGCACCACCGAGGTCGGACTGCTCGGCGCGCACGGTGCCGCCGTGCCGCCCGACCACTTGCCGCACGATCGCCAACCCCAGGCCGGAACCGGGCATCGATCGGGACTGGGTCGAGCGGAAGAACCGCTCGAACACCAAATCGCGGTCCTCCTCGGGGATGCCGGGCCCGGCGTCGGCGACGGTGAGTTCGGCGGTGTTCAGATCGACCTGGCTCAACACCACGCGGACCGGGCGACCACGTGGACTCCACTTCGCCGCGTTGTCGAGCACATTCAGCACGGCACGGTTGAGTCCGTGTTCCTCGCCGAAGACGAACCATGGAGTCAGCGAGGTGTGGAAGTCGACGTCGGCGCGGCGGCGGCGGACACGATCGAGCGACCGGGTGATCACCTCGATGAGGTCCACCTCCTCGTGCACCACCGCCGGCGCGTCCTCACGCGCGAGATCGACGAGATCACCCACCAGCGTGGACAATTCCTCGATCTGCGCCATCACGTCGGATCGCAGCTCCACCATGTCCTGCGGCGGCATCGCCGGCGCACCGGGTTCGCTTGCGGCGATGAGCAGTTCGAGGTTGGTCCGCAACGAGGTGAGCGGGGTACGCAATTCGTGCCCGGCGTCCGCGACGAGCCGCGCCTGCCGATCACGCGAATCGGCCAGCGCGCGCAGCATCGTGTTGAAACTCTCTGTCAGACGCGCCAACTCGTCGTTTCCGGACACCGGGATCGGTGTGAGGTCCTGGGTGCGCGCGACCCGCTCGGCAGCGCGCGTGAGTCGTGCGACGGGCCGCAGGCCCGCACGCGCCACCGTGGTTCCGGCGAGCGCAGCCAGCGCGACACCTCCACCGCCGACCACCAGCAGCACCCAGGCCAAGCGCTTGAGCACCCGGTCGGTGTGCACCAGGCTCTGCGCCATCACCAGGGTGTTCCCGTCGGCGAGTTTGCGGGCCAGGACGCGCTGGTTGTTGACGGTCCGCAAGCTCTGCATGTTGTTGACCGGCCGCGGTGCCGAACGGGCGATCTGCCGTTCGACGTCCTCGAACGGCACGTCTCCGATGAGGTAGGTACTTCCGTCGGGACGCACGAGGGCGAGAGAGATGTTGGTGGAGAACACGGTTCCGGTGACCAGCGATTCGGGCCGTTCGTTCAACAACCCGGTCTTGGCCATCGCGGTCATCCCGTCGGCGCGACTCTCGAGTTGTGCATCCACCTCGTTGTACATGGCGCGGTAGACGACGAAGTACGCCGCGGCGGCCATCAGGCTCACCGACACCAGGACCACGGTCGCCGACAGCAACGTGACCCGGGTCGTCAGCGACACCGCGCGGGTCAGCGGCATCGGCGCGCGCATCTCCTTGGGGTCGGTTCGGGAATCCACTCGGGCCGGGGGCGGCACGGTGGGAGTCCCGGGCGATGTCGTCGGACCGGACATGTCGGCGGCCACTAGGGCGGGGTCTCCCGCAGGACGTAACCGACGCCGCGCACGGTGTGGATGAGCCGCGACTCCCCTTCGGCCTCCGTCTTGCGACGGAGGTATCCGACGTAGACCTCCAGGGCGTTGCCCGACGTCGGGAAGTCGTAGCCCCAGACCTCCTCGAGGATCCGGCTGCGGGACAGCACACGCCGCGGGTTGGCCATCAGCATCTCGAGAAGCGCGAACTCGGTACGGGTCAGGCTGATGCTCCGCTCGCCGCGCGCGACGTCGCGGGTCACCGGGTCCAGGGTCAGATCGGCGAAGGTGAGCGCCTCGGATTCGGCCGCGTCGTCGGGGGTCGCGCGACGCAGCAGGGCACGCAGACGCGCCAATAGCTCTTCGAGGGCGAACGGTTTCGGCAGGTAGTCGTCGGCGCCGGCGTCGAGGCCGGAAACGCGCTCGGAGACGGTGTCGCGAGCGGTGAGGACGAGGATGGGCAGGTCGTCGCCGGCCGACCGCAGTCGCCGACACACCTCCAGACCGTCGAGCCGCGGCATCATCACGTCGAGGATCGCCACGTCCGGACGTTCGGCGACGATCTTCTCGAGTGCCTCGAGCCCGTCGGCGGCGATGTCGACGGTGTAGCCGTTGAAGGACAGCGACCGGCGCAGCGACTCACGTACCGCCCGATCGTCGTCGACCACAAGGATGCGCATACCTACAGTCTTATCGCGAACTGCTGAGATGTGTCTGAGGATGAACAGTGCGGCGTGGTGACCGTTCGCGCTGGTCTGCGCCGTATCGACGGCCGCCGCGGGGCCGACGGAGTCCTCGAAGTCGCGCCGCGGCGCTGCGCACAGCCGCGAAACGGCGCTGTGAGGTCAAGTTGATAGGCGTGTAACCGGTCGCTTCGCAACCAGAAACACACCCCGCCGACGCTGGTGAGTGTGAAGTCCGTCGACATCGTGCATTCGCTGTGCGCCTATTGCGGGGTGGGCTGTGGCATGGACCTCGCGATCGGCGCGGACGGCCAGGTCGCGAAGACCGTCGGCCGCAAAGATCACCCCACCAATTTCGGCCGTCTCTGCACCAAGGGCTCGACCACCGCCGACATGCTGGTGGCGGGTGGCCGCCTCACCGCCCCGTTGGTCCGGACCGAACGTGGCGCGCCGCCGCAACAGGCCGACATGGATCAGACGATCTCCGACACCGCGCGGCGCCTGCGATCCATCATCGACGAGCACGGACCCGATGCCGTCGCCCTCTACGTCTCCGGCCAGATGTCGATGGAGGCCCAGTACCTGGCGACAAAGTTGGCGAAGGGCTACATCCGCACCACCCAGATCGAGTCGAACTCCCGGTTGTGCATGGCCAGCGCGGGTACCGGCTACAAGTCGTCGCTGGGCGCCGACGGACCTCCCGGGTCGTATCAGGACTTCGACAACGCCGACGTCTTCTTCGTGATCGGGTCGAACATCGCCGACTGCCACCCGATCCTGCACCTGCGGATGATGGATCGGATCAAGGCGGGCGCCAAGCTCATCGTCGTGGATCCGCGGCGCACCGCCAGTGCGGACAAGGCCGACCTGTTCCTGCAGATCAAGCCCGGTACCGACCTGGCGCTGATGAACGGGTTGATGCATCTGCTCATCACCGGCGGCCACACCGACGACGACTTCATCGCATCGTTCACCGACGGGTTCGAACAGATCCCCGAGTTCGCCGCGCAGTACACGCCGGAGGTCGTCAGCGAGATCACCGGCATCCCCGCCGACGACATCCGCGCGGCCGCCGAGATGATCGGTACCGCCCAGAACTGGATGAGTTGTTGGACGATGGGGCTCAACCAGTCGACGCACGGCACCTGGAACACCAACGCGCTGGTCAATCTGCATCTGGCGACCGGGGCGATCTGTCGTCCCGGTAGTGGCCCGTTCTCCCTGACCGGCCAGCCCAATGCGATGGGCGGCCGCGAGATGGGCTACATGGGCCCCGGTCTACCCGGACAGCGGGCGGTGTTGTCGGAGGCCGATCGCGCTTTCGTCGAGGACGTCTGGGGACTGGAACCCGGGACGATCCGGAGCGATGTCGGCGGCGGCACCATCGACATGTTCAGCCGGATGGCCGATGGGGAGATCAAGGCGTGCTGGGTCATCTGCACCAATCCGGTTGCGTCGGTGGCCAACCGGTCGACGGTGATCTCCGGACTCGAGCGGGCGGAGCTGGTCATCACCCAGGACGCCTTCGCCGACACCGAGACCAACGCGTACGCCGATGTGGCCCTACCGGCCGCGTTGTGGACCGAATCCACCGGCACCATGGTCAATTCCGAACGCAACGTCACCCTGTTCGAACCGGCACTCGATGCGCCGGGACAGGCGATGCCCGACTGGGAGATCATCGCGCGTATCGCCTGCGAGATGGGCTATACCGAGGCGTTCTCCTATACCTCCGCCGAACAGATCTTCGACGAGATCCGGTGCTTCGCCAACCCGAACACCGGATACGACCTGCGCGGCATCACCTACGACGGATTGCGTCGGACACCGATGCAGTGGCCGTGCCCTCCCCCGAGCGATCAGCCCGGCCACACCCCAGACGAGAACGGCCGCAACCCGATCCGCTATCTCAACGACGGTGTCAGCCAGACCCTGCACACCGCCGACGACGGCTCGACACCCGAACTCGCCTTCGCCACCCCGAACCGGCGGGCCCAGTTCTTCGCCCGGCCGCATGTCGATCCCGCCGAGATGCCGGATGACGACTATCCGATCCTGCTGAACACCGGTCGCCTTCCGCACCAGTGGCACACGATGACCAAAACCGGCCGCGTCGCGAAGCTGAACAAGCTCAATCCCGGACCGTTCGTGGAGATCCATCCCGACGACGCGGAGCGTTTCGGTATCGGACCCGACGACCGGGTCGAGGTGGCATCGCGCCGTGGCCGTGCCGTGTTGCCCGCGTCGATTTCGGACCGCGTGCGGCCCGGCAACTGTTTCGTGCCGTTCCACTGGAACGACGTCTTCGGCGAGCACCTGACGATCAACGCGGTGACCTCCGACGCCATCGACCCGATCTCGCAGCAGCCCGAGTTCAAGGTGTGCGCCGTCACGCTCACCAAGGTCGCGGCGCCGCAACCTGCCCAGACCCCGTCGATCGGTGGTCAGGACCGGGAGACAGCAACGCGGTCCGCAGTCGACCCGATCGACGCGGTCGCATCGGCTCTCGGCGTCGCCGCGGTCTCCGACGTGGTGCCGTCGCCCGCCGAGCGCACCTATCTGGCCGGGATCGTCGCGGGTCTGCGGGCACAACCACCGGTCGACACCCGGCCGTACATTCCAGCGGGCGCGCCGTTGCGCGAGGAAGTGCGTTTCTGGGCGACCGGACTGCTCGACGGGATCTTCGCGCGGACACCACATCCCACCACCGCAGCGGCCACCAGCGGTCACGGCGACGGCACCGGCGCAACGGCAGCAGGGGCCGCCAAGGAGGCGATCACCGTGCTCTGGGCGTCCCAGATGGGCAACGCCGAGGAGTTCGCCACCGAGACCGCCGACCAGCTGCGCACCAAGGGATTCGACGTCACCGTCACCGAGATGGATGCCACCGACATCAGCGCCCTCGCCGGGACGACGTTGTTCGTCAGCTCCACCACCGGCGACGGCGAACCGCCGGACAACGGATCGGCCTTCTGGGATGCGATCAGCGGCGACTCCGCCCCCGATCTCTCCGGATTGCGTTTCGCCGTACTCGCATTCGGCGACTCCAGCTACGACAACTTCTGCGGACACGGCCGCAACCTCGATGAGCGTCTCGGCGAGCTCGGCGCGCAGCGACTGCTGGATCGCGTCGATTGCGAACCGGACTACGAGGAGCCGGCCGGACTGTGGCTGGATCGGGTGAACAGCGTCATCGGCACCGAAGACGACGACTCGACATCGCCCGACGACCGTGTCGTCGTCGTGAGTGAGCCGGCTGATTCGTCCGCACAACCGTCGGTGCGATCCGCGCCGTCGTTCTCGAAGAAGCGGCCGTTCGTCACCAAGCTGTCACGGAATGTGAAGCTCAACGCGGACGGGTCGCAGAAGGACGTACGCAACTTCGGGTTTCATCTACCTGGCGAAGCTCTCAGCTACAAGGCGGGTGACGCCCTCGGGGTGTGGCCACTCAACAACACCAACCTCATCGACGAGTGGCTCGATGTGACCGGACTGGACGGCGGCGAGGTCGTGACCGCCCCCGGCGGTGACGACATGCCACTGCGCAGGGCACTACGCGAACGCCTGGAGTTCGCGAGGATCACACCAGATCTCATCCGGTTCGTCGCCGAACGCAACGGGTCGGCCGACCTCCATTCACTCGCTGCCGCAGGCAACAAACAGGAACTCGACTCCTGGACGTGGGGCCGCCAATCGGTGGACGTACTCACCGAATACCCGGTCAAGGCGCATCCCGAGGAGTGGGTCTCGGTTCTGAAACCGCTGCAGCCGCGGTCGTATTCGATCTCGTCGAGTCCCCTGCACAGCCCGGACGAGGTGGAGCTGACCGTGTCCGCTGTTCGGTACAACGTCCACGGCACTCCCCGCAAAGGCGTGTGCTCGACGTTCCTCGCCGACCACTGCGAGTCGCAGGACATCGGGGTGTTCGTGACGTCGACGACCCATTTCCGTCCGCCGGCCGACCCGGACACGCCGATGATCATGATCGGTCCGGGCACCGGCGTCGCGCCGTTCCGCGGCTTCCTGCGGGAACGAGAAGCGTTGGGACATGAGGGAAAGAACTGGTTGTTCTTCGGGGAGCAGTACTCGGCAACCGACTTCTACTACCGCGACGAGTTGACGACGATGCTGTCGGACGGCTTGCTCACCCGTCTCGACGTCGCCTTCTCCCGGGACCAGGATCGCAAGATCTACGTCCAGGACCGGATGCGGGAACACGGGGAGGAGTTGTATCACTGGTTGCACGAAGGCGCACACGTCTACGTGTGCGGCGACGCCACCCGGATGGCCAAGGACGTCGATGCCGTGCTCAAGGAGATCGTCGCGCACCACGGTCGCCGCTCCCCTGCCGGCGCGGAGTCCTATGTGAAAGCTCTTGCGGCAGACAAGCGGTACGTGCGGGACGTGTACTGACCACCCTGTCGTTCCCCCCGGTCCCTGAGGTCTCATTCCGGCCCCGAGGAACGAGGCGCTAGCCGAGTGTCACCCCCCCGGTCCCTGAGGAACGAGGCGCTAGCCGAGTGTCACGAAGGGCTCCGAACGCGAGGCGTTGTCCACAATCTGGATCTAGGCGGCATCACCATCGACATCACGCGCGATGATCGTCATATGCCTTGGACCTATCTCCTCGAGTGCGCGGACGGCAAATACTACGTCGGCAGTGCACGAGATCTCGAAGCGCGTTTACAGCAACATCACACAGCCCAGATCGGCTTCACTTCGACTCGGCGGCCGCTGAAGCTTGTCTGGCACGCCGAGTTCGACAACATCGCGGAAGCACACGCCATCGAGCGGCGAATCCACGGATGGTCGCGACGGAAGAAGCAGGCGTTGATCGCTGGGGACATCACCTTGCTTCGAACCCTGTCTCAACGACGTACAAGCAGCTCGGACAGTGCAAGTGGCCCTTCGTGACACTCGGCTAGCGCCTCGTTCCTCAGGGACCGGGGTGGGTACGGAAGCGCCTCGTTCCTCAGGGACCGGAGGGGGTACGCCGGCGTTCCTGAGGGGACCGGGTGGGCGGCACTTCACAACCAGATGACGATCTCCCCGGAACGGTCCTCCACCCGATACACCCCGACCGAACCGATGCCCTCGGTCGTGCAGCCGCCGTCGGAGAACCGAAACGCGTACTGGTGCAACGGACACACCACATTCCCGAGATCGAACTGGCCGTCGGCGATGGGCCCGCCGCGGTGCGGGCACACCGCATCGGTGGCCCGCAGGGTGCCGTCGGTCATCCGGAACACCGCGACCTGGCGTCCCTCGACGCCGTAGGCGCGTCCTTCGCCGGGTTGCAGGTCGTCCATCTGACCGATCGGGATGGCGGTCTCGTTCGACACCGCGGTCATCGGACCGGCACCTTCGGCAGTGGCAGCAGCGGTAGCGCGGAGGTGAACTGGGCGGGCGATCGCGGTTCGTCTCGGTCGAGCCACGGGTCGACGTAGTCTGCCACCGCCTCGTCGATGCGCTCCTGTAGACCGGCGACGATGCCGTCGCGGTCATCGACCAGAATGGCCCGCAACTCCTCGATGCCGATGCGTGGCACCCACGCATAGGTGCGTTCCAGCCACTTGGCCTGTTCACGGTAGTACTGGATGAAGATGCCGCACAGGCGGATCACCTCCTCGGGCGAATCGACGGTGGCGAGCAGATCGCCCTTGCGGATGTGCGCGCCGGCCGCGCCACCGACGAGGATCTCCCACTTGCCGTCGCCGATCGCCACCACACCAAAGTCCTTGCACAGGGCCTCAGCGCAATTGCGGGGGCAGCCGGTGACCGCGAGTTTCAGTTTGGCCGGCGACTCGAGGCCCTGGTAGCGCGTCTCGATCGCGATGCCCAGTGCCGTCGAGTCACCGAGTCCGAATCGGCAGTAGTCGGTGCCCACACAGGTTTTCACGGTCCGGAAGGACTTGCCGTAGGCATACCCCGACGGCATGTCGAGGTCCTTCCACACCTTGGGCAGGTCTTCCTTCTTCACCCCGAGGAGGTCGATCCGTTGGCCGCCGGTCGCCTTGATCATCGGGATGTCGTACTTCTCCGCGACGTCGGCGATCTTGCGCAACTGCTGCGGCGACGTCACGCCGCCCTTCATCTGCGGTACCACCGAGAACGTGCCGTCTCGCTGGATGTTGGCGTGCACGCGATCGTTGACGAACAGCGCGCCCGGTTCGCGATTCCACCCGGTGCCCCAGATGACCCGAAGCAGCGACGACAGCGGCATTTTCGCGGTGGCGTCCTCACCGTCGGGCGCCAGCTTCTCGAAGACCTCGGACACCGAACGAAGGTCCTGCCGTTTGATGGCGTCGATCAATTCCGGCTTGGTCAGCGGGATGCACGGCACATACCAGTCCGCCGACTTGTCGACGGTCAGCGCATCACCCGCGGCGAACTCCACGATGTCACCGACAAGTGGCTTGCAGGAGCCACATCCCTTGCCGGCGCGGGTCTTTGCGCAGACCTCGCTCACACTGGTGCATCCGGATTGCACGCACGAGACGATGTCCCCCTTCGTGACACCGTTGCAGTTGCACACCTGAACATCGTCGGCGAGCTCTGCCGCGCCGGTCTCAGCGCTCGGAGTACCCATGTCGAAGAGCATCGAGATACGTTCCTCGGGCAGCGGCACCTTGTCGTCGAAGGCCTGCGTGAGGAAGTTGGCCTTCGAGATGTCGCCGAGCAGCATCGCCCCGATGAGCTTGTCGTCGCGGACCACCACGCTCTTGTAGATGCCGCTACGCGGTTCGTAGAACTGGACGAACTCGTCGTCCTCACGCTCGGGGCCCTTCACGCCCATGGCCGCGACGTCGACCCCGGCAACCTTGAGCTTGGTGGTCAGTCGCGAACCATGGTATTCCGCATGGGGATTCGCACCCGTGATGACGTCGGCGAGCACCACCGCCTGCTCCCACAGCGGCGCGACCAGCCCGTACACCTCGCTGCGGTGCTGGCAACACTCTCCGACGGCGTAGATGGAACCCTCGTCCTCGCAGCGCATCTGGTCGTCGACGACGATGCCGCGTTCGATGACGAGCCCGGCGCTGCGTGCCAGTTCCACGTTGGGCCGGATACCGGCGGTGACCACGATCATGTCGGCCGGCAGCGATTCGCCGTCGGCGAATCCGACTCCGCTGACGGTGCCGTCGTCAGTGCGCAGCACGGCGGTGGTGCGTTTGCCGGTGTGCACGCCGACCCCGAGTTCCTCGATCTTGTTGCGCAGCACCTTTCCGCCGCGTTCGTCGAGTTGCTGATTCATCAGGTGACCGGGCGAGTGCACGACATCGACGTCGACCCCCTGGGTCTTCAGCCCGTACGCGGCCTCCAGGCCGAGCAGTCCGCCGCCGATGACCACAGCACGGACGTCGTCGCGCGCCGTCGCCATCTGCAGCATGCCGTTGGTGTCGGAGATGGTCCGGAATCCGAAGACGCCGCGCGCCAGTCGCCCATCGGACTCGCGCAGCCCATCCATGTTGGGGAAGAAGGTGTTGGACCCGGTGGCGATGATCAGGACGTCGAAGTCGATGACACGGCCGCTGGCGCAGGTGACGGTCTTGGCGAAACGATCGATGCCCTCGGCGCTGTCGCCCGAGTAGAGGGTGACCCCGTTCTCCCGGTACCAGGCCATCGGATTAAGCATCAGGTCGTCGTCGTCGAGTGTGGCCTCGCCGGAGAGGACGTGGCTGAGCATGATCCGGTTGTAGTTGCCGTAGGGCTCGTCGCCGATCATCGTGACGTCGAACAGTTCACTGCCACCGCGGGACAGGATCTCCTCGACGGTCCGTGCGCCGGCCATACCGTTGCCGACCACCACCAGCTTGCGCTTGGCGGTGGTTGCATCGTCGTGCGGCGTGACGTCGACAGGCATCAGAAGATGACCATCCCGAAGTCGATGACGACCTCACCGCTCGTCGCTTCCGGCGCCGCCAGGACCAACTCCAAGGTGGTGTCGGGATCGACGTCCTCCACCACACGCAGCGGGACGTTGACCGAGGACCGCGCCCCCATCGGGAAGATGCGCATGGGCTGGCCGTCCCGCATCAGCGTCACATAGATCAGTTCGCCCGAGCTGTTCCCGCCACGAAAGTAGAGGGGCTGTGCCGTCATGCCGGGGGGCACCACGTAGGTCAGGGACGGGTCGATGGGCGCCGGTTTCGTCAGCCCCGTTCCGGTGAACGCGTAGACGCCTTGCAGGAACCGCGGTGTGCTGGACATACGGCCACTATCGCGACCGCGCGTGAATCGCTTCTTGCCTGAGTGTTACAAGGCGATTGTCAGGACCTCACTCCGCATGCGCTGCGAGTGAGAGCTGATCACCGCCCCGCGATCGCGCGATCCCGGACCAGTAGGAAGAACGGGACGGCAGTCGCGATGCCGACACCGCATGTCAGGACGAACGACGCGATCCACCACGGCACGATTCGGAGGCGACGCGCCTCGGCGAAGGCCCAGATGTGGAAGCTGATGCTCACGAAACCCAGATCGACCAGGGCGAATCGGCCCGGCGTGGTCTTCAGGATGTCGCCGACGAAGAAGTCCTGGGTCGACCTCAGTCCGTTCTCCCTGACGTACGGGAGCGCGATCGCATTCTGGATGATGAACGCAGCGATGAACAGCGCGAAGAGCGGTTTCTCCCGTCCGCTCGTTCCACCGCCTGCCGCCCCACCGCCGGATGATGTGACCACACCGCCCCCTCCGAGTCGTCGCGCCGCCCAGCCTCTCACCATCCGTACGGGTGTGCTGCGATTTCCCCGGATCGGTGATGGTTCAGCGTTTACGGCGTCCGGCGGCGCCGACCATGTCGGCGAGTTGGGTGAACTTCACCCGCGGGCGGCCCTGCTCGGCCCCGAGTCGCCGCTCCCGGCGATCGATCGCGCGCATTCCGCGGTACCCGATCACGTGCCGGGTGCGGCGGGCCAGCAGCGACGCGAACTCTCCCGGTCGGCGCGCGCTGCGTGACAGACGGCCCGACGCGGCGTCGTCGAGGAAGTGCTCGACGGTCTGTTGTGCGCACATCTTGTTCGCGCCGATCCCGCCTCGCGGGCCACGCTTGGCCCATCCCAGGACGTATCCACCGGGCACCAGAGAATCGTCGTCGTCCAGCATCCGCCCGTCGTCGTTCCGGAAGACGCCGCGCTCGTCGTCGAAGGCGAGTCCGGCGATGGGGGTTGAGCGGTACCCGATGGACCGCACGATGAGGTCGGTCGCGATCTTGTGGTTGTCCCCGCCGGTCCGTACCGCCACCGACTCGACGTTGGTGGTACCGATGATCTCCTCGGGCGATGAGTGGAACAGGAAGACGATCCGGCGCTTCGCGGGGTCGGCCGGCGCACCGAAGTCGGGGACCTCGCCATCCGAGCCGTCGAACACCGCGACCTCGACGCCCGGGATCTCCGACAGTGCGCGGTACTCCGCTGCGGTGTAGGCCGCGGTTTCCGGCCCGCGACGGCCCAGGAGGACGACCTCGTGGACGTTCTGTTCACGCAAGATGTCCAGTGCCCGATCGGCGATGTCGGTGGTGGCCAGCAGATCCGGCGGTGAGACCAGGATGCGGGCGACATCGAGCGCCACATTGCCCGTACCGACGATCACGGCCCGACCGGTCGCCGGGTCATCGCTGCTGCGGCCTCTGATCGGCGGCCCTTCGTCGACCCCCGGAACCGCGTTGTACCAGGCGACGAGATCGGTGGCGGAGGTGGATCCGGGCAGGTCCTCGCCCGGAATGCCCAGGCGGCGTGACTCGTTGGCGCCCACGGCGTAGAACACCGCGTCGAAGTGTTCGGCCAGTTCGGCCGGCGTGATCTCGTTCGGGCCTTCGCCGACGACGACGTTGGTGGCCATCGTGACCCGTGGGTCGCGGTACAGCAGATCGAAACCACGCAGCACCCCTTTGGTGCCGGGGTGATCCGGGGCGACGCCGGCGCGGACGAGACCGCCCGGGGTCGGGAGCTTGTCGATGACGGTGACCGATGCCTCGGTGCGGTCGAGGATGGTGCGCAGGGCGTATCCACCCGACGGACCCGTCCCGACCAGCGCTACGCGAAGTCCGGCAGGAAGTTTGGGAATGTCGGGATAGGTCACCGATGGTCCGCTGTCGCGCCGCTCGGCGTCGTCCACGGGGTCCCAACCCGACTTCACGTCCGGGTTGTTCTTGTAGTAGTCCGCGTTGATGTCGATGAACACCTTGTCGCGGGTGCCCAGCTTGTCGGCGGGGTAGATCGCGTCCACCGGGCACGCATCGGCACACGCACCGCAATCGATGCAGGCCTCGGGGTCGATGTGCAGGATGTCCGAACTGCCGAACCCGCGTTCCTCGGGTGTCGGATGGATGCAGTTGACCGGGCACACCGACACGCATGCCGCGTCGCTGCAGCAGGATTGGGTGATGACGAACATCAGAGCATGTTCGCTTTCCGGTAGTAGTACATGGCCGGCTTGGTCAACAGACCGACCTCGTCGAGGAACTCCATGAGGTGGGCGCAACTGCTGCGAATCATCGACTGGAAGTGCGAATTGGAGCGCATCTCGGCCATCGCCCGGTCGGCGTCCAGTCCGGCATCGGCGAAGGCCTGCTTCTGCACCAGGCTGGTGACGATGAAGTAGGCGCCCAGCGATACGTAGAGGGCGCTGAACTGTCGGCGAGCCCAGCCGACACCCTCCATCGACTCCCGCACCTCTTCGCGGGCGAACTTCATGTGCCGCGATTCCTCGAGGACGTGGATCTCGTTGACCGTCCGGATGAACGGCAGGACCCGGTCGTCGCGCATGCATCCACGCTGGAAAACGTCGAGCACTTCCTCGGCGACGAGGATGCCGGCATAGGCGACCTCGTTCTTCGCGGTGCGCTTGAACAGCTTGCCCAGCCGCCCGACCTTCTTGGTGGGCTTGTACGAGGTACCGACCATCTTCTCGGACGCCTTGGCGAACATGATCGAGTGGCGGCACTCGTCAGCTACCTCGGTGAGAGCGAACTGGAACTCCGGGCTGTGGTACGCGCCGAGATACTGATCGCGGATCACCATCTCCTGCAGGATCATCTCGAACCAGATGCCGATGTTCATGATCGACGCGAACTCGTGCCGGGTCACCGAGATCCGCTGCTCCTCGGTGAGCTCATCCCAGTAGGCGGTGCCGTACAGCGACGACCACTCGGGGCTGCAACCGTATTTCGTGGGATCCATCGGGGCGGACCAGTCGATCTCGGTCATCGCGTTGCGGGAGAGCCGCGCCGCCGAGGCGAGCAGTCGCTCGGAGACCTCGTCGGTCCCCTGATCGCGCATGCTGACCACGTTGTCGGGGTGAGCGGCGCCGGCGCGAGCACCCTCGCCGTACGTCCGGTCCATCGCTGCAGTCATCGGCTCTAGCCCTCCAGGCCATCGGTGAACACTTGTTCTTTCATGACAACGCGCACTGTTATGACAATGCGTGTTGTCACGATAGCATCGGGGCGTCCCGAAGTGAACAGCTCTGGTTATATACTCGCCAGTAAGTTCCTAGAGGGAGCATAAAATCGCAGGTCAAGTGCAGGAGAGCAGCATGTCATCGATCTTCATCACCGGCGGGGCCGCAGGAATCGGGCTGGCCACAGCGGAGCGATTCGGGCGCGAGGGATGGACGGTCGGTGTCTACGATGTCGATGCCGACGCGCTCGCCAAGGTGAAGGCGAACCATCCCGGATTCATCACCGGAACGCTCGACGTCCGCGACCCGGAACAGTGGTCGGACGCACTGGCGGATTTCACGTCGCACACCGGCGGAACCCTGGACGTTCTCGACAACAATGCGGGCATACTCGTCGAGGGACCGTTGCATGAGATCTCTCCCGACGCCGTGCGTCGACAGATCGACATCGACGCCCTGGGTGTGGCACTCGGCGCCCAGGCCGCTTACCCCTACCTGAAGAAGACTGCCGGGGCACACCTGGTGAACATCGCGTCGGCATCCGCGATCTACGGTCAGCCCGGGATCGCCACCTACAGCGCCACCAAGTTCTTCGTCGCAGGCCTGACCGAAGCCCTGGAACTGGAGTGGGAACACGACGACATCCGGGTCGTCGGCATCTGGCCGCTGTGGGCGAAGACCGCGTTGGCCATGAACGACGCCAAGACCACCAAGACGCTCGGTGTGCGCATCACACCGGAGCAGGTGGCCGAGAAGGTCTGGGAGTCGGTGCATCCCACACGTCAGGACAAGCTGCTCCACCGCACCAGCTATGCGGTCGGCACGCAGACCCTCGTCCTCGGCAACGCCGCCAAGTTCATCCCGAACTTCCTCAACCGGGCGGTCAACAAGATGCTCGCGCAGTAACGGCCCTCACGCCGGCCGTCCGCTCGTCTCGATGATGTCGGCAGCTACGGCAACGGCCTTGTCCGACTCCACCATCCGTTCGGCGACCGTGCGGGCGGCCGCCCGCACCGGCGCGGACATCAGCGTCCGCAATCCCGCGGTCAGAGCATCCCGCGTGAGCGCGGACAACCGGACGCTGCAGCCCAGTCCCAGGGTTTGCACGCGGTGCCCCCAGAACGGCTGATCGGCGGTGATGGGACAGACGAACGTCGGCAGCCCGGCCCGAAGCGTCGCGGCAGTCGTACCCGCGCCGCCGTGGTGGAGCGCAGCAGCACATTTCGGGAGGACCGAGGCGTGATCGAGCGGGCCGGACACGAAGACCGTATCGTCGTCCGGATCCACTCCCCGGTGCTCGCGGCCGGCGACCAGACAGCGGAGACCCGCGGTGCGGGCGGCCGCGCGGACGGTGGCGACGACCTTGTCGTGGTCCGGTAGCGGCATGCTACCGAAGGTGATGAACAGCGGCGGCGTTCCGGTGGCCAGCCACCGGCCGAGTTCGGTTTCGTGGCTGTCGATCTCACCGATCGACCGCCGGCGCGAAGTGGGCAGGTCGAAGAATCCGACCACCGGTTTCGCATCGCCCCATTCCTCGGCGAGTCCGGGAATCAGGGCGTCGTCATAGGCCTGGATCTGCGGAACACCTGCCGAGCTCAGCCGACGCGGCAGCGGCGCCCGTGCACGCGGCAATCCCAGTCGCCGACGAAACCTGTTCTCGTTCCAGCCGGTCGCCGTCCACGTGATCCGATCGGCCATCCGCCACGAGCGCCTCTTCCATTGCGGCGACAGCGAATCCGTCAATCCGGGAATCGCGCCCATCATCCCGTTCTCCGACATCGGCCCGTAGCGCAACACCACCAGTCCCGCACCCAGCCGCTCGGCGAGTGCGAGGCCCCGGTCCTGACACAGTGGCGCGACGACGATCGTGTCGACGTCGCCCACCGACGCCGCAGATCCGAGGAATGCGCCGACGAGGTCGTCATCGAAGGCGGCGAAACCGCCACGAACTGTGTCGAGTGCGAACCTCCACCGGCTGAGCGGATTTCGACTTTGTTGTGCCGCCGTGGCCGCGTCGGACGTCCAGGCGGTGTGGGCATCGAGACCGACCGGACGGACGGTCACGACTCCGGCCTTGTTCGCGAGTTCGACGAAGTTGGGCGGCGCGAGCAGGGTGACGTGATGGCCACGGCGCTGCAGTTCGAGCGCCAGACAAATCCCCGGTTGGATATCGCCGCGGCTCCCGTACAGGATCATCGCGATGCGCAGGGATGATGAATCCCGGAAGGCCGACATCGAGAAACTCACCAGAACCTGTGCTCGAGCCGCCAGGCGGACAACTCGTTGCCGACCATCTTGCGCAACAGCTCGGTGTCGCCGAAATGATCGGGGTCGACACCGAAGAACGTCAGTGTGATCCGGTCCCCGTACTCGACCGCCCAGGCGGCGATCGCCGGGCCCTGTCGGCGCCGCTGCTGCGCCGAGACTCCCTGCATGATGGCGCGGATGCCGAATCGCGAC
Organism: Gordonia sesuvii; assembly: GCF_036350415.1. Classification (NCBI taxonomy): domain Bacteria; kingdom Bacillati; phylum Actinomycetota; class Actinomycetes; order Mycobacteriales; family Gordoniaceae; genus Gordonia; species Gordonia sesuvii. The sequence continues at coordinate 503,699 of NZ_JAZDUF010000001.1, forward strand.
GCGGTGACGCCGCCGAGCTCGAGCACTTCCGGTGGTGCCACCCCGAGATTGGACACCGTGGTGTCCGGCCCGGGGATCGTCTGCATCATGCGTGCGACGACCCGGCGCGGAAGCAGGCGCACCACGGGTTGGAGGTTGTCCGCGGCCTGATCGCTCCCCGACTCGGCGTAGGCGACGAACGCCTGCTTGCTCATGGCGCGAATACCGTCGAGAGCCATCCCGGGCTCGATCGGTTCCGACACACGGATCCACACCCCGCCGGAGGCGTTCGCCCGGTCATCGAGTTCGTCGGCTCGATTGTCGACCGCGATGCACACCCGGAGTTCCTCGCCGACCGGGAATCCCGAACGCTGCACGATCCCGCCCAGCAGCGCGGTGAAAAGGCCGTTGGCCGTTCCCTGGTGCTCCCGGGCACGGTCGTGCCAGACCTGGCGGTCGATGTCGACGATGGCCAGCGTCGTGTCCGACCCGACGTCGTCGTTCGGTGACGTCGTCGGAGTCGGTGGACGCATTGCGCTCCCCTGTGCGCCGCCCCGATTGCGGATGGCCGTACCGGCGAGGATACGAATCGATCTGGCCGCCGCGGCGAGCTGTCGCGCGGCGTCGACCAGATCGGCCATCCGGGCGCGGCCGCCACGGGCCGTTTCGGCGGCCGGGAGGGGGCGCGATCGGCCGGAATGTGCTTCCGCCAGTGCGCGATACAATCCCTGGCCGTCGGTGATCATGTGGGAGACGAGTAGTGACACAACTCGGCTGCCCGTGTCGGTGATCGCTGAATCCACCTGCCATCCCCGTCCGTCCACCGGCCGCAGGTCCGCGGCGCGCAGGCATCGGTCGGCCCAGGTTCCGATGTCGGCGTCTTCGATCGTCTCCGCCGAGGTTCGCTCGGGTGTCTCGGTCGACGCCACCCAGCGGTGCCGCGCCACCGGGATGCGGGTTCGTCGCACCGCCCGGTGTAGCGATCCGGTGGCCAACGCGTGCCGCAGGCCGTCGACCGCCTCGGGGCCTGGATCGTCATCGAACACCCACAGGTACTGGATCGGTGCGCTCATCCCCAACAGCTCTTCGGCCATCAGATATGACTCGTCGGCACCGGTCACCCGGGGAACTGCCTGTTGCGCTGCGCGAATTCTCATCGGTTTCACCACACCTCGTACGGCAGAGACCATGCGGACAGTTCCTCTTCGAGAAGGTCTCGAAGTCGCTCATCGGAGTCGAAACGCTCCTCGTCACAACCGAAGACCGAGAACGTCACCCGATCGGGGGTGCGCACCAGCCAGGACTGGACACCATCGCCGAATCGGTGCGGCATGGCAGCGTCGACGCCCTGCGCCATCCCGCGGAACTGACTTCGGCGGGCACGGCATCCGTCGAGCTCCAGCATCTCCGGTGGCAGGTCACCCAGATTGGACACCACCGCGTCCGGCATACCGGAGCCGGCGGTGACGACCTTCGTCACCCAGCTCGCCGGCAGCAGCCAGACGAGCGAATACAGGTGCGCCATCGCGGGTCGGCGACCGTCCGAAAGTCGTTGGTAGGCCATCTTTCCGGCGCGACGAATCGGGCCGAGGTCGCCTCCGGGCAGTGGGTCGTCGGTCAGCATGATGGAGACACCGGCGGTGGCGTTGGCGCGGGTGTCATCGACGCCGGCGCGGATGTCGACGGGTACGCCCACCTTGACGGTCTCCCCCAACCGTGCGTAGCCGCTCGACCTGAGAAGCCCGGTGACCACAGCGATGTACAGGCTGTTGGCGGTACCGCCGCACTCGGCGGAGATTCGATCCCAGTCGACGGCGGGAACCGCGGCGGTTGCTCGCGCCCAGCGGGCATGCGGAGCCCGCTGCGCCATCGGGGCGCGAACCGGGCGGTCCGCGACACCCGGCACCGACGGATCGTCCTGCTGCCTCGTGGCGTTGATGGCCCGGACGATGCCGGCCGCGGCCCTGCCGACCTGGCCGGCGGCGTCGATGACGTCGTCGACGCGGCGCCGGCGACGGCTGCGCGGTGCAACGTCGTGTGCCTCCCGCCGGGGTACGTCCGGATCGACAGTCCCGGCGCGGGCCATCGCGTCGGCCGCCGCCCGCACCATCGTGCGACCATCGGCAACGAGATGCAGCGCACACAGCGAGATCGCGGTGTCGCCGGAATCGCAGCGCACCACGCGCATCCGCCAGCATCGGCCCGCCTCGGGATCGAGGTCGACAGTGGCCATCTCGTCCGCCGCCCACGCGTCAATCCGGTCGGCGGAAATGGTCCGATCGTCGATGCTCAGCTCGGGGTTCAACGCCGCGGTGTTCCATCGCGGGCGGGCGCCCGGGATCCCGGGCCGGATGAGTTGCCGGTGTAGAACACCGTGCGACAGCGCCCGGTTCATCGCGGTGAGTGTGGCGGTCTGCACCGGCCCGTCGAACACCCAGACCAGTTGGAGAACCACCGTCCATCCCAGACCGCGGTGCAGGAACCAGTAGGTGGCGTCCTCATCGGCAAGGCGCGCCGGAACCTCCGGGGCTTCCGCTCGCGACATCGCGCGCGTCGTCGGAGTTCCGGTCCCCGGAGCAGCTGCCACCTCGCTCATGCCGCCACCTCCTGGTGGGAGCCGATCCCGCTGATCGCCGACTCGATCTCGGCCACCGCGCGGGCGACGGCCCGATCACCGGGAATCAACGTGGCGGCGAAGGTTACAGCGCGACTGCGCACGTCTGGTTCGAGCGCGGTGTGCACGGCTGCCTCCAGTCTGTCGGCGTCGAATCGTCGAAACGGCATCGAGACGCCGAGGCCCAGCTTCTGGACCTCGTTGCCCCAGAAGGGTTGGTCGGAACCGAACCAGCAGATCACCGACGGGACACCGGCACGCAACGCTGCGGCGGTGGTGCCCGCGCCGCCGTGATGGATGACGGCGGCACAGTCCGCGAACAGCCCGTGATCGGCGGTTTCGACGACCTTCACGTCATCCGCCGCGGCCCCGGCGAGGAGGTCGGCGGGCAGATGGTTCCACCCTGTGCAGATGAGCAGTCGGCGGCCGACGCGTCGTCCGACCTCGATGGCTGCGGCGAACACGGTGTCCGGATCGCGGATCGGCATGCTGCCGAAGCCGACATAGAGCGGGGGCTCGCCCTCCCGCAGCCACGCGCGCAGGCCCCCGCCGTCCGAACCCGCGGGCTCGGGTTCGATGCGGCGTCGGAGTACATCGGGGAGATCAAGGAAACCGACGACCGGTCGAGGTCGGCCGCGGGAATCGCGCAGCCAGCGCCGATCCGCCACGGGCGCGAACACCGGGTCGTATGCCTGGATCTCGATCCCGGGAGTGCGTGCGATCCGGGACAGCCACGAGCCGGTGGCCGCTGACCCTCCCAGCTGCGCACGGAGGCGGGCGTCCCGTCCCCTGGTCGCGAGCGTGAACACACCGTTCACCACTGACCACTGGGCGCGGTGCACCGCCGCAGATCCCCGCGTACCCACCGACGGCAGTGGCCCCACCCTCCCGTTGGGACGCACGGGTGCGTGGTGCAACGAGATCATCGGTATGCCGAGTCGCCCCGCCTGGGCGGCGGTCGACTGCTCGGTGGTGAAACCGACCACGGCGGCATCACAATCTCGGATGAGATCGGCTGTGTCGTCGACGATCTCGTTCCATCCGAGATCACGGACACCGGTCAGGACGCGATAACGCCGGAGGGGATTGCGTCCCGCTGCGGAGCGCGCCCTGGTCACCGATTGCATCTGGACCCGGGTGTCGAGTCCGATCGGACGGACATCGAGACCCGTGTCGGCGGCAAAGGGAACCAGATTCGGCGGGACACCGAACCTGACCTCGTGGCCGCGCGCCAGCAGAGCGGTGGCGAGCACCATGGCCGGTTGGACGTCTCCGCGAGTTCCGTTGATAGCGAACGCAATTCTCATTTCCGCTGTCCGATCCTCGACATGACGGCATGCACGCGTCCACCTAAACTGATCCCCAGTCGAGCGGAGGATGACCGATGGAATTCGTGGTGGCAGCCGGAGGCAGCCGGGGTGACGTCCAGCCCGCGGTGGCCCTGGGTAGCGAACTCGTCGACCGTGGGCACGTGGTGACCATGATGGTGCCACCGAATCTCACGGCTTTCGTCCAGGGCGCCGGTCTGATCGCCATTCCCTATGGCGAGAACACGAAGGGCGTCCTGGATTCCGAACTCGTCCGACACGATCTCCGGTCGCGAAACCCCCGGACCCGACTGCGCGCTGTCGCCGAGCTCACCGTGCGCGGCGGACGGACGATGCAGCAGCAACTGCTCGACGCGTGTGCCACAGCCGACGCGATCATCGCGGGCAGCGTCGGACAGGAACGTGCGCACAACGTCGCGCGTGCCCGCGGCCTTCCACACATTCCCCTGCATCTCTGTCCCATCCGCACCAACGGATCCACCTCGATGCTCGCCCATCTCGGTATCGACCCGCCCCCATCGGTGGCCCGGTTCAGCTGGCGTGCGCTCGAATGGGCGCTGTGGCTGGCGGGCCGATCGGCCGAGAAGACGCTCTGCGATGATCTCGGGATCACGCCCGTCCGGGCACCTTTCGCCGATCAGATCGCCGCGACCGGTGTTCCGGAGATACAGGCCTACGACCCGGCGATGTTTCCCGGTCTCGTCGACGAGTGGGGTTCCCGGCGTCCCCTCGTCGGCTTCTTCACACTGCCCGGTCATCTGCGGAAAGGTGTGGGAGACAGCACCACCGACGACGCGAGCAGATGGATCGACACGGGACCGCCGCCGGTCTACGTCGGGTTCGGCAGCATGGTTCCGGCCGACCCCGACGCTCTCGCGACGGCGATACGGGTGGCCGCCGAGCACCTCGATGTGCGCTTGTTGGTGGCCGGCGGCTGGAGCGGATTCATGGCAGGAGCCACCGACGATCGCATTCACGTGGTCGATCACGTGGACCACGACGCCATCCTGCCGCGGTGCGCTGCCGCTGTTCATCACGGTGGCGCGGGCACGGTCGCCGCAGTCCTGCGTGCCGGCATTCCCTCCGTCATCACGTGGATCGGCGCAGACCAGCCCATCTGGGGTCGCGCGGTCACGGCTTCGCATGTGGGAACCTCTCTTCCGATGTCGCAGGTACAGCCGGCCCGGCTCATCGACGCATTGTCCGCAGCGCTGACGGTTCCGACACGACGTGCTGCGGCGCACTTGGCAGGTGAACTGATCAGCCCGGGCGATGCGGTGGCGGCTGCCGCCGACATCGCCGAACGCGTCGTCGAGGGCAGGTCACGGGAGCACTCGGTCTGACATGCGTGGTCGCCGACCGGGCGGCGACCACTCGCCGGTGTCGCTGTCGTAGAGGCGGATCGCGGCCAGTCGCAGCGCATGCATCGCAGTCAGGGCGGGGACGTAGACCAGTGCCGAGCCGGCAGTGAGCGCGTACCGTCGGTGAATCGCGAATGTCCTCGGCAGGAAGCTCATGTACCTCACGAAGGATGGGAGCCCCGACCGCATCCGACGGGCGGATACACCGACGGTGAGGGAAGCCAGGAAGGCGTTCCGGCCGCCGTCTTCGGACACGCACAGTCCGATGTCGACGTCCTCGAAGATGTCCCGTCGCGTACTCACCCGGGACCGGATGCTCCGCCAGACGTCTCGCCGCAACACCATGTTGGACCCGTACAGAACCGGGATCTCGGTGACGGTGCGATGCGCTCGGCGCCGACCGAGCGGATGGATGCGGATCTTCCACCGGTCGAACCGCCCGGCGAGCGGAACACCATAGGCCTCCCCGCGGCCACACAGCGCCGACCAGTGCTCATCGACATCGGACACGAAGAAATCGACGATCGTCTGCGCCCAGTCCGGCTCGACACGTGTGTCGGCATCGATGCGTGCAACCAGGTCACCGGTGGCGGCATCCATGCCAGAGTTCCGTGCGAACACCAACCCCTGTCGGGACTCCCGGATGACCCGCACGGCAGGGTGAACAGCGACGAACTCGTCCACGATGCTCATCGAGGCGTCCGTGGAGTTGTTGTCCACCACGACGATCTCGCCGACCCGGCCGGTCTGCGACGTCAACCGACGCAGACACTCGCCGATGGTGTCCTCTTCGTTGTAGACCGGAACGACCACCGACAACGTCGGTGATCCGGCCTCGCCTGAACTCGAACCGTCGTAGTCGGGAGAACCGGGCAGAGTCTGATACACGTCACGTCCTTCGCATGTAGGTTCGCAGGGTCACCGGAACAAAGATGGCGAGAATGCCTGCCGCTCCGAGCAGCGTGTAACCGATCTCGACGCCCGCGGCCCCGTCGGCCGCCAGTGATCGGGCGGAGGTCACCAGGTGAGAGACCGGATTGGCGTTGGCGCAGGCCTGAATCCAATCCGGCATGGTGTCGATCGGCACGAGGGCGTTGGACACGAAGGTCAGCGGCATGAGGACCAGCATGGACACGCCCTGCACGGTGGAAGCCTTGTCCAACAGCACACCCATCAGGGCGAAGATCCAGCTCAGGGTGAAGGCCACGACGACGACGAGCACACACGCGATCGCCAGTCCGACGAGGCTGCCCGGCCGGTACCCCATCGCGAAGCCGACCGCGACCGTGATCCCGGTGGCGACGACGTACCGGACCGCGTTGGCGAGCAACGCCCCTGCGAGAGGGGCGATCCGCGCTATCGGCAAGGACTTGAACCTGTCGAACACACCGCGATCGAGATCTTCGCGAAGCTGTACCCCGCAGGTGACCGACGCGGCCACCGCGACCTGGACCAGGACACCGGGGATCAGCAGCGGGAGGTAGGTCGCGACGTCACCGACGATCGCTCCGCCGAAAATCGTAGAGAACATGACCGTGAACACGATCGGCAGGACGATGACGTCGAAGAGTTGCTGAGGATTGTGCTTGATCTTGAGCAATCCTCGACCGGCCATCGTCAATGACTGGGATATCGCGGCGCCCACCGGGACCCGGTTGCGCACGTGACGCTGTTCGACGTCGACCAGATCCGGTGGGCGCCCCGACGACGCGACCGCCACGATCATGCCGCGTCCGTTTCGGTCTCGCCGGTGAGCGCGAAGAAGACCTCGTCGAGGGTCGGTCGCTCGACGTTGACCGCCTTGAGGTCGATGTCATGTGCACGAAGGCGCAGGAGGAGTTCCGGCAACGAGTCCAGATTCTCCACCGGGACCACCACCCGCCGTTCGGGCCCCTCGATCAGGACGTCTTCCTGTGTGAAGGGTCGACAGGCTGCTGCGGCAACCGGTGCGAGTTCGGGGTCGCACAGGTCGAGTCGAACACAGTTGTCGCCGACGCGGGCCTTCAGTTCGTCGGCGGTCCCGTCGGCGACGACCTGTCCGCGATCCATCACCGCGATGTGATCCGCGAGCTGGTCGGCCTCCTCGAGATACTGGGTGGTCAGCAGTACCGTCGTTCCCCCGTTGACCATGTCCCGCACTGTGTTCCACATCTGTACCCGCGTGCGCGGGTCGAGCCCGGTCGTCGGCTCGTCGAGGAAGAGCAGCCGGGGTCGGGTGATCATCGAGGCAGCGAGGTCGAGGCGCCTGCGCATGCCTCCGGAGAAATGCCGGACGGCGCGTCCGGCGACATGGGCCAGACCGAACTCTGCCAGCAGCTCGTCGGCGCGCTGTCGCGCCCGCAGACGCCTTGCACCGATCAGACGCGCGAAGACCATCAGGTTCTCCTGAGCCGTCAAATCCTCGTCCACCGAGGCGTATTGGCCGGTGACGCCGATCAGCGAACGAACCGAGCCGGCGTTCCGGACGACGTCGAGCCCGAAGACCTCCGCGGTTCCCGCATCGGGTCGGGCCAAGGTCGCCAGCATTCGCACCGTCGTCGTCTTTCCCGCTCCATTGGTCCCGAGTAATGCGTACACGCTTCCCACAGGCACGCGTAGATCGACCCCTTCGACGGCTTTGGTTGCGCCATACGTCTTCGTCAAACCCTCCGTATGGATCGCCAACGCAGCATCGGACATCAGCACACCCCATAGCGCTCGTTCATCACCAGAATCTTCGCTGCCAGAATCGTCACTGCCAGAATCGTCACTGCCAGAATCGTCGGAACAACGTAGAGCGCAATCACTTCGGTCATTGCGCTACGAGTCCCCCGAGGGCGTCATCGCCCATGACTGTCGGCAACGCGAGCACCACTCCCCTGGGCGTCCCGCGTGACGACAACGTATTCAGCCTAGCCGCGGTTCGAATGTCCGCAACGTCACCGTAGGGGCACCTCGGAGGGACCGAGGGGGCCCGCGGATGAATCGAGATGTGCTGTTAACAATCATATTCCGGTCCCAAAGCACTGTTGACGACCGGCTTCCGTTGCACAACCACTCGTTTCAGGAACGCCATCGGTACCACCGGTTAACACAGCCGAAACGATGCATCGCCGGCGGATTCGTTGGTCGATTAGCACAAACTACGTAGCGGCCCAGCACTTCGCACTGTTACCCAAATGTGTACGACCGTATCATTGTGACCAACGACACCGGAGTTCTGCGGTGTGCCCAGCAACGGAATCGGCCTATCATCCATCTGGAACCCCCTGTGCACGTTGCGGGTTCCGACTCCCCACAGCACGGACATCCAGGCACACAGTGTGACCGAAATGCGCCGGAACCAAGCGACGATCGACCGATCGACTCGCGCGGCGCATCCAACAGCGGCAGTGGGAAGTGGATACACGCCAATGAAATTCACCGAGTTGCACGACTATCGGCTACCCGGCGGGGAAGTCACCGCCTGGATACCCGAGTCGGAGCAGCCCACCGAGCGGTGGCCGGTCGATGCCCGAGGCATCACCTACGAACACGAAGATCACCTGCACCGGGCGGTTGCGGCAGCACGCAAAGATATGCGCCAGACCTCCTGGCTCGGCGCAGTTTTCCGCGTCGACCGCGCACTGGACCCGGCCGCGATGCGACGAACGCTGCAACAGTGGATTCGTCGTCACGAGGCGTTCCGTACGACAGTCACGCGCGAACTCCCCGCCCGGGACCGGGACGTACCGGACGCCGGTGACAGCCCGCAGTTCGCGAGACGCTCATGCGACCCATTGTCGGTATCCATCGGCAGAGTCGACCTCGGGCCGTTCGGGTCCGACAGGATCCGGGAACACCTGGTCGAGTTCTTCGACAGCCGGCTCACCCCGTTGGCCTGGCCCCATTGCCTCATGGCCACGGTCACCGACGCCGAGGGATCCGAGGATCACGCCGCCCGCTCCGATGGCTTCCACCTCGTCTTCGCGGCGGATCACTCGATCATGGATGCCTACTCGATGCTGTTGTCCATCAACGAATTACGCCTAATATATGACAGCGAGACACTGGGCGTTTCGCCACCTCTGCCCGAGGTCGGAAGCCACGTCGATTTCAGTGCACACAATCGGGTGAGCGCAGCAGATCTCGCTGCCGATCACCCGGACGTTCGACGGTGGCGTGAGTTCCTGGATGATGCAAGCGGTTTCCCACGGTTCGGTTTGGCACCGGTCGAATCACATTCTCCGGGAGAGCGCGATGTCGTGTCGCAAGCGCCCGCACAGGACGGCTGGGCGAAACACGTCGCCACCGACGAACAGGTGACAGCCCTCAACCGTCTGTCCCGTTCGACGGGTCACTCCACACAGACCGCCATCGTCGCGGCTCTTGCGCTCGCCTACCAGGATCTCACCGGAGAGAACCGGCTCCGCGCCGCCATGCCGATGCATACGCGCCACGACCGCCAGTTCGTCGAATCGGTCGGGTGGTTCGTGGGGCTCGGACCACTCGAGGTCGATCTCACCCATGCGGAGACCGTCGTCGATGCGCTAAACGCGGCAGCCGGCGGAATCCGCGAGTCCAAACGCCTTTCCCGACTCCCCTTCCCCCGGGTCGCGCAGTTGCTGGACACCGATGCGGTACCCCAGTTCGTCATCTCGTACCTCGACCTGCGGGCCGTCCCGGGTGCCGAGGACTGGCCGGAGTGGGAGGCTCGCACCTTGCGCGGGGCCGCGCGCTCCGATTCCGAGGTGTACATCTGGATCGCGCGAACCCCGACCGGGATCACCGTGTCGTCGCGCTACCCCGCCAACGACGTGATCGCGGCACAGGTCCGGCGACTCGTCACCACCGCGTGCTCGATTGCCACAGCAGTGCTGGAGGACGCTTCGGCTTCCGACGCAGATGCCCATCCCCGGACCACACACGACTTCGACTCCGGCACGTCGGCCGGACACGAAGAACGTCGCCTGGCGTGACCAGAGAAGGAGCTGAACGTGAAGATCACCGCGATGCGCAGGTGGCAGCCCCGCCCCGGCGCAGCCATCGGGTGGCGCCCCACCACCCGGTGCGCAGATGCCGCCGCCGACGCACCACCCACTGGTCGTCCATTGACGTTTCTGACCGAGAACCACGTGCGCAGTTCACAGATGGCTCGAGCGAACGGCCAGCCGCACCGCTCCTATCTGGGCTCCGGAACCGAACTCGACGGAGACCTCGACGTCGAGGCTATGACAGCTGCCCTCGAGGCCTTCGTCCGACGCCACCCGATCCTTCGGAGCTGGTTCACCTGCGCTGACGGAGCCATCCGACATCATCTCGTCGCGCCGGAGGATGTGGCGTTCGTGAGCGAGTCACTCGGCTCGATCGACGATGTCGACCATCTCCACCAACACCTCTGCGACCGGTTCGGTGCGGAGACGATCAGTGATGCATTTCCCGGCTTCGCATTCGGTGCCGTCGCGCACGACGGCGGATTCGCGATCTACTTCGGCTGCGACCACGCGCTGAGCGATGGTGCCTCTCAGGCGTTGGCACTCACCGAGATCGCCGACCTGTACACCGGGATCGTCGACGGTTCGGCCGATCTCGACGGCGGATCGGACGACTCGTACTTCGACCACGCGGAACTCGATGCGATGTCCGCCGGACACCACATGAACTCACCAGAAGCGGATGCTTGGCGTAACACTTTCTCCCGAAACGGATTACGAATGCCAGGCTTTCCGCTCGACCTGGGCATCGCACCTGGCGAGACCGCCCCGGTCCGGCCACTGGAGATGTCGATGCTGGACCGCGCCGGTGTCGCGTCCTTCGACGCAGTCTGCAAGGCCGCCGGTGGGAGCTTTCTCTCCGGAATCCACGCCGCGATGGCGATCGCCGGCTACGAACTCGGCGGCAGCACATATCACTACGGCATGATCGTCTCGAACACACGGGCCATGCATCCCGATTTCGCCGGCGCCCAGGGATGGTTCTGTTCCTTCGCACCGGTCGAGGTCGACATCGCGACGGCCACCGAGTTCACCTCCCTGATCCCGGCCGCGTACACCGCCCAGCAGGAGTCGAAACGACTCGCCACCGTGCCGGTGCAGGCGGCGATGGCCGCCATGGTCGCGGCAGGTGCACCGGACACGGCGGTGGTGACTGCCCCCAACCTGCTCTCCTACATCGATTTTCGCTGGTTCCCCGGCAACGGGAAGCCGGCGTTCGACCGGGGTGTCATCTTCACGGGTGAGGGCCGCACCGCCAACGCGTCGGTGTGGATCAATCGCGACCACGACAGCCTGTACCTGGGTAGCCAGACCCCCGACACACCCTTCGCACAGCGCCAGGTGCGGCGGTACTTCGATCGCCTGTGCGCCGTGGTCGCCGATGTCGCCCGGCACGGCGACCATGTCATCTCTCCGCCCGTCGATGCGGATGCGTTGCGTCGCATCGACGTACGACCCCAGGAGCGCGCCCTTGCACGTCACGACCATTGACCACTTCCGGCCACAGGCCGGCGACTTCCTGACCTGGTCCGTCGATTCCGTCGGCAGCCCCCAGGTCTCACGGGTTCCCCCGTCCTTCAATCAGAGCGTGCATCTGGCCGGGGCGGAGCAGCACAGCACATGGCTGGCTACGGCATTCCGGGTGACCGGCAGAATCGACCGCCGCGCACTGTCACGCGCCTACCACGCCCTGATCACTAGACATGGCACCCTGCACAGCTCGTTCACGCGCTGCGACAACCGAATCGTGCGCATGGAGTACGACCCGTCGACCCTCCGGTTGATCGAGAATCCGGGCGTGCGGGCCACCGACGATTGCGCGATGCAACACGCACTGTGGGCGTCGCTGGACGCGGCCTGTCATCCATTCGGATTCCCCGCCTATCTGCTCGGTGCGATCGACCGGCACGACGAGTCGACGATCATCTGCGGGTTCGACCACGCACATGTCGACGCGTACTCGATGTCCATCATCGTCGACGACCTCCACCGCCTCTACCACGGATATCGCCGGATGCCCGCGGAATTCTCGGCCGAGAGTCTCATGATGAGCGGCAGCTTCGTCGACTACTGCGCCGAGGAAGCGGAGATGACCGACATCTCCGACTCCGACCCGCGTCTGAAGGCCTGGCTCCGATTCTTCGACGAGTGTGAGCGACGCCCACCCACATTCCCGCTCGACCTCGGCGTCCCGCCAGGGCAGACGGCGACGCAGGCCGCCGACGTCCGACCGCTCCTCGGACGATCGGACACCGAACGGTTCGCCGCTTTCTGCCGTCGCAACGGTTCCAGCGTCTACGGAGGAATCCTGTCGGCGATGGCGCTCGCCGTACGTGACCTCGGCGGAGGGCGCGAGTTACCGCTGTTGTTCCCGATGCACACTCGACGCAGCGAGCCGTGGCGGAACGCGGTCGGCTGGTTCACCACCAATGCGCCGATCCGCGTCGTCGCCGGCGACGGTCCGGCGGTGACAGTGCAGCAGACCGGTCCGGCACTCCGTCGCGCGGTGGAGCTCGGCGGCATACCCGTGTCACAGGTCATCGCGGCGCTCGGCGGACTCCGACGTGAACGCAACGACATCTTCATGGTGTCCTACGTCGACTACCGCACGTTGCCCGCCGCGACGCTTCGCGACGAGCTCGACGCCCACCACATCTCGAATGTGACGACCGCCGACGACGCCCAGTTCTGGGTGTCCCGGACCCGGGGAGGTCTGTCGATCCGTAGCCGCTATCCGGACACCCCGACGGGTCGGGCGACGATCACATCTTTTCTGGACCAGGTACGCGTCGTGCTCGACGCCGCCATCGCAGCGCCGACAGACCTTCTGGTGCCCCCGACCATGACACCGCCCCTCGATGCCGTCGCAGACGGGTGACCGCCGGTCCGGAACCGGGTTCTCAGGACTGCCGGCGGGCCCGGGGCCGCGGGGCCGTCGGCAGCCGCCACCCGAACGCAAGGCCTGCGATCCGCAGTCCGGTGGCAACGATCGTTCCGGTCACCAGCCAGACCCAGATCGGTGCGGAGGTGTGGATGCCGCCGACCGCGACCACCGCGGCGCCGAGCAACGCCGGCACGGCGTAGAGGTCGGCCGGTTGTAGCAGCAGCGGGATCTCGTTGGCCATGACGTCGCGCAGGATTCCACCACCGACGGCGGTCAGGAGACCGACCAGGGTCGCGGCGAACGCGCTGACGCCTTGATCGACGGCGATCGCGGCGCCGCTCGTCGCGAAGACGCCCATACCGACGGCGTCGAAGATCAGCACACTCCGGCGCAGGAGGGCGAAGGTCGGGTGGAAGAAGAAGACGACGAGGCTGGTGACGGCCGCGATCACGATCGGCGGCCAGTTCTGGATCGACGTCGGCGGCGTGATGCCCAGCACGACGTCGCGCAGGATGCCCCCGCCGACGCCGGTGAGTGCGCCGACGGTGACGATGCCCCAGAGATCGAAATCCTTCCGCACGCCGAGCAGCGCGCCCGACGCGGCGAACACGGCGATGCCGACGTCGTTCAGGATCTCTTGCAGCATCGACTCAGGTTTCCATCGGTCCGGAGCAGCACGACGACCGCCTCGGATATCCGAGGCGGTCGTCGTGAAATGTCGGAGTTGTGTCGCGACCCCCGGGGGTCAGCAGACGTCGGTCAGCGACGATCCAGGTCGATGACGCCGGCCTGCGCGGCCTTGACGAGCCGACGCGGAATGCGCTGCGCGACGCCGTTCACCTTCACCTCTTGCAGAGCGGCGTTGTCCGCCTTCCACTGCGAACGACGGCTGCGGGTGTTCGCCCGCGACATCCGGCGCTTGGGTACAGCCATGGTTGAGCCCTTCTCCTACGTGTAAGTCCGCTTCGGTCCCGCCGATCGTGATCGGTGGAACCCGCCAATCGGTGCGCGTCGGTCACGGTCTTCGACCGGTTGGCCGCGGCACACAACCTCACCAGACTACCGGCCAGATGCCAGAACCTCCAAAACGCGGCGGAAACCCCGACCGGGAGACCCGATCAGACCGAAACCGCCGCGCCGACGACGAGCACCAGGAGGAAGACCAGCAGTGCCGCGAGGACGAGCGCGATCGAGATCCACCCGAGGATGGCGCCGGCCTTGGCCATGCCCTCTCCGTCCTGGGTACCTGCCGACCTCGCGATCTCGTCGCGAGCCGAGTTCCCGAGGATGACGGCCACGACACCGAGCACACCCGGACACACCAGAAACGACCCGATTCCGCACACCAGCGCAGCGATTGCCTTCCCGTTGGTCTGCCGGATCACAGGGTAGCCGCCGGGACCGTACTGCGCCGCGCCGTACTGTGGCGCGCCGTAGCCGGGCGCACTGTACCCAGGCGTGCCGTACTCAGGCGCACCGTAGCCAGGCGTGCCGTATCCCTGGTCCGCGTAGCCGGGTACCCCGTAACCGGGCGTGCCGGGGTCGCTCGGTGACCCCTGCCCCGATTGCCCGGACGCCGGGTCGCGGCCGGGGGATGATGGGTAGGGGTTCCCGCCCTCGTACGCCGGCGCCGGTCCTGCAGGTGAGTCGCCGGTCGGGTCCCCTTCCGGGCCGCGTGGGTCATCGTTGGGGTTTGTCATCGGAGCATCCTTCCCCGGGCACCAACCCCGGCGTCGAGTCGCCAGATGGCCGAAGCCTACCGAACTGCTCTGTCATCCCCCTGCCTGTCGGCGGGCCTTCGCGGCAGGCTGCATACACTCACCCGAGTGTCAGGAGTGGTATCGGGCTTCACCGTCATCTTCATCGTGGTGGGAGCAGGCTACCTACTCGGACGCACGCGAGTCCTCGGCGACAGCGCGCATGAGGTGCTCTCTCGCCTGGTGTTCTTCGTGTGCACTCCTGCGTTGCTCTTCCACGCGCTGGTGACCTCCGAACTCTCGGTGATCTTCTCCAAGACCCTCGTCATCGCCGGCGGCAGCGCATTCACGATCGGCATCGTCTACGTGATCACCGCCCGGTTGTGGCTGCACCGCTCCGTTCCCGAGCTGGCGATCGGCGGACTCGCCTCCTCCTATGTCAACAGTGTCAATCTGGGCCTGCCGATCGCGATCTTCGTGCTCGACGACGCATCGTTCATCGCACCGCTCCTGCTGTTCCAGATCCTCATCTACTCCCCCATCGCGCTGATCACACTGGACGTGACGGTCACCGACCCGGTCCTCGGCCGTGCGTCGCGAGCGGCCGCCATGCGCGACGCCGTCATTGCACCCCTGACGAACCCGATCGTGCTGGGTGGCGTCGCCGGTCTGATCGTGTCGGCTCTGGGGCTGCAGCCACCGGCGGCGATTCTCGAGCCGGTGGACATGCTCGGCAACGCGTCGGTGCCCTGCGCACTCCTGGCGTTCGGTCTCTCACTGACCGGAGCGGCGGTGTTCAAGAAGGGCGAGAGCCCGCGTCGCGACATCGCCCTCGCGTGTGTCCTGAAGATCGTCGCCATGCCGCTGCTGGCCTATGCCATCGCGCGATGGGGATTCGGCGAGACGGGTCACGAGCTGTTCGCGCAGGTGGTCATCGCTGCTCTGCCCACCGCCCAGAACGTGCTCGTGTACGCGACGCGCTACCGCCGGGCCCAGATCATGGCTCGCGACACGACCTTGCTGACGACACTCGGATCGGTGCCGTCGATCGCGGTCATCGCTCTGTTGCTCGCGTGACCGTCACTCATCACGAGTGCGGCTTGCGTTCCTTGCGCTTGACCTCGACCGCACCCATGAGCGCGAATCCGACGACACGGATCGTCGGTGCACCGGGAGCCCCGGGACCAGACGCCTTGCCGCCGAAACCGCCCATCACGGCCCATCCGCCGACATCGACGCCGACGTCCGGCGGCACCGTGATGTCGATGCCGCCCATGATCGCGGCGCACCGGATCGTCAACACCGGTGCGGTGAATTCGGCTTCGCGCAGGTCGATGTCGACGGCACCCATGATCGCCTCGGCGTTGAGGGTGTCCGCGACGGTCACGTTGCCACGTACTTCCACTCCCGACATCAGCGCGAGCCGATTCTGAACGGGTGATCGACCCGACGCAGGCTGCACCCGGCTGACCGTGGTCTCCCCGACGAAGGGCATCGGTACGCCCAACTGCCCGACCGGGAGGTCGTCGGTGAGCTCGTCGAGTTCGCCGAACGTCTTCGCCACGACCGCTTTTCCAGACCGCTCCTCGTACTCGCTCAGCGAGAGGCTCCCGCGTTCCATCGCCGCCGACAGAATCTGATGCACGAGTTCACGGTCGGCGTCCGCTGCACGCAGACGCGATCGCGGGTCGGCGGGGACGGTCGGGACGGGCAGATCGTCGGGAGCCGGGGCAGGGTCGCGGGGTTGGTCGTCGGGGGAGCTCACATCTATTGAGCGTAGTGGCGAACCCGCAGCGCAACCACCCTGAACTTCCCTGCCCTCCACCGGTTGACCGATAGGGAAAACCCTGAGGGGAAACCCTGAATCCGGCCGACCGTCAGCGCCGACGGCCCTTCCTGGATCGCAGGTAGTCGCCGACGACGGCGGCGCCCAGGCCGTCGACGTCGGGTGCCACCACCCGCCCGCCGATGCGCCGGGCGATCTGGTCCATGAAGTGGGCGAGACCTGGATCCTCGCCCAGCCGGAAGAAGGTCACCTGGGCGCCCAGTCGGGAGACATGGTCGAGCTCGCGCACGGTGAGCGCAATCGTCTGCGGATGCGGTGGGTAGAAGAAGAACGGCTCGCCGCTCGGGTCCAGGTGGGCGGTGGGCTCGCCGTCGGTGACGACGAGGACAACCGGCTGTGCGTTCGGGAAACGCCGCAGATGCCGCTGTGCCAGCAACAGCGCATGGTGCAGGTTGGTGCCCTGCTCCATCCGCGGCTGCAATCCGGTCAGCTCGGCGATGTCGATGGACCGGGCGTAGCGACCGAAGGCGATGAGGTGCAGTTCGTCGCTGCGGAAGCGGGTCGAGATCAGATGGTTCAGCGCGATGGCGGTCCGCTTCATCGGCGTCCAGCGGCCCTCCATCTCCATGGAGAAGGAGGTATCGACGAGGAGGACCACGGCGGCCTGCGTGCGGGCTTCGGTTTCGGCGATCTCCACGTCCCGCACGTCGATTCGCACGCCGGACCGTGCCATCTCACTGGTCGCCAGCGACGGCTCGTCGGTCTCGGCGACGGTGCGCAGAACCGCATTCGACACCGTGCGCGTGACATCCCACGGGTCGGTGTCGCCGAACTCCCACTCCCTCGACGCGCCGGTCGGCTCACCGAGCGCGCCACTGCGCCTGGTCTGCCGATCACCGCGCCCGGAGAGCTGTTCGGCGATGTCACGGAAGATCGATTGCCCCAACTGCCGCATGGCTTTCGGGCTCAGACGTAGCTGACCGTCCGCGGTGCGGTCGAAGTACCCCTGCTCGGAGAGGGCCTTCTCGAGCTCTTGGAGGGTGCGCACGTCGACCCCGGCCTGCTCTCCGAGTTGCCGCTCGAGGGCATCGATGTCGATGTCGTCCATCTGCGCGCCCGCATACTGCTGGGACAGCTGCTCGCTGAGCGCTTCGAGTTCGGAGATGTCACGCAGGGCGGCGGCACCCTCGCCGAGACCCATCGGCTGGTCGCCGGAGAACGACTGAGCGTTGTCCCAGTCCAGACCCGGTCGAGCCTGCCGCAACGACGAATCCATCTGGGCCAGTTGACTCATGAGATCGGGAGACCCGAACGCCTGCTGGGCGAGTTGGTCCAGCTCGGCGCGCTGCTCAGGTGTCAGCGAGTTGTAGAACTGTTGGGCCGCCGCGGCTCGTTGCGCCAAGGAGTCGATCAGTTCGTCTGTGTTGCGCGGATTCTCGGGAAAGTACTCACCGTGCTTGCGCATGAAGTCGTCGAACTGTTCGGTGGTGTCCTCGCCACGGTTGTGGGCATCCAGCAGCTCGTTCAGATCCTTGAGCATCTCCGAGATGCGCTGGCGGTCTTGCTCGTTCGCCCCTTCCAGAGCTTCCTTCATGCCCGCGAAACGCTGATCGAGCAGTTCGCGACCCAGCAGATCCTTGATCTTGTCGTAATCCTCACGAGCCTGCGGACTGCGCCAGTTGTACTCAGACAGTTCCTCGACCGCCTGCGCCGTCGACGGCGGCAGACTCCCGATCTGCATCTCCGCGAAGCGGGCGTCGTCGTCGAGGTCACGCGCGAGTTGCTTGCGCTCCTCGAGGATGGCGCGGTCCAGCAGTTCGCGGATCTCGGCGAAGGTGCCGTCGAGGTTGCGGTTCTTCAGCATCTCCTGTCGGCGGCGGTTCACCTGTTCGCGAAGCCGGTCCAGCCCCCGCATGTCCTGGGACCCGCGTCGCAGGAACTCGCGGAGCGCCCGTTGCGGGGATGCGCCGGCCATCACGTCGTCGCCGATGTCGCGCAACGCCTCGCGCAGGTCCACAGGTGGCGCGAGCGGATCGGGGCCGCCAGTGTATCGCTGATATCGCGAACGGTGAAAAGATTTGCGAGCCATGTCCATCGCCTCTTTGCTTCAGTCGCCTACTGGTCGGTGCGGAGCCCGCGAACGAAGTGAGCGTGCGTCACGAAGGGGCCCTTCGTGACGCTCGCAAGCTCGCTCCTCAGGGACCAGAGGGCGACGCTCGCAAGCTCGCTCCTCAGGGACCAGAGGGCGACGCTCGCAAGCTCGCTCCTCAGGGACCAGGGGGTACACGACCATCGATCAGCCGTAGATCGTCTGCCCGGATTCGTCGGCCTCTTTGCCGATCCGCCGAGCCAGGAACAGACCCTCCAGCGCGAGCTCGACGGCGCTGGCGCGTTCACCCTCGGCCTCGGCGTCGAGGCGTTCGGCGATCTCGTCGAGAACCTCACCGGTCGTGTCCGGGTCGGGAATCGATCCGAGGAAGTCGCCCGCGGTGACCCGGTCGCCGGTGACCACCGGCTCCCCGTTCTCCATCGCCTCGACGAGTCGCGCCATGTCGATGCCGCCC
Organism: Gordonia sesuvii; assembly: GCF_036350415.1. Classification (NCBI taxonomy): domain Bacteria; kingdom Bacillati; phylum Actinomycetota; class Actinomycetes; order Mycobacteriales; family Gordoniaceae; genus Gordonia; species Gordonia sesuvii. The sequence goes on from NZ_JAZDUF010000001.1 coordinate 522,864, forward strand.
AGATGCGCCCGCACGGTGTCCGCGACCGACTTGCGCATCAGGTGTTCGAGGATCTCGAGCTCGCGGCCTTCCTCACCGGACTCGAACTCGATCTTGCCGCGCAGCACCTCGATCACCGACTCCAAGTCGACCACCCGGGCCACCGCGACGTCCTCCCCGGTGACGGTCGCGCGATGCAGTGCGGCGGCGGCAACCGTCTCGGCACCGGCGATGGAGAAACGTGCCGACACACCCGAACGCTGATCGATGGACGGGTGATCGCGGGCGTAGCGGGTGAACCGGGCGAGGATCTCGGTGATAAAGGTCGGCACGGTGGCAGTGAGGTCGGATTCCTGTTCGATGACCGCGACCTCGTCGTCGAGCTCCAGCGGATAGTGCGTGCGGATCTCCGCTCCGAACCGGTCCTTGAGCGGGGTGATGATTCGTCCGCGGTTGGTGTAGTCCTCCGGGTTTGCACTGGCCATCACCAGCACGTCCAGTGGCAGCCGAAGTGTGTAGCCGCGCACCTGGATGTCGCGTTCCTCCATCACGTTCAGCATCGACACCTGGATGCGCTCGGCGAGATCCGGCAGCTCGTTGATGGCGACGATTCCGCGGTGGGCGCGGGGAATCAGACCGAAGTGGATGGTTTCCGGATCGCCGAGGCTCCGGCCCTCGGCGACCTTCATCGGGTCGATGTCGCCCACGAGGTCGGCGACGGACGTGTCCGGGGTGGCCAGCTTCTCGCTGTAGCGCTGGTTCCGGTGACGCCACTCGACCGGCAGGTCGTCGAGCAGGTTGGCGGCCTTCCGGATCGACGCCGGCGTGATCGGCTCGTACGGGTGCTCACCGAGATCGGAACCGGCGATGATGGGGGTCCATTCATCGAGCAGCCCCACCAGGGTGCGCAGGATGCGGGTCTTGCCCTGACCGCGCTCGCCGAGCATCACGACGTCGTGACCGGCGATCAGCGCCCGTTCGAGTTGCGGGATGACGGTCGCCTCGAAACCGACGATGCCTGGCCACGGATCACGGCCCTCGCGGAGCGCGCTCAACAGGTTGTTGCGGATCTCGTCGCGCACACTGCGTTGGATGTGGCCGCTCGCGCGCAGCTCACCCAGGGTCCGGGGTGACGGGTGGCGGGTTTCGGTGGTCTGCGAGGCGTGGGTGGTGAAGTTCTCCTCTGGCACCTTGTCCACGGTACTCCGGTGACCGTCACGCGCACGTGGAGACGGAATCGCCTCAGGCCGGTGTCCGCCAGGCTGGATCGCGACCGATGAACCCGACCAGCTTGGTCACCGGGTCGGCGTCGTCGGGGACCGGCACAGCCGGACCGTACTGACCCGACGAGCGCAGCAGGTCCTCGATGCCGACCATGCCGTCGAGCAGTTCGCGGGCGAACTCCGGGTCGAGCGCAGCCGTGTGGCCGGCGGCGGTGGCGAGGTCCCAGGTGTGCATGAAGACATCGGCTGTGTAGAAGCGGTCCACGGCCTCGGAGAGTCGGTGCTCCCCCGCCATCGGATGTCGGAACGTGTCGTCGGCCGTGGGACCGTCGAGCAGATCCTGGACTGCGTCGGCGTGCGCCTTCCACGCCGACGCGGGATCGTCGTCGACCGACGGGCCTGTCGGCAACTCCACTCCCCCGCCGGCCAGGAATCCCGGGAACCACTCGACGAGGTGGGCGACGACGTCACGCGCCACCCACCCGTCGACCGGCGCCGGGGCGTCCCAATCCGTCACCGCGGCGATCTCGTCGGCGAACATGGCTGCGACCCGGCGGTGACGCTCGGCCGCATCGAGACCGGTCAATGGCTCTGTCATCGTCATCACCGATCAGAGCTCGCCCGACTCGAGCAGCCGGTCGATCGCTGCGTAGCCGTCGTTGACGCCCACCTCCATACCGGAGGCCAGCCAGCCGTCGCGGGCTTCAAAACTGTCACACAGTGATTGGGCGTGCAGGCGGGTGGTGCCGTCACCGAGGTCCTCGAACCACAGTGTTTCCAGCGCAACATCATCGGGCATGCCGTCGAAGGTGAAGGTCTGCACGATCTTGTCGTCGGACACGGTGTGGAAGCAGCCGTGGAACCCGAACTCCTGGCCCTCGTGGGTCGAGACGTATCGCCAGCTGCCGAGATCGCGCGCCTCCCAATCGATGATGCGGGTTGCGGTGGCATCCGGACCGACCCAGCGGGCGTACAACTCGGGGTCGGTGTGCGCCTTCATCAGCTGGGCGGGTGTGCCGCGGAAGTCGCGGGTGATCCGGATGATCGGCAGTTCCTTGTCGGCCTCGATGGCGGCCTCGGTGTAACGGGTCTGCACTGCACTCATGACGCCTTTCCCTTCTTCGTGGTTTGCTCGTCCTCGCCGCCTGATGCCGCGGGGCCGTCGTTCATCTCCGCCAGCAGGGCGTCGAGGCGCTGGTAGCGCTCCTCCGCCTGTCGGCGATACCGCTCGATCCATTTGGTCATGAGGTCGAACACCTCCGCTTCCAGATGGACCGGGCGCGTCTGCGCCTCCCGGGTTCGGGTCACCAGTCCGGCGTCGGCCAGCACTTTCAGGTGCTTGGACACCGCCTGGATGCTCACGTCGTACGGTTCGGCGAGCTGACTGACCGTCGCGTCGGAGACCGCCAGCCGGGCGACCATGTCCCGTCTGGTCGGGTCCGCCAGTGCGGCGAACACCTTCGACAACTCGTCGGACATCCGACCTCCTCAACCGTTTGGTTGAATACGACTGTGCGCCCCAGTCGGGTCTTTGTCAACCCCCTGGTTGAATAAAGGTTGGGTTGATGTCGAGTCGCCTTCTAGGGCCGGCGACGCCCGAACGCGCCGACAGAACCGGGGCTTACCCAGTTGAACCGCGTGCTGGGGCACGGTCTGGTCTAGCGGCGGATTCGGAAGTGAGGGTCGTTCGCCGACAGTGTCGATGCGTTCGGGTCTGCGATCAGGACGGACCGACAGGCACGTCGCCTCGCAACGTGATTCGGTGCATGACTCGGCGGGCACTGCCGTAGTCACGGTTCGCGTAGTGCACGGTGTTCCGGTTGTCCCACAGTACGAGATCCCCGAGACGCCAACGATGCCGGACAATGTGTTCAGGCTTGGTGAGATGTGCGTACAGCAGGTCGAGAAGGCCACGGCTCTCCGCGTCGGAAACACCCTCGATGTGTGAGGTGAATCCCGGATTCACGAACAGCGACTTACGCCCGGTCTCCGGGTGGATGCGGACGACCGGGTGACTCACCGGCACACGTTGGTTGACTTCGTCACCGTCCCAGGTGTTTCCACGCCCGCCCCGGCGGTGGCGCAGGTAGTAACCGAACGCACGGTTGCCGTCGTGGACGGCGGTGAGTTCGTCGACGAGTCGCCGGACGGGCTGGGAAAGCGATGAATATGCCAGCTCCGCGTCTGCCCAGTTGGTGTCACCGCCGTTGCGCGGCAACACGACCGGACGCAGGATCGATCCCATCGGCGGGCGCGGCATGAACGTGACGTCGGTATGCCAGACGTCGGCGAAACCGTCGTCGGCGCTGTCGAGCGCGTAAACCTCGTCGGGAACGTCGCCGCTGTCCCAGACCGGATGTCCGATCGTGACGTCACCGAGCCTCCGACCGAAGTCGATGTGAGCGGCATCGTCGATGTGTTGGTCGCGGATGACGACGACCTTGCGGTCGATGAGCGTGCTGCGGACGGCGCGGATCTCTTCGTCGCAGGCGTTCGCTATGTCGATGCCGCGGATCTCGGCGCCGAGCGACGGTCCGTACTCGTCGATGTCGAGTTCCACACCGGCAGTGGCGAACTGACCGTCTGCAGCGACGGCGGTTGACTCAGCAGAGCTGACTAATACGGGTGAAACGGTCATGATGGTTCCTTTGCGGATCGGTTCGAATGGAGAAGAGTTCGAACGCCGCGGGCGGTGAACCATGATGCGACCCGTCCGACCAATCCAACGCATGGCGCTGGCGGCAAGCGGCCGAGTCGAAGGAGATCACTCGTACTTTGTAACGCAGAATGCTCCGCTGAGCATGGTTGGAGCCACGATGAGCAAAACCCCCGGGGTGCTGTCGGCGCGATTCCGGGTTCCGTCGACGCCATTCCGGGTTCCGTCGACGCCATTCCGGGTTCTGTCGGCGCGATTTTGGGTTCCGTCGGCGCGATTTCGGGTTCCGTCGCGGGTCAGCCGACGGCCAACCACACCGCCAGCCCGAGACCACCGAGTCCGACGACGATGCGCAGCGGCTCGGCCGGAAGCCGTTTCACGACCGGCGGTCCGCACCATCCACCGGCGAGGCAGCCGACGGCCATCGCCAGGGCGGCCGTCCAATGCACCGGACCGAAGATCATGAAACCGATTGCGGCGACGGTGTTCGCGATTCCCAGGAACAACGACTTCGACAACGCCGCCCGCCACAGTGGCTCACTGGTGAGTACCAACATCAGGGCGAGCACCATGATGCCGGCGCCGGCGCCGAAGTAGCCGCCGTAGATCGAGATCACGACGAGCGCCATCAGCCACACGGCCGGACGATCCTCGTGTCGGGTGGCCCATCGCCGCAGCGCCGGTTGCACGAGCAAAGCGACGGCCGCGAGCGCCACCAGGTACGGAACGATTGCCTCGAACGCGTCGGGCGGGGTGAGCAACAGCGTCACCGCCCCGATCGTGCCGCCGACAAGCGATGCGATCGCGCCGCCGATCAGCCGGCGCCGATCCCCGTCGAGGAGGACGCGTCCCGACTGGCTCGTGCTGCCGATGCCGACCGCGACCAAGGACACGGTGTTGGTGACGTTGGCGGCGATCGGGCTCAGCCCCACCGCGAGTAACGCCGGATAGCTCACCACCGAGGCGAGGCCGGTGATGTAGCCGATCAATCCGGCACCGAAGCCGGCGAGGATCAGGAAGACGACGTCGGCCGGGCTCACCGGCCGACGAACTCAGTGTGCGAAATGGCGGGCACCCGTGAGGTAGAGCGTCACCCCGGCCTCGGATGCCGCCTCGATCACCTCGTTGTCGCGGATCGAGCCGCCGGGCTGGACAACCGCACGCACCCCACCGGTGAGGAGCACCTGCAGGCCGTCGGGGAACGGGAAGAACGCATCGGACGCGGCGACGCTGCCGGTCGCGCGGTCACCGGCGCGAGTGACCGCGAGATGTGCGGAGTCGACCCGGTTCACCTGGCCCATGCCGACACCGACCGAGGCGCCGTCGTGGGCCAGCAGGATCGCATTGGACTTCACCGACCGGCATGCACGCCAGGCGAATTCGAGATCACGGAGAGTGTCCGGGTCAGCCGGCGCCCCGGCCGCCAGGGTCCAGTTCTGCGGGCTGTCGCCCTCGGCGTCGAGGACGTCGCGCTGCTGCATCAGCAGACCACCGGAGATCGGGCGGATCTCGGCGCCGGCACGGACCGGCGCCGCAGCGGTCAGGACCCGGATGTTCTTCTTCCGCGTGAGCACAGACAACGCGCCGTCGGCGAATCCCGGGGCGATGATCACCTCGGTGAAGATCTCGGCGACCTGCTCGGCCATCTCGACGGTGATCTCGCGGTTCGCGGCGATCACTCCGCCGTAGGCGCTCACCGGGTCGCAGGCATGGGCTTTGCGGTGCGCTTCGGCGATGTCGGCGCCGACCGCGATGCCGCAGGGGTTGGCGTGCTTGATGATCGCGACGGCGGGCGCGTCGAAGTCGTGCGCGCTGCGCCAGGCGGCGTCGGCATCGGTGTAGTTGTTGTAGCTCATTTCTTTGCCGTGCAGCTGCTGGGCCGACGCCAGACCGCCGCCCTCGCCACTGACGTACAGGGCAGCCGCCTGATGCGGGTTCTCGCCATAGCGCAGAACCGATGCACGGTCCCAGGTGGCACCGACCCAATCCGGGAAGGACGACGAATCGGCCGGCGACGCCACCACACTCGACATCCACGAGGCGACCGCGACGTCATAGTCGGCGGTGTGCCGGAAGGCTTTCGCCGCCAGTTGTTGACGCTGTTCGAGTGTGAACCCGCCCGCGGAGATGGCGTCGCGGACGAGGTCGTAGTCCCCGGGGTTCACGACCACCGCGACGGACGGGTGGTTCTTTGCTGCGCCACGGACCATCGACGGCCCGCCGATGTCGATCTGCTCCACACACTCGTCCGGGGAGGCACCCGACGCGACGGTCTCGGTGAACGGATAGAGGTTGACGACGACGAGATCGAAAGCGGCCACACCGAGTTCGGCGAGCTGGGCGACGTGACTGTCCTTGCGGGTGTCGGCGAGGATGCCGGCGTGCACCTTGGGGTGCAGCGTCTTCACTCGTCCGTCAAGGCATTCCGGGAATCCGGTCAGCGACGACACCTCCGTGACGGGCACCCCCGTGTCGGCGATGGTCTTGGCGGTGGAACCCGTGGAGACGATCTCGACGTCAGCGGCGTGCAGCGCCGCGGCCAGGTCGGCCAGACCCGACTTGTCGTAGGCGCTGACGAGTGCGCGACGGATCGGCCTGCGGGTGTCGCCGGCGGGGCTCTGAGTGTTCACGGGATGTCGGCCTTTCGTCCGTCGATCACTACACCTTTGGTGACCAGTGCCGTCACCACATCGGCGAGCAGTTGTCGCTCCACCGATTTGATTCGTTCGTGCAGGGTGTCCTCGGTGTCGTCCCGGTGTATCGCGACCGGCTCCTGCGCGAGGATCGGCCCGGTGTCGACTCCTTCGTCGACGAGGTGGACCGTTGTGCCCGTGACCTTCACCCCGTGAGCGAGTGCATCGGCGACGCCGTGCGCACCCGGGAAAGACGGGAGCAGCGCGGGGTGTGAGTTGACGATGCGTCCGCCGAATCTCGAGAGGAAGACCGGGCCAAGTATTTTCATGAACCCGGCCGTGATCACCCACTGCGGTTCGAAGGCCTCGACCTGCCCGGTCAGCGCCGCGTCCCAGGCAGCGCGATCGGGGTGATCGACGACCCGACAGAGCACGGTCGGTATGTCGTGGTCGCGGGCGATGTCGGCGGCACGGCACGGTCGGTCCACGGCGACGGCGACGATCCGGAACGGAGCCCCGTCGTCGGCCCGGCCGATCAGTGACGAGAGCAACGAACCGGTGCCGGACGCCATGACGACGATGGGTGCGCGAACTGCGGACACGGGTGGCCCAGCAGCTGCGTTCACAGTTCGAAGCCTAGTGGTCGAGGCGGGTTGACCGATCGTCGGGGGCGCGGCGCTCAGTGCCGGTCGACGGTGTAGTGAGTCGCGTCGTCTTCGGTGTCGGCCATCGCGAAGTGTTCCTCGCTGTCGTCGAGCAGATCGTCATCGTGGTCGACGCCATCACCGTGGTAGAGGTCGTCGGCTTCGAACTCCCCGTCGAGATCGAACTGCTCGTCGTCGAATGCCTCGGACGCGTACTCGTCGACCTCGAATTCGTCGGTGAGGTAGTCGTCCGTTAGGTACTCGCCGGTCGTGTACTCGTCGGTCGTGTACTCATCGTCGTAGCCCGCCTCGTCGCCCAGGGCGTACTCGTCGTCACCATCGAGCAGCAACTGCCGCCGAGCGGCACGAGTGGACGGCAGCGCGGCATGAATCAGCGCCACCACCAGTCCGACGACGACGATCCAGCCGAGGGTGAACACCCCGGCGGTGGGCAACGTGACACCAACCTCGCCGAATTCGCCGAGCTCGCCGCCCGCGAGGGCGCTGAGACCGACGATCGCGGTTGCGGCGATCGCCCCGGCCAAGACGACCGATCGGATTCCTGCGAGGGGATCGACGTCGCGACATCGCAGCGCCACCACCAGCGCGATCGACGCCGGGATCACATAGCCGAGCAGTCCGAGCGAACCGACTCCGTCGTCCGGTAGCACGCCGAGCGACGGCAGCGGCGGAACCGGTCCGCCGGTGGCGTCGAACAGGTCCACCGACGCGGTGCCGACATGGACATCCGAGCCGACCAGCACCGCAGCGGTACCGACGATGACGTTCGGCAGATAGAGCAGCGACATCGCGGTCAGTCCCAGATAGCCGTCGAAGTCGTGACCTCCGGCGATGAGGTCGCCGACGACCTGCCACCGCATGACCAGCCGCACCACGACAAGGCCTGCCGCACAGGTGAGCAACGCGACCGTGGCAAACGCGCCGTAGCGCACACCTCGCCGCACCGAGGCGGTGACCGCGAACCGGTCATACAGGTCGTGGCGCCGACTCCAGCCGAGTCCGACGAGCGCAGCGAGGCCGTGCACCGCGAACGTCGCACCGAAGGCGGCGAGCGCAGGTGGGCTGTGCAGCGGCAGCACGGAGGTCCCGTCCATCACCACGGCAACCGACAGCGCCGTGACGAGAAGCGGCCCACCCAGGGCCGAGAACAACACAGCGAGCAGTTCGGACACCGGCCGCTGTCCGCCCGCCGACGCGGCCATCCGCGCCGTCCCCGCAGCGACCGCGATGGTGGGCAGGAGCGGCAGTACGCCGATGGTGACGCCACTGATCGTGACCGGCACCTGATGGATCGCCAACCAGATGCTGCCGACAGCCGGGCCGAGACCTTCCAGACCGCTGCCCGCGGCGAGCAACGCGGTGAGGGTGAGCACGGCGACCGTCACCATGGTGACAACCGGCACCGCGAACGCCACGACGATCAGTTCCCGCGCCGACCCCTCGGTCCCCGTCCGTTGCGCACGGTTGACCTGCCGCATCTGGCGTAGACGCGACGCAAGGCTGTCGGCTGTCGGCGAAGGCATCGGTACGAGCGTGTCACGACTCGTGTCGCACACCGGGCAGACGCGCCGTCCGACCCCAGAAAGCGACTGGAGTCTCAGGAGTCACCCGCGTGACAGCTTGCCCCCAGCACGTGTGCGCACAGCACGATGCCCCGCCATGACGACGGGGCATCGAACGGGTTGGGGTGTCAGACCGGCGCGTCAGTGACCGCTCTGCTGGTCCGGGCGGTTGATCTTGGTGGTGGCCTCCCCGGACCCCTCGCCGGCGGACGGATATCCGGGCGCCGACGGCGACGTCGACTCCGCGGCACCCGCGGACGGTGTGTACGAGCTCGGTCCGGGCGCCGACGCCTGTTGCGACGACTGGCTGTAGGCGGACGGGTCATAGGTGTGCTGCGACGCAGCGCCAGAGGTGGCCGTCGAACTGCCGTAGGCGGCGCTCTGCGCATCCCCGAAGGCAGCGGTCTGGGGTGCAACGGCTGCCTGCGATCCGGTCTGGGGCTGCTCCGGTGCCGTCGCCGACGCCGCGTCCTCGGCAGTCGCGACCTTCACCATGCCGAAGGTGACGAGCAACCAGAACACCGCCACGGCCGCGACGATCAGAGACAACGTCAGTTGCGCGTAGTCGACCCCGGAGTTGGTGATGACGCGCCCGCCCTTGGTTGCGGTGTAGATGACGTCGTAGAGCTGCGAGATGACGGTGGCCAGCGCGCCGGCGGCGATGACCGGGACCGCGAGGGTGGTCTGCACCTTCGGGTGCAGCGTCAGCAACGAGAGCACGGCGATGAACACCAGGTACGGCAGGTATGCGCCGAGATTCCAGAAGCTGACGAGTGCGTCGACGGCCGCGATCGACCCGACCGCGATGGCGAGGAGCTGGCCGATGTTGGCCGGCAGTCCCTGTCCGGCCGGCTTGGGAGCCGAGTAGCCGTACTGGCCGTATCCCTGCTGCGGATACTGCTGCCCGTATCCCTGCTGGGGGTATTGCTGCGGCTGCTGGCCGTAGCCCGGGTACTGCTGTCCGTAACCGGGCTGGCCGTAGCCCTGCTGGCCTGCGTCGGGCTGGCCGTAGCCGTACTGGCCGTACCCGGACTGCCCCTGTTGGGCCGCGCCGCTGTCGGGCTGACCGTATCCCTGCTGGCCGGCACCCTGTTGTCCGTATCCCGGGTACCCCTGCTGTCCTGCGCCGCCCTGCTGTCCTGCGCCGCCCTGCTGTCCGTAGCCCGGGTAGCCCTGCTGGCCGTACCCCTGCTGCTGGCCCTGGCCGTGCTGGCCGTAGCCGCCCTGCTGGTAGGTCATCGCATCTCCTGCTCGGTCGTCCTTGCCCCCGCGTTGAGCGCACGTGTCGCGCCCCACGCTAGTACATGGCCGAGCGGCCTCCGTGGGACGCGTTCCGTGGGCGGCGGTCAGTCCTCACTACCACCGATGCGCGCGACCCTGTTCCGCGTACCAATCGATGAGGCCGTAGTCGTCGACCGATTTGGGATCGATGTTGACCTCGCTGCGACCTGCGAGGATGCCGGTCACCGGCACCTCGAGCTTCTTGCCGGTCCTGGTGTGCGGTATCCCCGGCGCCACGATCACCTCGTCGGGCACGTGCCGCGGCGACAACCGTGCGCGGACCTCGCCGGCGATGCGCCCACGGAGGTCGTCGTCGAGAACGGCCCCCGCCACCAATGTCACGAACAACGGCATCCAGTACGCACCGTCGGGTCCGTCGACACCGAGCACGAAGGCCTCGGCGATCTCGTCGATCCCCTCGACGACCTCGTAGATGTCGGCAGATCCCATCCGGATGCCATGACGGTTGAGCGTCGCGTCGCTGCGGCCGTGGATGACCAGCGAGCCGCGGTCGGTCACCGTCACCCAGTCACCGTGGCGCCACACCGGCGCGTCGGACGGGACATCCCACTCGTGCTCGAAGTACGCCCGGCGATACCGGGCGCCGTCCGGGTCGTCCCAGAACGAGACGGGCATCGACGGCATCGGTCGGGTGATCACCATCTCCCCCACCTCGTCGACGAGCGGCGTGCGGTCGGGAGCCCAGCTCTCCAGCGCGACTCCCAGGTAGCGGACCGACAGTTCACCCGCGACGACCGGAACCCCGGCCGATCCCCCGGCGAACGCGGTGACGACGTCGGTGCCGCCGCTGATCGACGAGATCGGCAGACCCGCCTTGACGTTCTCGTCGACCCAGGTGAACAGGTCGGCGGCCAGCGTCGACCCCGTGCTGCCGAGGGTGCGTAGCGGCGTCAGGTCGTGTTCCTTGCCCGGCACCAGGCCGGCCTTGCGGGAGGCTTGGAGCTGACCGGGGCTGGTGCCGAAGTAGGTGACGGCTTCCGACTCGACGATCTGCCACAGCCGGTCCGCGTCGGGATACAACGGGGCGCCGCTGTAGCAGACGATCCGGGAGCCGCAGAGCAGCCCGGCGACCTGGTAGTTCCACATCATCCAGCTCAGCGCGGTCTGCCAGAAGAAGACGTCGTCGGCGCCGAGGTCGCCGTGCAGTCCGGCCGCCTTGAGATGCTCGAGGACGACACCTCCGTGCCCGTGCACGATTCCCTTGGGCTTTCCGGTGGTCCCGGAGCTGAACAGGACCCAGAGCGGATGATCGAAGGGCACGGCAACGGGTTCGAGGGCGGAGCCGTCCGCGGCGACGGCGTCTGCGAAGGTGATCCGTCGCCGCGCGCCGACGTCGTCGGCGTCGGGAGCCGAGACGTCGGACACCACGATGTGGGCGTCGAGGTCGAGGAGCAGCTCGGCCAACGCGGCGCTGTCGGCGGACTTGTCGACGTCCTTGCCGTTGTATCGGTAGCCGGCGGCGCTGATCAGCACCTTGGGTCGTAGTTGGGCCAGCCTTCCCGCCGCGCCCTCGGGTGCGTAGTCCTGTCCGCAGCCCGACCAGATCGCGCCGACGTATGCGGTGCCGAGGAAGGCGACGACGGCCTCGGGGATGTCGGGGAGGTACGCCGCGACCACATCTGAGCGGCCGACGCCGAGATCGGTCAGGGTGCGCGCGAACCCCGTGACCGCCTCGGCCAGTTCGGTCCACGACATCTCGGTCCGTCGTCCGTCCTCGTCGAGGCCGACGACGGCGGCACCGGTCCGGTCACGGTGCCGCAGCACCGCCGACACGTAGTTCAGCGATACCTGCGGAAACCACTGCGCGCCCGGCATCTCCGTGCTGCCCAGGACGTCGGTGTCGGACGTGACCGGCGGCGACTCGACGGCGATCGCTCCGACGTCGAAGAAGTCCCACACCGCCCGCCAGAAGGCGGCGGGCTCGTCCACCGACCATTGCCACAGTTCCTGGTAGTCGGCGAACGCGCGACCGCTGCGATCGGCGGCGAACCGTGCGAACGACTGGATCTGCATCTGCCCGTGGGGATCTCGGTCGGTCACCGTCACGCCCCACCGTCTCCGGGCCCGAGGCCCAGGAGGTCGGCGGCCTCGGCGCGCATCTGGACCTTGCGGACCTTGCCGGTGACGGTCATCGGGAACTCCTTGACCACGTGCACATATCGGGGGATCTTGTGCCGCGCGATCTTTCCGGTGGCGAACTCGCGGAGGTCGTCGACTGTGAAATCGGTTGCGCCCTCCCGTAACCGAACCCAGGCCATCAGTTCCTCACCGTACTTCTCATCCGGCACGCCGATCACCTGGGCGTCGAGGATGTCGGGATGTGTGTAGAGGAACTCCTCGATCTCACGAGGGTAGATGTTCTCGCCACCCCGGATCACCATGTCCTTGATTCGGCCGGTGATGCGCACGTATCCGTTGTCGTCCATCACCGCGAGGTCACCGGTGTGCATCCAGCCGTCGCCGTCGAGCGCCTCGTCGGTCTTCTCGGGATCGTTCCAGTAACCCTTCATCACCGAGTAGCCCTTGGTGCAGAACTCGCCGGTCTCCCCACGCTGCAAGGTGTCTCCGGTCCCGGGGTCGACGACCTTGATCTCCAGGTGTGGGCCCACGCGTCCCACGGTGCCCACACGCAGTTCCAACCGGTCGTCGACGCGGGTCTGGGTGGAGACCGGCGACGTCTCGGTCATGCCGTAGCAGATGGAGACCTCCCCCATGTGCATCCGATCAACGACTTGACGCATGATCTGCTCGGGACACGGCGAACCCGCCATGATCCCGGTGCGCAGACTCGTCAGGTCGAATCCGTGTGAATCGCCTCGCTCGTCGAGCAGCGCGAGTTCCGCGATGAACATGGTCGGGACGCCGTACAGACTCGTGCAACGGTACTCGGACACTGCGGCCAGCGTGGCCTCCGGATCGAATGCCGGAGCCGGGATCACCATGGCCGCACCGTGACTGGTGGCCGCCAGGTTGCCCATGACCATGCCGAAGCAGTGATAGAACGGCACCGGCAGACAGATCCGGTCGTTCTCGGTGTAGTCGAGCAGCTGGCCCACCATGTACCCGTTGTTGCCGATGTTGCGGTGCGACAGCGTTGCACCCTTGGGGTGGCCGGTCGTGCCCGAGGTGTACTGGATGTTGATGGGGTCGTCCGGGTGGAGTCCGTCCGCGATCGAGGCGACCTGTTGTGCTTCCGCTGCGCTGGGTTCGGCCAGCAGCGCAGTCCATTCCGGCGACTCGAACAACACCACCTCACGCAGTTCCGGACACTTCGGCCGCGCCTCGCCGAGCATCGACGCGTAGGCCGAATCCTTGAACCGTTCGGCCGCCAGCACCACGCTGGTCCCCGACTGGGTGAGGGCGTACTCGATCTCGTTCTGCCGATAAGCCGGGTTGAGATTGACCAGCACGGCGCCGATCTCGGCGGCGGCATACTGTGTCAGCACCCATTCGAACCGGTTCGGCGACCACAACCCGACGCGGTCTCCGGACGTCACGCCGAGGCGGACGAGGCCCGCGGCCAGGGCGCGCACGTCCCGATGGAACTCCTGGTAGGTCCACTGTCGTCCGGCTGCCCGGTCGATCAGGGCGACGCGGTCGCCGAAGGATTCCACGGTGCGCGACAGGGTCGCGCCGATGGTCTCGGTGAGCAGGTCGGGCGAGTTCTCGCCGCGGGCGTACGCGGGCTGCGTCATGATCGAACTCCGGTTCCTCTCGAGGTTTCTCAGGCCTGGTTCTCGGACGACGCCGAAACAGTTTGGGCAGCAATGGCCCTGGTCAACACCACTTCCGCTTGCCGCAGCACGGGGCCGTCGATCATCTGGCCGTCGAGCTTGAAGACGCCGCCCTTGTGTTCGGCCGAACCGTCGACGATGCGCTGGGCCCAGTCGACCTCGTCGTCGGACGGTCGATAGCCGTCCCGGATGTGGTTCACCTGCGACGGGTGAATACAGGCCGTTGCGGTGTAGCCCAGGGCGACGGCGTCGCGGACCTCGCCGATGAGTCCCGCGGTGTCGTCGATGTCGAGGTGGACCGAGTCGACGGCGAACTTGTTGTGCGCCGCGGCGGCGATGCGAACGGTGGACCGGACCCAACGGGCGACGTCGCGGTACTGGCCGGGCCGATCCTCGTCGGGACCGAATCGGCTCGATTTGCCGCCGAGACCGGCGACGAGGTCCTCCGCACCCCACATCAGCCCGACACAATTGACCGCGGCGGCGATCTCGTTGACCCTGGTCGCGCCGAGCGGTGTCTCGATGAGCGCGATCGTCTGCAGGGCGGTGTCGATGATGGAATCGGCGTCTTCTGCCTTCGCCTGCATGACGACGCGATAGTTGGTCTCGAGGACGGCTGCCAGATCGCGCCGGTAATCGCCGGTCCCGGCCGGGTTGATCCGGACCACGGTGCGGCCGGGATCGAGAGGATTGGCGATCAGCGCCTCACGGGCGGCGACGCGATTCTCCGGTGACACCGCATCCTCGAGGTCGAGGATCACCACGTCGGCGCGATCCAAGGCCTTCTGGTAGCGCTCGGGTCGGTCCGCGGGACAGAACAGCATCGCTGGTCCGGGCGGTGTCCATGCGTTGGTGGGTTGCATCATCACTCCACTGGTCTCGTGCGCACCAGCGTGGCCCGCGCAGCCCGCGCAACGACCTCGCCGTGCTGATTGCGTCCGATGTGGGTCAAGTTCACCACGCCCTCGCCGGGGCGTGAGCGGGACTCCCGTTTTCCGGTGCATTCGGTTTCCGCGTACAGGGTGTCGCCGGCGAAGAGTGGAGCCGGAAACGCGACCTCGCTGAAGCCGAGGTTGGCGACGAGTGTGCCCTGGGTGAGCTGTGATACCGACAGGCCCACAATGGTCGACAGGGTGAACATCGAATTGATCAGCCGCTGGCCGCCGAAGCCGGGCTGCTGCGCAGACCACGCGGCGTCGAGATGCAACGCCTGGGTGTTCATCGTCAGCGTCGTGAACAGGACGTTGTCGGCCTCGGTCACGGTCCGGCCGGGCCGGTGCTCGTAGGTGGTGCCTTCGCTGAACTCTTCGAACCAGAGGCCGCGTTGCACCACGCGATTCGGTTCGGTCATGCGAATCCCAGCTCACGTGCGATGAGCATCAACTGCACCTCGGTGGTGCCCTCCCCGATCTCCAGGATCTTGGAGTCCCGGTAGTGCCGCGCGACGGGGTACTCGTTCATGAAACCGTACCCACCATGGATCTGGGTGGCCATGCGCGCATTGTCCATCGCGGCTTCGCTGGAGATCATCTTGGCGATCGATGCCTCCTTCTTGAACGGCTTGCCCGCCAACATCTTCGCGGCCGCATCGTAGTAGGCGGTGCGTGCGACATGCGCGCGGGCCTCCATCCGGGCGATCGCGAACGACACCGACTGGTAGTCGCCGATGGCCTTGCCGAACGATTGCCGTTCCTTGGCGTATTTCACGCTCTCGTCGACACATCCCTGCGCCACGCCGGTGGCGAGCGCGGCGATCGCGATCCGTCCCTCGTCGAGGATGGAGAGGAAGTTGGCGTAGCCGCGGCCACGTTCGCCGAGCAGGTTGTCCGCCGGCACCCGGGCATCGGTGAAGGTGAGCGGGTGGGTGTCCGACGCGTTCCAGCCGACCTTGTTGTAGGCCGGTTCGGCGGTGAACCCGGGCGTGTCCGACGGCACGATGATGGTCGAGATCTCCTTGCGTCCGCCATCTCTCGTCCCCGTGACGGCGGTGACGGTGACCAACGAGGTGATGTCGGTGCCTGAATTGGTGATGAACTGCTTGGCGCCGTTGATGATCCAACTGTCGCCGTCCTGTTTCGCGGTGGTCGCGGTCGCTCCGGCGTCCGACCCGGCGCCCGGCTCCGTCAGCCCGAACCCGGCCAGCGCCGCGCCGGAGGTCAGATCGGGAAGCCAGCGCTGCTTTTGTTCTTCGCTGCCGAACTTGTAGATCGGCATGGCGCCGAGGCCGACACCTGCTTCCAGGGTGATCGCGACCGACTGGTCGACCTTGCCGAGTTCCTCGAGCGCGAGGGCGAGGGCGAAGTAGTCGCCGCCCATGCCGCCGTACTCTTCGGGGAAGGGTAGTCCGAACAGACCCATCTTCCCCATCTGCGAGACGACCTCGTACGGGAAGCTGTGCTCCGCATCGTGTTTCGCGGAGACCGGCGCCACCACGGACTGGGCGAAGTCCCGAACCGTGTGGACGAGGTCGGTGTACTCCTGGCCGAGTTCCATCAGTCCTCCTTGTGGACGTGTGCGAGTGCCTGGCCGGCGGCGACCTTGTCGCCGACACGGACCGACAGTGCGACCACGCCGTCGATCGGCGCGGTGAGGGTGTGTTCCATCTTCATGGCCTCGACGACGACGATCGGCTTTCCCTCGCCGATGGTCTCGCCGGCCGTGGCGGGAACGGCGACCACCGTGCCCGGCATGGGGCTCAGGATCTCGCCGGCGTTCTCCGCGGCCGCCTCGTCGAGGAGCGGCCGTGCCAGGTCGAGTTGCCAGGTACCGCGAGGCCCCGACACCCACCAGGTGCCGTCGATGTCGGCCTTCGTCCACGACTGACTGACGCCGTCGACGATCAGCCGGCGGGTGTCCTCGAGCCCATCGGTGCGGCGCAGTCGGCGGTACTCGACGTCAGCGTGCCACGGTCGGCGATCCTGGTCCTCGTAGGCCACCGTCGCCCGACCGGTCACCGCATCCTCGGTGGCCGAGGCAACCGCCACGGAGACGGTGAAATGCTGTGCACCCCAAGTCAGTCGGGTGATCACCGGGGCCACCTCACCGATTCGCCAGCCCACCGCCGATTGCCACACGTCGCCGCGATCGCGCGGTCCGATGCGGGCGATGGCCGCCAGCACCAGCGCTTCCGGATCCGGCTCGCCGACCGCGTAGTCCCCGACCAGCCTGTCCAGGAGTTCGGTGTCGAGGTCGGCGTCGCGGACCTCGGGTCGCGCGAGGACGAACCGGCAGAAGTCGACGTTGGTGATCACCCCGAGGACACGGGTGTGCGCCAACGCCTGATCGAGTCGCTCCAGGGCTTCTTCACGGTCGCTGCCGTGTGCGATGACCTTCGCCAGCATCGGGTCGTAGTCACTGCCGACCACGAGACCTTCCGCCATCGCCGAGTCCACCCGAACGCCGCTGCCCGGACCGGTGTCGGGGTGCGCCAAGCGCGCGATGGTCCCGCCGGTCGGCAGGAAGCCGTTGGCGGGATCCTCCGCGTACACGCGGGCCTCGATGGCGTGTCCGGTCAGGGTGATCTCGTTCTGGGCCAGGGCGATCGGCTCGCCGCGGGCCACCCGGATCTGTTGTTCGACGAGGTCGACGCCGGTGACGAGTTCGGTGACCGGATGCTCCACCTGGAGCCGGGTGTTCATCTCCATGAAGAAGAACTGCTCCGGCCGGTGGGCGGAGACGATGAACTCCACGGTGCCGGCGCCGGTGTAGCCGACGCTGCGCGCCGCGTCGCAGGCCGCCGCGCCGATCCGTTCCCTGGTCTCGGCGTCGAGCAGCGCCGACGGCGCCTCTTCGATCACCTTCTGGTGCCGGCGCTGCAGCGAGCATTCCCGTTCGCCGAGGTGGATGACGTTGCCGTGCTCGTCGGCGAGAACCTGGACCTCGATGTGTCGGGGCGTGTCGACGAAATGCTCGAGGAACAAGCTGTCGTCGCCGAACGCCGATCCGGCCTCCCGCCGTGCCCGCTGGAGGGCCGCGGGAAGGTCGGCTGCGTCCTCCACCCGGTGCATCCCCTTGCCACCACCACCTGCACTGGGCTTGATCAGCACCGGGAAGCCGATGTCGGGGGCGGCGGCGATCAGGTCGTCGTCGGACAGGCCCGGCCGGGACAGTCCCGGCACCACCGGGACATCGCGTTCGGTGACCGCGGCACGGGCGGTGATCTTGTCGCCCATGGTCGCGATCGCCTCGGTGGGCGGACCGATGAACACGATGCCGGCGTCGTCGAGGGCGGCAGCGAACTTCTGGTTCTCCGAGAGGAACCCGTATCCGGGGTGAACCGCGTCGGCGCCGGTGTCGCGGGCCGCACGGATCACCGCGTCGATGTCGAGGTAGCTCTGGGTGGCGGCGGCCGGACCGATGCGCACGGCGACATCGGCCTCACGGACGTGGCGGGCGTCGGCGTCGGCATCGGAGTAGACCGCGATGCTGCGGATGCCCATGCGGCGCACCGTGTCGATGACGCGGCAAGCGATCTCTCCGCGGTTGGCGATCAACACGCTGCGAATGGGACGGCTGGGTGTCGGGGCTGTTCTGTTCACGATGATCACATCCGGAAGACGCCGTAGCGGGGGTCGGTGAGTGGTGCGTATCGGCATGACTCCAGGGCCAATCCGAGTATGGTGCGGGTCTGCGCGGGGTCGATGATGCCGTCGTCCCACAGCCGCGCCGTGGAGTAGTAGGCGTCGGACTGCTCGGCGAACTGTTCGCGGATCGGCGCTTTGAACGCCTCCTCGTCGGTGGCCGACCAGTCATCGCCGGAACGTTCGATCTGGTTGCGCCGCACCGTCGCCAGGGTGTCGGCGGCCTGCGGTCCGCCCATGACCGAGATCCGCGCGTTGGGCCACATCCACAGGAACCGCGGCGAATACGCGCGACCGCACATGGAGTAGTTCCCGGCGCCGAACGATCCGCCGACCATGACCGTCAGTTTCGGCACCCGGGCGCAGGCCACCGCATTGACCATCTTGGCGCCGTTCTTGGCGATGCCGCCCTCCTCATAGGCGCGACCGACCATGAAACCGGTGATGTTCTGCAGGAACACCAGCGGAATCCGCCGCTGATCACACAACTCGATGAAATGCGCTCCCTTGAGAGCTGATTCGCTGAACAGCACGCCGTTGTTGCCGATGAAGCCGACCGGGTGGCCGTGCACGTGGGCGAACGCGGTGACCAATGTGGTGCCGTAGTTCGCCTTGAACTCGGTGTACTCGCCGCCGTCACTGATGATCTCGATGACCTCGCGGACGTCGTAGGGGGTGCGCGAGTCGGTGGGTACGACGTCGTAGAGATCGGTCTGCGGCCGCAACGGCTCGCGGGCGGGCGCGGTGTCCCACTGTGGCTGCTCACGCGGGCCCAGGGTGGCGACGATCTCGCGCACCTTGGCCAGGGCCTGTTCGTCGTTGTCGACGAGGTGGTCGGTGACGCCGGACACCGAGGAGTGCATGGCGCCACCGCCGAGTTCCTCGGCGGTCACGTCCTCGCCGGTCGCGGCTTTCACCAGCGGCGGACCAGCCAGGAAGATGGTGCCCTGGTTGCGCACGATGACGGTCTCGTCGCTCATCGCGGGGACGTAGGCACCGCCGGCGGTCGACGAGCCGAGCACCGCGGCGATCTGCGGGATGCCGGCGGCACTCATGGTGGCCTGGTTGTAGAAGATGCGGCCGAAGTGTTCGCGATCCGGGAACACCTCGTCCTGTTGCAGCAGCATCGCGCCGCCGGAGTCGACCAGGTAGATGCACGGTAGCCGGTTGGCCGCCGCGATCTCCTGCGCGCGGAGGTGTTTCTTGACCGTCATCGGGTAGTAGGTGCCGCCGGAGACGGTCGCGTCGTTGGCGACGATCATGCATTCGCGTCCGGCCACCCGACCGACTCCGGCGACGACGCCGGCAGACGGGACCCGGTCGTCGTACATCGCATGGGCCGCGAGCGGGGCGACCTCCAGGAACGGCGAGCCCACATCGAGCAACCGGTCCACCCGGTCGCGAGGGAGCAACTTGCCGCGCGAGATGTGCCGCTCTCGGGCCTTGTCGCCGCCACCGCGACGAGCTCGGGCCAGCCGCTGGTTCAACTCCGCCACGTTGGATGTGTGGACGGCCCGGAATCCTGCTTCGCCGTCGACTTCCGTCGACGCTTCGGTACCGAACGTGCTGGTCACCATCGACCTTTCAGTTAGCGGTCATTAACTGAACGAATCGTACGTCACGCCCGGGTCACTTGTCACGCCTCGGTCGACTCGCCATCTCATTGTCGCAGCGAACGTGACGCACCTCACGTGCTTTGCGTACTGTGAAGGCAGGCCCACCACCCCTCGGGCCCCTACAACCGATGCCCGCCGCACCCACACCCACGGTGACGGCGGACCGACATATGACAGAAGGCCAGGTAACCCCATGACCCTCGCAGACGACCGCGCGCGCCGCCTCGGTGCGCAGCCCGACGAACCCACCTCGTTCTCCGGTGCCTCGTTCTCCCTCGACGACCGCTATACGCGCGAGACGGGGACCATCTATCTCACCGGCATCCAGGCCCTCGTGCGCATGGTGCGCGACCGCGCCCGAATCGACCGCCGCCAGAATCTGCGAACCGCGTCCTTCATCTCCGGCTACGAGGGGTCCCCGCTCGCGGGCTACGACCTGGAGGTCGCCCGCCGCCGCGCCTACCTCGAACCCTTCGACATCGTCCACCGCCCTGGCCTCAACGAAGAACTCGCCGCCACGTCCGTGATGGGCTCCCAGGTGGCGGGGCAGGTGGCGACCCTCCGTGACGCCTTTCCCCTGGCCCCTGAGGAGCATCCGAGCCTGCGAGGAAGCGTCACGAAGGGCCAACTCGACGGCGTCGTCGGCTACTGGTACGGAAAGGCCCCCGGCCTCGACCGCGCCACCGACGCCCTGCGCCACGCCAACATGATCGGCACCCATCCGTCCGGCGGAGCGGTCGCCATTGTCGGCGACGACCCGGGCGCGAAGAGTTCCACCATCCCGTGCGCGTCGGAGATGGCCCTGGCGGACCTGTACATGCCGATCCTCTACCCCGCCGACAGCCAGGACATCCTCGACCTCGGTGTGCACGCCGCGGTGATGAGCCGCGTCAGCGGGCTGTGGACGTCGATGAAGATCTCGGCGCACGTCGCCGACGGCGCGTCGACCGCCGAGGTGGACCCGAACCGGATCATGCCTGTGTACGGCGACCTCGGTCGCAGCCCCCACGTCCCCAGCGGCCGGCTGCTGGGCGCAAGCCTCATGGAGCTCGAACAGAATCAGCTCACCATCCGCCTGCCGCGAGCGCTCGAATACGCACGGCTCAACGGACTCAACCGGATCGTCACGTCGAGCCCCGACGACCGGATCGGCATCGTCGCGGCCGGCAAGACCTACCTCGATCTGCGGGAGTCATTGCGGCTCATCGGGATCGACGACGCCGACCTAAACCGGCTGGGAATCCGCATCCTCAAGCTCGGCATGGTGTATCCGCTGGATCGAGATATCCTGGACCGCTTCATGTTCGACACCGCCACCGGCGACCTCGATGAGGTGATCGTGGTCGAGGAGAAGCGCGACTTCATCGAGACCATGATGCGCGACATCCTCTTCCGGCATCCGCGGGCACCGCGCATCGTCGGCAAGGCGAACGAGGACGGCTCCACGTTGTTCTCCCGCTTCGGCGAGCTCGACGTCGATGCGGTGTCGCGCGGACTCGCGAACCGCCTGGCACACCATCATCACGTCGATGCCGCACAGGACTGGCTCGACCGGAAAGCGAAGCGCCGCGGCCGCATCGAACTGCCCCTTGCCGTCCGGACGCCATACTTCTGCTCCGGCTGTCCACACAACAGCTCCACCAAGGTCTCCGACGACACTCTCGTGGGCGCGGGTATCGGCTGCCACGCGATGGTGTTGCTGATGGATCCGCGTCAGGTGGGCGACATCGCCGGAGTCACCCAGATGGGCGGCGAGGGCGCGCAATGGATCGGGATGGCACCGTTCGTGACCGCCGACCATTTCGTCCAGAACGTCGGCGACGGCACCTTCATGCACTCGGGCTCCCTGGCCCTGCGGGCCGCAGTCGCATCGGGCGAGAACATCACCTACAAACTGCTCTACAACGGGACCGTCGCGATGACCGGCGGTCAGGACCCCGTCGGCGCGATGAGCCTGCCCCGACTCACGTCGCTGCTCATCGACGAGAACGTTGCCAAGATCGTGGTGACATCGGACGACCCGGGCCGCACCCGGTCGCTCGGCCTCCCGAAGTCCGCCGAGATCCGCCATCGCGACGAGATGCTCGACGTCCAGACCGAACTCGCCTCCGTTCCGGGTGTCACCGTGCTGGTCCACGACCAGCACTGCGCCGCTGAGAAGCGTCGGAAACGCAAGCGCGGCACCATGGACACCCCGAATCAGCGCGTCATGATCAACGAACGGATCTGCGAGGGATGCGGTGACTGCGGCGAGAAGTCGAATTGTCTCTCCGTACATCCGGTCGAGACCGAGTTCGGACGCAAGACCCACATCGACCAGAGCTCGTGCAACCTCGACTTCTCCTGCCTCAAGGGAGATTGCCCGTCCTTCGTGACCGTCACGCCGGGTACGAAGCGGCAACGTCGCCGCGCGGACGACATCGCCTCGACGACGATGCCCACTCCCCCGGTTCCGGCCGTGCGCGATTCCTTCGCCATCCGCGTGACCGGCATCGGCGGCACCGGTGTCGTCACGGTGTCCCAGGTCCTGGCCACCGCCGCGGTCCTCGACGGACACGCCGCGCGCACCGTGGACATGACCGGACTGGCGCAGAAGGGTGGCGCCGTGGTGAGCGACGTCAAGATCACCCCGCACATCGTCGAGCAGGCCGGCAAGGTCGCCTCCGACGACTGCGACCTCTACCTCGTGTGTGATCCGCTGGTCGGCACCGATCCCGCGAACCTCAAGGTCGCGGGGGCGGAGAAGACCGTTGCAGTCGTGTCCACCACCAAGATCCCGACGGGCGCGATGGTCATCGACACCACCGTGGGTTTCCCGGCGGACACGCAGGTGCATTCGGCGATCGACGACAAGGTTCGCCGAGCCGTCTATCTGGATCCCGGCGTTCTGTCGACCGACCTGTTCGGCGACGAACAGTACGCCAACATGCTGATGGTCGGTGCCGCATATCAGGCAGGAGCGCTGTCGATCTCGGCCGAGTCCATCGAGCGGGCGATCGAGTTGAACGGCGTTGCGGTCGAGGCCAACACGCAGGCCTTCCGCCGTGGACGTCAGGTGGTGGACAATCCCGACGCGGTGGCGCACACGCTCACCGAACTGCACGGTGCCGCCGCAGGCGAAGTCGAGCCGAGCGGCCGTGCGCAGTCCGTGGTCGACGGTATCGGGTCGCTCGATGGCGATCTCGCCCGGACGATCGCGATCCGCTACGACGAACTGATCGCCTACGCGGACGAGGGTTATGCGCGTGGGTATCTCGAGTTCGTGACCAGAGTCCACCGCGCCGGCCACGGCACGGCGTTCACCGATGCCGTCGCCCGTAACCTCTACAAGCTGATGGCATACAAGGACGAGTACGAGGTCGCCCGACTCACCCAAGACCCCACGTTCGCCGCGCAGATCGCCGAACAGTTCGGCGATGACGCCGAGGTGGCGGTGCGGCTGCATCCGCCGACGCTGCGCAGCATGGGCATGAAGGAGAAGTTGTCGCTCGGCGCGTGGGCCGACCGACCCTTGTCCGCCCTGGCGAAGATGAAGCGGTTGCGCGGTACCAAGCTCGACCCGTTCGGCCACAACGAGATCCGACGAACCGAACGGGCCTTGATCGGCGAGTACCGGCAGGTCGTCGAGGACCTGTTGGCGGGGCTGGGCGACGGACGCGTGAGCCCGGGCGCGTTGCCCGCAGCGGTCGAACTGGCCGCGCTACCGGACATGGTGCGCGGCTACGAGAGCATCAAGATGGCGAACGTCGCGCGCTACCGCGAGGAGGTTGTGCGACGTCGGGCGGCGCTCGGTATCTGAGCCGTCACGGACCCTTCGTGACGGGTCTCCGCTAGCGCTCCGACCCTCCTCAGGGATCGGATTACCCAACCCCCGACCCCTGAGGAGCGAGCTTGCGAGCATCCCCCGCCCCCTGAGGAGCGAGCTTGCGAGCGTCACGAAGGGCCCTCACGCCCACCGCTCACGGTTGCGCTCGAGCCCGTCGAGCACCACCTCGAGCCCGATGCCGAACTCGTCGGCGTAGGAGTAGCCGGGCTGCAGCACGTGCGCAGTGGTCATCTCGGTGAGGTGCGGGAGATCTTCCGGGTTGATCCCTGATTGGATCGCTTCGGCGACCTCCCGCGTGGCCGCCTCGTCTGCTGAGTCGAACGGCATCGTCGTCTCCTGCAGGACATACCCGTAGAGGTAGCTGTCCAGCAGCGAAAAGGCATGGGCGGCACCCCGGATCGTGAACCCGGCTCCCCGCATCACGCCGATGACGGCATCATGGTGCCGCAGGGTCTCGGGCCCTGGGTCGCGCCGCGAGTCCATCAGCCCCAGCGCCCACGGGTGGCGAACCAGCGCGGCCCGCGCGGACTCCATACGCACCCGCAATGCCTCGCGCCAGGCCATTTTCGTCGGGATCTCGATCTCAGCAAACACGTGGTCGACCATCACATCCAGAATCCCGTCCTTGTTGCGGACGTGGTGATACAGCGACATCGCCTCGACACCGAGTTGCTGGGCGATCTTGCGCATGGTCACCGCAGCGATGCCCTCGGCGTCGGCGATCTGCACCGCCGTGGCGACCACAGCCGCACGGGTCACTGGGGCCCGATCTTTCTGTCGTGTACTCGGCACTCGACCTCCTCTGGACAGTCGCCACCTTACAGCGTAAGCTCACCTTACACCGTAAGGGCACAACAAGACCGGAGGCCGATATGCCGACCACCCCAGAACCCAACACCACCCGGCCGATGCGCGTCTGCATCGTCGGCGCCTCAGGAAAGCTGGGGCACTACATGATTCGCCACTGTCTCGAACGCGGCTACGAGGTCGTGGGCGTTTGCCGACCGGAGAGCGTGGCGAAGCTCGACGAGTTCTCCGACCGCATCGAGATCGTTCCCGGCCGCACCGACGACCGAGATGTGATCGCCCGAGCCGTCGCAGGCTGCGACGGGGTGTTGACCGTGCTGGTGCCATGGGGTGTGCACGACTACTCCACCGGTACCGCCCAGGCTGTCCTCGACTTCGCCGAACCCGATGCCCGACTGGTCTTCTCGTGCGGATGGCACATCTCTCGCGACGGGCTCGATCGGTACTCGTGGAAGCTGCGCTACGCGGTGCCGATCGCCAGTCGCCTCGCACGCTGGGCGCGCTTCGTCGACATCGACGATCAAGTACGGGCGACCCGACGCATCTTCGAATCCGACACCCGCTGGACCGTGGTGCGTGGCAGCGATCTGGAGGAAGGCGAAAGCCAGGGCTTGCCCGTGTGGAGCCGCCACGTCGGCGATCCGATCCTGGCGAGCAACTGCACGCGCCGCATCGACTTCGCGTTGTTCATGGTCGCGGCGTTGACCGATGACGAACTCGTCCGGGAAGCGCCGGCGATCAACGGGTGTGCGACGGAATCGGCACGGGCGCACGAGCAGCTCATTAAAGCGGGAGATGCCAAGAAACCCTAGTGTGAGACGCGCTTCGACGACCGAGGGTGGTTGTCTCGATGAGTGAAGGGGGTTGTCACTCTCCGGCTATCGCGGTCCGCGTCGCGCGAGCACGGGTCGTCACGACCGCGGCACATTTGTGAGATTCACGTGAACAAGGAAGTTTCGGATATTGACACCGGATCGTTCATCTCCACGTGAAGTGATCCAACTGTTTCATCGGTGACGAAATCGACGTCAACGGCAACACCTGTCCCCAATTCAGTCACCGACATCAGCGTTGCCCCTTCGCGATACACCTTGCAGGTCCCGAATTCGCTACGAGTCTCGATCGTCACTGACCTCCCAGAGGGATCTGCGATCAGTGAGATCTGCCCGATAGGAGTCTCCCAGTCGAGGCGGACTCCACCGGGGGCATCCTCGAGTGGCCGGATGTCAACCAACGTGATGGGCATGTCCTCGATGGAAGGGGCAATGAACTGCCGATACGTCATCTGAGACCGCCGCCTTTCAGTATCACGTTGTGAGCCTCAACCAAACGCCACCCATCCACCAGCTCGGACGACGCACCTGCATGCGCACTGACGGTCTTGATGAACCAACTCATTGTTCGCGGGCGCGGCATAGCAGGACATGGCATCAACAACGAGGAAACGATCGACGTTGGTCGACCTGTATCGGCCGGAGCGAGGCCAAGCGGAACGTTGTGGGAGCTCCTCACCGTCGCCTAGACTAGCCGGCAGTCTGGAACACCGTCACCTCAACGCCATAGTCCCCCTCGACGGCTTCGGCATGGAACTCTCGACCGGGAAACTGTTCCGAGGCAGCGCGCTCCCAACCCCACGCAAGCCACTCTCCAAACATCATCGCGACCTGAGTCGGCATCGAGTCGAGTCCAGGTACGACATCCCACACATGCAGATGGTTTACGACCTCCTCAACGGACTTTTTGTCGGGAAGCTGCTCGATCCATTTGCGGACCGTTGCAGGGTCTGAGCCCTCCAGAACTATGCAGCCATCGATGTCTTCGAATCGGGGCCTCTGAAGTAGGGCAGTCGCCACAACTGTGACGGGCTCGCCAACATTGCGTAGGTACGTTTTCGGATCCATCCACTGCCCGTACTCACGGATTTTGGGAATTGAGCCCCACGGGTCCATCAGCGCAATCCTCCTACTTCTTCGGGCGTGGCGGGCCTCACCACTTTCGACTCCTTGATATGCAGGTTGCCAGACGGATCGAAGTGGCGTTCGAACTCCATCACATGCGGAGTCGGTACACCACCGTGCGTTCTGCCCGTTACGTCGACACGCTGAACAGGCAATCCCTCAGTGTCATAGACCTGATACGAGGTCACTTGAGAACCGTTGGCACGAAACAAGATTTCGTTTGGTTCCGCTGACTCTGGGAATCTGCCGCTCACGCGACGCGCGTCCTCAATCGGGGTGTCTTTCAAACACGGCTCCGGCACCAACCCCAACGGATCCACCCACGCCGTCGGATTGAACGGGTAGGCCATCGGATTCGGCGACGGCACCAGGCCCAGCGGGTCCTGTGTCACATACCGCGCCGTCTCGGGGCTGTAGTAGCGGTGCAGGTTGTAGTGCCAGCCGGTCTCGGCATCGAAGTACTGGCCCGGGAACCGGATGGGCGTATCCGCACCCGACCATGTCGTCGAGCCCCACAGCGTCGACGAGGCATGGCCGACAACGTCACCAGAGTCCGGTTCCACCAGTTCGGTCGGCGTACCGACGAGATCGGTGACGATCGCGAAGAACTCGGCATCCACTTCATCCTGGTCATCGACCTCGCCCCGGACGCGGGTCTGGGTCAGCGGTGTATGCGTACCCGGCCGGTACGACCATCGCATCGTCTCCGCCAACGACTGCTGCTCGACCACGGTGTGGCCGTCCCAGACAAACCGAGTCGTCTCCTCGGCATCACCCGCAGAGTTCAATCGCGCCTTGGTGATTCGACGTCCCAGAGCATCGTAGGTGTACGCCCAACGGGTGCCGTCGGGTGTTGTGACGCTGGTGAGCTGGTCAAACGCATCGTAGCCGTAGTGCCACACGTCGGCAGGTCGAGACAGCCGTCGGACGGTCTTGCGCACCAGACGACCGGCGGCATCGTAGGAGAACCGTGTACGCCCGTCGGCCACCAGTAGGGTCCCACGGAACTCACGCCGATCAATTGCCGCACCATCGCCCAAGCCGACGTGCTCGCCGACGACGTTGCTGAGAGCGTCATACGAGTAGCGCTCGGCTGTCGTGTCGCCGTCCATGATGTGCGTGACACGTCCCGATTCGTCCAGATCGTATGTGCGTACGCGCGAACCACTCGGTGTCGACGTCTGCTGACCCGACAGGAAGCCATCCGGGCGGTATGCGTACTCGTCCGCGCGAATCACCTGCGGGTCGGGACGATCCGCGCCTCCCAGCCCGAGGTCGAGGAGCCGGACCGGGTGTGCGAGCGCCTGCTGCTGGGTCAGTCGGCCCACGCCGTCGTACGCGCGTGACACGGCCAGTTCACCGACTCGCCAGTTCGTGAGTGCCCCGCGGACGTCGTGGTCGAAGCCCATCGGGCGCCCGTCGACCTGCATCATCGACACATCGCCGGTCGGCTTCCACTGCCAAGTGGTCAACCCACCAGAGGACGAGCTTCGGCTCACACGGCGCCCGACGGCGTCGTGAGAGAATCGCAGCACCGACCAGTCGTCGATCGATTCACCGACCAGTAGCCCTGTCGTGGTGGTGTCGAAGCGAACCGTGTGTGTGACCGCGTCATGTACTCCGCTGATGGCGGTTGTGCGGCGGCCTCCGAGGTCGTACGTGTATGTGCGGAATTCGCCGGTGTCGGCGCGGGTTTCGATCAACTGCCCGAGGCCGTCGTATCGCAGGCGGCGAGTGCTTCCGGTTGCCGGCGTCACCGTCGCCACGCGACCCGCGACATCGTGCGTGTAGCTCGTCAGCGCTCCATTGAAGTCGATCTCCGCCACGAGGCGGCCGTCGGTGTCGTACTCGTAGGTCCAGCTCTGGCCCAGCGGGTTCGTGACGCCGGTGAGCCGCCGTTCCGTATCCCACGTATAGCTGGTCACGGTGCCGTCGGGATCCGTTCTGGTCGCGAGGAGATCGAACGCGCCGTAGGTGTATGCGGTGATTTCACCGCCGGGACCGGTGTGCCTGAGCAGGTTTCCTTCGCCGTCGTAATCCCACGAGTCGTGGGTGGCGTCCGGGTTGCCGCGTCTCAGGAGCTTCCCGTCCCCTGACCACTCGTACGTCGTGGTCTCCCCGAGCGGATCGGTCACCGTGGTCGGACGCCCGAACGGGTCCCGGTCGACGAATGTGGCAGCACCGGCGGGGTCGACGACCTGGATCGGCAACCCCGCGGCATCGCAACGGATCTGAGTCTGGCCACCGGTCGCGTGGCCGATCGTCTCGAGGGCACCGTCACCCCGGTAGCCGTACTCGGTTCGAGCACCCCGGGGATCGGTGACCGCCACCAGATTGCCCTGGTCATCCCACTCGTGTCGGATGACGGAACCGTCGACGTTGTGAATGGCGGACGGACGACCCGGGGCTGCGTACTCGATGCGAACGGTGGCGCCGTCGGGTCGTGTCAGCGCGGCGACGTCACCGTCAGGTGTGTAGAGGTACCGGGTGACAGCACCGTCTGGTGACGTCACTTGGAGTGGGTCGCGGCGCTGATTGAAGTCTGTATGTGTTCGCGCGCCGCTGGGCAATTGGACGTCGCGCAGCCGCAGGTCCTGGTCGAATCCGTACCCTGTCCGCGTGCCGACCGAGTCGGTGAGCACCGTGACCGATCCCGATCCGTCGCCGGTGGTGACGTAGTCGAGTCCGGCGGACATGATGCCGTCGGTTCCGTCCTGGGCGATGACGCGTCCGTCCGAATCGTAGGTGTTCACCATCTGGTTGCCGTTGGCGTCATGCCAGGACACCATGCGTCCGTGCTCGTCGTACCGGTAGGTGGTGGCGCCACCGAACGGCTTGGTGACCGTGGTCAGATGGCCTGCTGTGTAGGCGAATTCGCGGACCGCCGAGGGTTCTTTCTGATCTGGGGCGACGACAGCGAGTGAGTGGATTCGTCCGTTCCGCGTGTCGACGCGACCCGATACCCGGCCGAATGGCTGATCTCGGAAGGAGCTCCCTCCGAGTCATAGTGAAACCGAATCCGATTGTGGTGGCGGTCGGTGATGGCACTGATGGCAAGATTCCCCAGAGCCGTATCCAGCCCAGCCAGTTCCGGTTTGGGCGCGAAGTGCCAGGTGAGACGACGGTCGGGATCATGGACCCGATAGCCGCCACGATCGGTTCGCGACATGGTCCATCGCTGCCGGGAATCTCGTGGCAACACTGGTACGTCGACGCCTGGGTGCGGATACGTCAGCATCACACCGTCCTCCGCCAGCATCGTGACGCCCGTCTCTTCGACGACGACGCGCATGTCGAAAGTCGTCGACCAGCTGGGCCCGAACCACCGACCGAAGCGGTATCCGGAGCGGTGGCGGCGACCGACGGTCAGCGGCAACACACCCGGCAGTTCGAGATCGGTCTCGGGCAGCAGGAATTCGCCGGTCGCAAGGTCGACCGGGTCGCCGCCCACCGTGACATCCTGTGCGGATTGATCATTGGTCCCGCCCGATTCCTCGACAGCTCGGCCGGCACCTTGGTCGTCGGCAGCCTGCTGGGTGACCGTCGGACCTGATTCCTCCACATCTCGACTGCCGTCGGCATGAGGCGTGGTCGCGTTGGAGGAGGCGTCACCCGACGCCTCACCGCCATCGGCCGGATCGGCCCCGTCCGATGACCCGGACGTGGACGTGTCGGTCGGGGTACCCGGCTCCGCCGAGTCCGACGTTGTCGCGGCGGTTTCCGGTCGGGATTCGGTGTCGTTCGAGCCAGATGTTGCAGGCTCGTCACGCTCCTGCGCATGCACCGTCGGTTGCGACGGCTCCTTGTCGGGCGGTGCCTCGCTGGCGGTATGCGATGGGTCGTCACCAGCCGTGGTCGGGCGACCCTCCGGAGCGGCGTCATCTCGCGGTGTCTCACCTCGACCTTCGGCGCTGCGGCCGGACGCCCGCGAGTCCCCACGCGGTAGATCAGT
Organism: Gordonia sesuvii; assembly: GCF_036350415.1. NCBI lineage: Bacteria > Bacillati > Actinomycetota > Actinomycetes > Mycobacteriales > Gordoniaceae > Gordonia > Gordonia sesuvii. The sequence continues at coordinate 553,357 of NZ_JAZDUF010000001.1, forward strand.
GGCGCGTTCGGCCCCACGCGCCGAATCGACGGCTCCCCGCCCCAGCCCACTTACTCGTGCACCATTCTTGCCTAGGGCAACTGCCGCGCCACCGCCCCCGGTGGCGGCCGTCAGAATCGCATCACCGGTGAGGCTGCCCATCGTCTCGAACGGGTTCTTGCGCGCATCGGCGAGGAACGTGTCGACTGCCGCACCCGGATCCGCAGCCGCAACAACCATTCCGGTGACCAGATCGCTCGTCCCCTTCAGGTACTCGGCCGGATGACTCATGTTGTACGGGTCGGTCGGGCTGATTCGTCGACCGAACTGGACGATGCCGGTCAGACTCGTCGCCAATCCGGTCGTGAAGCTCAGGCGTGCATGGTCGGCCGCATCCTTCGCGTCAATCGCGTTGGCGCCCATCCGATTGAGGAACGGCGGCTCGGTGGGCGCCATGGCGGTCTGCTCGTCGATGGAACCCGCGATCTCACCGGCGATGCTGTCACGTTCGGTCCGGGCCCTTGTCAGGATTCGACGTGCTTCGTCGTACTTGGCGGTCCAGGTGTCGACCAGGGGTGTAGCCGCCTGCTCGTCACCGGACAGTGCGTTGTACTCGGCCTTCTTGGCGCGCTCGTCGTTCTCGGCCTCTCGCCATTTCGCTATCGCTTCGGCAGCCTCGGATTGAGCCCATTCCACCGTGCTCGCCCACCCTGACAACTGTGCCGACGTCGCGGCCATCGCCGTGGACGCCTCGTTCCACAGCGCCGGCTGCTGATCGAAGACCGCATTGAACGCGTCCGCACCGTCGCCCGTCCAGCCCGCTGCGTCCACCTGACGTAGCGCCGAACCAGTGGAACCGATGTCCGCGCCCATGTCGCCCAGAGTGCTTGCGGTTTCGTTGATTTTTCCCGGATCACCACGGACCAGTTCGCGCTTGTCCTCGGTCTCACCGAGTTCGCGTTCATCCACCGCACCACCGGTCGCACTGGCAACCCGGTCACCCGCATCATCCAGCGATTCGGCAACCCCGTCGGCTCCGAGGTGTCGCGCGACCCCCGCTGCGGCATCAAGTCCCGCATCGACGGCCTGGCCCGCGTGTTCTACTCCGCTCTCGATGACATCCTCGGCGGCGTCGCCGATCTTGTTGAGGCCGTCGGTTATCCCGTCGAGAAGTCCCATCAGTCGGAGCTACCGGTGTCGGACAACGGCTGCGCGCCGTCGAGGATCTCCGCTGCCTCGGCGGCCGCACCCGAGTTGTACGCGGGGTCACCCGCTCCCAGAAGCCCGGCGGTGGGCGACAGGTTGGCGAGGGCCTGGTCGCCGACGGCACCGACGACAGCGCTGTTGGTTTCGATGTGATCGAAGGCCTCGTCGAAGGACTCGGCACTGTAGTCGGGATTCATCACGTTGTTGATCGGGTTGTCCGCGAAGGTGTCTCCCCAGCTCCGCTCGCTGATCTCCTCGGAGCTCAGGTGCGGGTTGCCGGCGAGGTGAGTCCACATGGTCTTGAATGCGTCGGACGCCGTTTCGTCCATGATGTGGTAGCGGCCCGCCGACAGGTCCAACGCCCCTGCGATCTCGTCGGCAGCCTGCACGAGGTGACGCACGCCCCACGACCAGCGCTCCGCGAATTCTTCGAAGCTCGTCTGGATCTCCTGCTTTCCGGCTTCCTCCGGCGACATGGACAGCAACGAGAATCCACGGCCCAGCGCACCGGTCTGTCCCACTCCCAGCCCTGAGAGCCCATCGATGATCCCTGTGATGCCGTCGGCGGCCTGCTGCAGCACTTTCGGATCGACGTTCAGCTCGCCCACGACGAAGCCTCCTGCGGGAAGGACATAGGTCGATCGCCGCACGGGTCGATGACGATTCCGGTGGCATCGCCGAAACTGACGGTGACGTCGTCCATGATTCGAGAGCCGAGCATCGCGTGGTATTTCGCCGGGCCGTACTCACCGCGGGCGGCCATGAACGTGGCGTACTCGCGTTCACTGGTGAACACACCGATCCAACCGACACCATCGACCACGGTGCGCCATACACGACCGGCCGCAGTGACCGGAACCAGGAGTACAGCAGTCCGTAGTGCACCGATCAACGCGGCGGGTTGTCCGAACCCCTGGTAGAACGCATCGATCTCATCGAGCAGGTCGTCGCACTTCGCGCCCATCGATCCCCCTTGGCCATCCCCGAGTAGCCCTCTGCTGGACGCTACCAGGACTGATGCCTCTCGAAGCTCTCGGCAGCCGCAGAGATCATTCGCCCACCCGACAACCGCTTCACCCCCGAGGCGCCACCAACGCCGCCCACGCCATCGTCGTGAGCAACGCCCTCAGATCGTCGGGCGCGAATGCCGGCAGCCGCGGTGACGAGTTGAGCAGTCCGAAGGTGGCATGGACGCGGACGCGGGCCTCCGCTCTCGACAGCCCGGCGCGACCGGCGTCGTCTACTGCGAGCAGCACGTCGACCCACTGTTCGACGTATCGCCGCTGGAGAGAGCGGACCTGATGGTTGGCGGCGGGAGTCAGCGAGGTGAGATCGCGGTCCTGCACTGCGATGAGGTCCGGTTTGGTGACCAACACATCGATGTGGAACCGAATCAGCTCGCGCAGCGTCTGCTCCGGCTCCGTCGCGCCGTCGACGACCTCGGCGCCGCCGTCACGAAGCCGCTGGCTGATGTCGACGAGCATCTGGTCGAGCAGGTCGGTCTTCGACGAGAAGTGCCGGTACATCGCCGGACCGCTGATGCCGACTGCCCGGCCGATGTCCTCGAGGGTCACACCGGTGAATCCACGTTCGGCCATCAGCCGTGCGGCGGCCTCGAGCAGCTCTGCGCGGCGCGCCGCTTTCGCCTGACCTCGGCGGGTGCGCGGCGGCTGTTCAGCGGAGGGCGAGGTGGTCATGGTGCCCTCGGACTCTACCCGGCCGACCCGCACCCGGACCTGCTGTCACCAGCCGTTGATGTGCAGGATGTCGTCGAGCGGCTTGCGCCCGGCGGGCTTGAAGTCAGTGCCCTTCGTATACGCGACCGGCAGCAGGACACCTTGGTGGACGGTCGACGGGATACCGAGGATCTCCGCGATCTCCTTCTCGTATGCCAGGTGCAGCGTCGTCCACGCCGAGCCCAGACCTCGGGCCCGCAATGCGAGCGAGAGGCTCCAGGCGCCGGGCAGCAGCGAGCCCCACAGCCCCGCCTGATTCCCCTTCGGCAGTTCACCGCCGCTGTAGATCGCGCCGATCACCAGCACCGGCACCTGGCCCATCGTGTCGGCCAGATACTGAGCGCTCGACGCCACCCTGCGTGCGGTGTCGTCTCTTCTCGGTTGGTTGGCGGAGTATGTCGCGAACGATTTCGCATAGAGGTCCGCGACCTTCTGCTTGACCTCCGGGTCGGTCAGGACGATCCAGTGCCAGGTCTGGCTGTTGCTGCCGGAGGGCGCCTGCAGGGCCACCTCCAGGGCCTCGCGGACCACCTCCAGCTCCACCGGCCGGTCCAGGTCGAGTCGCTTGCGCACCGAGCGGGTGGTGGTGAGCAGCTGGTCGGGATCGAGGGGCAGCAGTTCGGTCATGTCATCCTTTTCGTCGGGGCGCGTCGTCGCACGGGCATGGGCCCGCCCGTCACGTATCCAGCTTGCTCGGGAATCATCGCCGTGTCGAAGTCGCTGCTCAACGCATCAGGCCGTACCGCGTCAGGTGTTCGACGAGACCGTCTGTCAATGGCAGACGCTGCAGTTCGGCGACCGGCACCCACCGGGCGTCGGCCGCGTCATCCCCTGCTCGCAGGGTTCCCGAGCGCACCTCGGCGACGAAATCGTGCACCTCGAACACCACATCGTCGTCGCCGGGAATGTCGACGACCCACGCTTCGACACCCACCTGTACGTGGAGGCCGGTCTCCTCCAACACCTCTCGGGCCGCAGCGGCAGGCAGCGATTCACCCGGCTCGACCTTGCCGCCGGGCACCGTCCATCGACCTGCCTGCGGTGGGCGACCCCTCTCCACCAACAGCAGCCTGTCTGCGGTGTCCCAGACGATCGCACCCACCCCGACGATCCGCCGCGTCACCGACCACCGCCGGGGGTGCGGGTCCGACGCCGGACCGACGGACGTGATCGACTCCGTAGTTCGTCGGCGATCACGGCTTCCAACACGTCCAAGCCGTGGTCGGCAGAGATGTCCACGAGGTGGTCGAGGGTGCCGTCGGCGTTGAGCGCGCTCGCGGCGATACCCTGCGCGTCGGCCATGTGCGCAGCGTGTTCGGTGTCGCGGTACACGATGACGCTGGCGCCCTCCGGTGGAAGCGGCGACAACCAGCTGTCGACAGCACCTATCCGGAAGTCCGTCGGAAACAACGCCATCGCCGCACCGCCGGCGCCCTGACCGAGCAGCACCGACACGGTGGGCACCGGCAGCGCGATCAATTCCGATGTGCACCTGGCGATCTCGCCGGCAAGCCCGCCCTCCTCCGCGGCCGGGGACAGTTCGGCTCCCGGCGTGTCGATCACCGTGACCACGGGCAATCGCAGATCCGTGGCCAATTCCATCGCACGTCTCACCGCTCGCAGGTCTGCCGGACCGATCAGATCACCGCCAGCCTGTCGCCGACGATCCTGCCCGATCACAACCGCGACTCGCCCGCCGAATCGGCGCAGCGCCAACCAGATCGGCGCATCGGCCCGCAGCAACGCCGAGCTGTCCGGTGCGAGCAGATCCGCCATACCGAGGCGGCGAGGATCGCGTGTCGCGAGGACCGACGGCCACACCTCGGGTGCCGGCTCGACGGTGGCAGGTGTCGTGCTCGACGGCGTATCGGCACCGCCCCTGCTCAGCAGTCGCAGGACCGGACCGAGGGCGTCGGCCAGCTCATCCGGTGTGACCAGAATGTCGATCAGGCCGTGGCGGTGCAGGTTTGCCGACGTCTGCACATCCTCCGGGAACGCGTGGCCCGTCAACCCTTCGAAGACACGCGGACCGAGAAACCCGATCAATGCTCCCGGCTGCGCCCAGGTGACGTGGCCGAGTGAACCCCACGACGCGAACACGCCGCCGGTGGTCGGGTGCCGCAGGTACACGATGTACGGCAGACCTGCCGCCTTGTGCGCGTTGACCGCCCCGGTGATCGCGACCATCTGCAGGAACGCAGAGGTACCTTCCTGCATCCGGGTACCACCCGACGCCGGCAATGCCACCACGGGCAGTTCGTCGCGGGTGGCCCGTTCGATGGCGGCGACGACACGGTGACCTGCGGTGCGGCCGATCGATCCGCCGAGGAATCCGAACTCGCTGATCACCAGCGCAACCGGCACACCGCGTACCCGACCGGCGCCGGTGATCACCGACTCGTCGACACCCGTGCGGTCGCGTGCGCGGACCAGAGCGGCCTGATAGTCGAGGTCGTCGGGCTCCCACACCGCGGGTGCGTCCCACCTGATCCAGGTGCCCTCGTCGACGAGGAGCTCGACCAACGTGCGGGCGTCGACGCGATGTGGGTCGGTCACGGTTCCAGCCTAGTCCCGGGCATGACGATGAATCTTGCGCGTCACCTCGGTCATACTGCATGCGACCATCCCCGAGACAGGAGATCACCATGGGCGAGTACACCGTGACCCGGACCGAAACGATCGCAGCGTTGCCCGACCAGATCTATCCGCTCATCGTCGACCTGCACGAGTGGCGGCGCTGGTCACCCTGGGAGGACATCGACCCCGATCTGCACCGCGAGTACTCCGGTGCCGACAGCGGAATCGGCGCCAAGTATGCGTGGTCCGGAAATGGCAAGGCGGGCAAAGGAACCATGGAGATCGTCGAGGACACCGCGCCCACTCGCGTGGCAGTCGCCGTCGTCTTCGAGAAGCCGATGAAGTCCAGCAGCACCAGCGTGTTCACCCTCGCTCCCCGCGAGGCGATGACCGAGGTGACCTGGACGATGACCGGCCCACATTCCCTGTTCTCCCGGATCGCTGCCCCGCTCGGTCTGTTCGACCGCATGCTCGGCAAGGACTTCGAGAAGGGCTTGACCGCACTCAAATCCGAGGCAGAGGGCGCAGCGGGTCAGCGCGAGTAGACCACTCGCGTACGGAGAACCATGTCGGCCACCGAGCGACGTTGCGGATGCACTGCGACCCAGGCCAATCCGACCGCGAAGAACACGCAGATCAGCGCACGCAACAATGCGGTAACCGGTTTCAGTCGACTGCCCTTGTGGTTGACCACGCGCAAGCCCATCGCCACCGAACCGAAAGTGCGGCCTGACACCGCCCAGCACAGTGCGAGATAGCCGACCGAGACCACGATGAACCCGGTGGCGGTGAACACCGCATTCGGCTGGGGGAACGAGAAGTCGCGGATGCTGAACAGCAAGCGCACCATGGCGTATCCGAGGTAGGCGCCACTCAGGATCGCGAGCACGACCAGGAGGTCGACGAACGCGGCGACACCGCGGCTGACGATGCCGGCGCTCTTGTCGGTGTCGTGCACCGCCGGGGAATGCACTGCGTGGTGGGCGGCGGGACGGTGCTGGTCAGTCATCGGGCGTCGTCTCCCGTGCCCGTCGAAGGATGCGGCCGACGACCTGTGCGACCGCGTCGTCGGCACGCTCGCTCGTGCTCCGGACGTCGGTCATCACATCGGCGGTGACCGATGTACTGGCCTCGCGGATGATGTCGGGCAGATCGACCCCCTCGATGATCTCGTCGGCCAACCCGATCAGGTCCACCCGGCCGAGGATGGCATCGATGTCGATGCGCGCCGCAATGGTGTCGATGTCGATGCGCGCGGCGACACCATCGAGATCCACCAGGGCGACCGCCCCGTTCAGATCGACCCGATCTCGGATCACTGCGTCGAGGTCGACGCGATCGAGAACCGCCTCGATGTCGAGGGCCTCGGCGATCGCGTTCAGGTCGACGTTGTCGCGCACCAACGTCGTCAGGTCCAACTCCTCGATCACCGCCGTGACGACCACGACGACGAGGGATCGCACCCGGTCGACCAGAGCGGGTACGGCCGCCAGCACACGGTCCCCCTCGGCGTCGAGACGCTCGATGCCCTTGCGGCCCAACGGCCCGACGACGGGAAGCCGCAGTACGAACCCGGCTCCGGCCGCACCGATGCGCGCCGACGCCACCACCACCCGGGTGCCGAGCGCCACCGCCCCGATCGCCGGCACGGCACCTCTGGGCACCTCGCTGTCATGACCCACGGATGAATCGTAGACATCGCACACGCGCGAGGAGCACAAAGAGATGTAGCCGTTGCCCCCGTGAGACGGGAACAACGGCTACATCCGTCGATCTGTGGGCTACAGGCCCTGGTACAGCTCGCGTGCGAGCTTCGCGGTCTCGCTCGGCGTCTTGCCGACCTTCACGCCTGCGGCCTCCAGCGCTTCCTTCTTGGCCTGCGCGGTGCCCGAGCTGCCGGACACGATGGCGCCAGCATGGCCCATCGTCTTGCCCTCCGGCGCGGTGAAGCCCGCGACGTAGCCGACGACCGGCTTGGACACGTTGGCCTTGATGTAGTCGGCCGCGCGCTCCTCGGCGTCGCCGCCGATCTCACCGATCATCACGATGACCTTGGTGTCGGGGTCCTTCTCGAAGGCTTCGATGGCGTCGATGTGGGTGGTGCCGATGACCGGGTCGCCGCCGATGCCGATCGCGGTGGAGAAGCCGATGTCGCGCAGCTCGTACATCATCTGGTAGGTCAGCGTGCCCGACTTCGAGACGAGACCGATGGGGCCGCTGCCGGTGATGTTGTTCGGCGTGATGCCGACCAGCGACTCACCCGGCGTGATGATGCCGGGACAGTTGGGCCCGATGATGCGGGTCTTGTTGCCCTTGGACTGGTTGTAGGCCCACGCATAGGCGCTGTCCTGCACCGGGATTCCCTCGGTGATCACGACGAGCAGCGGGATCTCCGCGTCGATGGCCTCGATGATGGCGTCCTTGGCGAACTTCGGCGGCACAAAGGCGATCGACGTGTCGGCGCCGGTCTCCTTCATGGCCTCCGACACCGAGCCGAACACCGGCAGCTCCACGCCGCCGTCGTGGCTGACGGTGGTGCCGGCCTTGCGGGCGTTGACGCCGCCGACGATGTTGGTGCCGGCCTTGAGCATCAGGGCGGTGTGCTTGGTGCCCTCACCGCCGGTGATGCCCTGGACGATGACCTTGTTGTCTTTGTTCAGAAAGATGGACATTCTGCTGCTCCTACTTGCTCGCCAGTTCGGCGGCCTTGTCGGCGCCGCTGTCCATGGTCTCGGCCAGCGTCACCAGCGGGTGGTTCGCATCGGCCAGGATCTTGCGGCCTTCCTCGACCTTGTTGCCGTCCAGCCGGACGACCAGCGGCTTGTTCGCCTCGTCGCCGAGCTTGTTCAGTGCGCCGACGATGCCGTTGGCAACCGCGTCGCAGGCGGTGATACCGCCGAAGACGTTCACGAACACGGACTTGACCTGCTCGTCGCCCAGGATGACGTCCAGCCCCGCGGCCATCACCTCGGCGGAGGCGCCGCCACCGATGTCGAGGAAGTTGGCGGGCTTGACGCCCTGGTGCGCCTCACCGGCGTAGGCGACGACGTCGAGAGTCGACATGACCAGACCCGCACCGTTTCCGATGATGCCGACCTGACCGTCGAGCTTGACGTAGTTGAGGTCGTTCTCCTTGGCCTTGAGCTCGAGCGGGTCGGTGGCCTCTTTGTCTTCGAACGCCTCGTGGCCGGGCTGACGGAAATCGGCGTTGGCGTCCAGGGTGACCTTGCCGTCCAGCGCCAGGATCTGATCGTCCGGGGTGCGCACCAGCGGATTGACCTCCACGAGCAGGGCGTCTTCCTTGATGAACACCTCCCAGAGCTTCTGGATGGTGACGGCTGCGGCGTCGAGCACCTCGGCGGGCAGCTTGCCTGCCTCGGCGATGCTGCGCGCGAACGCGAGGTCGACGCCCTTGACGGCGTCGACGGGGATCTTGGCGAGGGCGTCGGGATTCTCCTCGGCGGTGACCTCGATCTCGACGCCACCCTCGACCGAGCACATGGCCAGGTAGGTGCGGTTGGTGCGGTCGAGCAGGAAGGAGATGTAGTACTCCTCGGCGATGTCACTCGCCTCTGCGACCAGCAGCTTCTTGACGACGTGGCCCTTGATGTCGAGGCCGAGGATCGACTCGGCGTTCGCGACGGCCTCGTCGACGTCCTTGGAGTACTTGACGCCGCCGGCCTTGCCGCGGCCGCCGACCTTGACCTGGGCCTTGACCATGACGGGCTTGCCGATTTCCTCGGCAATCTCACGTGCCCCGGCGACCGTGTCGGTAACACGGCCGGCCGAGGTGGGCACCTCGTGCTTGGCGAAGAGTTCCTTCGCCTGGTATTCGAAGAGATCCATTCAGCTCACCATCTCGTAGATTTGACCGCGGAAGGATGTACACCGCAGGGGTGTTGTGCGGGCCATATCGGACTCTAAACCTGCCGCGTATGGGCTTTGTCGGCACACCCGGCGCTTGTGCGACAGATCACTCGCTCGGTCGAGGGGTCACCACACAGCGACCCCGGGGCGTCCGGGCGTGGCCGACGCGTGCTCTCATAGATTGTCCGCCGACAGACGGGCCGCCCGCGCCGTATTCGGACGAACGCCACTTTCGGTTCGTAGTCCTGTGATGCGGCTCACAGATTGCCGGGTTTTCGGGTCCCTGCGTTGGACTTGCCGCAATCATTTCGTTACCGTCGGCTGGCAGTTGGTCACAAAAGGATTACGGACGGCAACGGGTAGTCCTCGGCAGTAAAGAGATGAGGTGGACGATTTGACGGGATCTGGTTTCTCAGGCCGGTCGGTCACGACCACCGGGCACCCCGCCGCCCGCGACGAAGATCATTCCGGCACGGAAGTCACCACGATCATCCCGATCGATGAGTTCACCGCCGAGTCGCCCGCGTGGGAGTCCACGGACCAGACGTGGGACCCCGCGTCGTGGGACCGCTACTACCGGCCGACCCGCTCCGAGATCACCCAGGACATCCTGATCCCGGAGAGCGAGTTCGACGGCTACGAGCACGACGAACCGTTCGACATCGACGGCGCCCGCCTCGACAACTACGCCCTCACGAGCACCGAGGGCGACGACCTCCCGATGCGCGTGGAGGGCGACGAGAAGCCGTTCCGCACCCGCCCCGCCTCGGCTCCGGCCCGCCGCGGCGGGAAACACCGCATCAGCGCCCCACCGACCGCCCTCAAGGGCGGTCGCGCCGCACTCATCGCCATGGCCGCCGGCGCCGCTGTCGCCGCCGTCGCGCAGGTCGGCTCCACCGACAGCATCGACGCGCCCGCGCCGTCGAACACCGCGAACGTCGGCACCACCGGCGAGACGCCCGATCTGGGGCCGGGACTCGCTGCCACCGCCCCCACCAAGGACATGAGCGGCTACTCCGAGCAGCTCGCCGTCGGCAAGGCCATGGCCGCCGAGGAGGACCGTCGCGAGGCGTTGGCCCGCCGTCCCATGTTCGCCTCGCCCATCCCGATGGGCCAGTACGACTTCACGTCGAGCTTCGCGATGCGCTGGGGCAGCTTCCACGGCGGCATCGATCTCGCAGCCCCGCTGGGCACCCCGATCCACGCCGTCACCGACGGTGTGGTCATCGACGCCGGCCCGGCCTCCGGCTACGGCAACTGGGTGCAGATCCGCGCCGAAGACGGCACCGTCACCATGTACGGCCACATGTCGTCCTCCGGCGTCCTGGTCCAGAAGGGCCAGCACGTGACCGCAGGCGACGTCATCGCCCTGGTCGGCAACGAGGGCTTCTCCACCGGCCCGCACGTGCACTTCGAGGTCTGGAAGAACGGCACCACCAAGGTCGACCCGACACCGTGGCTGGCCGAGCACGGCGTGCAGCTGTCCGCCTACGGGAGTTAAGCCGGGCTAGAGCTTGTCGCCGGGCAGACCACCGGCAGTCAGGAGCGTGACGCGGCCGACGCTGCCACCGAAGTCGAAGGTGATGCGTTCGGTGGCGCCACTCCCCTCCTTCGCCACGGCCTTGCCCATGCCGTACTTCGGATGGTTGATCCGGTCGCCGATGTCGTAGTGCACCTGCTTGTTTCGGCCCCGCGTCGGGTCCGACGAGTACGACGACCGGCCGAGCCGATCACTGCCGAATCCGGAGTCACCGCGCCCGAACACGCCGCCGGATGAGCCGAACCGACGACTTGCCGAGCGGGACTGCTCGGTTCGTCGCCAATCCAGCAGATGCTGCGGAATCTCTTGCAGGAAGCGGGATTCCGGGTTGGATACCGGCTGACCCCATGATGCTCGGGTCATCGACCGGGTCAGGTAGAGCCGTTCCTTCGCGCGGGTGATGCCCACGTAGGCGAGGCGGCGTTCCTCACTGAGTTCGGCAGGATCGCCCAGTGCCCGCATGTGGGGGAAATGGCCGTCCTCCCAACCGGTCACGAACACGACGGGAAACTCCAGCCCCTTCGCCGTGTGCAACGTCATGAGGGTCACCACTCCCTCACCCTCGTCGGGCACCTGGTCGGCGTCGGCGACCAACGACACCTTCTCCAGGAACGCGGCCAGGGATCCGGGCTCGGGCTCGCCATCACCGACCGGGGCGTCGACGTCGTCGAGGTCATCGAGGTCGATACCGTCGTCGGCGACCAGACCGGCCGCCTCGGCGCTGAATTCCCTTGCCACGGCCACCAACTCGTTGATGTTGTCGAGCCGGGCGCCGTCCTGGGGATCGCGCGATGCCTCGAGCTCGGCCCGGTAGTTGGTGCGTTCGACGATGGCGTCGACGAGTTCGCCGATGTCGGCGCCCTCCTCGGTGGCGTCCACGACCGCGACGTCTTCGGCGGCGTCACCGGCCGCCCCGAACGTCGCGAGGAAGTCGTTGCGCAGACCTTCGATCAGCTCGACGAAGCCGCCGATCTGTTTGACCGCGCGGGTGTTCAGCATCCCCACCTTGCCCTCGGCACCTTCGACGAGAGCCTCGTAGAAGCTGATGCCGCGGTTCTCCGAATGCACCGCCACACATGCCTCGGCCCGATCGCCGATCCCCCGGCGCGGGGTGTTGAGGATGCGCCGCAGGCTCACCGAGTCGTCGGGATTCGACACCACACGCAGATAGGCGACGACGTCGCGGACCTCTTTGCGTTCATAGAACTTGGTGCCGCCGACCACCTTGTACGGGATGCCGTGCCGGACGAACACCTCCTCCAGGGGCCGTGAACCGGTGTTGGTGCGGTAGAAGACCGCGATGTCGGAATAGGAGTGGCTCGTGGAGCCACCGATCGAGTAGTCGGTGAGATCTTCGATCTCCTTGGCGATGAACAGGGATTCGTCGCGGTCCGAATCGGCCACGTACCCGACGATCAGTTCGCCGTCGCCCGAGTCCGTCCACAGCCGCTTGTCGCGGCGGTTCTCGTTGCGGGCGATCACCGCGTTGGCGGCCGACAGGATCGTCTGCGTGGAGCGGTAGTTCTGCTCGAGCAGGATCGTCTCCGCGTTCGGGTAGTCGCGTTCGAACTCCTCGATGTTGCGGATGGTCGCCCCGCGGAACGCGTAGATCGACTGATCGGCGTCGCCGACGACACACAACTCCGACGGCGACACCGGTGAGTCCGTGTTGTCCTCGCCGACGAGCTCGCGGACGAACACGTACTGGGCGTGGTTCGTGTCCTGATACTCGTCGACCATGACATGACGGAAGCGGCGCCGGTAGTACTCGGCCACCTCCGGATGGCGTTGCAGCAACGACACGGTCTCGCCGATGAGATCGTCGAAGTCGAACGCGTTGGCCGCGAGCAGGCGCCGCTGGTACTCGGCGTAGATCTGAGCGATCACCAGCACCGATGGTTCGCCCTCGCCGGCCTTCGCCAGCGCCTCGTCGGGATCGATCAACTCGTTCTTGAGATTCGAGATGCTCACCGCCACACCGCGGGGGCTGAACTTCTTCGGGTCGAGATCCATGTCGCGGATGATCATGCCCAACAGGCGCTTCGAATCGTCCGAGTCGTAGATCGAGAAGTTGGAATTCCGTGCGCCGAGCAGGGCGGACTGTGCGCGGAGGATGCGGACGCAGGTCGAGTGGAAAGTGGAGACCCACATGTAGGCCGCGCGGGGCCCGACCAGGTCGATCACCCGCTCCCGCATCTCCGCCGCCGCCTTGTTGGTGAAGGTGATCGCGAGGATCTGTCCGGGAGTGGTGTCCCGTTCGGCGAGCAGGTACGCGATACGCCGTGTGAGCACGGCCGTCTTGCCGGAACCGGCGCCGGCGACGATGAGGAGCGGTGAACCGGCATGCAGCACCGCCGCACGTTGCTGCGGATTCAGATCGGCCAGCAGGCGGGCGGTGGGGTCATCGGAGGTGTCGGCGGACCGGGCTGTCGGAACACCGTCGGCCGTCGCGCGGGTGGAGCTTGTCATCAGGAGACAAGGCTACCCCCGAGCGCCGACACCCCCGGCGTAGGTCGGTGACCGGCGGTTACGATATGCCCGAATCGGGGGAGGATGCGCCGGGTCATTCATCCGGTGCATGTTGTCCGCCGGGTCCGGCATGATCTGCTGGTCACACCGACGACCGCGGGGGTCGTCGAGGCACCTGGAAAGGTCTGCGATGCGCCAACGGTCGATAGCCGGTCCCGCCGTTCTGTTCGGCATCGGCGTGGTGGCGCTCGTCGCCGGGGTCGTGCTGTCGCTCGTGCCCTTCCCCACCGCCGGTTCCGCATCACCCACGGCTGCGTTCACCGCCCAGAAGAACCTCGACGAGGTGGCCTTCGGCCTCGGTGGCAGTCCCGGAGCCCGATATACGGGCACCCTCACGACCACGTCGGATGCGCCCGACTCCGATCCGCAGACGGTGGAGTTCACCGACTTGACGGTCGCGGCGACGAAGAACGCCGACGGCGAGATCGCCTACAACTCGACCGCGGCCGAGTACCGACAGATCGGCAACTACCGGTATCTGAAGGGTCCGTCGCGGGTGTGGACCGACTTGTTCGACGGTGCGCCGGTTGCCTCCGCCCTCGACCTCGGCGCGGTCGACGACACCTGGACCGATCTGCGCTACTCCGGCCTGCCCGACCTCGGCTATCTCCTGTCGCCGGCACTGCTCGCCGGCCGTATCGGCAACACCGAACGTGTGGAGCCACCCCAACTCGGCCTGGAACTCCCGGCACCGAATCAGGGCACACCGGATGCCCGGTTCTGGCCCACCAGCGACCCTGTGATCACCGCCGTCGACGCCGACACCCTGCGCGTCGGGTCGATGGAGACGACGTTCGATCCGTCGACCAAACAGGTCACCCACATCACGGGCGAGTTCGAGCGGGAGGGCATCCACGTCAGCATCGACACCGACGTCACCGTGCTGGCGCCCGACGACCTCGCCACGCTGTACGCGGACGAACGCGCACTGGTTCCCGATCTCCTGAGCATCCCCGCGCCGGCGGTGCCGCTGGCGGACAACCCGATCAACACGCGTGCCACCGGATCGTGCACACCCGCCTCGTGCGGTTTCACCATCACCGCCAGCGGTGCCCTCAACCCCGAGGTCGTCGACGAGATGCGACCGGTGAACGGCCACATCAATTTCGGGATCACCGTGCGCTACGCGGTCGACGACGGGCGGCCCGGCGAACGCGGCGGAACCTGCACCCGGGTCCTGACCACCCCGTTCGGTGGGCGCGCCGACACCAGGTGTGCGGCCACCGATCTCCCGCAGGGTGCACGCGGTGTCCGGGCCATCCCCACCCTGCAGTACCTCCCGTTCATCGACTCGACCGAGGGCGACCTCAACGAGTACATCGACAGCCAGGAAGAATCCAGCAAGCAGCCGATCACGTTGGTACGCACGGGCATCAAGCAACCGGAGGCCGCGCGATACAACGATCAGGTGGTCGGCTTCCCCAGTAGCTACGGAGTCAAGGTCGGCGACTACGTGTTCGACGGCGTGGGACCGCAGGGCAACCTGTTCGTGTCATTCGCACCGGGCTACGCCGAGCACATCACCGGCGGCCGCCTCGATCCGGACTGGGCAGGCACAGACCTGCTCACACAGCAACTCGATGCACAGTTGACGGCTGCCGGTGACCGCGAGATCACCTATGTCACCGCCGAACCCGAGCTGGCGTCGGCGCTACGTCTGCTCGCGCTGACCGAGGGCGTCGATCTCGACGACATCTCCGTTTTCCCGACACCGATCGAATAGTGACGTCGCGGTACGGCGACCCGACCGATCAGCCGACGAACCTGGCGTCGGCGACCTCACCCACGCGGCCCTCGCCGGTGTGCAGGGTGAGCCCGGGGGTCACCGGCCGGATCGCGATCCTGTCTCCCTGGCCCTCAAGCTGTGTATAGACCACGTGCAGGCCGGCGTCGACCGGTGCGCGCACCGGATCACCGTCGTCGAGGGACAACTCGATCTCCCCGGCCTGGTTCGCGCAGTAGCTGACCGCGACGGTCCACCGCCAACGCAACAACGGCCCGGACAGCCGCAGCCGTGCGGGGCCGGTGACCTCCGGCCGGTCGCACGCGCCGCGGCCCGGCCGGATCGTCCGAGCCGGTGTCACGGCGCCGGCGACCATGTTCCCGTTGCTGTCGAGCACCTGCAGGCGATTCGTCGTCACCCCGAACTGCGGCCGGTCCGACAAGCGGCCGAACGTGTGACTGATCTGGTTGTTCGGATACGCCACGGGGAGCAGGACCTCGAGCGGCAACGCCTGGTCGAACATCGTCTGCTCCTGATGGGCGGCCAGCGAACGTTTGGCATTGGCGAGGTAGTCCCCGGTGGGGTTGTCGCGCCACGATGTGGAGAACCCGACCAGCGAGATGGTCGCCGACGCGATCAGGAGCCCGCCGACGACAGTCACCGCGACCACGACACGCCCATGCTCCGAGGCCGTCCCGGTATGACGACCGGTGGCCGCGCGTGCCGTTGGGGGTGAGGCGACGATCAGCGCGATCGCGATGGTCACGACGACTGCGGTGTCGGGAAGGTAGCGCATGGTCTGCGCGAGTTCGAGAGCCGTGTTGGTGCTCGAACGGTTCCACATCACGGGGAGCTGAGCCACCACCAGGTAACCGATCGTGCACGCCACCACAGCGATCGACCCGCGTCGGGCGAGGACCGCCCAGGTCACCAGAGCCGCGACGACCAGCCAGCCCAGCACGATCATCCACGCCGGCGCGAATCCCATCGGCGGGCTCGGTATCCAGCGGTCCCACTGCCACGGACCGCCGACGAACGACGGCACGACCGCGTTGTAGATCGAGCGCCACACCAGCCGCACGGTTTGTTCGATGGAGTGTTCGCCCGCGGTGGCATCGGACACCGAGAAGAAGATCAGCACCCACACCACGAAGATCGCGCCCATGACGACCCACAACGTTCGTGCGCCGACGAACGCCCGGGTGAGGGCGCTGTCGATTCGCCGGGGGCCCCCGGAAGGCAGCACCTCCGTGTCCGGCGTGTCACCGGTGTCGGTGAACCGGCGCGCACACAGCACCGCGGCGACGAAGGCGACCGGCAGGATGAACAGCGACTTCTCGAAAAACGCCAGGGCCAACACGAAAACGACCGACGACCGGACGACCAGCAGGCGGGCATCCGGCCGTCGTCCCCGCGTGCGCACCAGGAGCACCGCGTCGGCGACGATCCACGCCATCGCCGCCTGCATCGGCAGCGAGTTCAACGCCGCCGCCCACCATGCGAAGGCCGGCACCGTCATCGGCGTGAACAGGTAGAACGCCAGCGCGGCCAGCGCCCCGCTCCCCGCGCGGGGAGCGAGCACCCGAATCATCCGCCAGACGGCCAGCGACGCCAGTGCCTGCAGGACCACGAGCGTGATCGCCGGGGCCACCCAGTTGACCGGCGCGATCACCGTGGTCACCCCGGCGACCAGGAAAGCCGCGGGCATGAAGTGTCCGTCATGACTGTGACCGAGGTAGTCCCAGCTCAGGATCGGATTCGACGACGCCCGCCCGATGAGGACGAGATCGTCCCAGTAGAAGTTGCCGGTTCCGGCGAGCCAGGCGCGGATGGCGAGCTGCGCCACGATCAGGGTGATCGCCGCCGTTGCGACCGTCCGCCTGCTGAGCATGCGGTCCAGTCTCACGGCGCAGTGCGCGCGTGGCAAAATCGTGCGCGTGACCGACGCCAACACACCCGACGAGCAGACCCGCGCATCCACGCCTTTCGACGTCGATGCCTACGACCTGTCCGACGACGTGTCGACCCTGGCCTCCGACATCGACCAGTTGCGTCTCGAGATCGATCGACTCGACTCGATGATCCTGGCGGCGGTCAAACGGCGATCGGCGGTGTCGAAGAAGATCGGCGCCGCGCGCATGGCCTCCGGTGGCACTCGCCTGGTTCACAGCCGCGAGGTGAAGGTCCTCGACCGGTTCGCCGAACTCGGACAAGAAGGCCACACCCTGGCCATGTTGTTGCTGCGCCTGGGCCGCGGGCCGCTCGGGCGGTAGTGACCGTCCGCATCACCGCAGAGCGTGTCCGATTGGATTATCCAGTCGACGGCCCCGAGTGGTGATCCTCCCGGTCATTCAGCGCCCCGCGTGCCGCCCTGGATCCCGCTCGTCGAGCCGCACCCGAGCCGTCGCGCACCGAAGCACGACCGCATAGGGTGAGTGCATGAGTCACGTCTCAGGCAGCGACTTCGACATCAGTGACCACGACGACATCACCGCGACGCAATCCTGGCAAGCTCTCGCCGCACACCAACCCCACGTCTACGCGATGCACCTCCGCGAGGTGTTCGCCGCGGACCCCGACCGTGGCCGCGAATTGACGATCGACGTCGGCGACCTGCACATCGACTACTCCAAGCACCGGGTCCTGCGCGAAACCCTGGAACTGCTCGCAAGTCTGGCGCGCGAGGCCGGGCTCGAGGACCGGCGCGACGACATGTTCGCAGGCCAACACATCAACACCTCCGAGGATCGCGCGGTGCTGCACACCGCGTTGCGGCTCCCGGCCGACGCCAACCTGACGGTGGACGGACAGGACGTGGTCGCCGACGTCCACGAAGTGCTCTCAGCCATGGGTGAGTTCACCGACAAACTGCGCTCCGGTGAA
Source organism: Gordonia sesuvii (assembly GCF_036350415.1). Lineage (NCBI taxonomy): Bacteria > Bacillati > Actinomycetota > Actinomycetes > Mycobacteriales > Gordoniaceae > Gordonia > Gordonia sesuvii. The sequence continues at coordinate 571,397 of NZ_JAZDUF010000001.1, forward strand.
TGGAAGGGCCACACCGGTAAGCCGATCACCGACGTGGTGAACATCGGCATCGGCGGCTCCGACCTGGGGCCGGTGATGGTGTATCAGGCACTCCGGCACTACGTGGACTCGAACATTCGCTGCCACTTCGTCTCCAACGTCGATCCCGCCGACATGGTCGGCACCCTCGCCGACCTCGACGCCGAGACGACCCTGTTCATCATCGCGTCCAAGACATTCACCACCCTCGAGACGCTGACCAACGCCGCAGCCGCACGGACGTGGCTGCTCAAGACGCTCGGCGCCGGCGACGATGCGGTGGCCAAGCATTTCGTCGCGGTCAGCACGAACGCCGAGAAGGTCGCCGAGTTCGGCATCGACACCGCCAACATGTTCGGGTTCTGGGACTGGGTCGGCGGTCGGTACTCGGTTGACTCGGCGATCGGCCTGTCGGTGATGGCGGCGATCGGCAAGGAACGCTTCGGCGAGTTCCTCGAGGGATTCCACATCGTCGACGAGCATTTCCGTACCGCTCCGCTCGAACAGAACGCGCCGGTCATCCTCGGTCTGATCGGCCTCTGGTACAACAACTTCTGGGATTCCCAGACCCGCGCGGTGCTGCCCTACTCGAACGACATGGCCCGATTCGCGGCGTATCTGCAGCAGCTGACGATGGAGTCGAACGGCAAATCCGTGACCGCCAACGGGCATCCGGTGACGACCGACACCGGTGAGATCTTCTGGGGAGAACCCGGCACCAACGGACAACACGCCTTCTACCAACTGCTTCATCAGGGCACCCGGATGATCCCGGCCGACTTCATCGGATTCGCCGAGCCCACCGACGATCTGCCGACCGCCGACGGCACCGGCTCGATGCACGATCTGCTGATGAGCAACTACTTCGCACAGACGAAGGTGCTGGCCTTCGGTAAGACCGCAGACGAGATCGCGGCCGAGGGTGTGCCGCCGAACGTGGTGTCGCACAAGGTGATGCCTGGCAACAAGCCGACCACTTCGATCCTCGCGCCCACGTTGACGCCATCGGTCATCGGCCAGCTCGTCGCCCTGTACGAGCATCAGGTGTTCGTCGAGGGAGCGATCTGGGGTATCAACCCGTTCGATCAGTGGGGCGTCGAGCTCGGCAAGACCCAGGCGAAGGAACTGTTGGGTGTCATCGTCGACGAGCAGTCGCCGTCGACCCAGGATGATTCGTCCACCGACGCCCTGGTTCGCTGGTACCGCGCGCATCGCGGGCGTTCGGCGTAATCGGTTGGGGCGACCCTTCGTGACCCTCGCAAGCCCGCTCCTCAGGGATCGGGGGTGACGCTCGCAAGCGCGTCCCACCCGATGATCGAGTAGCCCGCGAGCCGCTAGGCGAGCGTGCGTATCGAGATCGAGTTCCGGTTCCGAGGTCTCGATACGCCTCGTCGCAAGCTCCTCGGCTACTCGACCAGCGGTTGGGGGGCGCCTCGGCTACTCGACCAGCGGTTGGGGGCGTCTCGGCTACTCGACCAGCGGTTGGGGGCTCCTCGGCTACTCGACCAGCGAGAGAATCGCGTCGGGACTACTGCCAACGGGTCTCGTCGAACACCTCGTCGGGGATCTCGTCACCCGGCTCGACGCCGAGCTTCTCGAGCCGCCCCATGAGTGCGGCCGCGACGGCGATGAAGGTGACGAGATCCTGGGGCTCCGTTGAACGTTCGGCCGGATCGCCACCCATGAACTCGTGGACCGACGGCGGCACACAGTCACCCATGTCGATCGACCGCTGACCGGTCGCGGTGCGCCAGGCGTCGAAACTGGCGACGTCGACGGCGTCGGCGATGTCCCCGTTGCGGACCGCGGTAAGCACCTCTCCGACGGAGGCCAACGGCCCGCTGCTGCCGCTGGACGGATCGAACCCGACGACGGTGTCCGCATCGATCTCGGCGTCGTCGTCGAGCGTGAAATACACGATGCCGCGCCAATCCGCACCGAGGGCCGAGATGTCGTCACGACCGAAGACGTCGGTCAGGACCTCGCCCACATCGGCGCGCCGGCGCGCACCGAACAGCTGAAATGCGCCATTGGCCACAACCTGTCCCTGCTTCGACGACACATCGGCTACCTTACGCAACGTGACCCTCAGTCCCGCCACGCGTGCGAGGCGGCGTGTGTTCGTGTCCACGATCGTCATCGGTGTGCTCGCGATCGGCGCCTGTTCGTCGTCGACGCCCGACGGTCCGGCCCCGACGTCGGTGCCCACCAGCGCTTCGGTGTCCGTGCCCGCGGGTCAGGCGCCCCGCTCGGCACCGGGTTCGAGTCTGGCGTTCGGTGAATCCGCGGTGTTACCGGCCATCGCCTTCGCCGCCGCCGGTCGGCGCACCATGTTCACCGTCACCGGAATCACGCCGGGTACCGGCGTCCCCGACGACGTCACCGACGGCGGCGTCGCATACTTCCTCTACGTGACGGTGACCTCGCTGGCCAACCGCCCGGCCCCGGCTCCATCGGTGATCGGCCTCAGCGGCAGCGCCGACGGCAGGACACCGACCCTCACCCTCGCGCCGACACCGGGTCTCGCCGAGTGCCCCCAGTCCACACCGCCCGAGCAGATGAGTCGCGGCGAGTCGTACGCCACCTGCCTCGTCTCTGTTGCTGATCCCGAGCAGCGGCTCGAGCAGGTGATCTATTGGGCGGACACCACATCGGACCCGGCGCTGGACTACCAGAGCGCACCCGTCGTCTGGGCGCCCGCCCCGTCACCGTCCGCATCCCCGCCGCCCACCGGCTGAGCCGGCTCCGCGCGCGTCAGACCAACCTGCGGGTGATCGCGGAGGGCAGCACCCGAAGTGCACCGGCGATCGGCAGCCACGGCCAGGTCGGGACGGGCGCCCACGCGGCTTCCTTCTCGATCGCCGCGACCATCGCGCGCACACCGCTGTCGGTGTCGGTCATCAACGCGGTCTTGACGCCGCGGTTGATGTCGGTCTCGATGTAGCCGGGCAGCAGCACCGAGACGGTGATGGGCGATCCGGCGAACTCGGCTTGGAGTCCTTGTCCCAGCGCGGAGAGTCCCGCCTTGGACGCGGAGTACGCGGCCTGTGCCTTCGGCAGGCCACGAATGCCACTCATCGAGCTGATCAGCACCAGGTGCCCGCGTCCCTGGGCGCGGAAGATCTCCAGCGCCGCCTCCGCCTGGGCCAACGCGCCGACCAGATTGGTCTGGACGGTCTCGATGTTGGCGGCCGCCTTGCCGGTACCGATCGGCGCACCCTTGCCCAGTCCCGCATTGACGATGACTCGGTCCAATCCGCCGAGTTCATCCGCGAGAGCGGCGAAAACTGTTGGCACCGAGTCGGTGTCGGTGACGTCGAGACGGGCGGTGGCGACCTGCGCTGCCCGCGGGCGCAGTTCGACGGCGAGTTCGTCGAGACGTTCGAGCCGTCGCGCGCACAGCGCCAACGCCCGGCCGTCGTCGGCGAAGCGACGCGCCATGCCCTCACCGAGTCCCGAACTCGCGCCGGTGATCAGGATCTTCTGCCGTGTGGTCGTTTTCACGGCTCCCCAACCTACCGGGTCGCTATTTCAGCAGGCGCGACATCCGCCGGTCGGCGAGCACCTTCCCACCGGTTTGGCAGGTCGGGCAGTACTGGAACGACCGGTCGGTGAAGGCGACCTCGCGGATGGTGTCGCCGCACACCGGGCACGGGAGACCGGTACGGGCGTGCACGCGCAGCCCGGTGCGTTTCTCCGATTTCAGGCGCGCCACCTCTTGTCCTTCGAGACGTGTGATCGCGTCGGTGAGCACCGACCGGATCGTGTCGTACAGGATGTCCACCTGCGCGTCGTCCAGGGTTTTCGCCGATGCGAATGGGGAGAGTTTGGCCGTGTGCAGGATCTCGTCGGAGTAGGCGTTGCCGACACCGGCGAGGGTCCGTTGGTCGGTCAGCACGTTCTTGATCCGGCCCGAGGACCCGGCCAGGATCGCGCCGAACTCGTCGCGGCCCATCGCCAATACGTCCGGGCCCAGGGTGGCGATGCGCTCCACTTCGCCGACATCACGCACGATCCACACCGCCAGGCGCTTCTGTGTGCCGGCCTCCGTGACGTCGAATCCCTCACCGGGAAGGCCACAATGCACTCGGAGCGCGATCGGTCCCTTCCCGCCCGGCCGTGGCGGTGTCTGCGACAGCTGGTCGCTCCAGCGCAGCCATCCCGCCCGCGACAGGTGGATGACGAGCACGACGAGTGGTTCGGCGGCCGCGTCGTCGTCGGGTCCCGGCAGGGTGCGCATGACCAGGTACTTGCCGATGCGGCTCACCGATTCGACGATGCGGCCCGCGAGGGCGGAATAGGGCGGGTCGGCGGTCTTGAGCACCGCGAGTGACGCCACGTCGACACGACGGATAGGCAGGCCGGCCGTGCGCCCGTCGACGTAGTCCGCGATCGCCGCGACCTCAGGAAGCTCAGGCATGTGTCCAGTGTGCTCTAGTAGGGGGATGATCTCGCGCCTTTCCGACGCCGACCTGGCAGCGCGGCTCGCCGAGGGCGCAGGCCAGATCCTGCTCGGCGTTCGCCACGGCGACCTTCTGGCGGGTCGCCACCTCGGCGACGTCGGCGACGCGATCGCGCAGGCCTGGATTGCCAATGTCATCGTCCGCCACCGCCCACATGACGCCGTGCTGTCGGAGGAGGGCGCCGACATCGGCGACCGTGCGACCGCCGACCGGGTCTGGATCATCGATCCGCTCGATGGCACGCGCGAGTTCGCCGCCGGTTCGGCCGACTGGGCTGTACACGTGGCGCTGACCGAGAACGGTGTCGTGACCGAGGCCGCCGTCTCCCTGCCGGCGGTCGGTGAGGTGTTCCGATCCGACACCGTCAAGCCTCCGGGCGGACCGCTCACCGGCCGGATGGCGGCATCCCGCTACGGCGGGTCGTACGAGAGCGCGTGGGTGTCACGCCGTCTGTCGCTCAACATGATCGGGATCGGCTCGGCGGGCGCCAAGGCGATGGCAGTGGTGCGCGGCGACGTCGACGCCTACGTTCACGCCGGCGGTCAGTACGAGTGGGACAACTGCGCACCCGTCGGCGTCGCGCTGGCTGCCGACCTGCATTGCAGCCGACTCGACGGATCGACCATCGTCTACAACCGACCGCAGCCGTACATGCCCGACTTCGTCATCTGCCGCAAGGAGATCCGCGACGACGTCCTCGCCGCGATCGATGAGATCTGGTGACCGGCACTCAATTCTTGCGCAGCAGGTAGATGTCCATGATCCATCCCACCCGCGACCGGGCGTCGGCGCGGGCGGCGACGATCCGGTCGGCGACGTCGGCCACGCGGCCGCTGATGAGGATCTCGTCGTCGGTTCCGACGTAGGCGCCCCACCAGATGTGGTCGTCGGGGTCGGCGATGTCTCGGAAGGTCAGGTCGCCGTCGAGCATGACGATCTGGTTGGTGTCCGCGCCGTCGGGCGTCTCCGCCAGTCGCCGTCCGGTGGTGATGTGGATGGGTTCGCCCACGCGGTTGGCGGTGATGCGATGGGCGGCGGTCAGCGCGCTGGCGCTGGTCACGCCGGGGATAACCTGCACGTCGATGTCGAGGTGCGGTTGCGCACACAGGTCGTCGACGATCCGCAGAGTGCTGTCGTAGAGCGCCGGGTCGCCCCAGACGAGGAACGCGGCCACACCGCCGTCGGCGAGTTCACCGGCCAGCGCTTCGGCGATGACCGCGGCGCGCGCCGCGTGCCAGCGCCGCACCTCGGCGTCGTAGTCGTCGGGATCGCGGTCACGGGGCGGATCGGCGATCTCGATGACGCGGTGGTCGGCCGGGGCGTGGCGGGCCAGGATCTCATGGCGCGCGGCGACCAGAGATCTCTTGGCACTTCCCTTGTCGAGGACGAGGAACACGTCGACGTCGGCGAGCGCATCGACGGCCTCGAGCGTGAGTTGTCGCGGATTGCCGGGGCCGATCCCGATGACACGCAGCGTGATCCGCACGGCGGTTAGACCCGGACCCGGGGCAGGCCGTGCTTGCGTGCGGTCATGTCCAGGATCAGTTGACGGGGCAACAGCCGGCGCAGAGCGAAGACGATGCCGGCCTGATTGCCTTTGGCGTAGAACGGCTTCGGATGTTCGGCGAGGGCGGCGTCGACGATGACGCGGGCCATGGTGGCGGCCCCGATGCCGGCGTCCTCGTTGGTGCGGGTGGCCGACGCCAGCGTTTCGTATTCGTCGGCATACGGGGAACCGTCGCCGATGTGGATGCTCCGCCGGTCGCCGATCCCGGTCGCGATCGTTCCGGGTTCGACCGAGATCATCCGGATTCCGTACGGCGCCACCTCCCGGCGCGTGGCGAGCGCGAATGCCTTGAGGGCCGATTTCGTTGCCGCATAGTTCGATCGGAATGCGACCGGGAAGCTCGACAGCATCGACCCCACCATGACGACGGTGCCGGTACCGCGTTCGCGCATACCCGGCAGCACCGCTTTCGTGAGTGCGATCGGCCCGAATACGTTGACCGCGAACAGCTTCTCGATCGCTTCCATCGACGTGTCCTCGAGGGCGCCCGCCTGGCTCTCCCCCGCGTTGTTGATCACGATGTCGATCACACCGATCTTCGCCACGCACTGAGCGGCGCTGTCGTAGTCGGCGTTGTCGAGCCGCACATAGTTGACCCCACGGATCGGATCGGCGACGTTCTCCGGGTGGCGAGTGGTGCCGTACACGGTGTGCCCGCGTTGGACGAACTGCCGTGCGACCTCGGCGCCGATACCGCTCGAGGCCCCGGTGACCAGGACGACCTGGGATTTCGACGGTGCAGATTGTGATGAAGCCACGTCGAACACCGTAGCGCGTCGACGAGTCCGTTCGGTCAGTCGGCGTCGGCCCTGCGGAAATGGGCCGATTCGGCGGCCGATTCGCTGGCGAACCAGATCTCCGGCACGACGTCGTCGTAGGAGGCCTGGTCGGGAGTGTGGTAGACGCCCGCGGCGACATCCGCCTTCACCGGATAACCCTCCGGCGCCGGGTCGTCACCGTCGAGGGGCAGGTGCGCACCCAACGGGACCGGCAGCTTCTCACCGTTGCGATAGTAGGACCCGACGCCGTCACCCGACGCGTGGTGCGACGTGTCGCCCATCCCCAACTCGGCATCGTCGGGCGGCGACATCACTTCGGAGATGTCCTCGGCCATCAACTCCTCGAGCGACAGCGGCATCGTCTCGTCGGTGAGAGGCGCTGCGGCTGTGGTCGATCCGACGGCAGCGACCGGCACGCCGGATTCGGTCCCGGCGTCGGCGACCTCGGCGTCCGGGAGGACCATCGCCGCGTCGTCGGCGGGTTCGTCCGGGACGGGCTCGTCCGTCGAATCGGTGGCCCCTCCCTCGGCGCCGGGCTCTGCATCGGCCGACTCCGATTCGTCGCCTGGCACTTCGTCTGCCGGTATCGCGTCGGCGTCTTCCGCGTCTGGCCGGTTGGCCGCGATTGCTGCGCCGCCCGCAACGGTTCCGGCTGCCGCCGCACCCATCAGTCCGGCGGTCGCGCCATCCGGCCCAGTGGTCTCTGATCGGTCTGCGGCGCCCGTAGCGTCGGCGTGTTGATCGCGGGCGCCGACCGGCTGTCCGAACTTCCGGAAGAGCCAGATCAGCAGTAGCCCCACGAGAATGATCAGGAACGGGATCAGAAGCCACCACCAGCTGCTGCCCTCGGTGGCGTCGTCGGTGGCGTTCGTGTCGGCGCTCGACGCTCCGACGTCGGACGGATCTGCGGTTCCGGGAACCGGCGACCCGGCGAGTTGGTCGGCCCAACCGTCGTCGGGCGAGCTGGTCCATTCGCCGGAAGCGGTGTCGTAGGTGATGGTCCCGTTCGCGAATTCCTGCGACATCACGTCACCGGACCTCGTCATGTCGGCTGTCGGCGCGCCCAGTTCGCCGCCCAGCTCGTCGGTCGCGACGGTGAACGGCCCGCGCACCACCCACGCCCCGTCATCGGGGGTCCAGTAGATTTGCGGTTGGTCGGCAGCGGCGAACTCTGCGACACGGGCCGACGAGCCGTCGCCGGCAGGTGCTTCATTCGAGGCCGGGAAGCCGAGGCTGCCGGTCGGACCGCCCTCGTCGTCGTACTTGCTCAGGATGGCGCCGTAGAGCACCCGGGCACCGTTGTCGGGTGACCAGAACACTGTCCCGTTGGCGAAGTCTTGCTGATAGCCGTCGCCGACCGCTTCGAGCGAGCCCTCTTCGTCGCCGAGGCCGCTGCCTGCGCGGCCACCGTCCACGTCCCCGCTGTCGATCTGGTCGGAGAGTTCGGCGATCGCCGCCTGGGCGTCGCTCTGCGGATCGGCAGCTGCCGTCGGCGTCGCCAGGAGAGCAGAACCCGCCAATGCGAGGATGCCGAGAGCTACCCCGTACCGTGCCCGTCTGCGTGTAGTCGTCGTCATGGCACCTCGACCTGTCGTCATCGCAGTTGTGGCCGCACCTGTCGTCCGAGGCGGTGCAAACCGCCCAATGTACCGATATGACTCAATCGACAATTGAACATACACCGATGAACGGTCGGCAAAGGCGCAACGCGCGGGAAACCATTTTCGAACAGGAGAATCGCCTGGTCACGAATGTACGTCGAGACGTCCGCGGATTCTCCGATTCCGTGCCGGAAATCAATTTCGCGGCGATTCCGCCGCAACCATCGAATAGTGCTCAGGCGAGCCGCGAGACCTGCTCGGTGAGATTCTTGTCCGTCTGCCGAACTGCCTGGCCGGCGAAGGGTTCGATGATGCCGCCGAGCGCGCGGCCGGCGAATCCGCCGGGCAGGGTGTAGTCGAAGTCGACGTCCACCTCGGTGCCACCGTCCTTGTCGGTGAACCGCCACGTCGTGTTGGCCGAGAATCCCTCCACGGCTTCGAGTCGGATGACCTCGTTCTCCACCCATTCCACGGTCTCGACCGTCGAGGAGAGGGTTTTGGGACCGACCTTCAGCGTCGTCGCGAATCGCGACCCGACACCATCGGTCGCGTCGGTCACCGGTTCGAATCTGCTGACACCGAAGAAGAACTTCGGAACGTTCCGATAATCGTTCACGTACGCAAAGACGCGATCTCGCGATACGGCGACCGCGGACCGATGGCGAATTGTCGCCACAGTTGTTTCCTCCCAGTGTCTCTGACCAACCGTGTATCTGACCCGAGTATGCGTCCGACCCGAGACGCCCGTCGAGTCACTTGACCACGCCCGGTGTGGGGCGCTACTCGTCGGAGCATGCCGGAACAGGATCCTTCATCGCATCCGGATTCCGGCGGTTCCGACTCTGCCACATCCGGAACGTGGCGTGAGTTGTTCGACCGTGGTCATCGCGCGGCGGTCACCGTGTTCGCCGGCGGGATCGCCGTCTTCGCCATCAACACGTACCTGACGGCGGCCTCCCTGCCGAGCGCCGTCGCCGAGATCGGAGGCCAACGGCTCTACGCCTGGGTGATGACGGTCTTTCTGATCACGTCGGTGTTCTCGTCCATGCTCGTCGCACGGACGCTGTCCCGGTGGGGTGCTCGCGGCGCCTATCTGCTCGGTTTCGGACTCTTCGCGCTCGGTTCATTCGTGTGTGCGATCAGCCCGGTCATGGCGGTCATGCTCGTCGGCCGGGGCGTGCAGGGCCTGGGCGGTGGGTTGCTGACCGGGCTGTCGTTCGCGGTGATCCGCGTGGCGCTGCCCGAACGCCTGTGGGTCAGGGCGGTGGGGTTCGCGTCCGCGATGTGGGGTGTGGGCAACCTGATCGGTCCTGTGCTGGGCGGATTCTTCGCCCAGATCGGATTCTGGCGGGGGTCGTTCTGGCTGCTCGTCATCGTCGCCACGCTGATGACCGGCCTACTGCGCGCTCTTCCGACGCGGCGGCGCGACGGTGCCGGCGCCGAGTCTGTGCCGTGGGCTTCCCTGGCGTGGCTGGTGGGCGCCACGGTTGCCGTGTCGGTGGCCGGGGTGATCGACGGAATCCGGGTCCCGCTCACCCTCGTCGCACTCGCCGGCGGACTGGCTGTCGTCTTCGTCGCGGTCGATCGGCGCACGTCGAACGGACTGTTCCCGCGACTGACATATGCGAGGCGGAACCCGCTGAAGTGGATCTACGTGTCGATCGCGGTTCTCGCCGTCGGCTCCACCGCGGAGGCATTCATCCCGCTGTTCGGCCAACAGATCGCGGGGATGGATCCACTCGTCGCCGGAATGCTCGGAGCAGCCCTGTCGTGGGGATGGTCGAGTGCTCAGCTCGTGAGCACCACCTGGGTGCACGGATCAGCGACCGCGGTGGTCCGCGTCGTCGGACCGGCGATCCTGGGGGTTGGCCTGGCGGGCTACGGGATTCTGCAGTTCGTGTCGAGTGGGATCGGGGTCGCCGGATGGTTCGTCGCCTTGTTCATCGCCGGGACCGGCATCGGGATGGCCTTCCCGCACATCGCGACCGCCGCGATGACGATCACCCGCGACGACACCGAAGCGGCACGCGCCTCGGCGGGCGTGAACACTGTGCAGATGATCGCCAACGCGGTCGGGTCGGCGATGGCCGGGCTTCTGGTGAGTGTCGGCGCGACGGTCGGGGCGGGCGCCGAACCGTATGTGACGTCGGCGCGTTTCCTGACGTTCGGCTTCGCCACACTCGCCGGCGTCGGGGTGCTCGCAGCAGTCGCGTCGGTGCGTCCGGGGCCGGTCAGCCCAACGCCGCCCCGTCGAAGGAGTCCACGGTGACGAAGTCGTCGACGGGCTGACGGCGCAGTCGCGTCAGCTGCTTTACCGGTTTCCCGATCGGGACCACCGCCGCGACAGCGTGTTCGGCCGGCAGGTGCAACAGGTCACGTACCGCGGGTTCCTGCGCCACCGCCATCGACGTGATGGTGCCGCCGAAGCCCTCGGCCCTGGCACCGAGCAAGATGTTCCACACCAGTGGATAGACACTGGCGCCGCTGACCAGGCCGACGCGGTCGAGATACTGGTCGACGGCGGCGACCCGTCGCATGTCGACGGATACGACCAACACGACCGGTGCCGTCCGGATGGGTTCGACGAAACTGTCCGGCACTGCGGTTGTTTCGATGACGGAATCGGGAACGGCGGTGGGAATCACCGGATTCCATGGGTTCTCACCGGCGACTCGTTGCGCCACATAGCGTCGGACCGTCGACTCGCCCAAGGCGGCGAGTCTGCGCTTGGTGTCCGGATCACGCACCACCACGATGTGCGCCGCCTGCCGGTTGCCTCCGCTCGGCGCGAATCGCGCGTTGTCGAGGATGCGACGCAGCGTGTCGTCGGGCAGCGGATCATCGGTGAACTCGCGTGCGGCGAACGTGGTCCGCATGACGTCGTAGAGCTCCATGCGTCCACTATGCCCGCCGTCGTCGCCGACCGGCGACGATGCTCAGATGTGCACCGCCGCCGACACCTTCCGGAGCAGCTCGGCCAGCGATTCCCGTTCCGCCGGACTCAGCCCGGACAGGGCCGCCTCGTCGTCGGCGAGGCGCCGCGGGAGTTCCGTCTCGACCAGTTCCCGTCCGGCGTCGGTCGGTTCCAGGAGGACCACGCGGCCGTCGCGCTCGGACTTTCGGCGGACCAGTAGCCCCCGGCGGGCCAGGTTCTCGGTGATCTTGGTGATGGATGCGCCGCTGAGCATCGTCGTCGACACCACTTCACTCGCCCGGAGCGGGTTGGGCGACCGCGCGAGGGCGCCGAGCACGTCGTATTCCGATCGGGTGACCCCGTGCGGCTCGAGACGACGGTCGAGTCGGTGGCTGCTCCGGGCGGCGATGAACTGGATGCGACCGAGGATTCCGATGGGCGCGACGTCGAGGTCCGGGTACGCCTGCGCCCACTCCTGTTGGATGCGTTCGACGAGATCAGACGTGTCTGGGCCGGTCACATGGGACATCGTAGGCGCGACCCTCGATCATCCAGTTATTTTACTAATGAAATAGTGGTAAAGTATCCGACCGTGAGTACAGACCTCGTCGGACACGCGCGTCAGCGTCGGACTGCGCTCACGTTGGCGCTGCGACCGTCGGTGTGGCGTTCGGCGCTGGTAGCCGACGTCGACCGTCTGGCCCTCGCCGCGCCCGTACGCGTCGGCGTCGCGGTCGGGAGCACCCTCGTCGTCGGCGGCCTCCTCGGCCATCACGGAGTCGCCGGACTCGCCGCCCTCGGCGCGCTCGTCGCCGCGTTCTGCCGCACTGCGCCGTACCGGGTGCGCGCCGAGCGACTCACGGCCCTGGGAATCGGCATCGTCGCCTCCGTGGCCATCGGCGCGGTCCTCGGTCTCACCGCTGCTCCGTTGACGGTGGAGATCGCGACACTCTCCCTGCTCGGCGGGCTGGTCGCGCTCGGCGTGGCCGCGCTGCAGGTGACCGGACCGGGAGCGGTGGTGTTCGTCTTCGCGGCCACTGCGGCAACCGTGTTCACCCGCGACGCGGCAGATCTCGCGGTGGCGGTCGCCGCCACCTCTCTCGGCGCGGTCGCCGGTGTCGTGGCCTCCTTGGCGCCTGATCTGTGGCGACGAGTGCGCGGGCGCCCCGACACCAACGCCCCCCACGAATCGAGCTGGGTCATCCTGGTGAGACGGCCCCCAGTCGACCTGCTGAACAACAGTGTGCGGATCGTCGGTGCGACCGCGCTGAGTGCCGCGATCGCCGCGTGGGTCGGCTTCGCACATCCGATGTGGGCCGCCCTCGGAGCGCTGGCCGCCATGCAGGGACTCTCCTACCACCTCACCGTGCAGCGCGGTGTCCAGCGGCTGCTGGGCAGTGCCGTCGGCGCGCTCATCGGGGCCGGCCTGCTCATGTCGGGCGTCGGCTACTGGGGTTCGGTGGCCGCGATCGTGGCATGCCTGATCACCGCCGAGATCTGGGCACCGGTGAACTACGCGGTCACGTCCATGGCAGTCACGCCGATGGCATTGCTGCTCACCGCACTGGGCGCCGGCCTCAGTGCCGACGCGGCGGTCGATCGTGTCGCCGACACGTTGATCGGAGTCGTGGTCGGAGTCGTGGTGGCCGCCCTGACGATCTCGACGGACGAGCATCCCGGGGGCACGCGATCGACCCGCGAGGATTCGGCGGCCGCCGACAATACGTGATGATCCTCCCGGCAGGATTCGAAGTCACCGGTGCAGAATCGGTGAGCCTCGACCCCGTTTCGACCTACTGAGAATGGCTGAGCGGCAAGCCGCTTACGCTCCCTTGACTTGTTCCACCGAAGGATAGTAGTTATCGGATATTCCCCACACATACCACTGGCTGTCCGCACACACGACGGTCAGCACCTTGACCTCCGGCACAGCCGCTTCACCAAACGCCCTCAATGATGAGCCTGTGCTCGGCATGAACTTGACGTAGGCAATCTCGTCGGGCGCGTCCGGACACCGGTCGACGAATTGCATCATCGACCAGTCGTCCAGGTCAGCAGCAACCTCGTGAAAATCCCATACGTCAGGGTTGTAGGTGAGATTGCGCAACGCGGTGTCGTACTCGTCGATGTGGAGCAAAGAGAACCACCACATCCACGCTGCGCCGAGTGGAGTGAGCGGCGATGGATCTCCGTCGGGAAAGAATGCCTTCATTGCTTCTTCGTCGCTGGTCACCTCCAGCGGGAGTGGCATGCCCATTTCCATCGCTGTCGCCGACCTAGAGGTCTCTGCTGCTTTCACCAGAGCGGCGAATTCCGAAACGGTCTCGGCGAGGATTCGATGGAACTCGTTGATAGACAGCGCCGGGTGAGTGTATGCGGCACGTTGGTCACGCAGGGCCTGCAGCGTCGCCTCGGGCTCGAGATCGTATTGGTCCTGCAGGAACTCGTCAGGGTGGATCGCCTCGATGTCGTAGGGCTCGAGAGCGGAGCGGGAGAAGTCCTTGAGATTAGCGGTGACGATCAGGGCGGCACCGCCCTGCACCGCCGCCGCGACCACGTGACGATCCTTCGGATCGTTGATCATCGCTGCCTCAAGGGACTCCCAGCCGGTGACCATCGCATGAGGAAACGCCTTCTGCATCTGGCCGACTCTCCGTCGAGCCTTCGCTGGTTCAACACCGAACTTCACGATGAGGTTCCGTTCGACTTCGTCGAGGATCGCCGTGGACCAGAGTGGCGTATAGAGTTCGGCCTCTGCCAAGCGGAGCAACGTGTCAGACAGCTGGTAGGGCAGTAGCACGCAAGCATCAAGCACAACACGAAGCGGCATTGACTCTCGGCTGTCCCTAGCGGGTCGTAACGAAGCCGTTGACGGTGCGGTACATGTTGCCGTCCTGCGCTTCCTTGGTCATCTCGTCGAGAACCTCGCGACGCCGAGCGGATGCCTGCCGCTGATATTCGAGGAGATCCTGCAATCGAATTCTGCGGTGCCGGTTCGGCTGTGTGTACGGGATTGCATTGGTCTTGAGTAGCCGGACCACAGTCGGGCGAGAGACGCCGAGTAGCTCAGCAGCCTCCTGTGTTGTGAGGAGCGTGTTCTGCTCCGAGAGCGTGACAGCCTTCTGCTCGCCCAGGGCATCAACGACCTGCTGAAGCAGTATGCGAACGCTGTCAGGGATCCGCACTTCCTCGCTGCCCGCCAGCGACAGAATCACGGGACCATCCGAGGCCAGGACCCGGGCGAGCGACTGCAGCGTTCGGAGATCGTCCTTCTCTTCCGATGGCAGAACAGTGTGATCAACGGGTGCGGCCATGCCTCAACTGTAATTCGAAAAAATCGAACGCTCAATGGGGCGGGGGTCGCGTCTCGACGCCACCTTCGTGAACGAAAGTGGAGAGTAAGTGGCGGATATGGGTCCCGAGACGATAAACAGACCAGAGGCTTATAGCCTCTGACCTGCAGTTTATGTGCTCCCGGCAGGATTCGAACCTGCGACACCGGCTTTAGGAGAGCCGTGCTCTATCCCCTGAGCTACGAGAGCGAGAGAGGGTTCACCCTCTCGTCGGGCGCCGACGCGGCGACGCAACACCGAGAGTCTACGACACCGATCCACCCTCGCCGCCGCGAGTCCGTTTCGCTCCCGCGAGACCCATCCCTCTCGCGCGGGACGAATGGCACTCGCGAGACGCGAGCCTGTCGAGGTGGACGAAGGTGTGGCACGCGCCATAACCGATCACCCGCGAGACCGCGCTGACCTGCGATGTCGCGGTCACCCCTCGATGCTCGATGATCTGATTGCCAGGAAGTGCCCGTACACTGCGCGACGGTTGCCATCACGACGGTTGCCATCAGAACGTCGGCAGGAGGGTGCACGTTGCAGCAGGGCGCCGCCAGAACCGCCGCGGACCCGGACACGACCGATCCGGCCGCGGCCGCGTCGTCGACCCCGGTGTCCACTCGGCCAGTCGCACCCGCTCGGACGTCCGCCGCGGCCACGCGAAGTCGTGCACATACCGCCGACCTCGTCCGCGTCCTGTTGTTCACCGGCGTCGTCGTCGCACACAGCATCCACGGCATCAACTCGGCCCCGGACGTGGTCCGCGCGAGCAACCTCGTCGGCACGCTGCTGCATCTCACCCGCTACGGCTTCGTCGCGGTGACCCTGTTCGTGCTGGTCCTCAGCACCCGCGACCGCCCGATGGCTCCGCGCACGTTCTGGCGGCGCCGATTCGGGCTCGTGGTGTGGCCGTACCTGCTGTGGACCCTCATCTACTCGGTCACCGATCATCTGGTCATCCAGGGCAACCCGTTCGGCTCACCGTCGCAGTTCGTCGGCGACCTCGCGCTCAACATGATCGACGGTGAAGGCAAGTACCAGCTGTACTTCCTGCTGATCTCGATGCAGATCTATCTGGCCTTCCCGGCCATCGCCTGGCTGTTGCGCCGGACCGAGAACCGACATTGGGCAGTGCTCGGTGTGGCCGCGGCGATACAGCTCACCATGTTCGTCGTCTACCAGTACCTCCCCCGGCCGGGCGGCGAGTTCTGGTTCCAGGTGTACGAGAACCTCTGGAAGACACTGCCGATGTATGCGCTGTTCGTCGCCATCGGCGCCTTGGCCGCCTATCACCACGAGGCGGTCGAGCGATGGTTGCGCGACCACGTCGTCGGGGTCATCGTGGCGGGACTCATCGGGACGTTCATCAGTGTCGGCGCCTACCTGCTCGCCACGTCACCCGGACACGTCCCGCTCCAATCGAACACACCGTGGAACCCCGCCACGCTGCCGTGGTTGCTCGGCGGGCTCGCGCTGCTGTGGTTGGCCGCGATGGGGTGGGACGATCTCCGTGCGGCCGGCAGGCCGGTGGGTGCGAAGGTGGTCAGTGCCGCAACGGTGCGCGCCTTCGGGGTGTTCGCGGTTCATCCGCTGATCCTCGACATCTTGGCGAGACTCGGCTTCATGAGCGCCTTGTTCGATTGGTTCCCCAACTCCGCAGTACTCCGGTCGATTCTCCTCGTCGTCGTGACGTTGACGCTTTCGCTGGTGCTCGTGGACCTGCTGCTCCGTACCCCGCTGAGCAAATGGCTGGTGGCCCGGCCGCGCATCCCCCTGCGTAGAACTCCCCCCGCCTGAATCCTGCGTAGAACGCCTGCGGGCGTCACCCACTGAACGCCCAGAATTCACACAAGCGACACGTGTTTTCACGACCGTCACATCCGGGAAATGGCTGAGGTACCTCGCGCTCATAGCGTCGTATCGCTCGCACAACGACCTTGCCGGTGACCCCTGCCGTCAGGGCGACGAACCCAGGAGTGATCATGAGTGGCAGCATGTCTCGCCGTCAAGCAATCGAAGCCGTCACGACGTACGCGGTGGAGACGGACGGATTTCCCGAACCGCTGGCGGACACGTTCGGCCGCAACGTCTTCACACTCACGGTGATGAAGAACAGACTGCCCAAGCACGTGTTCAAGGCCGTCTCGGCCACCATCGACAATGGTGCCCCGCTGGACCCGGCGCTGGCCGACTACGTCGCGGTGGCGATGAAGGACTGGGCCATCGAGAAGGGTGCGACGCACTACGCCCACGTCTTCTATCCGCTCACCGGGTTCACGGCCGAGAAGCACGACTCGTTCCTGGAGCCCGACTCGAGTGGCGCGTCGCTCGCCGAGTTCCAGGGCAAGACCCTGCTGCAAGGTGAACCCGACGCATCGAGCTTCCCCAACGGTGGCCTGCGCGGCACATTCGAGGCCCGCGGCTACACCGGCTGGGACGTGACCAGTCCCGCCTACATCCTGGAGAACCCGAACGGGAACACGCTGTGCATCCCGACGATCTTCATCTCGTGGACGGGTGAGGCCCTCGACAAGAAGACGCCGCTCTTGCGCAGCCAGCAGGCCATGAGCAAGCAGGCGATGCGGGTGCTGAAGCTCTTCGGCCACGAGGACGTCGACACCGTCGTGTCCTACGCCGGCGCCGAGCAGGAGTACTTCCTGATCGATCGCCACTTCTACTTCTCCCGACCCGACCTGATGTCGAGCAACCGCACTCTGTTCGGAGCGAAACCGTCGAAGGGTCAGGAGTTCGACGACCACTACTTCGGCGCCATCCCGGACCGTGTGCTGGCGTTCATGATCGAGCTCGACCGTGAGCTGTTCAAGCAGGGCATCCCCGCCAAGACGCGGCACAACGAGGTTGCGCCGGGCCAGTTCGAGATCGCACCGGTCTTCGAGAAGTCCAATCTGGCGCACGATCATCAGCAGCTGATGATGACCACGATGAAGAAGGTGGCCGAGCGCTACGGCATGGTGTGCCTGCTGCACGAGAAGCCCTTCGAGGGCGTCAACGGCTCCGGCAAGCACGTCAACTTCTCGCTGGGCAACTCGAACCAGGGCAACCTGCTCAATCCCGGGGACACCCCGCACGAGAACGAGCAGTTCCTCGTGTTCTGCGCCGCGATCATCCGCGGTGTGCACAAGTTCGGCGGCCTTCTGCGCGCGTCCATCGCGTCGGCGTCCAACGACCATCGCCTCGGCGCGAACGAGGCTCCGCCGGCGATCATCTCGATCTTCCTCGGCGATCAGCTCGCCGACGTGTTCGACCAGATCGCCAAGGGCGGCGCCAAGGCGAGCAAGCAGTCCGGTGTCCTCGAACTCGGTGTCGACGCGCTTCCTCCGTTGAAGGCCGACGCCGGCGACCGCAACCGGACGAGCCCGTTCGCCTTCACCGGCAACCGTTTCGAGTTCCGCGCACCGGGCTCCAACCAGTCGATCGCCGATCCGATGATCGCCATCAACGCGATGCTGGCCGAGTCCCTCGACTACGTGGCCTCCTTCCTGGAGAAGGAGATCAGCGCCGGCACCGAGTTCAACGCAGCTGTGCAGAAGCTGTTGGAGGACATCATCGTCGAACACGGCAAGGTGGTGTTCAACGGCAACGGGTACTCCGACGAGTGGCAGGAGGAAGCGGCATCACGCGGGCTGCTCAATCTGCGTACCACCGTCGACGCGATGGCACAGCTCGAGGAGCCGGCGATCAAGTCGGTGATGAGCGACTACGGCATCCTGAGCAACCGCGAACTGGAGGCACGCCGTGAGGTCGTCCTCGAGCAGTACGCGCTCGCCCTGCTCGTCGAGGCCAAGGAGACGCTCGAGATCGCGAAGACGATGATCCTGCCAGCCGCCAACCGCTACCAGGGCGAATTGGCCGCCACCGCAGCAAGTCTCAAGGCTGCGGGCGTCGAGACCGATCACCCGCTGATGCACACCGTCACCAAGAACATCAAGGATCTGTACTCCGCGATGCTCACCCTGGAGGAGGCCATCGACGATTTCCACGGGGACACCGTCGAAGCCGAGGCCGAGTGCGCGCTCAAGGCCCTGATCCCGGCGATGAATGACGTCCGGGTGGTCGCCGACAAACTCGAGAGCATGGTCGCCGATGACCTGTGGCCGCTTCCGACCTATCACGAGATGCTCACCATCCTCTGATCCCGGACTCACCGACCAGGTCCTGAACCGCGCCGACCGTGCCCATCTCCTGATGGTGGGCACGGTCGGCGTCGTTCCGGGCAGGCGCGGCGGGCGAGAGCCGACAGTCACCAGCGGCGGGTGGGATACCTTGTGGCGCAGGTGATGCAGAGACGGGCAGCCGGTAAGGCCTCGAGACGCGCGGCAGAGATCTGTTCACCACAGATCTCACAGATGCCATAGTCGCCGCTCTCCGCCCGGATCAAGGCGGCATCGAGCTCGTCGAGGCGAACACGAGACCGCTCGAGTTGTGCCACGAGGTGGCCGCGTTCGACGGCGAGCGTCGACCCTTCCGGGTCATGCTCGTCGTCGGAGCTCGAGTCCGCGGTCGCCTCGATGACGGCGTCGAGTCGCGACGCCATCTGCTCGATCAGCGCGACCGTCTCCTCGCGTTCGACGCGCAACGCCTCGCGAACGGTGTTGACATCGAAGTCGTCGCTCATCGGTCGGCTCCCGTCATCAAGTCGCTCGCAGGGACAGCGCGACGACCAGCCGGGTCGCCGGGTCGTCGAGATCCATGCCGGTGAGGCTGTGCAGTCTACGGATTCGGTAGCGCAGGGTGTTCGGGTGCACGTGTAGCGCGGTTGCGGCCGCGCGGACATCGCCGAAATGATCGAGATAGGCGCGCAGCGACTCGGTGAACGCACTGCCGGAGCGCGCGTCCAGATCGGCGAGCTCGGTGACGCGGCTG
Source organism: Gordonia sesuvii (assembly GCF_036350415.1). Classification (NCBI taxonomy): domain Bacteria; kingdom Bacillati; phylum Actinomycetota; class Actinomycetes; order Mycobacteriales; family Gordoniaceae; genus Gordonia; species Gordonia sesuvii. Next base: position 590,961 of record NZ_JAZDUF010000001.1, read on the forward strand.
TCGACGAGCTCGGGGTTGGCTGCCAGGTGGGCCACGATCTCGCCGAGCAGCACGCCCGTCTGTGACTGCTCGACGGTGCTCACCTCGTCGATCAGTTCTCCCTCGCGCTCGGCCGCATCGAGCACCCGGTCCACCTGCCCGCGGAGCGCAGGAACCTCATGCAGTCCGTCCGCCGGGCCCGCGACGACCGCCCGCAACCTCGCTCCGAACTGTCGACGCGACGCCAGGAGGGTCGCGCGTGCCCATGTCACCGCCCCCGGACTCGTCACCTCGGGCAGCATCACGTAGGCCCGCGAACCCGAGGTGGTCGTCACCGACAGCGGGCTGAACGCGCTCGCATGCAACGTCAACGCGGATATCGCGCCCGATGAGCCGAATGGATTCGGGTCATCGGAACCGGACGAATCCGCGGCTGCCAATCCGACGACGACGACCGACGCAGCCACATCGATGCCGAGTTGCGTCGCGAGGAACTCCGCGTCGACCACCTCACCGCGAACCCCCAGAAGTCGTCGTACCACCTCGTCGTGGCCGGATCCCACCGAGCGGCTGCGCGAGATCACCCGTGCCGCAACGGCTGCGGCCCCGGTGAGGATGTCGTCGACGTCCGGGGAGAAGTCCGTGGCACCGCGTTGCAGCCAGACCACACCCAGGAACTCGCCGGGTGATCGTTGCATTGCGGGTCCGCGAATCGCCACGGCCCGCCGCGCTCGGACACCCAGGTCGGGATGTTCGGCGACGGCGACGATCTCCGACGTGGTCCGCAGGACATCCATGACACCCCAGCCACGCAACCAGGCCATCATCTCCGGCGGACCCTCCCGGCCCAGAATCGACAACCTGCGCAGTTCGTCGGCTTCGTCGCCCGCCCTGCTGTAGGCGAGCACGTGCGCACGTTCGTCCTCGATGCTCACCAGGCCACCGGTGCGGCGGGCGATCTCGGCGGCGAGGTCGAAAAGGTCCCCGGTGGTACCCGACCGCATCGATTCCCCGGCCATCAGGGAGCCGTCGGTATCCGATTCCAGGACACGCATCACGAGGTGATAGATCCGTTCCCACCGTGCGTGCGGGTCGACGGCGACCACCGCGACCCCGGCCTCCTCGGCGCGGGAGACCACCCGATCCGACGGTGACTTGCAGAAGACGGCAACCGGCTGTTGACCGGACAGGCCCGACAACCAGGTGAGGACCGCGTCGTCGGGCACGCCCACGAAGAGGAACAGATCGGCGCCGCGGGCCGCCCGTCCCAACCCGAGCCGGATGTCGTCGACGTCGAGCAGAGCCGCCGACGTCACCCGGACATCGAGCCCGGTCGGCGCCACCGACAGCGTGGCGACTGTGCGGTCCAAGGCCAGCAGTAACCGTCCGAGGGTGGCACCTGCGGATGCGGTCATGGTTCGAGTATGCCGCACCACCCTTGTCGGATCGGACAACATGACCTACCAACCATTGAACAATAGAACATTTCCCCTGGTGAGAGCTCCGGGTGGACTGTCTTCATGGACGCCATCACCTCTCCCCCACGCCCCGTCAACGAGCCCGTGCACACCTACGCGCCGGGAACCGCCGAGCGCGCGAGAATCCACGCGGAACTCGAACGACAGTCGGCAGCGGACCCGATCGACCTGCCGCACATCATCGGCGGCCGCGAGCATCGCGGTAGCGGGTCCCGCATCGACATCGTGCAGCCGCACGCGCACCGTGAGGTGCTCGGCACCATCGGCAACGCGACCCACGACGACGCGCAGGCCGCCGTCGACGCAGCCCTTGCGGCCGCACCGCACTGGGCGGCCGCTTCCTTCGACGACCGCGCCACCGTGCTGCTGCGCGCCGCCGACCTGCTGAGCGGCCCGTGGCGGGAGCGGATCGCCGCGGCCACCATGTTGGGACAGTCCAAATCGGTGCAGCAGGCCGAGATCGACGCGCCGTGCGAGCTCATCGACTTCTGGCGGTTCAACGTCGCCTTCGCCCGTGAGATCCTCGCCGAGCAACCGATCTCGTCGCCCGGGGTGTGGAATCGCCTCGACCACCGTCCGCTGGACGGTTTCGTCTACGCGATCACCCCGTTCAACTTCACCGCGATCGCCGGCAACCTCCCCACCGCACCGATGCTGATGGGCAACACGGTCATCTGGAAGCCGTCGCCCACCCAGGCCCACGCCGCCGCCCAGACGATGGAACTGCTCCGGGCCGCCGGCCTTCCCGACGGGGTGATCAACCTGGTGCACGGCGACGGACAGGACCTCTCCGACGTCGTCCTCGCCGACGAGAACCTCGCCGGCATCCACTTCACCGGATCGACCCGGACATTCCAGCACCTGTGGCGTGAGGTCGGCACAAACATCGAGCGATACCGCAACTACCCGCGGATCGTCGGCGAGACCGGGGGTAAGGACTTCATCGTCGCGCACACCTCGGCCGACCCGGATGTGCTGCGCACCGCGTTGATCCGAGGCGCATTCGAGTACCAGGGCCAGAAGTGCTCGGCCGCCTCCCGCGCCTACGTCGCGCGTTCGGTCTGGGACCGCATGGGCGACGACTTCCTCACCGAAGCAACCGAACTGGCCTACGGCGACGTCCGTGACCTGTCCAACTTCGGTGGGGCCCTGATCGATCGACGTGCCTTCGACAAGAACGTGGCGGCAATCGACCGCGCGAAGACCGCACCGCACCTCACCGTGGCCGCCGGTGGCAGCTGCGACGACAGCGAGGGCTTCTTCGTCCGTCCCACTGTCTTGTTGTCCGACGACCCCACCGACGAGGCGTTCGCCACCGAGTACTTCGGTCCGATCCTGGCCGTACACGTCTACGACGACAGCGATTTCGACCGGACTCTGAGACTCGTGGACTCGAGCGCGAAGTACGCACTCACCGGCTCGATCGTCGCGACCGACCTCGATGCGGCAGCGGCCGCGTCGGACGTACTGCGGCAAGCCGCCGGAAACTTCTACATCAACGACAAACCGACCGGAGCCGTTGTCGGACAACAGCCGTTCGGCGGCGCCCGCGCATCCGGCACCAACGACAAAGCCGGCTCCAAGGCGAACCTGATGCGGTGGACCTCCACGCGCACCATCAAGGAGACCTTCGTCCCGCCGACGTCGTCGGCCTATCCTCACATGGAGCAGCCCACATGAGCACCGTCTTCGACAACACGCTGCGCCCGATCATTCTTGCGGCCGCGCGAAGTGAGCGGATCAAGGACTCGTCACAACGGCTGAACGTCACCCGGCGTGTGGTCGAGAGATTCGTTCCCGGCGAGACCCGGACCGACGTCCTGACCGCGATCCGCGATTCCCTCGACGGCGGGCTGTCGGTGAGCATCGATTTCCTGGGTGAGGACACGACGGACGAATCGCAGGCCACCGCGACGGTCGAGGCCTATCTCGAGTTGATCTCCGCGATGGGAAGTCTTCCCGAATCCGGCTCCGGTGCAGCGCGACTCGAGGTGTCCCTCAAACTGACCGCACTCGGCCAGTCCCTTCCCGAACACGGCGCCAAGATCGCCGAGGAGAACGCCCGGACGATCGCCGCCGCCGCACACGAGGCCGGCGTGCTGGTGACCGTGGACGCCGAGGACCACACGACGGTCGACGAACGTCTCGACATCGTCCGTGCCCTCCGGCGTGACTTCCCCGACGTGGGAACCGTGCTGCAGGCCTACCTCCGGCGGACCGAGGACGACTGCGTCGAGTTCGCCGAATCGGGCGCACGTATCCGGTTGTGCAAGGGCGCCTATGCCGAGCCACCGTCGGTCGCCTACCCCACCCGCGCCCTGGTCGACGAGTCGTATCTGCGGTGCCTGCGCATCCTGATGAAGGGCAACGGTTATCCGATGGTCGCCAGCCATGACCCGGTGATCATCGACGCGGCCCGCGCCACCGCCGACGAGCTCGACCGGGCACCCGACAGCTGGGAACACCAGATGCTCTACGGCATCCGCGCCGACGAGCAACGTCGGCTGGCCGCCGAAGGCGCCCGGGTTCGGGTCTACATCCCTTATGGCACCGAGTGGTATGGCTACTTCGTGCGCCGCCTCGCCGAGAAGCCGGCGAACCTGCGGTTCTTCCTGCGCTCGCTGGCGGGTTGAGGTCACGTGGTCTCGATACGCCGACTCGCTGCCGCTCGCCGGCTACTCGACCATCGGGGGGAACTCGCCGGCTACTCGACCACCGGGGAGGACTCGCTGCCGCTCGACCACCCGGGGGACGTTTATTCCGCTGATCGAGTAGGTGGCGAGCCGCTAGGCGAGTCACCGTATCGAGATCCCCGGTCGCCCACTCGAATCCACCTACAACGGCTGGGCTCGCTTCACCTGATCGGCCGCGCGGGCGGCGTCGAGTTCGACGTCGGCGCCGATCACCGCTGCACCGACCCGAAGGATGCCGGACGAGAGTGGTTGGGCCCGAAGACCGCCGCGACCGATCAATGCCTTACGCGTCCCGTCGCCGGCAACGGTGTCCATCCACGAGCACGGATGCGCAGGTCGACCGCCGCGGAACCGAACCGGCCCGTCGCCGGTGTCGATGGTGAACTCCCGACCCCGCAGCGGATCGAGTTCGAGTCCGCGGACGACGACGTTGCGGCGAGCGACGACCGGATCGACATCCCCGGCCGCGGCCCGCCACGCCTCGAGCGCCAGGAAGGTGACCGCCGCCTCGGTGTGCGCACGGACCCCGAAGAAGCGGTCGCCGCGAATGCCCTTGTCCGCGACGATCTCCACCTGCTCCGGCGTCGATGTCTCGACCTCGTCGGCCGGCCCGTCCTTCGGCCTGCCGAAGTACGCGTGGCGCGGCGACACCAACAGCGAGACGATCTCGAAGGGATACTCCACGAGTTCGAGGGTAGGCGTCAGCGCTCGCCCACCGGCACATAGTGCAGGCCGCGGAACACCGCGCTGCTCGCGAAGACCGACGGCTCGAGTTCCACACCGCGGTGCCGTGCCATCCGCAACGCGAGACGAAGCAGCATCTTGATGTCGCGCGGGGTGATGTCGGGGAATCCGCCGACGAGGTCGTCGAGCAGTTCCTCGCCGAGTACGACGTCGTTGCCGGCCGCCAGGATCTGCCAGATCTCGCGGGCATCCTTGGGGCCGGGTGGCTGATACTCGATGACCGCGGCGCAGCGGGCGAGAATCGCCTCGTCGACGCCGTCGACCCGGTTGGTCGTGAGAAACAGGAGACCGTCGAAATACTCGAGGGTGCGCAGGAACTCGGCGACGATGGCGTTCTGCGCGAGGTCGAGTCCACGTTCCATCACGAACACGTCGGCCTCGTCGAGCAGCAGGACCGCGTCCCACCGTTTCGCGCGGTCGAAGATCACCTCGAGGTTCTTGCGGACCAGTTCGGCGGTGACCCCGAGCGAGCCGGAGTGGATGGAGTACAGCGGACGTCCCGTCACCTCCGCGTACACCTCGGCCGTCAGCGTCTTCCCCACTCCCGGCCGGCCTTTCGCCAGGATGACATTGCCCGCCGACTTGCCGTCGATGATATCGCCGGTGAAGACGGAGATGTCGGTGGTGAGGATGTTGAGCAGTTCCCGCTGCTCGTCGGGCAACACCAGCTTGTCCTGTAGGTGGGCGTCGTACTCGTAGGGCCGCAGGTCGGCGGTGTTGACGTCGAGGAAGTCCTGCGCGCCGAGGTCGAAGACCCGGACGGCGGTGATGACCGGGACGGGACCATAGGCGGCATCTCCGGCGACACTGTCCGAGAACAGGATCGACGGCGCCACCATCCGCAACGCGGCGATCTCACCGGGCGCGACGTCGTGGACGACCTTGCGGTTCTCCCGCTTGTTCGGCGACCGGTAGTCGTCGGTCCGGATCACCCGGCCGGTGAACCGGAACTGCCTGCCGAACCCGTCGTCGATGATGTCGCGGTAGTCGTTGCGGCGGGTTTCGTACGCGGCCTTCAGCTCTCGGGTCTCCTTGTAGGCCCCGCCGGCCGCGAGGACGTCGGCGGGAACCTTGCCGACGACTTCGGTGGCCTCGAACATCAACACCCGGGGTTTGCGCGACGGCCGCTTCACCGTTGCGTTGTCGGCCTCCATGGTGATCTTGATCCGGGCACCGTGGGTGCGGTCGGCGTGCTCCATGGTGATGTCGGTGACCAGATACGGGTGCAGATGGCCGTCGGATTCGCGGACGTAAACCCATCCGTCGATCAGGTCATGCGACAGGAAACTCCGGAAGATCTCCGTCGCCGCATCGATGTGCGGGATGACGGGGAATCGTCCGGACCGCGCCGCCTGGATCGCCGACACCGCTCGGCCGAACGACTCCTCGCCGACCCTCTCCGCGGTGGCGGCGAGGTCACTCAACGCGGCGTCGGTCAGATCGCGGTCGGCGATGGCCATCTCCGGTGATCGCCACGCCTGCGCCTGTCGCCGTGCGGCGACGAGAGCATCGGACGACGTGGCGGCCACCAGTGACGTGGGGGCGACGAGCACGCGTTCAGCGCTCCGGGTCGAGCACGAAGTCGTACTCCACGGCGACGCCTTCGCCGTTCGGGATGTCGTGCGGGTCGAGCATGAGCTCCGGCTTGACCGCCGATGCGATGTCGTCGTCGTTGTGCGGGTCGCCCGGGAAGTAGAGCTGCGTGGTGATCAGCTCGTAGCCGGGAGCGCTCACCTTGAAATGCAGGTGCGCCGGACGCCAGGCATGCCAACCGGCGGCCGCGATGAGCTGGCCGCAGGCGCCGTCGGTCGGGATCTGGTACGGCGCCGGACGCAGGCTGTGGATCTCGAACCGGCCGTCCTCGTTAGCCGTCCAGGTGCCGCGCAGGTTCCACTCCGGCAGTCCGGGCGCGAACTGCGAGTAGAAGCCGAGATCGTCGGCGTGCCAGAGTTCGATCTTCGCTCCGGTGAGCGGGGTGCCGTCGACGGCACGGACCTGACCGGAGAACACCATCGGGGTGCCGGGTTCGTCGTCGCGCATCGGAATGGTTCCGTTCCACCCCAGCTCGGGTGAGCCGTCCAGGTAGTACGGGCCCTCGATGGTGCCCTTGCTGCCCTCGCGGTGGGCGCTGGCCACTTCTTCGACGGAGTGCTCGACCCAGACGTCGAGGAACAGCGGCCATTCGCCGTCCTCGCCGACCTTGATCAGCCATGCCTTGAGCGCGTTGTACTCCTCGTAGCGGACCTTGTCGTCGATGACGATGTCGTTGATCGCCTTGATGACCTTGGACGCGAGATGGTCGACCCGCGCGGTGTCGACGACGCCGGAACGTGTGCCGGCGCCGGCCATACGCTCACGGAAACGGGCGGATGCGTTGGCGCCGGATTCCGCCGCCTTGGCGTTGACCTCGGTGTCGAAACTGGTGTCGGTCATGGGTCGTGCTCCTTCTTGATGTGGCCCGTGGGCTGACGCTGTGGGAGGGGGCCGGTCAGCCCGCAGCGATATCCGATGGGTGGGTGGCCAGGGGGGTCACCGCGATGTCCATGTAGGGAAACAGTGGGAGTCCGGACAGGATCTCGTGCAGTTCGTCGTTGTCGGTGACGTCGAAGATCGAGAAGTTGGAGTATTCGCCGACGATGCGCCAGATGTGCGGCCATTTGCCGCTGCGCTGCAGATCCTGCGAATACCCCTTCTCGCGTGCCACGATCTCGGCGCGCACGTCGGGATCGAGGTCGGTCGGGATGTGTACGTCCATCCGCACGTGAAACAGCATTGTCAGCTCCGATCGAGTCGGTAGTGGGCCAGCTTGTCCGAGTCGATCTCGAATCCGATTCCGGCGCATGCCGATCGGTGGAGATACCCGTCACTGATGCGGAGGGGCATCGTGAGCAGGTCGTCGGTCATATCGAGGAAGTTGGAGAGCTCGCCCGCGTTGCGTGAGGTGGACTCGAACGCCGACCCGAACGCCAGCGCGCAGGCGGTGCCGACCTGTCCGTCGATCTGGTTACCGATCACCACCTCGAGGCCGAGTCCTTCCGCGAGGTGATGGACTCGTCGCGACGCCGTGAATCCGGTGCGGGCGGTCTTGATGCTGATGGCGGTCGCCGCTCCCGCGAGGATCTCCCGGGTGACGTCGGCCGCGGTCGGCACCGATTCGTCGGCGATGAACGGCACGTCGAGTTGGCCGACGAGCCACCGACGGCCGATCACGTCGTCGGCCGGGCAGAGTTCTTCGGCGAACAGCAGATCGAGGTCGGCCATCTCCTTCATCGCCCGCGCGGATTCCGACGGCGTCCATCCGCGGTTGCCGTCGACATACAGGTCGACGCTGTCGCCGAACCGCTCGCGCAGGGCCCGGACCACCGCGGTGTCGAGATGGACGGGACGACGCCCGACCTTCACCTTGAATGTGCTGATGCCGTAGACATCCCGCATCTTCTCGGCCTCGGCGACCATGGTGGCCGGATCGTCGAATCCGAGCATGTGGCTGACCCGCATGCGGTCGGTGTAGCCGCCGAGCAAATCGGCCACCGGCATCCCGAGGGATTTGCCCAACGCGTCCCAGATCGCCATGTCCACTGCGGATTTCGCGGTCGGATTCCCGACCGTGCGGGCCAGCCGGGTGGTGACGACTTCCCGTTCGAGCAAGGTCAGGCCGACGATCTGGGGTGCGAACACCTTCTCGATCACCGCGATGATGCCGTCCTGCGTCTCTCCGTAGGTGAACGGCCGTGGCGGGGCCTCGGCGACCCCGACGAAGCCGTCGTCGGTGTGCACCCGGACCAGGACGTGTTCGGCGGCATGCACCTCACCGGATGCGAATCGCAACGGCTTCGAATAGGGAATGGAGAACGGGATCGCCTCGACTGCAGTGATTTTCATCGTGATTCTCCCAAGTAGACGTCGTTGGTGGGATGCGCTCCGGTGGTCACGTCCGCACCGAACGCGGCCGCGATCACGTCACCGACTGCATCGACGACGGGGTTGTCCTGGTCTGTCCGCCACGCGAGTGCCAGTTCGACGCTGCCCGCGTCGACGAGATCGCGCACGACCAGACCTTCCAGCGGAAGAGAGCGGATCGACGCGGGCACCACGGCCACACCCATCCCCGCGGCGACCAGGGCGAGCAGGACTGCGGTACCGGGCGCCCGGTGCGCGCGCTGTGGGACGAACCCCGCTCGGTGACAGGTCCGCAGGGTCGCGTCGTTGACCGCGGAATCACGGCTGTCGTACATCACGAACATCTCGTTGCGCAGGTCGCCGACCGACACCACCGGTTCCATCGCAAGCCGGTGATCCACCGACACCGCGAGCACCATGGGCTCGACGTCGATCAGCCGTGTGTCGATACCGTCGCCCACGACGGGCGGGCGCAGCACTCCGAGATCGATGCTCAGTGCCCGCAACCCGTCGCACTGGGCCGGGGTCAGCATGTCCGAGCTGATCTCGAGGTCGACATCGGGCAACTCGCGCTTGACCATCCGGGCGATGCGCGGCAGGTGGGAGAACGCAGCGATGCCCGTCAGCCCGAGTCGGATAACGCCGCTTCGGCCGGCGGCGATGCGTCGCACACCGTCAACGGCGTCGTCCACCCGCCCGAGTATCCGGGCAGCCTCGGCCTGTAGGTATTCCCCGGCGGGGGTGAGCGAGACCTGCCGCGTCGTCCGCGTGAAGAGCGTGACGTCGAGCTCGGCTTCGAGTTGCCGGATCGCGTAGGACAGCGCCGGCTGCGCGACATGCAGCTGCTGCGCCGCCTGTCCGAAATGGCAGGTGTCGGCGACGGCCGCGAAGTAGCGGAGATGCCGTAGCTCCATGTGGCGCGAACTTTCTGTGTTTCCGGTCCCGGTGTCTCACGACGGCGTGCACTGTGATCGGCACCACGTCTGAATCCACGGTAGGACGTCCATACATACGAGACAAGGACACAGTTTCCATTTATTGATCGATATTGCTTATCAAAATTGTCCTAGGTCAGGACTAGCGTTTGCCCCGGTGTGATCGCCGCCACGCGGTGCGAGAGTGCAGGAGACAGCCCACATCTCTTGGAGGTAGGACATGACCGCGTCGATCACCGACAACCTGCAGCACGTGCACTCGGTCCTCGAAGATGCCGTCATCGACGACCGCGAGGCCGGCATCTACCGCGCCAATCGCCGCATCTTCACCGACGAGGACATCTTCGAACTCGAGATGAAACACATCTTCGAGGGCAACTGGATCTATCTGGCGCACGAGAGTCAGGTGCCGAATCCGGGCGACTACTTCACGACCTACATCGGGCGGCAGCCCGTGATGATCACGCGTGACAAGGACGGCGAACTGCACTGCCTGATCAACGCCTGCGCTCACCGCGGCGCGATGATCTGCCGCCGCAAGACGGACAACCGGATGACCCTCACCTGTCCGTTCCATGGCTGGACTTTCCGCAACGACGGCACCCTGCTCAAGGTGAAGGACCCCGACGGCGCCGGCTATCCGGAGACCTTCAACGTCAACGGGTCGCACAATCTCACCAAGGTGGCTCGGTTCGACAGTTACCGCGGTTTCCTGTTCGGCAGCCTCAACCCCGATGTGCTCGACCTCGATGAGCACCTCGGCGACACCCGCCTCGTGATCGACATGCTCGTCGACCAGTCACCCGACGGTCTCGAGGTGCTGCGTGGCGCCTCCACCTACACGTTCGACGGCAACTGGAAGGTCCAGGCGGAGAACGGCGCCGACGGTTACCACGTGACGGCGACGCACTGGAACTACGCGGCGACCACCTCCCGGCGATCCACCGGTGAGTCCAAGAACGAGACCAAGGCGCTCGACGCCGGTGGCTGGGGCAAATCCGGTGGCGGGTACTGGTCCTACCCCAACGGCCATCTCTGCCTGTGGACCTGGGCGGCGAATCCGCAGGATCGTCCGTTGTGGGACAAGATGGACGAACTCAAGCAGCAGTTCGGCGACGCCAAGGGCGAGTTCATGGTGAAGGGGTCGCGCAATCTGTGCCTCTATCCGAATGTGTATCTGATGGACCAGTTCTCGACGCAAATCCGCCATTTCCGGCCGATCGCGCCGGACAAGACCGAGGTCACCATCTACTGCATCGCACCGAAGGGTGAGAGCGATGCCGCCCGCTCCCACCGAATCCGGCAGTACGAGGACTTCTTCAACGCCTCCGGCATGGCGACCCCCGACGACCTCGAGGAGTTCCGGTCCTGCCAGCTCACCTTCCGCGCGCAGGCAGCGCCGTGGAACGACATGAGCCGCGGCGCCGAACACTGGCTCACCGGACCCGACGAGGTCGCGGAGACCCTCGGCATGACCGGGGTCATCTCGGCGGGCATGAAGAACGAGGACGAGGGCCTGTATCCGGTGCAGCACGGCTACTGGCTGGACACGATGCGCAAGGCGGTGGATTCCCAACCGCCGGTCGAGTAGCCCGAGGCGCTAGCCGAGGGCGTATCGAGACCCCGCGACCAGACCGCCAAACTCCGAACAGGACACCCGATGACCACCACCCAGCCCACCCCCACCGCAGCGCCATCCGCAGCGCCCTCCGCAGCGCCCTCCGAAGCGGGAAAGCTCATCACCCAGAACATGATCGAGCAGTTCCTCTACCGCGAGGCCCGCTATCTCGACGACCGCGAGTTCGAGAAATGGCTCGACTGCTATGCCGACGACGTCGTCTACTGGATGCCGTCCTGGGACGACGCCGACCGACTCACCGAGGATCCCCAGCGCGAGATCTCGCTGATCTACTACCCCAACAAGGGCGGTCTCGAGGACCGGGTGTTCCGTATCCGCACCGAGCGCTCGTCGGCCACATCGCTACCCGAGCCGCGGACCAGCCACAACATCAGCAACGTGGAGGTCATCGAACGGCGCGGCGACCTCGTCGACGTCCGATTCAACTGGCACACCATGTATTTCCGGTATCACACGGTGGACCCCTATTACGGGACCTCGTTCTACACGATCGACTTCTCCGGTGAACAACCGCTGATCCGGCGCAAGACGATCGTCCTCAAGAACGACTACATCCATCACGTGGTCGACGTCTACCACTTCTAGGATCCGAGCAGATGACTGTCACGACCGACCGAAACACCGCTGCCGCAACCGGTGCGGACGTACCGACGCACCAGGTCGCACTTGCCTTCGAGGACGGTGTCACACGGTTCATCACCTGTCGCGAGGACCAGACCGTCGCCGACGCCTCCTACCGTCAGCGGATCAACATCCCCCTCGACTGCCGCGACGGCGCGTGCGGCACCTGCAAGGCGTTCTGCGAGTCCGGCGACTACGACGGCGGCACCTACATCGAGGATGCCCTGTCGGAGTCCGAGTCCGCAGAGGGCTATGCCCTGCCGTGCAGCATGAAGCCGAGAACCGATCTGATCCTGCAGATCTCGGCCACCTCCGACGTTGCCAAGACACAGGCCGCCACATTCACCGGAACCGTGGTCGACATCGAGCGGCTGTCGGAGTCCACGATGCGGCTCGGGATCGAGATCCCCAACCGAGGAGATCTCGCCTTCCTGCCCGGCCAGTACGTCAACATCGCGGTGCCCGGCACCGACGACGGCGAGGGCGGACAGCTGTCGCGGTCGTACTCCTTCGCCAACGGCCCCCACGAGGAACGATTGGTCTTCCTCGTCAAACTGTCACCGGGCGGCGCGATGTCCACGTACCTTACCGAGCGCGCCCAACGCGGCGAGTCGATCACGTTCACCGGTCCACACGGTTCCTTCTTCCTGCGTGAGGCGAGTCGACCGGTCCTGCTCCTGGCCGGCGGCACGGGATTGGCGCCGATCCTGTCGATGCTGCGAAAGCTGCACGACGACAACAGTCGCCGCAAGGTGCATCTGATCTACGGTGTCTCCACCGACATCGACCTGGTGGCCCTCGATGAGATCGAGTACTTCGCGCGCGAACTGCCCGGATTCACCTGGGACCACTGCGTCTCCGACCCGGAGAGCGCCGCCGCCAACAAGGGCTATGTGATGAGCCTGATCGGGCCGGGCCACCTCTACGACGGCGACGTCGCCATCTACCTCTGTGGTCCGCCACCGATGGTGGAGTCGGTACGCAAGCACGTCTCCGAGGAGGGCATCGACCCGACCGGCTTCTATTACGAGAAGTTCGCGCTCGCGGTTCCCGCTGCCGCGCCGACGGCCGAGCCTGAGGTCGCGACCGAGGTGACCGCTGCCGCTCCGATTGCCGTCACCGAGGACGCCGTGATCGAGGCACCCGACGCCCGGGCCATCGCCGGCCAGATCACCCTGCCCGCCAGTGACATCGCCGCCTGGCCCGAGGCGACGGAATCTCCGGACGAGGACGACAGCCGCCTGCGCATCGCGGGCCAGTCCGTCTGGACCGCTTCAGGTTCGGACGCCGCCGTCGACCCCGACGACGGGCGCCTCATCCCGGTCCAGGCACGCGGCATCGCCGGACAGGAGATGTTCGCGCCGGCCGGCGTCACCGCCCTGCATCCGACCGACACGGCACCCTCACCAACCGCAGCCTCCTCCACCGGGTCGATACCCGAAACGCCTGTCGAGCAACCGGATACGGCTGCGCCGACGGTCGCGTCGGAGGGCTACCAGATCGGTGAGGAGCATCCGGCCATCCACGAGTCTGACGCGCTCTTCGAAGCCCGTGCGGCGCTCGAACTCGGCGCGCTCGAACTCACCTTCGGCCGACTGACCAGCCAGCAGCTCGCGGGATACCGCCTGCTCGCCGAGACGACGTTGGCGTTCGTCGACGGCGACCAGTTCGTCGATGCCGCCGAATACACCGAGACGAACGCCAATTTCCACGACTACCTGTTCAGCCTGACCGGCAACTCCCACCTGCTGGAGGCGTATCAGGCGCTCGGTGTGAAGGGCCGGATGAGCGAGGTCCTCCGCCACGCCACCTGGTGCCACCCGCTCTGCGCACAGGATCACGTCGACATCGTCACCGCGTTCGAATCCGGGGACCGCGACGCCGCCCGCACGCTCATCTCCGCGCACGCCGACCGCTCCAAGCAGACGATGCGTAGGGCGATGGCCGACGAACTCGCCGCCCACCGGCCGCGTTTCGTCACCCCCGGGCGTTTCGCCGGGAAGGTCGTGCTGGTTACCGGCGCCGCCCAGGGCATCGGTGCGGCGACCGCACGCCGGATCAGTGCCGAGGGCGGCAAGGTGGTGTTGGCCGACCGCTCGGATCTCGTGACCGAGCTGGCCGACGAGCTCGCCACGACCGGCCCTGCCGCGACACCGGTCATCGCCGACCTCGAGACCTACGCCGGCGCCGAATCGGTGGTGGCGTCGGCGCTCGCCGCACACGGACGCATTGATGTGCTGATCAACAATGTGGGTGGCGCGATCAACTTCAAACCGTTCACCGAGTTCACCGACGACCAGATCCGCGCCGAGATCGACCGCTCGTTGATGACCACTCTGTTCGCGTGCCGCACCGCCTTGCCGTCGATGGTCCGGCGCGGAGCCGGTGTCATCGTCAACGTGTCGTCGGCCGCCACCCGCGGCATCCACCGAATCCCGTACTCGGCGGCGAAAGGCGGCATCAACGCGATCACCGCGTCGTTGGCGATGGAGTACGCCGAAGACGGCATCCGCGTGGTCGCCACCGCACCCGGCGGCACCGAAGCGCCGCCGCGGCGGATCTCGCGCGGCACTCCTGAACCGGCCGACGCCACCGAACAGGAGTGGTTCCAAGCCCACATCGACCAGACGTTGGCATCGGGCCTGATGCATCGCTACGGCACGCTTGACGAACAGGCCGCCGCGATCACCTTCCTCGCGTCCGACGAGGCGTCCTACATCACCGGTACGGTCCTGCCCGTCGCCGGGGGCGATCTGGGCTGAGTGCGATCCGGGCCGCCATGGTGCGATCTACGATGAGTCGATGATGGTCGTTGCCACCTGCGTCGGGCGACAGCGGGAGATCGAGACCATCGGTGCTCGCGTCCGGACCGTCGCCGGCGCCGAGTTCGTGGTCATCAGCGGAGAGTCCGGTGTGGGCAAGTCCACGCTGCTGGCCCATCTCGTTCGGCTGCAAGTTGATTCGGCCGGTACCGGCGCTGCCTTGTGGGCGCAGGCATCGAACCGGGACCATTCGACGCCCGAGGCTGTCCTGCGCCAACTCACCCAGTCGAATGGTGGGGCGACAGCACTGGCCGGTCTGCTCGACGACGCCGAGGGACCGACCCTCGTCGTGATCGACGACGCAGAGCACATCGACCCCGAGTCGTTGCACGCACTTCTGACCGTCACGCGTGAGCATCGCAGCCGAACGCTGGTGGTGTTGTCGATGTCCTTGCCCGTGCACCGGTTGCACGGGCTCGTCGTCGACGAGCTGAGGCTCGACGGAATCGGGGTCGACGCCGTTGCCGAGATGGCCGCACGCCGCGGGATCGTCATGCATCCGGGCGTGGTGGACCGCCTGACCCGCCACACCCGCGGAATCCCTCGCGACGTCATCGCGCTGCTCGACGAACTGCCCAGCGGAGTGTGGTCGCGGGGCGACATCACGCTCCCGGCACCCTCGTACGTGATCGACGATGTTCGCGCCCGACTCGAGAAGTGCTCGTCGCAGACACGTGCCCTCCTGCAGGCGCTGGTCATCCTGGAGGACGACGAACCGCTGTCGACAGCGGTCACGCTGGCCGGCATCGACAATCCGCTGGCGGCCATCGACGAGGCACGTGAGAGCGGCCTGGCCACGATCGAGGCCGCTCTCACTCCCGCCGATGCCCATCCGCGACTTGTGAATCCGCTCGTCCGATCCGCGGTGCTCGAGGCCATGGGCATGGAGGCGGTGGGTGACGCGCATCGGCGTGCGGCCGAGCTCGTCGCGGATCCGGCGCGAAGTATGCACCATCGGGTCGCCGCGACCCCGACTGCCGATCCCGAGCTCGCCGATGCGCTCGACGAACTGGCGCGGCAACGAGGCGCGGACGGCGCATGGGCCGATGCCGCCGGACTGTTCCGCCAGGCCGGGCGACTCACCTCGCAACCGGTTCTGCGCGACACCCGCGTCACCCTCGCCGTAGACGCATTGCTCGCCGCCGGTGACTGCGTCGGTGCCGGCGCCTTGGTCCCCCTCGTCGAGAGCCTGCGCGAAACCCCTTTGCGCAACGCGACTCTGGCCTATCTCGCGATCCTGCGCGGACGGTCGGCGGAAGCCCGTGTCCGACTGGACCGGGCATGGGACATCGTCAACTTCGACCGCGAACCCGACATCGCGGCCCTCATCGCGCAGCGCTACGTCCTGCACAACCTGGTGCGATGTCAGGGCTCCGAACTCGTGGAGTGGGCCGACCGGGCGATCGAGATGGCCGGCAGCCAGTCCCCGGCGGGAGTGGAGGCAGCCGTCATCCGCGGTCTCGGGCTCGCGTGGTCGGGGCGGCCCGTCGAAGCCAACGCGGAGTATGCGGTTCTCACCGAACGGATCCGCTTCGGAGCACAAGCGCAACGGGCGACCATGGGCCGGGGCTGGCTGCAATTGGGTCTCGACGATGTCGGGGCCGCACGGAGCAATCTCGAGACCGCCGTGTCGATGGCCAATCTCGGCGGCTCCACCCGGATCACGTTGTGGGCGTTGGCGTGGCTGGCGCGTACCGAGTTCGCGATGGGCGACTGGGACGCCGCCCTGCGCAACGTCGAACAAGGCCGTGCCCTGGCCCGGTCGAGCGGTATCGAGTTGGCCGGGCCACTGTTGAACTGGACAGCCGCCTCGATCCACTCGTTGCGTGGTGAGTGGCCGGAGGCCGAACGCCGCGTGCAGTCGGCGGCCACGCATGCCGGCGACTACGAGATCATGCGCATCCCCGAACTGCTGGCGCGGGCGCAGATCGCCGAGGCCGCGGCGGATTACGAGAAGGTGAGGCGAACGCTGGAGCCGTTGACACGGATGGCCGACGACGTGCCCGGTCTCCGTGAACCGGGCTGGTGGCCGTGGGTCGATGTGCTTGCCAACGCGCTCGTCGTCGGCGGGCAACTCGACGCGGCCGACGCACTGCTGACGCCGTACGAGAAGCTCGTCGCAGAACGTGGACACCGTTCGGCGAGTGCACGTTTGAAGTATGCACGAGGGCGTCACCTCGGTGCGACCGGCGATATCCACCAGGCCCGGAGGACCTTTGAGGAGGCGCTGGAGTTACTCGATGGTCTCCCGTTGCGTTACGACCGCGCGAGGGTGAACTTCGCCTACGGCCAGACGCTGCGCCGCGCCGGAAAGCGCCGCGCGGCCGATGCGATCATCGGCACCGCTCGCGAGATCTACTTGTCGCTGGGCGCGACGACGTACGTCGAGCGTTGCGAACGAGAACTGAAGGCGGGCGGGCTGAATGCGAGCCGCGGGGACCGTGGCGACGTAGAACTGACGCCGCAGGAAGAGGCGGTCACCGCGCTGGTAGCCCGCGGTATGTCCAACCGCGAGGTCGCGGCCGAACTCTACATCTCACCGAAAACCGTGCAGTATCACCTGACTCGCATCTACGCGAAACTCGGTCTGCGTTCCCGAGCCGAACTCGCCGCGGCCCGTCGCTGATCCCCTGCCGCTCGTCCAGCAGCCGACTACCCCTCGCTGATCGAGTAGCCGACGAAACGCCGTCCCCCGCTGGTCGAGTAGCCGACGAACGCCCTTCCTCGCTGGTCGAGTAGCCCGAGGCGCTAGCCGAGGGCGTATCGAGACCTCCGCCGGTCGAGCAACCAAGTCAGCCACAGCCAACGCCCCTCAGCGGTCGAGTAGTCGACGACCGCCCCCTCGCTGGTCGAGTAGCCGACGAGCGGCAGCGAGGAGGCGTATCGAGACCTCGCATCCGTCACTCGCGTCGCTGTTTCCGCGCCAGCCGCTTCAAGTCGTCAAACCTCCCCTCGATCAGTGCGAGCCGCTTTGCGCGCGACCACCCCTGGATCCGCTTCTCCAGGGCGTACGCCTCGCCAACCGACTCACATTCACGGTGGTAGACGAGCTGGACCGGAAGTCGTCGGCGGGTGTACGCGGCCCCACGACCGGAGTTGTGTTGGTCGAGGCGCAGATTCAGGTCCCGTGCGCTGCCGACATAGAAGCTGCCATCGGCGCATTCGAGGATATAGACGTGAGCGCTCATGGGTTGATCATCGCGCACGATGGGGTGGGGTTGGCCGGAACCATCCACAGGCTCCGGGGTCTCGATACGCCCTCGGCTAGCGCCTCGGGCTACTCGACCAGCGGGTGGGGCCGGCTACTCGACCAGCGGGCGGGGCGACTACTCGACCAGCGGGCGGGGCGACTACTCGACCAACGAAAGGGTGCGGTGATCCACCAGTGGTGCACCGGTTCTCGCCTCGACGGTCGCGAAGTCGACGCCGGAAGCGAGTTCCACAACGTCGAAACCTGTTCCGTTGACATCGAACACGCCGAGGTCGGTGATGACCCGGCTGACGACGGAGCGTCCGGTCAGCGGAAGCGAGCAATCGGCAACCAGTTTCGGGTCGCCCTTCTTGGTCGAGTGCTCCATCAGGACGATGACCTGCTCGGCGCCGTT
The DNA here is from genome assembly GCF_036350415.1 of Gordonia sesuvii. Lineage (NCBI taxonomy): Bacteria > Bacillati > Actinomycetota > Actinomycetes > Mycobacteriales > Gordoniaceae > Gordonia > Gordonia sesuvii. The sequence continues at coordinate 609,377 of NZ_JAZDUF010000001.1, forward strand.
GACGAGGTCCATGGCACCGCCGATGCCCTTGACCATGGCGCCGGGCACCATCCAGTTGGCGAGGTCGCCGTTGCCGGCCACCTGCATGCCGCCGAGGACGGCGACGTCGACATGCCCGCCACGGATCATCGCGAAACTCGTTGCGGAATCGAAGAACGACGCTCCCGGCAGCACCGTCACGGTCTGCTTACCCGCGTTGATGAGGTCCGGGTCCACCTGATCTTCGTAGGGATAGGGCCCCACACCGAGGATGCCGTTCTCGGCGTGCAGCGTGATGCCGGAGTCGTCGGGCAGGTGGTCGGGGATCAGTGTGGGCAGGCCGATGCCGAGGTTCACATAGTCGCCGCGGCGCAGTTCCTTTGCCGCGCGCGCGGCCATCTCGGTACGAGTCCAGGTCATGGTGTAATTCTCCTACGTGTGGGCCGGCTCGGCGTGGCCGGGCCGCGGACGAGTGGTGCGCTGTTCGATCTCCTTGCGGGAAGCCTGTTCCGGCGTGAGCTCGACGATCCGCTTGACGAAGATGCCCGGCAGATGGATGTCCTCGGGTGCGAGTTCACCGACTTCGACGACCTTCTCCGCCTCGACGATGGTGGTGCGCCCGGACATCGCGGCGGGCGGATTGAAGTTGCGGGCCGCGGCGTGGAACTTGCAGTTACCGGCCTTGTCGACGACGGCGGCCCGGATGAGTGCGTAGTCGGTCACGATGGCCTCTTCGAGGACCATGTCCTGCCCGTTGAAGGTGCGAACCTCCTTGGGCGGCGACGACAGTGCCACACTGCCGTCGGGGTTGTAGCGCCACGGCAGCCCGCCGTCGGCAACCAGTGTGCCGACGCCGGTCGGGGTGTAAAAGGCCCCGATTCCACTGCCACCGGCCCGCATCCGCTCGGCGAGGGTGCCCTGCGGAGTGAGTTCCACGGTCACCTCCCCGGCGAGGAACTGCCGGCCGAACTCCTTGTTCTCGCCGATGTAGGAAGCGATCACCTTGTCGATCCTGCGGGCCTCCAACAGCAATCCGAGGCCGGCACCGTCGACGCCGCAGTTGTTGGACACGATGGTGAGGTGCCCGGCGCCCTGGTCGAGGAGCGCCTCGGTGAGGAACCACGGGATGCCGGCAAGACCGAACCCACCGACGGCGAGGCTGGAGCCGTCCGGGATGTCGGCGACGGCGTCGGCGGCCGAGTCGGCCAGTTTATCGATGCTCATGACTGCTCCAGGTGTTCGATCAGTGCAGGGGTGATGATGTCGGGTTGCTCGGCGTTGGCCAGATGCGCGGAGTGCGGAACCACCAGCAGGCGCCCGTCTTTGACGGCGTCAGCGATCTCGGCCAGCTTGGGCGCCGGGGTGGCCGGGTCGTCGGCGCCGGCGATCGCCAGCGTCGGCGCGACGATCGCGGGCAGATCGTCCCGTTGGTCCATCACCGCGATGGCCTCGCAGCAACCGGCATAGCCTTCCGCGGGCGTAGCGGCCACCATGTCCTCGTGGTGCCGGCGGGATTCCGGGTTCTCGGTCCGGTAGGAATCGGTGAACCACCGCTGCACAACGGCTTCGGCGACGGCGCCGGTCCCCTTCTCGCGCACGGTGGCGGCGCGGTCGGTCCATCCGGATGACGGCGTGAGCTGGGCGCCGGTACACAAAAGCGCGAGCCTGTCGACACGCTCCGGGTTGCGGATCGCGATGCGCATCGCCGTCATCCCGCCCAGGGAGAGGCCGACGAGGTGGGCTCGTTCCACGCCGAGTCGATCCATCAGTGCCGTGACGTCATCGGCGAGGTCGTCGATCGTGTAGGGCCCCTGCGGAACCGGCGAGCCGCCGTGGCCTCGGGTGTTGTAGCGGACGACGCGGAAGCGTTCCTCCAATGCGGGCAGCTGCGCATCCCACATCCGGTAGGTGGAGCCCAACGAATTCGACAGCACCACAACGGGTCCGTCGGCCTTGCCGGTGACAACCGCCTCGACCTGTACCGCGGTCATCGGACCACCTCGAACACCGCCGCGAGCCCCTGCCCACCGCCGATGCACATGGTTTCCAGAACGTGGCGGGCGTCGCGCCGACGCGCCTCGTATGCCGCGGTGGCGAGAATCCGTGCGCCGGTCGCTCCGATCGGGTGACCGAGGGAGATCCCGGACCCGTTGGGGTTCAGGCGATCATCGTCCGCGTCGACCTTCCACTCGGCGAGCACCGCGAGAACCTGCGCCGCGAACGCCTCGTTGAGCTCGATCAGGTCGATGTCGTCGAGCGTCAGTCCGGCCCGATCGAGCGCGGCAGCGGTGGCGCGGACGGGCCCGATGCCCATGATCTCCGGCTCGCATCCGGTGACCGCCCAGGACCGTAGGGTGAGCAGCGGATCGAGTCCGCGGCGTACCGCTTCGTCGCGGGTGGTGACCACACACATCGCCGCGCCGTCGTTCTGGCCGGATGCGTTGCCGGCGGTGACGGTGGACTCGGGGTCGAGCTTGGTCCGGATCGCCCGCAGTTTGGCAAGGGATTCCGCCGACACGTCGGCACGCGGGTGCTCATCCCGGTCGACGACGACGTCGGGTTTACCCCGCTTTCCGGGCACGGTCACCGGGACGAGCTCGTCGGCGAATCGGCCGGAATCGTGGGCGGCGATCGCCCGCTGGTGCGACCGGACGGCGAACGCGTCCTGCTCGTCGCGGCTGATCCCGTAGCTCGCGCGAAGATTCTCCGCCGTCTCGATCATGCCGCCGGGCACGGGGTGGCTGTCGCCGCCGGCCGTCAGGCGGCCCCGGTCGAGGCGGTCCATCAGTTCGATCCCGCCCTGCCGAACGCCGGTCCGCAGACCGAGGGCGTAGTGCTCGACATTGGACATCGACTCGGCACCACCGGCAACGACCACGCGGGCGCCGCCGGTGGCGACCTGGGACGCGGCGTTGAGCACGGCCTGGAGCCCGGAGCCGCATCGGCGGTCGACCTGCATACCGGGCACACCGACGCCGAGGCCCGCGTCGAGCGCAGCTATCCGGCCGATGGCGGGCGACTCGCCACCCGCGTAGCCCTGCCCGAGGATCACGTCATCGATGTCGCCCTCGCCGAGGCCGGTCCGGGCCGCCAGTTCGCGCAGGAGTCCGGTGGCCAGGTCGGTGACCGACAGGGTGGCTAGCGCGCCACCCATACGCCCGACCGGCGTGCGCAGGGGCGAGCAGATGACGACGTCGGTTCCAGCACTCATGGGACCAGCCTAGGAACACCCAGCGATATTGAGAAGTATCCATTTGGGCATCAGTGATATGCGTAGAGTCTCAATCATGGAGCTGCGACACCTTCGGTACTTTCGCGCCGTGGCCGAAGAACTGCACTTCGGTCGGGCCGCCGAGCGCCTGCACATCGCCCAGCCCCCGCTGTCCCAGCAGATCCGGCAGCTCGAGGACGAACTCGGGGTCACGCTGCTGGTGCGCTCGACGCGCAAGGTGGAGCTCACGCCCGCGGGCCGGGCCTATCTCGAACGGGTGGACGCCATCCTCGATGCAGTCGATGTCGCCGGTCTGCAGGCGCAGCGGATCGCGGAGGGACGGCAGGGCAGGCTCGCAATCGGGTGCGTGGGTTCCGCGACCTATTCGCTGCTCCCCCGGTATGTCCGCGCGCTCCGCGACGAACTGCCAGATCTCGACGTCAGCGTGCGCGGCGAGATGCTGGCGCCGGCGCAGTTGTCGGCACTGATGTCCGGCGAGATCGATCTGGCGTTGCTGCGGCCTCCGGCCGGCGACGCCGAGGTGGTCGTCGAGACGATCCGCCGTGATCGTCTGTTCGTCGCACTGCCCGACGGGCATCCGCGCGGCGGAGACCGCACGATTCGCCTGGAGACTCTGCGAGACGCCGAGTTCATCGTGCACGCGGGGCACGGACGGTCGGTGTTGAACGGCATCGTCGCGGCGATGTGTTCGGCCGCCGGTTTCGTGCCGCAGATCCGCCACGAGGTCACCGAGACCTCGACATTGGTGACCCTGGTCGCAGCCGGACTCGGCGTCGCCGTCGTCCCGGAACCGACATCGGCGCTCGGCGTGGCCGGTGTGCGATATCTACCGTTGGCGCCGGGCGCCCCCACCATCGACCTCGCCGTCGCAAGACTCGCTGCCGATCCGCCCCCGGCGATCCGACACGCGCTCGCAGTGCTGCGGCGGGTGGCAGCGATGTCCTGAGGCGAAGTGCGGGCAGCGATCAGTACCCGAGGAACGCGTCGGTGTGCACCCGCCAGAACCGCCACCGCGTGCTCGGGTCGACCCGTCGAATCGCCGACGCCGTGGCACGTACGAAGCCCGGGTTGCCCGAGACGTAGTAGTGCGCGGCATCATCGACATTCCCATCGAGCACCTCACGGAGCGCGGACTCGTCGAAACCGTCTGCGCTGTCGACTGATTCGACGACACGGACGGTCGCATCCGCTTCGCGTGCCACGCGCAGGACGTCGCCGTAGACCACTCGGTCGGCAGCACGGACAACACTGATCACCGTGAAACGCCGTAGGTCGGCGCCGTCATCGGCGAGCGCAGCGGCGAGCATGGAACGGAACGGCGTGATGCCGATGCCCGAGGCGAGCAGGACGACCGGTGTGTCCCGGCCGCGCGGCAAGGTGAAGTCCCCGCCCGACGAATCGAGGTGGACGCGGCGGGTCCCGCCGGTGATGAGCGACCGCTTGAAGTGCGAGCCTTCGCCGGACGAGGTGAACGCGAAGCGGATCGGTGTGGCGCCGGGGGATTCGGCGTAGGAGAACACTCGACGCGAGCTCCGCCACACCGGTCGCGACCACTCGGGGGCGCTCAGCATGGCCCACTGCCCAGGGCGGAAGGTCACCGGGGACGGGGAGTGCAGCTCGAGTTCGTAGGTGTTGGCGGCGATCGGTTGGGCCCGCGGTCCGGGCTTGTCCGGTTGCGCGGCGAGGGTGAGTGGTACCCGGCCCGCAGCCGGATTGCGTGTCGCCAGCCGGACCCCGAACGCGTAGAGCGCCCCGACGAGCAGCGCGACCTCCGGAACGAACTCGATGGTGAATGCGTCGGTCACGTGGATCGACACCTGCCAGTACATCAGCACCCCGACGAGGACGCCGTAGATCGCGCGATGCAACCGTGTCGTCGGCGACGTCAACGGCTCGGGCAACATGATGGCGGCGACGAAGAAGGTCGGACTCGAGACCGCCCAGAATTGCAGCGACTGACCGCCTTCGGTGAGCTCCAGTACCCCGATCGTCACCAGAGACGCCGCCAGGAACACCACGACCAACCGCCATTCGCGCAGCACCGTGACCAACAGCACGCCGATCACGACCATCGCGACCGCGAGGGGTTCGGCGGCGACCCACCAGATCGGGTACCCGATACTGCCCACGTCGCCGTACGCCAGGCCGTAGACGACGACCGCTCCGGCCACGGCCGGATTCACCACCAGCCGATGCCGCCAGACCAGCACATACTTCGACAAGGCTGCCGCCGCAGCTCCGACGGCGACCGTGGCCGCGGCACCGGTATCGGCCACGCCCGGGAGGATGAAGAACAGGATGAGCGCGGTGATCAGCCAGGAGTCCGACCCCGGAGGGACACGCACGATCGCCGCGCAACCATAGGTGACCGCGCCACTCACGGCGACCGCGATGAGCAGCGAGAGCGCCAACTCTCCTGCGCTGTAGGCGAATTCGTCGTTCGTCCCGGCCACCACGAACGCGACCGCAGCCAGCGCGACCAGCGCCAGGAGCACGGCACGATGCGCGGTCAGCCAGGTCGGGATCAGCTTCGTCACAGATACAACTCCAATCCGGGTATGTCCGTGTGCTCCACGCTCCCGCTTCGGCGGATCGTCACATGATGAAACCCGGCAGGGTGAAAGTCGAACGCGGAACGCAACATCGAGGCCGGCGTGAAGAACAGTGCGGTCGCGAGACCGTCGGCGATCATCGCCTCGGGCGCCACCACCCAGGTCGCGAGCACCTCCCGCGCCGGCGACGCGGTGTGCGGATTCACGATGTGATGCCAGTCCGCCCACACCCTGCGGTTGGCGGCCGATGCACAGATCGCGCCGCGGTCGAGTTCGATCACCCCGATCGCCTTCGTCGCATCCGTCGGGTGCTCGAGGGCGATCCGCAGGGGACGGCCATCGGACCGGACACGCATGTCACCGCTGCCGTCGACCACGAATTCGTCTGTGGCGTCTCCGATGATGGCCGCCACACGGTCCACCGCGAATCCTTTGCCCGCGGCACCCACATCGAGCACCGTCGGCACACGGACGTCGAGCACACCGCGATGCTCGGCGAGGACGTCCTCCCAGGTCGGCGCCGACGCGATCGACGCCTCCGGCACGAGGCGATAGGACGCGTCGTAGCCGGCGTCGACGAGGATCTGACCCACCATCGGCGAGACCGCCCCGGACGTCAGTTCGTACAGGCGTCGATACCAGTCCAGGAGAGGCTGATCGGGCGGATCGACCGGGTAGACGTCAGCCCGCCGCGCGATCTCTGAGACCACCGAATCCGACCGGAACCGCGACCACACACGGTCGATGCGGTCGAGTTCGGAGGTCACTTTCCGCCGCGTCGCCCCCGGCAGCGGTTCCGCCGTCGAGATCTCCCATCGCGTACCCAGCGCGTCGAAGCACCAGTCGTGCGCGAACATCGACACCCGGATCGGTCAGGCCTGGGCCTCGGACTTGATCTGTTCGATCGCGTCGTTGAACCCACCCGAGGTCAACGACGACCCGGACACCTTGTCGACGTCGAGTTCATCGATGTTCTGGCCCACCACGATCTCATCGATGCCGCCGGCGAACTTGTCCTGGAATTCCTTCGACGTGCCCTGGGTCTGGCTGGTGTCCACCGACACCGCGGTGACCACCGAGTTCGCCAACGTGACGGTGACCCCGACCTCCTGGGGACCGCCGGGCGACACGTACTCGCCCGTGGCCGAGTACTCGCCGTCGGCATAGTCGCCGGAGCCCGAGGCCTCCTCACCCGATGCGGCGGCGGCCGCCTCCGACGCTGTCTCCGTCGTGTCCGCCGCGGTGGAATCGTCTGATCCGCAGGCACCGGCGACGAGTCCGACGACGGCCAGAGCCGCGGCGACGCCGGCAGCTCGAGGCAGGGTTTCGTTGAGGGTCATGCCCCGATTCTGCAATAGGGCGAATCGGACGACCAGCCGGGGCAGCGAATCGACAGCTGATCTTCAGGTGCCGGACAGCCACGCCGGCGAGCAGATCAGCGCCCGGCCGCCGCCACCCGCGCCCGGATCGCGTCGACGAACACGTTCTGAATGTCCTCCGGGTTCTCCGCGACGTAGGTGCTGCCACCGGGTGTCGCGTCGGCGATCTGCTTCAGCGCATCGGTGTCGGCGTCTTCCGAGATCCCGATGGTGAGGATCAACACCGGTCGCGCAGGGTCCTCGAGTCGCTGCAACTCCGCCAGCAACTGGTCCAGCGTGATGCTGTTCGGGTCCTCGTTCTGACCATCGGTCATGATGATGACCGAGTTCGAGTAGTTCGGGTCGTAGGTGTTCTGCACCTCCCGGAAAGCTGCCAGCGTGGTGTCGTACAGACCGGTGCCGCCGCCGAGCTGCGAGGGCGCCAGGCCACGCTGCACCGCCCGCCCCAACTGTTCGCGATGAGTTCCGCCCGCGGCCGCGTTCGCGTCGAGCCGACGGATCGGCGACATCCACTTCCAGTCCTGGTCGGGACCGCCCTTGTCGATGCCGAACGCCCAACCGCCGATCGAGGCATTGTTGGGGAAGAGTTCGAGCCCGGCCATCGACGCATCGATGAGGAGCCCCGCGCGGGTGGTGTCCCCGGCCGGCGCGGCCATCGACCCCGAGGTGTCCTGCACGACCAGCGTCCTGATCGGCACACCCAGAACCTGCCACTGCCGGATCGCCTTGTCGACCTGCGTCGGATCGTCGAGAGTCAGCATCTGCACCTGGCCGACACCGTCGTCGCCGGGAAGGGGCTCGCCGGACGGCGCCCGATACCCCGACTCCGCGAGTGCTGCCCGCCCCTCCTCCGACGACAGCTTGTCGAGCAGCGTCTGCCCCGCCTCGGCCGCGACGTCCTGATTTGCCGCGCTGCCCGTGTTGACCATCGGATAGTCGAGCATCACGGTGCCGTCGGCCGGCACCGAAGCCGCGAGCTCTGTTCCGGGGTGCGTCCGCGAATACAACAGATACTGCTGCTCGGTGGTGACAACCGGTACGTCGCTGGTGTTGGCCAGATCCAGGCGGGCGCCGTCGCTGTCGTTCTCCAGACGCGCGTTGTTCTGCTGCACCGCCAGCACCGTCATCGCCGACGTCAACTCATCTTCGGCGAGGTTCCCACTGTTCACCTCCGCGAGCGCACCGACGATCGGCGCGTCGCCCGTACTGGTGTCGATCGGGCTACCGGTCCGCAGATCCTGCAACTTCATCACGTCCACCCAGCTGGTCAGCTCCGGGACGTCCTTACCCACCACAACCGTCGGCGACGTCGCGATCGACGGCGACACCATGGTCAGGTCACGTCGCACCTGAGTCAGCACCCGGCGCGCCTGGATCTGCGAATCCGCCACCCACAGGTCGGGGGCATCAGCGCCGCTGGTCAACTGCCCCGGGACGTCCGCACCGGCCACCCCGGACACCTGGTAGTCGAAGCAGGAGTCCTCGGACGCCTGCTGGGCGACGGAACGAAGAGCGCCGGTCATCGCCGGGTCCGAGGCGACCGCCACCGCGGTGCGGTCGCCGCAGCCGACCGCACCGGTACGCCACAACACGAACCCGGTGACCAACGCGGCCACCACGATCAGTGCCGCGATACCCCAGATCCAGCCCGCACGACGCCCGGACGACGCCCGCCGGTGCTCGAACCCGAAGCCGTCGTCACCCGACCTGCCGGCAGAAGCCGTCCGCATCGGACCACTCGCGGGCATGTCGATGGGACCACTGCGCGACGCAGGTCGCTGCGCCGGATTATCCCGGCCCGCTCGCTGCGCTCCCGGCGCCGAACCTTCTCGGCCCGCTCGCTGCGCTCCCGGCGCCGGAACATCCCGGCCCGCTCGCTGCGCTCGCGAATCCCGCTCCGGCAGATCGTCTCCCGCACTATGACGCCCCAACGCCGTCCCCCCTCGTCAGTTCAGCCGAAAACCTCACGGAACGTCGACAATGACTTCCGCAGATCCCCCGACACCGCCATGGCCGCCGCCTTGCCCGCCGGACCGATCAACGGCAGCCCGCCGAGATCGACCGTGAACGTGACCGTCGAGCCGGCATCGGTCGGAGCGATGCCGAGATCGAGCTTCGCCTTCACACCGCCCTTGCCATTGCCCTTCAACCGGACCTGCTCGAACGGCTCGTACTTCTCGATCAACCAGTCGAAGCGAACCCGCGTGCCCTTCACCTTGACGACCGACGTGAGTTTCACGCCTTCGCCCAGCTCAGCGGGGTCCGGCAGCGCCGATCGCCAACCGTCGTGCAGCACGAGCCACTCGGAGAACCGCGACAGGTCCGACGCGGCAGCCCAGGTATCCTCGACGGACAAGTCCACGTCGATGGAGTCACTCGTCTTGGCCATGGTCAGTGAGCCTAGCGTCAGCGCCAACGCCCGAGCCCTCCTGGGCACACTTCTCATCGGCCACGGGGTCGTGGCACGCATCACCGAGGTCGAGGCATACGGGGGTCGAGACGATCCCGCCTCGCACGGATACAACCGCACCCCGCGGTCGGAGATCATGTACGGGCCGCCCGGACGGCTGTACGTCTACCGCATCCACGGTCACTTCTGCGCCAACGTGGTCACCGGGCCCTCAGAACAGGGTGCCGCGGTCCTCATCCGCGCCGGCGAGATCGTCGACGGCCTGACGGTGGCCCGCCGACGACGACCCAACGTGACCGACGACGCCGCGCTCGCCCGCGGGCCAGGCAACCTGACCCGGGCGCGCGGGATCACCATGGCCGACCTCGACAGCGACCTCGACGACGGCACACCGGTCTGCCTGGACGATTCTTGCGACCCGGTACCCGCCGATGTCGCCGTCGGGCCGCGGGTCGGGGTTCGCCTGGCCGCCGACGTGGCCTGGCGGATGTGGATCGCCTCGGACCCGACGGTGTCCGCCTACCGGCGCCACCCGCGGGCGGACGCGAGTCGCCCTACCGAGTCGAGATCTACTGGGGCGGGTTCTGGCGAGGCTGATCCTGCGGCGGAGTCGGATTCTGCGGGGTGGGGTTCTGGGCAGTCGGGTTCTGGGGCGTCTGGCCGGGCTGTGGCGCGCCCTGATTTTCGGCGCCGACGGCCTTCCTGACCGCGTCCTGGGCCTTGTCCACGTGCCCGGTGTACTTGCCCTTGGTTGCCTTGTCGATCGCCGCGCCGCCCTTCTCGATGAGGTGCGGATTGCCCCGGAGCGCGGTCTTTGCCTTGTCCACGAGTCCCTTGAGATCCATGGGTGCCAGTCTAGTGGGGTTTCACGCCACCGGACTCCGCCCGTCGCGAACGGCGAGCAGTCTGGGCACCACCCGTGAGACGGCCTCCACTGCGGCGATGCCGACCGCGGCGGACGTCAACGCCACCGTGATCATCTGCAGATTCGACGAGTCGAGCCGGAACAATTCCTGGGTCCACGGCCAGGTGAAGATCACGACGTAGGCGCCGACCGACGCGGCGAGCAGGACGGCCTTCCACCAGGTGAACGGCCGCGCCACCACTGCGAGGACGTACAGGGCGACCGCGAGCAACGTGACCAACGCTGCCGTCGCCGCCTGGGTTTGCGCCGGACTGAAGTCGATCGTTTCCTTTGCTCCGACGGTCATCTCAGTACCGCCCGGATTGACGATGATGTAGGTGACGAATGTCGCGAGGCCGACGATGATCCCGTTCGGAACGGCCTGCGCGAGCACCCGCCGCACGAAACCCGCCCGCGCGCGTTCGGTGTTGGGCGCCAACGACAGCACGAACGCCGGCACGCCGATGGTGAACCACGCCGAAATCGTGACGTGGATCGGCTGGAAGGGATAACTGATCGACCCCAGTCCGAACACCTCGCCGCACACACCCGCGATGCCCACGAACAGAGCGAGCAGGACCGCGTACACGGTCTTGGTGAGGAAGAGGTTGGCGACCCGTTCGATGTTGCCGATCACCCGGCGGCCCTCGGCCACCACGTATGGCAGGGTGGCGAACCTGTTGTCCAGCAACACGATCTGCGCCACCGATCGGGCTGCCGGACTTCCGGATCCCATCGCCACCCCGATGTCGGCGTCCTTCAGGGCGAGTACGTCGTTGACCCCGTCGCCGGTCATCGCGACCGTGTCGCCACCCGACTGCAGGGCGTGGACCATCGCCCGTTTCTGATCAGGACGAACGCGGCCGAAGGTCACCCCCTCGTCGACGACACCGGCGAGTTCGGCGGCGTCGGTCGGCAACGACCGCGCGTCCACGGACGTCTCGGGGCTGCCGAGCCCGAGCGAGGCGGCCACCGCACCCACCGACGACGCGTTGTCACCCGAGATGATCTTGACGTCGACCCCTTGATCGGCGAAGTAGGCGAGCGTCTCGCCGGCGTCGGGCCGGACCCGCTGTTCGAGAACCACCAATGCCACCGGAACCACGACTCCCGGCGCGACCCGGCCGGTGGGTGGCTCGGTGTCCACGGCGACGTCGGTGTGTGCGAGCAGCAGCACCCGCAGACCTCGAGACCCGAGTTCCTCGGCGGCCGCGGCGGGTCGACTCGCCGGATCGAGGAGCACGTCGGGCGCCCCGATCAGCCAGTTCCCCATGTCGCGTCCCGTCGCCGCATCGCGGAACGACATGCCGCTCCACTTCTTCGCCGACGTGAACGGCTCGACCGCTGTCATCGTCCACTCCGGCGCATCCGGGTACGCCTCGGCCAGCGCCTGGATGCTCGCGTTGGGCCGCGGATCATGTTTCGCGATCGCCGCCAACACCTGGTCTGCCCCGCCGGCCGGGCCCGCCGTCGATGCCGAGGCGGCAGCATCGAGGGTGCGAACCTCTGCCACGCGCATCCCGTTCTCGGTGAGGGTGCCGGTCTTGTCCGCGCAGACCACGTTCACCCGGGCGAGTCCCTCGATCGCCGGGAGCTCGTTGACCAGGCACTGCCGCTGGCCGAGCCGGACGACACCGACCGCGAAGGCGATCGACGTCATCAGCACCAGCCCCTCGGGAACCATCGGAACCAGGGCGGCGACCATCCCGAGCAGCGCGGCACTCAGGCCGGTATCACTGATGAACAGCTGGTTCACGATCGTCAGCACCCCGGCCGGGATCAGCAGCCAGGTGATCACCCGCAGGATCTGGTCGATCCCCGACCTGAGCTCCGAGGCGACGAGGGTGAACTTCGACGCCTCCGCGGCGAGCTGCGCGGCGTAGGCGTCCGCGCCGACGCGGGTGGCCCGGTAGGCACCGGAACCGGCGGATACGAAGCTGCCCGACAGGATCGCGGCGCCCGGCGTCTTGTCCACCGGGTCGGCCTCGCCGGTCAACAGCGACTCGTCGACGTCGAGCGCGAGCGCTTCCACGACCTCACCGTCGACCACGATCTGGTCGCCCGGCCCGATCTCGATGATGTCGTCGAGCACCACATCGCCGGGGTCCAGTTCGGCGGACTGGCCGTCGCGGCGCACGATCGGCCGGGCCTGACCCACGATGGCCAGCTTGTCCAACGTCCTCTTGGCGCGGATCTCCTGGACGATCCCGACACTGCTGTTGGCCACGATCAGCAGACCGAACAGACCGTTGATGAACGACCCCGTGCTCGCGACGATGAGAAACAGCACACCGAGGATGGCGTTGATGCGGGTGAGAACGTTGGCGCGCACGATGTCGGCGACGCTGCGACCCGACCGGTCCGGGCGGGTGTTGACGTGACCGTCGGCGATCCGCGCAGCGACCTGCGCCGATGTGAGTCCTGGGTTCGGTTCGGCGGAGACCTGCGTCACGCCGACGACTCCCACCACAAGGGGTGGGCGAGGCCGGGACCGGTCCGGTCGGTGAGGTCGATCGTGCCGCCGGGTGGGGGCACCACGACAGGGGTCTCGGTTGCGGCGGCCGCCGGCAGCAGACGTGTGATGGGTTCCGCCCATGGATGCCGGGCCAGATTGAACGTCCCCCAATGGATCGGGAGCAGCACCGACTCGCGGTCCCCGGTGATCATCTGGTGGACCGCGACCGCTTCCTCCGGCGTGACGTGGACATCGGGCCACGCGCGGTCATAGGCGCCGACCGCCATCAGCGATGCGTCCACCGGACCGAGGCGATCGCCGACCTCGGCGAAGTGCTCCGAGAAGCCCGTGTCGCCGGAGAAGAACAGTCGACGTTCGGCACCGGCGACCACCCAGCTGGCCCACAGAGTGAGGTTGCGCGACAACGAACGGCCCGAGAAGTGCCGCGCGGGGCAGCAGGTGAACGTCAACGACCGTCCGTCCGCGCCGTTCACGGTGACCGAGTCCCACCAGTCGGCCGACTCGATCCGATCCGGCGCCACACCCCACGCCGCGAGGTGGGCGCCGACGCCGAGCGGCGCGACGAAACGAGCGGCGGGCTGGGTCACCGCGAGTTCGACCACGGTCGCCAGGTCGAGGTGGTCGTAGTGGTCGTGACTGATCAGGACCACGTCCACGGGTGGGAGTTGGGCGACGGTGACCGGCGCCGGATGCATCCGGGCGGGCCCGACGATCTGGGATGGTGAGCATCGGCGACTCAGCACGGGGTCGGTGAGCACCCGCATGCCGTCGATCTCGACGAGAACCGAGGCGTGTCCCAACCAGGTGACGCGCAGGTCCGCGACGGTGTCGCCGAAGTCCGGCGTCAACACCGGGACCGGCCGTCGCGGGCGGCCGGGGCGACGAGCCATGTCGACGACGACGCTGAAGTCTGCGTCGACCTGCGAGGCACCGTGATCGAGGTTGCCGAAGGCGCCGTCGCGGAGGTTGGGGGATCCGGCGGTGTGCGTGGCGATCTCGGCGGCGCCGGCACCGAGGGCACGGGCCGAAGTCAGCCCGCGCCGCGCGAGCGACGTCGTCGCCGATTCCGTCGCCGACCGACCGGCCGAGGTGAGCGTCGACGCGGCTCGACGAGCGAGGCCTCCGCGGGTGGTGTCGATCGACGAGGTCACAGCCCAAGACTAATGCCGGAAGCCGAATTCGAGCGCGCGGATCCGTTCAGCGGGCCACGTGTCGGCGCCCCTGCGGATGCTGTCCCCAGTCGTGGGGCCATCTGCCCCCTCGCGCCAGGACCGCACTGTTATCCTTCTGCGAACATGTTCACCGCGTGTGTGCAGGTCGCATGCGCTCAGGGGGGTAGTCCGCGTTGGCACGAATGTCTGTGGAACAGCGCCGGACAGCGCTGATCGAGGCCGCGTATCGGGTGATCGCCGACCACGGCGTCGAAGGCGCCACCACCCGCCGGATCTGTGCCCACGCGAACATGCCCCTGGCGAGCTTCCACTACGCCTTCGACAGCCGGACGGCGCTGCTGTGTGCCGTGATGGAGACCGCCGTCCCATCCGACATCAGCCGGATGCTGGACACGATCCTGCCGATGGCGGCCGACCCCGATGCCCGTGGCGTGGAAGCCATGCGCAAGAACATCCGCGCGCATTTCGACGCCTTCTACACCTTGCTCAAGACCGACCCGGGCCGGATGCAGGCGACAATCTCCCTGGGGATCTACGCGCACAACCACTCGGAACTGCAAGCCGTCGGCAAACAGATGTACGAGCAGCTCTACGAGGTGGCCGGGATCGGTCTGGACATCGCCGCCGAGCGCGCCGGCGTGCGCTGGACCGAACCCGTGGCCAACCTCAGTCCGGTGATCATCGCGACCACCAACACGATCACCCTCACCTACCTGAGCACCTCGGACGACACAGCGATCGCGAAGATCATCGAGGTGGTCGTGACCGCGCTCAGCGCCTACGTCGTCGAGGCGTGAGGCGGCTGCGGGGGCAGCACGTGCTCACCGGTCTTGTCGCATGAGAGTGCCAGCGAACTGATGTACTGCTTCTCGCCGTTCGGTCCGGGTACCGCGGACGCGATCATGTCCGGCCGCTCGAACTCGATGCCGGTCACACAGCACAGCAGCTTCACGTCGGTCGGGTTCCCGTCCTCGTCGTACATCGGGATGTCGATGCCGTCATCGGTTCGCCGCAGGTAATACCTGCCCTTCGTGGCGAGGGCGATGATCGGCGGGAGGACCAGCGCCAGGCCCAGCGCGACCAGCGGCGAGTAGGGCTGGATCGTGTCACCGAAGACGTGGAAGTAGACCATGATCGAGACCGTCCCGGCGACGATCACCGAGACGAAACCGACCGGATTGAAGTTGAAGAGCATGCCTCGGCGGAACTCGGGCTGCTTCGGGGAGATCTTGAGCAGATACTTGTTGATCGCGATGTCCGAGGCAACGGTCACGATCCAGGCGATCGCCAGGTTCGCGTAGAAGTTCAGCAGTTCGTTGAGGAAGCTGAACATGTTGGCCTCCATCAGCACGATGGCGATGGTGACGTTGAAGACCAGGAACACCAGGCGACCGGGATAGGTCTTGGTGACGCGGGTGAAGCTGTTGGTCCACGCGAGCGAGCCGGAGTATGCGTTGGTGACGTTGATCTTCACCTGGCTGATCACGACGAGGATCACCGCAAGGGTCATCGCCAGCCAGTGCGGCATGAACTCCTCGTAGACCGCGAGGAACTGATGCACCGGCTCGTTGGCGACGCCGGCCTGCTCGGCGAAGTTCATGATCAGATAGACCGCCAGGAACAGACCCACGACCTGCTTGATGGCGCCGAAGATGACCCAGCCCGGGCCCGCGGTCAGCACGGCGGTCCACCACTTGCGGTTGTTGTCCGCCGTTTTCGGCGGCATGAACCGCAGATAGTCGATCTGCTCGGCGATCTGCGCGATCAAGGACAGGCACACGCCGGCGGCGAGCATCGTGCCCGCGAACGAGACCCCGTGGCCGCCCTGACCGTCGGTGCCACCGCTGAAGGCGAGGAAGTCGCCGATGGCGTCCGGGTGCTGGAAGACCAGGTAGAACAGCGGGAACACCATCATGATCAGCCACAGCGGTGTCGTCCACACCTGCAGCTTCGCCAAGGTGTTCATGCCGTAGATCACCAGCGGGATGATCAGTACCGACGACATCAGGTAGCCCAACCACAGCGGGATGTTCAGCCCGAGCAGCAGACCCTGGGCCATGATCGACCCCTCGAGCGCGAAGAAGATGAACGTGAACGACGCGAAGATCACGTTCGTAAGAACCGAACCGTAGTAACCGAATCCGCTGCCGCGGGTGATCAGATCGAGGTCGATGTTGAATCGTGCCGCGTAGTAGGACAGCGGGAAGCCGGTGAGCATGATGACGACGGCAAAGAAGAGGATGCCCCACAGCGCGTTGCCGGTGCCGTTCGCGATACCGATGTTGGCGCCGATCGCGAAGTCGGCCAGGTACGCGATGCCGCCCAGCGCGGAGATGGCCACCACGCCCGGACCCCACTTGCGGTAGCTGCGCGGTGCGAAGCGCAACGTGTAGTCCTCGAGCGTCTCCCGCGCCGCGGCGGCCTGTGCGCCGGTCGCGACGATGCCGTGCTCCGCGTTCTCGACCTCACCGATGTCCTCGGCGAACTCTGATTCTCTCGACATCTCTCTCCCTCAACGGACGTCGGGTGCGCACGGGGTGGCGCACGCCCTCGGGAGAACGTACGGAGGCGTGGTTTCGATCATTTGATCGAAATGTTTCGCTCGTGAAAACCGCACTGTCAGCGGCCAATTGAGCGGTGACCGATGTCCGTTTTGACCGATCGGCCGCGCCTCTCGCTGGTCGAGTAGTTTCTCGCTGGTCGAGTAGTCCGAGGCGCTAGCCGAGGACGTATCGAGACCCGAGACCCGCGCTACCGACCCGTGAACCTTGGCGCCCGCTTCTCGGCGCGCGCCGCCCGCCCCTCGGCGAGGTCGTCACTCTCCCACGCCCGCATCATCGCCGCACGGTGCGTCGACGGGGTCTGCGCACGCGCCCCGTCGTCGTTCAGCACCAGCTTGTAATGCTGCAGGGTCAGCGGGGCCAGTTCGGCGATCGTCGCCGCCCAGTGCTGCGCGTCGGCGAGGTCGCCGATCCGGTTGGCGAACCCGAGCGCGTGCGCCCGATCGGCAGACAACGGTTCACACCCGATGAACATGCCGCGGGCCTGCCCGGCGCCGACCAATGACACCAGCCGACGGATGGTCCAGTCGTCGACCGCGACGCCGATCTTCGCCGCCGGGATGCCGGCGATCGCATCGGGTGCCATGACCCGCAGATCGGCGGCCATCGCGAGCTGGAGGCCGGCACCGATCGCCGACCCGTTCAGTGCTGCGATCACCGGGATCGGAGTCTTCTCCACCTGCTGCAGCATCGCGACCAGCCGATCGAGAAATCCCGGGTCGTATACCGGTCCCGAGAGATCCGCCCCGGCACAGAACACGGGCCCTCGACCCGTGAGCACGATGGCCCGCGCACCCGCGTCCACCGCCGAGCCGAACGCGTCCGACAGACCGGCGACCATCTCCTCGTCGAGGGCATTCCGCTTGTCGACCCGATCGAGCTCGACGGTCAGCACCGGCCCTGCTTGCGACGTGTGGATCATGGCCGCAGCCTACCCACGCCGGGCACCGGACCGAGTCCGACGACATCGCACCGGCCGGTGACACACTGGAGGCCGTGGCGAGCCCAGACCGATCGACTGATGTCCTGGTGATCGGCGGCGGCCAGGCCGGACTGTCCGCCGCGTACTTCCTACACCGGTTCGGCCTCGGTGAGCACTATCAGCTTCTCGACCATGCGCCCGGCCCCGGTGGCGCGTGGCAGTTCCGCTGGCCGACTCTGACCCTGGCAGCTGCGAACGGGGTCCACGACCTCCCCGGCTACGGCATCGTCGAGGCGCTGGGCCGCGACAGCGACACCGTCCCCGCCGCGACCGCGGTGCCCGAATACTTCGATTCCTACGAACGTCGGTACGGCCTACGGATTCGCCGGCCATTCGATGTCCGCCGGGTCGATGGGGGCCCGGACGGCTTCGTCGCGACCCTGGGCGACGGCACCACGATCGACACACGCACCATCATCAATGCGACCGGCACATGGGAGCGACCGTTCATCCCCCATATCCCCGGTATCGCCGACTTCGGCGGACGCCAGCTCCACACGCACGACTACGTGGGCCCCGAGCAGTTCGCCGACCAGCGGGTACTCGTCGTCGGCGCCGGCATCTCGGCGGTGCAGTTGCTGATCGAGATCGCCCGCAATGCCCCGGGCGTGCAGACCTTCTGGTGCTCGCGCACCGAGCCCGCCTTCGATTCGACCCCGTTCGACCCCGAGAAGGGGCGTCGCGCCGTCGCCCGGGTCGAGGAGCGTGTCCGGGCGGGCCTACCGCCGACCTCGGTCGTGTCGGTGACCGGTCTCCCGCTCACTCCGGCGATCAGTGCGGCGCAGGAGGACGGCATTCTGCGATGGCGCCCGATGTTCACCCGCATCACCGAGTCCGGGGTGTGTTGGGACTGCGGAGTCGGCGACGGCGGTGACGATCACCTCGACGTCGACGTCATCTTCTGGAACACCGGATTCCGGAGCGCCCTCGATCACCTCGCTCCCTTGAGGCTGCGTTCGGCGGGCGGCGGTATCACGATGACCGGCCGGCTGGCGACGACCGTGGCCACCGACCCACGCATCCAGCTGGTGGGATACGGGCCGTCGGCGTCGACGATCGGCGCGAACCGGGGCGGACGCGAGGCCGCCCGCAACGTTGCCGACATCCTCGAACGTCAACGTTCCAGCATCAACACTTGACAGATTGTTGTGTTTTCCTAACACTCGATTAGGTGAGTCCTGTTCGGCGGGGTGAGAAGCTCCCCATCTACAACCGCATCGGCGTCCTGCGCGCCGAGCGGAAGATGACCCGCGCCGAACTCGCCGAGACGGTCGGGATCAACGTGCAGTCGGTGGGCGCGCTCGAACGCGGCGACAACTACCCGAGCCTCGATCTCGCGTTCCGGATCTGCGCGGTGTTCGACCTGCCGGTCGAAGCCGTGTTCAGCCGCACCGAGTTCGGTGCCATGTCCGCGGAGCTGTACCGCAGGCCAGACCTCAGGTCAGACCTAAGGCCAGAGCCGCAATCCGACCCTGGAGGTGCACGATGAGGGACCCCAATTCGGCATTCCCCGAAGAGGCCACGCCCCAACTCTGGCGTCGCTACGACCGTTGGCGCGGCGAGCGGCACGTCGAGTTCAACCGCAAACACGAGCGCTCATTGCTGCGCTGGCGCAACCGCCGGGGATACCGCACACTCGTCGTCGCGCAGATCGTGTTCATCGTCATGGGTCTCGTGGCCGCCGGCCTCGCCTACGTCACCGGGTGGTTCATCGTCCCATTCCTGGGATCGCTGGTCGGATCGATCGTCAGCCAGTACCTGCTGCGCATCGTGACGGGCTCGATCGCCGACACCCCGGCGTCCGCTCTCGATGAGATCCAGGCCGCGCAACGCAATTCGGCACGGTCGATCGGATTCTTCGTGACGTACATGCTGATGTTCATCCCCTACTTCATCCTCATCGGCCTCGGCACCCAGGACCAGGTGAGCGGGGACGCCGTGTACGGCACCGCGATCCTGCTGATCATGCTGATGGTCACCGCCACCATGACACCCGGTCTGCTGACCACGTGGTGGATGTCGGACCCCGACCCCGAAGACCTCCCCGCCACCGACGAACGGAGCACCCGATGAACGACCCCCTCATCATCGATGGGCTGCACAAACGGTACGGCGATCTGATCGCTCTGCAGGACATGACCTTTCAGGTCGCGCCCGGAGAGCTGTTCGGCTTCGTCGGCAGCAACGGTGCCGGCAAATCGACGACGATGCGGATCATCCTCGGCGTCCTCGCCGCCGACGCCGGCCGAGTCACCCTCGGCGACCGACCCATCGATCTGCGGACCCGCCGCGAGATCGGCTACATGCCCGAGGAACGGGGTCTCTACCCGAAGATGAAGGTCGGCGACCAGCTGGTGTTTCTCGCCAAGCTGCACGGGCTGTCCACGTCCGCTGCGGAGGACAGCATGCGCCACTGGACCGCTCGGCTCGGCATCGATCAACGCGTCGGCGACGACGTCGCCGACCTCAGCCTGGGAAATCAGCAACGCGTGCAGCTCGCGGCAGCGCTCATCCACGACCCGCGGGTCCTCGTCCTCGACGAGCCCTTCTCGGGTCTCGATCCCGTCGCCGTCGATGTGATGAGCGACGTGCTCAAGGAGAAAGCGGCCGAGGGAATCCCGGTCATCTTCTCCTCCCACCAGCTCGACCTGGTCCAACGCCTGTGCGATCGCGTGGGGATCGTGTCCCGGGGCCAGATGCGGGCGTTGGGCCGGGTGGATGACCTGCGCGCCCGCGACGGCGTCACCCTCGAGGTGGCCGGTCCCGATGTCACCACTCGCTGGGCCGATGGCCTTCCGGGGGTGTTGGGCGCCGACTACGACATCGAGCGCCGCACCGCCGCGCTCCGCATCGATCCCGATCAAGTCGACGACCAGACGATCCTGGCGACGGCCCTGCGCGCCGGCCCGGTCCACCGGTTCGCCCGATCGACTCCGTCCCTGACCGAACTGTTCCGAGAGGTGGTCGCATGAGAAGCCCGGAAACCGGTGCTGCACGCTCGATCTGGCTCGTCGCCGAACGCGAGATCGTGACCCGCGCCAAGACCAAGTCGTTCGTGATCAGCACCGCGCTGCTGATGGTGGTGATCGTCGCCGGCGCCATCGTCCTGAACCTGCTGACCGGCGACGACGAGCCCGAGCGGGTCGGTGTGGTCGGTCAGGACGCGGTCCTTTCGCAGACCATCGAAGAAGTCGGCACGGCCACCGGTTTGTCGATCGACGTGACCGAGGTGGCGTCGCCCGACGAGGCGAGAACCCAGGTGTCCGACGGTGACCTGTCACTCGCACTCGTACCCGGCACCGGACCGGACGCGTTCGTGATGATCAGTGAGAACAGCCCGGATCCGGCGCTGGACGGCATACTCCGTTCGTCGGTGGATCAGGTGTCCCTCGACCGCGCACTCGAGGCGCAGGGGGTGTCGGCCGCCACGTTGCCACGCGCCACCATCACCGTCGAACAGACCTCGCCGGACCGGCCCGACGAGGGACAGCGCATCGTCATCGCACTCGTCGGCACCATCCTGTTGATCACCGCGATCATGATGGGCGGCTCCATGGTCTCGGTCGGCGTCGTCGAAGAGAAGACGTCGCGCGTCGTCGAGATCCTGCTGGCCACCATCAAGCCACTGCATCTGTTGTGGGGCAAGATCATCGGCATCGGTGCGATCGCCCTGGCCCAGGTGCTGCTGCTGGGCGCCACCGCGTTGATCGCCGGGCAGGTCACCGGGCTGCTGACGCTCCCCGGCGCCGCCATCGGCATGTTCGCCGCCGTCATCGCGTGGTTCCTGCTGGGCTTCCTGTTCTTCGCGACGCTCTATGCGGCCACCGGGGCGATCGTGTCCCGACAGGAGGAACTCAACGCCAGCTCGGCGCCGCTGACGGTGCTCGCGATCGCGGTCATGTACTCCGGCATCTTCGGGATACAAGCGCTCGATTCGACGCTGATCCAGACGCTCTCGTGGATTCCGCCGTTCAGTGCCGCCCTGATGCCGATCCGCATCGCGACGGGCGACACCACCGGGCTGCAGATCGTGGTCACCTTCGCCCTGATGATCGCGGCATGTGCCGCCGCGACCTGGTTCGCGGCGCGCATCTACCAGCGGTCGATCCTGCGGACCGGGTCGCGGGTCAAGTGGTCCGAGGTCTTCTCACTGGCCCGCTGAGCCCACAGCATCGGCGGCGGCGACATCGGCGACGTCATCGGCCAGCCCCCATCGCAGTGCGGTGGGGGCGCCGATCCCGACGCCGGTCACGGCGAGATGGAACGCGCGCCATCGACCGATCCGACGCGGGATGCCGACTGTGCCACCGGCGCCGGGGATCAGACCCATGCCCACCTCCGGCAGGCGGATCGTGGCGGCCGGGTCGACCACCACTCGACCGGCCAACGCGGGCAGCTCGATCCCCGCGCCCACGCAGGTTCCGTGGAGAAAAGCCGTTGTACGCCCACTGATTTCGGCGAGACGCGCACCGGCGCCGCAGGCCGTACGGACGAAGTGGGCGGTCACCGGGTCGGGTGTGGTGCCGAACTCGTCGAGGTCACCGCCCGCGCAGAACACCGGACCGGCGCCGCGTAGTTCCACCGCAGTGACCGAGTCGTCGAGTACGCACACATCGAGCGCGGCCACCAGTGCGTCACGCACGGCCGCGCCGAACGCGTTGCGTCGTTCGGGCCGGTTGAGCGTGACGACGACACGGTCGCCGTGACGCTCGACGAGCACCGGAGATGCCGGTGGCGTCGGCGGCAGGGGTCGCGGACCGCGGGCTGTCAGCCACGCCGCGAACTCCTCTCCGCCGAGGAGGGTCGAGTAGGCCCACGACTCGATGTCGAGAGCCTCCCGGACCGTTGCGGAGACCCCGGCCCGGAGTACCGCCGCCAGCACCGTGGACGCCTGCGGGTTGCGGGAAACATGTTCCGCGAGTTCGTGTGCCGATGTCGCCGGATCGTCCACGCCGACGACGGCGCGGGAGAAGGGCTCACAGGCGAGCGGACCGTAGACGACGTCGAACCGCTCCCCGACCACCGACCAGTCCAGGCTGTCCTCATCATCAAGTGCGGCGGTGTCACCGCTGAGATATCCGATGCGGACGTTGCCGGAATGACGTTGGGCCGACCAGTTCAGGCCATCCCGATCGGGGCCCGCGGTGATCTCGGCGACGAACGGGTCGAGTGGGACGGTCACACTGTCAGCCTAGATCTGCCGGAACCGGCGCAGCGCTTCTTCGCGCTCGGCCTTGTGATCGACCATCGGCGCCGGGTAGTCGTCGGAGCCGTACTCCGGGACCCATCGCCGGACGTAGTCCCCGTCCGGATCGAATCGGTCGGCCTGAGTGTTGGGGTTGAACACCCGGAAGTACGGCGCCGCATCGGTTCCGGTTCCCGCCGCCCACTGCCAGCCGTGCTGATTGGACGCCATGTCTCCGTCGATCAGTTGATCGAGGAACCACTGCGCACCCCACCACCACGGCAGATGCAGATCCTTCACCAGAAACGACGCCGTGAGCATGCGAACCCGGTTGTGCATGAAACCGGTTTCGGCGAGTTGACGCATACCGGCGTCGACCAGCGGGAAACCGGTCCGACCTTCTTTCCAGGCATCGAAGCGCGCATACGCGGCCTTGCCGGTGTCGAGTGCGATGTCGTCGAACTGTCGGTTCCAGTTCCGCCAGGCACTCTCCGGCCAGTGATACAACACGTCGGCGTAGAAGTCGCGGAAGGCGAGCTCCCGCAGATAGGCCTGTGCGCCTTTCGATCTGCCGAGGTCGGCGGCCATCGTCCGGGGATGGATGTTGCCGTACTTCAGGTAGGCCGACATCCGGCTGGTCACATCGAGGTCCGGCCGATCACGATCACTGTCGTAGCCGGCGAGATCGTCGTCGACGAACGCCTGCCATCGCTTCCGAGCGGCTCGCTCGCCTGCCGGCAGTGGCGATTTCACCGGCGCCGCAGGAACTTTGATGCGGCCGGAACGCTTGATGTTGCTCGGGTCCATCAGCCCGGCCGGCTCGACCGACGACGTGGCCGGTTTCCGCCAGCCATGTTCGCGCCATTGCTTGAAGTACGGCGTGAACACCTTGTAGGGGTCGCCGTCGGGCTTGGTCACGCGGCCCGGTGACACCAGATACGGGGAGCCCACTGCCTCGAGTGGAACGTCGCCGAGCGCGTCGGCAACGGCCGCGTCCCGGCGACGGCCGAACGGAGAGAAGTCCCCGCTGATGTGCACCGACGTCGCGTCGACGGCATCCGCCAGCCGCGGGATCTCCTCGTCGGGCCGGCCGCGCACCACCAGCAGTCGTCCGGAGAGCTGATCATCGACGTCACGCAGCGAGTCGAACAGGAAACTCAGACGTCGTGGACCCGACGACTTCTCCAGTCGCGGGTCCACGACGAAACAGACCAACACCTCGTCGCCCGCCTCCTGCGCCGCGATGAGCGGCGGGAGATCGTGGCAGCGCAGATCGCGCCGGAGCCAGAGCAGCGAGGGCTTCGTGGAGATCGCCTACCCGACGCCCAGCAGGTCGATCACGAACACGAGCGTCTTGCCGGACAGGCGGTGTCCGGCGCCCGCCGGGCCGTAGGCGAGCTGCGGCGGCACGGTCAGCCGGCGGCGGCCACCGACCTTCATGCCGGGGATGCCCTCCTGCCAGCCGGGGATCAGGCGGTCGAGCGGGAAGTTCGCCGACTGTCCGCGATCCCACGAGGAATCGAACTCCTCACCGGAGTCGAACTCCACACCGACGTAGTGGACGTCCACGACGCCACCACGCTGCGCCTCGGCGCCGTCGCCGACGACGAGGTCGCTGATCTGGAGTTCGGACGGCGCAGGGCCCTCCGGGAAATCGACTTCGGGCTTCTCAGCACTGGTCAACGGGACTCTCCTTTGAGTCGTCGGATCAGAATCTGTCGCGGCCCGCGTCGTCGCGGGCCGCAGGCCCCCCGGACTCGGTCAGCGCTCGCCCATGGCGAGGTAGTCGCGTTCGGTGTAGCCGGTGTAGAGCTGACGCGGGCGACCGATCTTGCCGGCCGGGTCCTCGTGCATCTCGCGCCAGTGCGCGATCCAGCCGGGCAGCCGGCCGAGTGCGAACAGCACGGTGAACATCCGGGTCGGGAAGCCCATCGCACGGTAGATGACCCCGGTGTAGAAGTCCACATTCGGGTACAGCTTGCGCTCGATGAAGTAGTCGTCGTTGAGGGCGACCTCTTCGAGCCCCTTCGCGATGTCGAGCAGATCATCCTGCACGCCAAGGGATTCCAGGATCGAATCCGCAGTCTTCTTGACGATCGCGGCACGCGGATCGTAGTTCTTGTAGACGCGGTGACCGAAGCCCATCAGCTTCACGCCGGCTTCTTTGTTCTTGACCTTGTTCATGAAGGACTGGGTGTCGCCGCCGGAAAGCCGGATCTCCTCGAGCATCTCGAGCACCGCCTGGTTGGCGCCGCCGTGCAGCGGACCCCACAGTGCGTTGATGCCGCCGGAGATGGACGTGAACAGGTTGGCCTGGGATGAACCGACCAGGCGGACCGTCGAGGTCGAACAGTTCTGCTCGTGGTCGGCGTGCAGGATGAACAGCATGTCCAGCGCCTTGGCGACCTCGGGGTTCACCTCGTAGGGCTCAGCCGGGAAACCGAAGGTCATTCGCAGGAAGTTCTCCACCAGGCTCAGGGAGTTGTCCGGGTACAGGAACGGCTGTCCGGCCGACTTCTTGTACGCGTACGCGGCGATGGTGGGCAGTTTTGCGAGCAGCCTGATCGTGGACAGCTCGACCTGCTCCGGGTCCTTCGGGTCGAGCGAATCCTGATAGTAGGCCGAGAGCGCGTTGACCGCGCTGGACAGCACCGGCATGGGGTGCGCGTTGCGCGGGAAGCCGTCGAAGAACCGCTTCAGGTCCTCGTGCAGCAGGGTGTGCCGCCGGATCTTGTCGGTGAACTCGTCGAGCTGTGTCGCGGTCGGCAATTCGCCGTAGATCAGCAGGTAGCTGACCTCGATGAAGGTGGACTTCTCGGCGAGCTGCTCGATCGGGATGCCGCGGTACCGCAGGATGCCCGCGTCCCCGTCGATGTAGGTGATCGACGATTTCGTCGAGGCCGTGTTGACGAAGCCACCGTCGAACGTGGTCAGGCCGGTCTCGGCGAGGAATTTGCCGAGAGCCACGGAATCGGACCCTTCAGTGGCCTTCACGATCGGGAGTTCCAGCTGACCACCGGGGTAGGTAAAGGTCGCTGAAGCCGTATCGGACGCCGGGTCAGCTGGGACTGTTTCAGCGGACACACGTACCCCTTTACTCAGGTTTGAGCCATGTACTTCGCAGATCCGGGTAAGGATGCTGTTGGCTATCAACGTAGTCGCTTGCCAGCTCGCTCGCCCACGGAGGGTCGGCGCCGGGCCTCGCGACCGTGATCGCAGCGACGTGACCTGCGAATTCGGCGGCCGAACGCCACTGCTCGGGGCCCAAGGCAGCGATTGCCGCGGGCGAGAGCGCGCCGGTCCGATCCAGGTACCGAAGCAACCCGCCGACAACACTGTCACCTGCGCCGATGGTGTCGGCGACCTCGGCGCGGCGGGCGGGTGCCGACACGGTGGATCGGGCGGTGCGCACGGCGATCCCGTCGGCCCCCGCGGTGGTTATGATCGCGCTCACACCCGCTTCCAGCCACTCGTCGGGTGTGGTTCCGTGTGGCCCCCGTGCCAGCCATGCCGCGTCCTCGTCGGACAGCTTCACGATGTCGACGGCGTCCATCCACGATGCGAACCTGCGGCGGTAGCCGTCTTCGTCGTCGATCACCGCCGGCCGGATGTTCGGGTCGACGATCACCGACCGCCCCTCCGCGTGGCACCGCCGGAGCAGCGACTCATACACGGACGCACCGGGTTCGAGCACCATCGACAGTGTTCCGAAACAGACCGCGGCGACGGTCTGCGCGAACGGTTCGGGGGCGAGGACCTGCCGGTCGGCGGTTCCCTCGACATAGAAGGAGTAGTGGGCGCCGCCGTCGGCCCCGATAGTCGCGAGCGCCAACGAGGTGGGCTCGGCGCGGCGTTGCACCAGGTTCGTGCCGACCCCGGCGGCCTGCAGCGCCCCGACGATCGCATCCCCGTACGTGTCGGTGGACACGGCCGTACACAGCGACACCGCGCTTCCCAGCCGGCCGAGCGTGATCGCGACGTTGAACGGCCCGCCGCCGAGGGCCGGCTGCAACGCGGGCAGGCTCCCGCCTCCCGCCGGGATGCTCGCCTGCGCGACGACGTCCACCAGCGCTTCCCCGCAGACCACGATCTCGCGCATTGTCACCTCCTATCGCCTGGCACACCTTCGTTGGTGCCATCATCGTCGCTGCGTGGCCGGTAGGTTGGCGGTATGCGCGAGTTGCCCGCAGGCCACGATGCGATCGTGCTCGACTTCGGTGACGAGGATCTGCCGCTCGCCGCGGTCGGGCGAGCGGCGGCCGCGTTGCGCGGGGCGTCGGAGTCAGGCGCGTTGTCCGTCGGCGACATCGTGCCCACCGCGCACACCGTTCTCGTCCAGGCAGAGCGCGGAGCAGGGCTCGACATGCTCGGGGTGCATCGGGCGCTGCGAGGTGTGTCCGCCGACGACATGTCGGCGGACGGCGACTCTGCCGAGGTCCGCATCCCGGTGGTCTACGACGGCCCGGACCTCGATGAGGTCGCCGACATCGTGGACACGACACCTGACGACGTCATTGACCTCCACACCACCACGGTGTGGAGGGTCCAGTTCATGGGATTCGCCCCGGGGTTCGGTTATCTCGTCCCACGCGATGGCGGAGACCATCCTTTCGATCGGGTCGGCCGGCGTTCCGAGGCCCGCACGAGGGTCCCTTCCGGCGCCATCGCGATCGCCGCCGGGTACAGCGCCGTCTATCCGCGCACGAGCCCTGGCGGCTGGCAGTTGTTGGGCCACACCTCGATACCGATGTGGGATGAGACGGCCGATCCGCCCGCGCGGCTGGCACCCGGTTCGCTGGTGAGGTTCGTGGTCGACGAATGAGCGCATCCGGCAAGAAGATCGTCGCTATCGAGACCGGCCCGCTGGCCACGGTGCAGGATCTCGGCCGAAGCGGCTACGCCCATCTCGGCGTCCCGGTGTCCGGTGGCGCCGATCGCGGCTCGCTGACCCTGGCCAATCGACTCGTCGGCAATCCGGAGTCCGCCGCGGTGATCGAGACGACGATGGGTGGACTACGGATCCGCGCCCGCGGCGACCTTCTCGTCGCGGTGACGGGCGCCCGGGCCGACGTTCGGGTCGATGGTGTACTGGCGGGGACGAATGCCGCAATCACGTTGCACGACAACGCCGAACTGTCGATCGGCATGCCGAGCAGCGGGTGCCGCAACTACCTCGCCGTGCGCGGCGGGCTGGATGTCGACGAGGTGCTGGGTTCCCGATCGACCGACACCCTCTCCGGCCTCGGGCCCGAACCGCTGCAGGCCGACGTCGAGCTCTCCGTCGGCACCACGACCGGGGCCTGGCCGGCCACCCTGACAGCGCCGGTCGGTGGCGATGCACCCGATGTCGTCGAACTCGAGATCACCGACGGACCGCGCCGCGACCATGTGCGGTCCCCCACGGACCTGACGCGTGGGGTCTGGGAGGTCAGCGCCGAGAGCGACCGCGTCGGCGTCCGCGTCGACCGGCCCGACGGCTGCGATGACCCGCTGGTCACCCACCGGGCCGATGCCGACGAACTGGCGTCGGAGGGGGTGCCGCACGGCGCGATCCAGATCCCGCCGAGCGGCCGCCCGGTCCTGTTCCTCGCCGACCACCCGGTGACCGGCGGATACCCCGTCATCGCGGTGCTCACGTCGTCGGCCGTCGACCACGCCGCGCAGCTGGTCGCCGGAAACCGAGTGCGTTTCGTACCCGTCTAGCGTCCCGCGAACTGCGTCGTTGACAGTGCTCTGAGACGATCTTAGACTTTCGTCTCATGACCGAGGTGATGACGGACGAGCCGACCGAGAGTGCGCCTGCATCCCCGCAGGTCACGCCTCGCGCCGAAGACTATGCACCCTTGGGTCCCGATTCTCTGACGTGGCAGATCTGGGGCACCTGGACCGGCATGTTCCAGGGCCTGTGGGCGGGTTCCATGCAGAACATGCACCCCAAACTGGGCGCAGCGGTCTGGGAGCATTCCGACTTCTTCGGCGAACGGTGGCAACGGCTGATGCGGTCGCTGTATCCGATCAGCGGCGTGGTGTTCGATCCGGTCCCGTCCGACGGACCCACCACCGGCCACGAGGTGCGCGACTACCACCGCGACATCAAAGGCCAGATGGATGACGGTTCGCGGTACCACGCGCTCGATCCCGACGTCTTTTACTGGGCGCACGCCACCTTCTGGTACGGCAACGTCCGCCTGTGCGAGCGATTCGGACCCTGGCTCACCGAGGATCAGAAACGCCAACTGTTCGAGGAGTCCAAGGCCTGGTACGCCATGTATGGGGTGTCGATGCGTCCCGTCCCGGACACCTACGAGGACTTTCTCGAGTACTGGGACTACATGTGCCGCAATGTTCTTCGCGACCATCCGGCGGTACGCGCGGTCCTCGACATCGGACAGTTACCACCGCCGCCGTTCCTGCGGTTCATCCCGCACGCGATCTGGTTCCGCTACATGGCCCAGCCCAATCAGCGCTTCTTCACCTGGCTGACCACCGGGTTCTACGACGAGCCGGTCCGAGAGATCCTCGGGCTGCCCTGGTCCGAGCGCGACGAACGACGGTTCCGCCTGCTGGGCCGTGGTGTGAACCTGGTGATGCACCGCCTGCTGCCGAAACGCTTTCTGCGCCATCCCCGTCCCCGCGACGCCTGGGATCGGGTCGCGGGCCGGGTCGCCGCCGACGCACCGTTGGTGCACACCCCCGAACGCAACCTGCCGTCGGGAGCAGAGCGGGACAACCCGATGCACTACTGCCCGGTGCATGCCGCGCGCCGGGCGACCTATCCGGGCGTGATCAGCACCGACGAAGGCCGATGACCCTGCCGGCGGTCCCGGTCGACGAAACGGCCGCCGTGTCAGTCGACGCCTACCCACCGCTCGGCCCGGACTCGGTGACGTGGCGCTACTTCGGCGACTGGCGGGGCATGCTCACCGGCTTGTGGTCCGGTTCCATGCAGAACATGCACCCGAAACTCGGTGCGGCGGTGTGGGATCACTCCGACTTCTTCGGTGAGCGCTGGCAGCGGCTGATGCGGTCGCTGTACCCCATCATCGGCACGGTCTTCGATGGGACCTCCGACACCGGCCGTGAGGTGCGCGACTACCACCGCACCGTGAAGGGCACGATGCCCGACGGCTCCCGCTACCACGCGCTCGATCCCGACGTCTTCTACTGGGCGCACGCCACCTTCTGGTACGGCAACATCCGCTGCGCCGAACGATTCGGCCCCCGCATCACCGATGCGGACAAAGCGGCCCTGTTCCAGGAATCGCGCACCTGGTTCGCCATGTACGGCATCAGCATGCGCCACTGCCCGGACACCTACGAGGAGTTCCTCGAGTACTGGGACCACATGTGCCGCAATGTTCTTCGCGACCACGCAGCCGTCCGTACGGTACTCGACATCAGCGAGCTCCCGCCGCCACCGTTCCTGTCACGGCTACCACGGAGCTGGTGGCGGAAGATGGCGACGCCGGGGCAACGGTTTTTCCTCTGGCTCACCACAGGTCTGTACGACGAGCCGGTCCGCGAGATGATGGGCCTGACGTGGACCGACCGCGACGAGCGGCGCTTCACCCATTTCTGTCGTGCGGTACGCGTGGCGATGGCCCTGGTGCCGCGTCGCTACCGCGCCCATCCTCGGGCCCGCGACGCTTGGGACCGCGTCGCCGGACGGACAGCTGTCGACGCACCACTGGTCCACACACCGACACGCAACCTGCCGCCGGAGACCGAACGCGACAACCCCATGCACTACTGCCCTGTGCATGCCTCGCGCCGGGCGACCCATCCGGGTCGCGTCGGTTGATACGACGCAGATGGTCGCCCGGCGCTCAGCATCTCGGCCACACTATTGAGTTCTCAAAGAACGAAAGCTGTTGCTGCAGTAGACCAAGCGTTGATGTCAGGCAGCTGCCGGAAGTCCATCGACGTTGAGGTAGCGCCGGTTGTAAGCGGGCCTGGGGGTGCGGGTCGGGTCGATGTCAGCCGGTGGGATCAACCACGGATGCCCCCTCGGTGGTTGTTCGACTGCTGCGGATCGCGGGCTCGCTCGATGCTGCGCCGAAACTCGCGAAACACGCTGCCGATGGTGCAAACTCGGCTGAGCATGTGGACTCGGTGGCGAAGGGAATGGCGCACATCCAACGCCGCAGTCCGGTTGCGTTGACCGACGATGAACGAACCGCGCTCGGCTGGTCGTCGTCGCGCAGATGTGCTCGATCAGGTCCTCGATGCGGCTGCCCGAATGCTGGCCTGACACGACAGTGTCCGAGGTGGTGATCGATGGCGAGCGGGTGCGGCGAGGCCCATCTCGATCAGCAGCTGGCGCGTTGTTCCACCGGACCGCTTGGCCACGCCGAGCCGCTCCATGGCCCGCACATGTGCGGCCAGCTGATGATCGACCACGTTGCGGGCCTTCACCAACGACGCCGTGGCGTCGAAGACCTCTCGACCCGTTGCGTTTTCCCCGACGGTGACGACAGCAAGGCTGTCGATCACGCTGTGAACTCCCCCGATGTTCATGTGACCAAGGTAATCGAACATGTGTTCGACTGTCAAGGATATGTTCGAATTTGTTCGAATCGGAATGTGGTCGTCGGTTTACGTACAGTTCCGGGCTATTGCTGCCCCAGCCCCCGCTGCATCGCCTGTCGCACCCGTTGCGCCTCCCGCCGGGCATACGGGTTGGCCAAGCCGGCCCGTGACCCCGCGAGTTTCGCTCCGATGTGCTCGCCGACGGTGATCGGCGAATAGCGACTCCCTGCACCGACACACGACGGCAGGGTGGAGATCGTCGCGTCGATGTTCCCGTCATGGAAGAAGGCCGCCGACCGGCGCCGCTCGATCGACCCGTCCACGACCGGGGGCTTCACCCGGTGCAGCGTCGACATCCAGCGCTCGTTGGTCCAGCGGGCCATGAGGTCACCGAGGTTGATCAGCAGGGCTCCGTCGGCGGGCTCCACGTCGTGCCAGTCGCCGGCACGGTCGAGAACCTGGAGTCCCTTCACCTGGTCGGCCCAGAGCACCGTCACGATCCCGTAGTCGGTGTGCTCCCCCATCCCGGTCAGCTCGCCGTCGAGCTCGACGTCCCCGGGCGGCAGCGCGTAGTTGTTCATCCGCAACACGTCGAGCGAGTGGTCGGTGTATCCGTCGAAGAAGTCCGGTGGCAGATCGAGCGCCTCGGCGAAGATGCGGGTGAGCGTGTGGGCGACGCGAGACGCCTCCGCGAAGTAGGCCGACACGGCCGCCTCGAAATGGTCGACGGACGGCCACATGTTGGTGGCGTACTGCTCCTCCGGCAATTCGAGGTCCGGATGTGCGGCGGCCTCGACACCGACGTTGTACGCCTCGAAGAAGTCGTTCATGCGGTCGGCGGGCTCCACGCCCAGGCTCAGCGACAGTGACTCCGACTTCGGCGGCGAGTACCCGCGATTGATCTGCGGCGGTGTGCGGTAGGCCTTCTTGTCCTCCAACGGCAGGGCGAAGAAGTCGTCCATCACGGCGGTGAACTCGTCGATGACCGCCGGCGGGATCTGATGACCGACGATCTGGATGAAACCGACATTCGTCGCGGCATGGTCGATCTGGGCTGCCACGACCGCACGATCGGATGCGCTGCCGTTGGCCGTGAACGGGGTGATGTCGATGATCGGCACCGAGAACGTGCCCGTGGGGTTGTCGACTACCGCACTCATGACACCATACTGGCACCGAATCCGCGGTCCCGCTGAGCTGGCTTTTCGCGCACCGCCGAATCCCTGGAGCGGATTTCCGGGGGCGCCCACGACGGCACCGGGAAACACAGTGCTGCAACGATATTCGACGACACAGCGGCCAAGCCGCCACGGCGTCCGGTCGATCAGGGCTGCAGGCGGACAGCCTCCCATCGGGTGTCGGTCCTGGTCAGCCGAACACGGTTGTGCAGTCGGTTCGCCCTGCCCTGCCAGAACTCGACCACCTCCGGCACCAGCCGGAAGCCGCCCCACGACGGCGGCACCGGCACCTCGGCACCCTCGTCGAAGCCGCCGAACTGCGCCGCCGCCGCAGCGGCCCGCTCCTCGAGTTCGATCCGGCTGCCGATCGGTTCCGACTGCTGGGATGCATACGCCGACAGCTGCGATCCGCGGGGACGCATGTACCAGTACTCCTGCGTCTCCTCCATCGTCACGTGCTCGACCGGGCCGCGAAAATGCACCTGGCGCTCCAGCGCGATCCACGGAAACGTCACGGCCGCATAGGGATTGGCCGCCAGATCGTGGCCCTTGTCGGAGTCGTAGCCGGTGTAGAACACCACACCGTCGGCGCCGACACCCTTGCACAGCACCGCCCTCGTCGACGGGCGACCCGCGGCGTCGGTGGTACCGAGGACCATCGCGTTCGGTTCGGCGATCCGGGCCTCGATGGCCTCCCGCAGCCAGACGGTGAACAGGTCCAGCCACGGCGGATCGCCACGCAGCCATGTCGGATCGAGATTCTCGCGGACCCCGTCGGCGCCGGCAGCCCGGTCACCCTCACCGACGTTCGGCGGGATTCCGCCGCCATAGCCGACCCGCATGTTGGGCAGGTCTATCGGATCGTCGGCCACGAGGTGAGGCTACTCCGCGACACGCCCCGCCGAGCCAACTGGCGCGCCGGTTACCGATCGGTAGCCCGCGGCCGCGGTCCTGACCTACAGTCCTTTACAGGTTCCCGTGCGATCCCACACGGCGCAGCGTCGACGTTAGGCGGTCCCGATGTCCAACACAGTCCCCGACGATTTCGTCCCCGGCCTCGAGGGCGTGGTCGCGTTCACCACCGAGATCGCCGAACCGGACAAGGACGGCGGAAACCTGCGCTACCGCGGCGTCGACATCGAGGACCTGGTCGAGAACCACGTGACCTTCGCCGACGTCTGGGCCCTGCTCGTCGACGGCAGATTCGGCGACGGGCTCCCCCCGGCCGAGCCGTTCCCGCTGCCCGTCCACACCGGCGACGTGCGCGTGGACGTGCAGGCCGCGTTGGCGATGCTGGCGCCCATCTGGGGCTACAAACCGCTGCTCGACATCGACGACGACACCGCCCGGGCGAATCTGGCACGCGCCTCGGTGATGGCGCTGTCCTATGTCGCCCAGTCGGCCCGCGGCATCCATCAGCCCGCGGTTCCGCAGGACGTCATCGACGAATGCGACACCGTCACCGCCCGATTCATGACGCGCTGGAAGGGCGATCCCGATCCGAGGCACATCCGCGCGATCGACGCGTACTGGGTGAGCGCGGCCGAACACGGCCTGAACGCATCGACGTTCACCGCGCGGGTCATCGCGTCCACGGGAGCCGATGTCGCGGCGGCCCTGTCGGGGGCGATCGGCGCCATGTCCGGGCCGCTGCACGGCGGCGCCCCGGCCCGTGTCCTGCCGATGATCGAGGAAGTCGAACAGACCGGAGACGCACGCGGTCTCGTCCGCGGCGTCCTGGACCGCAAAGAGAAGCTGATGGGCTTCGGCCACCGCGTGTACCGGGCCGAGGATCCGCGCGCACGGGTGTTGCGGCGCACCGCACAGGAACTGGGGGTTCCCCGCTATGAGGTCGCCGCGGCCCTCGAACAAGCGGCGCTCACCGAACTACGCGAACGCCGGCCCGACCGGGCCATCGAGACGAATGTCGAGTTCTGGGCGGCGGTGATCCTCGACTTCGCCGAGGTCCCACCGCACATGATGCCGGCGATGTTCACGTGCGGCCGAACCGCCGGCTGGTGCGCCCACATCCTGGAACAGAAACGATTGGGAAAGTTGGTCCGACCGGCCGCGATCTACACCGGCCCCGGTCCACGACGACCCGAGGACGTCGCCGGTTGGGGAGACGTCAGCGTCGCACCTGGCCTCTGATCTGCCACATCCCGTGTCGCGGCCACCGCGCGCACCGCGGTGATCGTGTCGTAGGGTCATAAACCAGACATAACGATTGCCCGAAATCCACTGACCGCACACCCTGGTCCTGCAGTAGCGTCCGAAACGGGAGTACGTTCCCGTCGACCACGTCCGCGAAATGAATATCCGGATAGATGATCCGGTGCAGGCAGGGCGACGGGAGCAACCGAGACCGTACGCCGCTCCCCGTCGTCGACGACGTCGATGTGCACGAGTTGCAAGGGAGCGAGATATGTTCCGGTCCGCCTGGCGCGAGCAGCACAAACCGGTGTTCGTCACCGCGTCGCTGATCATCTTCGCCTTGATCATCTTCTCCGTGATCTACGCGAGCACAGCTGCCGACGCGTTCCAGCAGCTGAACGAGTGGATCACCTCCGGTGTCGGGTGGTGGTACATCCTGATCGTCACCGGGTTCGTGATCTTCGCGATCTACTGCGCCATCAGCAGAATCGGCACCATCCGGCTCGGCAAGGACGACGAGGAACCCGAATTCGGGGTGCTCTCCTGGTTCGCGATGCTGTTCGCCGCGGGCATGGGAATCGGCCTGGTCTTCTACAGCGTCGCCGAGCCGCTCTCGCACTACATCACCCCACCGGAGGCCGGCGGCATCGAGGGCTCCACCGATGCAGCGGCCAACCAGGCGATGGAACTGACCCTGTTCAACTGGGGCCTGCACGCCTGGGGCATCTACGTGGTGGTCGGTCTCGGCCTGGCCTACATGACCTTCCGCAAGGGGCGCCCGCTCGCCGTCCGGTGGCTGCTCGAGCCGCTGATCGGCCGTGAACGGGTCGAGGGTTGGATCGGTCATCTGGTCGACGTCGTCGCCATCGTCGGCACGCTGTTCGGTGTCGCCACCTCGCTGGGCTTCGGCATCCAGCAGATCTCGGCGGGACTGGAGTATCTCGGCTGGCTGACGGTCAACAACTGGGTGATCGTCATCATGATCGCCCTGATCACCGGCCTGGCGATCTTCTCCGTCGTCACCGGCGTGACCAAGGGTCTGCGCTGGCTGTCGAACATCAACATGGCGGTCGCCGCGCTGCTCGCCGCATTCGTGCTGATCCTCGGGTCCACGCTGTTCCTGCTGCAGTCCTGGGTGCAGAACATGGGCAACTACATCGCCACGCTCCCCGACATGATGCTGCGCACCGCGCCGTTCGCCGACGACACCTGGATGGCGGACTGGACCATCTTCTACTGGGGGTGGTGGATCAGCTGGGCGCCGTTCGTCGGCATGTTCGTCGCCCGCATCTCGCGCGGGCGCACCGTGCGCGAGTTCATCGCCGGTGTCCTGCTGCTGCCGACCTTCATCAGTGCCATCTGGTTCACCATCTTCGGCGACTCCGGCATCCTGCGTCAGCAGCAGGAGGGCAACATGCTCGTGGACGGCAGCGTCGATGCGAACACCTCATTGTTCGAGCTGCTCCACGGCTTCCCGCTGGCCGCCGTGACCAGCGTGATCGCGATCATCGTGGTGGTCATGTTCTTCGTCACCTCATCCGACTCCGGATCGCTGGTCGTGGACATGCTCGCCACCGGCGGCAAGATCGAGACACCCGTCGTCACCCGCGTGTACTGGGCGAGTCTGGAAGGCGTCGTGGCGGCGGTGCTACTCCTGGTCGGCGGTACGGATTCGTTGACCGCGTTGCAGACGATGTCCATCGCGACGGCCGTACCGTTCTCCATCGTCATGGTGCTGGCCTGCGTGTCGTTGCTACGGGCGTTCCACTACGACATCAAGGTGCAGCCCAGGTTCCTGCAGCTGAGTCTGGGCAACGGTCAGGAAGCCGAGGCGGCGGTGCCACCTGCGCACCGACACGAGAAACGTCGGCGCCCGGTGTCGGCGACGTTCGCCGGGCTCCCGGAGAACGCCGATCAGCCCGATTCGTCGCTGATCGTCGCCGTTCACGAGGTACCGCATCACGCGGTGACGGTCGACCCGGACACCGGATCGTTCTCCATGGGCGAGTACGCCGAGCCCGAGGATCCCCTCGGAGACGACACGGACCAGCCCGGTGGACCGGTCAGCCGATCTGACGACGCCGAAACCTCGCCCAGCCAATCGTGACGAAAGCTGCGGCGACGCAGAGCATCACGACGATCGGCGTCCACTGTATCGGGTCCACGGGCACCAGCGGGGTGTGAGTGAACGGCGACAGGTCGCTGACCCACTGCGGAAGGTCGAACATGCCCGACAGCGGCCCGAGCAGCAATGATCCGATGACCACCATCCATCCGAGGTGGGCCAACGCCGGGCGGATCGCGTAAAGGGCGATGGCCAGGGTCACTACGACCAGCACCGCGGGGATCTGGGCGGCAGCGGTCTGCGCGGCGTTCGCGGCCGGGGTCGCCCACCCACCGCCGGCGAGGCCGGACCCGATCACCATGCCGACGGCGGCGACCGCCATCATCGTGATCGCGCCCACCGCGGCGATGCCGACGTAGGTGACGTAGTAGCGGGTGCGCGACGTCGGTGTCGTGAGCACGACCTCGGCACGGTTGGCTGCTTCCTCCGCGCGCAATCGCTCGGCCAGGTTCACTCCCCAGGCGCCGGCCGCGACGGCGAGGAAGCCGAGCATCGTCATCCCGAACAGCGTGCTCAACGTGGCGTCTCCGAGTGCGGCCCGCATGATCTGATCGAACTGTTCATTGCCCTGCGCGAGTTCCTCCACCGACGGCTGCATGAAGCCGATGACGATCGAGTAGAGCACGATCCCGCCTACCCAGGAGACGAGCAAAGGGAGGGACAAACGTGCCCCCAGTGCCTCGATGGTCGACAGCCGCGAGCTCGCCGCCGGGCCCGGCCGCGGCGCGATCAGCCCCGCGCCGAGATCACGGGTCATCGCCATCCACCCGGCGACGCACAGGCCGAGTACGAACACGGTCAGCGACAGCATCGCCGGCAGCAGATTGTCGGCGCCGAAGGGATCGATCTCCTCGGCCCACCCGACCGGGCTCAACCACCGCAACCAGTCCCAACCGTCGGTGGCGTCGGCCGCCCCACGCAACAGATAGCCGAGGAGCAGCACCGAACTGGCGGTGAGATTGGCGATGTGGGCGGTCGTGGCCACCTGCGCAGCGACGAGGGCCACCCCGACTGCGGCGGCGCCGGTGGCTGCGTACTGCGCGAACACCGCCACTGCGTTCGATGCGGTGGCGCCCATCGGCACCAGGATCAATGACATGGACAACGCCACCGCGACGGTGAAGATCAGTGCGACGCACGCGGCGGCCGCGACCGGTGCCAGCGACCCGACCGCCCCCGCGCGGACGAGTTCGGTGCGGCCGAGTTCTTCCTCCTTGCGGGTCTGTCGCACCGTCATGACGGCGGCGCACACGCCGAGCGCCGCGATCAGGAAGAGTCCGGCGCGCCACGAGACCAGCGCCGCAGTGGGTTCAACGTGGGTGAGCTCGCCAAGGAGGAATCGGAAGGCCGGATTGGAGCCCGGGCCGAGTTGCAGTTCGGTGCGCTGCTCGGGTGTCTCGTACATGCCCGACAGTGCCGATGCGGTCGAGATGTTGATGAGGACGAAGATCGCGAGCGTGATCGATCCGAGAATCCACTCGCGACGAAGCCCGAGCCGCACCAGGAATGCGGTCCGGGTCAACTCGCGGCCGAGGCCTCCTGCTGTGGTGTCGACGTCGGGTGCTTCGGCGGTCCGCGTCGCGGTCATGTCGGCACCTCCGCCCGGTCGTCGTAGACGTGCAGGAAGAGCTCCTCGAGGCTGGGCGGTTCCACCGCGAGACCGACGACCTCGTGACGGGCGAGGACACGGGTGATGCCCGCCAGTCCGGAGTCCTCCACGGTGAATGTCACGTGATCGCCGTCGGACTCGAAGTCGTGCACACCCTCGACCGATGCCAGGTCACGGCCACCCGACCGCATGGTCGCGGTCACGCGGGAGCGGCGCAGATGCCGCAGATCGGCGAGCGATCCGGATTGGATCGTCTTGCCCGCCCGGATGATGGTCACCGTTTCGCACAGTTGCTCGACCTCGTCGAGGAGGTGACTCGACATCAGCACGGCGGTGCCGTTCGCGGCGACCTCGCGGACACATTCGGTGAACTCCCGGGTCATGAGCGGATCGAGTCCGGACGTGGGTTCGTCGAGCACCAGCAGCTCGCAGGGCGCCGACAGTGCCGCGATCAACGCCACCTTCTGGCGGTTTCCCTTCGAGTAGGTCGAGGCCTTCTTCCTCGGGTCGAGATCGAAGCGATCGATCAGTTCTGTTTTGCGAGCGGCAGATTCGCGACGTACTCCACGCAGCGACAGCAGTAGGTCGATGCATTCACCGCCGGACAGCTGTGGCCAGAGGTTGACGTCGCCGGGTACGTAGGCGAGCCGTCGATGGATCTCGACAGCATCGGCCATGGGGTTCATTCCGAATACGGACACCCGTCCGCCGTCGGGTCGGTACATCCCGAGCATGGTTCGTATCGTGGTGGATTTTCCGGCGCCGTTGGGTCCGAGGAATCCGGCGATCTCGCCTCGGTGCACGGTCAGGTCGAGGCCGTCGAGAGCGGCGAACGAGCC
Source organism: Gordonia sesuvii (assembly GCF_036350415.1). Lineage (NCBI taxonomy): Bacteria > Bacillati > Actinomycetota > Actinomycetes > Mycobacteriales > Gordoniaceae > Gordonia > Gordonia sesuvii. The sequence continues at coordinate 648,643 of NZ_JAZDUF010000001.1, forward strand.
GAATGTCTTTCTCAGTCCGGCGATCTCCACGACCGCTTCGGTCGGCTGGGTCATTGTTGCCCTCCTCGAAAGTAGGTCAGGACGGTGTCGAGCAAGGATTCGTCGGTCATCACCCCGTGCACCGCCAGTTCGGTGGCCGGCAGCACCGTCCGCTCCATGTAGGACTGGAGGATGGCGCCGGCGTCCGCCCAGTTCTCGGGCGGATGCATCACGACGTCGACAAGTAGCGCACCCATCGCCATCGCGACCATGTATCGGGCTCGCGCGGGCTCGTCATGGGAGGGGCGGATGGTCCCGGCCTCCACTCCGCCCCGGAACGTGGCCTCGGCGTCGTCGACAAGGTGCGCCAGGAGCTCACGTGCCATCTCACCGCCGGCCTGCAGACTGCGGATGAGATAGACGATGCGCGGGCCGTCGGCGGCGGTGTTGTCCATCCGCTGCAGGAAAGCGGCGAAGGCGTGGGGTCCGGCCTGGTTCTGCAGACCTCGCTCGTTGGCCTCCCGGGTCTGGCGCAGCACGTGCGCGTCACATTCGGCGCGCAGGTTCTCCTTGCTGCCGAAGTGGTGGATCACCAATCCCGGACTCACGCCGGCCGCGTCGGCGATGGTCCGGACCGTCGCGGAGAACCCGTCGCGGGCGAACACCTCGATCGCGGTGTCGCGAACCCGAGCGCGGGTGGTTCGATCGTCAGCGCCCCTTGAACGCATGTACAACATGCTAAACGCGCGTTCAGCCGAACTCAAGAGGTCGTGAAAAACTGGAGTGCGTGACCGGAGAGCAGCCGACCACCGTGACTATGTACTGGATTCCGTTGGGCGCGGGTAACCGGATCGTTCCGTTCTGCGGGCGGACATATGAGTGGTGGCGCGCCCGACGAGAACATCGCCGACCGTCACGTCTCGTGCACGCCGCGCTTGTCGCCGAACACTGCGGCCGGACATACACCATCGAGCAGGCCCCGGCCTGGGGCTCCGGTTCCGGAGGACGCGGCGTCACCGTGTGCGGCGCTGTCGGCCTTGCTCGACTGGGCCGATTCCGCTTGTTCCGCTATGAGATCCGCTGCTGCGTGGACGGCACCATCCCCGACCTCACCGAAGCGGTGGCGCAGGACGACGTGGCGACCGACGCGGCGCGGACCGGCCACCTGATCGATCTCGCCCGTTGCGTGCCCGCGCACACCTGGGGGCGCGACGAGATCCACGCCGGCGACATGTGGAACTCCAACTCGGTGGTCGCGTGGCTCCTTGCGCGCAGTCACCACGACATCACCGACGCCGCCCCGCCGGACGGGTTCCGCGCCCCCGGATGGCGGGCCGGCCTCGTCGCGGCCTCCATCCGGGAGGGGCCAGAACCGGGGTGGTCGAGGCCACAACCCTAGAATTGCCTGCATGAGTGACACCGCCACCGCACCGATCACGATTCCCGCCGACCTCCTGCCGTCGGACGGCCGCTTCGGCTGCGGTCCGTCCAAGGTGCGACCCGAACAATTGCAGTCCCTGGTCGACGTCGGGGCCTCGGTGTTCGGCACCAGCCACCGGCAGGCGCCGGTGAAGAACGTCGTCGGGTCGATCCGCTCGGGCCTGTCCGAGCTCTTCGCACTCCCCGACGGCTACGAGGTGGTCATCTCCAACGGCGGCACCACCGCGTTCTGGGACGCCGCGGCGTTCGGGCTGATCAAACAGCGCTCCCTGCACCTCACCTACGGGGAGTTCTCGTCGAAGTTCGCGACGGTGGCGAAGAAGGCCCCCTTCCTCGATTCACCCGCGGTGATCTCCACCGATCCCGGAACCGCACCCGACCCGGCGGCCCTGACCGCCGACGACTTCGGCGGGATCGACCTGATCGGCTGGGCCCACAACGAGACGTCGACGGGAGTGGCAGTCCCCGTGACCCGCCCCGCCGGATCGGACGACGCACTCGTCGCCATCGACGCGACATCGGGCGCCGGCGGGCTGCCGGTGAACGTCGCCGACGCCGACATCTACTACTTCGCACCTCAGAAGTGCTTCGCCTCGGACGGCGGCCTGTGGATCGCGCTGATGAGCCCGCGAGCGCTCGAGCGCATCGCACAGATCGCCGAGTCCGATCGCTGGTGCCCGGAGTTCCTGTCCCTGCCGACCGCGGTCGACAACAGCAGCAAGAACCAGACCTACAACACGCCGGCGGTCGGCTCGCTGCTGCTGCTCGACAACCAGATCCAGTGGATGCTCGGCCAGGGCGGACTCGACTGGTGCGTGTCCCGGACCGCGGATTCGAGCTCGCGGCTCTATCAGTGGGCCGAGGCGAGCGAGTTCGCGACGCCGTTCGTCGCCGATCCGTCGCATCGCAGCCAGGTCGTGGGCACCATCGACCTCGACGACGACATCGATGCCGCCGCAGTGGCGAAGACCTTGCGAGCCAACGGAGTCGTCGACACCGAGCCGTACCGCAAGCTCGGCCGCAACCAGCTGCGGATCGGCATGTTCCCGGCGATCGACCCCGATGACGTCAGCAAGCTGACCGAGTGCGTCGATTTCGTCGTCGACAAGCTCTGAGGACTTCCCGCTGACCGACTAGCACGCGACCCGCCCCCTACCGCTGGTCGAGTAACACGCGAGCCGCCCCCTACCGCTGGTCGAGTAACACGCGAGCCGCCCCCTACCGCTGGTCGAGTAGCGACGTGCGAGCTTGCGAGCCCGACGCGTATCGAGACCCCGTGCGCTGCAGGAGATCTCGATACGCCCGCTCGCCTAGCGGCTCGCGGGCTACTCGATCAGCGGTATGGAGGGTGGACTCGACCAGCGGGAATGGGCGGCTCGCTCGGCAACTACTCGACCGGCGAGATGTAATCGACCAGCGGAACAAAGCGACCGGCGGTGTGGCCGCCCCGTTATCACCTGTAGCGTGTGCCCCATGGGTACCACCCGCCACAACCTTGCTGATCTGCGGTTTTGCCGCGTGTCCCGCCGGGCCGTAGGTGACGGGTGCATTAACCTGACCCCAATGCCCGCACTCGTGGTCACCGGAGGAGGAGCAGATGCGTGAGCTTCGAGTCGTCGGCGTCGAGGCCGACGGCACCCATGTGATCTGTCAGGATGCCGAGTCGGGTGAGAGGTATCGGGTCGCCGCCGACGAGCGGCTCCGGGCCGCGGCACGCGGCGACATCTCACGATTGGGGCAGATCGAGATCGAAATGGAAAGCACACTTCGGCCACGAGAGATCCAAGCCCGCATCCGTGCCGGGGCGACCGTGTCGGAAGTCGCCGCGCTGGCCGGTGTGCCGGTCGACAAGATCGAACGCTTCGCCCACCCGGTTCTTCTCGAACGTGCTCGGGCCACGGAGCTCGCGTCGATGTCCCATCCGATCCGCGAGGACGGACCATCGGTGTCCACGCTCGGCGAAACGGTCACCGAGGCGATGATCGCCCTCGGACAGAGCCAGCACAGCGTGGAGTGGGACGCGTGGAAGGGCGACGACGGGTACTGGGTCGTCCAAGCGTCGTGGCATGTCGGCCGCACCGACAACCACGCGCATTGGCGCTTCCAGCCGGGTAGCCACGGCGGAACCGCCGACCCGCTCGACGATCTCGCCGACGAACTCACCCACCCCGAGACCATCACCCCGCGGCGCAAGCTGACGCCGGTCGCGACGCCCGATCTGACCCCCCATGTCGAGCATCAGGTCGAGCCCCCTGTCGACCACGACGAGGTCACCCTCGACGCCGACCGACTCATCGATGCCCAGCGCACCCGCAACGGAAGCGTCGCGCCCAGCCACGACGAGCACGGCACCGTGGCGATCGATTTCGGCAGCCCGACTCCGGATGCGACCGAGCCCGAGCGCCCAAGCGATCGCCCCGACACCGCCGCCGATCGCGAGGAGGCCTCGCCCGCAGCTGCGACCACGGCTTCCGGCGACGAGGCGCCCGAGGCCGGTTCGGCGAAGCCGCGCCGCCGTACACGCAAACCTGCCGTTCCCGCGTGGGAGGATGTCCTGCTGGGCGTCCGTAGCAACGGCAACGGCTGATCCGCGACGTGTCGGCCCGCGCAGTCACACTCTGGTTCATCGACAGCGACGATCCCGTAGCGCTGCTCCGCGAAGGTCCGGTCAACGATGTCGTGGCCGCCCAGAAACTCGCCGCGACGATCTACGGCGACCGCGTGCTGGTGCCGGTGGCCGACACGGACCTGGCCACCGCAGCCGCCGCACGCGATGCGCATGTCTACGCCGGCTGGTACGGCCGGACAGCTGTGCTGTGTTGTTCGTTGTTCGACACCACCGAGCCCTCCACCCTGACCCGCACGCTCTCCTCGATCCGACAGAGTGCGGCGGCCACCCTGCTGGTCACCGACCCGGAACGCTCCGTCGGCGCTTTCGCACGGTGGGAACACGGCGAACTGAAACGTTCGTTCTCCGCCGACCCCGTGACGATCTTCGAGGACACCGGTCTCCCCGACCCCCTCGAGCGGCCGTTCTGGGCGGGTGAACACCCGCTGCAGTACGCGACGGGTGTCCCGGCCGAACCGTTGGCGCTGCCGTTTCACCCGCAGGAGCTCGCCGAGCAGGCCAACCGGCACTGGCTGGGCTTCCGGTTCACCGCCCCGCTGGCCGACACCGATCTGGACCCGACGCGAATCCCGGTGACCGCGTTCGCCATTCACCCTGCCGACTACATACCGGCAGAAGAGGACTGGGCTCGCTACCAGAACGATCTGACCGTCTCCGGAAGTTCGATCGCCGCCGCCAACGGCGACTCCCCGACGACCGACGAGACCCGACCGGCCAAGCGCCGCGGGCGTATCGCCAGGTACTTCGGCTTCGGCGGCTGATCCCACCCGCGAGCGCGGTCAGCGGCCGAGGGCCATCAACGCAACCGACGAACCCAGACCGGCCAGCAATCCGATGAGGGCGCCCCACACGATCCACCGCCAGACCGGACGGTCACGGAGATCCCACAGGGTCCAGCCCAGCCCGCCCGCGACGACGAGCACGGCGAGCAGACCCAGCCAGGTGACGAACCCGCCGATCAGGTCGTAGACGCCCACGAGGAGGAGCGTCGCGAACAGCGCGTGGAAGGCCGTGACGAACAGACCCAGTACCCAGGGTGTGGGTTCGTCGACGGCGAATCGGTCCCCGCCGCCGTGCGGTGACATCCGCCGGGTCCGCACGCTCTCGATGACGATCACGCGTCCATCGTCCCCGATCGGGCCCGCTCGTAGAACGCGATCGCCGCCGCCGTCGCAACGTTGAGCGAGTCGGTGCCGCGACTCATCGGGATGTGGGCGCGCAGATCGCTGGCGCGCATCACGGTCTCCGACAGTCCGGGCCCCTCGGCGCCGACCAGGAACGCGACCTTGTCGGCGTCGACGGCTTCGCGCAACGGCACCGACCCGGGCCCCGGCGTCAGTGCCACGGTGCGGAAGCCGTGGTCGTTCAGCACCGACAGCCCGCGCGGCCAGTCGTCGAAACGGGCGAACGGGACCAGCAGGGCATGCCCCATGGAGACGCGCACGCAGCGACGGTAGAGCGGGTCGGCGCATCCGGCACCGAACAGCACAGCGTCGACACCCAGACCTGCGGCGTTGCGGAAGATGCTGCCGATGTTCTCGTGGTCGTTGACACCCTCGAGGATCGCGACGGTGTGCGCGCGCCCGACGACGTCAGCGACGTCGAGTACGGGCGGTCGACGCGCCACTGCGAGAACGCCACGGTTGAGGTGAAAGCCGACGACGTCGGCCATCACGTCCGCGGATGCCCGATAGAACGGAACTCCACGCAGTGTGGGTTTCTCCAGGGCGTCATCGAGTTCGGTGAGGCGCTTGCCCACGCCGAGGAAGGCGTGCGGCGCGAACCGGGAGGCGATCATCCGCTGCGCGACGAGCACGCCCTCGGCGATGACCAGGCCTTTGCCGACTCGACCTCCGGGCAGCGCCGGAAGATCCGGCCGGCGGTCGACGGAATTGAGATCGCGGAAGTCGTCGACGCGCGGATCCGACGGATCATCGATGTCGATGACGTCGACACAGGTGCTGGCCACGTCGTCAGTGTGCCAAGACCGGATGCCGCCCCTCAGTGTGGCCCACCCCGCAGCAAGCCGGGGTTGACCACTCACCTCAGAACGCTCTGTGAAACGGTGGTTTGGTGACGATTTCCCAGGATGCCTCCGCTCTCGCCGTCTCGCGCGCCACCGACGCCGACTGGGACGAGATCTTCGCGACCGATGCGCGGGCATTCCTGATGACCAACCCGTTGTCGACTGCCGAGCAGGCCGATCTGCGCGGAAAGGTCGATGACACCGACGTCGTACTGGTCCGTGATCCGCAGGGACTGGTGGGTTCTCCCCTGGTCGGCGTCTCCATGTACTACCGGATGACCGTGACCGTCCCGGGCGGCGAGCAGCAACCGGCCGCCGGCCTCTCCTGGGTGTCCGTCGCGGCCACCCACCGACGTCGCGGGATTCTGCGCACGATGATCACCGAGCTGTTCGATCAGTGGGAGGCCGAGGATCAGGTCTTCGCCATCCTCACTGCCAGTGAGGCGACCATCTACGAGCGGTACGGGTTCGGACCCGCCTGCCACGCGCACGAGGTCTCGGTCGACCTGAGCGCGGCGAAGATGCGCCGGCCCGTGGACCCCGAGATCTCTCCGGTGAACTACGCGACGGGCGAGGAAGTGGCCCGTCGGGTGCCCGAGATCCACGCGCGGTGGGCGGCGTCGCGTTCGGGAGCCGTGCACCGTCCGGAGACGTGGTGGGAGCCGATTCTCGCCGATCGCCCGTCGCAGCGACCCGCGCAGACCAGCGGGCTGCACTACCTGCTCCACGCCGACGGGTACGCGAGCTACCGGATCAACACATCCGCGGAGCCGACGCGCGGGGATGTCGCCGAGGTGTTCGCGGTCACCGACGACGCGCACACCGAGCTGTGGCGGGTGTTGACCGGCCTGGACCTGATGGCGTCGGTGACCGCCTCCGTCCCCGTCGACGATCCGCTTCCGGCGAAGCTCGTCGACCATCGTGCCGTCTCGGTCACGGGACTCACCGACAAGATGTGGTTGCGCATCCTCGACGTGCCGCGGGCATTGACCTCCCGGCGCTACTTCGCCGACCTCGACGTCGTCCTCGAGGTCACCGACGAGTTCCGCGGCCGGGGCGGCGTGTTCGACATGTCGATCCGCAATGGTGGTGCGATCGTGGCGCCGAGTACGTCGACGCCGACGGTTCGCCTCGACATCTCGGTGCTGTCGTCGTTGTTCCTGGGCGGGACGAATGCCCGCACGTTCGCCGCGGCGGATCGGCTGTGGACGGCTGATTCCTCGACGTTGCGCGCGTTGGACCGCGCGTTCACACCTGAGCAGGCGCCGTTCTCCGGAACGTTTTTCTGAGCCCGGCGCCGGGCGCTATCCGCCGTTCACTCAGCGATCGTCGCTACCGTTGATGAGCTTGTTGACGATGGGGACAACGGCGGCGAGCGTGGCGCGTTCGTCCGGCGTCAGTTCGTCGAGCCTCGCGCTGAGCCATTCCTCGCGAGCATCACGCTCGGCGTTGACGACGTCGATGCCCTTGTCCGAGAGGGTCACGATCGCCTGGCGACCGTCGGTGGGATGCGGTTCCCGCTTGACCATGCCCAGGTCGGACAAGGATGCGATCACCCGGGTCATCGACGGCGGCTGAACACGTTCTGCCAGCGCGAGCGCGCCCGGGGTCATCGGCCCCTCGTGATGAAGTGTGTACAGCGCGGACAGCTGGGTGAGCGAGACGACCTTGCTCACCCGCCGCCCGCGAAGCCGTCTGGCGAGCCGGACCACCGCCATGGACAGTTCACCGGACAGGGTCCGGTCCGACAATGTCATGTCTGCGATTGTCAGTTGAGTGATCGTCGTCATGTCGCAGCGTCCGTTCCCGAGCGATTCAAATCTGAGACCAGCTGGTTCCCGATGCTAAGCGTAATTCACTTCCGCGATCGTGCAATGCCTTAACGTCTTTTTTTGCTAAAGCGAACCAGCGATTACGTCGTACCACCGACGGCCGACACGATCAGATCACCCGACGAGCGCGTATATCGGCGCACGGGCGAAGTAGGCGACGAACACCCCGGCGACGATCCACAGCAGCGGATGCACCGTCCTGGCCTTGCCCGACGCGGCCGCCAGGACCACCCAGCTGATGAACCCGACGCCAATACCGTTGGCGATCGAGTACGTGAACGGCATGATCACCACGGTCAGGAACGCCGGCAGTGCGTGCGAGAACTTGGTGAAGTCGACCGCGGTCAGCTGACCGATCATCATCGCTCCGACCACCACCAGCGCCGGCGCCACGGCCTCCAGCGGAACGATCTCGTACAGCGGTGTGAGGAACATGGCCAGCAGAAACAGCCCGCCGGTCACCACGTTGGCCAAGCCCGTTCGGGCCCCCTCCGCGATGCCGCTCGCCGACTCGACGAACACCGTGTTCGACGACGAGGAGGCGACACCGCCCGCGATCGCTCCGGTGCCCTCCACGACGAGAGCCTTGCCGACGCCGGGCAGGGTGCCCTTGTCGTCCATCAGGCCGGCTTCCTTGCCGAGACCGGTCATCGTGCCCATCGCGTCGAAGAAGTTGGAGAGCACGAGCGTGAACACCAGGACCGAGGCCGCGAGCGCGCCGATGCTCGCCGGGTCGAACGCCCCGAACACGTCGACCTGACCGACCAGGGACAGATCCGGCATCCCACCCAGTCCGTCCGGGATCTGCGGAACAGCCAGACTCCAGCCGTCCGGGTTGTCCGAGCTCGACCCGAGGTCGAGGGTCGCCTCGAGAATGATCGATGCGACGGTGACCACGACGATCCCGATCAGCAGCCCGCCCGGCACGTTGCGGACCACCAGCACACCCATCAGCAGGACGCCGATACAGAACATCAGGGTGGGGATCGTGTCGATCGACCCGTTGTTGCCGAGTTGGACCGGCACCGTCGTGTTCGCGGCGTCGGGCACTCGGCTGACGAAGCCGGCGTCGACCAATCCGATGAAGGCGATGAATGCGCCGATGCCGGCGGCGATGGCCGCCTTGAGTTCGGGCGGCACCGCGTTGAACACCGCGGTCCGGAATCCGGTGACCGCGAGCAGCACGATGATGATGCCGTCGATGACGACCAGGCCCATGGCTTCCGGCCACGTCACCTGGGGTGCGATCGTCACGGCCAGCAGGCTGTTGATGCCGAGGCCGGTCGCGATCGCGAACGGGTAGCGCGCGACGAGGCCGAAGATGACGGACATGACACCGGCGACGAGCGCGGTGACCGCCGCGACCTGCGCCAGCGGCAGCACGTTGCCGAGCACGTCGGCGTTCTTGGGCTCGCCGGGGATGCCGCCGATGATGATCGGGTTCAACACGATGATGTAGGCCATCGTGAAGAAGGTGACGAGGCCGCCACGGAACTCGCGGGTCAGGGAAGATCCGCGCTCGCTGATCTTGAAGTAGCGGTCGAGTGGTCCGCTCGGCTCACGCGGCGGCCGGTCGGGTTCCACGGCTGCCGGATTGGATGCTCTCGGCGGATCCTCGGGTGCTGTCGAAGAGTTTCCGGGTTCTGTCGACGGTTTGCCAGATTCTGTCGACGATGTGCTGGGCTCGCTCGACGGATCGGTGGGCACAGTCGAAAGTTACTCTGATGCCATGGCCGATGCATCCGACATCCCGGAACTCCCGCGCCCTCTGCGCGCCCCCGAACCGGTGATCATCGTCGGCATGGTCGCGTGGCTTGTCGCCACCCTCGCGGTGTGGATCGGCGGCTGGGGCGGCGACCGCACGCTCGCGGTCTGCCTGGTGGGTCTCGCGGTCGGCGTCCTGGGGACGACGATCGTCCTGATCCAGCGGGCCGCGGTGCGCCGGGGAGACCGGACGGCGCAGCAGGGTCTCGACTGAGTCGCCGTCGACGCCGACAGATCTGGCCGCAGCTACAGGTTCCGGCCGCAGTTGTTGCTCCAAGCCGGAACCCGAAACTGCGGCCAGAACCGCGCGATCACGATCACTTCCCGCTGAACACCGGGAACGCGCTCGAGTCGCCGTAGTCCTCGATCCGCATCGCACGCAGCGCATCCATGTCCTGGTCGGAGATCGTGAAGTCGACCTCCGCGTTGCTGCGCATATGGTCCGGGTTCGCCGTCTTCGGCAACGACACCGCCCCGAGCTGCAGCGTGTAGCGGATACAGAGCTGCGGGATGCTCACGTCGTAGCGCTGCGCCATGGCCGCGACGTCGGCGTTCTTCAGGACCTCGCCGTGTCCGATCGGCGAGTACGCCTCGACCACGATGTTCTTTTCCTTGCAGTACGCGATGAGCTCGGACGGGGTGTTCCCGGCGTGGACCAGGATCTGGTTCACGTGCGGCGCGACGGTCGCCTCGGCAAGCAGGTTGTCCAGATCACGCTGCTCGAAGTTGGAGACACCGATCGAGCGGAGCTTGCCCGCCTGATACGCGTCCTCCAGCGCACGCCAGGCCTCGCGGTTGCCCTCGGCGTAGTCGCCACCGCGCCAATCGGCCCACGGCTGCGGGCTGTGGATCAACATCAGGTCGAGATGGTCGAGGCCCATCGTGGCCAGCGACTCATCGATCGCCGCGGCGGCCTCTCGGTGATCCTTGATCTCCGCCGCCAGCTTTGTCGCCACGAACAATTCGTCCCGGGCGACACCGCTGTTGCGAACGCCCTCGCCGACGCCGCGTTCGTTGCCGTATGCCTGCGCGGTGTCGATGTTGCGGTATCCGATGTCGACGGCGGCGGTCACCGCCTGTGCCGCCTTGTCGTCGTCGATGAACCAGGTACCCAGGCCGAGCTTGGGGATCTGGACGTCGTTGGACAGGGTGTAGGTCTCGTTGAGCACCATGGTTTTTCGTTCCTCCTCAGGCCGTGCCCGTGTCAGGCGGTGTACTCGGCATCGGTGACGTGGTCGAGCCAGGTGACGACCTCGCCGTTCTCGTCGGCCTCCTGCATCGCCACGTGCGCCATGAAGCGGTCCGGCGTGGCACCGTGCCAGTGTTCTTCGCCGGGTTCGATGTAGACGACGTCGCCCGGTCGGATCTCCTGTACGCCGCCACCCCGGGTGGCGACCAAGCCGATTCCGTCTGTGACGTAGAGGGTTTGACCCTTCGGATGGTGATGCCACGCGGTCCGCGCGCCGGGCGCGAATCGGACGTGAGCGCAGCCGATCGCCGTTTGGTCGTCCGGGTTGCGGATGCCGTCGATCTGCACCGTGCCGGTGAACCACTCGTCGGGTCCGGCTCCGGTCTGTCCACCACTCTGCGTGTACTTCATGGTGTCCTCCTCACACGCTAACGGATATTCCGTATCCGGTTATCCACACTAGGCGCGTAAGCGGATATCGTCAATCCGCTTAGCTGCTACGGTGGGCCCATGACCCAGGCGCCCTCCCCCCGGCCCATGCGCAAGGATGCGTCGATCAACCGCGAACGTTTACTGGACGCGGCCCGGGAACTGTTTGCCGAGAAGGGCCTTGGCGTCACCCTCAACGACATCGCCCGTCATGCCGGCGTCGGCGTCGGCACCGCATACCGACGATTCGCCAACAAGGAAGAGCTCATCGACACGCTGTTCGAGGAGCGCCTGCAAGCAGTGGAAGCGGTCGCCCGAGAGGCGCTCGACGAGCCGGACCCGTGGACCGCACTCACCGACTACCTCACCCGAACCCTGCAGATGCAGTTCGGAGACCGTGGCCTGCATCAGATCCTCGACGACCCGACGCTCGGCGATGCGCGGATCAACGATGTGCGCACACGTATCGCACCGCTGATCGTCGAGTTGGTGCGCCGCGCCAAGGACGCCGGCGTCGTGCGATCGGATTTCGAGCCGACCGACGTCACGTTCATGCAGTCGGCGATGGCACCCATCATGGACAGCACACGCGATCTGGCCCCACAGGTGTACGAGCGCTACCTGACCTTCTTCCTCGATGGAATCCGCAGCGATGACCGGACTTTCACCCCACTACCCGCACCGGCGCTGAGCTCGGAGATCACCCATACCGCGATGACGAGTCGACGACGGTCGACCTCTCGCCGACGCGCGTGACACGGACCGCGAGGTAGGCCCGTACCCGGGTCCGCCGACCGCAGCCTCCCCGCTACACCCACCCCGGGACCCTTGACACCCTCAAGGAGTGAATGTACGTTCACTCATCATGAAGTAGTAATCAAATACCACCACCGAAGGGGATGGATCCATGAACTACGAGGACATCGAGTACACCGTCGAGGGATCCACTGCGATCATCACGATGAATCGACCGAAGCGGTACAACGCATTTCGCGCCAAGACGGTCGAGGAGATGATCAACGCGTTCCGTCGCGCCTGGGCAGACCGCGACGTGCAGGCGGTGATCCTGACCGGCGCAGGCGAGAAGGCGTTCTGCACCGGCGGCGACGTGAAGCAGCGCGCCGAGACCGGCGACTACGGCCCCTCCGACAGCGGCATGTTCGAGATCGGGAACCTGCACAAGACCATCCGCGACATCCCCAAGCCGGTGATCGCGGCGGTCAACGGCCTGGCCATCGGCGGGGGCCACGTCCTACACGTGCTGTGCGACCTGACGATCGCAGCGGACACCGCCCGCTTCGGCCAGTCCGGACCCAAGGTCGGCTCGTTCGACGCCGGGTTCGGCTCGGCGTTCCTCGCCCGCATCGTCGGCGAGAAGCGGGCGCGCGAGATCTGGTACCTGTGCCGGCAGTACGACGCCGAGACCGCCGAACGGTGGGGTCTGGTCAACTGGGTCGTCCCGGCAGCCGATCTGCTCGACGAGGCCAAGAAGGTGGCCGCGGAGATCGCGGAGAAGTCACCGACCACCATCAAGTTCCTCAAGCAGAGCTTCAACGCGGACACCGACCACCAGGCCGGCCTGTCGAACATGGCGATGAGTGCACTTGACCTGTTCACCCATTCCCCTGAAGGACTTGAGGGCGCAACGGCATTCGCCGAGAAGCGTGCGCCGGAGTTCAACAAGTACGTCGGCGTCTGACGCCCGACCAAGGAGGACACATCATGAGCAGCACCAGTATCGCCGTCGTCACCGGCGCCGGGTCCGGTATCGGGCGGGCGATCACCGAGGCGTTTGCTGACCAGGGCACCACCGTCGTCGCCGCGGACCTCGACCTCGATGCGGCCAAGCGGACAGCCGACGGCAACGATCGGATCATCCCGATGAGTGTCGACGTCGCCGACCGAGCCGCTGTCGACGCCCTTCGCGAGGCGGTCGACGCCGAGGTCGGGGTCCCCGACATCCTCGTCAATGCCGCGGGCTGGGACCGCACCGACCAGTTCCTCAATGCCACGACCGCATTCGCCGAGAAGGTCGTGGCGATCAACTACCTCGGACCCGTGCACATGGCCAGCGCGTTTCTGCCGGGCATGGTGGAGGCGGCAAAGGGCGACACATGGAATGGCGGCAGAGTGATCAACCTGGCGTCCGATGCCGGCCGGGTCGGCAGTGCGGGTGAATCCATCTACGCCGGCGCCAAGGGCGGCGTGATCGCACTGTCGAAATCGCTGGCCCGAGAGATGGCCCGGTACCGGATCACCGTCAACGCGGTGTGCCCCGGGCCCACTGACACCCCGTTGTTCCAGGCCCAACCGGACAAGCTCAAAGAGGCTCTGGTCAAGGCCATCCCGTTCCGTCGCCTGGCCCGCCCCGACGAGGTCGCGGCACCTGTTCTGTTCTTCGCCTCCCCCGCAGCGTCGTTCATCACCGGACAGGTGATCAGCGTCAGCGGCGGACTCACCATGGCCGGCTGACGGCCGCCCGGATCATCGGAGATCTGTCATGAGTACCACTGGCATTCAGTCCTACGACTACGACGCCCACCAGTATCGGGCCTTCTTCGAGAACGAGTTCACCTACCTGAACGGCTTCCGACGCAACGTCGGCCGGTACGCCGACACGATCGCGATGATCGATCCGCACACCGACACCGAGTGGACCTACGCCGAGCTGGGTCGGTCGGTCGACTCGATCGCGGCCGCGTCGCACGACCACGGCATCGGTGACGGTGACGTGGTCGCCTACCAGCTCCTCAACGGGCCGGAGTTCGCACAGCTCTACCTCGCCACGCAGGCGGCGGGCGCGGTCGGATCACCGGTCAACTACCGGCTCGCGGCGGGCGAGACGGCCGTCATCCTCGATGTCAGCCGACCGACGGTGTATGTCTACGACACCGACCTCACCGCGATGGTCGCCGACGCCATCTCGCGAGCCGAGCACACGCCGGCGGTGCTGGTCGGCGTCGGCTCAGGTGACCTCGTGGCCGGACCGATGTCGATCCGGTTCTGCGACCTTCGATCTCAGGCCTCACTCGCCGATCCAGCTCGGGGCATCTTCGACGAGACGACGCGCCTCTACACCTCCGGCACCACCGGGATGCCGAAGGCGGTTCCGATGAACAGTGCCATCGAGATCTTCTCGGCACATGACGTCATCATGCACTTCCCGCTCTCGCCGGAGGACCGCACACTCAACATGACCCCCTGGTTCCATCGCGGTGGACTGTACTGTGCGGGACCGAATCCAACCTTCTATCTCGGGTCGACGTTGGTCCCCATGCGTGCGTTCGACGCGGAAAGGACGCTCGACTGGGTCGAGAAGTACCGGTTGACCTTCCTCGTCGGCGCACCGACCAATCTGGCGATGCTGGCCGCCGCACAGCTGCGCTCCCCACGCGATCTGTCCAGTCTCAGCGGCATCGTCACCATGGGAGCGCCGCTCGAGCGCGAGGCCGCGCTGCACTACCAGCGGGTCCTCACGCCCCGCATCTTCAACGGGTACGGTTCCACCGAAGGATTCTGGAACACCTTTCTGCGACCAGCAGATCTACCCGATCATGCCGGTACCGCCGGCCGCGCCTGCATCGACGATGATGTCCGCGTCGTCCGAGTTCATGACGACGGCCATCTCGCGTCGCCCGACGAGACGGTGTCGCGCGACGGCACCGAGGTCGGCGAGGTCATCATCCGATCGCCGAAATGCGCGGCCGCGTACTACGACTCCCCGCATCAGGAGAAAGCGAAGTACCGCGGAAGCTGGCTGCACATCGGCGATCTCGCCACCTGGGATGCGAACGAGTTCGTGACAATCGTCGGACGCAAGGACGACATGCTCATCTCGGGCGGCGAGAACGTCCACCCCGTACAGGTCGAGGAAGCCCTCAACGGCCACCCCGACGTCGCCGACTCACTCGTCGTCGGTGTGCCCGACGAGAGGTGGGGTCAGCGCGTCGTCGCCTACATCCTCCCAGCGGACGGATCGGCACCCACCGCCGAGTCCTTGGATGACTACTGTCGCGCCCACCCGATGCTGTCGCAGTTCAAACGTCCGCGCGCCTACCGCTTCGTCGCCGCACTCCCGGTGTCGGCGACTGGAAAGAAGCTCCACTACAAAGCCACCGAGTCAGCGACCGCCGAGGTCGCCTCCGGCGACTTCGTGACACCACAGACCCCGCAAGGAGCCACCTCATGAGTACCGCCACATCCACCGCTCCGTTCTCCGCCGTCGACCCGCTGAACCTGGATCTCGGCTACTCCGACGACGAACTGGCAGTGCGGGACTCGGTTCGCGGGTTCCTCGCCGAGCATGTCACCCCGTACATCGGCGAGTGGTTCGAGCAGGGTTCGATCCCCATCGCCCGCGAACTGTTCAAGCAGTTCGGCCAGCTGGGCGTATTGGGAATGCACCTCGACGGATACGGCTGCGGTGGTGCGAGTTCGGTCCACTATGGCCTGGCCAGTCTCGAGCTGGAAGCGTGCGATTCCGGCATCCGGTCGATGGTGTCTGTCCAGGGATCGCTGGCGATGTTCTCCATCTACAACAACGGCAGCGAGGGACAGAAGACCCGCTGGTTGCCGTCCATGGCGGAAGGGACGACGATCGGCTGCTTCGGCCTCACCGAACCCGATGCCGGCAGCGACCCGGCGTCGATGACGACCCGTGCCCGTCGCGATGGTGACGACTGGATTCTCGACGGCCGCAAGATGTGGATCACCAACTCCCCCATCGCCGACGTCGCGGTGGTCTGGGCACGCACCGACAACGGTGTGCGCGGTTTCATCGTCCCCACCGACAGCCCCGGCGTCAGCACTCCGGAGATCAAACACAAGCTCTCGCTGCGGGCCTCCACAACCGGCGAGATCGTGCTCGACAATGTGCGACTGCCCGCCGACGCACTGATGCCCGGGACCGATGACCTACACAAGGGAAACGGGATCAAGGCCCCGCTGTCGAGTCTCACCGAGGCCCGGTACGGCATCATCTGGGGCTCTATCGGAGCGGCGCGAACCGCGTGGCAGGCGGCCGTGGATTACGCCGGGCAACGAACCCAGTTCGGCAGACCGATTGGCGGGTTTCAGCTCACCCAGGCCAAGATCGCGGACATGGCACTCGAACTCCAGAAGGGTCAACTGCTGGCGGTCCACCTCGGGCGACTCAAGGACTCCGTCGGGCTGCGGCCCGATCAGGTCAGCTTCGGCAAGCTGAACAACACCCGTGAGGCGATCGAGATCTGCCGGACCGCACGCACCATCCTGGGCGGCAACGGAATCTCCCTGGAGTATCCGGTCATCCGCCACATGGTGAATCTCGAGTCGGTGCTGACCTACGAGGGCACCCCGGAGATGCATCAGCTCGTTCTCGGTCAGGCCTTCACCGGCGAGAACGCCTTCCACTGAAAGGGAGATCATGAGTGCCCTCACCCACGACATCGAACACAAGCACTTCCGCCAGAGCGTCGCCAGGTTCGTCGCCGAACAGATCACCCCGGCACATGCCTCGTGGGAGGAGTGCGGGCTGTGGGACCGCAGTCTGTTCACCGAGGCGGGGAAGAACGGACTCTTGGGGTTTCCCGTTCCCGAAGAGTTCGGCGGACCCGGCGTTGACGACTTTCGGTACAACGCCGTCGTCATCGAAGAGATCGCGAGAACCGGTGCCGCCGCGGAGGCGATCGCGTTTTCCCTCCAGAATGACGTGGTCCTCCCCTACCTGGTCGAGATGACCGACGACGACCAGAAGGCACGGTGGTTACCGGGTGTCGTTTCCGGCGACACCGTGCTCGGCATCGCGATGACCGAACCGGGCGCAGGCAGTGATCTCGCCGGCATTCGCACCTCGGCCGTCCGCGACGGCGACCACTACATCGTGAACGGCTCCAAGACGTTCATCTCGAACGGCCGCAACGGAGACCTCTTCGTCGTGGCCGTACGCACCTCGCCCGACAAGCACAAGGGCCTGACCCTGATGGTCGTCGACGCCGACACCCCCGGATTCCACCGGGGCCGCAAGCTCGACAAGATCGGTCTCCACGCCCAGGACACCAGCGAGCTGACCTTCACCGACATGAGAGTTCCCGTCGCCTATCGTCTCGGCGACGAGGGTCAAGGCTTTTATCAACTGGTGCACAACCTTCCGCAAGAGCGGCTGTCGCTGGCGATCGGAGCGGTCGCGGCGGCCGAGGGCACGTTTGCGCGGACACTCGACTACGTCAGGGAACGCACCGCATTCGGCTCACCGGTGTCGTCCTTTCAGAACACCCAGTTCGTACTCGCCGAGCTCGCCACCGAGCTCGACATCGCCCGAACCTTCCTCGACGACTGTATCGCCGAACATGTGGCGGGAGAGTTGACCGCGGCCCGAGCCGCGAAGCTCAAGTGGTGGGCGACCGAACTCCAGGTCCGCACCGCTGACCGGTGCCTTCAACTGCACGGAGGTTACGGGTACATGCGGGAGTATCCCGTCGCGCGGGCGTTCGTGGACGCGCGCATCCAGACGATTTACGGGGGGACGACGGAGATCATGAAGACCATCGTCGCCAAGGATCTCGGTATTTGAGAAGATGACAGCCGTGACGAGGAGCCCCGGACCCACCACATCGGTCGATGTCGCCGAAGCGGTACGAGCCGTGCGCGCATCGTCGCGGCGTCGACAGCTGCTCGACGCGGCAGTCACGGTGATGGGCCGCACCGGCTTTCATCAGATGTCGATGCAGGCGCTCGCCGACGAGGCGCAAGTCAGTGTGGGCTTGTTCTACAAGTACTTCGGCAGCAAAGAGGACATTCTGCTCGCCGCCATCGTCGACATCCTCGAAGCGTTTCGCGATCAGTTGCAACCGGCGATGGACCTGGCCGGCGACGATCCGGTGCTGCAGCTGATGGCCGGGTTTCGCCGGTACGCGAGCATCGTCGACGAGAACCGTGATGCCGTCGTCCTGACATACCGGGAGAGCCGTACGCTCGACGCCGCGGGTCGCGACCGGATCAAAGAACTCGAGGTCGAAACGTCGGCGCCGATGCGCAGCGTGATCACAGCGGGCATGGCCGACGGCCTCATGAACGAGGTCGACGCGGACCTGGTTGTGTTCGACCTGATGATGCTCGCCCACGGATGGGCCCTCAAGCACTGGCATTTCGCGCCCGGTTACGAGCTCGACTCCTATGTCGCCGCACAGTTGCGCTTCGCGCTGCCCACGTTGCTCGTTCCCGACAAGCTGGACGAGTACCTCACCCAGATCTGACCATGGGATCAGCCAGGAGCTCACGCGCATACGCCGCGATGCCGCGACCTGCCGCAATCAACGGATCGCGCGACCGCAACGTCCGCGACAGCACGAACGCTCCCTCGAGCGCGCTGATCACAGCGGTGATCAGCGCGCGGGCGTCGTCGTCGGTGAGACCACGTTCGCGAAACAGCGCGGCGCCGCCCTCGATCCATCCCTCGAACACCTCGGCCGCCACGGTCCGCAGCTCCGGCTCGACGTCGACGACCTCTCCCGCGACCGTGCCGACCGGGCACATGTTCACCCAGCCCGTGTGTTCCATGTCGTCGGCGGCGGCGATGAACGCGGCCTCGATGCCGGCGGCGATGTCGCCGTAGGGAGCCAGCAGCGACGCCACCAACTCCCCGTAGGCTGCGCCCGACTGCCGCAGCGCGGCTTCTGCGACGGCCCGCTTGCCACCCGGAAAATGGTGATACAGCGATCCGATCGGCGCCCCGGAGGCCTCGACGACCTGCTTGATACCCGTGGCCGCATATCCCTGGCGGCGAAGCAATTCAGCCATCGCCACCGCGATCCGCTCATCCGTACGCATCTGGCCATTCTAGAACACTTGCTCTAGAGTGATTGTTCTAGAACGGTCATTCCAGCCCTGCGACGAAGAGAGGTCAGCATGCGAGTTGTCGATCTTCCGGCCGGCCCGGTCGAGTACACCGACGAGGGCGAAGGACCACCGGTGGTCTTGCTCCATGGACTGCTGATCGACGAGACAGTTTGGGACACAACGATTCCACTGCTCCCCGGCGGGATCCGCTATATTCGCCCGACCCTCCCCCTCGGTGCGCATCGACAGCCGATGAACGCCGACGCAGATCTGAGCCTGACCGGCCAGGTGCACCTCATCGCCGACTTCCTGGACGCGCTCGACCTGCGCGATGTCACGCTCGTGCACTCCGACTGGGGCGGTAGCCTTTTCCTCACCGCGATCGGTCGAGACGAGCGGGTCGGCGCGATGGTCATCATGCCGTGCGAGGCGTTCGACAACTTCCCGCCCGGCCTACCCGGCCGGATGGCGACACTGGCCACCAAACTGCCCGGCGGAATCACCCTCGCCGCCCGACAACTCCGGATCGGATGGCTGCGTCGCACGCCACTGCTGTTCGGCTGGATGGTGCGACGACCGATTCCAGAGGAGGTGGTCCGTCGATGGACGCAACCGTCCCTCACCGAACCCGGTGTCCGCAGGGACCTGGAGAAGTACACCGCGACACGATTCCGGGCCGACGATCTGATCCGTGACACGAACGCGCTCAGGGACTTTCGGGGCGAATGCCTGATCCTGTGGTCGCCGGAGAACCGGGTGATGCCACCCGAGCACGGGCGACGACTCGCCGAACTCATCCCGCAGTCACGCCTCGTGGAGATCGGCGATGCCTACGTGTTATCCATGCTCGATCGGCCTGCCGACGTGGCGCGCGAGATCGGCACGTTCCTGGTCGAGCGGCGGGATCTGGCCGAGACGTGATCCTGCGGTCTTCAGGGTCTCGATACGCCACTCACTACGTTCGCGGCTACTCGACCATCGGTAAAGGGGCGGTCACTTCCGCCTGCGCCCCATTCTCGCGCGGTCGATCGCGGCTTGCCACAGCACCCGTGCGGTCGCCGACAGATGGGCGGGCGTGACCGAATCACGGGCCAGCAACGCGGTGGCCCGCGCGACCGTAGTGGTCGACGACTTGGCCGTGCTGCCCGAATCGAACGGCGGCTGCGGGTCGTACTCGATCACCAACTGAATCGCCTTGGCCCGCTGCTCGCCGGCCACCTTCGCGGCGATCCACAACGCCAGATCAATGCCGGCCGAGACACCCGCCGCGGTGACGATGTCGCCGTCGTGGACCACCCGTTCATCACCAACCGGGGTCGCACCGAAGGCACGCAACGCTTGCAGCGCTTGCCAATGCGATGTCGCACGCCGGCCCTGCAACAGGCCGGCGGCACCGAGGATCATTGATCCCGCGCAGACGGACGTCGTCCACGAGGTGTGTTGATGCACCGATCGCAGCCAATCGAGGAGGACGTCGTCGTGGGCCTGGTTCATCACCGTGGTGCTGCCGCCGGGCACGACCACGATTGCCGGCCGCGGTGTCTCGGCGAAGGTGTGGGTAGCGCCGAGCATCAGCACGCCGGAATCGGCGGTTACGGGGCCCACCTCGTGCCACACGAATCGGACGTCGGCGCCCGGCAGCATCCGCAGCACCTCGTAGGGGCCGATCAGGTCGAGCGCGGTCAGCCCCGGATAGGCGACGAGCGCAACCTGTGTCATGCAGCGGCCTCGCCGCGGACGTCAGGCCGGCGGTACGGCTGCAGCCGCAGGATCTGGCGCAACATGAACCCCGCGACCGGGCGCACCAGCGGCACTCCCCAGCGCCACGGCAGGAAGCCGAAGAAGCGCGGCGAACCGGCGATCTGCCAGGTCACCGTGACCGTGTTGGACCGCTTCCCGTCGACGATGGTGAACCGCTCGACGAAATCCTTCACCGCGAGCGGCACCGAGACCCCGGTTCCGACGAGCGTGACCCGCTCACGGTCGGACACCTCGATCACCCGCTGGCCCACCGACAGGAATGTCCCCGACATGGTCCGGCGGGCATCGATCTGGATCTCGGAACGCTCCCGCTGATCCGGGCTGCCTCCGCGGAGCGCCCAGTCCGGTCCGCGAAGGAACGGCAGGCTCGTGAGGTACGGAGAGTCCAGCCGATCCCACACCTCACGCCGCGATAGCGGGGTGGTTTCGATGACGGTGATCGCGAACGCCGCACGTCGTGCGATGTAGTCGTCGACGTCGTCGAGCGCGACCTCCCGGACCTTGAAACGATTCGGATTGGTCGCCAATCCGAACAAGATTCCCAATCCGATCAGGGCGAGGACCCCCAACACGAGGATCACCCCCACCACGATCCAGAAGATCTCCATACCACTCACGCGTCCCCCGATGCTCGTACTTCATATATGAAACACGAATGTACGACGCCGCCTTCGTTCCGGGCAATGGGGACGCGCGACGGTCAGGCGGTACCGATGATTTCGTTGAGGCGGCTCTCGACCATGCCGACCGCGAATCCGAGCGCACCGAACCGCTCATTGGTGGTCTGCCCGTGGTAGTAGCGGTAGTAGATCTGCTGCGCGATCACCGCGAGGCGGAACTGTCCGAACGCCTCATACCAACGCCACTTCTCCGGCGTCATGTCGAAACCCATACGCTCGCAATACCGTTCGACAAACTCGGCGCGCGTGAGCATCCCGGGCAGGTTCGTCGGTACCCGCCGCATCTGCTGGGTCATCTCGTCGTCGTCGGCCTCCACCCAGTAGGCCATCGAGCCGGCGACGTCCATCAGCGGATCACCGAGGGTCGCCATCTCCCAGTCGAGGATGCCGATCACCCGGGTGGGGTCCTCGGCGGACAGCACCACGTTGTCGAGCTTGAAGTCGTTGTGGATGACGCAGTTCGCGATGTCGTCGGGCTGGTTGTCGGCCAGCCAGGTCATCACCCGCTCGTAGTCGGGCACATCGTCGGTGCGCGCGTTGCGGAACCGTGCCGACCAGCCGTCGACCTGACGGCGCACGTAGCCCATGCCCTTACCGAGATCCGCCAGGCCCGCCTTCTCGGGATCCACCGAATGCAGTTCGACGAGAACGTCGATGAAATTCAGACACAGATCCCGCGCCTGCTCCGCCGACAAGGACACGTCGGGCGGGAGATCCGTGCCGGCGATGACACCGTCGATCTTGCCCATGGCATAGAAGTCCGAGCCGATCACGGAGTCGTCGTCGCAGAACGCGATCATCGGCGCGATGTAGGGCAGTACCGCCGAGAGCTTGGACTGAATGCGGAACTCGCGGCCCATGTCGTGTGCGCCTCGGGCCTTCGTGCCGGCCGGCGCGCGCCGCAGGATCAGCTCACGGGTGGGATAGGACAGCAGATAGGTCAGGTTCGATGCTCCCCCGGAGAACTGTTTGACGGTGGGGACGGCTTCCAACCCGGTGGGGTCTGCGGCGTGCTCACGCAGCCAACCCGCGGCCGCCTCCACATCGAAAGCATCCTCGGTACGCACCTCGCGCGCACCCGCCACCTGTGCAGCCACGTCTGCCACCTCCTCCTCCGGCGACGATGCCGGACCCGACGATCAGTGTTCGTGCCGACGTTACCCGGCGGTCGACTGCGCGGCTGATGCTTGCCGACTCAGGGTTCACGTGGCCTTCGTGACGCTCGCAAGCTCGCTCCTCAGGCACCGGATTGCCGTGATCCAGCTGCGACTCGCCCGACCGGAGCCCATCGGGCGCACAACCACGCACACAGCGCGACCCACACGGCGCCGATCACCCACCCCGCGATCACGTCGGTGGCCCAGTGCACGCCGAGATACACACGTGTGCAACCGATCGCGATCGACCACAGCGGCGCGATCACCAACAACACCGGGTGCGCCCGCACCCACGAACTCGTCCGATGAGCCGCCACCGCGATCAACCCGAAGACCACCATGCTCATCATCGCGTGGCCGGACGGGAACGAGTACGTCTCGATGTCGAGCAACCGGTCCGACACCGGCGGCCGGGGGCGGCCGAACAACTGTTTCAGCAACACCATCACGGCGTAACCGAGGATCGATCCGGCACCGACCATCACCGCCTCGGCCCGCCACCCGCGAACGGCCAGGGTGATGACGACAACGCCGGCCAGGAGTGCCAGCACCAGGGTGTTGCCGGTCGTGGTGATGACGTGAGCCAGGTCCGTCGCGAACGGGCTCCGATGATCGATGACCGCATCGGTGATCGACCGGTCCATCGGGTTGGGGTCGAGAAGCACCTGGTCAGTCCGCTCTCGGAGCGGTATGCAACCAGCCCAAGTCGGGCCCAAGCGATCCACAAGTCATGACATTCACCCTAATGATGCCCCGATCCGCTCCTCGGATTCCGCATGGCGCGGGCATCGGCTCCCACCCGTCATGAAAAGGAACACCATGAAATCCACCCTGCTGTACCGACTGGGGCGGGCCTGCGCGGCCCACCCCGTCCGCACTCTCGTCGGCTTCGTGATCGGCGTCGCGCTCCTGTTGGGCGCATCGTCTGCTCTCGGCGGACAGACCCAGGAGAACTGGGATGTCACCGGCACCGAATCCCACCGCGGTATCGAGCTACTGCGCGACCATGTGCCGGGCGCCGGCAACGCGTTCGCCACCGTCGTGGTGCACTCCGACGACGGCGAGTTGTCGCCATCGACCACCGGAGAGCTCCGAGAGCGGCTCGAACAGATGCCGCACGTCGCCGCCGTCGACCAGCCACAGTTGAGCGCCGATCGCGACACCGCGATCCTCACCGTCGGCTACGACGTCCCCGAGACCCATCGCGACCTGATGGGTGACGCCACGGCGCTCGAGGACGCTATCGAACCGACTCGGGCCGCCGGCTTCGCGGTGGAGATGAACGGCTCGCTCCCCGAGACCGCGGCGGCACCGATCAAGGGACACGCGGAGATCATCGGGATCACGTTGGCCCTGCTCATCATGGTCTTCGCGTTCGGGTCGGTGGTCGCCGCCGGTCTGCCGATCCTGAGCGCGATCGCCGGCCTCGTCGCCGGGTCGGCAGGCGTCCTGATCCTGGCCGCCTTCATGAACGTCAGCCCCACCGCACCGGTGATGGCGACGATGGTCGGCCTCGGTGTGGGCATCGACTACGCACTACTCGTGGTGAGCAGGCACGTCGAGTTCCTGCGCCGCGGACACGATCCGATCGAGGCCGCCGCACGGTCGGTCGCGACTGCCGGCCGCTCGGCGGTGTTCGCCGCCACCACCGTGCTGGTGTCGCTGTTGGGTCTGCCGTTGGCCGGGCTGCCGACGTACTCGTCCTTCGGGTTCGCGACCGCGATCGCCGTTCTCGCGATGCTGGCGTCAACGCTGTTCCTGGTGCCCGTTCTGTGCCGGCTGGCCGGCCGCCGCATCGTGCCGCGCAAGGTCCGGACGTCACCGACAGTGGCACCCGCCGACGTCACCGGACCGACGCGCGCACCGCTGTCTGCCCGGTGGGCCACCCGCGTCGGCACCCGACCGGTGGCGGCGATCGTCATCGCGGTCACCGTCATCCTGGCGCTTGCCGCGCCCGCGCTGTCGATGCGCACGTGGCCACAGGACTCCGGCGCCCAGTCGACCGAACTCACCACCCGCAAGGCCCACGACCTGCTGGCCGCCGAGTACGGGCCCGGCGCCAATGCCGGCGTGACGATCGTGGCGCCGACCGATCGCGTCGACGACGCACAGCTCGACGCCGCGCTCGCAGCCGTCGAGAGCACCGACGGGGTCGAGGCCGTCACCGCGAGCACGTCCCCGGACGGCGCCATCGACATCATCGATGTGACGATCGCGCACGATCCGGCCGATGCGGCAACCGTCGATCTGCTCGACGAGATCCGCGGGCATCTGCCCGACGGTGCGATCCTCACCGGCCACACCGCCTATTTCGACGACATCTCCGAGTTGCTGGCGGACCGTCTGTGGGTGGTCATCGGGTTCGTGGTCGCCGCATCCGTGGTGCTGCTGACGGTGCTGTTCCGGTCGGTCGTCGTGCCGATCAAGGCCGCACTGATGAACCTGCTGTCGGTCGCCGCCGCATACGGCGTGATCACCGCGGTCTTCCAATGGGGGTGGGGCCTGTCGATCCTGGGCGTGGATCACCCTGTCGCGGTGTCGAGTTGGATTCCGATCCTCATCTTCGCGGTGCTGTTCGGCCTGTCGATGGACTACGAGGTCTTCCTGCTCTCCCGCATTCGCGAAGAGTGGCTGGCCACCGGCGACGCTCGCGCCGCAGTGATCGCGGGACTGGCGAAGACCGGACGGGTGATCACCACGGCTGCAGCGATCATGGTCGCCGTGTTCCTCAGCTTCGCGACCGAGACCGACATCGTCATCAAGATGCTCGGACTCGGCATGGCGGTGGCAGTTCTGTTGGACGCCACCCTGATCCGAATGGTGCTGGTTCCGGCGACCATGTCGCTGCTGGGCCGGTACAACTGGTGGCTGCCCGCATGGCTCGACCGCCTGCTCCCCCACATCGACGTCGAAGTCGACGAGGAGGACCCGGCCGCCGACCCGACCCCCGAACCCGAGCTCGCCCGCGCCTGACGGCGCTCACGGTTCTGGCCGCACCTACAGTTTCTGGCCGCACTTCCTGGTCCAAGCCGGAACCTGGAAGTGCGGCCAGAACTGTGCTGGTCAGCTCGAGGCCAGCGACCGCGCGATCACCAGGCGCTGGATCTGATTGGTGCCCTCGAAGATCTGCGTGATCTTCGCCTCGCGCATCAGTCGTTCGACCTTGAAGTCCCGGGTGTAGCCGTACCCGCCGAACACCTGGACGGCGTCGGTGGTGACCTTCATGGCGGCATCGGTCGCAACGAGTTTCGCGGTCGCCGCGGCACGGGAGTACGGCCTTCCCGCGTCGCGACGTCGCGCCGCATCGAGGTAGGTGGCGCGTGCCGAGTCGATCGCGGCCGCCATGTCGGCGAGGACGAAGCCGAGGCCCTGGTGGTCGATGATCTTGCGGCCGAACGCCGTGCGCTCCTGCGCATAGTCGACCGCGGCGTCGAGGGCGGACTGGGCGAGCCCGGTCGCGACCGCGGCGATGCCGAGACGGCCGGAGTCCAACGCGGAGAACGCGATCGGCAGGCCTTCACCTTCGGCCCCCAGCCGGCGGTCTTCGGTCACCAGCGCGTCGTCGTAGGTGGCCGAGGTGGTCGGCACGGCATGCAGCCCCATCTTCTCCTCGGGCTTGCCGAATGCGAGGCCCTCGGTGTCCCGGGCAACGAGGAAGCAGCTGACACCCTTCGACCCCTCACCGGTGCGGGCGAAGAGGTTGTAGACGTCGGCGATGCCGCCGTGGGTGATCCACGCCTTGGCGCCGTTGATCCGATACCCACCCTCGACCGCCGCCGCCTTGCACGCCAGCGCTGCCGCGTCGGAGCCGGCCTGTGGCTCGGACAGACTGTAGGCGCCGATGAGTCGGCCGTTGAGGAGGTCCGGCAACCATCGCTGCTTCTGCTCGTCGGTGCCGAAGTTGAACAAGGGGTGGCACGCAAGACCGTGCACGCTCACCGCGACGGCAACCGCCGCCCAGCGCGCTCCGAGCTCCTCGAGCACCTGCAAGTACACCTCGTACGGCTGGCCGCCGCCGTCCCATTCGACCGGATACGGCAACCCCAGGAGACCAGCCTCACCCATCTCCGCGAAGAGCCCGTCGGGGTACGTCTCCGACTTCTCGTGATCGTCGACGATGGGGGCCAGCCGCTTGTCGGCGAAGTCCCTGGTCAGGGCGATGAGATCGTGCGCTTCATCGCTGGGCAGCAGGCGATCGACCGGCATGACGCGAACCTCCGGGGGATTAGAAATAGTACTGGGGTACACCCGATAGTACTATTGCGTGCATGGTCGACAACACCGCATTCGGCACGCGACGCCGCGAGGACCTGTTCGACGGCCTTCTCGGGTTGTTGTTGGCGGAGGGATTCGCACAATTCGGCGTCGCGGAGTTGGCGTCGCGGTTGCGCTGTTCCAAGTCGACGCTCTACACGTTGGCGGGCAGCAAGGAGCAATTGGTCGTCAAGACGGTGACCCACTTCTTCCGTACTGCAA
The DNA here is from genome assembly GCF_036350415.1 of Gordonia sesuvii. Lineage (NCBI taxonomy): Bacteria > Bacillati > Actinomycetota > Actinomycetes > Mycobacteriales > Gordoniaceae > Gordonia > Gordonia sesuvii. The sequence continues at coordinate 675,820 of NZ_JAZDUF010000001.1, forward strand.
CCGAGCAGGTCGAGGCCGCGGTCGCCGACGCCGACAGCGCCCGGGATCGGGTGATCACGTACCTCGTCAGCGTCGGTGATGCCCTCGCACCCGCGTCGACGGCGTTCATGTCCGATCTTCACGCGTTCGAGCCGACGCGAGAGCTCTACGAGCGCAACACGGCGGCGGCCGCGCGGCGGGTACAGGAGTTCATCACCGACGGGGTCGCGTCCGGCGAGTTCCGGGATGTCGACGCGGCGTTTGCCGCCGACCTCGCGGCGTCGATGATGAGTCGCATCCAGCGCCGTGAGGTCGAGGCGGCCACCGGGCTCGACGATGCGTCCGCCTATCGGCAACTGGCGTCGATCCTCACAGCGGGTATCGATGCGCCGACGGGGAAAGCTACCTCGGGGGTGTCATCCGCGGGAGGTGGGTGACACCGTTCTCGTCCACCCACCAGTGAACCTGAACGTCACGTTCACTACCGTTGCGGCGCAATCGAACCCAGAGCTCATCGTGGAGTCGGACGTCTCCCCGACCGAGGTCGTGTCCCCACTGCGCGACGAACAGCGTCGCCTCGGCACAACCATGGACGGCGGCGACACCGTCACCGGGCACCTCCGCCCGGAGCTCGTCGCTCGCGATGGGCAGATCGAGGATCTCGGCGAGGAGCACCGCGTCGTCGACGTCGGGCCGCGAACCGGCGAGCACCACCTCCGCCGGCGAGAGCACCTGGATCAGCCAGGGCCGGTCGAGCACGACGCCGACCTCGACGGCATCGCCGGTGGCGGACCTGACGCGTTGTGGCACAGCAAGATCTGCGGGGGCGAGGACGCCGCGCCGCGCTGCGGCCACCACGGTCGCGTGTACGTCTGCCGCAACACCTCCGACGATGTCGCGGTCGGGGTCGCCGAGGTGGGCGAGTACGGTGTCGGCGTCGGCGGCCGACTCGATCTCGAGACCACCCAGAGCGGCGGCGAGCTGATCGGCGTGCGGGTGGCGGAGGGCGTCGCGCACACCGGCGACCGAGTCGTCGGAGGGTGCCCGGTACCAGCCGAGGCGGCGTCCGTCGACGACGGCGTGATGTCGCAACCACCAGGCCGTGTATCCGGCGCGGTCGGCGAGCAGCGGCGCGGTGTTCTCGTCGGTGGCCAGCAGTGTCAGCGCATCGCCCCATCGGGTCTCATCGACGAGATCCAGATCACGCACCGCGGCAAGGGTTTCCGGTGGGTCGTCGAGCGAGTCCCACCACTGCTGTTCGTCGGGGAGGTCGTGATCGGGCGCGACCGGGAGATCGTCGACGACGGTCATGAACCCCCAGCCGACACCGACGCGACGCAGCACGTCGGCGCCGACTCGTGCGACGAGGTCCGGTGCCACCCGACCGAACGGGGCGTCGTCGACGAGCACCGAGACGAGCGGACTGTCCGGCAGCAGCAGTTCGTCGGCCGGTACGAGGTCACCCTCGGAGTCGGTCACCGGCAATCCCGCGAGCCACTTCGGCGCCGGCGCAGCCGGATCCGCGGCGAGGAGATCGAACACCTCGTCGGCGGTCTCGATCAGACGGTCGTCGTCGGCCTCGTCGACCAGTTGCCGCAGAGCGGGGTCGGCGAGCGCGTCGGTCACGGAAATGGCGGTGGCGCCGAGGCGTTCGATCAACGGATGCCGCGCGTCCGGGTCGACGGTGGGTATCCAGCTCGGCGACGTGGTGAAGCCGTCGGCGAGGAAGAGGCCGCGCGCACCGATGTTCGTGCGTCCGTCGGCGCGGGGTACGGGGAGGGTGCCGAGTTCCTCGGCGTCTGCGGCGGTCGTGACCAGCGGGGAGAGCGCCGAGTACAGATCCCGCCACCATGACGGGGGGCGTTCCACACCGATGAGGCGTTCGGCGACGTCGGCGAGGCCGATCTCGCCGACTCCCACCGATCTGAGTCGAGGCAGGTGGCGACGTTCGGACACGCAAGGGTGGGCGAGATCGCTCATGATCGGCGACAGCACGTCGCCGAGTTCAGGTGTGAGATCGCCGAAGACGACGGCCCGGCTGGGCACCAGTTCAGTGCCGTCCGCGGCGGGAAGCCATGGGCCATCGGTCAGTTCGGCGAGCACGGCGTCGGTGAGGACGGCGTCATCCCGGTTTCGGATGCGTCCGGCCATCGGCACCAGGCGCAGCCGGGACGAGCCCTGGACCGCGCGGATCAAATCGGTGTATCCGTCTGCGGCCGAGGCGATGTCGGCGGAGGGGTGGAGGTGTCGGCGGTCCGGCGTGAGGGGCAGATCGGTGATGCACGACGCGGGAAGCGACAGTTCGATGTCGGTCGGCGTCGGTGCGCACAGGACGGACACGGCCGGCGGGTCGAACACCGCGCCGGTCTCGTCGATCTCGGTCAGCCACCGAGTGCGTGTGCCGGCCTGAATCCATCGGCGGGACACCGTGTGTGCGGGTGATGACGCGGTGATGGTGAGACGTTGCGGGGCCCTTCGTGACGCTCGGCTAGCGCCTCGCTCCTCAGGGACCAGGGGGTGACGCTCGATCGTGACGACGGTGTCGGCGACCGAGATCTCTTCTAGCCCATTGAGTTCCAGCAGCAGGTCGACGGCCTGCGACTGGGCCATCGACATCAGGGCAGCGGTAGCGGTCCCCTCGCGCGGCCAGATGACCACCTCGGTGTCGAAACCCTCGGCGGGCATGGTGTCGGTCGGCCAGGCGAGACGCAGCAACGGGGCGCGGACAGCGGCGGCGCCGACGCCGTCGGCGGAGGTCGCGTCGGCGGTGTGGGACCGGTCGAAGACGATCGAACCAGACGTCGAGCGGACCTCCACCCGATCGGCGACCGCAGCGGTCGCCGTGAATCCCACGCCGTAGCGGCCCACACTGCGCGGGCCGTCGGCATCGGACTTCGCGGAGACCCGCAGCGACAGCAGGGACCGAACGCCCTCGGAGGTCAGTGACGCTCCGGTGTTGGCGATGTGGACGGTTCCCTGATCGGTGGACCAGATTGCCACTCGCCCCGGTACGCCTGCGGCGGCCGCGGCATCGGCGGCGTTGGCCACGAGTTCGGTGAACAACCTGTCGCGGTAGCCGACGGTGACGAGGTCGTCCTCGGTGGTGGCGTCCTCGACGTAGCGGTTGCCCTCCGAACGCCATGACAAGAGGGTCGCGGCGCGCAGTTCGCCGACGCCGAACGGGTCGGGGCCGTCGACCATGGTGTCCGTCAGGAGGTCGGGTCCCCGCCGGCGTTCGCGGTGGCCGGGACGATCTCCAGCGCGCCGTCGTCGAACGCGTCGTAGGCGGGCGATCCCTCACCGCGCGGTGCGGCGACATCCGAGTGCGCACCGCATCCGTAATCGGCGGCCACCACGTGCCCGTCGGCGGAATACTCGTTGGCGCACACCCCGAACGCCGGACGCAGAGCGCCCGCCAAAGGTAGGTAGAAACCGCATGTCACGCAGTTGAACGCGGCTGCCGCGGCCATGTCGCTGTGCGGACCGTACTGACCGTCGTGCCAGCGCTGCGCCGTCTCGTCACGCCCTTCCGGGCTGAGCAGACGTCGACGACCGAGCCCCACCTCACCGGCGATCTGGCCGATGTCGTCGGGGTCGGTGCGGTCGTCGTCGAACCGGAACTCGTCGCCGGTGTCGATCTGATTCGGAACCAGTCGGTGGTCGCCGGGTTCGGCGGCGAGAACATCACCCGGCGACAGGTCGCCGGCTGCCACCCGCTCGTTCCACGGGACCCAGTCGGGTGCGAGCAGAGATCCCTCACCGGGGAGCAGCACGATCTCGCTGACGGTGGTCTCGTCGGACCCGGGCGCGCCGGCGACGACGACACACCATTGCCACCCGCGGTAGCCGGACAGGTCGGCCTCGAAATAGTGGGCGACCGCCCACTCCCCCTCCGGGGTGCTCTCCAGGTGCCGCCCCGGAGACTGGCCGTCCTCGACGAGCGCGGTGCGCGCCACGTCCACGGCGGCGAGCAGCCGGTCACCGTCGAATGCAAGAGTCACCCCTCCAGTGTGCAACACGGACACCGTGCGGTGGCACCGACCCGCCTCGCGGGTGGGCCACCATCCGCGACCGAGTCGGTGGGATGAGGAACAATTGTCGGTGTGAACCGACCCAGTCCCCATTCGCCCCGCCGGGACGACGGTGATCCGACCCGACCGGATCGCGTGGGGCCGAGTCGTGACGGCGCTGCGGGAGAAGGCCGCGGCCGGCGCAGCCCACGGCAACATCCAGGCACCGCGAATTATCCCGCCGACGAGGGACGTTCGGGCCGTCCGACCGGCCGCGGATCGTCCCGCGGTCACGCCGACCACGCCTATCTGCCGCCCCGGACCCACAATCCGCACCTGCCGCCCCTCGACGGCGACCCGGACGATCCGGCGAACGCCCCGACCGGCCGGATGGGCGGGACCCGGGCGATGCCGTCGACCGCGTCGACCGACCCGCGGATGCCGAAGAAGATCACCGTGGCCCGGGTCGCCGCGATGCGCAGCCGGGAACTGACCGGCCGCGGCGTCGGCAAGATCTATCGCGCGGCCACCGCGGACGGTGCGGACCGATCGGGGATGACCGCCCTGACTTTGCCGGTGATCGCCAACTTCGCCGTCGACGCCGCGATGGCGGTCGCGCTGGCCAACACGTTGTTCTTCGCGGCGGCCACCGGTGAGTCGAAGACCAACGTCGGCCTCTACCTGGCCCTGACGATCGCACCGTTCGCGCTGATCGCGCCGTTGATCGGACCGCTGCTCGACCGACTCCAACACGGTCGCCGGATCGCGATGGCCACGACGTTCGGGCTACGGACCGTCCTTGCGCTGCTGATCATGGCGAACTCGTCGTGGAATCCGGTCACCGAGCAACTCGAGTACGACCCATGGGTGCTCTATCCGAGTGCGCTCGGTCTGTTGGTGTTGTCGAAGTCGTTCGGCGTGCTCAAATCCGCTGTGACGCCGCGCGTGGTGCCGCCCTCGATCGACCTCCCCCGCGTGAATTCCCGGCTGACGACGTTCGGGCTGATCGGCGGCACCCTCATCGGCGGCGCCGTCGCCGCCGTCTTCGAACTGCTTCTGGCGCAGGTCCTGCCGTTCCATATCCCCGGGGCGATGGCGTGGCTCGCCGTGATCGCCGCGGTCGGCGCATGGTTCTGCATGCGCATCCCGGCGTGGGTGGAGGTCACCGAGGGTGAGATCCCGACCACACTCACCTATCACGGTGAACCGGCGATGTCGCGCGCGCCCGAGCACGATGCCGGTGGTACGCGCAAAGGTGCCCGCGAGACCGCGAACGAGCTCGCGGCGAAGATGCGCCAGCCGTTGGGACGCAAGGTCGTCGCGGGGCTGTGGGGCAACGCGACGATCCGCATCCTGACCGGCTTCCTGACCCTCTACATCGCCTTCTACGCGAAGGCGCAGCAGGGTGTGAGCTCCGACTGGACGCAGTTGCTGTTGCTGGGCGCGGTCGGCGCGGCGGCCGCGGTCGGCAACATGCTGGGCAACGGCCTCGGCACCCGCCTGGAGCTGAAGAACCCGCCCACGATCGTGTTGTGGTGCACCGCAGGCTGCTTCGTCGTCGCAGTATTGGCCGCGATCTTCGGCAGCATCGTGGTCGCCACCGTGGCGGCGTTCGTCGCCTCCGGCACCAGCGCCATCGGCAAGGTCTGCCTCGACTCGTCGATCCAGGACGATCTGCCGGACGAGTCGCGCGCGTCGGCGTTCGGCCGGTCGGAGACCGTCCTGCAACTCGGGTGGGTGTTCGGCGCCACCCTCGGTGTGGTGTTGCCCACCACGCTGTGGATCGGTTTCACCGTGGTCGCGGTCCTACTGGGTGTGGGCCTGGTCCAGACCGTGCTGACCAACCGCGGGTCGTCGCTGGTCCCGGGCATCGGCGGGCGCCGACCGGACTACGCCGAACCGACCGTGGCCTTCTCGGCGGTCGGCGACACCGACCGGACGTGGCGGCGTGGACCATCCGCGTCACCGTCGAACGCGGCAACCCGGGCACACGACGCGCCGACCACCCGGCCCGGGCCGGAGATGGACGCCGGGCGGAGCACCCCGCCGACCAGACCCCATCGCACGGGTCACCACTGACCCAGCACACCGTCACATCGACAGCACGAGGACCAGCAGACCTGTGAGCTCAACATCGTGAATCTCAACAGCGGAGAGAAGAAGGCGCTCGCCATCATCGCGGCAGTGGCCGTCGCTTTCGTCGCCGTCGTCGGCGGCAGCGTCGCGTTCCTGACCAAGGACTCGTGGTCGGGCGATTCCGACAGCGAGCACTCGTACCTGCACCTGGCCGTCGGCGATCGCCTGGTCCGCGTCGATCCGACGCGGATGTGCGATGTGTTCCTGGAGAACTGCGAGCCCGAAGACCCCGCCGACGCCCGCATCGCCCGGGTGCCGGTGCCGGTCGGCGAATCCGTGGTGCTCTCCGTGTCGCAGGACATCGCCGAATGGCCGTCGAATCTCGTCGTCCAGTACCTGACGCCGAACGGCCCGGATGGCACGGTCGTGCCGATGCGGTCGAACTCGACCTACACCACCGTGCTGCACTCGACCGCGGAACGGACGCTCATCGCGATCGAGGTCCAGCTTCCGTCCGTGGTCTCCGCCGGCGACGACACCGTCAGCATGCGCGGGTTTCTGGCCGCCGACACGTCACCGGAGGGTTTGCAACTGCCGGGAGCAGGCGGGGAACTCAGCGCTCCAGCTCGCGGGTGACGGCCCGGACCACCTCGGAGATCCGCTGTGACGTCTTGCGATCGGGATAGCGTCCCTTGCGCAATTCCGGCTGCACCGCACCTTCGAGGAGGGTGATCAGGTCGGCGACCATCCCGTGCAGTTCGTCGGGCGTGTGCCGCTTGGTCTCCTTGCGCGCCGCCTCTCGGGCGTTCTTGGCCACGCTCGGGGCAGGTTCGAGCACGGTGACGGTCAGTGCCTGCGGCCCGCGACGACCCGCGGCCATGCCGAACTCGACGCGCTGACCCGGCTTGAGTGCTTCCACACCCTCCGGCAGCGCGGAGGAACGGACGTAGACGTCCTCCCCGCTCTCCTGCGACAGGAAGCCGAAACCCTTCTCCGCGTCGTACCACTTCACCTTGCCGGTCGGCACTGTGCTCACCCTCATCTGCGTTTTCGGACATGTCATGACAAAAGCGCCCCTCACCTGACCCAGCAGTCGGCCCGGACTCGGGCCCGACCCTCGTTCAGATGAGCAGAGGCGCCAATGGGAATTCAGTCTAGCCAACGCCACTGGAGGCGGTCACGTGGAATACCTCACGCCGGCGACCCGCACCGACGATGTGACGGCAACACACCACGCGGCCTCCGCGGCGACTCGCCGTGATCTACCGTGGAAGCATGAACAGCCACCCGTCCCCTCGCCTGCTGCAGGCGGCCGGGGTCGTCTTCGCGATCGGTGTGGCGGCAATCGTCGCGCTGTTCGTGACGCCGCTGGTCACCGACGGCGGCACGGCACCCACGGTCGTCTATCTGCTGACCATGTGCGCGCCACTGGGATTCGTGCTGGGGATCGTATTCGCGCTGCGGTCGGGACGGAGGTCACGGTGAGCGTCGACGCCATCATGCCGGTGGCCGACGATCTCGCCCCGGCCACCGATACCGCGACGTTGCGGCGCGCGTACGGATGTTTTCCGTCCGGGGTGGTCGCCGTCGCCTGCCAGGTCACCGACCCCACCGGCACCCCCGCACCGGCGGGGATGGCCGCGAGTGCGTTCACGACGGTGTCACTCGACCCTCCGTTGGTGTCGTTGTGCGTGCAGAACACCTCGACCACGTGGCCGAGATTGAAGGAAGCACCCGCGATCGGACTGAGCGTGTTCGCCAGCGATCAGTCGGACCTGTGCCGCCAGCTCGCCGGACCGGCCGCGTCCCGGTTCGACGGCATCACACCCTTGCGGACCGACGACGGCGCCGTCTTCATCCCCGGAGCGGCGGCAAGTCTGTCCTGCTCGCTGTTCAACGAGATCCCCGCCGGCGACCACACCCTGGTGTTGCTACGGATCGAGGCGCTGCGCAGCGATCCCGGTGTGGAACCGCTGGTGTTCCACGCCAGCACCTTCCGATCCCTGGAAGCCCTGCGGGACGGCCGATGACCGTCGTCGCGCTCGGGCTCCCGACCACCCCGTCGTCCGACGGGGTGCCGGCCACCGACGCGCCGGATACCGGCCCATTGCGCGACAAGTTCGGCCGAGTGGTGACCGATCTCCGGGTCTCGGTCACCGATCGGTGCAATCTCCGGTGCACCTACTGCATGCCGGCCGAAGGGCTGCAGTGGCTGCCGACCGACGAGGTCCTCACCACCGCCGAGCTCACCCGGGTGATGACGGTCGCGATCCGCGATCTCGGAATCCGGTCGGTCCGGTTCACCGGCGGCGAACCCCTGTTGCGGCGTGACCTCGAGGACCTGATCGGCGCTATCTCCGGAAGGCCCGAACGCCCGGAGATCGCGATGACGACGAACGGACTCGGCCTGGCACGACGCATCGACGGTCTGGTGGCGGCCGGCCTACACCGGGTCAACATCTCCCTGGACACCGTGGACCCTGCCCGGTTCGCCGAGATCACCCGACGCGACCGGCTCGACGACGTGCTCGACGGCCTGTCGGCGGCACGCTCCGCCGGCCTGCGGACAGTGAAGGTGAACGCGGTCCTCGCCGGTCACGAGGACCTGGCCCGGCTCCCCGACCTCACCCGGTTCTGTCTCGAGCACGGCTATCAACTCCGCATCATCGAGCAGATGCCGCTGGACGCCGACCACCGCTGGGACCGGGCGTCGATGGTGACCGCCGACGAGATCCTGGCCGTCCTGCGGTCGCACTTCCCATTGCGTGCCGATCCGCGACCCCGGGGCAGCGCACCTGCGGCGACGTGGCTGGTCGACGGCTACCAGGTCGACGAGGCGCCGGCTCGTATCGGCGTGATCGCCTCGGTGACACGACCGTTCTGCGGGGACTGCGACCGGACTCGCCTCACCGCCGACGGCGCGTTGCGCAACTGCCTGTTCGCGCAGGGCGAGACCGACCTACGTGCCGTTCTCCGGAGCGGGCTGCCCGAGGTGGAACTCGACGCCGCGATCGCGCAGCGCTGGCGGGGCAACACCTGGATCAAGGCAGCCGGACACGGCGTCAACGATCCCGATTTCCACCAACCGACACGGCCGATGTCGGCCATCGGGGGCTGACGGCGATGCAGTTGACCGTCCGGTACTTCGCTGCCGCCCGCGCCGCAGCGGGCACCGAATCCGCCGTCCTCGAGGTCGACACCGATTCGACGCTCGGCGAGCTGGAGGCGTTGCTCGCCAAGGACAATCCCGATCTCGAGCGCGTACTCGAACGATGCTCATATCTCCGCGATTCCGTCGCGATGTGTGACCGCGGAGCGCGGCTCGGCGACTGCGCGACCGTCGATGTTCTGCCCCCATTTGCCGGTGGCTGACGACACACCCACGTTGTGAGCTTTATCACATCACGGATTGATTACGAGTAGGACACGACTCGACCATCATGCCGTGAGCAGGCAGGACGCGATTTTTCCCTCTCAGCCCATGTTCAGGCTTCGAAAACTGGCTTGCCAACAACGTGATTCGCGCTGCGAAAGGTCGTACTGTGACTGAACGACGCCCTCGGGGGGTCACGAGCAAGTAACCACAAGGCAAAAATACGTCGCATCGGCCGCGCCGAACCTCGCTCCACCGATGGGACGCACGAGAACGACATCTAGGAGCGAGGACGGGGGACCCACCTCCCACACGGGAAACGGACGTCACACGACGCCCTTGGGGTCAAGTCCCGGAGTGACACACGTCAGGCCGGGACCGGGCACCTCTCGCCCGAACCCGACAGCTGACTTCGTAGGCGCGTGGAGAGAGGAAACACAGCATGTCCGGACGTCATCGCAAACCGACGACTGCCACCACCACCAAGACCTTCGCGAAGGTCGCCCTGACCGGGGCCGTCCTGGGCGGCGGCGCTGCTCTGCTGGGAACCGGTACCGCCAACGCAGCCACCGACGCAGAGTGGAACGCTGTCGCGCAGTGCGAGTCCGGCGGCAACTGGGCCATCAACACCGGCAACGGCTACCACGGCGGCCTGCAGTTCGCTCCGAGCACCTGGAGTGGCTACGGCGGCGGCGAGTTCGCCCCCACCGCCGATCAGGCGACCAAGGAACAGCAGATCGTCGTCGCCGAGCGTGTGCTCGCCGGCCAGGGCAAGGGCGCATGGCCGACCTGCGGCACCGGGCTCTCGGGCGCGACCCAGCGCAGCGCACCGGCCGAGCCGAAGCAGGCTCCGATCCTGCCGCAGCTCCCCGAGCTGCCCGCGCCGTTCGACTGGACCGCTCTCCCCGATGCCGGGAGCACCTCTGAGGTGACCGGCCAGATCGACGACGCCCTCGACCAGGCGATCGACAACAACAAGATCAACCCGGAGATCCAGAACCTCTGGAAGGCCGCGAAGGACAGCGGCTACGAGCTCACCCCGGAGCAGATCGACCTGTTCAACCAGCACAAGGATCAGCTGCCGACCCCGTGATGTCAGGCAACTGAGCGCAGCCCGCTCGGGCCCACAGTCGAAGGGCCCCGCACGATGGCCATGAGCCCGTGCGGGGCCCTTGTCCATTTCCGGGGCCCTCACCCGCCCCCTGAGGAGCTTCCGAGCCTGCGAGAAACGTCACCACCCGCCCCCTGAGGAGCTTCCGAGCCTGCGAGGAAGCGTCTCGAAGGGGCCTTCGTGACGCCCGCTCGTACCTCACGGGCTCCTCAGGCACCGGTGGGTGGGTCACGGGCTACTCAGGCACCGGGAGGTTTCAGTCGTCGCCGAGGCGTCGGCGTTCGTTGAACGGCAACACCACCCACATGCCGACGAACACGAGGACCGCGACCACAGCGGCCGCGATGGCCGCCCACCCGCCGAACACGATGTCGAAGATGACCGCGACGATGCCGGTGAGTGCCAGGCCGAGGAAGGTGATCCCGATCAGCGTCAATGTGTGCGCGCGATCGACGAGTCGGTCGACGGCGTGCCGGCGAAACAGCAGCCGGTGCAGGGCGACGGGCGAGATGAGAGTGATCGTCGACAGGACTGCGAACACGAGGCTGAGTACGAAGATGCGCTGCTGGCGGACGGTCAGCTCCTCGAATCCCTCCTGAAAGGGGATCGTCAGCATCAGACCGGTCAGGATCTGACCACCGGTCTGCACGACGCGTAGCTCCTGCAGGAGACTCGCCCAGTTGCGATCGAGGCGTTCGGTGCGCGTCTCGTTGCGTTCCGGGTCACGCTCGGGAGCGACCGAGTCGTCACCCGCCGCGGTCATGCCGATCCCACCCATTCGTCGGATCCGTCGCCGAAGTACTGGTGCTTCCAGACGGGCAGCTGCGCCTTCACCTCATCCACCAGCAGCGCACACGTAGCGAACGCAGCTTGCCGATGATCGGCCGCGACGGCGACGACGAACGCGACGTCGCCGATGGCGAGATCGCCCACGCGATGGGAGACGGCCACGGCACGAACTCCGCGAGCCTCGGTCGCGATGGCCCCGACGACCTCCCGGAGCACGTCGGGCGCCGTCGGATGCGACGAGTAGACGAGGCGAGTGACGTGCCGACCACCGTCGTGGTCACGGACCGCGCCCACGAAACCGACGACGGCGCCGGCGGACCCAGCGGCCGCTGCCGTGACGAGGGCCTCGTGTTCGGCGAGATCGATCGCGGAGTCCGACAGTTCGGCACGCACGACGTCTGCCGGTGCCGATTGCATCACGTGTGATCGCCTCCTCGGATCTGGTCGAGTGCATGATCGAGTACCCCGTCGAGCACCGACAAACCATCTCGCACACCACCGGTGGAGCCGGGCAGGTTGACGATCAGGCTGGAACCGGCCACCCCGGCGAGGCCGCGGGACAGCACCGCTGTCGGCACCTTCGGGAGGCCGGCCGACCGGATGGCATCGGCGAGCCCGGGGATCTCGCGGTCGAGGATGCCGCGGGTCTCTTCGGGGGTGTGATCGGTGGGCGTCAGGCCCGTGCCCCCGGTGGTGACGATCAGGTGCGCACCGGCCCGCACGCCCGCCTGCAGGGCGGCGCCGACCGGTGGGCCGTCGGAGACGACGATGAGTTCCTCGACGACGAAGCGGCGCGCGGTGAGCCACTCGCTGATGATCGGTCCGGTGCGGTCCGGATACTCCCCGCGGCTGGCGCGGGTGGAGGCGACGACGATCCGCGCCACACGTGACTCTCCGTGGGGCGGCCGGTGGGAGTCGGGGTCAGCCACGATGCCACGGCCCGGACTTGCCGCCGGTCTTCTCCAGCAGGCGGATATCGGTCATCGATGCCCGCCGGTCGACGGCCTTCACCATGTCGTGCAGGGTCAGCCCCGTGACCGCCACGGCCGTGAGGGCCTCCATCTCCACACCGGTCTGGCCGCTCGTGGCGACGGTGGCGGTGACGTCGATGTGATCGTCGGCGATCGCGAAGTCGATCTCCACCGACGACAAGGCCAGTTGGTGGCAGAGCGGGATCAGTTCATCGGTGCGCTTGGCCGCCATGATGCCGGCGATCCGAGCGGTCGCCAGCACATCGCCTTTGGGCAGCTTGGATTCGCTGAGCAGCTCGATGACCTCGGCGGTCGTCCGGAACGTACCGCCGGCGACCGCCCGCCTGGTGGTTGTTTTCTTAACGCCCACGTCGACCATGCGGGCCGCGCCGGTCGAGTCGATGTGACTCAGACCGGCGGAGTCCGGGATGTCGCCGTGGTCGGACACCCGATGATCAGCGATTGATGGTGGTCTTCGGCTGGAGGTAAGGCAGCTCGTCGAGCGGGATGGGGAACTCCGCATCGCCGAACGGCGACAGAGCCCCGGAGATATCGGTGGCGAACTCGGAGACGGCGTGCGCGGCGGCATTGCCGTCGCCGTCCTTCGGCCAGCCGTTGTCGACGTACTGCTGCTTCTTCTTCTCAGCCACGGGGTCATTGTGCCATGCGGCCTTTGCGGTCGTCCCGCGGAAACCGTCGCGTCGCGATCGCTCAGTAGAATCGGCCGAATGAGTGCGGATGACCAGGGATCGAGCCTGGCCGACGATCTGGCGCTGCGCAGCGACGACGAGTTGATCGCGTTGCTCACCGCGCGCCCCGATCTCGCATCACCCCCGCCCGCCGGCACGGCCGTGCTCGCGTCCCGCGCGCTGGCAGCCGCGTCGTCGGCGCTGGCCGGGGAGGATCTGGACCTCCTCTCCGTTGCCGTCCTCGAACAGACGATCTCTCTCGGAATCGGCGCCTCGGGCCGCATCCCGGCACCGACCTCGGTGAAAGCCGTTGTCGCCGAGCTGTCCGGGCGCGTGGACGCCGACGAGGTCGTCGCGCGCATCCAACTCCTCCGTTCCCGGGCGTTGCTGTGGGGGCCCGACGACGCGTTGGTCACCGGTGCACATGCGTCTGCGGCCCTGCCCTGGCGGGCGCACCACCTGACCGGCCCCCTGGCGCGGCAGACCCCGGATGAGCTGCGACGACAGACCGACGACCTCGGCGAGCGGGAGCGGTCCCTGCTGGAGACGTTGTCGCGCGGACCGGCGCTGGGACGCAGTCGCGACGCCGCCCGGGACGCCGATCCCGCCGCGCCGGTCGCCCGGCTCATCGCGGCCGGGCTCCTGGCCCGGGTCGATGACCAGACGGTGGAACTGCCGCCGATGGTCGGGCAGATCCTGCGGGGCGAACCCCCGTTGCGCACCGACGACCTGCGGCCGCCCGAACTCCACGACGCCTCCGCCAAGCGGAGGTTCTCGCACAGCGCGATCGACGCCGCGGCGGGCGGCGAGGCAATCGAGTTGCTGCGCCACACCACCGCGGTCATCCGGGCGCTCGGCGTCACCCCGGCGTCGGTGTTGCGTAGCGGCGCGCTCGGCGTGCGGGAACTCCGCCGGATCGCCAAGGTGACCGGGCTGGAGCAACAACGTGTCTCGTTCATCGTCGAACTTCTCGCCTACCTGCGGTTCATCGACGCCGGTTTTCCCGATCCGCCACCCGCCGCCGACACCGGGGAGCTCGCCTTCGCGCCGACGACGGCTGCCGACGGCTGGCTGCACCACGCCCCGGACCGGCAGTGGTGGTCGTTGGCGGGCGCGTGGCTGGAGATGCCGCGTCGGGCCTGGCAGGTGGGCGAACCGGACCGTGACGGCAACGCGCTCGCCGCGTTGTCCGGAGAGTTGCACGACTCCTACGCCCCGATCCAGCGGCGCGCGATCCTGGAGACACTGGCCGGGGCGACCCGTTCGGTGCCGGTGGACGTAGACGCCCTGGTCGCCGCACTGCACTGGCACCATCCCCGTCAGATCCGTCGGTTCTCCCGTCGCGTCGTCGACGAGACCCTGCGCGAGGCGCGCGAGCTGGGGATCGTCGCGCACTCGGCGCTGACCGGTGTGGGACGCGCAGTGATCGACGACTCCGAGGAGCACACCGAAACCCGGATTCTCACGGCGATGCGCGCCGCCCTCCCGGAACCGGTCGACCATTTCCTGGCCCAGGCGGACCTGACCCTGACGGTTCCCGGCCCGATGACCCCGGAGCTGGCGGAGCAGGTGGAGCTGGTCGCCGACCTGGAGTCCGGCGGCGCCGCCTCCGTGTATCGGGTGTCCGAGAGCTCTGTGCGACGGGCGCTGGATGCGGGTCGCAGCAGCAGCGAGCTTTTGACCATGTTCACCACCCACTCCAGTACGCCGGTGCCGCAGTCGCTGACCTATCTGATCGAGGACGTGGCACGGAAACACGGGCAGTTGCGCGTGGGCGTGGCGTCGGCGTTCATCCGTTGCGAGGACCCGACGACGCTGGCGGCGGTGCTGCGCAGCGACGCGGCCGATCACCTGGCGCTGCGGGCGCTGGCCCCGACCGTGGCGGTGTCACCGGCCGACGTGCGCGACGTCATCGATCGGCTCCGGGCGGCAGGGTTTGCACCTGCGGGCGAGGACTCGTCGGGAACCCTGGTGGACCTGCGGGAACGGGGCAGCCGGGTGAGTGTGACGCGCCAACGCAGGCAACCGCAGCCACGACGACCAGTGCCCTCGTCGGATCAGCTGCGCACCGTCATCTCCCGGATGCGCTCGCAGGATCGCGCCGCGACCGCGCGGCCGGCGGCGAAGGAGGCCTCGGCGGCGCCCGTCCGCGCGTCCGGCGGCGGCGAGTCGGCGACTGCACTCATCCAGTTGGCTCTGCGCGTCAATCGTCGGCTGCGAGTCGACTACGTCGACGCGCACGGCTCGGCGACTCGCCACGTCGTCACGCCCCGCACCCTGGGGGCCGGCCAGCTGGTGGCAGTCGACTCGGGCAGCGACGAGGAACAGCGCTTCTCGCTGCATCGGATCACCAGCGTCGAGCTACTGGACGGCTGATCGGGCCCGGAGCCGCGGGTAGAAAGACAGCCGCGACCTGACAGGAGTTGCGCTCGTCTGGACAATGGATCGGGTGACCGATGGACCTTTGATCGTGCAATCCGACAAGACGCTGCTGCTCGAGGTGGATCACCCCGACTCGGCGGCGGCACGTTCGGCGATCGCGCCGTTCGCCGAGCTCGAACGCGCCCCTGAGCATGTGCACACCTACCGGGTGACGCCTTTGGCACTGTGGAATGCGCGCGCGGCCGGTCACGACGCCGAGCAGGTCGTCGACGCGCTGGTGACGTACTCGCGCTACGCCGTTCCGCAGCCCCTGCTCATGGATGTCGTCGAGACGATGAGCCGGTTCGGTCGGCTGCAGTTGGTCAAGCATCCGGCGCACGGTTTGACCCTCGTCAGCCTCGACCGCGCGGTTCTGGAAGAGGTGATGCGACACAAGAAGGTCGCACCCATGCTCGGTGCGCGGATCGACGACGACACGGTGATCGTCCACCAGTCCGAGCGCGGACGGCTCAAGCAGGTGCTGCTGAAGGTCGGGTGGCCGGCGGAGGATCTCGCCGGTTATGTCGACGGCGAGGCGCACCCAATCGAGCTCGAACAGGACGATTGGCATCTGCGCGACTACCAGCAGCTCGCCGCGGATTCGTTCTGGGCAGGCGGGTCGGGCGTTGTCGTGCTCCCCTGTGGTGCGGGCAAGACGATGGTCGGTGCCGCGGCCATGGCCAAGGCCGGGGCCACCACTCTGATCCTGGTGACGAACACTGTCGCCGGTCGCCAGTGGAAACGCGAACTGATCGCCCGGACCACGCTGACCGAGGAGGAGATCGGCGAGTATTCCGGCGAACGCAAGGAGATCCGTCCGGTCACGATCGCCACCTACCAGGTGATGACACGGAAGTCGAAGGGCGAGTACAAGAATCTCGATCTCTTCGATTCCCGCGACTGGGGTCTGATCATCTACGACGAGGTGCACTTGCTGCCGGCTCCGGTGTTCCGGATGACCGCCGACCTCCAGTCACGCCGTCGTCTGGGGCTCACCGCGACGCTGGTGCGCGAGGACGGCCGTGAAGGTGACGTGTTCAGCCTCATCGGACCGAAACGGTATGACGCGCCGTGGAAGGACATCGAGGCGCAGGGCTGGATCGCACCCGCCGACTGTGTCGAGGTCCGCGTCACCCTCACCGACGAAGAACGGCTGCAGTACGCGGTCGCCGAGTCCGACGAGAAGTACAAACTGTGCTCGACGGCGCACACCAAGGTGAATGTCGTGAAGTCGATCCTCGCTCGCCACAAGGGTTCTCAGACCCTGGTGATCGGCGCCTACATCGATCAGCTGGAGGAACTCGGACGCGAGCTCGACGCCCCGGTCATCCAGGGGTCGACGAAGAACAAGGAGCGCGAGGCCCTGTTCGATCGGTTCCGGTCCGGCGAACTGCAGACCCTGGTGGTGTCGAAGGTGGCCAACTTCTCCATCGACCTCCCGGAGGCGTCGGTCGCGGTCCAGGTGTCCGGCACGTTCGGCTCCCGACAGGAGGAGGCCCAACGGTTGGGTCGACTGCTGCGTCCGAAACGTGATGGCGGACAAGCCCACTTCTACTCGGTGGTGTCGCGCGACACGCTCGACGCGGACTACGCCGCCCACCGTCAGCGCTTCCTGGCGGAGCAGGGGTACGCCTACCGGATCACCGATGCGGACGACCTCCTCGGCCCGACGATCGGTGAAGAATCCGCCAGCTGAGCGGATAGCCCTGCCCACGAGTCGCGTGTCCAAGGCGTGGGGCGGGTAGCCCGAGCCGCACCCCACCCGCTGGTCGAGTAGTCCGAGCCGCAACTTTCACCCGCTGGTCGAGTAGTCCGAGCCGCTAGGCGAGGACGTATCGAGACCTCTGGAACCCACCAATCCCACTGCACCACAGATCTTGTCATACCCACCCGATACGCCGTCGTCAGTTCAATTCCGCCGCGCCTTCAATCCGTTGGTCGAGTAGTCCGAGGCACCCCCAAACCGCTGGTCGAGTAGTCCGAGCCGCATCCTTCACCCGCTGGTCGAGTAGTCCGAGCCGCAACTCTCCCCGCTGGTCGAGTAGTCCGAGCCGCTAGGCGAGGACGTATCGAGACCTCCGGAACCGGCGAAACCCACTGCACCACCGAACTTGTCACACCCAACCGATACCCTGAACCCAAGCAAGAAACCGCAGCAGAACCACTATCCACTGGGGCTCCCCTGAAAAAGTGGACACGGTTAGCTTGATTGCTGACTTGTCAGTGATGTGATCTCGAAGTCGATAGGCGAGATCATCCCCAGCGAGCTGTGCCTCCTGTCATGATTGTAGAATCTGATGTAATTGTCAAGTCCTGCAGTAAGATTCGCGTACGTGGTGAACGCGTGTCGCTTGTAGTACTCGTGCTTGACGGTCGACCACAGCGATTCGGCGCCGGCGTTGTCCCAGCAGATCCCTGTCGCGCCCATCGAGCGCCGCAAGCCATGCTTGCCGCATGCGGCGGCCATGTCGTGGCTGGTGTACTGACTGCCCCTGTCGCTGTGCAGGATGGTGCCGGCCACCGACCCGCCTCGGGTGAACACCGCAGCGTCCACGGCGGCCTCGACCAGCTCGGTACGCATGTGGTCGGCCAACGACCAGCCCAGCACCCGACGTGAGTGCTCGTCACGGATCGCACACAGGTATGCGTCGCCTTCACCGCAGGTCAGGTAGGTGATGTCGGAAGTCCAGATCAGGTCGATGCCGCCCTGGTCGAACACTCGCCCGACCCGGTCGGGCGGGAACGCCGCCGTCGGATCGACCTCGGTGGTCTTGACCTTGAACGTGCGTGGGCTGATGCCCTCGATACCCATCTCGGCCATGATCTTGGCGACGGTGTTCTCCGAGACCGCGACACCCTCGGCATGCAGATCGGCCGTAATCCTCGGTGAACCGTAGGTACGCGCCGATGCCTGCCAATGGGCGAGGATCTTCACCTCCAGATCCCGGCGGCGCTGCTGGCGCGGTGTCAGCTCCGCACGTCGTTGCCGATCCACCCACGCGTAGAATCCGGATCGTGAAACACCCAGCAGTTCAGTGAGTTTCGTGATGTCGTTGTCGGCGCACTCCGCAGCAATGAGCTCGAATTTGCTCACCGATGTTGCTGCGCCGCAAAGTACGCCGATACTTTTTTCAGGAACGCCAGATCACGATCCTTCTCGGCCAGCTCCGCGCGTAACCGAGTCAACTCCGCGCGCTCACCAGCCGACAAGTCCCGATCCGGTGGGGCGTTGCGCACCTCGTCGGCGACACCATCGCGCATCCGCTCAGCGCGCACCCATCTGCCCAACAAGTTCTCATGCACGTTGAGTTCACGCGCAACCTCGGTGACCGGCCGGCCCCCATCGATCACCCGACGAGCAGCCTCCGCCTTGAACTCAGGCGTAAACGACCGACGCGTCCTGGACATGTAGACATCCTCCCAGCAGGACCCTTCGCCCCGCTATCTCAGGTGTCCACTCAAACTGGGGAGGTTCACACAGCCTCCGGATCAGCAACCGAAACTGTCAGACCCACCCGATACCCTGACATCAGTCCCATTCCCGCACAGCACCTCCCACTCACGAAAGGGCCCGGCGTGTTCACCTACACCGATCCGCTGCTCCGCCCTACCGCTGATCAAGTAGTCCGAACCGCAACTTTCACCCGCTGGTCGAGTAGTCCGAGCCGGAACTTTCAACCGTTGGTCGAGTAGTCCGAACCGCAACTTTCACCCGCTGGTCGAGTAGTCCGAGCCGCTAGGCGAGGACGTAATCGAGACCTCCGGAACCAGCAAACCTACTGCACCACAGATCTTGTCACACCAACCCGATACCCTGAACCCAATCAGAAACCGCAGCAGAACCACTATCCACAGGCTCCGGATCAGCACCCGAAATTGTCAGACCCACCCGATACTCTGATACCAGTCCCATTCCCGCACAGCACCTCCCCCACACGAGAGGCCTAGCGTGTTCACCTACACCGACCCCGCAGTCGACGACACACTGCTGTCGTCGGTCGGCGCTGAGGGGTTGGGGGCGTTCGCGCGCGACGCGCTGCGGTTGAGTAGACAAGCCGAAGCCCGCGCCTTGCTGATGGCCTACCACATCGGCGAAAGCGCCTACAACGAGCGGCTGTTCGGCGCCGACGGCCGCCACCGCATGATCTTCGGCCAGACCGCCCGCAACACCGCGGTCGGGGAAGTCTCCCTGGCATTACGGATCAACAAAACCAAAGCCGGCGAATGGTACTCACTCGGCGCCTCCCTGCAGGAATATCCGAAGATTCGGATGGCCTATCTGGCCGGCGAATTCAGCACCCACCGCATGTCGGTGATGGTGCATGCCGCCGACATCGCCCCCAAAGGCGACCTGCGCGACCAACTCCCCGACACCGACACCGACGCCGACGATGAGACTGACGAGCCGACCGACCCGACCCTCGACGACCTCCTCGACGAAGACGACACCGACCCGGATGCCGAGGTGCAACCGGAACCGCAACCCGACGAGGATGGGCCGGTCAGTTTCGAAGACCTCGCTTTGGAGTTGGGGAATCGGGCGTCCACCGACACCGCCCTGCGTGATGATCTCGCCGATGCGGTGATCAGCCTGGATCCGGACGGTGCGGCCGATTCGCGGGATGCGATTGCCGAAGCGTTCGAGAACATCACCTTCAGCAACGAGGCCGGCGGCCACATGAACCTGGATGCGTGCATGCCTGCCGAGCACGGGGTGCATCTACGCGACCGCATCACCAAGCTCGTCGCCGCACGCGTCTGCAAGAACGACGCGCGCACCCTGGGCCGACAGCGCATCCTCGCGTTCGGGGAGATCGTGGGCATCCCCGGCGCCACCCTGACCTGCGAATGCGGCGACGACACCTGCACCGCAGGACAAGCCCGCACCAAGCGCGGCAAGAGGACGGCGCCCCGCGCCGACGCGGACACGGACGCGAACAGCTCGTCGCCGAAAGACGGCGACCAGGGTGACCACCGCCCCTCTGCCACAGCCACCGGCGACACAGCCAACGACGACACCGAGACGACCACACCGTCAGCGGCCGAGCACAGCGCGGACGGCACCAGCGACGACGATGACCACGGTCGGTCGACGAACAGCGCGTCCATCGCCGCACCCACCGACGCCGCGCCGGCCACGACCACCGAGGGCGGCGACACCACCGACACCGTTGACGGCTCCGACAACCACGAAGTCGCCGATACCGCCGACGACGACATCGACACCCTCGACAGCACCGCGGATGGCGCCACAGCCGAGGCCGACGCCGACGCCGATCCTGCTAACACCGGCCATCCCGAGGACGGCGGTACGAACGACGTCCCTGCGGCCGTCGACCTCCCGACCCCACCGACCTGGACGCTCCTGCACGACCCCACCGGCATCGAACCCACCCGACTCCAGGGCTACGGCGCCATCGATCCCGCCCACGCGGCCGACCTGGCCCCACAGGCGAAGATCATCACCGTCCCCACCCTCGTGACCCCGAAACCGGCCAGCCGACTGATCGTCATCGGCGACCGAGCCCTGGCGCCACCCATCGACCCCACCGGACACGGCGGATTCGACATCCCACCACCCGGCGCCCTGATCTACCGACCACCAGACCGGATGCGTGCCGAGATCACCTACCTCGATCGACGCTGCCGCTACCCGTACTGCAGCCGACCATCGCACGAGTGCGAGCTCGACCACCTGGTGAAGTTCAACCATGCCGACCCGCTGGCCGGCGGCTGGAGCGTGCCCTTCAACTTCGCACCGCTCTGCCGACCCGACCACCACCGCAAACACGACGGCGGCTGGGTGCCGACCATGCACACCGACCGCACCATCACCTGGCGCAACCTACGCACCGGCGAAACCATCATCACCTACCCGCGGTGAGGTCGTCGGCTGGGTCAGGTCGGCTCGCCGAGGCAGTATCCGAGCGGGTTGGGCAGTGCGAAGAACACCGCGAGCTGGTCTCGACTACAGGTCGGCTGGCCCTCGGTGCGACGATCCACACGCAAGATCTCGGTTCCGGCGGCCTTGATCGCACCACACTCGACACGCTGGTAGTCGGAGAGGCTGGCGGTGGGGAGACCGCCGATCGGGATCTGGTAGCACTCACCCTGCGTCAGATTCGGTACCAGGCACAGCTGTTCGCCGGTCTCCTCGCCATCACGCAACCAGTAGAGGCGCGAATAGTCATCGTTCGGGCATGAGCCACCGCTGATCTTCTCTGCGACATAGAAAGTGAACTCGGTGTCGGAGGCACAGTCGGTCTTGGTGGCACTGATGTTGTCCTCGGTCTGGCTTCCGCTGATCGAGACACAATCGCCGACGGCGACATCGTCGGTATCGGTCACCGCATCACGAGTCACGAATGCGACCACACCGATGATCACCAGCAAAACGGCCACGACGACGCCGATGATCCACCACAACTTCTTGTTCGAACGCTTCGCCGGCGCCTGCGGCGGATACCCGCCAGGGTACGGCTGGCCGGGATAGGGCGGCTGCGCCCCCGGATACTGCTGCGCACCGGGATATTGGGCTCCCGGATACTGAGCCCCCGGGTACTGCGCACCCGGATATTGGGCTCCCGGATATTGGGTCGCACCGGGGTCCTGGCCCGCTGCGCCACCCGGATAGGCGCCACCTGGATAGGCGCCACCCGGGTACGGCGCCCCATACGGCTGCGCTCCCTGCTGGGGCGCCTGTCCACCATATGGTTGCTCCGCGCCGGGATAAGGCTGCGGATACTGCTGGCCACCCGGATATTGCTGACCTCCGGGGGGCTGCTGGCCACCCTGATACTGATGGTCTCCAGCCGGATAAGATTGCTGCCCAGGCGGATACGGCTGCGAGCCACCCGGATACTGCGAGCCACCCGGAATCTGCTGGGTGGGTGAGTCGGGGCCGGGCGGTGTGGGCTGCGCACCCGGATCCTGCTGCGCTCCCTGATACCCCTGCGCCCACGGGTCGTAGTCCCCGCCGGCGGCACGCGGCGCGTCCGGCGTATCACCGGACCGTTGCGCCTCGGTGGGCGGCACGGTCGGCTCGGACGAGTTCTCGTCCCCCCGCCCGTTCGACGAATCCGGATTCGGTGGTCCCGGCGGCGTGGTCATAGTCGCAGATGCTACCGCCGCGTGCTCCCGATCGGGGCGACGCCGTCAACCCCGTGACCGACGACGTTCGCAGCCACACGAATGTGTCAGCCTTGATGGCGTGCGCACCGTTTCCCGTCTCCGCCCGTTCGGCACCACGATCTTCGCCGAGATGTCCGCCCTGGCCATCGAGCATTCCGCCGTCAACCTGGGCCAGGGATTCCCGGACACCGACGGCCCGTCATCGATGCTGGAAGCCGCGCAGCGCGCAATCGCCGAAGGCCACAACCAGTACCCGCCGGGTATCGGCATCCCCGAACTGCGACACGCGGTCGCCCGGCACCAACTCCACCACTACGGGCTCGACTACGACCCGGACAGCGAAATCCTGATCACCGTCGGCGCCACCGAGGCGATCGCCGGCTCCGTCGTCGGGCTCGTCGAACCCGGCCACGAGGTCATCATGGTCGAGCCGTACTACGACTCCTACGCCGCGACGGTGGCGATGGCCGGCGGCGTACGCCGGACGGTACCGCTCATCGCCGACGGCGACGGATTCCGCCTCGACCGGTCCCGACTGGCCGAAGCGTTCACCCCCAACACCGCACTGATCATGGTCAACACACCCCACAACCCGACCGGCACCGTGCTGTCCGACGACGACCTTGCCGAGATCGCCGCCCTGTGCGTCGAACACGACGTGATCGCAGTGACCGACGAGGTCTACGAACACCTGCTCTTCGACGGTCGAGTTCAACGCCCGTTGGCGACCTTCCCCGGCATGCGCCAGCGCACCCTTCGAATCTCGAGCGCCGCCAAGACCTTCAACTGCACCGGATGGAAGGTCGGCTGGGTCAGCGGCCCCGCCGATCTGGTCGCGGCCGCCCGCTCGGCCAAGCAGTTCATGTCCTACGTCGGCTCTGGCCCCTTTCAACCCGCGGTCGCCCACGCTCTCGACAACGAGATGGCCTGGGTACACACATCATCCGCGGAGCTGGCCACCAAACGCGACCTGCTCTCGACCGCACTCCAGGACGCGGGATTCGGCGTGCACCGTAGCGAGGCCGGCTATTTCGTCTGCGCCGACCCGCGGCCACTCGGCTACGACGACGGCGCCGAGTTCTGCCGGATGCTGCCCGAACGTATCGGGGTCGCCGCGGTGCCGGTGAGCGCATTCGTCGACGACGTCGAACCATGGCGACACATGATCCGATTCGCCTTCAGCAAACGTGAGGACGTGATCGCCGAGGCCGCCCGACGACTCCGGCATCTCTGACTAGTCGGCGGTCAGCCGGTTCGGCGAGATACTGATCACCGCAACGCCGGCATGACCTGCTGTTCGAACAACTCGAGGCTCCCGGTGTCGTGGGCGATGTCCGGGAAGTAGAAGATGCCGTACGACATCCCCTGGTCCACCAACGCCGTCAGGTTCTCGACCACCTGCTCGGGCGTTCCGACCGCGGGCATGCCGCGGAATGCGCCCATCGTCGCCTTCGCCGCTTCGGGGTGCACGTGCTCGGCCAGATGCGCCTCCAGCGCATCGAGGCGGCGCTGCACCTCGTCCTCGGTCTCGGCCACGATCACGTTGTAATTCGCCGACCGGACGATCGCGTCGTAGTCGCGGCCGACATCGGCGCAATGCTGTTGCAGCACCGACGACTTGTGGGCGAACCCTTCGGGCGTCCCGTCGAAGTTCGTGAAGTCGGCGTACTTCGCCGCGATCCGCAAGGTCTTGCGTTCGCCTCCGCCGGCGATCCAGAGCGGGATGCGCCCCGCTTCCGGACGTGGGGCGCAGATCGCGTCATCGACCTGATAGTGCTTGCCCTGCAAGGTCGCCCGACCGGTCTCCCACGCCTGCTTCATGATCTGCACACCCTCGTCGAGGCGGGCCAGTCGTTCCCCCGCCGACGGGAATCCGTAACCGTAGGCACGCCATTCGTGCTCATACCAGCCGCCACCGATGCCCATCTGCACCCGACCCCCGGAGATCAGATCGGCGGTTGCCGCCACCTTCGCCAGATACATCGGATTGCGATAGCTCATCGCCGTGCACATCTGCCCGATCGCCACCCGTGACGTCGTGGCCGCGAACGCCGACACCAGCGTCCATGCCTCGTGGGTCGCCTCATCGGTGGGCATCGGGACCGTGTGGAAGTGGTCGTACACCCAGATGGAGTCCCAGCCGGACTCGTCTGCCCGGCCGGCCAGACCCGACATCACCGACCATTGGTCGGCGGGAGCGATACCGGTGAGATCCAAACGCCAACCTTGCGGGATGAACATTCCGAAGCGCATGACACTCACGCTACCGCGACAGACGGCTACCCCTACGGACGAAGGCCGAGCCACGATCCCGATTAGTATTGCGAAGGTCCGGCGGGGGGACGCCGGCACAAGGACAGGAGCAGGCGACGATGACCATCGGCCGTAACGAGCAAGTGGCGTTGACCCGCGGCCTCCTCCTCCGCACAGCCGAACGCATGTTCGCCGAGGAGGGCATCTCCACGGTGTCCAATCGTCGAATCAGCGAGGCGGCGGGACAGGGCAACAATTTCGCGGTGGGCTATCACTTCGGCGGCAAGCTCGAATTGCTCCGCGCGATTCTGGGTCACCACAACTCCGCGATCGAACCGATCCGCCGCACCATGCTGTCCGATCTGGGACCGCAGATGGGGATGCGCGAATGGATCTCGTGCCTGGTCCGCCCGCAGACCGACTATCTCCGCTCACTGGGCACGCCGACCTACTTCGCGCGGTTCTGCGCGCAGGTCACCACCGACCCGAAGTACGGCCCTCTGCTCTACGAGCAGAAGGACGTGTCCGAAGAACTCATCAGCGTCCTCACCGGAATGTACGCAGCGCTACCGTCGTTGCCACCGTCGGTACTGGAGATCCGGGACACGATGGCCCGCAACATGATCGTGCTCACTCTCGCCGACCATGAACGTGCGTGCGCCGCAGGCGAGGCGAGCCGGACATGGGAGGACGTCGGCGAGCAACTCGTCGACGCACTCATCGGTGTGTGGCTCGCCCCGGTCACCCACGAATAGTGCAGGCACACTCCGTCATATGACGGTGCCGACGTCGCGCGCCACGATGTTGTCGAGCGCCCGCTCGGCGACGGCGGCGATCGTCATCGACGGATTGCAGGCGGCGGTGTTGCCGGGGATCAGCGCCCCGTCGAGCACATACAGACCGCGCTGACCGCGCACGCGCCCATCGAGGTCGCACACCGACCCCATGTTCGCCCCGCCCAGTCCGTGCCAGGTGGACGGAACAATCGCGTTGGTGTCGGTGAGCACACCGCCCCGACCGGCGATGGCCGACGCGGTGGGATGAATTCCCTTGGTCTGGATCAACGAATCGCCGTTGCGTGGCCAGCGCAGCCTGGCCTCGCCCGACGCCGGATCGTAGACGAAGCGTCCGCGGGAATCGCTGACCCCGAAACCGACCATCATCGTGCTGTGCGCGTCCAGACCGAACCCCGGGATCGCGGCCTGGATGACCGTATGAGCCAGTTCCGGTTTCGACCAGTTCAGACTTCCGTACACCACCGGACCGCCCTGCACCGCGCCGAATCCACCCGACGGATCGGACCACAGATAGATCCGGTCGGCGTTGGTGCCCCAGCCCGCCCCGAGTTCGTCGGGCAGATCACCGATGAGCCCACGCGCCGACGCACGGACCAGCAACTTGGTGGTGTTCAGACTGCCTGCCGCCATCACCAGCGTGCCGGTCGTGAGGATTTTCTTCTCCAGCACCGCACCATCTGCCCCGATGCGGTTGACGTGCACCGTCCACCGCCCGTCGCGGGCTCGCGCCACATCGACGACCTCGTGCTGAGGACGTACCTCCACCAGCCCCGTTCGCTCGGCCGCGGCCAGATAGGTGACGTCGACGGAATGCTTTCCGCCGTTGTTGACCCCCATCGCCCCGGACCCGTCGGTGTAGGACGGCCGCATCTTGCCGTTCAGCTCGGCAAGGGCGTAGTCCCAGTCGATCGGCATCGGGATCTTCGACACCGGCAGACCGGCTGAACGTGCTTGGCGCGCAAACTTTCTGACCGCACGATAGTTCGGTGTCGCGATGAGCCGGTCCGGTGCCGTCTCGAGCCGCAGCATCCGTTCGACACGCCGATAATGGACGCGGTCCATCAACTTCCAGTCCAACTCCTCAGGAAGTTGGGAGTTGAAGACGTCCTCGGCCGGCTGCAGCGACATCCCCTGGTAGACCAGCGAACCGCCCCCGACGCCCGTCGTGCACAGCGCCGTCATGTTCTCCCCGATGACCGTCTCCACAAGTCCGACATACGGTTCGAACGGCACCGGCCGACCGAACAGTTCCGGCTCGGAGCGGTACCAGAGCATCCGCTTGTCCGGAGCCGAAGGACTTGGAAAGGTCGTGGCGTCGGGGCCGGTCGGCCAACGGCGACCGCGCTCGAGCACCACCACCGGAACCCCGGCCTGCGCCAACCGCAGAGCGGTCACTCCCCCTCCGAAGCCCGAGCCGATGACCACCACGCGGTGGTCCTCCCGGGTCAGCCGCACGCGGCTGGCGGGCGCGGCGGCGCCCTGCGCGGTACCGATGATCGATGAGGTCGCGGCGGCCGCCCCCACGGCCGCCGCCCCACCGACAAACGAGCGACGTGAAATCACGTCTATCCCCCTCGAATCGTCGTCCTCCGTGGCCGCACCGATGACTTCGCGGCCCGAGGTATTGAAACATGTTTCAGTCAAACGACTCAACACCTCAGGAGGGAAGTTTTACAAACAGTCTGGACTGTTTGTTGATTTCCGACTACCGTCCGACGCATGAGAGACGAGGCTGCCGCGCCACGAACGCAGGCCCAACGCACCGCGGCGACCCGGGCGAAGGTGCTCGACGCGACGATCACGTCACTCGTCGAGCTCGGCTACGCGAAGACGACCACCCAGGAGGTGAACCGTCGCGCAGAGGTGTCCAGAGGCGCTCTCCTGCACCACTTCCCCACCCGCGAGTCGCTGGTGGTCGCCGCCGTCGGACATCTCGTCGATCGGCGGATGAGCGAGATCCTTGGTCGTCCGCGCACCGGCGACGAAGACATCTCGGTGATCTTCGAGGTGTTCGACGGCCCGCTGTTCGACGCCGCGCTGGAACTGTGGGTGGCCGCCCGGACCGACGAGCACCTGCGACAAGCGATGGTGCCGCTGGAGCAGAAGGTCTCCGACGCGCTGATCACCGGCAGCGCCGAACTGTTCGGCCCGCGCTACAGCCCCGCCCAGATCGCCCTGTCCATCGAACTCGCACGCGGCCTGGCCGTCTCACGAATTCTGCGCTCACCCGACGACGACCGCGCGCTCGTCGACGAACTACTCACCGTCTGGAAGGCCATGGTCGCCGATGCCTGAACACCCACAGCACCTCCCCGACCGCGTCGACGTCCTCGTCGTCGGCGCGGGTTTCGGCGGCCTGGCCGCGCTGCACAGGCTGGTCACCGATCACCCGGATCTGGAGATCCTCGCGATCGAACGCGCCGCCGAGGCCGGTGGCGTCTGGCGGGAGAACGACTATCCGGGCGCCGCATGCGACGTGCCCACGTCCCTGTACTCACTGTCATTCGCGCCCAACCCGGACTGGTCACACAGCTACGGGCGCCAGCACGAGATCCGCGACTACCTCATCGGTGTCGCCGACGAACTCGGGGATCGGATTCGCTACAACTGTGCACTGCAGGACGCGGAATGGGATGCGGCACAAGCGCTGTGGATCGTGACCACCGAGCACGGTGTCATCCGCTGCCGCTTCCTGGTCACCGCCCCGGGCGCGCTCTCGGCGCCAGGTGTTCCGGACCTGCCGGGCGCATCGGACTT
This sequence comes from Gordonia sesuvii, assembly GCF_036350415.1. Taxonomy (NCBI): domain Bacteria; kingdom Bacillati; phylum Actinomycetota; class Actinomycetes; order Mycobacteriales; family Gordoniaceae; genus Gordonia; species Gordonia sesuvii. The sequence goes on from NZ_JAZDUF010000001.1 coordinate 704,177, forward strand.
CGGGGGCACGGTGTTCCACAGCGCGCAGTGGGAGCACGGTCACGACCTCACCGGCCGCCGCGTCGCCATCGTCGGCAGCGGTGCGTCCGCAGTTCAGATCGTGCCCGAGATCGTCGACCACGTGGAGCATCTGACGGTGTTCCAGCGCACCCCGGCGTGGGTGGTACCGCGCCTGGACCGCACGATCGGACGCACGGAACGCACGGTGTATCGCCGGCTACCAGCGGCCCACCGACTGATCCGGGCACTGGTGTACCTCTATCGCGAGTTCTACGTGATCCTGATGGCCCGCCGGCCCCGACTGCTGCCCATCGCAACCGCGATCGGCAAGGCACAGTTGATGACCCAGGTGCGCAATCGCTCACTGCGACGCCGACTGACACCTGACTACACCATCGGCTGCAAGCGAATGCTGCTGACCAACAAATGGTTTCCCGCCCTGCAGAAGCGCAATGTGACACTCACGGGCGCGATCGCCGAGCTCACGTCAGAGGGCGCCGTCGACTCCGACGGACGCACACACGAAGTCGACACCGTGGTGTTCGCGACCGGGTTCACGCCGACGGCACCTCCTATCGCCGGCCACCTGCGTGGCCGCACCGGAGACACCCTGGCCGACACCTGGGCGGGCTCCCCCAGTGCGTATCGGGGCGTCTCGGTCCACGGCTTTCCCAATCTGTTCTTTCTCTACGGACCCAACACCAACCTCGGTCACAGCTCCATCGTGCTGATGCTGGAGCCGCAGGCGCGGTACGCGAGCACCGTCATCCGTCACCTGCGTGACCGCGGCCTGGACACCGTCGAGGTGACCGCGCAGGCGCAGCAGGCCTACAACGCGAACCTCGACCGCGAGCTCGGCGGCACGGTGTGGAACACCGGCGGCTGCGCCAGTTGGTATTTCGATGCGAAAGGACGTAATTCGGTGATGTGGCCGACCTTCACCGGCGCGTATCGGCGCATGATGTCGACCTTCGTCGCCGACGACCATCGTCTCGGCAGGGTGCCCGCGCACGCCGACGACGCCTCGCAGGTGATCCGGTGACCGATGTTGCAGCAACCGGCCATGTCGATGTCATCGTGATCGGCTCCGGCTTCGGCGGTTCGGTCGCCGCGCTACGGCTGGTCGAGAAGGGTTACCGTGTCGCGGTCCTCGAGGCCGGCCGCCGATTCACTGACGACGAGCTCCCGAAGACCAGCTGGCGTGTCCGCGACTACGTCTGGGCGCCGACCTTGGGATGCTATGGCGTGCAGCGCATGCATCCCCTGCGCGACGTCCTCGTGATGGCCGGCGCCGGCGTCGGTGGCGGATCGCTGAACTACGCCAACACTCTCTATCGACCGCCGACCGCATTCTTCGATGATCCGCAGTGGGGCTCGATCACGGACTGGGCCTCTGAGCTCGATCCCTACTATGACCAGGCGTCGCGGATGCTCGGCGTCACGACGGTCCCGTGGACGACGCCCGCGGACGATGTCATGCGTGAGGTGGCCGAGGAGATGGGGGCGGGACACACCTTCGTCCCCACCCCGGTCGGCGTGTACTTCGGCAAGGCAGGCAAACGTGTCGCCGACCCGTTCTTCGGTGGCGCGGGCCCCGACCGCACTGGCTGTACCGAATGTGGGTCGTGCATGACGGGATGCCGGGTCGGGGCCAAGAACACGCTGGTGAAGAACTACCTGCATCTGGCCGAAACCGCGGGCGCACAGATCGTTCCGATGACCACCGTGCGCGCGGTCCGCCCGAGGGCCGGCGGTGGGTATGAGATCGACACCCGCCGGACAGGGTCGCGGCTGCGGCGCCACCGGCAGACGTTCACCGCCGATCAGGTGGTCTTCGCGGCCGGGACCTACGGCACCAACAAGCTGCTGCTGTCGATGCAGCAGAGCGGCGATCTGCCGAACCTGTCAGATCGGCTGGGACGCGTCGTGCGCACCAACTCCGAGGCGGTGCTCGCGGCGACGGCCACCGATACCGCGACCGACTACACCCGAGGCGTGGCGATCACGTCGTCGTTCCATCCGAACGATCACACCCACATCGAGCCCGTGCGCTACGGCAAGGGCAGCAACCTCATCGGGCTCCTGCAGGCGATCCTGGTCGACGGCGGCGGGCGGGTTCCGCGTCTCCTGAAAGCCGTCGCGGCGATGTCAGCGCATCCGATCACGACATCGCGTTCGCTGTCGGTGCGGCGGTGGTCGGAGCGCACGATCATCGCACTCGTGATGCAGACCGCCGACAACTCCATCGAACTGTTCGCCCGCCGTGGCCGCCTCGGCCCGATCCTGCGGAGCAGGGCCGGGGACGGGGACCCGCCACCCCGCTGGATTCCCGAGGGACACACCGCCGTCCGATCCGTGGCGCGCCGAATCGGTGGAACGCCAGGAGGTTCGATCGTCGACCTGCTCAACATCCCGATGACCGCTCACTTCCTGGGCGGTTGCTCGATCGGGAGCTCCGCGACCGACGGTGTGGTCGACGCCTACCACCGGGTGTTCGGGCATCCGGGCCTGCACGTCGTCGACGGATCGACGGTGTCGGCCAACCTCGGGGTGAATCCGTCGCTCACGATCACCGCACAGGCCGAACGCGCGATGGCGCTGTGGCCCAACCGCGGTGAGGTCGATCCGCGGCCGGCGTCCGGATGTGCCTACGAATCGGTCGAGCCGGTCGCTCCGCGACGTCCGACGGTACCGGCATCGGCTCCCGGCGCGCTCCGGCTACCGATCACGCCGGTGCGACGGAGGGCGTGAGCGGGTCTCGATCACGCCGGTGCGACGGAGGGCGTCGGCGGGTCTCGATACGTCTCCTCGCCTAGCGGCTCGCAGACTACTCGACCAGCGGAATGGGCCGAGCGAGCGCAGCGAGCCCGCGGCGTATCGAGATCACCCGCTCGATCAGAAGTACTGCGCCCCACCGTCGATCGAGATGTGCTCGGCGGTGATGAACTTGGACTCGTCGGAAGCCAGGAACGCCACCACGTTGGCGATCTCCTCCGGCTCGGCGACGAACTGATTCAGGAAGGTCATGCCCATGCCGGCCAGGCGCGGGTTGGCGGCGTTGGTCTCCTCGATCCGCGCGACCATCTGCCCCGACCCCATCGGCGTCGCCACCGCACCGGGGTGGATGCTGTTGACGCGGATGTCGTGATTGCCCAGCTCGGCGGCGAAAGCGCGGGTCATCCCGACCAGCGCATGCTTGCTGGTGGTGTAGTGGACCATGAACGGCTGCAGCTTCTTTCCAGCGAGAGAACTCGTCAGGATCACCGAGCCGCCGCCCCGCTCGATCAGATGGTGAGCGGTGGCGGTGACGGTGTTCCAGACGCCGATGACATTGATGTCGATGACATCCCGGAAACTCGTCGGGGTCACCTCATCCCAGGTCTCGGGGATGCAGATGCCGGCATTGGCGACCACGATGTCGATGCCTCCGAACACACCGACGCCCTCGTCGACGACGCTCTTGAGTCCCTCGAGATCACGGACATCGCACGTGACGAGATGCGCTTTCACGCCCTGCTCCTCGACCAGTCGACGGGTCTCGTCCATGTCTGCCGGGGTAGCCGGGTCGTAGGGCACACCGGGCAGCGGGCCGGCCAGATCGACGCCGATGATCTGTGCGCCTTCGGAGGCGAGGCGGACGGCGTGCGCGCGCCCCTGCCCCCGGGCCACTCCGGTGATCACGGCCACTTTGTTGTCGAGACGCCCCACGTTGGGCTCCTTTCATCGGGTCGATCGAGTCGACCGGTCGGTCGACTCTCTGTTGCTCAGATCGGCAGGCCCTGCTCCAGGAGATCGACGGCCTGCAACAGGGTGGCGAGGAGGTTCTCGTCGGGGACTTCGTCGACGGCCTGGGCGAAGTGGAACATCACGCCGCCGGCGGCTGCGATGAACACCCGCAGGCGGATGTCGTCGGGGCGGGCGCCGGTGTAGTCGGCGAAGAAGTCGGTCGCGTGGGAGATCGCCCCGTCCGACTCGATCTGATAGGCCGTGCGCAGCACCGGCTCGGATTGGATGAGCCGCATGCGTTCTGAGCTGCTGGCCCATTCGTCGGCGGTACCGATCCGGAACATCTCACTGATCAAGCGACGGAGCAGGTCGAAGTGGCTCAGGCCGGGTGGGATCGCCTCGATCGCCTCCTGCCGGGCTTCGTCGAGATCATCGGAGATGACCACCTGCTCTTTGGACGCGAAATAGCGGAAGAACGTGGTGTGGGAGACCTCCGCCTCCCGCGCTATCTGTTCCACCGTCGTGTGGTTGTAGCCGTTCTCGGCGAACAGCCGCATCGCTGCGTCGCGAATCGCCTTGCGGGTGCGGATCTTGTTCTTCTCCCGCAAACCGATGCGACGCCCCGGGCCGCAGCCCGGGGTCGTCGTCGGTGTGGCCATGGCGATGACCTCCTCGGATCAGGTCGCCGATGCGACCGCTTCCCGCTTCGGGTCGGCATCGGGGTTCTCCAGCCCGCGGTCGCGGACGGCGGCACCCTCGATGTCGAGGTTCAGCACGACTCGATCCAACCACTTCGGCAGACCCCAGGCACGGTCGCCCAGCATCGCGATCGCGGCGGGCACCACCATCATCCGGATGATGAAGGCGTCGAACGCCACTGCCACCGCGAGCGAGAAGCCCATCATCTTCGCGGTCGTGTCCGGAGCCAGCATGAACGCCGCGAACACGCTGATCATGATGAGCGCGGCCGAGGTGACCACACGGGCGCCGTGCCGGTAGCCGGTGATGATGGCGTCCTTGGCCGACATGCCGTGCATGTACTCCTCACGCATTCGGGTCACCAGGAAGACCTGATAGTCCATCGCGAGGCCGAACACCACGCCGATCAGGAAGATCGGCAGGAAGGACAGGATCGGCTTGGTGTTGTCGATCAGCCCCAGTGCACCCTCCTGGAAGATCAGGACGGTCATACCGAAGGTCGCGAGCACCGAGAACACGAATCCGAGCGTCGCGATCAGCGGAACCCAGATCGAGCGGAACACCCCGATCATGATCAGGAACGCGAGACCGACCACCACGATCAGGTATGGGATCAGGGCGCTGTCGAGCTTGGCCGACAGATCCGACATGATCGCCGTCTGCCCGCCCACATGGAGCTCTGCCCCGGCGTTCTCGGCCTGCGGCGCGAACGCGCGGATCTCCTCCATGAGGTCGTGCGTCGCCTGCGACGACGGCGCACTGACCGGGGTCACCGAGATGAGCGCGGTGTCGGCGCCGTTGTTGGGCTGCGGCGCAGTACCGTTGCCCATCCACGTGATGGTCGCGGTGTTGGCGACGCCGTCCAGCGATCGGATGTGCTCGACGGTCGCGTCCGCGGCCGGCGCGACGTCGCCGTCGTTGTCGACGTGCACCACGGCGAACAGCGGTCCGTTGACGCCCTCACCGAATCCACGCTGCAGCAGGGACTGAGCAGGCGCCTCGTCGTCGCTGGTCAGCGACATGCCCAGCTCGAGCCGGCCCATCGGGATGGCCGCCAGGATCAGCACCGCCAGGCCGGCGATGATGAACGGGATGGGCCGCTTGACGACCGTGCGGCCGAGCTTCACGCCGACGGTGTCGACGGTCGCGGACTCCTCCGCGTGCTTGATCCACGGGATCCGTGGGCGGAAGGCGAATCGTCCGACCGCGCCGAGGAGCGCCGGGATCAGGGTGAGCGCGGCGAGCACGGCGACCGCGACGGCAAGCCCGGCACCCATGCCCATCTGGGTGATCAGCGGGATACCGATGACCATCAGGGCCACCACCGCGACGATCACCATAAGGCCGGCGAAGACGACCGCGGACCCGGCCGTCCCGACGGCTCGTCCGGCCGCGTCGGCAGGCGCCCCTCCCCGGGTGAGCTCGCTGCGATACCGCGAGACGATGAACAGCGCGTAGTCGATCGAGACCGCGATGCCGAGCATCGTGACGATCGCGGTCGCGGTCTCGTTGATGCTGAGGACCTCGGCCGACAACGTGACGAGCATGATCGTGATCGCGACGCCGACCAGTCCGGTGATCAGCGGGATGAACGCGGCGACCAGTGCACCGAACGCGACGATCATGACGACGAAAGCGACGGCGAACCCGATCATCTCGGCGGTGCCGCCGGCCTCCATGACCTGCATCAGCGAGCCGGTGGCCTCGACCTCGAGCCCCGCACCGCGGTTCTCGGCGAGGATCTCCTGGAGCTGCTCCTTCTGATCGACGGTGAGCTCCATGATCTCGATGTCCTGACGGACCTGGATCAGCCCGACCCGCCCGTCGTCACCGACGACCGACGACGCGATGGCCGGATCGGCCGCGGCTGCCACGACGGGGTTCACGATCGTCGCCGGGTCGCTCAGCTCGGGAAGCGATTGAAGGTCGGAGACCAGGGCGTTGATCTGGTCGGTGTGCGCGGCCAGTCCGTCGTCGGCGGCCACCAGCACGCTGGTGGATGCCTGGGACTGCTGCTCCATCACCTGCGGGAAGTGCTCCTCGATCTGCGAGGTCGCCGTTCCCGAGTCGGTGCCCGGCAGGCTGAAGTCTTTGGCGAACTGCGGGTTCAGCGCTCCGACGAGCCCCGAGACCGTCATCGCAGCCAGCAGCCACGTCGCGATCACCCACCATTTGTGCCGGAAGGAGAACCTTCCGACCCGATACAGAAACGACGCCATGGCCTTCCCTTCGCACGCGCTGGTCTGGTCGTCGGAGCCACAAAGTGTTAGTGACTACCACTTGGTACTGGATAACAGAATTTGTCGCACAATGCCATTCCATCCTGGGCAAACGTGCGCGACGCCTCCGTTCGGCTGCCGACGAGACGCAGATCATCGAACACGTGTTCGGAGGTCTCGGGTAGGCTGACAGCCATGACCGCGGGCATCCAGGGATCGCTGTTCGACCAGCCGACAGATGGTGTGGCACTGCGCGATCTCGGCTCCACGACGCGGCGCCGACTGACCGACGGCGCCTGGGTCGACCTACGGCCCGGCTGGGTGTCCGGGTCGGATGCACTGTTCGACCGGTTGCGCGAGACCGCGGCCTGGCGTGCGGAGCGGCGACGAATGTACGACCGCGTCGTCGACGTCCCGCGCCTCGTCGCGACCTACCACGAGGCGGCCGCTTTCCCCGACCCGATGCTCGTCTCGGCCCTCGGGGAGCTGAGCGGCCACTACCGCGAGGAGTTGCCCGAGGGTTTCGCCACGGCGGGCCTGTGCCTCTACCGCGACGGGTCGGACAGCGTCGCGTGGCACGGCGACCGGATCGGGCGTGGTTCGCGCGAGGACACGATGGTGGCGATCGTGTCCCTCGGTTCGCCACGACCACTGATGTTGCGTCCACGTGGCGGCGGACCATCGCTGCGTTTCGTCGTCGGTCCGGGCGACCTGCTCGTGATGGGCGGCAGCTGTCAGCGCACCTGGGAACATGCCGTGCCGAAGGTCCCCGGCGTCGGTCCACGCATCAGCATCCAGTTCCGCCCGCCCGGCGTGTGGTGAGCGAGTGTGGTGAACGTCAGACGGTGAACTCCGTGTCGGTGAGTTTCTCCGACACGCGCCAGAGTTCGTCGCGGATCGCGGCGTCGTCGGCGAGCTTGCTGTGGCCCGACGGCCCCGGGGCGCCACGGCTGCCGAACATCTCGGTCGGACCGTAGTATCCGCCGTTCGTGGTATCCGGCGATGTCGCGGCGTACAAGGTCGGAAGGGCGCCGCCGGATGCGGACTGCGCGAAGATCTTGTTCCCGAACTTCATGAAGACGTCCTCGATGGTCTCCGACCGACCCTGCAATTCGGTGGCGGCGTAGCCGGGATGGGCGACCATCGACGACGTCGACGATCCCGACGCCGCCAGCCGTTCGGCCAGTTCCTTCCCGAACATCAGGTTGGCCATCTTGGAGTCGCCGTAGGCCCGCCACCGGCGGTACTTGCGCTTGTCCCAGTTGAGGTCGTCGAGGTCGATCCGACCGATCTGATGCATCGACGACGACAGGGTCACCACCCGATCGGTGATCTTCGGCAGGACCAGAGCGGTGAGCACGAAGTGGCCGAGATGATTGGTGCCCATCTGCATCTCGAATCCGTCGGCAGTGCGTTTGAACGGTATCGCCATGACCCCGGCGTTGTTGATCAGGACATCCGCGCCGTCGAACTTCTCGGCAAAGGTCCGCACCGATGCGAGATCGGCCAGATCGAGCTGTGCCACAGTCGCATTGGGTCCGATGTCGGCGGCCACCGGCTGTGCCTTGTTCACGTTTCGGCAGGCCAGGGTGACCGTCGCGCCAGCCTTGGCCAACGCTTTCGCCGTCTCGGCGCCGAGGCCACTGTTGGCGCCGGTGATCACGTACCGCCGTCCGGTCTGGTCTTCAATGTCAGCCGCGGTCCACTTGCTCATGGTGCCTCCCCTGTCTGGTCACGTCTGTCACCGACGCTATGGAGTACCACCGCCGTCGTCAACGAAACGGCCGGTCTGTCCCGTCAAACGGCGCGCCGGACGCAGGAGGCCGGCGACGACGGCTCCGACCGAGATCCCCGCCGCGCCCCGCCGTCCGACAACCGAGATCGGCGCGAAGACCTCGGTCACCTCGGCGCGACCGCGCAGAGTACGCGTTCCGACGGCGACCCACTGATCAGCTTCGTCCGGCGTCGCCCGATCGATCGCCGTCCCGGACGCCATCACCGATGTGCCGGACTGTTTGGCGAGATCGGAGAGCCGCGCGCTCTCGTTCACCGCGTCGCCGATCACGGTGTACTCGTAGCGGGTCTCGGCACCGATGTTCCCGGCGAAGACGGTGCCGCACGACACGCCCATCCCCCACCCGATGTCGAGGGCGGCGGTCAGCCGGGTGGCGAGGTCCCGCGCCGCCGAGAGCGTCGCGGTGGCGGGGTCGTCGAGGGCGACCGGCGCGCCGAATATGGCCAGCGCCGAGTCCCCTTCGAACTTGTTGACGAAGCCCCGGTGGCCGTCGACGACATCGGCGACGATGGTGAAGAAGTCGTTGAGCAGTTGCGCGGTGGCCTGGGGATCCTGTCGGGCCGCGATCCCGGTGGAATCGATGATGTCGACGAACAGCACCCCCACTGTCGTGTTCGCACCTCGCATGCCGTCGCCGTGTTCGAGGGCTTGCGCGGCGACCGTGTCGCCGACATGGCGAGCGAAGAGCCGGCGCATGCGCTCGCGCTCCTCGAGTCCCGCCACCATCGTGTTGAAACCGTGTTGCAGCACACCGAGTTCGGACGAGTCATACACCGGGACCCGCGCGGTGTAGTCGGTGTTGTCGACGCGCTCGACGGCTCGATGCAGGTCACGGAGCGGATCGGCGATGGACCGGCCGACCAGGGTGATCACCCGCACCCCGGACACCAGTGCCACCACAGCGAGGACGACGATCGTCCAGTCGACCGGCCCACTGACCGGCGGCAGGATGTCGAGCCATCGCCCGAGGTTGAGCAACAGGAGGCCGACCATCGGCACGGCGGAGCTCACCAGCCACACGGCCACCATTCGTGTCTGGACACCGTGGAACACATGCCGAGCCGGGAACTCCCGGTAGGCGACGACCGCCAGAGGCCGGGCGGCACGTTCGGCGAAGAGATAGGTGATGCAGGAACTCGAGATCGCCGCGAGGAGGAAGGCGAACGCCACACCGGCGGTCCGCATCGACGTGGGGTCGTCGGCGGCCACGGCATAGGACCCGACTGCCGTCGCCCACGCGGCGAGGGTCGCGAACACCTGGTTGCGCGGGATGTGCCGGATCGCGGAACGTCGGGACTGATCGGCGGCCACGCCGCTGACGAACCAGTCCACCTGCGGCTTGATCAGCGCTACGCCGACCAGCATGTTGGTCAGGGTGCCGACGATGATGCCGGTGACGACCGCCGGGAAGTTCGGCGCGCCGACGGTGGTCTCCAGCGTCAGCTGACTCCCGTTGTAGGCCAACTGAACCAGCAGGAACGTCTCGATGCCGATGGCGCAGTTCGTGCCGATCAGTGCGATGGCGGCGGCAGCAGTCGCGCGCCGCGACATCCGTGCCCGCTCGTCGCGCGGCAGATCGGCGAGGTCCCGGACGTCGGTCCCGCGATGACGACCCCAGAGGAATCGGGGCAGCGCCTCACCGCTGATGTGCGGCCACGCGCGGTGTAGGGCGGCGTGGCCGAGTGGTCGCGCCATGACGGCCACCTCCTGCGCCGGTAGGTACCTGAAGGGTACCGGCCGCGCGCAGCAAAAGACCGACCCCACGGCCTGGGGGATGAGGGATGGCCGTGGAGTCGGTCTAGTGGTCCGGCCGATCGGCCGGAGGTCTGGGGCAACACTCCCGAAGCCTGAGGAGCCCGCGAACGGAGTGAGTGGGCGTACCACCCGAACCCTGAGGAGCCCGCGAACGGAGTGAGTGGGCGTACCACCCGAACCCTGAGGAGCCCGCGAACGGAGTGAGTGGGCGTCACGAAGGGTGGCCCTTCGTGACACTCGGCTAGCGCCTCGTTCCTCAGGGAACGGGGTGGCAGCTAGCGCCTCGTTCCTCAGGGAACGGGGTAGGCGGCCAGCGCCTCGTTCCTCAGGGACCGGGAACGCTTGGGACCGTGAGATCAGGCAGGCTGGAGGGCCTCGATCTCGAGGGTGATGGTGACCTTCTCGCCGACGACGACGCCGCCGCCTTCGAGCGGCATCTCGATGTCGATGCCGAAGTCCTTGCGGTTGATCACGGTGCTGGCCTCGAAGCCTGCGACCGCTCCCTGGCCCATGCCGGCGTTGGTGCCGTTGAACTCGAGTGCGAGTTCGATCGGCTTGGTGACGCCCTTGAGGGTGAAGTCGCCGGTCAGCACGTAGTCGTCGCCCTTCGGGGCCACGCCGGTGGACACGAAGGTGGCCTTCGGGAACTGCTCGGCGTCGAAGAAGTCGGCGGACTTGATGTGTCCGTCACGCTGGTCGTTGCCGGTGGTGATCGAGGTGACGTCGATCTCGGCCTGCACCGAGGGGGTTCCGTCCTCGGCGATGGTGATGGTGCCGGAGAAGGTCTCGAAGTTGCCGCGGACCTTGCTCACCATCAGGTGCTTGACGGAAAAGGCGACAGCCGAGTGAGCCTGGTCGATGGTCCAGGTGCCGGCGGCGATCGGAGCGGAAACGGCGGTGGTCATGTGTCCTCCTGTGAACGGGTCTGGCTCGTAGGTTCCGTGGGCCCTCATGACCCAACACCACCTTAAACGGACCGTGGTCCGATTCCATTCCCGGGAGCGGCAAAAAGTTTCCGGGCGCCTCAGCTGGTGGTCGAGATCCCTCCGTCGACCGGGATCACGGCGCCCGTGAGGTAGCTGCCCGCGCGGCTCGCCAGGTAGATCACGGTGCCGACCATGTCGTCGGCCCGCCCGATCCGGCGCAGCGGTGAAGATGCCTCGATTTCGTCACGGCGCTCGGCGAGGAAGTGCGCCATCATTCGGGACTCGAAAGGCCCGGGAGCAATCGCGTTGACGGTGATATGCCGCGAACCGAGATGGCCGGCGAGGTGGCGGGTCAGCTGATGGACCGCCGCCTTGCTCGCCGAGTACGAGTACGACTCGGTCTGCGGCACCCGGATGCCATCGATGCTGCCGATCATGATGACGCGGGCCGGGTCCTGCTCGGTCGCCGCCGCGAGCAATTGGGGCAGCAACGCCTGGGTGAGAGTAAAGGGAGCCTGCACGTTGAGATCAAGGACGCGATCCCAGGCCGAGTCGGGAAACTCCTCGATCGGTGCGCCCCAGGTGGCGCCGGCGTTGTTCACCAGGATGTCGATGCGGTCGACCTCGTCGGCGACCTGCTCGGCGAGTTCCCGGCACGCCTCTGGAGTGGACAGATCAGCCTGCAGCGCGGTGATCCCCGCCGACCGCGCTTCGGCCAGGGCCGGCTCCTTGCGGCCGGCGATCACCACATGCGCCCCGCGCTCATGCAGTCCGTGGGCGATCATCGAGCCGATACCGCTGGTACCTCCGGTCACCACAGCGGTCTTGCCACTGACATCGAACAGGTCGGTTGTCATCGTCGTCGGTACTCCGGTCGTCGTTTCTCGAGGAACGCGGCGGTTGCCTCGCTCCGGTCGGCGGTCATGGCAGTGATCATCTGCTGCCGGTTCTCGAACTCCACAGTCGCGGCAAACGAGTTCGACTCCACCGCGGCCCACATCCCCACCTTGGTCAACTCCACCGAGAGCGGCGGGTTCGCGAGGATCTCGTCTGCGGTGGCAATTGCGGCCGACATCAGGTCGGACGGTTCGACAACGTCGACGAGCAGGCCGTACGCCAGCGCCTCCTGGGCGCTGAACTTGCGACCGGTGAGCATCAGCTCATGCGCCCGGCCCGTGCCGACCAGCCGTGGCAGCAGCCAGGAAACCCCGATGTCACACGCGGAGAAACCAGCGCGGATGAAACCGACCGCGTAGACGCTGTCGCGTGATCCGATCCGGATGTCGCTGGCACACACCAGCGCCAATCCACCACCGGCCGCGGCTCCGTTGACTGCCGCGATAACGGGCTGGCGGAGGCCGTGTATCCGGCGGGCCAGCCCCGCAATGTCCTGCTGCCGTTCAAAAGCCGCGATCATGACACCGTCACCCCCGGGTGAAGCATCGTCGCCCGTCGCAGCCTCGTCCCCGTACCCGCGCAGGTCCAATCCGGCACAGAACGCCCCGCCGGCGCCGGTGAGGATCACCACGCGACAGTTTCGGTCCTCGTGGAGTTCATCGAGCACGGCCGTGAGGTCGCGGACCAGATCGACGTTGAGTGTGTTCATCGCGTCGCGTCGGTCCAGGGTCACGATCACCACTTCGCCGCGGTACTCGACGTCGACGGTGCCCATCAACGCAGGCCCGGGATGATGTGGCTCACACAATGGCACATGACTAAGTGCTACCACCACCGGACTTCCCACTACGACATCGGGCCGACGGCCGGCTACCGCCAGGCGAAGACCGGCTGCTCGAAGCCGTCCACACGGGTGTGGCGGTCACGAAGGACGACCTCGGCGAACTGGTAGATGACCGCCGCGGTCGGGGCATGCACGAGGGCGCCGACGATCGGCAACTGGATGACCGGGCGATCCGATTCCGGGATCGTGAGGAAGCGCGGCTCAACCATGAGTTCCTCGAAGGTCACGAAGAACAACTGGGCGACCTCGTCCGGATTCGGGTCGGGAACGTGTGAGTCGTCGGCCCAGCAGATCACCGGCGTGATGACGAAACCCGATCGGGTCGGATAGTCATCGAGCATGCCGAGCACACTCTCGCCAGGCAGGGCGACACCGATCTCCTCGTGGAGTTCACGCAATGCCGCGGTCGGATGATCCTCCCCCGGGTCGAGCCGACCGCCCGGCAAGGCGTACTGCGCCGCATGCCGGCGCATGGTCGCGGGCCGCTTCGTCAGCCAGATGCCGTGGCGGCCATCCTGCTCGGCAATCGTGATGGCGACGGCAGCCGCACGTGAATCCGGCTCGTCGGCCACCCGGCGGTCGAATCCGGCGATACGCGCGGCCACCGTGGCCCGGTCGAAGGTGCTCACCCGACCAGTTGATCACGCGGCTGGTGATGGCGTTCGCACGCCTGACCGCGGTCAGCATTGCCCTACAAAATGTTAGAGCCTAACATTCGATGTATGTCGAGGGTCGGAAAGGCCCAGCGCACGCGGGATCGTCTGGTACTCGCGGCCGTGGAACTGTGCGCAGGCGAGGGATTCGAAAACGTCAGCGTCGGCCGGATCGCACAGGCCGCCGGGGTCACCGAGATGACGTTCTACCGCAACTTCCCGACCAAGGAGAGCGTCGTCCTCGACGATCCGTTCGACCCGATGATCGCCGACGCCGTCGCCGCCCAACCTCGTTCCCTGCCTGCGCTCGCGGCGGTTGCGGCCGGACTGCGCCACGCGTGGGCCGGGGTCGACGATCGGGCGGCAGAGACCGTTCGTGATCGCCTTCGCGTGATCGCGGCGTCGCATCGACTTCGAGCCGCGATGCCGCAGAGCACGGCGGCCACCGCACAGGCGATCGCCGATGCACTGCGTTCCCGGGGTGTCACGGACGTCGACGCCGAGATAGCCGCCGCTGCCACGATCGCTGCCCTCACCGCGGCGTTGCTCGAGTGGGCCCAGCTCGATGACCAACCACTCGGCGACGCGGTCGAACGCGCGCTGGGAATCCTCGACGGTGCACGATGACCGCCCATCGCGTCGAGATGAGAGACGCCACAAGGGAATTCCGGGATGGCGGTGGCATCCGCGGTGTCACGCTGACGGTGTCTGCGGGCGAGATCGTCGCGCTGGTCGGGCTCAACGGTGCGGGCAAGACCACTCTCATGCGAGTCCTGCTGGGCATGCTGATCCCGTCCGAGGGCTCCGTCGAGTTCGATGGGGTCCGGCTGCACCGAATCCCGGCGGCACAGTGGGCGGCGGTGGGCCATCTGGTCGATCACCCGCTGATCTACCGCGAGTTGACCGCTCGGCAGAACCTGGAGTTGTCCGCTCGGTTGTACTGGGCGCCCGCGACAGCGGTCGCGCGTTCCCTGACGGAGTTCGACCTGAGTCGCTACGCACAGAAGCGGGCCCGTGCACTGTCGATGGGCAATCGGCAGCGGGTGGGGTTGGCGTCGGCGTTGCAGCACGACCCGTCGCTGATCGTGCTCGACGAGCCGACGAACTCGCTCGATCCGGCCGGGGTGATCCTCCTGCGTGACGCCCTTCGACGCCGAGCCGACGCGGGCGCCGCGGTGCTGGTCAGCAGCCACCACCTCGACGAGGTGGCCCGCGTCGCCCATCGCATCGTGGTGCTCAACGACGGGCGGCTGGTCGGTGGGCTCGACCCCGACGCGGCCGAGCTCGAGCGGGCCTTCTTCGAGATGGTGCGGCTCGACGACGAACGGCGACGGCCATGAGGGAAGCGGTCCGGGTCGAGACGATCAAGTTCGGTCGGGCACCGGTGGGTCGGGCCGGCACCGCTCTGGTGGGTGTCGGTATCGCGCTGCTGAGCTGCGCGATGCCGCTGGCCGCCAGTGGCGGCGATCCCCAGGTGCTCGCCAAGATCGGCGAGGCGGGCGAACGCAGCTGGGACGGCGTGCTGGCCGGCGCGGCGCAGATCACCGGAGCCGGCGGGTTGTTGGGATTCGGTGTGGTGCTGGGCTGGATGTTCGGACGCGAGTTCGCCGACGGCACGATCACCGGGCTGTTCGCATTGCCGGTGTCACGGCCGGCGATCGCGACCGCGAAGCTGTTCGTCTATCTGGGCTGGGCGGTCATCACGAGCGGGATCATCGTGGTGACGCTCGTTCTCGGCGGCCTCGCGCTCGGACTGGGTGTCCCGCCCGGCGAGACCGCCCCGGCGCTGGGCCGGCAGTTCGCCCTCGGCGTCCTGTCGGCGTGCTGCGCGCTACCCGTGGCGTGGGCGGCGACGGTCGGTCGGTCGATTCTGATCGGCGTCGTCGGCGCGATCGGGCTGGTGATCGCGGCCCAGGTGGCGACGATCGCGGGTGCCGGCGGCTGGTTTCCGATCGCCGCCCCGACGTTGTGGGCGATGTCCGACGGCGCAGATGTCACCCCCGGTCAGCTGATGCTGCTCGCACCGCCGGCGATCGTTGCCGCCGCGGCCACACTGTGGAGCTGACGGCGACTGCAACTCGATCGCTGAGCAGATCACACGCGCAGCCCGTGGGTGTCGGGTCGCGGCGTGGTCACCTGCTCACCGAGGTGATAGCTGATGATGGCCAAGGAGAAGAGGCCGATGGCCAGGTTGACCAGGGCGCCGAAGCCGTCGAGAGCGAAGTCGACGAGTGCGTTCGACACGGTGAACACCAACGCCGCCAGACGCAGTGACCGCAGCGGCCACAGCCGGTCCGCCCGCCGGCGCGCGATCATCGCGGGCAGGGAGAGGGCCAGCGTCACGACGCTGCTGACGAACAGAATCCAACTCGCGGTGGCGTTGCGACTGATCTCGAAGTAGAACTCGATGTCGTCCATCACCTGGCCATCCATGTCCCGGTCATTGACGACGACCGCCAGCACCCCGACGATCAGCGTGGCCGCCGACGTGATCACGATCAGCCAGCCCACCACAGCGACCCAGCGGGGGCTCCGGAAGGACTGCGGGATCAGTCCGGTCGCGCGATCACGCAGACGCATCAATCGGTCCGGGGTGTCGCGGCTCGCCGCGAGGAGTCCACGGATGTGCTCGATGACGATGGGGTCGGCGCCACGGTCGGCGGCGATCGCCAGGAACTCGTCGGCCTGGCGTCGTCGCCGTCGCGGAAGGCCGTGGGATACACCGTCGGCGGCGATCGTCGCGGCGTTGGCCATCGCCTCGGCGACGGTCGGCTTCTTGACGTCGCGCACGATCCGGCTGAGCAGCAGCACCGCGACCACGAGTATGTACATGATCTCGGCGGAGGGGCCGTAGAAGTAGTCGTTGTCCTTGGTGACGAACTTGCCGATCTCGTCGAGGAACAGCCCGAAACCGATGCCACCCATCACGATTGACGCGACCCGGGTGGCCGGCCCCAGGAACAGCCACCCGACGATGAGCGCGAGCATCATCAATGCCCCACCCCACAGCGCGTGCGCGATGTGCAGAGTTCCGCCGCCGACCTGCGGGTAGCCGGCCAGTTGGAGATAGAGCCGGGTGAGCAGGATGGTCGCGATCGCGAAGATCAGGAACCACTCGACGGCCGCAGTGCCGTAGATGCTGCGGATCACGACGGCGTTGGCACGGCCGCTCATGGCAGAAGTATCCCGTCACGAACGCCGCGACGTGGCCGTTCACCGGATCACGCGGATCCCGGAGCGAGCGTTACCCGTCGATGAGGAGGTGTCCGGCGCCGAAGAGCTCGAAGAGCAGCCGGGTCGCGCGTGCGGGCGCGATCACCGCCACCCGGCCGGTGTCGACGAACGCATGGTCGGCGATCATCCCGACCGCGCGACTTCCGATGAAGGTGACTTCGGTCAGGTCGACGGTCACTCGCGCCGAATCCGCCAGGGCGCCGTCGAGGTCGTGCAGCAGGTCGGCACATGCCGCGGGGTCGATCTCGCCGGTCACCCGAAGCCGCGCAGGACCGACGCCACCACGCTCGACGGTGCACCCGAACAACGGGTTGCGTTGCGGGCGAGGAACACCGGCCGACGCGATGATGTCGATGACATCGATCGTGGACTGCTGATCGTCGGTCGGGAAAGGAGCAATGGTCATGGTTCCACCGATCATCGAAGGGCCGTCTGTCCGCCGTCACGTGCCGTGGCCCGTTTCACCGGTGACCCTGACGCTACGGTCGGCGAGTTCGGCACGATATGGACGCGCCACCAGTGATATCGCACCGAGATGACAAATCTCGGAACGGTAACGGAACTCGATCTCGGGTGGCGGCAACGGCCGCACCTGCCGGGGGTCATCAGACCCGGGAACGACGAAACCCCCGTGCGATCGCCGGGGGTTCTTCGGTGGTGGCCAGGGCCGGGATCGAACCGGCGACCTTCCGCTTTTCAGGCGGACGCTCGTACCAACTGAGCTACCTGGCCGGACGGCACCCGAACCGAATGCCTATCGCAAGAAAACTTGCGACCCTGACGGGACTCGAACCCGCGACCTCCGCCGTGACAGGGCGGCGCGCTAACCAACTGCGCCACAGGGCCATGTTCTGTTGTCACTCACCAACCCCGTGGCAGTAGCCTGAGGGCCGGGCAAGCGTACCCCCTACGGGATTCGAACCCGCGCTACCGCCTTGAAAGGGCGGCGTCCTAGGCCGCTAGACGAAGGGGGCCGGTTCTCCGTAAGGAGTTCTCCGTTGGGAGCCGACTCAGCTTAGGACACACCTTCGACAATTCACAAATCGTGAGGTCCGGGGTGTTTTCGGCCTTTCCGGGCGCTGTTCTCGGCAGACCCGGCCCGGCCACGTCGGCGCCCCACCCTTCGCTGACGGTGATCCCCTGTTCATGATAGGCAATAGGGATGGGGGAACAACTTTTCGTGCGCCCGACCCATCCGGGCTGCGCCGCCGGTTCGGCTCCCTTCGACGGGACGTTGATCAGCCGATTCGTCGCACGACACCTGTTGCCGATCCCGACCGAGGAACTCGGCGACGACGATGCGCCGCCGGTCGACGGACACCGACTGCTCGGCGGCACCACATTCGTCGACCCGGTCGGCATCCGGGTGGACGTCGGACCGGAGGCGATCGTGGTGCACGAAACCGGGATCGCCGCCGAGCGGACGATCTTCGCCGCCCTCAGCGAGATCGGCGGCATCGCGATCGACCCCGAGCAGGCCCTGGCGATCAGCTGCGACCCCAGATGGCTGCGGGCGGCCCGCAGCCCGGTCGACACCCTGGTCGTGGTCTCGACCGTCACGGAGTTGAGCGCTGCGATGCGGGCGCCGGGCATGCGTTCCGGCATCCTCGACGGACGTGGATGGCAGCCCACCTGATCCGACCCCGGCCGCGAGCGGATCGCCGAGCCACCCGTCACCACCCGCCCTGCGGCTGCCTGTAAACTCGTCGACGCCCTCGCCGCAGGGCACGCCCCTATAGCTCAGTTGGTAGAGCTACGGACTTTTAATCCGCAGGTCCCAGGTTCGAGCCCTGGTGGGGGCACCACGAACCGCCTGGCAACGGGCGGTTTTTGCGTTTCGCGAGCGTACGATCCGCTCCCCCACCCCGGCGCCATCTCGGCGCGCTGCGCCGGTACATCACGTCCGCGAGCCGATCCATGCGGCAGACGTTCTCACGTCACCCCGACGGCTCATGATTCCAGTCGGGCGCTGATTCCGTTGCCCGGGAACGGATATGGGTGATCTCCCGGCCAACCGTGCCTACGACCGCTCTTTCCATTTCCTTCCCCTCCAGATCAACCAGAAATATTCGTTGACACGAATATTCTTTTTGGAGAATACTTTAGCTATGGATCAGGTCATTTCCGCACTCGGCGACAACGCGCGGTGGCGGCTCGTCGAACTCCTCGCCGAGCGCCCCCGCTCGGTCGGCGAACTGGCCGGCCTCACCGGCCAGCGACAACCGCAGACCACCAAACACCTCCAGACGTTGGCCCGCGCCGGCCTCGTCACCGTTTTCCCGCTCGGGCAGCGCCGCGTCTACGCGCTCGAGGCGCAGCCACTGCGCGACCTCCGGGAGCGGGTCGATGACCTGATCTCGGCTGTCGAGGCGCACGCGGCCGACCGCGAGGCCCTCGCGAACTATCGCACCGCCATCGACCGCGAGGCCGCCGCCGCGGTGCGGCCGCACTGGGCAGACGGGCGCACCTACACCTTCGAGCGGGAACTGGCTGCCGCGGCCGCCCTCGTCTGGCAGTACTGGACCGACGCCGAGCTCCTCGCGGCCTGGTGGGCTCCGGTGCCGATGACAGTGGCCGCCTGCTCCATCACCCCGGAACCCGGAGGCTCGATCGTCGTCGAATTCGTTGATCCCGAGGGAGTTCGGTACCGCTCGGAGGGCTCGGTTGCCGTCGCGGTCGCGCCCGGCCGGCTCGTGTTCGAGCTCCGCGTACTGGACGACAACGGGCGGATCACCTTCACCGGTCACCACGATCTCGCCCTCACCACGGCCGGAGCCGGCACCAGGCTTCGGCTCGAACTCAGCATCTCCGCCACCGAGACCGAAGCCGCACAGCAGATCGCCGGGATCGAGACCGGCTGGGGCCAAGTCCTCGACAACCTCGCCGCCGCAATCCGCGCCGGCGACAGCACCACCCACACCGACAACAAGGGAGCACGATCATGACCGACACCGCCGCACGCTCGGTACGAGCAAATATCAACCTCACCCTCGACGGGCGCTACAACGGCCCCGGCGGACCGCACGACCTCGGGGCAATCGTTCCCTACGCGGCCACCGAGGTCGCCCGGGGCCATCTCACCCGTATCTGGGAAGGCGCCACGACCGCAGTGCTCGGCCGCGTGAACGCCGAGGGCTTCCTGGGCTACTGGCCGTCGGTGGCCGCCGACGAGTCCGCCGACCCGCGCGACCGCGGCTACGCCAAGTGGCTGCTGGACGTGGACAAGGTGGTGCTGTCGACAACGTTGACCGAATCACCCTGGGAGCGAACCCGTATCGTGAACGCCCCCGCCGCCGACGTCATCGACGACCTGAAGTCGACCGGAACGGGAGACATCCTCGTCAACAGCAGCGTCAGCGTCATCTCCGCCCTCCTCGCGGAGGACCTCATCGACAGCCTGCACCTCATGATCTGCCCCGAGATCACCGGTGGCGGGCAACGGCTCTTCCACGACGGGCTGCCCGGTTCGACATGGATGCTCCGTCAGCAGGAAGCCGGCGAGTCGGGCGAGATCGCGCTGATCTACGACCGCACCCGCTGACACCCCGGGTGCTTGCACCGACCCGGTCGACTGTGACCTGCGATACTCTGCACCACCCTGGATGTCGAAGTCCAAATACCGGGTTCGCTACAGTCAACCGGCTCGGCCAACCGCCGAGTTTCGGGGATGCGAATCAGGGGGAATTTGCATGAGTTCATCGTGCGCGCGCACAACATCACTCAAGCTGATCGCGGGAGCGGTCACTGTCACCGCTGCCGTGCAGTTCGGCCAGGTCGCAGGCGCGACCGCCGCGCCGGAGCCGGTCACACAACAGGCCGCTGCCGTGACGTCACAACTGGCGGCCGCTGCGGACCGGCAGGTGCCGACGGCGGTTCCGGCGGCCGAGATCGCGCGAGTGGCCGGTAACCGGCCAGGACTGTCATCGGCCGGCGCTGCCGACCGGGTAGTCGTCGTGCCGTCCGAGGTGGCGACCAGGGCGCCCAACGTCAACCCGTGGGCGTTCACGCCTGCCGACTGGCAGCGGATCGGCGCCGACGCGATGACCGGGGCTCAGGTCACGGGTTACGTCGTGCTCGTTCCGTTGCTGGCGTTCGAGACCGTCGCCCTCGCCGGTGGTGCAGTGGCAGGCGGCGTGATCGGTGCTGCGATCGGCGCGGGAATCGGCGGTCTCGCCGGCGGGATCGGTGCGATTCCGGGCGGCGTCATCGGCGCCGTCATCGGTGTTCCGGTCGGCTTCGTGGCGGGCGCGGCAGCGACCCTCGCGGTGAGCTGGACCGCGTCGGGGGTCGGCGCCGCACTGGGTGGCGTCGGAACCGCCATGTCGATTCACGATGAGAAGCTGGGCCTGCGAAAGGGCAACGGGGCCAAGACTCTCGGCACCAACAACCTCGGTATGCCGACGACCGCGCAGTGGGTCAAGACTCAGCGCGACGCGGAGCGGACGGTGCGCACGACGATCGACCAGACGATCAGCGACGCCAATGATCAGATCAACCGCACGATCGAGGACATCACGAAGGCATTGCCGAAGCTGCCCTGACACCGACGGTCTGCATGCGAGGTGCCTCAGGCCGATCGGCCTGGGGCACCTCGTTCTGAGGGACCCGATGTAGTCCGAATGCAATGGCTCGGTAATGCCGGGCAACTACCATGTAGCAAGTTCTGCCGACCCCGGATTTCCTCCGATGGGAGAGCCCATGGCACGACCGGACAGCACCGCCCCTGTCGCCGGGGAGCCCAACCCAGAGAAGGGCGGCTCCACCAGAACTGCCCTGTTGGGCGCGATGTTCCTGATGGCCACCAGTGCCGTCGGCCCCGGATTCATCACCCAGACCACCGAATTCACGATCGAACTGGGCGCCGCATTCGCCTTTGCCATCCTCGCGTCGATCGTCATCGACTTCGCCGTGCAGATGAATGTGTGGCGGGTGGTCGGGGTGTCCGGCATCCGGGCTCACGAGCTCGGCAACAAGGTGTTGCCGGGTGTCGGCTACGTGTTGGCGGGTCTGGTGGTGCTCGGCGGGCTGGTGTTCAACATCGGCAACACCAGCGGCGCCGGACTCGGCACCGACGCGATGTTCGGACTCGATCCGGAGATCGGTGGAGCGGTGTCGGCGCTGATCGCGATCGGGATCTTCCTGAGCAAACGTGCGGGTGTCGCGCTCGACCGGATCATCGTGGTGCTCGGCGCCGGCATGATCGTCATGACTGCCTACACCGCGATCGTGTCGAAGCCGCCGCTGGGTGAGGCGCTCAAGAACGCGGTCCTGCCCGAACAGATCGACTTCCTCGCGATCACCACGATCGTCGGTGGCACCGTCGGTGGCTACATCACCTACGCCGGAGCCCATCGGCTAATCGACAGCGGAATCACCGGGCCCGACAACGTCGGCCGAATCCAGGCCGGTTCGGTCTACGGCATCCTCGTCACGGGTGTGATGCGCACCCTGTTGTTCCTCGCCATCCTCGGCGTGACGGTCGGCGGGGCGCAACTGGCCGACGACAACCCGACCGCGTCGGCGTTTGAGACCGCGCTCGGCTCCATCGGCGGCGTGTTCTTCGGTGTCATCCTGTGGGCGGCATCGATCACCTCGGTCATCGGGGCGGCGTACACCTCGGTCACCTTCCTCACCACGTCGCGGACCTCGCGCCGGCGCCAGAACCTGCTGACGGTCGCCTTCATCGCGCTGAGTGCCGGCATCTTCGTCGTCATCGGGGCGGCACCCGTGGACTTGTTGGTCTTCGCCGGCGCATTCAATGGACTCATCCTGCCGATCGGTTTCACCGTGGTGGTCTGGGTGGCGTGGATGCGGCGCGACCTGCTGCGCGGGTACGCCTACCCGATGTGGCTGCGCCTCATCGGCCTCGCTGTCTGGGTGCTCACCCTGTACCTCGGATGGAAGTCGTTGAGCGGCTTGTCCGAGCTGTGGAGTTGATCTGATGCACACCGTCGACGGGCATCCGGGTGAGGTTCACCCGGCCTCGGCGCGCCGTCGGTTCGCCGCCGGGCTCGTGACCCCAACCTCTGGCTGGTCGGATGGTTACGCCCAGGCCAACCTGATCGCGGTCCCACAAGATCTCGCCTTCGACGTGCTCCTGTTCGCGCAGCGCAATCCGAAGCCGTGTCCCGTTCTCGATGTCCTCGAGCCCGGCGCCCGCGGTGGGCCGTTGCTGGGTGCGCACGGCGACGTGTGTACGGACATCCCGCTGTACCGCGTGTACGCCGATGGCCGCCTCGTCGCCGAGACCACCGACGTGGCGGATCGGTGGACGACGGACATGGTCGCCTTCCTGATCGGGTGCAGCTTCACGTTCGAGGCTGCACTGCTCGCGGCCGGGGTGCCGGTGCGACATATCGAACAGGGCACCAATGTGCCGATGTACCGGTCCAATCGGGACTGCCGACCCGCGGGGCGCATCGCCGGACCGCTCGTCGTGTCGATGCGGCCGATCCCGCCAGACCAGGTTTCCGACGCGGTGCGCATCACCTCCCGGTATCCGTCGGTGCACGGGTCCCCGGTCCATGTGGGTGATCCCCAAGCCCTCGGGATCGACGATCTGGACACACCGGACTTCGGTGACGCAGTGAGGTTCTCGCCCGGCGACATCCCGGTCTTCTGGGCGTGCGGTGTCACCCCACAACTGGCGGTGATGCAGGCTGCGCCGCCTCTGGCGATCGCGCACTCACCCGGTCACATGCTGATCACCGATCTCGCGGAGAGCGACCTCATCGCGCCCTGACGCGGATCCGGAATCAGACAACAACCGCGCGAATGCTTTTCGTCGTTCGCGAGCCTTAAGGGGCGACGCTGAGCCAGTCGGCGAAGCCCGACGGATCGTGACGACCGAGCGCGCCGTGTTCGAACAAGCCCCAGCCTTCCCGCACAGTTCCGTCGCTCTCGCGACACGTCGCCCGGCCGACGTGGTCGATGACGCCGAACGGAATCCGCCCCGCGACCGCGGGATCGTCCATGTCGTAGGTGAGGCGCTCGACGAACTTCTCACCGCGCCATACCCCGTGGGTCCAGTCCGCGTCACCGCCGTACCCCCCGCCCACATGGATCGGCACGCCGAGGCGCGATTCCACTTCCAGGACAACCGGATCGCCGGCAGATGTGGTGGCGGTGATCGTCGCCCCGGTGGGGATACGCGTACCCGACGCGTAATGGACGTCGATGCGGGGCCATCCGAGTTGTTCGACGCGACCGTCGCGCCACACCCGGGTGCAGTCGTTGAGGGAGCGGAACCCGTTGGGTTCCTCCTGGACGATGAGGACCAGTTGGAAATCGTCGAAGGCCATCGGGATGTAGAGCCACCACATGCCCTCGAACGGCGGATTGGCGGGCCGTCCCGCCGGCTCCGGTTCGCCGATGGGTCGGATACCCCACGATCGGTCTCGTGTCCCGATCCAGGTGTCCGGATCGACGTCGATCCGCTCGCCGTCGATGCTGATCGATCCACGCCACGAGCCGACCTGCGCGAACCGCTGGGCGTCGAGGGTGACCTTGGCCCCGGACCGCATGACGTGCGGCTGTTCGAGCACGGCGTCGAACAGCCCCTCCCACCTCAGATCGACTGCGATGCCCTCGGTCTCGTCGAGGGTGAGGTGCAACTCGCGCAGCGGTGCGTCGACGTCGAGGCGGTATCCACCGACGTGCGGGTTGAGTCGATCGTGGTCGATCGCGTCCGACAGGTGAACCGCGGTTTGGGTGTCGGTGTTGTCGCCGCGCCGACGGATCAGCACGAATGCGTCCTTGACCCCGAGGTTCGGGTAGTAGCCGATTCCGGTGATCAGGAAGATCTTCCCGGTGCGGTCGTGCGCGTTGAGGTAGGACCGGTCGTAGAAGTTCCGATTCGAACTCCCCGGCCAGGCAATGGGTTGCGGCAGTTGATGGATCGGATACTCGTCGAGTGGTCCGAGTGATTGCGCTCCGGTCATCGGTTACAGATCCTCCGCGATGAGTCGCTCGAGTAGGGCACGGTGATAGAAGAGGGTGGAGTCGATGTCCTCGGGCGGTTCCATCTCGCCGAAGTGGATGCGCCGGGCACCGGTCCGCATGAACACGCAGCACCACTGCACGGCGGCGAAGACGTAGAACCAGCGCAGATCGTCGAGTTCGACACCGGTGCGGTCGCGATAGGTTGTGCGGACATCGTCCTCGCGAAGGAACTCCGGCATGCCGGGGAGGTCGGCGAGGTGCACCAGCTCCTGGAACACCATGTGCGCGAATATCATCCAGGCGACATCGAGTTCGCGCGGGCCGATCCGACTCATCTCCCAGTCCAGCACGGCGGTGGGCGCGAAGTTCTCGTACATCACGTTGCCGATGCGAGCATCACCCCAGCACAGCACCGGTTCCCGGGCTGCCGCACGCTCCGGGAAATTGCGATCGAGCCACGCCAGCGCACGGTCGGCCAGGGGCGAGGGTCCGACTCCGGCGTCGCCGGGCGTCTCGCTGCCATGCACCGAGTATTCGTACCAGCTGCGCAGCCACGCGAGGTCGCGTCGGAGCGCGTTCGCGCCCTCCGGACGGGTGTCGTCGAGAAAGCCGAACTGTTCCTGCGGATTCGGGATCGCATGCAGGGAAGCAAGCAGCGCGACCGTCGAATCCTGCACGCGGCGTTGGTCGTCTGCGGAGGCGTCGGCGAGCCAGTTGTCGCCGAAGGTGTAGGGCATGACGTCGGGAGGCACGTCGCCGGTGCAGCGATCCATCAGGAAGAAGGGCACACCGAGCACGTCGCCGCTTGCCTCGAGGAAGCGGACTCGCGGGACGGGGACCTCGCTGCCCGCCGACGATTCGGCCACTCCGCGGATCACCTCGAACTGGTGATCCATCCGGTAGGTCGGGAACACCGGGATGTCGGTGTCGCGGGGCGCCATCCGCATCACCCAGAGCTCCTCGGCCTGTCCCCCGCCGACCGTCCAGCGCGCCGAGACCGGGATGGTCTCCGACGACATGCCGTTCGCGTCCTGCGCGGCTTCCGCGGTCACCGACGGCTCCGCGCCGTCGGGAAGATGGCCGGACAACCACTGCGCGAGGGCGTCGGGAAGTGATGTCGTGTCGCGGCCTGATCGCTGCAGGCGGTCCACCTGCCCGACTGTCGGTTCGGTGGTCATACCCATCGCCTCCTCAATAACGCTACGAAAGGTAGCGGTATTGGATCACGCGACGTGCGCCCGCTACGGCGATTCGGGGAAATCGGCGACCGGCGGTACCGCGGATGACGACACGGCGAGGATATGGTCA
Source organism: Gordonia sesuvii (assembly GCF_036350415.1). Lineage (NCBI taxonomy): Bacteria > Bacillati > Actinomycetota > Actinomycetes > Mycobacteriales > Gordoniaceae > Gordonia > Gordonia sesuvii. Next base: position 730,174 of record NZ_JAZDUF010000001.1, read on the forward strand.
TCGCGTGAGCGTGGTGGCCGATCCCGGCGCGGGCCGTCCCAGGGACACCCGCATCGATGCCGCCGTGCTGCACGCCGCGGCCGAGCTTCTCGTCGAGGTGGGATATCAGAAGGTGACGGTTGCGGCGATCGCCGATCGGGCCGGCACCACAAAGACCGCGATCTACCGCCGCTGGTCGGGAAAGGCCGAACTCCTCCACGACGTCGCCTTCGCCGAATTCACGACCATGCAGCCCTCGTCCGGCGACTTCGCCCACGATCTGCGAGCCATGATCACCGTTGCGAAGAACCTGTTCGCACGTCCCGTCACCCGTGCCGCGCTCGCCGGCCTGATCGCGGACATGGCCTCCGATCCAGCGCTGGCCGCCCGGGTACACGGCGGATTCGCCGACGTCTTCGGCGCCGTGCGCGAGCGTCTGATGGTCGCCGTCGAGCGCGGCGAGGTACACGCCGACATCGATCCGGACCGGCTGATCGAGGTGATGGGCGGATCGGCGATGTTGCGGATGCTCCTGGTCCCCGATGCCCGATTCGACGACTCCTGGGTCGAGCAGATGACGGCGATCATCTTGCACGGCGCGCTGCGCTGAGCACCGCCCCGCGAACCCCGTCACATTTCGGACAGACCTGCCCCTGCACCCCTTCCCGATGTGCAGCCAAAGGACCACAATATGTGGTATGAGTCACAATTTGCCGATCGCCGTCGGTGTTGACGGCTCCCCGATGTCCCTGGCAGCGGTGCGGTGGGCCGCCCGCACCGCGGCCGTTCACGACACCTCCCTCGACCTCATCGCCGCATCCCAGGCACCGCGGACACCCGTCATCGACCACGTGGTCCCTACGTCCTACTTCCGGGCGGCGCGCGAACGCCACGAACACGAGCTCACGGAGGCGATGCGGTTCGTCGAGAAGGAGGCGCCCGGGATCGAGGTCCGGCAGCATTTCGAGCAGAAGTCCAGTCGCAACGCCCTCCTGACCTGGGCGGCCCGCTGTGCCACGGTCGTGGTCGGCGCGCCGGGTCACGGGCGGGTCGCCGGAGCGCTCACCGGATCGGTGGCCGGCACGGTGGCTGCGCACGCCTCCTGTCCGGTGGCCGTGATCCGCGAGGAGGGCACCGAGACCGAGACCGACCGGATCACCGTGGGCTACGACGGGTCGGTCATCTCGCAACGTGCCGTCGAGGCGGCAGCCGACGAGGCATTCGCGCGCGGGAGCACCCTCACGATCGTGTCGGCGTGGGATTCATCCACGCTGGCACTGCACGGCGACGAGCACCTGCCGGCGGTCGACCTGATCGCGAACCGGCTCGGCGATGTGGCCGAATCGGTGAAGTCCCAGATGCCGAAACTGGATGTGACGACCGAGGTGATCGACGGCGACGCCAACGACGCGCTGACAGACTTATCGCGGTCGTCGGACCTGGTGGTGATGGGCAGCCGTGGCCGCGGCGGCTTCGCCGGGCTGCTGCTCGGTTCACGAGTCCAGCATGTCCTGCGCACCGCGCACTGCCCGCTGCTCATCGTCCACTGACTGCGAGCCGCGCCCCGGTTTCGGGTGCCTCGGTGGTCAGATCTCCGGAGCGCCGTGCAGATGATCGCGGTGTTTGTGGCTCTCGGCAGTCAGGTCGTCGAGATCCATCGGTCCGGTGACCGTGTCCGCGTCTTCCCAACACTCGATTCCGGTCACATCCGGCATCAGATCACGGGTGAAGACAGGGTCGCGTCCCTCCCTGCGCTGGCGCGTGTAGTCCTTCAGCAGCCGGAACGCGAGGCCGCTCAGCAAACCGATGGCAATCAGGTTGATCAGGGCCATCAGGCCCATGATGCCGTCGGCGAAGTTCCACACCAGATCCGCGGCCACCACCGAGCCACCGAGCACGGTGAGCATCGTGAGGACGCGATACGCGTTGAGCACAACCTTGCTGCCGGTGATGAACTCGATGTTGGAGTAGCCGTAGTAGTAGTTGCCCAGAATCGAACTGAACGCGAGCAGGAAGATGATCACCGAGAGTGCGGTGTTCGACCACGACCCGAGACTGTCTTCGAGCGCTCCCTGGGTCAGTGAGATGCCTTTCGACGCATCGGTCAGATCCGGCACCGACACGAGGATGATGAACGCGGTGATCGAGCAGATGAAGAACGTGTCGAAGTACACCCCGAGCGTCTGAACCAGCCCCTGCTTGGTCGGATGGGTCACCGCCGCGGTGGCGCTGGCGTTGGGCACCGACCCGAGCCCGGCCTCGTTGGAGAACATGCCGCGTTTGACGCCGGTCAGGACGATGTACCCGAAGGTGGCGCCGACGACCTCGTTGAAACCGAATGCCTCGGTGAAGATCTGGCCGACCACGTCGGGCACACGGTCGATGTTCATGATGACGACCGCGAGGCCGAGGATCAGATAGGCGAAGGCCATCAACGGAACGAGAAGCTGGGTGACCGAGGCGATCCGGCGTACCCCACCGAAGATGACAAGTCCCAGCAGGACAGTCAGCGCGAGCCCGATCAGCCAGAGCAGCGCTGTGTTGTCCTCGGCGTCGGCGGTCGTGGTGATTGTGTCGGCGATGGTGTTGGCCTGCAGCGAGCTGAATGCGAAGGGAAAGCAGACGATCAGGATGATCGCGAACAGGACGCCCATCCACCGGGATCTGAGGCCTCGCTGCATGTAATACGCGGGACCGCCGCGGAAACCGTCGGCATCACGGATCTTGAACAGCTGGCCCAGCGAGGACTCGATGAAGCTCGACGCGCCACCGACGAAGGCCATCAGCCACATCCAGAACACGGCCCCCGGACCGCCGACCGCGATCGCGGTGCCGACTCCGGCGATGTTACCGACCCCGACGCGCGATGCCGCCGAGATGGTGAAGGCCTGGAACGCCGAGACGGATTGCGGTTCACCGTCTGCCGTGCGCGGCGTCTTGTCGGTGAGCGTGCGGAACATCTCTGGAATCAGCCGGAACTGCACGACGCCGGACCGAATCGTGAAGTATGCACCGAGGCCGACGACCACAGGTAGGACAATCCATGTCCACAGATGATCGCCCCAGGTGAGCAGCCAGTCGTTGACAGCATCCATTGGGCGAGTATGCGCTCGACGCGGGATTGGTGCGTGGTTTGCACGCATCCGGTCATGTCGCAGCGTCCCGACCCCGGCCTTCGTGACGCCCGCTCCTCCGTCGCGCGCTCCTCAGGCAACGGGGGAAGGATCGGGCTCCTCAGGCAGCGGGGGCGAGCTTCTCAGGCGGCGGACGACGTCGATCGCTCGGAACACGCTGCGAGCCACCGACGGGTGGAGGATGATCGCAGCATGAGGGTCGCACTCTTCGCCACCTGCTTCAACGACACCATGTGGCCGGGCACCCCGAAGGCGACCGTGCTCCTGCTCGAACGCTTGGGGATCGACGTGGAGTTCCCGTTCGAGCAGACCTGCTGTGGTCAGATGTTCACCAACACCGGCTATGCCGACGAGGCCGTTCCCGGCGTCCGGCAGTTCGTCGACGTCTTCCGCTCCTACGACGCCGTCGTCGCGCCGTCCGGGTCGTGCGTCGGGTCGGTGCGCCACCAGCACCCGTGGATCGCGGACCGCACCGGTGACGCAGCGCTGCGGTCGGCGGTCGACGACCTGGTCCCGAAGGTGTTCGAACTGAGCGAGTTCCTCGTCGACCGACTCGGGATCACCGATGTCGGAGCGTATTTTCCGCACCGCGTCACCTATCACCCCACCTGCCACTCCCTTCGGATGCTGCGGGTCGGCGAGAAACCGCTGCGACTGCTGCGAGCGGTCAAGGGCATCGACCTCGTCGAATTGCCCGCGGCCGAACAGTGCTGCGGCTTCGGCGGGACATTCGCGATGAAGAACGCGGACACATCTGTCGCGATGGGCGCGGACAAATGCGTCAACGTCAAGCATTCTGGCGCCGAAGTTCTTGTCGCAGGCGATAACTCGTGCCTCGCCCACATCGGCGGGATGTTGACACGCGAACGCTCCGGCATCCGCACCATGCATCTTGCCGAGATCCTGGCCTCGACCGAGAAGGAGCCGGCGTGACCACCGCCCGACCGGACGCCCATCCACACGTCGGCGTGACGTCGAGTTTCATCGGTATGCCGAAGTTCCCGGTCGCCGCCCGGGACGAACTGGCCAACACCACCCAGCGCCGAAATCTTGCCCACGCCACCGGCATCATCCGCAACAAGCGGGCGGAAGTGGTCGACGAACTCGACAACTGGGAGGAGTTGCGCCTCGCCGCGGCGGCGATCAAGGACCGCACGCTGCGCCATCTCGACCGCCATCTCGAGGAGTTCGAGAAGAATGCGATCGCGGCGGGGGCGGTCGTGCACTGGGCCGCGGACGCCGAGGAGGCGAACCGGATCGTCATCGACCTCGTCCGTGCGGCCGGTGCGGACGAGGTGCTCAAGGTGAAGTCGATGGCCACCCAGGAGATCGAGCTCAACGAAGCACTCGCGGAAGCCGGGATCGATGCCTGGGAAACAGATCTCGCGGAACTGATCGTGCAGCTCGGCGACGATTGGCCCAGCCACATCCTGGTTCCGGCGATCCATCGCAACCGTGCCGAGGTCCGCGACATCTTCCTGCGGCGGATGGCCGAGGTGGGCCGGCCGGCCCCCGACGATCTCACCGACGATCCCCGCCGACTCGCCGAGGCCGCGCGACTTCACCTGCGCGAGAAGTTCTTACGCGCCAAAGTCGGGATCAGTGGGGCCAACTTCGCCATCGCTGACACCGGCAGTCTCGTCATCGTCGAATCAGAGGGCAACGGCCGGATGTGCCTGACCCTGCCCGAGACGCTGATCTCGGTGGTCGGCATAGAGAAGATCCTGCCCACATGGTCCGATCTCGAGGTGTTCCTGCAGGTACTGCCGCGCTCGAGCACCGGCGAACGCGAGAACCCTTACACCTCCATATGGACGGGAGTGTCCCCCGATGACGGACCCCGCGATGTCCACATCGTGCTGTTGGACAACAACCGCTCGACGGTGCTCGCCGACACCGTCGGCCGCGATGTCCTCCGCTGTATCCGCTGCTCGGCCTGCCTCAACGTGTGTCCGGTCTACGAGCGGGCCGGCGGCCACGCCTATGGATCGGTGTATCCCGGCCCCATCGGGGCCATCCTGACCCCGCAGCTGCGCGGCACCGGGTCTGCCGTCGACGCCTCGCTGCCGTTCGCATCGAGCCTCTGTGGTGCGTGTTCGGACGTGTGCCCGGTGCGTATCCCGATCCCGGAACTGTTGGTGCACCTACGAACTCGTGTCGTCGACGAGAAGCGCGGCGGCCTGCCGTCGGGTGAGTCGGCCGCGATGAAGGCGATGGCGTGGGTGTTCGGCAATCACCGGCGGCTGGAAGCGGCGCAGAAGGCGGCGACGTCCAGCAACCGCTTCTTCGGTCGCCGCTCCACCATCGGCGCGCTGCCCGGACCGTTGGCCGGGTGGAGTTCAGCGCGCGACATCCCCGTACCGCCCGCCGAAACATTCCGCGACTGGTGGAAACGCGAACGGGCCGAACGGAACCCGCGCGCGGATACGGAGTCGGACCGATGAGTTCGCGCGACATCATCCTCAACCGGGTGCGGTCGGCGCTCACCGACGTCGTCGACCCGGACCCGGCGGAGACGGTGATCGACTGGCAGTACGGCAGGCCCGTCGACACCGGCGACCTCGACGTGGTGGACCGCTTCGCGGAGCGGGTGGCCGACTATCGTGCCGTCGTCGACCTGGTCAGCCCCGACGAGCTCGCCGCCGCGGTGACCGCAGCACTCGCCAACGTCCGGGCACCGATCCTCGCCGACGATGTCGTACGCGATCGGCTGGCCACAGATCTGGACTGGCTCGACGACGACGCGCTCGGACCGGCCGAACTGGATGCCGCGGGCGCCGTGATCACCACGACCACCGTCGGCATCGCCAACACAGGCACCATTGTGCTCGATCACGGTGCGGGGCAAGGCCGTCGGGCGCTCTCCCTGGTGCCGGACGTGCACGTCTGCATCGTCGACGCCACGCAGATCGTCAGCGACGTCCCGGAGGCCGTTGCCCGGCTGGTCGACCTCGGTGTGGCACACCGGCCACAGACGTGGATCAGCGGTCCCAGCGCCACCAGTGACATCGAGCTCGATCGGGTGGAGGGCGTACACGGTCCGCGCACGCTGCACGTCATCGTCGTCAGGTGACGGACGTACCCTCCATCTGCTCGGGCCCGGCCGGTCGCAGAGTGGTGTCGTTCACCGCGTCGATCGCCTCGGTGAACGGCGGGATGAACCACCGGGCACCGAGGACACAGCAGGCGTGTCCGCCGTCGACCTCGAACCGACGTGCACCGGGTATCCCGTCGATCAGCAACTGCTGGCGTGCGGGCTCGACGACGCGGTCGCGAGTGGACACCACCACCGACGTCGGCACGTCGATCTCGCCGAGCCATGGCCGCGAATCGAAGGCTCCGAGTCCCTCCCCGAAATGGCCCATGTGCGACAACGGGGTGGACAGGAACTGACGCATCGCCCAGACCGTGGTGTGCGCGGAGGTGTCGTCGAGCCGAGCCGCCCGTGGTGCCGGCAGAACCCGGTACACCCCCGCCAGCACACGGGCCGTGCGATGCGACTGTGCCCGCCGATCAGGGTCGCGGGTGCTGAAGTACGGTCCGGTGGAACACAACACGAGACCACTGACGCGGCCCGGGTGGCGTCGCCATGCCAACTGGGCGATCCCGCCGCCCATCGAGAACCCCGCCGCGGTGAACCGGTCGATGCCGAGCGCGTCCGCGACGGCCACCGCATCGTCGGCGCAGTCACGCAGATCGAAGGTGTCCGAACGGATTCCGCGGCCATGCCAGCGCTGGTCCATGGTGACCACCCGGTACCGCCGGTTGAGTTCGGGGATCACCGGGTACCAGCACAGCAGTCCGGTCGTGAGCACCGAGTGCATCAGGAAGACCACCGGCGCGTCCCTGGGCCCCGAATCGGTGACGAACACCGGCCCCCGGTCGGGCAGCTCCAGCATCGAGCCGCTCGGGATGTCGCGGGCGGGATACGGCCGCAGGACGTGACCGAACGCGCGGCCCACGCCGCCGACGAACTCGAAACCCATGCAGACGACGGTACGCGCTTTCTCAGACGCTCAGCGGTAGTCGATGACGATCCGGCCGTCGATCTTGCCCTCCTCCATGCGCCGGAACACGTCGTTGATGTCCTCGAGGCGGGCGGTGGCCACGGTGGGCTTCACCAGGCCGCGCACGTAGAAGTCGAGTGCCTCGGCCATGTCCTGGCGGGTTCCGACGATCGACCCGCGAATCGTGAGTCCCTTCAGCACGACGTCGAAGATCGGGGCCGGGAAGTCGCCCGGCGGCAGACCGACGAACACGATGGTGCCGCCGCGTCGCGCCATCCCGATCGCCTGCCCGAAGGCTTGCGGATGCACCGCGGTGACGAGCACGCCGTGCGCACCGCCGGTCTGCTCCCGTACCGCCACCGCCACGTCCGAGGTCTTCGCCGCGTTCACGGTGACCTCGGCACCGAGGTCGCGGGCGAGTGCCAGTTTGTCGTCGTCGATGTCCACCGCGGCCACACGCATGCCCATCGCGGTCGCATACTGCACCGCGACGTGTCCGAGTCCGCCGATCCCGGAGATCACCACCCATTGGCCCGGCCTGGTCTCGGAGACCTTCAGACCCTTGTAGACGGTGACGCCGGCGCAAAGGATGGGTGCCACCTCGACCGGATCGACGCCATCGGGGATGCGCGCGGCGAACCGCTCGTCGACGAGCATGTGGGTACCGAACGAGCCGTCGACGGAGTAACCGCCGTTGCGTTGCATCTCGCAGAGCGTTTCCCAGCCCGTACGGCAGTACTCGCAGGTGCCGCAGGCCGACCAGAGCCAGGCGTTGCCGACCTTGTCGCCGACCGCGAGCTCGGTGACGCCCGGACCCACCGCCACGACGGTGCCGTACCCCTCGTGGCCGGGCACGAACGGCGGCGACGGTTTGACCGGCCAGTCCCCGTGCGCGGCATGCAGGTCGGTGTGGCACACCCCGGAGGTCTCGAGCTTCACCAGTGCCTGGCCGGGACCCGGGTCGGGCACGTCGAGTTCGGTGACCTCGAGCGGGTTGCCGAATGCGGTGACCACCGCCGCCGTGAGCTTCTCGTCTGACATCACGCACCACCTGTCGTCGATCGGTCCCCCGCCGGTTCCCAGTGTTCGCCGATCCGGCCGTCGGCGAGCCCGTTTCGACCCGACGATCAGCCGCGGTTCACCGGATCGTCGCCCAACCGGAACAGGGGTGCGTGACCCGGGACACACTCATCGTGGGATGCTCGGTTGCATGATGGACATCGACCGTCCCAAGATCGAGGGTTCCGTCGCCGTCGGCGACGACGACCAGCGCCGGATCGGGTTCGCCGAGTTCGGGTCGGCAACCGGCCGGGCCCTGTTCTGGCTGCACGGAACCCCGGGAGCGCGCCGACAGATCCCCACCGAAGCCCGCGCCTTCGCCGCGCAGAACGGGCTGCGCATCATCGGTCTGGACCGGCCCGGAGTCGGGTCGTCGACGCCGTACAGCTACCGCAACGTGGCCGAGTTCGCACACGACCTCTCGACCGTCGCCGACTCGCTCGGGATCGACGAGTTCGCCGTGATCGGACTGTCCGGCGGCGGGCCCTACGCGCTCGGCGTCGCGCACGCCTTCCCGGACCGGGTCGTCGCAGCCGGCATCCTGGGCGGCGTGGCCCCGACCGTCGGACCGGACGCCATCCCGGGCGGCGCCATGCGACTCGCCCAGGTGGCTGCACCGGTCCTCGGAAAGGCGGGCGCGCCGGTCGGCTGGGCCCTGAGCTCCTTGTTGAGCGTGGCCCGCCCGATCGCGGACCCGGCGATCGCGATCTACGGACGACTCTCGCCGCAGGGCGACCGCGAGCTGCTGGCCCGGCCCGAGTTCCGCGCGATGTTCCTCGACGACCTGCTGCACGGCGGGTCACGTCGGATGGAGGCACCGTTCGCCGACATCGTGGTGTTCTCGCGCGACTGGGGATTCCGGGTGCCGGAGGTGACCGTTCCGGTGCGGTGGTGGCACGGCGACCGCGACCACATCATCCCGCACAGCCACGGCGAACACATGGTGTCGGTGCTGCCCGACGCCAAGATGTTCACCATGCACGGCGAGAGTCACCTCGGCGCTCTCGGCCTGTCGGTCGAGATCATCACCGAGTTGCTCACCGTCTGGGATCAGCCGCGCTGATCGTCGTCAGGCAGGGCCGTAGACGCCCGCCTTGACTCCTTCGGACACCGACTTGACACTTGGGGACATGTCAGTGATCCGAGGCACGTCCCTGACGGGATTCTTCGAGGAGACCACGGCACTCGGCGCCGACACCGACGCACTCCTCCGGACCGCCGGAATCCGACCCGAGGATGTCGGGAACTTCGAATCGTTCTTCACCTACGTGGCGATGATCCACGCTCTCGAGGCCGCGGCCCAGCGGACCGGCGTCGCCGACCTCGGCCGACGGATGGCCCGTCGGCAGGGCATCGAGATCCTCGGCCCGGTCGGCGTGGCCGCCCGCACCACCCGCACCGTGGCCGATGCCCTACGAATCTTCGAGAACTACCTGTCGGCCTACAGTCCGGCGATCACCATCGAGGTCAACCGCCTCCCCAACCCCGAGTGGGCGTTCTTGGAGTTCCGACTCCTCATCCCCGACCCGCCCCCACACCGTCAGGCGATGGAGATGTCACTGGGCGTCGCCCTGCGTGTGCTGAGGTTTCTGCTCGGTTCGACGTTCGCGCCGCTCACGGTGCACATCCCACACGAACCGCTCGGTCCGCGCGAGGACTACCTCCACGAGTTCTCCTGCACACCAAGGTTTTCCGAGTCGCGCGCCGGATTCACCCTCCTGGCCTCCGATTTGGCGCGCCCACTGGTCGCCGACGACACCGCCCACCTGGCCATGGTCCGCTACCTCGACACGGTGATCGACCGGCAGGATCGGCGACTCGCGGGTTCCGTGCGCGACCTCGTCCGGCAACTCCTGCCCACCGGCGCCGCGACGATCGAGGTCACCGCGAGACAATTCCACCTGCATCCCAAGACGCTGCAGCGACGTCTCGCCGCCGAGGGAACGAGTTTCGCCGACATCATCGACGGTGTCCGCCGTGAGCTCACCGAACACTGGCTGCGCGACACCGACATGACGCTGACTCACCTCGCCCACGAACTCGGCTATTCGGAGCAGAGCGTCTTGACCCGAGCGTGCCGCAGATGGTTCGGGGTAGGCCCGACTCGATATCGCGCGGCTCACCGTGACGTGTGACCAGCCCCGAAGGGTGCCCTGCATCACACTATTGTCCGGAAAGATCAAAAGTCTGTCCTGAAGAGTCAAGCACACCGATCACGTAGACGGCATGTTGTAGATCACAGCTCAACAGCGGTGAAAGGAACACCACATGTCTGCCCCGTCGATCCCCGGCCCTGCAACCACGATGACCGGAGCCTTGCTCCCGGTCGTCGCACTGCCCCAGGGCGAACTGCTGACCGTCAACGTCGACCAGAGCCCCCTCATCCGCGATGCTCTCGGCCCTGGCGTCCATTTCAAGCCACTGCGCCTCGACCTCGAGAAGGGTGAATGGGTCGTGTTGGCCACCTTCTCGCCCGGCACCTCGATCCCGCTGCACTACCACACCGGGACCGTCGACGCCTATACCGTCAGCGGCTGCTGGCTCTACTCGGAGTATCCCGATCAACCGCAGACCGCCGGTTCCTACCTGTACGAACCGGGCGCGTCCGCACACAGCCTGACGTGCCCCGAGTCGAACACCGAGGACACCGTCGTCCTGTTCAGCATCACCGGTGCCAACGTCAACTTCAACGACGACGGTTCGTTCCATTCGGTACTCGACGCCGCCCTCATCCACCACCTGACCGGTGCACTGTCCGAGGCCCAGGGCCTCGGACCGATCAACTTCATCACCGGCGGTGCTGCCGGATTCGCTGTCGAGGAGGCGTGATGCGCGCACTGACCATGCAGGATTCCCGATTGACCGTCGCCGAGATCGCCGAGCCGACGCCAGGCCCGGGTGAGGTACTGGTCGAGGTCCTGGCCTGCGGTATCTGCGGTTCCGATCTGCATTGCGCGGCACACGGTCCCGAGTTCAACAAGGCCACTCAGGGTGCCGCCGGGATCGAATTGCTCGACCTGTCCCAGCCGGTCGTGTTCGGTCACGAGTTCGTCGCGCGAGTGGTCGCCCACGGCCCGGGCACCGAAGGCCGCATCCCGGTCGGCGCACGCGTTGTCTCGATGCCGATTCTGCTGCGCGAGCAGCCCGTCATGCTCGGGTTCGCGGGCGCCGAGACGCCAGGCGCGTACGCCGAGCGGATGCTGCTGTCGGAACCGCTGCTGATCGAGGTCCCCGACCACGTCGACACTGCGATCGCAGCCCTCACCGAACCCCTCGCCGTCGCCTATCGGTCGGTCAATCGGGGCGAGGTGGGGGCCGATACCGTCCCCCTCGTGATCGGTTGCGGCCCCATCGGTCTCGCTGTGATCGCGGTCCTCAAGATGAAGGGCATCGGCCCGATCGTCGCCGCAGACTTCTCGCCCGAACGACGCGAACTGGCGGCCCGCATGGGCGCTGACGTCGTCGTCGACCCGGCCGAACAGTCCCCGTACGACGCCCTGCAGGCCGCCGCCGCGACCGACGACCCGGACCGGATGGCGACGCCGACCGCTGTGCTCGGCCAGCTGCCGCTACGTCCCACCGTCGCCTTCGAATGTGTCGGAGCCCCTGGACTTCTCCAGCAGATCATCGCGGGGATTCCAGCGGGGTCGCGCATCGTCGTGGCAGGCATCGCCCTGGGATCGGACAGCATCGAGCCCGGCCAGGGCATCCTCAAGGAACTCGACATCCGGTTCTCGCTGTACTACAGCGCGGAGGAGTTCGCCGAGACCTTCGCGCACCTGGCGGCGGGCGACTTCGACGTCGAACCGCTGCTGACCGATTCGGTTGGTCTGGATGGCGCCGCAGAAGCGTTCGACCGTCTGCAATCCAACCCGCACGACGCGAAGATCCTCGTCTACCCGTCCCGCTGACAGAGTCGGCACCCGCCGGCGACCGGTGGGTGCCGATCTCGGCCGTCCGCTCAGGGCGCCGTGCCCGACAATCCCACGGCGAGTCCGAGAACCGCTCCCATGACGACCAGCTCGACGAGTGCCAGCCGCAGGGACGTGTTCTCGGAGAGCCGGTGCCGGGTCACGGCAGGCACCCAGCGTTGCCGGCCGTACACGCCGAGCCCGATCAGCAGCACCAGTCCGGCGGTCTTCGCCAGCAGAATGCGTCCATAGCCGGTGTCCACCAGATCGCCCAGCCCGGTTTCGAGCAGACCGCTGATCACGCCGGTGGCGGCGATGACCGCGACCGCCCACAGCGCGCGGGACGAGAACTCGGGCAGCGCGGACGCCCACCCGCGGCGACCTCGTACGACGAGGACCATCGCGGCGAGGGTGCCGCACCACCATGCCGCGCCCAGGGCGTGTGCGCCCACCAGCACGGGGCCGATCGCGTGTCCACCGGCGTGGCCGGTGATGGCTGTCGCCAGCACGCCGATAGCGGCGAGAATCCCGTAGGCCGCCGGCGGCGGCTCCACGCGGCCGGTGAGGTGAAGGCCCGCGGCCACCACCACCGCGGCCGAGGCGAGGAGTGTGACGAGTTCGGGTGCACCGGCACTCAAGGTGTCACCGAAGTCTCCGATCCCCACCTCGGCCGGTGATCGACCGGTCTGGTCGGCCGTACGCATCCACGCCGCCACAGCGACGGCGACGAACCACACCGCTCCCGCGAGGCCGATCATCCGGGCCGTCGGGTCGAGCCCGAGCGTGGGCAACGCGCCCAGTCCGACGATCAGCACCGCCGCGCCCAGGGCAACCACGTTGGGCACCGCGGTCGCCGACGGCCCGTCGGGTGCGGCGAGTATCCAGCACAGCCCGAGGCCGACGAACATTGTCATCAGCCCGCCGCCGAGCGCGACGGCGCGCACCGCCGTGTTCGGTGAAGCGGTGCGCCCCGCCCCGGAGGTCATGCCGATGCGCCGTTCGTCATGCGGATCTCGCGCCTGTCAGCTCGACCGGGGCCCGGGCCTGCGCGACATCAGCAGCACCACGCCGAGTCCGCCGACGAGCAGCACCACGGCACCGACGATGAACGGCCACAGCGGCGGGCCGCCGTCACCCTCGTCGGCCGCGGTGTCGGCGACCGGGCCGGGCGTCCCGGCACCCGCAGTGGTCAGCTCGAATGTCCGCTGTCCGTCGACCGGATGTCCGTCGGCCGACGTCACCCGGTAGTTCAGCGTGTAGGTGCCGGCCGGGCCGAGCTCGCGAAGCGCGACGCTCAGCCTCGGTCCGTCGACCACGGCGTCGCCGTCCTGCCAGAAGTTGCCGTCGGGCCCCACGACCGTCAGCACCGCAAACGTCTCCTGCAACGGCTCGTTGAAGGTGATCGTCACCTGTTGCGGAGCGGTCCGAACGGTTGAACCGTCCTCGGGGTCCGACGAGACGACCTGCGAATGGGCGGATGCGGTGGGCGCCGCGACGAACCCGAACCCTCCGGCGAGAAGTACACCCGCGACGACCGCGACCAGCGCGGTGATCCGGCGGCTACGCATCGTTGCCACGCTCGGAGTCCGAGCTCCCGCCGCGGCGACCACTGCGGGTCAGCGCGGCGACCCCGATCACCGCGCCGAGGGCACCGACGAGAAGTCCGATCCCGCCCAGCCACCGCGCGGCGTCATCGGTGGAGTCCGAGGCCTCGGCGGTCTCGGACGGATCTGCCGTGTCGGTCGACCCGTGCGCTGCCGATCCTCCGTGATGGCCGCCACCGTCGGTCGCCGCGGGCAGTGTCAACGTCGGCGCGGGGTGCTCGGGCTCCTCACCATCGGCACCCATGGGCTCCGCCCAGGCGACGCGTTCGCCGTCCGCGTAGCTCTGCGTCGCCGGCAGCATGACGGAATCCTCTTCGGGGAACGGGCCGCCCGAGATCCGGAATTGCGCGAACTCACCCACCGGGACACCCGGCGTGCCGGGAAGTGCGGTCCAGGTGATCGACGTGACCTCTTCGGTCGACGGGTCTTTCGCCACCTCTGACCGCCAGCCTGACATCGTCTCGGGTCGGGCGGATTTCAGGTTCGGCAGGGTAACGGTCAATTCGGTGGTGGCTGCCGTGTCGGATTCGTTGGGCACGACGAAGGTGACGACGCCGTATCCGCCCTGCGTGAGGGTCGGGGCGTTGGCCGTGACGTGTGCCGAGGCAGCGCCGGCACCGACGAACGCGGCCGTGGCGGCGATGGCCGCGGCGGCGGTGGGGGCGACGAGTCGCCGCAACAGAGTGTTGGACATGTGAGCTCTTCCTGTGGTGGGCACGCTCGATGGGCGCCCGTTCGATCGCATCGACCGCTGTCCGTCGGGTCGATGCAGATGACGACCGCCTCCGGAGGGTTCCGGCCGGCGGTGTTGGTGGGTAGAGCTCACGCAGGCGGTCCGCGGACCCCGATTCCGCGGATGACCGCTGTCAGGCCGGGGGTGGGAGCCACCCAGAAGACGGGAGCCGGCGCGGGCGCCGCGATCACCGGTGGGGCGGTGAGCTTGCCGATGGCCGTGGTCAACGTGGCAAGCAGACCTGCCGCGACGACGATGAGTACTGCGCTCAGTGGGATGGCCACGATGTGGGTGAGCAGCATCGGCAGTACCGCGTCATGGTGATCGTGGGCGCCGGCGTGAGCCTGCCCCATCGTCATGGCCGTGTGCGCCGCGATCTGGGCACCCGTGAGCACGCCGGCCGCACGCGCCACCGAGACGATGGCCGATCGTCGTCGCCGATCACCCAGGAGGAGTGCGGCGAGGACACCGACGGCCGCGGCGAGCACCATCCCGGTGGTTCCGGGCACGGCACCGGCACCGAGGCCATGGGCGGCGACGGCGACGCCGGGGACCACGACACCAGCCGCGATCCGCATCAGCGAATCACCGGCCCGGTCGGGTCCTGCGCAGCTCATGGCCCCTCATCCTAATGACGGCGGTCCGACGGCCCGCAGGCGCACTCGGTCGCGTTCGGTTGCAGGTCGACGCGCTCGGAGCCGACCAGCCGTGGTGCGATAATCACCGTATGTCTGGCAACGGCCCCGAGATCCGGGAACTGACCGATCCGGCAGACCTCGACAAGCTGACCCGGGTGTTCGACGACGTGTGGCGCCCCGATCCCGCGAACCGGCCGGTCAGTGTCGACATGCTGCGCGCGCTCTCCCACGCCGGCAACTACGTCGCGGGTGCCTTCGTCGGCGATCGGCTCGCCGGAGGCAGTGTGGCGTTCTTCGCTGCGCCCGTCGGGACGACGTTGCACAGTCACATGACCGGCGTGTCCCGCGTCGGCCGAGGTCACAACGTCGGCAGTGCACTGAAGATGCACCAGCGCGGCTGGGCCCTGGCGCGCGGACTCACCACCATCACGTGGACCTTCGACCCGCTCGTCGCCCGCAACGCGTACTTCAACATCGCCAAACTGGGCGCGGCTCCCATCGCCTACCACCGGGACTTCTACGGCGACCTCGGCGACGAACTCGGCGGTGGTGATGAGAGCGACCGGCTGCTCATGTCCTGGGCACTCGATGTGCCACTGCCGGAACCCTCCGACGAGACGGTCGGTGACGTCGTCGGAGCGGGTGGCCGGATGGGCATCGAGATGACCGGTGACGTCCCGAAGGCGATCGCCGAGCCCGGGTCGCCCGTGGTGATCCCGGTCCCCCGCGACATCGAGGCGATGCGACGCACCGACCCGGTGGCTGCGTCCCACTGGCGGACCGCGGTGCGTGACGCGCTGGCACCGCATTTCGCCTCCGACACCGCGGCTGCCGCACCGGCCACCCGCTTCCTGCGTTCCGGCCACTACGTGGTGGCAACAGACGAATGAGGATCACCGGAGTCGAACTCAGGCGCGTCGAGCTGCCGCTGGTCGGCCCCTTCCAGACGTCCTTCGCCACCGAGGTGGTGCGGTCGGCGCTCCTCGTCCGGGTCGTCTCCGATGCGGGTGAGGGGTGGGGCGAGTGCGTCTCGATCGACGAACCCGTCTACTCCGCCGAGTACACCGACGGCGCGATCGACGTCCTGCGGCGATTCCTGATCCCGGCGGTGTGCCACCGCGACATCCGCGCGATCGACGTCGCACCCGCCCTCGCACACCTCAAGGGCCATCGAATGGCCAAGGCGGCGTTGGAGATCGCGATACTGGACGCCGAGCTGAGAGGTGCGCAGATGCCGCTCGCGGATCGTCTCGGCGGTACCGCGAAGTCGGTGCCGGTGGGTGTGTCGGTGGGCATCACCGACAGCATCGCCGCGCTACTGGCCGAGGTCGATCGCCATCTCGACTCCGGGTACCGGCGGATCAAACTGAAGATTCGTCCGGGTTGGGATGTGGTGCCCACCGCCGCAGTCCGCGAACATGTCGGCGACGCGGTGGCCCTGCAGGTCGACGCCAACACCGCCTACCGCGCAACCGATCTGCGTCATCTGGCGCAACTCGACGCGTTCGGCCTGCTCCTCGTCGAGCAGCCCTTCGACGAGGAAGACCTGATGACCCATGTCCGGTTGCGTGAGGTGATGTCCACCCCGGTCTGCCTCGACGAGACGATCGTCTCCGCACGGTCGGCGGCCGACGCCATCCGGCTCGGTGCCTGCGACATCGTGAACATCAAACCGGGCCGGGTGGGCGGCTATCTGGAGGCGACGCGGATACACGATGTCTGTGTCGCCCACGGCATCCCGGTGTGGTGCGGCGGGATGCTGGAGACCGGCATCGGGCGCGCCGCCAATCTCGCACTGGCGGCCATGCCGGGTTTCACGCTCCCCGGCGACATCTCGGCGTCCGAGCGGTACTTCGCCCAGGACATCACGCCGCCGTTCACCGTTCACGACGGGGTGATGGACGTGCCTCGCGGCCCGGGGATCGGCGTCGACCCGTTGCCCGGCGCGGTGGCCGAGCACACCACGTGGAGGGAATGGGTCACGACGACATGATGTCCGGCGCGAGAATGGCTTCCGGAGAGGTCCTCACGTCGCACCTCGCCGCAGGGTGACGCGATAGGTGTAGTGCTCGGGCAGGAAATGACTCACCGCGAGTTCCACCGCCTGGCCGGCAGAGTCGCTGTAGAGCCGATCCACCCGCAACATCGGATGACCCGGGGTGCAGTGCAGCTGCTCGGCAACCGCGGAATCAGCCGCCGCCACCGTGATCGATTGGGCTGCTTCGGTGATCGGCCGCGGCAGGTGAGGCTCGAGCAATCCGATCATGGTGTGGGTGCTTCGTGCACCCTCGCGCAGGTCATCGTGGTCGAGCAGAAGCCGGCCCACGGGCTCGGGCCACCACACGGTCGTCGAGACGAACGGCATGCCGTCGTGAAATCGTCGAAACGTCATGCGGTAGACGAGGTCGGTGTCGAGCCGCAATCGGCCGGCCGCCTCGAGGTCCACCTGGCGGCGCGGTGCTGTGACGACCTCCATCGTGGTGTCGGCGGACAGGTTCATCAGATCTTCGATGGAACCGAGCTGGCGGAGGTAACGACCAGCCCCCTCGGTCGCGAACGTCCCCCGCCCCGGGACTCGGTACACCGCCCCCTCGGCGACCAGGTCCTGAAAGGCACGCCGCACCGTCTGCCTGCTCAGCCCGAACTCGTCGGACAGTTCCGACTCGGTCGGCAGACGCACCCCGTCGCGGTAGCGTCCCTCCGCGATCCGCGCACGCAACGTCGCAGCGAGAACTCGATAGGCCGGTTCGGCGACGTCTCGTGCAGTCATTGCGGGAATCGTATCGTCTGCTCAGATCCCGCCACGGGAAACGAGCTGGCTCGCGATCACGTTGCGCTGGATCTCGTTGGTGCCCTCACCGACGATCATCAGTGGTGCGTCACGGAAGTAACGTTCGACGTCGTATTCGGTCGAGTAGCCGTACCCGCCGTGAATGCGAACTGCGTTCAGCGCGATCTCCATCGCGACCTCCGATGCATAGAGTTTCGCCATCCCCGCCTCCATGTCGCAGCGTTCGCCCTGGTCGTACTTCTCGGCGGCATGCCAGGTGAGTTGCCGTGCGGCAGTCAGCTTCGTCGCCATGTCGGCGAGGTAATTGCCGATCGACTGGTGCTTCCAGATCGGCTGCCCGAACGACTCCCGCTGCTGCGCGTAGGACAGCGAATCCTCGAGCGCGGCGGTTGCGACACCGAGTGCGCGGCAGGCGACCTGGATTCGACCCGTCTCCAGACCCTTCATCATCTGCCCGAAACCCTTGCCGGGCGTGGTTCCCAGAATCGCCGTCTGCGGCACCCGGTAGCCGTCGAACGAGAGCTCGCACGTCTCCACACCCTTGTAACCCAGCTTCGGGAGGTCACGCGAGACCGCCAATCCGGGCCCGTGCTCACACAGCACGATCGAGATCCCGCGATGGCGCGGCTCGGCTGATGGATCGGTCTTGCACAGCATCGCGATCAGGCCCGAGCGACGAGCATTGGAGATCCACGTCTTGGCGCCGGAGATCACCAGGTCGTCGCCGTCGACCTTGGCGACAGTGGCCATGTTCTGCAGGTCCGACCCCCCGCCCGGTTCGGTCAACGCCATGGTCGCCCGCATCTCGCCGGTCGCCATGCGCGGCAGATACCTCTGCTTCTGATCCTCGGTTCCGAACAGTGTCAGGAGCTTGGCGACCACCGTGTGTCCGCCCATGGCACCGGCCAGGCTCATCCAGCCGCGCGCCAACTCCTGGGTGACCTGCGCGTAGCAGGGCATCGACACCGGTGAGCCGCCGTACTCCTCGGGCACCGCGAGGCCGTAGATGCCGATCTGCTTCATCTGCTCGATCCACTTCTCCGGGTAGGAGTTGGCGTGTTCCACCTCCTGCACCGTCGGCTTGACGTCGCGGTCGATGAACGCGCGTACCGTCTCGACCAGGAACGATTCCTCGGCATTCAGATTGGTCATGATCACCTCGTCGTGTCGGCTCGGAAGCCACGGCCGCGCCAGTCCGGCCTTGATTTGTACGGCCATATTCGCGTCAGTGGCCACGCTTGTCAAGCACCCATTCGGGACTTCCCACTTCGCAATGCGTCTGGTAAGTGTCTAGGTGCGCAATATTTGGCCGCACATTTTGGCTGGACGCTGGCCGGACCACCGCCGCGGCCCACGGCATCGAACCCCGAGAACGGACAGAACATGAGAGCAGACAGACCATGAGGGCGGACAGACGACGCGCGGTGCTCGTCGCTCCCGCCTCCGACGACCGGAAGGCCCGTAAAGCGCTTTCCTCGGCCGCCGACGAGGTCGTACTCGACCTCGAGGACGCCGTCACCCCGGACCAGAAGAGCTCTGCACGTGCGGCCGCGGCCGACCTGGTGGCCGAATTCGGTTCGCAGCGGCCGGTGTCCATCCGGGTGAACGCCGTCGACACCGAATGGTTCGGCGACGACATCGCCGCCTGCGCCGCGATGGGACCACAACTGTGCACGGTGGTGCTTCCCAAGGCGGAGTCACCAGACCAGCTGACCGAAGCGGACACGGCGTTGCGCGGCTCGCCCATCGGACTGCAGATCCTGGTGGAGACGCCGACCGGGATACGCGACGTCGCGGATATCTGTGCCGCCACCGACCGCCTGGTCACGGTCGTGATCGGCTATGCGGATCTGGCTGCGACACTGGGCCGCTCGGCGTCGATGCCGCGATCTGGCTGGCATCCGATCCAGGACCGCGTACTGATCGCCGGCCGTGCCGCCGGTGTGGCGGTGGTGGACGGGCCGCATCTCACCATCGCCGACGACGACGGATTTCGCGAAGCCAAGACCTGGGTCCGGGACCTGGGCTTCGACGGCACGTGGGTGATCCATCCTGCCCAGATCGACTCGGCGCACGCGATCTTCACGCCGGAGGCCGATGACGTCGCAGACGCGCGACGGGTCATCGCGGCACTTTCCGACGCAGCCGCGCGCGGTGACGGTGCGGCGAAGCTCGACGGTCGGATGCTCGACGAGGCGATGGCCGTTTCCGCACGACGCGTCTTGGCGAAGGCGGGTCTCTCGTGAGCGCCGCCATCTCCGTCGGCGGTCCGTACTTCGACGAACTCACCGTCGGACAGCGTTTCTCCGACGCCCCGTCGGTGACGCTGACGTCCGGGATGGCTGCGGCCCATCAGGCGATCCTGGGCGACCGGATGCGTCTGTCCCTCGACGCCGAACTGGCACGACGCGTGACCGGAGG
The DNA here is from genome assembly GCF_036350415.1 of Gordonia sesuvii. Lineage (NCBI taxonomy): Bacteria > Bacillati > Actinomycetota > Actinomycetes > Mycobacteriales > Gordoniaceae > Gordonia > Gordonia sesuvii. The sequence goes on from NZ_JAZDUF010000001.1 coordinate 750,451, forward strand.
CTCCGAGGCGGTTGCCCATCCCGGACTGGTGTGCGACCTGGCCATCGGCCAGTCCACTCTGGCGACCCACCATGTGAAGGCCAATCTCTTCTATCGCGGGCTCCGCTTCCTGCACAGCCCGCACATCGGCGACACCCTGACCACCGTCACCGAGGTCGTCGGATTGCGCGAGAACTCCCCGAAGCCGGGCCGCGCCCCCACCGGGCTCGCTGCGCTGCACATCGTCACAGCCGACCAGCACGACCGGATAGTGCTGGACTTCCACCGGTGCGCGATGCTGCCGTTGGGGCCCTCGGCGGACCCGGACCGCACTCCGCCCGCCGACGATCTGTCCACGATCGGCACCGCCGAGACAACCGAACTGACGCTGCCCGACTGGGATCTGGAGGTGTTCAGAGAGAAGGTTGCGGGACAACACTTCTCAACGGACTTGGCCGGCGCGACGTTCGATTCCAGCGCAGATGTGGTGTCGAGCGCACCGGAACTCGCCCGACTCACACTCAACATCGCCGCCACCCATCATGACGCACGGGTCGGACAGAACGGCCGCCTGGTGTACGGCGGGCACACGATCGGTTTGGCGCTCGCCCAGGCGACCCGCGCTCTGCCGAATCTGGTGACGGTGCTGGGCTGGGAGTCGTGCGATCACACCGGCCCGGTACACGAGGGCGACACACTCACCAGCGCACTCCACGTCGAACGCGCCACCCCACTCGAACGCGGCGGCGTCGTCGATCTCCGGTCGACGGTCGTGGCCCACGAATCCGACGGTGCCACAAGGTCCGTCCTCGACTGGCGCTTTCGCGCACTCATGGCCTGAGCCGAAGGAGCTACCGTGACCCCAACCGACAAACCGCTCGCCGGCCTCCGCATCGTCGAGGTCTCCAGTTTCATCGCCTCACCGTTCGCCGGACTCACCCTGTCGCAGTTGGGTGCCGAGGTAATCCGGGTCGACCCGATCGGGGGCGCCGCGGACGTGAATCGCTGGCCCCTGACCGCCGACGGCGAGTCGATCTACTGGACGGGGCTCAACAGAGGCAAACGCTCGGTGGAGGCAGATCTGCGCAGTGAGGCCGGGCAGGAGATGGTGCAACGGCTGGTCACCGAGTCAGGTCCCGGCGGCGGAATCCTGCTGACCAACCAGGCCGGCCGGTCGTGGATGAGCCACACGGTGTTGTCACGCATCCGCCCGGACGTGATCACCCTGGAGGTCCTCGGTCGCACCGACGGCACACCGGGCGTCGACTACACGGTCAACGCGGGCCTGGGCTTTCCGCAGATCACCGGTCCGGTCGACCACGCTGTTCCGGTGAACCACGTACTTCCGGCGTGGGATCTGGCGTGTGGACTGTATGCGGCGCTGTGCATCTCGGCTGCCGTCCGACGACGGGAACAGAGCGGTGTCGGCGCGCACATCACCCTGCCCCTCGAGGACACCGCACTGTCGGTGGCCGGCACCCTCGGCTATCTCACCGAGCCGCAGGTGAACGAGCACAGCAGGACGGGGACGGGCAACGACGTATACGGCACATACGGAACGGATTTCACCACTGCCGACGGGGGTCGGTTCATGATCGTCGCACTCACACCCCGCCACTTCCGCGATCTCGTCGACCTCACCGGTGTGCGCGATGCCGTCGACGCCGTGGAGAAGGCGCTCGGTGCGGACTTCCGTCGCGAGGCCGACCGGTTCACCCATCGTGCGGTGCTCAACGGCCTCTTCGAACCGTGGTTCGCCCGCCACTCCACCGCCGACGTGGCCGCGGTACTCGAGACGGCGTCGGTCCTGTCGCAGCAATACCGCACCTTCGACGATGTCGTCGCCGACGGCGTGCTCGCCGACAATCCGATGTTCGCCGAACTCGACCAGCCCGGGATCGGCCGCTATCTCGCTGCCGGTTTTCCCGCCGCGTTCGAGGGCGCGCACTACACGACCGGCCCGGCGCCGTCGCTCGGCGCCGACACACCCGCCGAGTAGCGCACAAACCCACCCCGTCGACTGGGTGCCATATCCCGTCGACTGGGTGCAACATCTCGTCGACTGGGTGCCATATCCCGTCGACTGGGTGCAACATCTCGTCGACTGGGCGCCACTTCCCGTCGACTGGGTGCCACATCTCGTCGACTGGGCGCCACATCCCGTCGACTGGGCACCCAGACACCCCCTTCCGCGCTGGATGCTTGAGTGCGGTCAGGTCACCTGCTCTCGTCGAGTTCGGCGAGGACCGCCTCGGTGTGTTGGCCCAGCGCGGGCACATCGCCCATCGGGAGTTCGATGTCGGCGAAGGTCATCGGCGGCAGCAATGCCCGAATCGGGCCCACCTCGGTGCCGACCTCACGCCAGCGATCCCGTTCGGCGAGTTGCGGATGCGCGACCACCCGGTCGAGTTCGCGGATCTCAGCGGCCGGTATCCCCGCGGCAGCGAGCACCTGGTCCAGTTCGGCGGTGGTGAACCGTTTCGTCTCGGTGGCGACGAGTTCGTCGACCTCGCTGCGACGCCGTACGCGCTCGATGTTGGTGGCGTAGCGCGCATCCTCGGCGAATTCCGGGCGTCCCAACACATCCGAGATCAGCACACGCCAGCCACGATCGTTCTGGACACCGATGAGCAACTCGCCGTCCGATGTCGGATAACGGTCGTAGGGCACAATCGCCGCGTGGCCGACCCCGGAACGCGGGGTCTGCCGGTCACCGTAGAGCCGCATGTACAGCGGATGGCCCATCCATTCCACGGTGGCATCGAACATCGACACCGCCACCGATGCACCCACGCCGGTGACGCCGCGGCGCACGAGCGCACTGAGCACGGCGGTCAGCGCGTACATGCCGGCCGCGATGTCGGACGTGGGGATACCAGTCTTGACCGCGTCGTCGGCGCTACCGGTCACCGAGATCAAACCGGCCTCCGCCTGCACGAGCATGTCGTAGGCCTTCCGGTCCCGGTACGGGCCGGCATCTCCGTAACCGGACATGTCGACCACGATGAGGCCCGGGTTATCGGTGCGCAGGTCGTCGGCCCCGAATCCGAGCCGGTCGGCGGCCCCAGGGGCGAGATTCTGCAGGAACACGTCGGAGCGCCCGATCAGCCGCCGCAGTGCGTCACGACCGGCCGGCGACTTGAGGTCGAGCTCCACGGACTCCTTGCCGCGGTTGAGCCAGACGAAGTGTGTGGCGAGCCCGTGGACCGCGTCGTCGTAGCTGCGGGCGAAATCGCCTTCACCCACCCGCTCGATCTTGATGACCCGTGCGCCGAGATCGGCGAGGTGGCGAGTGGCCAGCGGCGCGGCCACGGCCTGCTCGAGGGCGACAACGGTGATACCCGCGAGAGGTGGACCTGCAGAATCGTCGATCACCCGGTAACGATCACCCGTAGCAAACCGGGACGTCAAACGATGACCGGCCGGTACAGGCATAGGGACTCCCTCATCGAGTGTGAGTCGGACCCGCATTGAACGTGATCACCGTCGCATGATCGTATGGAAGTTGATCCCCGCAACTTTCTTGCTGGTGCGGGCGACGCCGCTGGAGGTGGAATGACGACGATCGAGGTCACCGGACATCGTCAACGCGAGGCCTGGGCCGACAAGGTACTGCCGCCGGTCGAGGAGGTCAGGCCCGGGCTGTGGTCGGTACCCGTGCCGATGGGCGCCAATCCGCTGCGGTATGTGCTGATCTACGTGCTCGCGCTGCCCGACGGGATCGCCCTGATCGACACCGGCTGGCCGTCGGAGGAATCCTGGCAGGCGCTGGTCGACGGCATCCGCGCGACCGGACACGACATCACCGATGTTCGGCACGTCTCGATCACCCATCTGCATCCCGATCACTTCGGGCTCGTCCCCCGGCTGCTCGAGCACGTCGATCCGGTGCTCGTGATGCACCGCAACGATGCCCGTCACCTGCGCCACCGCGATGACGCCGAGATCGAGCGGCAGATCGAGGAGTCGAGGATCGAGCTCGAGGCGCTCGGTGCGCCCGACGTGATCGACAACGGGTTCCGGCACATCGCTCGGCTCCCCTCCGGTCGCGTCATGGACGTCGAACTCGACCACGATCAGCCCCTCGACCTGCCGGGCTGGAATGTCCGCGCCCTCTGGACACCGGGCCACACCGCGGGGCATCTCTGCTTCGTCGACGAGCACGCCGGCGTCATCTTCACCGGCGATCACCTGCTACCCCGGATCAGTCCGAACGTGTCGACCAACGCGTTCCAGTCCCAGAACCCGCTCGCGGAGTATCTCGTGTCGTTGGCGCACACCGAGCGACTTCCCGACCTCGAGGCGCTGCCTTCGCATGAGTACCGTTTCCGGGGCCTCGCCGACCGGGTGAGCAACCTCCTGGATCACCACGAGGAGCGGCTCGGCGAGATCGCCACCGCCGTCGCCGAGAACCCGCAGAGCACCGCGTGGGAAATCACCCGGTCCGTCACGTGGTCGCGGCCGTTCGAGCAGTTGTCCGAGGATCTGGCCCGGATGGCGATGCGGGAGACGCATGCGCATCTCGTCGTGCTCGAGGAACGCGGCGTCCTCACGCCCAGTCAGGGCACACCGGTCCGCTGGAGTGTCTCCGGGCCGACGCCGCCTCTGGAGGCGAGCTCGACGCCCATCCCGACCACCTGCGACAGGAGCTGACGATGAGTGCCGTGACCACCGAGTACGCCGACGGCGTCGCCGTCATCACGATCAACCGACCCGAGGCGAAGAACGCGGTGAACCTCGAGGTCGCGGAGGGGATCGCGGCGGCCATCGACGAACTCGAGGCCCGCGATGACCTGACCGTCGCGATTCTGACCGGTGCGGGCGGGACGTTCTGCGCCGGGATGGATCTCAAGGCCTTCACCCGCGGTGAGCAGCCGTCGTTGCCGGGTCGCGGCTTCGCCGGATTGACCGAGGCACCACCCACCAAACCGCTGATCGCCGCCGTCGAGGGTTGGGCGCTGGCCGGTGGATGCGAACTCGCCCTGACCGCCGACCTCATCGTCGCCGCCGGGGACGCGAAGTTCGGCATCCCGGAGGTAAAGCGCGGCCTCGCCGCCGCCGGCGGTGGGCTGCTCCGGCTGGCGAAGACGCTGCCGTATCAGCTCGCGATGGAGTTGGCGCTCACCGGCGATCCGCTCAGCGCGACGCGGGCACACGAGTTCGGCCTGGTGAACCGACTGACCGAGCCCGGCGACGCACTGAGCGGCGCCCGCGAACTAGCCGCGACGATCGCGGCCAACGGTCCGTTGGCGGTACGGGCTACCAAGCAGGTCATGTCGATGTCGATCGGCTACACCGACGGCGATCTGTTCGCGAAGCAGTGGGACCATCTCGGCCCGGTGTTCGCGTCGCAGGATGCGCAGGAGGGCGCCCTCGCGTTCGCCGAGAAGCGGGCGCCCCGGTGGACCGGACAGTGATCGGGGCTTCCGCTCTCCTACGATGAGTCCGTGGACCTGCACCTCGTCACCTATTTCGTCGCGGTCGTCGACCACGGCGGGATCACGAAGGCGGCCCAGTCGCTGTACATATCGCAACCCTCGCTCTCGCAGGCCATCCGGACGCTGGAACGTCGCCTCGGGGTCACCCTGTTCGACCGGTCGGGCCGCAGGCTCGAACTGACCGACGCCGGGCGCAGGCTCGACGTCGCGGCGCGGCGGATTCTCGTCGATGTCGACCGCGCGAAGGCGAAGGTCGAGGCTGTGCGTGAACTACGTTCCGGCCGCGTGGATCTCGTGACCCACAGCGCGTTCGGCATCGACCCGATGGTGGGGATGGTCCAGGCGTTCCGCGATCGATTCCCGCACGTGACCGCCCGTGTACTCGCGGCCGACGGGCCGGCCGGCGTACTGGCGGCCTTGCGTAGCGGCGACGCCGAGATCGGATTGATGGACACCGCGGCCGACCGCGCGACATTCACCGCACTCCCCCTCGGGACGCAAGAGCTGGTCCTGGCCGTGCCGCCGGGGCTGGCCGGCGAGTTGCCGAATCCGATCCCGCGCGCGGATATACGAGCGATCCCGCTCGTGCTCGACATGGGAGACCCGGCCACCTCCGCGATGCTCGCCGACCTGATCGACGACGATGGCGGCAACGTCGTCGTCGACTGTGCTCACCCCACCGCAACGTGGGACCTGGTGTCGCGCGGCACAGGCGCCACCCTCGCGCCCGAAGTCGTTGCACAACAACAGATGCCATCCACCCATCGGTTTCGCATCGATCCGCCGCCGACCCGCGACTACTCCCTCGTGATGCGGTCGGGGCGACCATCGCCCGCCGGCATGGCCTTCATCGCCGTCGCCCGCGACACCGTCGGCGACTCGAGGACCGTCGCAGTCCACGCGACCGATTTCGACGAGAGCTAGGCCATGGAGCTACGTCAGGTCGAGTACTTCCTCGCGGTCGTCGAGAACGAAGGCATCGGAGGTGCTGCGGCCGCACTCGGGGTCGCGCAACCCACCGTCTCCCAGGCGCTTCGGGCGCTCGAGCGCGAACTGGGAGTCCAGCTCTTCCACCGCATCGGCCGCGGGATGGTTCTCAGTGCCGCCGGGCGGACGATGGTCGGACCGGCCCGCCAGATCGTGCGTGACGTCACCGCGGTCGACGATCTGCTCACGGTCGCCGGTGATGAGCTGACGGGTCGGCTGGACATCGTCGCCGTGCCCGCGGTCGCGCAAGGACCACTCATCGACCTACTGGTGCAGTTCCGGGATAGATACCCGAGTGTCGCTGTCCGTTTCGGTGAGCTGAGGGACGAGACCCTGGCCGCAACGATGATCGAGGACGGCCACTGCGAGTTCGCGGTCGCGCATCTGCCGATCGCCGGGGACGGCCTGGAGGTGATCGTCATCGGCGAGCAGGAGTACCTGCTCGTCTATCCCCCCGGCTCAGACGTCCCGGACGGACCCATTCCGTTGGAGCAGTTGCCCCCGGTGCCGATGGTCTTCGTGCCGCGGGGCCAGTCGGTCGCCGACGAGATCGAAGAGGCGATCCGCGTCGCCGGCACGCGGCCGCCCCTGGCTGTGCTGTCCGAGTTGCGCGAGCAACGACTTCCCATGGTGCTGGCGAGCATCGGCGGCAGCCTGCTGGAGAAGTCGATGGCCGAGTCCGTGGCCGACCGTGCCGTCATCCGTACCGTGGACCCGCGCTTCGTCCGCCCGTTCGCGATCGCCTTCGATCCGGCGACCCTCTCACCGGTCGGTCAGGCGTTCGTCGAGCTGATCCGGGAGGCCGTCGGTGCTGGACCTGACCAGGCACCGAGCCCCCGCTTACCGCTGATCGAGTAGGCGACGAGCCTTTTCCGCTGATCGAGTAGGCGACGAGCCGCTAGGCGAGGAGCCGTATCGAGATCCCCTGCCCGACAACGCCTCCCACAACGCACCTCCGCCCTACGCCACCCGCTCGAACACGGCCGCCAGCCCCTGCCCACCTCCGATGCACATCGTCTCGAGTCCGTAGCGCGCCGCCCGGCGCTGCATCTCGCGCGCCAGAGACGCGAGCATCCGAACTCCGGTGGCCCCCACGGGATGGCCGAGCGAGATCCCTGAGCCGTGGACGTTGGTGCGGTCGAAGTCCCCGCCGGAACCGAATCGACCGAAGCCCCACTCGCGGGTGACGGCCAGCGCCTGCGCCGCGAACGCCTCGTTCAGCTCGATGACGTCGATGTCCGCCAGCGTCAACCCGGCCTTGGCGAGCGCCTTCTCGGTGGCGGGTACCGGCCCGATACCCATGATGCGCGGCGGCACACCCGCGACGGCCCACGAGACCAACCGCACCAGTGGTCGCAGGCCGTGCTGGGCGGCCGCCTCCGGGGTCGTGACGATGCACATCGCGGCCGCGTCGTTCTGGCCGCTGGCGTTGCCGGCCGTCACGGTGGCATCCGGGTCCTGCTTGCCCATGATGGGCTTGAGTTTGGCCAGAGCTTCCACGGACACATCCGGACGCGGATGCTCGTCGGTGTCGATGATCTTCTCGCCGGCCCTCGTGCGGACGCTGACCGGCACGATCTCCTCCGCGAGCAGACCGTCCTTCTGCGCCCGGACGGCGCGCAGGTGCGATTCGACGGCGAGTTCGTCCTGCTCGTCGCGGCCGATCTCGTACTCCTTGCGCAGGTTCTCGGCGGTTTCGATCATCCCTCCGGGCACAGGATGATGTCGACCCCCGGCCGTCGAGCGGGCCCGTACGAGACTGTCGTGCATGGCGATGCCCGTCCGGGCGCCGCCCCACCGCATGTCCACCGAATAGAACGACGCGTTGCTCATCGACTCGGTGCCACCTGCGACCACGATGTCGTTGTCGCCGTTGGCAACCTGGAATCCGGCCTGGATCACCGCCTGCAGTCCGGAGCCGCATCGCCGGTCGATGTGCATACCGCCCGCGGTGGTCGGCAGCCCGGCGTCGAGTGCGACCACCCGCCCGATCGCCGGCGCCTCGCTGTTGCCGTTGCAGTGGCCGAGGATCACGTCATCGACGACGTCGGGCGCGAGTCCGGTTCGGTCGAGCAGCCCACGCAACGCCGTCACCCCCAGGTCGACAGCGGTCACGTCCTTGAACATGCCGCCGTACCGGCCGATCGGTGTGCGGACGGGTTCACAGACGACGATGTCTCTCATGGCAGACCTTTCGAGCGAGTCAGGTTCGGGGACAGCAGCGGCGGACGATCACATGAATCGCCCACCGGTGACGTCGAGGACGGTTCCGGTCATGTACGACGACATGTCCGACGCCAGGAACAGTGCGACCGACGCCACCTCGGCGACCTCTCCGGCTCGCTGCATGGGGATCTCCGCCATCTTCTGGTCCCATGCCTTCTGCGGCATCGCCTCGGTCATCGCGGAGCGGATGAGGCCTGGCGCGATCGCGTTGACCCGCACGCCATGGTGGGCCATCTCCTTGGCGGCCGCCTTCGTCATGCCGACGATTCCGGCCTTGGCCGCCGAGTAGTTCGTCTGGCCGACCATGCCCACCTTGCCGGACAGCGACGAGATGTTGACGATCGCACCGCGTTTGGCCTCCCGCATGATCGCGGCCGCCTTGCGTGTGCCATTCCACGTGCCCTTGAGGTGGACCGAGATCACCAGGTCGAAGTCCTCTTCCGACATCGTGCGCATCGTCGCGTCGCGCGTGATTCCGGCGTTGTTGACCATCACGTCCAGGGACCCGAACGCATCGACGGCATCGGCGAGCATCGAGTCGACCTGCGCCGGGTCGACGACGTCGCACCGCACCGCTCGCGCCACCTTGGCGCCGCCGAGTTCTTCGGCAGCGGCGGACGCGGCGTCGAGGTTGACATCGCCGATCACGACCCGGCCTCCGGCGTCGACGAATGCCCGCGCGATCTCGAAACCGATACCTTGTGCGGCCCCGGTGACCACCGCGGTCCGTCCATCGAGCAGTGCTCGAGGTGCAGATGAACTCATGGGTCGGAATCTACCGGCAGTTCCATCCGATCCGGCCCGATGTTCCATTCGAAGCGGCTAAGGGATCGGTAGGGAGTTCGTAGTGGACCGGCCACGCCCCGACGGCCACAGTGGGATGATGACCAGTGTCATGAACACAACCACCGCAACTCCTCAGGTCAGCGCTGACGACTTCGCCGACATCCTCGCCGCGACACGCGAATTCATCCGCGAGAGGGTCGTGCCACGCGAGCAGGAGATCGTCGAGACCGACGCCATCCCCGATGACATCCGCGCAACCGCGAAGGAGATGGGGCTCTTCGGGTATGCGATCCCGCAGGAGTGGGGTGGCCTGGGTCTCGACCTCACCCAGGACGTCGAGCTGGCCATGGAACTCGGTTACACATCCCTGGCGCTGCGCTCCATGTTCGGCACCAACAACGGTATCGCCGGGCAGGTCCTCGTCGGCTTCGGCACGGAAGAGCAGAAGTCCGCGTGGTTGTCGCGGATCGCGTCGGGCGAGGTCGTGGCGTCGTTCGCCCTCACCGAGCCCGGTGCCGGGTCGGATCCCGCAGGTCTGCGCACCAAAGCCGTCCGCGACGGCTCCGACTGGGTGATCAGCGGCGAGAAGCGGTTCATCACCAACGCCCCACTGGCCGATTTGTTCGTCGTGTTCGCCCGGACCCGACCGAAGGACGAGCAGGGCACGGGGATCGCCGTGTTCCTGGTGCCGGCTGACGCCCCCGGGGTGACCGTCGGCGCCAAGGATCGCAAGATGGGTCAAGAGGGCGCCTGGACCTCGGACGTCCACTTCGATGAGGTCCGCGTACCTGCCGAAGCCGTCGTAGGCGGCAGCGAGGATGTCGGCTACCGCGCCGCGATGACCTCGCTGGCGCGCGGACGCGTGCACATCTCCGCACTGGCGGTCGGTACCGCGCAACGCGCCCTCGACGAATCGGTTTCCTGGGCCGCGACATCGACTCAAGGGGGTCGGGCGATCGGCGAGTTCCAGCTGGTGCAGGCCATGCTGGCCGATCAGCAGACCGGCGTGATGGCGGGTCGGGCGATGGTCCGGGATGCCGCCCGTGCCTGGGTGGACGGAACCGATCGACGGATCGCACCGTCTGCCGCGAAGCTGTTCTGCACCGAGATGGCAGGTAAGGTCGCCGATCTCGCCGTGCAGATCCACGGTGGCAGCGGGTACATGCGCGATGTCCCCGTCGAACGGATATATCGCGACGTGCGGCTGCTGCGGCTCTACGAGGGCACGAGCGAGATCCAGCGGCTCATCGTCGGCGGGAACCTGGTGAAGCGGGCCCAGCAGTCGCGGTGAGCAGCGGGACGCGCAGTGCTCTGTTGCTCGTGTGATTTCTGTTCACTGCAGTCCACCACGGTCTACCACTGTTCACTGAAGGTGCTGGATGTGTTTGCACCACTTGATAATTCACCTTGAATCGAACATGTGTTCGTGTACTCTGGAGGCATGAGAACTTCGGGGGATCTCACCGCCATCAGCGATCTACTACGCGACCTATGTGTCGATGACCTGTCGGGTCATGACGCGTTCGAGGCGATGCAGTTCATGCTCATCGTCCGCAACCTCGTCGACCACCACGCCGCACGCCTCGCCGGCATGCTGGAACGGCTGGGCGTCGCCAAGAGTCAGGGTCGCAGTACCCGTGAACTGCTCATCGTGATGGGCTTCGCACCATCGGTCGCCCAACGGCTCCTGCGTATCGCCGGATCGCTGGAGGCGTTACCGACCCTGGACGCCCACGCCGCCGACGGCGCCATCTCCGCCGAACACGTCGACGCCATCGCCCGCGGAGTCAGCCACATCGCCGGCAGATCAGCGGAACCGATCGACGACGCGCTGCGTCTAAACCACGTGACCGATCTTCTCGGACAGTACTTCTCCGGCGCCACCCCCGCCGACATCGACAAACGTGCCCGCACCCTGGGCAACCAACTCGCCGACGACACCGACGGCCTGCCCGCCGCCGAAGACCGCGAACTCAACGAACTCGCCACCCACACCGACGACGACGGCCGCCTGCACCTCGAAGCCAGCCTCGACGTCGAAGTCGGCGAAAAACTGTGCGCCGCACTCAATGCCCTCGGCGCACCCCGCCCCCAACCCGACGGCTCCCGCGACCCCCGCAGCATCGCCCGCCGCCACGCCGACGCCCTGGACACCATCCTGGACATCGCGGCCCGCATGCCCAGCGACATCGCCAGCGCCGCACCCAAAACCCAACTCCTGCTCACCATCCCCGCCGACACCCCGACACTGGCCGAACTCGACCTCATGGGCTCGGTCACCCAGGCGACCCTGCGCCGACTGTCCTGCGATGCCGCGGCCACCACCCTGCTCATCGACGACGAACGCGTCCCCCTCGACATCAGCCGCGAGAAACGACTGGTACCGCCACACATCCGAAAAGCGTTGCACGTCAGAGACGAATGCTGCGTCAAATGCGGCGCACCCGCCAACCGCACCCAAGCCCATCACCTGACCCACTGGATCGATGGCGGGGACACCAGCCTCGACAACAGCTGCCTGCTCTGCAGTGCCTGCCACACCGACATCCACCACAACGGCTGGGAAGTGTTCCTCGGCAACGACCGCCACCCCTGGCTCATCCCACCCGCGGCCGTCGACCCGCAACGGCGACCGTTGCCCGCCCACAACCGGCGGACCCTGAATCTCGACAACCTGCCCGCAGCCGCCTGACCGTCACAGCACTAGCCACCCAACAGATCTCGATACGCCACCTCGCCTAGCGGCTCGGCGGCTACTCGATCAGCAAGACCGCACCCGACCTCGTCGGGACCGCATCCGTACCTTGACAACTCCACAGAGTGAAACACCCACGCCACCAACCGGTGTCACGTACCCGACGGCCGCCACCCCGACCTCACCAAGCGGCGAGGTGCGCGGTACACGACACCGGACGGCAGGATCACCGGACGGCAGGGTCACCGGACGACCGAGCCAATCGATCGACCAGCAGGCGGTAACGCCGGCCGAGCACCGTTCAGACAAGCTCGACGACGGTGGCGTTGGCCATCCCACCGGCTTCGCACATCGACTGCAATCCGTACCGGATTCCGTTGTCGCGCATGTGATGCACCATGCGGGTCATGAGGATCGCCCCGGAACCGCCGAGTGGGTGACCCACGGCGATCGCACCACCGAGGGGGTTGACCCGATCCGGGTCGGCGCCGGTCTCGATCTGCCACGCCAGCGGGACGGGCGCGAACGCCTCGTTGATCTCGAACACCCCGATGTCGTCGATGGTCAGTCCGGACCGCTCCAGGGCCTTCGCGGTCGCAGCGATCGGTCCGGTGAGCATGATGACGGGGTCGTCGCCCGCGACGGCGACGGTGTGGACGCGTGCGATCGGCGTCAGCCCGAATTTCTCTGCGGTGTCACTGCCCATCACGAGCAATGCCGCGGCTCCGTCGGAGATCTGCGAAGCGTTTCCGGCGTGGATCACCCCGTCCTCTCGGAAGGCGGGCTTGAGCGCAGACATGGACTCGACCGTGCCGCCGCGACGAATCCCCTCATCCCCTTCGAGCACACCGGCGATCGGGGCGAGCTGACGATCAAACGCACCTGCATCGGTGGCCTGTGCGGCGAGTTCGTGGGAGCGCAGCGCGAATTCGTCGAGAACGGTACGGCTCAGCGACCATTTCTCGGCCATCATCTCGGCACCGATTCCCTGGCTGAATCTGTCGACTCCGTAGCGGTCGAGCACTGTGGCGGGCTGGCTCTCCCCGTTGGGCGCCGCGCTTCCCATCGGCACGCGGCTCATCGACTCCACGCCCCCGGCGACGACCACATCCTGCTGGCCGGACACCACGGCGGCAGCCGCCATGCTCAGCGCCTGCTGACTCGATCCGCACGCCCGGCTCACGGTCGTGCCCGGTACCGACTCGGGCCATCCGGCAGCAAGAACGGCGGTCCGGGCCACGTTGCCTGCCTGCTCCGACGTCTGACTGACGCACCCCCAGACGACGTCGTCGACGACCTGCGGTTCGATACCCGTCCGTTCGGCAAGCGCTTCGAGAACATGGGCGGACAGGTCGGCCGGATGGATTCCGGACAGGGCGCCGCGGCGACGGCCGATCGGGCTTCGAACCGCGTCCACGATGACGGCATCCCGCATGTGCTGTTCCTCCTTGTCGGCGGGCAGATCAACGCTCTGGTCGAGTGACTTCTCCCAGATCGACTACACCCGGCGTGGGGGTCGATGACAAGAGGATTCGGACACACGGACCGATAGTCATCGCCTATGTGCCCGAACGCGGCGACCCGGCGCCGGATTGGCAGCCGCTAAGGCTCCGATAGCCGATTCCTGGTTCCACGACCGTCCGGTGCAGGGCATGCTGGGCTGAGCGCAGTCCGCCCGGTCACCGAGATCGGTCGCAGCAGAAACATCGATCACGCAGCTGGTCACCGGTTACGCAGCAGTCACACAGAAAGAGGTCAGCATGGCCCGCCTCGCCCAGACACTCGGTTTGACCGACGTCCAGTCGGAGATCGTGGCGAATGTGCGTCGGTTCGTCGACAAGCAGATCATCCCGGTCGCGCAGGAACTCGAGCGCACCGACACCTACCCCCAGGACATCGTCGACGGGATGGCCGAGATGGGGTTGTTCGGGTTGATGATCCCCGAAGAGTACGGCGGGCTCGGTGAGTCACTCCTCACCTACGCGCTGTGTGTCGAGGAACTGGCCCGCGGCTGGATGAGCGTCTCCGGGGTGATCAACACCCACTTCATCGTCGCCTACATGATCCGTCAGCACGGCACCGACGAGCAGAAGCAGCGGTTCCTGCCGCGGATGGCCACCGGCGAGGTCCGCGGCGCGTTCTCGATGTCGGAGCCCGATCTCGGTTCGGACGTCGCCGCGATCACCACTACCGCCAAGCGCGGAGCCGACGGCGACTACTCGATCACCGGGCAGAAGATGTGGCTGACCAACGGCGCGAGCTCCACCCTGGTCGCCGCGCTGGTCCGCACCGAGGAGGGCCAGGAACGCAAGCACAAGAACCTGACCACGTTCCTGATCGAGAAGCCCGCCGGCTTCGGTGAGGTGCTGCCGGGACTCACGATCCCCCGCAAGATCGACAAGATGGGTTACCGGGGCATCGACACCACCGAGCTGTTCTTCGACGACCATCGCGCCCCGGCCACCGACATCCTGGGCGGTGTCCCCGGACGCGGCTTCGCCCACATGATGGACGGTGTGGAGGTCGGCCGGGTCAACGTGTCCGCCCGCGCCTGCGGGATCGCCCAGCGCGCTTTCGAACTCGCCGTTCGATACGCGCAACAGCGTTCTACCTTCGGCAAGCCGATCGCCGAACATCAAGCTGTGGCGTTCAGCCTCGCCGAGATGGCGACCAAGGTCGAGGCCGCACATCTGATGATGGTGAACGCCGCGCGTCTCAAGGACTCCGGTGACCGTAATGACGTCACCGCCGGCATGGCGAAGTATCTGTGCAGCGAGTACTGCGCCGAGGTCACGCAGGCGAGTTTCCGCATTCACGGTGGCTACGGCTATTCGACCGAGTACGAGATCGAACGCCTCATGCGCGAGGCCCCCTTCCTGCTCATCGGCGAGGGCACCAGCGAAATCCAGAAGCAGATCATCAGCAAGGGGCTGTTGCACGAGTACCGCGAGAACTGAACACCTCCGACGGCGCGGGCCGTACAGGCGTCTGGTGGTCGCCGCGTCGGGATAGGCTCGGGGGGTGTCTGTCTACGACCACGGATTCGCACGGGTCACCGGTGCAGTGCCGATCGTCTCGATCGCCGACCCGGCGACCAACACCGAACGGACTGTCGAGTTGGTACGCGCGGCTGCCGACGACGGGGCAGCGCTCGTCGTCTTCCCCGAACTCGGGTTGTGCGGGTACAGCATCGACGACCTGTTCCACCAGGATGCGGTCATCGACGCGTGCCTGACGGGTCTGGCGTCGATCGTCGAGGCGAGCCGGGGTCTACGGCCGGTCATCACGGTGGGGCTGCCGATGCGCGTCGGCGACGGACTCTACAACTGCGCGGCCGTGGTGCACGACGGCGCGATCCTCGGTGTGGTGCCCAAGTCGTATCTCCCGAACTATCGGGAATTCTACGAACAGCGATTCTTCGCCGCCGCCCGCGACGCTCCCGTGACGACGGCAACCGTGCTCGGACAGCAGGTTCCGTTCGGCGCGGACCTCATCTTCGAGGCCACCGACGTCGAGGGCTTCAGCGTGCACGTCGAGATCTGCGAGGATGGCTGGGTTCCCATCCCACCGAGCACGTGGGCGGCCCTGGCCGGCGCCACCGTGCTGGTCAACCTGTCCGGCTCTCCGGTGACCGTCGGCAAAGAGGGTTATCGAAAAGCTCTGTGCACCAGCCATTCCGCCCGCTGCGTCGCCGCCCACGTCTACGTGGCGGCGGGGTTCGGCGAGTCCACCACCGATCTCGCCTGGGACGGTGATGCGCTGATCAGCGAGAACGGCACCCTTCTAGCCCGTTCGGACCTGTTCGCGATGGACGCTCAGATGATCACCGCGGATATCGATCTCGACCGTCTGCGCCAGGAACGGATGCGGATGATCAGCCTCCGCGATCAGGTCGGCGACTTCGCCGACGAGCTGAAACCGCTGCGCCGCATCCGGTTCACGCTCGGATCAGACACAGCACTCGGATCAGACACAGCGGCCGGCGACATCCTGCGCCGCGAGGTGCCGCGTTTTCCGTTCGTGCCGGCCGACTCCGCCGACCGGGACGCCCGCTGCCGGGAGGTCGGCAACATCCAGGTGCAGGGTCTGGCCGCCCGACTACGCGCCACCGGGATCGACAAGATCGTCATCGGGGTGTCCGGAGGCCTCGACTCCACCCTCGCCCTGCTGGTCGCGGTGGACACGTTCGACCGACTGGGGTTGCCGCGAGAGAACATTCTCGCGTACACGATGCCCGGTTTCGCCACGGGCACCGCGACTTTGCGCCGCGCCCACGTGCTGATGGACACGCTCGGTGTCAGTGGGAGCGAGATCGACATCCGGCCGTCGTGCGAACAGATGCTCGCCGATCTCGGACACCCGTACGCCGGCGGGGAGAAGGTCTACGACGTCACGTTCGAGAACGTCCAGGCGGGCGAGCGGACATCTCACCTGTTCCGCCTGGCCAACCATCACGGGGCGATCGTCCTGGGTACCGGTGACCTGTCCGAGCTCGCGTTGGGCTGGTGTACCTACGGTGTCGGCGACCAGATGTCGCATTACAACGTGAACTCGTCGGTGCCGAAAACGCTGATCCAGCACCTCATCCGGTGGATGATCGCGACCGGTGCATACTCGGCGGAGACGACAGAGGTGCTGACCGAGATCCTCGACGACGTCATCTCACCGGAACTGGTGCCCGCCGGCGACGACGGCCGCATACAGAGCACCGAGGACACGGTGGGGCCCTACGAACTCCACGACTTCTTCCTCTACTACGTCACCCGGTTCGGCTACCGGCCGGAGAAGGTGGCGTACCTGGCGTCGCAGGCCTGGGGAGACCGCGATCGAGGTGCGTGGTCGGAGCTGATCAGCGACCATCGCCGTAATCAGTACGACGCAGACACCATCCGGCACTGGCTCGGCGTCTTTCTCAAGCGGTTCATGGGCAATCAGTTCAAGCGCTCCGCGATGCCCAACGGACCGAAGATCGGCTCCGGCGGATCGCTGTCGCCGCGCGGGGATTGGCGCTCGCCGAGCGACGCGAGCGCCCGGGTGTGGCTCGACGCACTGTAGGCATCAACGGCCGGCGCGGGCTCGGGACCCGTTCTAGTCGCAGGCCTCGAGCAGACGCTTGAGCTCATGGTCGAAGGCGTGCGCGATGTCCCACACGTCAGGGGCGAGGTCCGTGCAGGTCAGGATGCCGATGTTGAGGTGGCCGTCGGCCGAGAACACCGTGATGTTGAGGCCCAGACCGTGGAAGACCGGCCCCAGCGGATACACGGCCGTCACGCGTGCGCCCAGGAAGTAGAGCGGGAAGTCGGGTCCAGCGACGTTCGAGACCAGCACGTTGAAGACCGGCGGATGCGACATCGCCAGCCGCCGGTCGCCGTAGAATTTCATGACGGTCGCCAATGTGGTTCCCGGAGCGAACTGCGCCCAGGCCCGGAGCATGTTCGCGTCGATGTCCGCGTGATGGTCCTTGGACGTCCGCGCCAGCTCCGCGGCCCGCTTCAGCCGATCCACCGGGTCGTCGAGGTCCGAGGCGAGCTTGGCGAACATGCCGGTCACCTTGTTGGTGCCACCGGTGACCAGCGAGCTCTCGTCGGCGCCGTGCACCGACACCGGGACCATGGCCACCAGGGGCTCGTCCGGTAGTTCGTCGTGACCTTCGAGGTAATCGCGCAGCGCTCCGGCGGTGATGGCCAGCACCACGTCGTTGATCTTCACGTCGAATTGGTTCTTGACCCGCTTGACGTCGTCGAGCGACAGCTGCGCCATCGCGAGGGCGCGATGCGGCGTGATCGGCGCATTGAATCTGGTGCGCGGCGCCTGGAACGGCGCCGGCATCGCCGACTTGGTGCGGCTGCGCCGGAACCAGTTGATCGGTACCTCGACGGTGCCGGGGATGAGTCTGGCCATCGCGATGGGTCGTTGCACGAAGTAGTTCATCGCGCCGGTGAGCGCCATCGTCGTTCGGGATGTCGGCCCTGCCGTTTCCTGCACCTTGTCCGGATCGAGCTCGGGCGCCTCGGGGCTGAGCGTGCACATCTGCGCCAGCATCTCGGCGCCGGTGACCCCGTCGACGCTCGCATGGTGTGTTCGCAGCATCGCCGCGACCTTGCCATCGGCGAGTCCCTCGATGATCCACAACTCCCACAACGGCTTACCGCGATCGAGCGTCTGCCCGGCCAGGTGTCCACACAGTTCGGCGAGCTCGGCCTCACCGCCGGGAGCCGGGACCGCGACTCGATGCACGTGGCGCTCGATGTCGAAGTCGTCGTCCTCGATCCAGACCGGGTGATCGATGTTGAGCATCGAATTGTCCAGTTTGCGACGAAAATTGGGCATCGCCGCGATCCGCCGCTGCAGTTCGTCACGGAGCTTGACGAAGCTGTAGCCGCCCGGCACGGTCGACGGATCGATCTCGATGAGACCGATGATGTGCATCATCTGGGATCGGGTCTCCAGGTACAGAAACGACGCATCGAGGCCGCTCAGACGCTGCATTGCCACCACCTCACTTGCTCGTCACCCACACCGCACGGTGACCCATGGCCGTTGGTTCAACTACCGACAGCGTCGATCATCCGGCCCAATCATGCCGGAAGTATGACCCGCCGACGCCGTGTTCGCCCTAGGTTTTGCCGTATGGATCATCATCTCGATGTCGACCGTAAAGATGTCGCCGATCTGCCGGTGAACGCCAATCCGCTCTTCACTCGTCCTGGTGAAGCCACCGAGTTCCCGCGCTTCTCGCTCCCCGCGACGTCGTCCCTGCCGGAGACCGTCTATCAGATCGTCCACGACGAGGCGATGCTCGACGGCAACGCGCGGCAGAACCTCGCCACGTTCGTCGGCACCTGGATGGACGAGCACGCCAACCGGCTCTACGTCGAGTCGGCGGACAAGAACATGATCGACAAGGACGAGTACCCGCAGACCGCGGCGATCGAGACACGTTGCTGGACAATGCTCGCCGATCTGTGGAACGCGCCCGACCCGACGCGTGCGGTCGGGACGTCGACGATCGGTTCGTCGGAGGCGGCGATGCTCGGTGGGTTGGCGCTCAAACGTCGATGGGTCGAACGCCGCAAGGCCGAGGGCAAACCCGTCGGCACACCCAACCTGATCATGTCGTCGGCCGTGCAGGTGTGCTGGGAGAAGTTCTGCAACTACTTCGACATCGAGGCCCGCTACGTACCGATCACCGAGGAACATCCTCTGCTCGACGGTCACGACCTCGCGTCGTACGTCGACGAGAACACGATCGGGGTCGTGCCGATCATGGGCGTGACCTACACCGGCGCCTATGAGCCGGTCGAGAAGATCGCGGCCGCGCTCGACGAGATCCAGGCCTCGACCGGCCTCGACATCCCGATCCATGTGGACGCAGCGTCGGGCGGCGCGGTGGCCCCGTTCCTTCAACCCGACCTGGTGTGGGACTTCCGGCTCGAGCGGGTCGCCTCGATCAACATGTCCGGCCACAAGTACGGGCTGGTCTACCCAGGCATCGGCTGGGTGGTGTGGCGTGAGGAGAGCCTGCTGCCGGAGAGCCTGGTGTTCCGCGTCAGCTATCTCGGCGGCAACATGCCGACCTTCGCGCTCAACTTCTCCCGGCCCGGCGCGCAGGTGCTGCTGCAGTACTACCAATTCCTCCGCCTCGGGTTCGACGGTTATCGCGCCGTGCAGCAGAACTGTCAGGACGTCGCGCTGTATCTGTCATCGGCGATCGGGGCGATGGAACACTTCGAGTTGCGCAGCGACGGTTCGGACATCCCCGTCTTCGCGTGGCAACTCGCTCCGGGACGGTCCACCAACTGGACACTGAACAACCTGTCGTCGCAGCTACGCGAGAAGGGTTGGCTGGTGCCGGCCTACCCGCTGCCCGACAACCTCGCCGACCAGTGGGTCCAGCGGATCGTGGTGCGCAACGGCCTGTCCCGCGATCTCGCCGACGTCCTGATGCGTGACATCCGGGTCTCGGTCGACTACCTCGACAGCCTCGACGGCCCGATGCCCGCACCGCACACCACCACCGGCTTCCACCACTGATCCGCGCCCGCGAAAGCAGACCTGGGTAGAACACGTTCTAGTACGCTCAGTCCTCGATGAGCAACTACAGCCACGCCGAGCTCGATGACGCGTTCCGGGAGTTCCAGAAGGCGGTTGCCGAGATCGCCGTCACCCGCGACTGGGACCGGTTCGCCGAGATGTTCACCGCCGACGCCCGCTACATCGAGCACGCACTGGGCACGATGTCCGGCCGCGAGGAGATCCGGGCCTGGATCTGGAAGACGATGACCGCCTTCCCCGGCAGCCACATGACCGGCTTCCCGTCGCTGTGGCATGTCGTCGACGCCCCTACCGGCCGGGTGATCTGTGAAGTCGACAATCCGATGCGGGACCCGGGTGACGGCACCCACATCACTGCCACCAACATCACCATCCTCACCTACGCCGGTGACGGCCTCTGGAACTGCGAGGAAGATGTCTACAATCCGATGGAATTCGGACAGGCAGCCATGCGGTGGTGCGAGAAGGCGGCTGACCTGGGCACTCTCGACGACGAGGCGAGCAGGTGGATGCAGACCGTCGGGAAGATGTTCGCCCGGCGCGGGTGACCCGCCTACCGGCGGCGCGCACAGATCACGTGCGGGCACGTGAATCACGCCAGCGCCCGGTGACCGGCGACACGCGATGAAGGCGTAACGACGCGCCGTGCTGGTTACGATTGCGTAGGTGCGGTGCTTGGGTCCACCGGATCAGGTGACGTACCCTGAACGACTGATCACCATGTCAGTCGGCCCGCCGAACCATTCAGACATGACATGCGGACCACGACCGTCACCGTTCGGAGGAAACTATGGCACGCCAGCTGAACCAGCTCGAACTGCTCAAGGAGCTGTCGCCGGTCGCCGAGGACAACGTCAACCGGCACCTGAAGATCGCCAAGGACTGGAACCCGCACGATTACGTCCCGTGGGACGAGGGCAAGAACTTCGCGGCTCTCGGCGGCGTGGACTACGACCCCGAGCAGTCGCAGCTCGGCGAAGTGGCCAAGGCCGCGATGATCACCAACCTCCTCACCGAGGACAACCTACCCTCCTACCACCGGGTGATCGCCGAGAACTTCTCGATGGACTCGGCGTGGGGCCACTGGGTGGGGCGCTGGACCGCCGAGGAGAACCGGCACGGCATCGTCATGCGCGACTACCTGGTCGTGACCCGCGGCGTGGACCCGGTTGCCCTCGAAGAGGCCCGGATGGTCCACATGACCAACGGCTATGACCCGATGCTCGCCGCAGCCGACCGCGCCGACGAGATGAAGGAGAAGGGCGAAGACGTCGGGCTGCTGCACTCGGTGGCCTACGTGACCTTCCAGGAGCTCGCGACGCGGGTGAGCCACCGCAACACCGGTAAGGCGTGCAACGACCCGATCGCCGACAAGATGCTGCAGCGTATCGCCGCCGACGAGAACCTGCACATGATCTTCTACCGCAACATCTGTGGCGCCGGCATGGACATCGCGCCCGACCAGACGCTGCGCGCGGTCACCGACATCGTCACCAACTTCCAGATGCCCGGTGCCGGAATGCCCAACTTCCGCCGCAACGGCGTGCTGATGGCCAAGCACGGCATCTACGACCTGCGCCAGCACCTCGAAGAGGTCATCATGCCGGTGCTGCGCAAGTGGAAGGTCTTCGAGCGCGAGGACTTCAGCAGCGAGGGCGAGCAGACCCGTGAGGAGCTCGGCAACTTCCTCGAGCAGCTCGAGAAGGACACACTCCGTTTCGAGGAGATGCGTGACCGGTCCCTCGCCCGCGAGGCCAAGAAGCGGGAGAAGCAGGCATCCTGAGCACCACCTCGACCCTTCGTGACGCCCGCTCGTTCCTCGCGGGCTCCTCAGGGATCGCTGGGGACTCACCGGCCACAATGTCGTTCCCTGAGGAGCGAGCTTGCGAGCGTCACGAAGGGCGACGCCCCCTCCGCATCGGCTCGATCGAACTCGCCAGCCCGGTGGTGTTGGCCCCGATGGCCGGCGTCACCAATGTCGCGTTCCGCACGCTGTGCCGTGAACTCGAACTGGCGCGCACCGGTACGGTCTCCGGGCTCTACGTCTGCGAGATGGTCACCGCGCGTGCGCTCGTCGAGCGCCACCCGGTCACGATGCACATGACCGCCTTCGGCCCGGACGAGAACCCGCGGTCGATGCAGCTGTACACGGTCGACCCGGACAACACCTACGCCGCGGCCAAGATGATCGTCGACGAGAACCTCGCCGACCACATCGACATGAACTTCGGGTGCCCGGTCCCCAAAGTGACCCGCAAGGGTGGTGGATCGGCGATTCCGTACAAGCGCAAGCTGTTCCAGCGCATCGTCGCCGCCGCGGTCCGCGCGACCGAGGGCACGTCGATCCCGGTGACGGTGAAGTTCCGGATCGGCATCGACGACGATCACCACACGCATCTCGATGCCGGCCGGATCGCGGCCGCCGAGGGCGCACAGGCCGTCGCACTCCACGCCCGCACCGCCTCTCAGCGCTATTCGGGTACCGCCGACTGGGACGAGATCGCGCGTCTCAAAGAGCACGTCACCGACGTGCCGGTCCTCGGCAACGGCGACATCTTCGAGCCCTCCGACGCGGTCGCCATGATGCGCCAGACCGGTTGCGACGGTGTCGTGATCGGCCGCGGCTGCCTCGGCCGTCCCTGGCTGTTCGCCGAGTTGGCGGCCGAACTGAACGGGCTGCCGGCCCCGGCGCAGCCGAACCTCGGCGAGGTGTCGCAGATCATCGTGCGGCACGGAGAGTTGCTGGCGGCGCATCACGGCGAGGACAAGGGCATGCGTGAGATCCGCAAACACGTGGCCTGGTATCTGCGCGGTTTCCCCGCTGGAAGCGACCTGCGCAATCGGCTGGCGTTGGTGAACACCCTCGATGAACTGCGCGACCTGGTCGCGACCCTCCCGGCCGACGCCGAGTTCCCCGCCGACGGCCACGGGCCGCGCGGGCGGCAAGGCTCTCCTGCCAAGGTCGCGCTGCCCGAGGGCTGGCTCGACGACCCCGACGAGGACGTGGTCCCCGCGGGCGCCGAGGTCATGCATTCCGGCGGCTGACGGCTGCCGGATCTCCGCTCGGTTACGACTGTCGGCTCCGCCGATGTGGCTGAGAGATGTTCTCAGGTGCCATCAGTACTATGACGCGGAGGTCCCGCACGCGCAGGGACGATGTCATGGTGCGCCGAAGCTGATGCCACCACGTGAGTCGCGCCGAGTCAGTCGGGGTCAAGGGGTAAGAGTTGAGTCGTAGGAGTTCGGAACCGGACGAGCCGGCCGACGAGGGCACAACGCCCCGCCGGAGCCGGCGAGCGGGCCGTTCCGGTGGCTCCCACGATTTCTCCAACATGTTCGGCGAGGCGCCGAACAATGCGATCCCCGCCCACGGAGCCCTGCACGAACCGCGGTCGACCGACCGCTATGTACGCGGCCGTACCCGTCTGACCGTTCGCGAGCTCATGGAGCAGATGAACGCTGCCGGTGAGGAGGCCCCGAAAGCGGGTGGACCGCACGACCGAGAGCCCCGGGATCGCGGCTCGAACGACCCCGCCGGCGAACGCACGACCACGCCGCCGGCTCCCGCGGGCGCAGGCCCACGGCAACCCTCGGCCGACGAGCAGCCCACCGAGGTCCACCGGTTCGACGACCTCACGCGCTATCCGCACGAGAACGACGTCACCCAGCAGATCCCGGCGGTCGGGCCGTCGCACGCCCCGGCCGATGCGGACGTCGACCTCTCCGATGGCGCCACCCGAGCGCGGGTCACCGAGGAATCGCGCGGGCAGGGCAGCCGGGTACGTCCGCTGCGGCCCACCCCCGACCTGTCGGACACGATCCCGCCGCGCTCGCGGCCGCGACGCCACCCCGGATCGTCCGCCGGCCGACGCAATCTGGGCCGCAACGTCACCACCACGGGCCGCATCCTCGTCGCGGTGGCCTGTGTCATGGCATTGGTGGGCACCGGATTCGTGTGGGGCTACCTGCAGTCGTGGGACGGCAGCTGGAAGACCATCAACGCCGTCAACCCCGAAGACGAGAACATCCGCAACAAGGACGCCCAGTACGGCGACGAGAACTACCTGATCGTCGGCACGGATACCCGAGCCGGCCAGAACGCCCGGGTGGGCGCCGGCACCACCGCCGACGCGGACGGAGCCCGCTCGGACACGGTGATCCTGGTGAACATCCCCGCCAACCGCAGTCGCGTCGTCGCGGTGTCCTTCCCCCGCGACCTGCAGGTGGATCGGCCCGACTGCCGGCAGTGGGACAACAACACCGGCACCTACGGCGCCGCGCTACCGGCCGCCTATGACGTCAAACTCAACGGCGTGTACGCCGACGGCGGGCCGGAATGCCTGGTCAGCGTCATCACGCAGATGAGCGGCCTCAACATCAACCGGTTCATCGCGATGGACTTCTACGGTTTCGAAAAGGTCGTCAAGGCGTTGGGCGGCGTGCAGGTCTGCTCCCCCACCCCCCTGTACGACTACGAACTCGGCCAGGTCCTGCGCAAACCGGGGACATCGACACTCACCGGCCGACGCGCACTCAACTACGTCCGCGCGCGCAACATCGCGTCAGAGGGCAACGGCGACTACGGCCGCATCAAGCGGCAGCAGTTGTTCATGTCGTCGCTGCTGCGGTCGACGCTGTCCGGCAACGTGCTGTCGAATCCCAACAAGCTCAACAGCATCGTGAACACCTTCATCGAATACAGCTTCGTCGACGGCGTGGACACCCAGTCCCTGCTGAATCTCGCCGAATCGATGCAGGGCATCGAGGCCGGCCGGGTCACCTTCCTGACGATTCCCACCTCGGGTACGTCCATGGACGGGCTGAACAACGAGATCCCGCGGACCGACGACATCAACGCGATCTTCAACGCGATCATCGACGACGACCCGCTGCCCGGTGAGCAGGCCAAGGAGAAGTCGTCGACGTCGACGTCGAGCAGCTCGGAGGAGTCGAGCACGCCGAGCACCGCGACGTCGGAGGCCGCTCCCACCCAGTTGGCCGCGACCGCACAGAATCCCGGCAACGTCGGTGTCCGCGTCCTCAACGGCACCGGCCGCACCGGCGCAGCGGGTGACACCTCAGATCAGCTGGTGTCGATGGGCTTCGACGTCCGGGGTGTCGCAGACGCCTCCGAGAACCGCGAGGACACCGTCATCCGGTACGGCGGCGGCGAGCAGGATTCCGCAGCCACCCTGGCCGCCATGTTCCCCGGAGCGTCGATCCAGCTCGACCGCACCGTGAAATCGGGTGTCGAGGTGATCCTCGGATCGGACTTCGACGGCTCGGTCGGTTCCGCTCCGGCGGTCGGCAGCACGATCTCGGTGCCTCAGCTCGCGCCCGCGTCGAACACGTCGAACCTGCCCAACGATCTCGCGGTCACCAACGCCGGCGACACGAACTGCCGCTGACCGGCACATTTGGCATAAATCGGGCCGATGCACGCCACGTTCACTGCCCGTTCACTCTCTCAACAACGGGTTGTACAAGTGAGCCACGTATTGTAGTAGGCATGCGTACCGCCTACCATGAGCAGCTCGACGCGCTCAACACCATCCTCGGCGAGATGTGCGAGCTCGCCGGCACTACGATGGCTCGCTCCACGCAAGCCCTCCTGCAGGCCGATCTGGCCATCGCGGAGGAGGTCATCACCGAGAACGACAAGATGCATGACCTGTCGGCCCGCGCCGAGGAGCAGGCCTTCGCGTTGCTCGCGCTGCAGGCCCCGGTGGCCGGCGACCTGCGCGGAATCGTCAGCGGATTCCAGATCGTCGCCGACGCGGACCGCATGGGCGCGCTCGCACTGCATGTCGCCAAGGTCGCGCGTCGCCGCCATCCGGCCAAGGCACTCCCCGAGGAGGTCAACGGCTACTTCGCGGAGATGGGCCGGCTCGCGGTGCAGCTGGCTTCGACCGCGCGTGAGGTGCTCAACACGCAGAACCCGCAGGACGCGCTACGGCTGCAGGAAGACGACGACGCGATGGACGACCTCCACCGCCATCTGTTCACGGTTCTGATGGACCGCGAGTGGAGCCACGGAGTGGCCGCGGCGGTAGACGTCACGCTCCTCGGGCGCTACTACGAGCGGTTCGCCGACCACGCGGTGCTCATCGGCCGGCGTGTGGTGTTCCAGGCCACCGGTCAGACCCCGGAACAGTTCCTCGAGGTCTCCTGACCGCTCTCGCACTTCGACGACACCGCCGTCCCGTTCGGGACGGCGGTGTCGTCGTCTGAGCGGACGGTCGGTGCGAGCTGAACCTCGCCGACCCCTCGGGTGAGAGTGCCCTCACCAAGCCGGACTTGGGATTTCGTCGCCCGACCTGCGTGGCGTTAAGGTGTCCCACATGGATCGGCACCCTAGCGTGGAACCCGGCGGCGTGGAACCCGGCAGCGTGGAACCCGGCAGCGTGGAACCCGACTTCAACGCCGTCGACGACGACGAGCCGACGGCTGCCGCGCATCGACGGCAGATCCTCACCTACAGCGGGGTCACGCTGTCGCTCATCGCACTTCTGGTGCTCCTGCTCGCGAACATGTGAGACCTGCGCAACCCCCGTACGAACCCGAAAAGAGATCGCGCCGCGGACCAGTGAACGGTCCGCGGCGCGATCTGTAGGGAGTGGGAGAACTCTGGCGCGAGCTCAGCCGAAGCGACCCGAGATGTAGTCCTCGGTCTCCCGCTTGCTCGGGTTGGAGAACATGGTCTCGGTGTCGTTGATCTCGATCAGCTGGCCGGGCTGGCCGACGGCCTCGAGGTTGAAGAACGCCGTCTGGTCGCTGACGCGAGCGGCCTGCTGCATGTTGTGCGTGACGATGACGATGGTGTACTCCTTCTTGAGTTCACCCATCAGGTCCTCGATCGCCAGGGTGGAGATCGGGTCCAGCGCCGAGCACGGTTCGTCCATCAACAGCACATCCGGGGAGACAGCGATCGCCCGGGCGATGCACAGACGCTGCTGCTGGCCGCCGGACAGGCCACCGCCCGGCTTCTCGAGACGGTTCTTGACCTCTTCCCACAGGTTCGCGCCGCGCAGGCTGCGCTCGCACACCTCGTCGAGCTGGGACTTGTTGCGCACCCCCTGCAACTTCAGTCCGGCGACGACGTTGTCGCGGATCGACATGGTGGGGAACGGGTTCGGCCGCTGGAAGACCATGCCGATGGTGGTGCGCACCGCGGTCGGGTTGATGCCCTTGGCGTAGATGTCCTCACCGTCGAGCAGCACGCTGCCGACCGCATATGCGCCCGGCACTTCCTCGTGCATACGGTTCAGCGTCCGCAGGACCGTGGATTTGCCGCAGCCCGACGGGCCGATGAACGCGGTGATGCTGCGCGGCGGTACCGCGAGGGTCACGTCCTTGACGGCGTGGAACTTGCCGTAATAGATGTTGAGGTCTTTGACGTCGAGGCGTTTGGCCATGATGATGCCTTTGCTGTGTGGCGGCGGTCGGCGCCGTTACTTGGTCTTGGGGGCGAGGAACTTGGCGGTCATCGCGGCGATGAGGTTCAGCACCGCGATGATGATGATCAGCGTGAGCGCCGCTCCCCAGTAGTAGAAGCCCGAAGCCGGCTGGGCCGCCGACCACATGTCCTTGATGAACAGCGGCAGCGAGTTCATCCCGCCGTCGAAGGGGTTCGTCTGCACCTGCGAACTGGCCGGACCGGCCAGGATCAGCACCGGCGCGGTCTCGCCCATGATGCGCGCGATGGCGAGGAAGATGCCGGACAGCATGCCCGACATCGCCGTCGGCAGCACGACCTTCACGATTGTCCGCCACTTGGAGATACCCAGCGCATACGACGCCTCGCGGAGTTCGTCGGGCACCAGTTTCAGCATCTCTTCGGTGGATCGGACGACG
Source organism: Gordonia sesuvii (assembly GCF_036350415.1). Taxonomy (NCBI): domain Bacteria; kingdom Bacillati; phylum Actinomycetota; class Actinomycetes; order Mycobacteriales; family Gordoniaceae; genus Gordonia; species Gordonia sesuvii. The sequence continues at coordinate 778,471 of NZ_JAZDUF010000001.1, forward strand.
ATCGGGATCATCAACAGGATCAGCGCAAGACTGACCATGAACGCACTCTGACCCATCGAGAGCCCGATCACGAAGACCGTGAAGATGAACAACGTGGCCACGATGGACGGGACACCGGCCAGGATGTCGACCATGAAGCTCACCGGCTTCACCAGCGGGCTGGTCGGGTATTCGACCAGCATGATGCCGGTCATCACCGCGATCGGCACCGAGATCACCGTGGCGATCAACGCCTGGATCAGCGTGCCGATGATGGCCTGCGAGATACCCGCACCGAACTGGGTGGTGGTGTCGACGCCGTAGGCGTTGCCGAACCACCAGTTCGGGTCCGACAGTGCCGGGGCACCTTCGGAGATGACGGTCCACAGCAGCCACACGAGCGGGATGACGCCGAGCACGAAGCACAGCGCGAAGGTCACCCGGGCCGCCTCGTTGCGGAACTTCCGGCTGGCCGACACCTCGCGGAACGCGGTGGGTGAGGACTTGACCGGCCCACCCGATGTCGTATCGACGGTCACGGTCATCCGTTCACCTTTCCACCGGCGATCACACGGGCGATCGCGTTGACGACGAATGTGAGGACGAAGAGGACCAGGCCGGCCGCGATGTACGCCCCTGCCGAGGCCTCACTACCGACGAACTCGCCGACGTCTCGGGCGATCTTCGAGGCGAAGGTGTCGCCGCCTTCGAACAGCGACCACTTGAGCTGGCCGACAGCGGCACTCAGGATGATCATCAGGGCGATCGTCTCGCCGAGTGCGCGACCGAGGGCGAGCATCGAGGCCGCGATCATGCCGGAGCGGCTGTACGGGAAGGCCGTCATGCGGATGACCTCCCACTTGGTCGCGCCAAGCGCCTGCGCGGCCTCTTTGTGACCGCTCGGCGTCTGGCGCAGGACCTCGCGGGTGATGGAGGTGATGATCGGCAGCATCATGATGGCCAGGACGATGCCGGCGGTGAAGATGGTGCCGCCACCGGTGATCGATGTCTTACCGCTGGAGAACAGGAAGAACCACCCGAAGGTGTCGTTCAGCCAGATCGCGAAGGGGGCGATCACCGGGGCGAGGACGTAGATGCCCCACAGACCGAAGATGATCGACGGCACGGCCGCGAGCAGATCGATGACCGCGGCCAGCGGTCGAGAAATGCTCGAGGGGGCGTATTCGACGAGGAACACCGCGATGCCGATCGCCACCGGCGTCGCCAGGAACAGGGCGAAGAACGATGTCAGGATCGTCGCCCGGAACAGTTCCCAGACACCGAACGAGGCGGTTCCGTCTGCGAAGGCCTGACCACTGGTGTTCCAGTCGGACGAGAACAGGAAGTTCGCGTTGTTGTCGGCGATGGCCGGGATCGCGTCGATCAGCAACGAGACACCGATGCCGGCGATCAGGATGATGACCAGAAGGCCGGTGCCCTGCGCCAGGTACGAGAAAACGCGGTCACCCATCTGCCCGCGACTGCTCTGCAGCCCCGGGTGCAATTGTTCCTCTAGCTCGCGGTCATCCGGTGTGCGGTTCGGATCTTGCTCGGGTGTCGGGGTCGGCGCCGAGCCGGACGAGTGTTTACCCGCCCGGCTCCGGCCGACACCGGTGGTGTCATCCACGGACATGATGTGTGATCGCTATTCTCTCGGTCGAGTTCGAGCCGCAGTTACTGAATGGCTTCGATCGAGCCCTGCAGCTTGGTCTGGAACTCCTGCGGCAGCGGGATGTAGCCCGCGTTCTGCAGATCCTGGCCCTGATTCTGCGGTGCCGACGCCACGTTCAGGAAGGTCTTGATCCCCTGGGCGGTTGCGTCATCCGCGTAGTCGGAGCACACCATCGTATAGGTTGCCATGACGATCGGGTACGAGCCGGCCTGGGTCGGCTTGTAGAAGGACTCGGTGTCGATCACCATGTTGTGGTTCTCGTCGCCATTGGCCAGGGTCGCCGAATCGATTGTCTGACCACCGGTCTCGGCGTTCAGCTCGACGCCCTCAGGATCCTGCTCGGTGATGATCTTGGCCATCGACAGGTCGTTGGACGTGGCGTATGCCCACTCGACGTAGGCGATGCTGCCCGCGGTGGGGCCGACCGCCGAGCCGACGCCCGGGTTGCCCTGCTTGCCCTCGCCGACACCGCCGTTGAAGGTCTTGCCGTCGCCCTTGTCCCAGCCGCCGGCGGCGGTCAGGTACTTCTGGAAGTTGTCGGTGGTACCCGACTCCTCGGCGCGGTAGATGACGCTGATCGGCAGATCCGGCAGTTCGACGCCCTCGTTCTCGGCGGCGATGGCCGGGTCGTTCCAGTTGGTGATCTCGCCACCGAAGATGGCCGAGATGGTCTGGGCCGACAGCGCCAGGTCGTCGACACCTTCGACGTTGTAGGCGACGGCGATCGGGCCGAAGACGAGCGGCAGGTTCCAGGCCTCGGAGCTGCAGCGCTGCTGGGCGGCCGCGGCATCCTCGCCCTCGAGCGCCGAGTCAGAGCCGCCGAAGTCGGTCAGGTTCTGGGTGAAGTCCGACACGCCCTGGCCGGAACCGCCTCCGCCGTAGGCGAGTTCGAATCCGGGACAGGTCTGGGCGAACGAGGTGGAGAAGATCGTCATCGCGTTGGCCTGGGAGGTGGCGCCACTGGCCTGCAGGTTCTGCTTGCCCTCGCACTGGATGTCCGCCACCGCCGACGCGGGTGCGGCGCTGCTGTCTCCCCTCTCCGAGTTGTCACTGCACGCACTCAGCACGAGCGCGGACGTGGCCAACAAGGAGCCCACTGCAACACCGGGACGACTCAATTTCACAGGATTCCTCCAGCATCAGATCATGGCGCGCCACAACGGTGACCACGCCCGGTCGCTCAGACACTAAGATTCGCTGGTGGACACTCCGCACCCCGAGGGTTAACGGAAGATGAATACCCACCCCCGTACCTTGGGGAATGTGATACGTCCCTCACGAATCCGGCCATCGTGTGCAGCAATGTGAAGCCGAGATCCGCGACGTTTCATCCGAATCTGCGCCCATCCGACATTCGTCACCCGTCCATCGGCAACCGACGGTGGACGAATGGTGAACTCGGAGTGAACCGTTTCACGGCCCGGTCACGGGGTGTTGCTACCCTGTGCATCGATCATCATGGGTATCCCGTTCGCTCGGCGACTATCTGTTTCGCGCCGTTCCGCTTTACGTGATTCGGCCGCGGGCGTCCCGATGACCTCCCTCGACCTCCAGCACAGCCGACGTCGATCGGCGTCGGTGTTCGGTCCGATGGCGGTGCCATCACGTGACGTAGCGGTCGAGCGTCTCCACGCGATGGCCGCCGCCGGCCCGGCATTCCGCCTCGGGCTGCGCCCATCTGCGCATGACAGACGATGGCACACGGTCGAGGCCGACGACGCCGTGTCGGTCACGGAGGTGGCACCCCTGTCCCGCACAGCCGATCCGCTCGATCTCCTCCGGACGGTGCGTGGCATGCCGGAGACCGGGCTTCGGGTGGTACTCGCGGGCGAGTGGGTTGCCATCGATTTCAGTCACGGGCTCGGCGACGTCGCGTTCTCGCAGGCCGTGGTCGACGTCATGCTCGGCGGGGTCGCCCTCACGGATCCACATTGGGCGCCCTACCGTCGTGGCCGACACCCGTTGGCCGCCGCAGCCGCCCGCACCTTCGGCGGCGATACGCGACGGCTCATCCAGCTCGCACGACTCCACCGGGCGGGCCGAAACGCAGCCGACAGCGGGCCGGAGACCCCGACACGTGCGGCGTCCCGGAGCACACCGAGCGCCCGGACAATCCGGATCGACGATTCCGAGATCGCCGAGCTGCGTGCGGCCCGCGACCGTCACCTGCCCGGGGTGAGCATGTTCGCCATCGTCACCTGCGCGCTGCTGCGGTCGTTGTCGCAGGCCGGAATCGACGTCCGGCGCGACGTCACGATCCCCTTCGACGCGCGCCCCTACCTCCCCCGACGGATGGACACACTGGCCTCGTTCTCGGCAGGCCTCACGTTCCCCCTCGACACCAAGACCCCGGCACCGGAACTGAAGGACATGATCACCGCCGCCTACCGAAGCGGCCGGCCGGTCGCGAACCTGGTGGTCAGCAGCACGAAACTGAGGATCGCCGGCTCCGCACCCGACGCCGAGAGCCCATGGCGGGTCGCAGCCGACCCGGCCGCGGTCCGCGCCGAGTTGCTGCACTCCTACGTGGGACGGATACCGCAGACGCAGTTCTCACCGTTCACCGATCCGGACCTCGCGTTCAACTACACGGTCAGCGATCCGGTGTCTCCGGCGGGGATCACCGTGACCTCCTCGACCGTGGGTGACCATGCTCTGTGCCTGTCGGCCGCATTCCACGCCGATGTCACCGACGGCGATCGGGTCTCCGACGCACTGGCGTCCGTGGTCGACCAGGCGTTGGCGGTCATCTCCGAATAGCGGTGAGGAGACCCACAAAACCTCCTGTGAATTAGGCAAGGTTATCCTAAGCGCCTAGGGTCACGAACAACCGATCACCAGCAACTCGCGTCAATGCGACATGCACCAGGTGCGGCGACGACACGGAGGGCACCTTGACCAACGCATCCGAGCGCCTGCGCGCGGCCACCGCCGTCGAGACGACATCGACCGGCGACATGAGGGAGTTCGAAGACGACCTCGACACCCGCACCGGCACCACCGACTCCGCTGCACCCGGCGAAGCCGCCACACCACGTGTGACGGTGGTGATCCCGACCCGCAACGAGGCCCTCAACCTTCCGTACGTCGCCGAACGGATGCCGCGGGTGGACGAGATCGTGGTCGTCGACGGATCGTCCGTCGACAACACGGTCGACGTGGCGCGTCGACTCTGGCCCGAGGCGCTCATCGTCCAGCAGACCCGCGGCGGCAAGGGCAACGCCCTCGCATGTGGCTTCGCGGCCGCGACCGGCGACATCATCGTGATGATCGACGCGGACGGATCGACCGACCCGGCCGAGATACCGATGTTCGTGAACGCGCTCGTCGAGGGGGCCGACCTCGCGAAGGGCAGCCGCTTCTCCCTCGGCGGCGGCAGCGACGATATCACCCTGCTCCGACGGCTCGGCAACAAGGCGCTCAACGGGCTGGTCAATCGCCTGTTCGACACCGACTTCGCCGACCTCTGCTACGGCTACAACGCATTCTGGCGCCGACACCTCGCGATCATCGACCTGCCCGACGTCGACGCCACCGAGGCCCAGTGGGGCGACGGATTCGAGGTCGAGACCGTGATCAACGTGCGCATGGCGCGGGCCGGGGTGGTGATCCGCGAAGTCGGGAGCCACGAGAGTCGACGAATCCACGGCCGCAGCAACCTGAATGCGTTCAGCGATGGTGTGCGCGTTCTGCGCACGATCGACCGTGAGCGCCGTTCACGTCGCGCCGGACAGCGCAGCAGCAGACGGTCGGGCGCCCCGGCAGTCACCGATCAGGCGCGTTCGGCACGCTGATGAGCATCACCGACATCCGGTGCCAGGTCGCCATCGTCGGCGCCGGCCCCGCCGGCCTGACGCTCGCACACATGCTGCACCTGCAGGGCATCGACACCGTCGTCGTCGAGCGGCAATCCGAGACCCATGTTCGGGCGCGGGTGCGTGCCGGGGTCGTCGAACAGACCACCGTCGACCTTCTCACCGAGATCGGCCTCGCGGATCGCCTTCATCGAGAGGCGCTGGTGCACAACGGTTTCTATGTCCGATTCGATCGCCGGACCCACCACCTCGACTTCCATCGGCATCTCGACCGGCACGCGTACGTCTACGGTCAGACCGAGCTGGTGGCCGACCTCATCGACGCACGGCGGGACACCGGCCGTCCACTGTTCTTCGACGCGACCGATGTCGCCGTCCACGACATCGACACCGACCATCCCCGGGTCGAGTTCACCGAAGCAGGGGTACACCGCCGGGTGCGCGCCGACTTCGTGGCCGGATGCGACGGTTTTCACGGGATCTGCCGCCAGGTCGTGGATTCCTCGCGGTTCCGGGTGATGGATCGGACGTATCCGTTTGCGTGGCTGGGCATTCTGGCACACACCACGCCCGTCACAGACGAAGGTATGTACTGCGCGCACCCGGACGGCCTGTCGGTGCACAGCATGCGTGGCGCTCACCTGACACGGCAGTATCTGCAAGTACCCGCGGACACCGATCTCGCCGCGTGGACCGACGATCGGATCTGGGCAGAACTGCGACGACGCAGCGCCGCCGACGATCACCCCGAGCTCGAGACCGGCGAGATCATCGAGCGTTCGCTGGCGCCGCTGCGCAGCGTGGTCACCGACCCGATGCAGCAGGGTGCCCTGTTCTTGCTGGGCGACGCCGCGCACATCGTGCCCCCCACCGGGGCCAAGGGGCTCAACCTGGCGATCTCCGACGCGTGCGTGCTCTCGCACGCGCTCGGCGCCTTCTATGCGCACGCCGACCGCACCGGTCTGGAGACGTACTCGTCGACCGCCCTTCCGCGAGTGTGGCAGGCACAAGCATTCTCGTGGAACCTGACGACGACGCTGCACCGTCTCGGCGACGATGACTTCGATTGGGAGATCCGGCGTGCACGGCTACAGCGGTGGACGACGTCGGCGGACGAGGAGCGCGCGCTCGGCGAGGTCTACCTCGGACTGCCGTTCCCGACCCCGTGGCAACCCGCGGCGGTACCGGCGTGATCGACCACCAAGAAACCTGGAGCCGACCGTCGTCCGACCCCTCCAATTGCCCACCAACCTAGGCGAGGCTACCCTTACCTGAGGCTGCCGGCCGCGTCGACACATCCGCGTGTCGCAACGGTGGCGGCCACGCTCAGTGATCGGAGAAAGCTGTGATCGACATGCACGTGACCCGCCGGCATCTGCCGCAGGGAAAGCAGATCCGCCTGTCGAGGATCTTCGGCTCCCCCAGCCGTCGCGCCCTCGTCGTGCCGCTGGATCACTCGGTCACCATCGGCCCCCTCGGCGCGGCCGGACATGCCGATCAGACGGCCGCGATCCTGCATCGTGCCGGCGCTGATGCCGTCATCGTGCACAAGGGGCGCGCGCGGACCATCGCACCGACCCGATTCGGATCGATGGGGCTGATCGTGCATCTCTCCGCGGGCACCAACCTCGCGGTCGACCAGACCCGCAAGGTGCTGGTGGGCTCCGTCGAGGAATGCCTCGCGCTCGGTGCCGACGCGGTGAGCGTGCACGTGAACGTCGGTGCGCCGACGGAGGCCGAACAGCTGGTCGATCTCGGGGTCGTGGCGGCCGAATGTGATCGGCTAGGCGTTCCGCTGCTCGCGATGATGTATGCGCGCGGCGGGGTGGCCGACGCCGGCAACACGTCGGTGGCGACGCTGGGGCATCTGGGTGCGATCGCCACCGACCTCGGCGCGGACATCGTGAAGCTGGACTATGCCGGATCCTCGGATCGGATGGACGAGGTCGTCGACAGCTGCCCCTTACCGATCCTGGTCGCCGGCGGGCCGACGACCACGTCCGACGACGCCGCCATCACCTTCGGACTCCAGGTCGCCGAATCCCGGGTCGCCGGACTCAGTTTCGGCCGCCTCATCTTCGGCGCCGACGATCCTCAACGAGTCGCCACGGCACTCGCCGACGGCCTCCATTCCGAGCCCACGTCCAACCGCCCGCTCGCCGCGACCCTCGAACTCGCCTGAGACCGAACTCGCCTGAGATCAGCCAGCTCGTCCCGACAGCAGAAAGACCATCGTGAATTCCTCCACCGATATCGTCACCGACGACATCACCCCGCTCGCCGCAGTCCCCGATGCGGTGTCGAACACCGCCACTCAGGAGCAGCGCGCGCACTTCGCCTGGATCGATATTCGAGGCACCGCAGGCGACGAGCGGGATGCCCTCGTCCAAGCCGCGATCCATCACCGCATCGACGGCATCGTCGCCGATGACGTCGATCTGTTGCGCGACCTCCCGCCGACGGTGCGTCGGGTGTTCGCGACCACGAGCCCTGCCGTCGACGCCGACGTGGCCACCTCCGTCGACATCGTCCTCGCCGATCATTCGGGTGACGACACGAATCGGATCGTCGACGCCGGACCGTCCGCAGAGGCCGGCGTGCACGTCGTGGTCTCCGACGCCGACACCCTTCGCCACGCATGCGAGACCGTGCGCCGGGCGCCCTGGACCCTGCTCACCTTCACCGACCCCACCAAGATCCCGCTGGAGATCGTCATCGCGGCGGCGGAGAACTCGGGCGGGCGCACCGTCACCATCGTCAACGACATCGAGGACGCCGGCATCGTGAAGCTGGTCCTCGAACACGGGTCGGACGGCCTACTGCTGCGTCCCCGCAACGCCGACGACGTCGGGACCCTCGCCGAGGTCATCCGCCCGAGCGCCGACCGGATCGAACTCACCGAGCTGACCGTCACCAAGGTCGAGCACATCGGCATGGGCGAGCGTGCGTGCATCGACACGTGTTCGCTGTTGGAGAAGGACGAGGGCTGCCTCATCGGGTCGTTCTCCACCGGGATGTTCCTGTCCTGCAGCGAGACCCACCCACTGCCCTACATGCCGACCCGCCCGTTCCGGTGGAACGCCGGTGCCGTGCACTCGTATGTCCTGGTGCCCGACAACCGAACCCGCTATGTCAGCGAACTGCAGGCCGGGCAACCGATCCTGGCCATCCGCAGCACCGGTGAGGTGCGCGAGGTCCGCATCGGCCGGGTCAAGATCGAACGGCGCCCCCTCATCTCGGTCACCGCCACCACCGCCGACGGCAGAGTCGTCAACGTGATCGCCCAGGACGACTGGCACGTCCGCCTGCTCGGCCCCGGCGGCTCGGTCAACAATGTCACCGACCTGAAGCCGGGCGACACCCTCCTGGGTTACGCGCCCCCGGAGTCCCGCCACGTCGGCCTGCCCATCACGGAATTCTGCGACGAGAGGTAGCCGACGTGAGCATCTCCGCCCTCGTGCCCGACCTCGGAACCCAGTCCGATGGCGTTGCCCCGCAGGTTCTCTGGTACATCAACCCGACCGACGGCGACGTGCCGTGGGAGCCGGAGCGCCGGGTGGAGCCGACGTTCGAGGCGATCCGGCATCAGGCACGCACGCTCGACCGTCTGGGCTACTACGGGGCGCTCACCACCGCCCGTGAGGCCATCTCCCTCGTCGGGGACACCGAGCACCTCCGGTTCCTCATCCCCGAGTATCCGGGCGTGAAACCGCCTGTCCTGCTGGCCGAGGAAGCCCAGATCTTCGATCAGTACTCGGGCGGACGGCTGATCTACAACCAGGTCAACGGAGCCGACCCGGTCCTGCACCGGTACGGCCGATTCGGCTCCAAGGCGGAACGTTACCGGGTGTCGGCGGAGTTCTGGCGGCAGGTGAAACGTCTCTACCTCGATGACGCCGAGCCCTACGACGGCGAGTTCTTCTCCTACGGACCGCGATACAAGCCACCGATCCCCGGGCCGCGGCAGCCCGACGGCATCGAGGTCTGGGGCACCGGGGCATCGCCGGAAGGTATCGCGCATGCCGCCGAGGTTCTCGACGTCTATCTGTCCTTCATGTCCGAACCGGCCAAGCTCACCGGGCTGTTCGACCGGGTCCGCGCGGCGGCGGCCGACCGCGGCCGCACACTTCGGTTCGGTGTGCTGGCCAGCGTCATCGTGCGGGAGACCGACGACGAGGCGTGGGAGCGGTTCGAGTGGCAGCTGCGGCAGACCCGACCGGAGACCGTGCTCGCCACCGCGGACCGTAATCTGCGCAGTTTCGGCTATCCCGGTCTGGACGAGATCCGTAGCGACAACGCACAGGTCCAGGCGCGGATCGATGCCCTGCGGGCCGGCCGTCTGCCCGGGCGGGCAGACCTGGAGTTCGCGCCCAACATGGCCGCCGGCCTGACGACGTGGACCGCGGCCGAGCCGCCGTTCGACATCGCGGGCAAGGGAACCGGGACGTACTTCGTCGGCAGTGCGGAGAACGTCGCCGCCGCGATGTCGTCGGTGGCACATCAGGCCGGTATCGACATCTGGATCCTGTCCGGCTGGCCGCTGGCAGCGGAGGCGGAGATGGTCGCGGACCTGCTTCTTCCGCTCCTGAAGTCCGCTGCCCTGCGGGGAGTGCGGTCTCAGTAACGCGGTCTCAGTGACGCACCGTGGCGATCACGCCGTGGTGATCTGATCCGGCGATCTCGAAGCGCCGCAACGAGGTCGGCGTCGGTCCGTTGCGGGTGAGCACCCGGTCGAGCGCCAGCACGGCCGGGTACGGCCTATCTGCGGGATATGTGGGCACGATCCCGGAGCCGAGATGTTCTGCCGCGTCGGTCAATTCGGGTGAGTCGTCCGCATCGGCTCCGGACAGCAGCGCCCGGAACGGGCGGTGGTCGTAGGTGGAGTTGAAGTCCGCACCGATCACCAGCGGGTCCTGATCGGCCGACAGCACCGATCGGAGCTCGCGCAGCTCGGCGTCCCAGCGCCACGACGGCTCCGGGTACGGCGGCAGCGGGTGCAGTGCGTACACCGACAACGGCTCCCGTCCGGGAATCGACAGCCGGGCATGCAGATTCGAATGCCGCATCCGCTCGAGCACGCGACCGTCGGTCAGCGACGCTCGGGCGTAGATCCCGGCCCCGCTGCCGCCGTCGCGGGGGTTCACGAAGGCGAACGGCAGCACCTCGCGCAGGCCGGCTCGCTCGAGTGCGGCGGTCGATTCAGGAGTCAGTTCGATGACGGTCAGGACATCGACATCGGCCTCGCGGACGCGGGCGACCAAGGACGCGGCGTCGGCCTCGCCGAGGAAGATGTTGGCCTGCATCACGGTGAGGTCGGATGGTGAGACCTGCTCGTCCACACCGGCATACAACGGAGCCTGCGACCCCAGTCCGACGGCGACGACGACCGCCGCGACCGCCGCAGACACCCATGCCCGGGCGACCAGGAGCAGGATCAGTCCGATGAGCCCGACACCGATGAGGACCGGTGTGAACGATGCGATGCGGGTCGCGATGTTGCTGACCAGACCCGAGAAATGGGCCCCGACACCGATCGCGCCGAGAAGCACTCCGACCCAGCCGACCACCCACAGCACGCGACGCATGGCTCGATCCTGTCATGCTCACCCTCAACGACTTTCACCGGTTGCGGGCGCCTAGCTCTGGTCAGCCGTAGGCGACGTCGATCGCGTAGCGGGTGAAACCCAGACGTTCGTAGGTGCGCAATGCCGCCGTGTTGTCGCCCTCCACGTAGAGCTCCACCTCGGCCATCGCGCGGTCGGCGAGATGATGCAGGCCCGCAAGGGTGAGCAGCCGACCCAACCCCCGTCCCTGCGCTGCCGGGTCGACCCCGACGATGTAGACCTCACCGAGTTCGGCGTTCTGCCGCTTCGTCCAGTGGAAGCCCAGCAGCCGCGTCGGTTCTCCGGCGTCGAAGGCCAGGAACAGCCCTTCCGGGTCGAACCATTCACTGCGCACCCGGTCGGTGATCTCCGCCGGCGACCACCCACCCTGCTCCGGATGCCAGTCGAATGCGGCGTTGTTCACGCGCAGGATCTCGGCGTCGTCGGCCGGTCCCGCATAGGTACGGAGCACGATGTCGTCAGCGACCTGCAACGGAGGCAGTTCGTCGGCTTCGGGACCCAACGGGCGGCGGAGCTGGAGGAGTTCCCGACGTCGCTGCAAACCCATTGCACCGGCGAGCGCCACCGCTCCCGGCAGATCCCCATGTGCCCACGCTCTGGGCCCCGGCTCGGCGACGAGCTCGCGCGCGGCCGCGAATGCCGTGTCCAGCAACGCACGTCCGTGCCCGCGACGGCGTGCATCCGGATGGACCACGGCCTCGATCATGGCGGGCTCCCCGGGCCGGCCCGCGATGACGTTGGCGTAGCCGGCATCGGTCAGCACGTGCCGGACGCCGGAATCCGCCGATGCATCGATCGCGTGCAACGCCTGCTCGGCCAGGGGCGCCACCCCGTCCGCGGCAGTCGCGGCCGCGGCGAGATCGTGTGCCTGCGTGGCCTTCTCGGGGGTGAGTACGTCGAGGACGACGGGGTCGCCCACGCTGGGCTCAGTTTCCGGCACTCGCGCTGAACTCCTCATCGAACGGGCCGTCGAGATCATCCGGTCCGAGTTCGTCCGGTCCGAGATCGTCACCGCCGAGGTCATCACTGTCGAAGTCGTCGCCGGCCACCGTACCCAATGAGTTGTCACCGCCGGTGGAGCGACCGCGACTCGGCCGTACCGCCTTGTAGCCGACGTTGCGCACGGTGCCGATCAACGATTCGTGCTCGCTGCCGAGCTTGGCGCGCAGGCGCCGGACGTGAACATCGACCGTGCGCGTGCCGCCGAAGAAGTCGTATCCCCAGACCTCTTGCAGCAGTTGCGCTCTGGTGAACACCCGGCCGGCGTTCTGGGCGAGGTACTTGAGGAGTTCGAACTCCTTGTAGGTGAGGTCGAGCGGACGTCCCCGCAGCCGGGCGGTGTAGGTGCCCTCGTCGATGATCAACTCGCCCAACGTGACCTTGCCGCTGGCCTCTTCCGAGGTCATCCCCCGTGTCCGCACCACGAGCAGTCGGAGCCGGGCATCGAGTTCGGCGGGACCGGTCGCGGGGAGCAGGAACTCGTCCAGACCCCAGTCCGCATTGACGGCCACCAGGCCGCCCTCCGTGAGCACCGCAGCCACCGGAACCGACGACCCGGTACTACCGAGAAGTCGACACAGCCCGCGGGCGGCGGCGAGGTCGGTGCGCGCATCGACGATGGCGACGTCGGCGTTGCCCGCCTCCATCAGCGACGACACCTCGGTCGGTGCGGTCCGGACGGTGTGGGCGAGCAGTGACAGAGAGGGCAGAACACTCTCCGGATTCGGGTCGGCCGTCAACAGCAAGAGATCCATGAACCACTCCGATCCCGTCGTTCCCCAACCCACGTTCACGCCCTCCCGGACTCACCGATGAGCCCCGGTCCGACGCCGGTTCTGCGGTCGGCGATTGTTTACGCCGCCTTACCAACGTGTGCGCGATAGATGACAGAATAGCGCCAATGTGGCGTTCTGCTGTTAACAAGGCGCCCGAGGAGCGTCGACAGCATGCGTCGGACCGTACACATCGCCGGGCACGCCGGTGGGTCGGCGTCGGAGTTCTCGGGCTCGTCGTGGCGATCGGGGTGGCGCTCCTGGCCGACACCGTCGTGGCGATGCGCGCCGAGCACTCGTTTTCCCGCGCACTGCTGGCCTCGCCCCGTCTGACCTTCGATCCCGAGGTCACGATCAGCGGTTTTCCGTTCGTCGGTCATGCCCGTACCGGCGAGTTCACAGGCGTGGTCATCACGGCGCGCGGCGTCGGTGTCCCGTGCCCGTCCGCCGGCGGGTGCCGCGCTGAGATGGGCGCCACGCTCGGCGCGACGACGGTCCCCGACGGCTTCCGGATCGAGGAGAGTGACATCGTGCACACTTCGTCGGTCGACGGATACGTGCGCCTGGATTCGGTGAACCTCGGCCGCATGCTCGGCATCACCGACCTCACCGTCAACACCCCGGCACCGACCGACCGCGCGGGTGCCGGTGGTCCGGGCGACGGCCTGCTGCGACGGTCGAGCGGCGTGTTGCTGACGGGCACCGTCCCGCTGTCGCCGCCACCTCCCGACAGCGACGTCCCGCCGTCGGCGTCTGCCTATCCGGGTCCCGCGGTGAGGGTGAGCGTGGTGGTCGATCTGTCCGTGGTCGACGGTCGGATGCACATCGAGGCCACCGATTTCTACCGCGGTCCCGAAGAACACGTCGAGGCCGACGTCGCCGACGATCAACGGGACCAGGTGCTGTCGCAGTTCACCGCCACCCTGCCGCCGCTGCCCATGCCGTGGGGGACCGCGCCGACACAGGCCCACAGCGAGGGCAGTGACGTCGTGCTGGCCGGGGACTCCGGGAGCCGCGACCTGCGTCCGGCAGATTTCTGAGGCAGGTTCTTGACCGGCGGTTACGTACCCGAGGCGGGGTTTGGGAGCCACCCGGCGTCCCTGTAGGGTGGGGCGCATGCAACTGCGCCGTGAGTTCTTGCTCACCCGCCGTCGTGCAATCGACTTCTGTCGTGTCGCCGACTGTTGCTGTCGTTAGACGGTGGACGTGGCGTCTTCGCGACGCGTCCGCTTCACGATGGCGGCCGGGCAGTTCTCTGCACCTCTGACATCCCGGGTCCGATCCGGACACCAGGTCTGTCGACCGCATCCGCGCCGAATCGTTCGGCCCCATCATCCCGCTTCACATCGCACAATCACCGATAGTTCGGGCCTCAATGTTCGGGAAGGAACACAACATGGCACGTTCGGACGTCCTGGTCAGCGCCGATTGGGCTGAGCAGAATCTCAACGCCGACAAGACCGTTTTCGTCGAGGTCGACGAAGACACCACCGCGTACGACGGCGGCCACATCGAGGGCGCCGTCAAGCTCGACTGGAAGACCGACCTGCAGGACCCGGTCCGTCGCGACTTCGTCGACGCCGACCAGTTCTCCAAGCTGCTCTCCGAGCGCGGCATCGCCAACGACGACACGGTCGTTCTCTACGGCGGCAACAACAACTGGTTCGCCGCCTACGCGTACTGGTACTTCAAGCTGTATGGCCACAACGACGTCAAACTGCTCGACGGTGGCCGCAAGAAGTGGGAACTCGACGGTCGCCCGCTGTCGGCCGATGCCGTGAGCCGCCCGGCCACCACCTACAAGGCCGCCGAGCCCGACACCTCGATCCGCGCCTTCCGCGACGAGGTCGTCGACGCGATCGGCAACAAAAACCTCGTCGACGTGCGCAGCCCCGACGAGTTCACCGGCAAGATCCTCGCCCCGGCGCACCTGCCGCAGGAGCAGAGCCAGCGACCCGGCCACATCCCCGGCGCCATCAACGTGCCGTGGAGCAAGGCCGCCAACGAAGACGGCACCTTCAAGAGCGACGACGACCTCGCCGAGCTGTACAAGGAGGCCGGTCTCGACGGTGAGAAGCAGACCATCGCCTACTGCCGCATCGGCGAGCGTTCGAGCCACACCTGGTTCGTGCTCAAGGAGCTGCTCGGCCACCAGAACGTGAAGAACTACGACGGCAGCTGGACCGAGTACGGCTCGCTGGTGGGCGTCCCCGTCGAGCTGGGAGAAGGAAAGTAATCATGTGCGGAGCACCCAAGCAGGGACAGAAGCTCCCTGCCGGCGTCGACGTCGAGAAGGAAACCGTGCTGATCGGCACCGTCAACGACGAGTCGGGCACCCCGGTGGCCGGCGCGTTCGTGCGGCTGCTCGACTCGACCGGCGAGTTCACCGCCGAGGTCGTGGCGAGCCCCACCGGCGATTTCCGCTTCTTCGCGGCACCCGGAACGTGGACGCTGCGTGCACTGTCGTCCGTCGGCAACGGTGATGTGACCGTGTCGCCCGAGGGCCCCGGCGTGCACGAGAACGACATCGTCGTCAAGAAGTAGGTCGTCGAAAGACAGACGACACCAGAAGAAGACCTCCGGCTGGTTCGCCGGGGGTCTTCTTCGTCATTTCCTACCGTCGAAAGATCTCGACACGCACCTCACTCCGTTCGCCGCCATTACGATCCACGGGTGGCGAGACCGGCCGCGCGGACCGCGTGAGGCTGGCGGTAGAATCCACGCGTGGTCATCTTCTTCGAGATTCTGCTGATCCTGGCGGCAATCCTCATCACCTGGTTCGGCGTCTATGTCCTCTACCGTTTGATCACCGACGAGTCGTGACCTCCGCAGACGCGGACGGCACCGACCCTCGGGAGCGCCCGGCCGGACGACGCTCCGGCGACGAGGCGATCAACTCGGCGGCCGAGCGCGCCAAGGAGACCGGCGCCCGCAACCTCCCCGAATGGGGCGATCTCCCGCTCCCCCACGACACCGCCAATCTGCGCCTGGGTGCCGACCTGCATTCCGGGCTGCTCGCGCTGCTGCCGATGGTGGGTGTGTGGCAGGGCGAGGGCGAGGCGAATGACCCCGACACCGGGACCGATTACCACTTCGCCCAACAGATCATCGTCAGCCACGACGGGCAGAACTTCCTGAACTGGCAGGCACGGTCCTGGGTCATCGACGAGGACGCCCGATTCGTCCGCCCCGACCTCCGCGAGTCCGGCTTCTGGCGCATCGGTGAGGACGACTCCATCGAACTGCTGCTCGCGCACGCCGAGGGGTCGATCGAACTCTTCTACGGCAGCCCACTCACGCAGACGTCATGGGAACTGGCCACCGACGTCGTCATCAAGGCCGACTCCGGACGCCGCACCGGCGGGGCGAAACGGCTGTACGGACTCGTCGAGGACGGTGACCTCGCCTATGTCGAGGAGCGTGTCGACGCGGACGGCGATCTCATCCCACGGCTCTCTGCGAAACTCCGCCGCGTCGTCGGCTGACCTGGCGTTACCGCGTCAGTGATGCGGCAGACGCAGCCAGCGTCGGCGATCCGACCAGGCCAGGTACAAGTTCTTCTTCGGGATCGCGCTGTAGACGACGGTCCCCAACATGATCACCACCGACCCGTAATTGGTCGGCGTTCCCGGTTGACCGGACGAACCCGGGATCACCACGCCCGCCGAGTCGAGCGTCGCGGCACGACCGGGTCGGCTGTCCACCCGCTCCCCCACCACCGAGAACACCTGGCCGGTGTCCGCATCGGCGCAGACGGGGAATGTTCGCTTGCCGTGCGGTGCGATCTCGGCGACGGCGCGGTCCTCGCCGCGGTTGTAGATCACCGCGATCGCCGCATCGCCGGTGTTGCGGATCGTCATGGTGTCCGCACCCGTCCGGTATTGGTAGGTCACCCCGTCGGCCTCGGCATCGAGGTGGACCTGCTCCGGATATCCGCAGTCCCAATCGGCGCTCCACGGCGTCAGATAGTGATGATCGAGGTGATCCCGACGATCCGGGATGGGCAGTGACGTGGGCATCGCCTCACCGTCGACGAACCACAGCACACCGAGAAGCGTTGGGCAGCAATCTGTCCGCGGAGCCTGGACATAGCAGACCTGGTCACCCGGCGGCACCGGGACGCTGTGGCCGGGCTCGGCCACCACGAGGTCGCGGGGTCCGTCGGCCCCGACCGTCAGCACTGCGATCGGACCGTCGCCCCGGTTGTGGATGGCCACCTCTCCACCGACGCGGGTCTGGTGCACACCGTGCGCCATCGGGTCGGCGAAGACGAACGCAGGCGTCTGCGGGACCCCGAAGTCGACGTCGCCGGGCCGCCAGAACCTGGCGTCGGGATCGCGTTCGTCCCAGTCGACCTCGCCGGCGGCCGGGCCGTCGAGGGTGAATTCGGGTTCGTTCTCCCCCGACGCGGATTCGACGATCTGCCCGACCAGCACCGGACGTCCGGCGACACGCTCGGTCTGTAGTGCGTGAAACTCCGCCGTCGGCAGATCCACCGACGCACCCGCCGGCAGGTAGGTGAACACCGCGCCTGCGGTGTCGGGCAGTTCGGGGACCGACAGCACGCCGAGGTCGTCCGCCGACCCGTTGTGCAGGACGATGTGATCGGCACCGGGACCACTGGAGTAGGTCAACCCGGAGACGTGGCCGGTCACGCAGTTGACTGCGCCGTCGTTGGTCCAGTCCGGGTCGTCGGGGGTCAGGAACCGTGCACGAACCTCGTCCTCGACGTGCGGGGCGACCTCACGGGCGGCGGGTGAACGCGTGTCGTGTGCGGTCGGTTCGTCCAGGACGGACACCACGTGAGCGTGTGTCGTGGTCATGGCGGGCTCCCTTGGCGAGTCGGTTGTTCGTGTGTGGTTCGCGTCCCGGTCCGCAACGGATTGGGCCGGTCTGATCGACGCCTGGACCCAGTTCACGCCAGACGAGGATCAGGGGCACGAGTAGTCGACTACTTGAATTAGCGATCGCGGTTGCGGTGAGGCGCGTTACACACCGCCGGATCACGCACCGCGCTGCACCAGGGCCACCGGCGAACGGAAACGGCCCCCGTACCACCCCACGCAGGGGCCGATGCCGATCGGACAGGATCGGGGTACGAGGGCCGGGTGACCATCTGGGATTCGCCGGCACGGACGGTGCGACGTCGCGGAACGGGATCCGATCCGGCGCGCACTCCGTGGAGGTGAATGCCTCGGTCCGCGCTAGCGGATGGTCACCTCACGTGTCCAATAGTCATACAACTTCGAACCACCTCCTTCCTCGTGTACCGACGAAGATACGCCCGGCCGCAGGGACCGGCAACCGGTTTTCAGCCCGCGGAGACCGGATGGAGATCGACCACGCGACATCGCGAATTCTTCGCGGAAAGCTGTTGCGCGGCAGCATGATGCGTGATGATGATGACGATCCGCTGCTCGTCGAAGAGATTCGCCGCAGGCAACACCAGCCGTTCCAGGATCGCCTCGGCGTCGTCGGCGTCGAGGTGTTCGGTCGGCTCGTCGAGCGCGACGACCGGCGCCGGGTGCAGCAACGCCCGGGCCAGCAACAGTCGCCGACGTTGCCCGCCGCTCACCGCTTCCGAACCACCTGCGAGTTCGGTGTCGAGGCCGTGGGGCAGCGTGCGCAGCCAGCCGCCGAGCCCGACCGCATCGAGCGCGTCGACGAGGTCGTCGTCGGTCGCATCGCCCCGCGCGACAAGCAGATTTTCCCGCAGGGTCGTGGAGAACAGGTGACCTTCCTCGGCGTGATAGCAGGTCGCTGCCCGGATGTCCACGCTGTGTCCGTCCGGATCGCGCACGGCGACAGCTCCCGAACAGGGTGCGAGTAGGCCCGCGAGGGTCAGCGCCAGGGTGGACTTGCCCGAACCGCTCGGCCCGACGACGACCAGCCGGTCTCCCGGCGCCAGCCGGCACCGCAATCCGTCGGCCGGCCCCAGCGGCCGGTCGGGTGACCATCCCCAGCGCAGGCCGTCGACCGTCATCGTGACGGGCCCGCGGTGGACGATGCGGTCGGCCGTTGTGTCGGGCTCGGCGGGTTCGGGTTCAGCGGGTTCGGTGTCGGGGGACTTCGATGCGCCCGCGCCGTCGACGAGCGCCATCACGCGCCGAGCACTCTGCCTGCTCCGTTCCAGCTGGATGCCGGCCTCGGTGAGGGGGCCGGTGGACTCGAACGCCGACAACGGCAACAGGATCAGCACGCCGAGGATCATCGGCGTCAGACCTTCGCCCGAGGCCACCGACGCGAGCGATCCCGGCACCGCGGACGCCAGGTGGATGCCGATGAGGCAGGCCGCCACCAGCGACACGCCCATCGACAGCGGCGTCGCGGCACTCGCCGCCGCCTCGTAGCGCAGGCCACGATCGGCCGCAGCGAGCGCGTCGGCGTCGGATCTCCGCGCGGTCGCGAGCACATCGTCGCGCCGCCGGGCCACGATCAACTCCGGGGCGTGCCACAGCGCGGTGACCGTCGCCTCCTCGGAACGCCGAGTGGCCGACGACGAGTCCGCGATGGTGCGTACCGATCCCCGGGCGGCCAGCCACGGGGCCACCAGGCCGCTCACGACGAGGGCCACAGCCAGCACCACCGCCGCCCACCACGACACGAACGCCATGATCACCACCGCCGCCACACTCGTCACGGCTCCGACCGCGATGGGGATGACACCGCGGATTAACGCGTTGCCGATCTCGTCGATGTCGTCGCCGGTCCGTCCGAGCAGGTCGGCGCGGCGCAGGCGCACCGAGTACGCCGGCGACCCGGCGGCCAGCGTCTGATAGACGCGCTCCCGAGCGGTGGCCATCGCACCGAGTGCCAGGTCGTGGGTGGCGAGACGTTCGAGATAGCGGAACACGCCGCGGGAGATGCCGAGCGCGCGGACCGCCGTGATCGATACGGACAGGTACAGCACCGGCGGCATCTGCCACGCCCGCGTGATCAACCACGCCGACAATGCGGCGAGCCCGAGCGCGGACAGCGACCCGCCGACTCCGAGCAGGATCGACTTCGTCAGCGGGCGACCGCGCAGTCCGAGGAAGACGAAGGCCCGACGCAACGGGTCCCCGGAGGATGTGGCCGCGGACTCGGCGGCGTGCTCAGCGGCGGGTCGGGACAGTTCAGTCGACATGGGCACCTCCCCTCACGTCCACGATCGCGTCGGCGAACGACCGCACCAGCGGCTGGTGTGCGATCACAACCACGGTGTCGCCGTCGGCCGCGCGTGCCGACAACGCCTCGAGCACCGCGCGGGCCGACCCCTCGTCGAGATGTGCGGTCGGCTCGTCGAGCAGGACCAGCGGCGCGGGGGAGGCCAGCGTCCGGGTCAGTGCCAGGCGCTGTCGTTGTCCGGCCGACAACCCGACACCACCCGCACCGACCACGGTATCCACACCCGCGGGCAGATCATCGATCACGTCGTCGAAACCTGTTGCGGCACAGGCACGTCGCAGGTCCACTGGGTCGAGTGCACCGAACATCGCGAGATTGTCGGCCACCGTTGCGGGGACGACGACCGGCTGCTGCGGCAGCCACGCGATCTGCTCGTGCAACGCCGCCGGCTCGAGTTCGCCGACCGAGATCGACCCGATCAGCACCGACCCCTCGTCGGGTCTGGCGAGGCCCATGACGGTGAGCAGGGCGGTGGACTTTCCGGCACCGTTCGGGCCGGTGAGCATCGTGAATTGTCCCGGCTCGATCACGGCGTCGAGATGCGCCGGTGCCCAGCCGTCCCGGCCGTGGACGCCGACGTCGAGCAGGGAGATGGCCTGGCCGGCGACCGCGCAGGTCCGGGTACCCGACGTCGCGGCGGACGTATCCGGCTCGGCCTCGATCAGGTCGATCACCTCCCCCGCCGCCACCACCCCGTCGGCGGAGTTGTGGAACTGGGCGCCGACCTGCCGCAGCGGGTGATACGCCTCGGGCGCCAGAATGAGCGCGAGCACCCCCGCGTACAGGCTCATCTCCCCGTACACCAGCCGCAGTCCGATTCCGACGGCCACGAGCGCGACGCACAGGGTGGCGAGCAGTTCGAGCACCGCCCCGGACAGGAACGCGACACGCAGCGCCGACATGGTGCTGCGGGTGTGCGCCCGGCCGAGTTCGGCGACCCGCGCGGCGGGCCCGCGATACCGGTTGAGAGCGCGCAGGGTGGGCAGCCCGGCGATCAGATCGAGCAGCTGCGCCGACAGCCGGCTGGTCGCCTCCAGCTTGCGGGTGGTGCGGTCGCGGGTCATCAGGCCGATCAGCACCATGAACACCGGGATGAGCGGCAGGGTGACGACGATGATGAGCGCCGACGCCAGGTCCGTCAAGGCGATGACCGCGACGACCGTGGGCGTGACGGTCATCGTCACGATCAATGCCGGAAGATAGCCGGACAGATAGGGGCCGAGATCGTCGAGCCCGCGGAGGACCACGGTCGTGGCGTGATCACGGCGCGTCACCAATGTGCGCGGTGAGGTGTGCGCGGGATCCGTGAGTACGTCGAGCGCCCGCGCACGCAGTTGCGCGATCACGCGGGCGGCCGCGCGATGGGCGTAGCGGTCGTGCAGGTAGGTGACGAGTCCGCGTGCGATCAACGCCCCGGCGAGCACGATCAGATGGGTCTGCTGCGCGGCGAACGTCCGGCGGTCCGCGTCGACGATGATCTCGGAGACGATGGACGCCGCCATCGCCGCGGTGACGATGATGGTGACCACCGAGGCGAAGGAGAACAACGCGGTGACGACCACATAGCCACGGGCCACAGATGAATGGCGCAGTAGTCGCGGGTCGATCGGGCCGGACCGACGGGGCGCGGCGGCATCCGACGGCTCGGGGCCGATCTCGACAGCCTGCGTGGACGACCCGGCGATCGGGTTCGTCATTCCGACGGCACGCGCAGCGAGGACAGACCGGTGTTGGCCGGGATCTGCTCTACGGAGATGCGCTTGCGGAACACCCAGTAGCTCCACGCCTGGTAGCCGATGACGACCGGCGTGATCAGCACGGCGGCCCACGTCATCACGGTCAGGGTGTAGTCGCTCGACGACGTGTTGTCGATGGTCAGGTTGAACGCCGGGTCGGTCGACGACGGCAGCACGTTCGGGTAGAGCGCGCCGAAGAGTGTCGCGACGGTACCGCCGACGGCGATGAACGTCGCCGCGAAGGCGATCCCCTCACGTCGCACCTGGGTGGCACCGACCATCACGACGGCAGCGACCGCCGCGATCAGAACCGGAATCCAGGTCCAGCCGTTCCCGTAGGCGAACTGCGTCCACAGCAGGAAGGCCGCGGCGACGACCAGCGTCGGGATGGCCAGCCGCGCCGCGTACTTCATCGAATCCTCGCGCAGGACCCCGGTGGTTTTGAGCGCGAGGAAAACGGCGCCGTAGGTGAGGAAGGCCAGCAGCGTCGTCAGTCCGCCGAGTAGCGCATACGGGTTGAGCAGGTTGAAGAACCCGCCGGTGTACTGGGCGTCGCCGTCGATCGGCAGGCCCCGGATGACGTTCGCGAATGCGACGCCCCACAGGATCGCCGGAATCCATGACCCCAGACCGATCCCCACGTCCGCCCACATGCGCCAGCGCATGTTGTTGATCTTGCCGCGCCATTCGATCGCGCAGACGCGGGTGATGAGTCCCACCAGGATGAGGAACAACGGGAGGTAGAACGCGGTGAACATGGTCGCGTACCAGCCGCCGAACGCGGCGAACATCGCGCCGCCTGCGGTCAGCAACCAGACCTCATTGCCGTCCCAGACCGGGCCGATCGTGTTCAGGATCGCCCGTCGGCGGGCGTCGGGATCGGCGAGTTCCTCGCGCGGACCGACCGATTCGTCGCCGCCGGTGTGGCTGCTGCCGAGGATCGGCATCAGCATGCCGACGCCGAAGTCGAAGCCCTCCAGGACGAAGTAGCCGACGAACAGGATCGCGATGATCAGGAACCAGAACTCGGGCAAACCCATCGGAGATCTCCTCAGTAGGCGAACGAGAGTTGTTTGGGCTCATCGGTATCCGACGGTTCGTCCGGCGGTACCGCATCGTAGGTCGCCGGCCCCTCGATGATGTAGCGGCGCTGCAACATGAACCACACGACGCCGAGCGCGCCGTAGAGGATCGTGAACCCGATGAGCGTGACCCAGACCGTCGCGGCGACATGGTTGGACACACCGTCCTGGACCAGCATGTGAATCCGCAACGGATCTAGATCATCGGCCCAGTTCGGCACCACCACCCACGGCTGGCGTCCCATCTCGGTGAAGATCCAGCCGGAGCTGTTGGCCAGGAACGGCGTCGGGATCATCCACAACGCGAACAGGCCGAACTTGCGTGACTCCACCACCCGCTTCTTGCGGGTCAGCCACAGCGCGGCGAGAGCCAGCGCCGCCGAGCCGAGGGCCCAGGTGATCATCGCGCGGAATCCCCAGTAGGTGACGAAGAGGTTCGGCGCAAAATTCTGGCCGGGCATGTTGAACTGCGCGGCATACTGCTCCTGCAGCTGGTTGACGCCCTGCACCGTGCTGTTGAAGTCGTGATCGGCCAGGAACGACAACATGTTCGGGATCTCGATGACCTGGGTGATGCTGTCGCAGTTGTTCTGCCGGCCGATGGCGAGAACGGAGAACGGCGCGCCGGTCTCGGTGTTGCACAACGACTCCGCCGATGCCATCTTCATCGGCTGCTGTTCGAACATGATCTGGGCCTGGATGTCCCCGGTGATGAACAACGCCACGCCGGACACCATGGTGACCCACAGCGCGAATCTCGTGACCGGGCGCCACATGCCGCGTGCGTCGCTCTCGAGGTCCTCCGGAGTTGCGTCGATGTGGCTGGGCGAGGACGACTTCGGCATCTCGGTGGTGTCGCCGGTCTCGATCGCCTCGCGGAGCTTCCTAGCGCGGTACATGTTGCGGGCCATCCACCAGCAACCGATTGCCGCGACGAATGTACCCGCGGTGAGGAAGGCACCTGCGATGACGTGCGGGAATGCGGCCAGCGTCGTGTTGTTGGTGATGACGGCGACGAAGTCGTTCATCGCCGGGCGGCCGCGTTCCTCGTCCCAGGCCACGCCGACCGGGTGTTGCATCCACGAGTTCGCGGCGATGATGAAGTACGCGGACGCGTTGACGCCGATCGCGGCCAACCAGATACACGCGAGGTGCACGCGGCGCGGCAGCCGGCCCCAGCCGAAGATCCACAGTCCGATGAACGTCGACTCGAGGAAGAAGGCCACCAGCCCCTCGAGTGCCAACGGGGCCCCGAAGACGTCGGCGACGAACCGGCTGTACTCACTCCAGTTCATGCCGAACTGGAACTCTTGCACAATGCCGGTGGCCACACCGAGCGCGAAGTTGATCAGGAAGAGCTTGCCGAAGAATTTCGTGGCCCGCAGCCACTGTTCGTTGCCGGTCACGTGCCAGACCGTCTGCATCACCGCGATCATCGGCGCGAGGCCGATGGTCAGCGGCACCAGGATGAAGTGATAGACGGTGGTGATCCCGAATTGCCACCGAGATACATCAAGAGCGTCCATGTCGCCTCAATCGAGAGTCGGTGCATCGGGCTACGGATGCACGGGCCGGTCCGGGCTGTGCGAACTCCTGACCTCCGAACCCCGCCCTGAGCACTACGAACCGAGAACCACCGGAACCGTGTACACGACAACCGTGGTACTACGAAGCGTAGTAGGGCGTGGCGTCCACGCTACGCTGCACAGATCGTTCGGATCAATCACTTACAGCAATGTCGCACTCGATATTCAATTGTGGGCTGCATCTCGCTTGTCGGCGCGGCGAACCGAATTGCCGCGGAATTTCCCGACTTCGCAATCATTCTCAATCAACGCAAATCGCACGGTCCACCAAATCGACGAATTCGTGGTCGTTCGGTGACAACGGCATGACGTAGCGGTTCAACGACGTCACGCGGGCCGCCAGCGCGACACTGCTGATCAGCCACACCGAGTCCGCTGCGATCAGATCGGCCCGGCGGATCACCTCGGTGCGGGTGGTCCAGCCCTCTTGGGCCGCCGTCTCGAACACCGCCCGCTGGGTGGTGCCCGGCAGAATCCCCGCCTCGGTCGGTGGGGTCGTCAGGGTCCGGCCGGTCACGGTGACCACCGTCGAGCGCGGCCCCTCGAGCACGGCTCCCTCACTGCTCAGGTAGATCACGTCGTCGAACCCGTTGGTGGCCGCATGCCGCAGCGCGGCCATGTTGGTGGCATAGCTCAGGGTCTTGGCGCCCAGCAACTGCCAAGGGGCACGTTCGGCGAGGTCGGTCGAGAAGCCGCGCTCCAGCGTCACCACGGAGATGCCCTCCGACCGGGCGTGCGAGACCCGATCGGCAACGGCGCCGGCCATCACGTAGGCCGTCGGACCCGCGTCGGGAGCGCTCTCCCGGCCGCGGGAGTACACCAGCCGCAGCCACGCCTCGGCGTCACCGTTGTCGGCGGTCCACTGCTTCTCGGCGACCTCGATGGCCTTGGCCCATGCGTCGCGCTCCGGGGTCGGCAGCTCCATCATCTCGGCGCTGCGCGCCAACCGATCGAGGTGCGCGCCCACCTTGCGGGTGCGCCCGGTCCGGATCAGCAACGTCTCGAAGACCCCGTCGCCGCGAAGCGCGGCCAGGTCGTCGGCGTGCAGGAAGGGTTCGTCCGGATCATGCACCGTGCCGTCGAGGGTCACCAGAATCTGCGCTGCAGCCATGGTCCGAGGCTAATGCCGGGCGGCACGGTTGCGCCCCCATCGACGTGTCCGTGTCGACCCGTAGAATCGACACGTGACCGCGTCACCCATTTTGACCAGGTATTCCGACCGAGGCGCCGTGCCCGGTCCCGCACGTTCGGACGATCCGTCCCGGCCCGACACCGTCGATGTCGCCTGGCACTACGGCGATCCGCTCGGCGAGCAGCGGGCGGCCGAGCGCAGCGCCGTCATCGTCGACAGGTCCGATCGAGCGGTGATCGAACTGCCCGGGGCCGAACGCCTGAGCTGGTTGCACACCATCTCCAGCCAGCATGTCGCCACCCTCGCCGACCGCACCAGCGCGGAGAACCTCTCCTTGGACGCCAACGGTCGCGTCGAGGAGCATTTCGTGCTCACTGACATCGACGGCGTCACGTGGATCGACTGCGAAGGCCCGCGGGGCGCGCCGTTGCTGGATTTTCTGACCAAGATGGTGTTCTGGGCCAAGGCCGAGCCGGCCGCCCGTCCGGACATGGCCGTGCTCACCCTCATCGGGCCCGACGTGACGACCGGACCCATCGCCGAACTGCTCGAACTGACGCCCGACGCCGGCGTGTACGCGGCGGGGAGCCTGCCCGAACTTCATCACGAGGACGAGCCGCTCGGGTTCTGGCGGGTGATGCCGTCCCTCGGTGACGGTGCCGGACTGCCGACGGTCGACCTCGTCGTCCCGGAGTACACGGTGGACACGTGGTGGAGTCAGATCGTCGAGGCGGGCGCGCGGATGGCGGGCAGCTGGACGTACGACGCGATGCGCGTGGCCGCGATCCGACCGCGCCTGGGCATCGACACCGACGAACGAACCATCCCGCACGAGGTGAACTGGATCGGCGGACCCGAGGTCGAGGGTGCGGTGCACCTCGACAAGGGGTGCTACCGCGGACAGGAAACGGTCGCGCGCGTGCACAACCTCGGCAAGTCGCCTCGCCGTCTCGTGCTGCTGCACCTCGACGGCAGCACCGACGAACGACCCGTGCCCGGTGATCGTGTGACCGCGCGCGGTCGCGCGGTCGGGCGGGTCGGTACCGTCGTCGATCACTTCGAACTCGGACCCATCGCCCTGGCCCTGGTCAAGCGGTCGGTCGGGGCCGACGTCGACCTGATGGTCGACGGCGAGCACCCGGTGAGCGCCCGCATCGATCCCGACTCGGTCCGCACCGACGACCACGTGCAGGCCGGCCGCGCCGCCGTCGAGCGTCTTCGCGGCGGCGGGAACGGCTCGTGACCGCCGGCTCGGCATCCGAGCAGGTCGGCGACATCGGGAGGGTCTTGGCTGTGTGCGCAGCCGACGACGACGTCGTCCTCGGCAACGTCGGCGCCAGCGGGATCGACAAACGACCACGATCGGGGCGCGTGTCCGTCACCGAGATGGGCCTCGTCACCGATCACGTCGTCGACACCAAGCATCACGGCGGCACCGACCAGGCCGTGTACGCCTACAGCGAACGAGAGGCGCATCGCTGGGCCGACGAGCTCGGCCGCGAGCTCCCCTTCGGCTGGTTCGGTGAGAACCTGCGCATCGATGGACTGCCGATCACCGATGCCATGGTGGGCGAACGATGGGAGGTCGGCGACGACGGGCTCGTCCTCGAGACGACGATCCCCCGCATCCCGTGTCGCACCTTCGCGGCGTGGGCCGGCGAACCGCAGTGGGTGAAGAGATTCCTCGCACGCGCCGACACCGGCGCCTACCTGCGGGTTCTGCATCCGGGCACGGTGGCCGAAGGCGATCGTGTCCGAGTCGTCCATCGACCCGAGCACGGCGTCCGGGTGCGTCATCTCGTCGCCGGCACCGACGCCGACGGGGAACAACTCACCGCGCTCCTCGCCGAGGACGGAATCGCCCCCAAGGTGCAGCGGGAGGCATCGCGGAAGCTCTCCCGCGTCTGAGTGACGCGCGTCCGAACGGCGGATTCGTGTGAGTCGCGGCGTGTACGGCAGGGCGATCCGCATTATCGGGACGAGCGCGCTAAACTGGGTCCCACGACAGATTCATTACCTAGAGAACGGGGCCGCCAAGCGTTTGGCCGCCCCGTCATTGTGCGAGGGGGTCCCATATGGGCCGCGGCCGGGCAAAAGCAAAGCAGACGAAGGTTGCTCGTCAGCTGAAGTATTCCACTCCCAACACCGACTTCGACAGCTTGCAGCGCGAGCTGTCCGGGTCGGAGGACTCGGCGGAGCGCCGGGATTCGGTGGATGAGTGGGCCGACGAGGACGAGTGGCGCCGAGCCTGACGCTCGTTCGCCGTCGGCACACCCTCATACCTCCGCACCTTTCGGTGCGCTCCACGTGAACCACACCTGAGCAGGTGACCGCGGGCTCCGCGCCCGCCTCCGGCACAGGTGTGGTTTCGTGCTGCCCGATCAGCCGGTCGACTAGCCGAGCCCACACGCGACCACCACCCGCCGGTCGAGTAGCCCGATCCACCACCAACCGCCGGTCGAGTAGCCCGAGCCGCTAGGCGAGGGCGTTATCGAGACCTCGGGAGATCGCTCCAGAACCCGATTCGGGCCAGACCGCTCAGAACCGCGGGTGTTCGCCGCTCAGGACGACGCGCGGCAGGTCATGATTCTTCGGCTCCGACGACCGCTTGATGGAACCCAGCACCCAGTTGTCGACGTGACGGGCGGTGAGCACGGCCTGCGCACGCTCGGTGTCCTCGGGCGCCACCACGGCGACCATGCCGACACCCATGTTGAAGGTGCGCTCCATCTCCTCGCGGGCCACGCGGCCGCGTTGCGCGATCAGCGCGAACACCGGCGCAGGCGTCCAGGTCTCGCGCTCCAGTTCGGCGACGAGCCCGGCGGGGATGACCCGGGCCAGGTTCTCGGCCAGGCCACCTCCGGTGACGTGCGCGAAGGTCCGCACATCCGTCTCGGCGGCCAGTGCCAGACAGTCCCGCGCGTAGATCCGGGTCGGTTCGAGCAGTTCCTCGCCGAGCGAACGCCCGAACTCCTCGACGTGGCCGGCCAGGTC
The DNA here is from genome assembly GCF_036350415.1 of Gordonia sesuvii. Taxonomy (NCBI): domain Bacteria; kingdom Bacillati; phylum Actinomycetota; class Actinomycetes; order Mycobacteriales; family Gordoniaceae; genus Gordonia; species Gordonia sesuvii. The sequence continues at coordinate 807,030 of NZ_JAZDUF010000001.1, forward strand.
CATGTGCCCCCACTCGAGCAGCACCTTGCGCGCCAGCGAGTATCCGTTGGAATGCAGTCCCGACGAACCCATCGCGATGACGACGTCACCGGGCCGGACGCGCTCGGGTGAGAGGATCTGGTCGGCCTCGACGACGCCGACCGCGGTCGCGGACAAGTCGTAGTGGTCCTCGTCCATCAGGCCCGGGTGCTCGGCGGTCTCCCCGCCCAGCAGCGCGCATCCCGCGTCCACGCAGCCGTCGGCGATCCCGGCCACGATCTGCGCCACGGTCTCCGGGACGACCTTGCCGACCGCCACGTAGTCCTGCAGGAACAGCGGCTCGGCGCCGCACACCACGAGATCGTCGACGCACATCGCGACGAGGTCACGTCCGACGGTGTCGTGCTTGTTCATCGCCTGAGCGATGGCCAGTTTGGTGCCGACGCCGTCGCTGGCTGCGGCCAACACCGGTTCCCGATAGTTGCCCTTCAGCGCGAACAGTCCGGAGAATCCGCCGAGGCCGCCCATCACCTCCGGCCGCGACGCGCGTTTGGCATGTGGCGCGAAGAGTTCGACGGCGCGCTCGCCGGCGTCGATGTCGACACCTGCCGAGGCGTAGGAGAGACCGTCCTCCGCGGTGTGACGGTCGTTGGCCGGACTACCGGCAGCCGAATCCCGATCGGACATCTGGCGGAGCACCCCTTGTCGAAATCCAGGTGGTCGGACCTCCGGGTGTCGGAGTTTCCGTCGTAGTTCGGTCGGCTCGCGCCCGAGTGTCACCCGCGAGTCCCGACCCCGAATACGCTACCCGACACCGGTGTGCCCGCATCGGTCGGTGGCAGACGCCGAGCCGAGCAGTCAGGGGCGCATCACCGCACTGACGTTGTCGTTGGACGCCGTCAGCGGATCACGGCTGTCTCCGGCGGCACTGGCCAGCATCTGCTCGAGGACGGCCTTGCCCATCGAGGTCTCTTTCGGCAGCTCGATCGGGTAGTCACCGTCGAAGCAGGCCGCGCACAGGTTGTCGGCGGACTGCTCGGTGGCGGCGATCATCTCGTCGATACCGATGTAGCCGAGCGAGTCGGCACCGATGGCCTGCCGGACACCTTCGACCATCCCCTCCTCGGACTCCATGCCGTTGGCGATCAACTCGGCCGGCGACGCGAAATCGATGCCGTAGAAGCAGGGCCACCGCACCGGGCTGGACGCGATGCGGACGTGCACCTCGGCGGCGCCCGCCTCCCGGAGCATCCGGATCAGGGCGCGCTGGGTGTTGCCGCGGACGATCGAATCATCCACCACGACAAGCCGTTTGCCGCGAATGACCTCTTTGAGCGGATTGAGCTTGAGCCGGATGCCGAGCTGACGGATCGTCTGCGACGGCTGGATGAAGGTGCGACCCACGTAGGCGTTCTTCATCAGGCCCTGGCCGTAGGGAATCCCCGATTCCTGCGCGTAGCCGACGGCGGCGGGCGTGCCCGATTCGGGCACCGGGATCACCAGATCACCGTCTGCGGGATGTTCGCGCGCAAGGCGTCGGCCGATCTCGACGCGGGTCGAGTGCACCGACCGCCCGTGGATCACGCTGTCCGGGCGGGCCAGATAGACGTATTCGAAAACGCAGCCACGCGGCTCCGGCTCGGCGAACCGCGAGCTGCGCACTCCGTCGGCGTCGATGGCGAGCAGTTCGCCGGGCTCGATGTCACGGACGAACGACGCGCCGACGATGTCGAACGCCGCGGTTTCCGACGCCACGACCCAGCCGCGATCGAGACGACCCAGCGACAGCGGGCGAACCCCGTGCGGATCGCGAGCCGCGTAGAGCGTGTGCTCGTCCATGAACGTGAGACAGAAGGCGCCCTTGAGCCGCGGCAGCAGATCCATCGCCGCCTGCTCGATGGTGCTGTCGGCCGCGCCATGGGCCAGGAGCGCGCCGACGAGATCGGAGTCCGACGTCGCGGCCGAACTCATCACACCGAGCGAGCGGGCGCGGCTGGCGAGATCGGCGGTGTTGACCAGATTGCCGTTGTGCCCCAGCGCCACCCCGGTCCCGGCGGTGGTGGTGCGGAAGATCGGCTGGGAGTTCTCCCACGTGGTGGAACCCGTGGTGGAGTACCGACAGTGCCCGATCGCGACATGGCCGACCATCGCACCCAGAGTCTGTTCGTCGAAGACCTGACTGACCAGGCCGAGGTCCTTGAACACCAGGACCTGCGAACCGTCGCCGACGGCGATGCCGGCGGCTTCCTGCCCGCGATGCTGCAGGGCATAGAGGCCGTAGTAGGAGAGCTTCGCAACATCCTCGCCGGGCGCCCACACACCGAACACACCGCATTCCTCGCGGGGCTCGTTCTCGGTCTCGTCAGAGATCCGCGCCGTTCCGCAGGTACGCGAGGAAGTGAGGAGGTTCTTGCTGGCGATCGACAAGTCGGTCATGCGGGGTGCGCTCCCTGGTGCGGTACGGGTTCACGACATGGCAACACGTTGACGGGCTGAAACATCGACGGTTGGGAGATACCTGCAGTTTACCGGTCGGTAGCCGGCGATTGCGAATCATGCAGCGGTGCGCCGGGTCGGGATATTCCGAGGTGTGAGGCATCGCACCGTCACGGTCCTGCGCCGTCGTGTCATGCCGGGGTGCCGCGGTCGAGCGGGATGATCGGCAGCAGGTCCGCGATCGCCGGTGCCCGGTGCCCCGATGCACTGACCTGTCCGCCCGCGACCGCGTCGTCGAGATCCTGGAGCCCCGTCGCCAGCAGCAGCCAGACGCGCGGAACGGTCTCGATCACGTTCGGCGGCGTCCCACGCGTGTGCCGGGGACCCTCGATGCACTGCACCGCCACGAACGGCGGCACCCGCACCTCCACGGAGTTGCCGGGCGCGAGTTGGGCGAGACTCCGGGCGGTGAGCCGCACGGCGGCGGCAAGCTCGGCGCGTGACGGTTCGTTCGCCGAATCGTCGAGCAGCCACGGAGCCACCGCCATCACCGAGGCGCGCACCTCGACCGGATCGATCGGTTTGCGCGCTGCCACGCCGACCATCATGCACCATTGATCCATGGGAACCGACGTGGCCAAACGGGAGTTCACCGGCGCCGACCGCGTGCAGTTCCGGCGGCAGGTCAGCCGGGGTACCGAGGCCATCGCCCGGATGCTCGCCGACGGTCTGTTCACCGATCAGGGCGAGCCACCCGAACCACTGCTCGGGATGGAGGTCGAACTCAACCTCGTCGACGACGAGATGAACCCGGCGATGGCCAACGCGACGGTGCTCGACGCCATCGCCGACCCCGACTACCAGACCGAACTCGGGCAGTTCAACATCGAGATCAACGTTTCGCCGCGGCCGTTCGTCACCGACGACACGATCTCGCTCGAACAGGCATTACGCACGTCGCTCAACCGCGCCGAGGACCGCGCGTCGCGCACCGACAACCACCTGGTGATGATCGGGATGCTGCCCACCCTCACCCACGAGCACTTCGCTCATCAATGGATATCGGCGAACCCCCGCTACGACCTGCTGAACAGGCAGATCTTCGCTGCACGCGGCGAGGACATCGAAATCGACATCAGCGGCATCCCGCTGGGCGAGCACCATCCGACCGAACGGCTGCACACCACCACGGATTCGATCCTGCCGGAAGCCGCGTGCACGTCGTTGCAGCTGCATCTGCGCGTCGCCCCGGAGGACTTCGCGGCGTACTGGAATGCCGCGCAGAGCATCGCCGGGGTGCAGGTGGCGCTGGCCGGCAATTCCCCGTTCCTGGCGGGGACCTCGCTCTGGCACGAGAGCCGAATCCCGGTGTTCGAGCAGGCCACCGATACGCGCCCGCTCGAATTGAAGAACCAGGGCGTGCGACCCCGGGTCTGGTTCGGCGAACGGTGGATCAACACGATCTTCGATCTGTTCGAGGAGAACACCCGCTACTTTCCCGCGCTGTTGCCGGTCGCCAGTGACACCGACCCGATCGACGAGCTCGACGACGGCCGGATCCCGGCTCTCGACGAACTCCGGCTGCACAACGGCACCGTGTACCGCTGGAACCGGCCGGTCTACGACGTCGTCGACGGGCGAGCCCACCTGCGCGTCGAGAACCGGGTGCTGCCCGCGGGGCCGACGGTTGTCGACACGATGTCGAACGCCGCCTTCTATTACGGAGTGGTCCGCGGGCTCGTCGAATCCGATCGCCCACTCTGGTCGCAGATGTCGTTCAACGCCGCGGCCGAGAACCTGCAGTCCGGTGCGCGTGCAGGTCTGGAGGCGCAACTGTACTGGCCGAACGTCGGCTGGGTGCGACCCGACGAACTGACCCTGCGCCGATTGCTCGACCTCGCCGACGTGGGACTGCGGGCCTACGGAGTGTCGGGCAAAGCCCGTGCCCGGTACCTGTCGGTGATCGAAGGCCGGTGCATCACGCACCAGACCGGATCGGTCTGGCAACGCAAGGCCGTGGTCGCCCGCGAGGACGCCGGCGAGACCCGAGAACAGGCGTTGCGCGGAATGTTGCGTGACTACGTCACCCTCATGCACGAAGGGGAACCGGTGCACACCTGGTCGCTCTGAGTATCCCTGAGGTGCAACGAGCGACGACCGCCCTCCCGCTCCCTGAGGTGCGAGGAGCGCAAGCGACGAGCCCGAAGGGCGAACCCTCAGAGCGACACGATCGTCGCCGAGGCCGTCCCCGGGGCGCCGTAGACCTGGGCGAGTCCGACTTTCGGTTTTCCGGGAACCTGCCGGTCACCCGCCTCACCGCGGAGCTGCCGGACGAGTTCGTGCATCTGCCGTAGGCCCGATGCGCCGATCGGCTCGCCGTTGGCGATCAGTCCGCCGTCGGTGTTCACCGGGATCGATCCGGTGATCTCGGTCGCGCCGTCGGAGAGCAGTTGCTCCTGTTCACCGTCTTTGCAGAGGCCCGTCTCGGCCATGTGGATGACCTCGGCGCCGGCGTCGGTGTCCTGTAGCTGGGCGATGTCGACGTCCTCCGGCCCGATCCCGGCCCGCTCGTAAGCGGCGCGTGCGGCGTACACGGTCGGCGACACATCCTCTTCGATCGGCGCCGACGTGGCGTGGACCTCATAGGCGCCGTACCTACGTGTGCGGATCTCGCTGGCGCGCAGGAACACCGGCTTGTCGGTGAACTTGTGCGCGATGTCGCCCCGGCACATGATGACCGCGGCGGCACCCTCGTCGGGCGAGCAGAACATGTACTGTGTGAGCGGGTAATTCACCATCTGCGAGTTGAGGATCGTGTCCTCGGGGATCGGGGTGCGCCGGAAGGCGTTCGGGTTGCGTTCCCCGTTCCGGAAGTTCTTCGCGGCGACCTTGGCCAGCGTCGCCTGGGAGATGTTGTGATCGTGGATGTAGCGATTCGCCTTCATCCCGAAGAACTTGGTCGTGAGGAACTGGCCGTTCTCCGCATACCATTGCGGCAGGGCCAGTTTGGCCGGATTGTCAGTGAACGCACCACGCGGGTGTTTGTCCATCCCGACGGCGATGCCGATGTCGTAGGTACCCAGCCGGATCGTGTCGGCCGTCTGCTGGATCGCGCTGGCCGAGGTGGCACAGGCGTTGAACACGTTGGTGAACGTGATCCCGGTGAGCCCGACGAGGCGGGTGACGGCGTCGGGATTGGAGATCTCGTAGCTGCCGCCGAATCCGAACTGGATGTCCTTCCATTCGACCCCGGCGTCGGTGAGCGCGAGGTGAATCGCCTCGGCACCCATCTGCATCGCCGTCTTGTCGAATCGGCCGAAGGGATGGAGCCCGACGCCGATGATGGCTACGTCGTTCGACATTGTTGATCCTCTCGTGTGCAGCGCGGGTCAGGCCGGGGCGAACGCGTAGGTGACGATCTCCTCGCCGTCGGCATCGGTCGCGAAGGGGATCATCGTCAGCTCGACCTTCTGACCGAAGTCCAGTGCGGCAGGGTCACTTTCAGTGAGGCGCCCCTCGACGCGAACGACGCCGTCGAGTTCCACCAGGCCGACCCCGAACGGCGAGAAGTCGTCGCCCACCGGGCCGATGTAAGGAGCCCCGGGCGGGAAGCCCTGCACCGTCCACGCGACGAGGGTCCCCGTCCGCGGCAGCAGCTTCTCGGCCATACCGATCGATCCGCACTTCGGACAGCAGTCCTGCGCCGGGAACGTGACGAACTCGCACTTGCCACATGCGCTACCGATCAGCTGCGCATTCTCCTCCGGCCACGTCGAGATCTCCGGCGCCAGCGCCTTCGCCATGTGGAATCCCCTCACTCAGTAGAACAGTTTGTTCTCCGTGAGAGTACCCGTCGTTTCCGAAAATGGAAACATCATTCTCACACTCGTCGACCGACCTCGACGCTCCTGGGTCGACGACGTGTCGCCGCAGCGCCTGACCTCAGCCCACGAACGGTGCCGGCTCGGAATATTGTTGCCTCGGCTCACCTTCCAACTCGGTGAGGTAGCTCTCGACGAACGCGAACGTCTCGCGATGACCGTCCGAGAAGCCGAGCGACTCCTCCATCATGACCACCCTGGACACGCTCGTCATCAGGACGATCGCCACGGCCGCGGGAAGACGTTCGGTGTCGACGCCGTAGGAGGGCAGCAACTCCTCGAAGGCATCCTGGGCCTCTTTGCGCAGTTCAGCGGAGTATCGGGCGATCTCCGCCCGCAGCTGTTTGCGATGGTTCGCCAACGCGAGGAGTTCGGTGGTGAACTTCGCGACCGTCGGCTCGACGCTGAACTGCCAGAGTGCCCACAGTGGCTGAGGAGATCGAAGTAGCGCGCGCTGATACTCGAGACCGTCCTGCGCGCGACGCCGGAACATTTCGAGAAACAGTTCGTCCATCGTCCGGAAGTAGTAGTGAACGAGTTGCGGCTTCAACCCGGCGGCGTCCGCAACTCTTCTGGAAGAGACTGCGGCATAACCCTTTTCCATCATCAGACGCTCCGCGGCGTCCAGCAGGAGCGCTCGATTCCTGGCGTCGGGGGACCCGACCCTCCGTCCCACTCCCACGCGTCACCTCTCATTTCGGATCGGCCCACTGTAGCCCGATCGGACGATCCCAAACCGAACCGATGTGATCTTGACCTCACTTCTGTGATCGTGGTAACTGTAATCACATGTGCTGAGCGAGTGCACAGCAAACGGCCCAATCCCCCGCTTCAGACCCCAGAGGGATTTGCCCACCTGAGAACGTGATTTCTGCATTCGAGAATGACGCCAGTCAACGACTGATCGACGAGGTCCGAGGAGGCCGCATGAGTGAACTCAAGGATTCGGTGAGCGAACTGTCCGAGCTCAATTACTTCACGTCCGAGGAGCTCGTACCCGACCCGTACCCGTACTACGAGGAACTCCGCAGCAAGGGGCCCATCACCCGCGAACCGCATATGGGTGTGTATGCGATCACCGGCCATGCCGAAGCGGTCGCCGTACTCAAGGACACGGAGAACTTCTCCTCGTGCATCTCCGCGACCGGCCCCTTCCCGGGCCTGCCGTTCAGCCCGGACGGCGACGACATCAGCGCCCAGATCGAGGCGCACCGCGCCGAGTTCCCGCTGTACGAGCACATGGTCACGATGGACCCGCCCGACCACACCAAGGCACGTAGCCTCCTGAGCCGCCTCCTGACACCGAGGCGCATCCGGGAGAACGAAGAGTTCATGACCCGCTTGTGCGACCGGTACATCGACACGTTCATCGACAGCGGTCACTGCGAGCTGATGAACAACTACGCGAAACCGTTCTCGCTGCTCACGATCGCCGACTTCCTCGGAGTGCCCGAGGAGGACCACGAGGAGTTCCGGATCGCCCTGGGCGCACCCCGGCCCGGTGCTCGTCCCGGCGCGCTCGATCTCGAGGTCATGGCCGACAATCCGCTGCAGTGGCTCGACGACAAGTTCAGCGCCTACATCGAGGACCGTCGACGCGAACCGCGCGGTGACGTCCTCACCGGGCTCGCCGAGGCCAAGTACAAGGACGGCGCAACACCCGAGGTGATCGAGGTGGTCCGGACGGCCACCTTCCTCTTCGCCGCCGGCCAGGAGACCACGACGAAACTGATCAGCGCGGCATTGCGGTTCATCGGCGAACGGCCGGAGCTCCAGCAGAAACTGCGTGACGACCCGGATCTCATCCCGCTGTTCGTCGAGGAAACGCTTCGGATGGAGAGCCCGGTCAAGAGCGCATTCCGGGTCGCCCGCCGCGACACGACCATCGGCGACGTGCCGATCCCGATCGGGACCACGGTGATGATCTGCCCGGGTGCGGTGAACCGCGACCCTGATCACTTCCCCGAACCGAACGATCTCGACCTCGACCGGACCAATGTCCGCGAGCAACTCGCGTTCGGCCGCGGAATCCATTCGTGCCCGGGCGCTCCCCTCGCCCGCGTCGAAGGCCGCGTGACGATCGAGAAGTTCCTCGAGCGCATGGATGACATCCGGGTCTCGACCGAACACCACGGGCCGTCCGGCGATCGGCACTACGAGTACGAGCCGACCTACATCCTGCGCGGCATCACCAGCCTCCATCTCGAGTTCACCCCGAAGGGCGAGAAGTCATGACGGAGCGGGCCTCTGCCGGCCGGGTCGCGGTGGTCACCGGCGGTGGCTCCGGCATCGGGCAGGCGGTCGCCGAACATCTCAGTTCGGCGGGCCATCGGGTCGCGGTGCTCGACATCAACGGCGACGCAGCCGAATCGGTGGCGCGGCGGCTGAACTCCGACGGCGGCGAGTCCATCGCCGTGGCCGTCGACGTCGCCGACCGCACGGATGTGGACAAGGCGGCCGGCATGGTGCGCGAGAGGTTCGGCCCGGTCGAGATCCTGGTGACCAGCGCCGGGATCGAGGCACAGTCTCCGTACACCGACATCTCCCAGGAGGACTGGGATCGCCTCATCGCCGTGAACCTGACCGGGACGTTCAACTGCACGCAGTCGATGATCCCCGACATGCAGGCCGGCGGCTGGGGACGGATTGTCACCATCTCGTCCTCCAGCGCGCAGTCGGGTGCCCCCGAGCGGGCCCACTACGTGGCCTCGAAGGGCGGGGTTATCGCACTGACCAAGGCCCTCGCGTTCGAGTACTCGCCGCAGGGCATCACCGCGAACACCATCCCGCCGTCGATCATCGCAACTCCGATGGCCGAAGCCGGGGTGAAGGCCGGACACATCCCGAAACTGGAGGATCTGGCGGCGATGACCCCGGTCCGGCGCGCCGGTATGCCCGACGACATCGCGGCAGCGGCGGCGTTCTTGTGTTCCGACCATGCCGGATTCATCACCGGTCAGGTGATCGGCGTGAACGGCGGTTGGTACATCTGACATCCGTTTGACCACGCTCGCGCACGACCGGCGGTGTCCGGGCACCCCTCGGACACCGCTCCCGCGCACGGCCGACATCGACGGTCGGCGCAGCAGCGCAGAAAGGCAATCATGGCGATCGCTCAACAGGCGACACCTCTCCGCCGGGGTGCGGCCACCGTCGATCGCGAGATCGGGGCGCCGCCCCCGGCCCCGCGGCGATCGGCCAACGCCGAGGTGGCCGCCTGGTTTCGTGGCTATCTCCGTCGCCATCCACTCGCAGCGCTCGAGACCGTCGGTGGCCAGTGCGTCCTGGGCCTCCAGGCGACCCGCCACCTGATCGTCGACATCGTCACGGGCAAGTTCCCGGTGGCCGAGTTCATCCGGCAGTCGGCCTTCATGGCATCGGCGTCGGCGATGCCGACGGTGTTCGTCGCCATCCCCATCGGGATGACCTTGTCCATCCAATTCGCGCTGCTCGCTGCGCAAGTGGGCGCCACGTCGTTGGCGGGCGCCGCCAGCGGACTCGCGGTGATCCGGCAGGGCGCTCCGATGGTGGCGGCCCTCCTCATGGCCGCGGCCGCCGGGTCCGCGGTGTGTGCCGATCTGGGCTCACGCAAGATCCGGGACGAGATCGATGCGATGGAGGTCATGGGACTGTCGGTCATCCGGCGCCTCGTGGTTCCACGGCTCGCGGCCGCAGTCATCGTCAGCGCGGCGCTGACCGGGATCATCTGCTTTGTCGGATTCTTCTCCGGCTATGTGTTCAATGCTTTTGTGCAAGAAGGGACACCGGGAACTTTCGTCGCGACGTTCGCCTCGTTCGCCACGGTCGCCGACTTCATCCTCACCATGATCAAGTCCGTCGTGTTCGGCGCCATCGTGGCGATCGTCGCCTGCCAGAAGGGTCTCACCACCCGCGGCGGACCGGCCGGCGTCGCCAACTCCGTGAACGCCACGGTGGTCGCGTCGATCATCCTGCTCATGTTGGTCAACGTCGGGTTCACCCAGCTGTACGTGATGCTGTTCCCCCGGACCGGTTTCTGATGGCCGCACCCTATTACCCTCCCGGAGCGCGCCCGATCGTCAGATCCGCGACGGCGGTCTCCGATGCGTTGGCCCGCGTCGGCCACATGGCGGCGTTCTTCTTCCGCGCGGTGGCGGCAATTCCCTTGGCGCTGCGGCACTACGGCAAGGAAACCCTCCGGGTCATCTCCGATGTCACATGGGGCAACGGCTCCATCGTGGTCGGCGGCGGCACCGCCGGCGTCATCATCGTGCTGGGGGCCTCCGCCGGCGCGATCGTCGGCATCGAGGGATACAACGCCTTGCACCTCCTGGGCATGGAACCGGCAGCGGGCATGGTCGCCTCGACCGCGACGACCCGCGAACTCGCACCCATCATGGCGTCACTGGCGTTCGCCGCGCAGGCCGGCTGCCGGTTCACCGCGCAGCTCGGGGCGATGCGGATCTCTGAAGAGATCGATGCCCTGGAGTCGTTGGCGATCCGGCCCATACCCTACCTCGTGTCGACGCGCCTCTTCGCCGCCGTCGTCGCGGTGATACCGCTGTACCTGCTCTGCCTGGCCTTGAATTACCTTGCCGTGCAGACCATCGTGGGCCTCGCCGGTGGACTCTCGGGTGGCACGTACCAGCACTACTTCGAGATCGTGCTCAATCCGGTCGACGTGCTCTACTCCCTGGCGAAGGCCATCATCTTCGTCATCATCACCTCCACGGTCCAGTGCTACTACGGCTACTACGCCAGCGGTGGACCGCAGGGAGTCGGGACAGCGGCCGGCCGGGCCATGCGAGCCGCGATCTCCGCCATGATCTTGGCGAATCTGCTCCTCACCATCGTGTTCTGGGGTATCGCGTCGGCCGCGAGGTTGAGCGGATAGCCATGTCGGTGGGATTCGAGGAGGGGCCGCGGGGACTCAGGAAGTCCCGGCTGGTGCTCAGTGGACTGGTGGCGCTCATCGTCGTCGCGGTCGCACTGACCGCGATCTGGCTCAAGGCCGACGGCGCCTTCACGGCGTCCGTCCCGGTGCGTGCCGAGCTCACCGACGTCGGCGACGGACTCCCGAAGAACTCCGATGTGAAGTACCGCGGGGTCCTCGTCGGCGCCGTTCGTTCGGTGGTCCCGGAGACCGCGGACACCCCCAACGTCGTGGAGATCGACCTCGATCCCGCGCGAGCCGCCGGCATCCCGAGCACGGTCACCGCGCGAGTGGTACCGAGCAACTTGTTCGCGGTGTCGTCGGTTCAGTTGCTCGACAACGGGTCTGCACCGGCGATCACCTCCGGCGCCGTGATCGCCGAGGACGAGAGCAAAGACACCGTCCAGTTCCAGACGACGCTCTCACAGCTACGCGACATCGTCGCCGCCACCGGCCGTGAACGCGACGACGAGACGATCGGTCTGCTCGCCGCCGTCGCGGCCGCCACCGACCGGCGGGGCACCGACATCGCCGCGGCCGGTGCACAACTCGACCGGATCACGCGCGAACTCGACGCGGTACTGACACCGGGCGCACCGTCCACCCTGCGCGCGCTCAACACCGCGGTCACCGGGCTGCGGTCGTCGGCGCCCGATCTTCTCGACGCACTGCACTCGTCGGTGGTACCGATGCAGACCGTGGTCCGGGAATCCGCTGCGCTCACCACCTTTCTCGCGGCCGGATCAACGACCGCCGGTCGCGTCGACGAGGCCATGCGCAACAACGTCGATCAGCTTCTGACCATCACCCGGACCGCGGCGCCCGTCGTCGACGTCGTCGCCCGCGGTAGTTCGTCGTTCACCGGGATCGTCACCGAGATCAACGTGATCTCCGAGAAATGGTTCACCGAGTTCTGGCCGCGTGGTCTCCAGAACGGCAGGGGAAAGTTCATGTTCCAGTTCACTCCGCACCGGCTCTACACGCGTGCCGACTGCCCTCGGTACGGCGAGCTCGAAGGCCCGAGCTGCTCGACCGCCCCGGAATCCGTCGCGCCGCCGGTCATCACGAAGCGCGAGGGAATGACCCCCGGGTACCGGCCGGCCGCGATGGGCGGGAATGTCGGTTCGGTGGGCAGCGCCGACGAGCAGACCCAGCTCGCCGGTCTCGTCGGTGGGCCTCCGGTCACCACCACCCTGCTGCTCGGCCCGCTGGCCCGCGGTTCCGACATCACTGTGTCACCGGCGGCCCACGCCCTGCCGGCCACGACACCGCCGGGGCCGCGATGAGCGTCCGGCGCCCACTCATCGGTCTGGTGATCTTCCTGGTCGTGGCGGTCGGCCTCACGTCGACCGTCGTGGTCACGCTGCAACGCGGTGTCGACGGCGATTCAGCCACGTACACAGCACATTTCACCGACGTCACGGGACTCAAGCCGGGCGACGACGTCCGCATGGCGGGTATCCGGGTCGGACGTGTGGACATGGTCGAACTCGACGGCACGGTGGCGCGTGTGACGTTCCGCGTCGAGGCCGATCAGGCGGTCGACAGCAACACGAAGGCCTCCATCACCTACCAGAACGTGGTCGGTCAACGCTATCTGGGCCTGTCCAGGGGAGACTTCGGCGAACCCACTCCTCTGCCCGACAACGAGATCCCGATCGACCACACCGAGCCGTCCTTCGACATCTCCGCGGTGCTCAACGGATTCGAGCCGCTCTTCAGTGTGCTGGATCCCGGGCAGATCGAGAACATCACCGACGCCATCATCCGGTCCCTGCAGGGCGACACCGGTTCGATCGCCACCCTCATCGCACAGACCTCGACTCTCGCCGAGTCCGTCGCCGGTCCCGACCAGGTCCTCGGCGACGTGATCACCAACTTGTCCGACGTCGTCGGGACCCTCGCCGCCCAGCGCGGCAACGTCGACAGCATCGTGACGCGCGCACGGGAGATCTTCGTGAAACTGTCCGAGAAGGAAAAGGAGTTCTTCCCCGCCCTGGACTCGACGGCCCGCGTCGTCGATCGCGCGGCCTCGATGGCTGCGGGGGCGCTGCCCGAGTTCCAGCAGATGCTCGACCGCGAACCGGGTTTCATCGGGCACTTTCTCGCTGACAAGGAACCGTTCGCCTATCTCGGATACAACCTGCCGCCCCTGCTGAAGGGCCTCGCACGGGTCACGCAGAGCGGCGCCTACATCGACACCTACCTGTGCAACTTCAACGTGACCCTGATCCCGGCGCTCAGTACCGTCATCCCCTCCGTGGTCGCCGGTGCCACGCCCGGAGGCGAGATCACCAACTCACCGGTGTGCAGGTGACCTCATGATCCGACGCATCCGCTCCGCCGTGGCGAAACAACGGTCCGTGCCGCTGGAGAACCGCAACAAGGTCGTGATCGGCGCGGTCGCACTGGTTCTCATCGCCGCATTCATTCTGGTCCTGCTGCAGATCCAGGCCAGCGGCCCCGGAAAGCAGGACATCCGAGCGCAGTTCGCGCAGGCGGCCGGGGTATCGACCGGCGACGGCGTGAACATCGCCGGCGTCCAGGTGGGCCGCGTGACGAGCACGGAGTTGTCCGGGACCTTCGTGACCGTCGGCATGGAGGTCGACAGCGGTGTCGCGCTCGGCGAGGCGACCGAGGCATCGATCAAACTCACCACGCTGCTCGGCTCGCGGTATGTCGAGATCCGCCCGGCCGGCGAGGGGTCGCTGCCCGACGCGACCATCCCCCTGCCGCAAACGCATGTCCCCTACGACCTGCAACAGGTACTGCAGAACGCCACGGTCACCTTCGAGCAGGTGGACGCGGAGAAGATCGGGCAGTCGATGACCACCTTGGCAACACAACTCGACGACACCCCCCAGCTGATCCCCCAGGTGCTCGACAACATCGAGAACCTGTCGGCGATCATCGCCGACCGGCGTGATCAGATCGGGGCGTTGCTCACCAGCACCGAGCAACTCACCACCGTGGTGCGCGAGCAGCAGGCGAGTCTCGGCGACCTGGTGACCCGTGGCGAACGGTTGCTGCGTGCCGTGCTGCAGCGGCGGGTGATGATCCAGCGGATGCTCGACGCGTCGACGGAGGTGATCACACGGCTGCGCCGGCTGGTCGTCGACGACCGGGACGGCCTCAACCGCCTGGTGTCGAACCTCGAGGGCCTCCTCGGATCGCTGGAGCGCAACGACGCACTGCTCCGGAACACCCTGGAGGTCCTGCCGATACCCGTCCGCAACTTCGCCAACACAACCGGCACCGGCAACGAGGTCGACTTCACCTCATCGTCCGGCCCGCTCATCGACTCGTGGATGTGCGCGATCTCCAAGCAGGCCGGTCTCGTCAATCTGCCGCCGTACTTCAAGGACTGCCGATGAAGACATGGCTGATCCGGCTGCTCGTCGTTGGTGTCGTCGCGCTCCTCGCGGTCGGCGGCTACCGGGTCCTGCGCGACGACGCCGCGGACACCGTCGACGTGATCGCCCAGTTCGACAGTGCATCCGGCCTTTTCGTTGGCAATGCCGTGTCGGTGCTGGGCATGCAGGTCGGCGAGATCACCCGGATCACCCCGCGGGCCACCGCGGTCGAGGTCGCCATGAGCATCGACGGCGACGTCCCGGTGCCCGCAGATGTCTCGGCCGTCACGGTGTCGACCTCCGTCCTCACCGATCGACACATCGAGCTCACCCCCGTGTACCGATCCGGCCCACGTCTGGCCGACGACGCGGTGATCGACCTGTCGCGCACCAAGACACCCGTGGACGTCGACCGATCGCTGGCCATGGCCGACGAGCTGGCCCTGAGTCTCGACGGCGACGGCAACGGCAACGGGCCGATCGCCGACATCCTGTCGGCGGGTGCGGCCACCACCTCCGGCAACGGCGACGACATCCGATCCGCGCTGACCGCCCTGTCCGAGGCACTCGCGCTCGGCCCGGACCACGGGGCCGACACCCGAGAGGCTCTGACCGCGACGGTGGACAATCTGTCCACGCTGAGTGACGCGGCCGCACGCAACGACGGGGCGATACGCCGATTCGGCTCGGCCATCGAACAACTCGCCGACCTCTTCGCCGAAAAACAGCTGGGGTGGGGTACCACCGGCGCGCAGCTCAATCGCGTGCTCGCGGAGGCCACCACGCTGCTCGAACAACGTCGCACATCGGTGCGCAACACGGTGTCGAGCGCCGAGACGGTGACCAGAGCCCTAGCCGACTCCCGCCGCCAGCTCGCCGAGTTCCTCGATGTGACACCGCTTCTCCTCGACAACGCGTACAACTCCATCGACCAGCGCAACGGGATCGCCCGCGTCCACGCCCAGCTGGAGAAGGTGTTCTTCGACAGCCAATTGGTGAAAGAGGTCTGCAATGTGCTGCGCATCCGGGAACTCGGTTGCAACACCGGGACACTGCGCGACTTCGGCCCCGACTTCGGCATGAGCGCGATGCTCGAGGGCCTGGCCGGGGAGACACCATGACCCGACGTCGATTGGTCCGCGCTCTCGCCGTGCTCATGGCCGCGCTCCTCGCCAGTGGATGTGGCGTCGGTCTCGGCGACCTTCCCCTGCCCCGCCGCGACAGTGGGACGGGCGACACCTACACCATCACTGCCGAATTCGTGAACGCCCTCAACCTACCGCAGCAGGCCAAGGTCCGACTCAGCGGCGCCGACATCGGCGAGGTGGACTCCATGCGGGTCCGTGACTACACGGCGCTGGTCAGTCTCCGGATCCGCGATGACGTCATCCTGCCGGTCGGGACCCGCGCAGAGTTGCGGTCCGCGACCCCGCTCGGCGATGTCTTCGTCGGTCTCGAACCGCCGGAGCCGGGTGGGGAGGCGCCGGGCGGGACGCTCATCGACGGCGACACGATCCCGTTGTCCGACACCGCCGCCGCGGCGACGGTGGAGGAGGTGCTCGCGACGTCGGCGGTCCTGGTCAACGGCGGCGTGCTGCGGGACCTGACGACGATAGTCAACGGCCTCGGCCGTACCGTCGGCGACAACGGTGACGAATTGGCCGCGCTGATCGCCCGATCCACCCGGCTGATCTCGTCGCTGTCGCGTCGGTCCGGTGAACTGCGGTCGGCGCTACGCCAGACAGATCGCCTGGTGACGACGATGTCGACACGGAAGCCGGTTCTCGACGATGCCCTCGCCGCGGCCGGTCCCGCGCTCGATGTCATCGCCGCCCACACCGACGAGATCCTCGGCCTCGTCGATCAGATCGGCAGCATCAGCACCACCCTGTCGCGGTTCCCGTCGGTCAAGACCGGCGAGACCCAACATCTCACCGCCAATCTCAACCGGATCTCCGCCGAGCTCAACCGGGCGGCCACCGCACCCGGCATCGAGGTCGAGGCGATGAACGAACTCCTGGCGCCCGTCATCAAGATCACCAGTTCGACAGCTGCACACGTGGATGCCGACCTACAGGACCTGGCGATCGGCGCGCTGGCAGACCCGAATCACCATGCCGATCCCGGCAGCAGACTGCCCGACCTCTCCGATGCCGACAACTTCGCCGGCACCCTCGCCTACACCCTGCAACGCCTACGGCAGAAGTTGGTGCCGCCACGATGACCGCGACATCTCACGCCGCCAATGCCTTCCGGGTGTCCGACGCACCGGCCCGAGGCGTCACCCGGGTGGTTCGCGCCGGCGTCCGCCACCGCCTGCTGCTGTCCGCGGTCGGTCTCGTCGCGATCCTGCTACTCGGGATCGGTTACCTCGCCGGCGGAGTGTTCAACATGTCGCCGACCGACGAGACCATCACCGTGCGTGTGCACTTCACCGAATCCGGTGGACTGCTCGCGCAACAGAAGGTCACGCTCCGTGGTGTCCCAGTCGGACGGATCGCGTCCGTCGATCTCACCGCCGACGGGGTCGTCGCCGTGGCATCCATCGACTCGGCCGTCGACATTCCCCTCGACGGCGAGGTACGCGTCGCCGGCCTGTCGTTCGCCGGTGAGCAGTACCTCGACTTCCGGCCGACGAGCGACGACGGCCCGTACCTCACCGACGGCGCCGAGATCGACGCGGACGCGACGTCGACCCCGATTCCGCTCGCGGACCTACTCGACGACATGGACGGCATGTTGACGCAGATCGATCCGCAGAAGCTGCGGACGGTCAGTCGGGAGCTCGGCGTCGGTCCGGCCGGTCCCGAGAAGCTCCGCCAGATCATCGACGGTGGTACCTTCCTCATCTCCACCTTGGATTCCGTTCTGCCGCAGACGGTGTCCCTTCTTCGTTCGAGCCGAACCGTCCTGACGACACTCGGCCAGGCCGGACCGGCGTTGCGGGACACCTCCCGCGATCTCGACCGGATCATGTCGGGTGTCGCACGGACACCCGACGGCCTGCACACGTTGCTGGCCCGAACACCGCGGTTGCTCGAGGACGTGGATGCCATCATCGCCGACAACTCGCCGACGATGGTGCAGCTGCTGGGGAACCTCGCGACGGTGACCCAGATGGCCTACCTCCGGATTCCGGCGCTCAACGAGTTCTTCTTCCCGCAGTATCGCGACGGCTCGGCCCTGCACGCACTGACCACCACGATGCGCGACGGTGGTATCTGGGCGGCGGTCAACATCTATCCGCGGAATTCCTGTGACTATCAGCTTCCCCGGCTCCCGGCGTCGCAACCCGATTTCCCCGAACCGTTTCTCAACACCTACTGCCCCGATGACGATCCGAGTGTGCTGATCCGCGGGGCCCGCAACGCCCCCCGACCGCCCGGCGATGACACCTACGGCCCGGCACCCGGCACCGATCCCCATGCCCGGACCAACCCGACACCACAGGGGCCGCAATCGATTCCGCTGCCGTTCGGAGGCCCGGCACTGCCCTGACCCAGCCCAGCCCAGCCCAGTACACAACGACGAAAGGAGTTCCGATGAGCCGGACGACCACCGTCTCGAGCGAGAGCGCAGCGAGCCGCGAGGTGACCGATCCCGAGGAGATCCACACGGACACCGACAAGGACACCGACGCGCAGCCCGAATCCGAAAGCAAGGAATCCGAAAGCAAGGAATCCACGAACCCGGAATCCGCTAACGACGAGCCGAGCAGCGAGTCGGACGAGTCGAGCGGTTCGGATCACGACGAGGACGCCGCGCCGCCGAGCGGCCCCGGGACTCGAAACAGCGCTGTATCGGGCCGGTTTCGACGCGGCGGTCTCGTAGTGGCGTCACTCGTCTCGGTTGCTGCGCTGGCCCTGCTGGGCTGGTTCGGGTGGCAGTACAAGACCGATCACGCCACCGACTCGGCCGCCTCGGCCGCACTCGACACCGCGCGCGACTACGCGGTCACCCTGACCAGCGTCAGCGCGGATTCCATCGACGAGGACTTCACTGCGGTACTCGACGGTGCCACCGGCGAGTTCAAGTCCATGTATGCGAAGTCGAGCGAACAGCTACGGCAACTGCTCGTCGACAACCAGGCGAACGCCGAGGGAAAGGTCATCGCATCCGGTATCGAGTCCGCATCTCCCAGCAAGGTGGTCGTGTTGTTGTTCGTCGATCAGAGTGTGCGCAACGCCTCCACCCCCGAACCCCGTATCGATCGCAGCCGGGTGGAGATGACGATGGAACGTGTCGATGACCGGTGGCTGGCGGCGAAGGTGGAGTTGCCCTGAGCACCCGCCGGCCCCGATCATCCGGTTCGAGAGTCCTACGACGCGGCAGGTGCGCGGTAGAACGTCGCCAACTGCGCACCTGCGGCACCGAGCCCTACCGCGGCGGCGAGCGCGGCACCGCGCCGCCCGGACAGCTTCTTGTCCAACCCGATCGCGCGATCCACACTGAGCGGCCCGGCGCCGAGTGACGCCAGCGCCACCGATGCGGTCGCGAGGTTCATCACGTACTCCCACCCCTCGGACGTGATGAAGAACCCGTTGGGCAGGTGGACCGACCGGGCGGCGACAGCCATCGTGCCGACGACCGCCGCAGCGCTGAGCGGCGTGGCCGCGCCGGCCACCAGCGCCGTCCCCGCCCCGACCTCGACGACTGCGCTGGCCTGCGCCTGCAGTTTGGGCTTCTGGAAACCGATGGAACCGAACCAATTCGCCGTGCCGTCGAGTGAGCGACCATGTTTGAGGCCGTGCGCGATCATCGTTCCGCCCACCGCTCCGCGGAGGAGAAGCTGAGCGACCGCGCGTCCCCCCGATCGGGCCGTGACTTTCTGTGACATTCGATCCTCCCTGCTTTCTACTGGTCGTTCCATGACCGGATCATCCGGTCGGTCATCGCAATTCCACTCCGGCTGCGCGTTCGAGAACGCGCACGACCTCGGTCTGGTCGGCGTGGGCGCCGAGTTCGTCGACGGCGCCGGCCCACGCGTCCCGCAGCGCCGACCCGAGCCCGAGGTGCAGGCCGCAATCGCGGGCGAGGTCGAGTGCGATTCCGATGTCCTTGGCCATGAGTCCGGCGGTGAAGCCGGAATCGAATGCGCGGGAGAGGATGTACGGCTCGATCTTGGTCTCCGTGGCCTGGTTTCGACCGCTGCTCATGTTCAGCACCGACAGCAGCACGGTCGGGTCGATGCCGAACTTCGCCCCGGTGACCAGCGCCTCTGATGCGGCGAACAGACCCACCGCCGACAACAGGTTGTTCAACGCCTTCGCCGCATGAGCGGACCCCGCCGGGCCCACATGGATGATGTCGCGAGCGGTCGCTGCCAGCAGCGGCCGGATCGAGTCGATCGCTGCCGCTTCGCCGCCGACCATGACGGCCAGGTCTCGCGCGATCGCGCGGGCCACCCCACCACTGACAGGCGCGTCGACGACCGCGACCTGTTTCTCGGCGGCGGCGCGCGCGAGGGCCTGCGTCCGGGCAGGGATGCTGCTACCCATGTCGACGATCACCGAACCGGGCCGCAGGACGGTGAGCAATCCGCGGTCGCCGAGCACGACGTCGTCGACGATGTCGCTGGTGGGCAGCGACAGGACGATCACGTCGCACTCGCCGACGTCGCCGGCCGATGCCCCGCCCCGGTGCGCGTTCACGAACGTGTCAACCACTTCGGGATCGGCGTCGAACACGGTGAGCGGCTGACCGGCTCCGACGAAGTTCGCCGCGATCGGCGACCCCATCGCGCCGAGACCGATCATGCCGACCCGATGATCCGGGAGCGGAGACGAACGTCCGCTGAGATCCGCCGTCATCGTCGACGCTCCTCATCGGCGTCGGCCGTCGAACGAGGGCCGAGTTCATCGGCCAACACGTCTTGTACGACGCGCATCGCAGCAACTCCCGCCGGGACACCGCAATAGGCCGTCGCATGGATCACCGCCTCGGAGATCTCATCGCGTGTTAGGCCGTTGCGGAGGCCACCGCGCACATGAACAGCGAGTTCGGCATGGTGGTTGAGCGCGACCAGCACTCCGATCGTCATCAGACTCCGGCTGCGTCGATCCAGACCGGGCCGGGTCCACACCGAACCCCACACCATCTCGGTGACGAACTGCTGCAGCGCCGCCCCGTCTGAGCCCGCGGCGCGGGCCGTCGATTCGGCGACGTACTGCTGCCCGACGACGTCGGTCCGTACGACGAGCCCCTCGTCGTAGAGCACCCGGTGCGCCGCGTCGATGCGGCCGTCGCTGGACATGGTCACTCCTCTTCGTCACCGGCAGTCGTGGATGGCGGCCACCATCGGCGGAAGATCACCGCTTCTTCAGAACCCGATCGGCTGCGGCCCAATGCTCGTCGGCCACCCAGAGTGTGGCGAACTCCTCGACCGCCTCCTCGGCTGTCGCCCCGGTGATCACCTTTTTGATGCCCGCCGCCGGGGCGGTGGCCAGCGAGTGCGCGACCTTCCGCCAGTCCTCGTCGAACGTCGCCCGGGGAAACACCTGGTCGACGAGCCCGATCTCCAGGGCCTCGTCGGCAGAGAGCAGGCGCCCCGTACCCGCCAACAGCATCGCTCGGGATCGACCAACCATCTGCGCGAGACGTTCAGCGCCGCCCCACGCGGGCATGATGGCCAGGGTCGACTGATTGAACCCGATCTTGATGTCGTCGGCGGCGAGCCGGATGTCGGCCGCGGACGCGAATTCTGCGCCACCCCCGAGTGCGTGCCCGTTCACGGCGGCGATCACCGGTGCCGGGAAGTCCACCAGGCGTTGGCAGATCGCCCGCATCCGCCGCGCCATGGCCCGCGCATCGTCGAGGGTACGCAGCTTCGCCAGCTCTTTGAGGTCGCCGCCCGAGACGAACACCCGGTCACCGCCGCCGGTGATCGCGAGGGCACGCGCGCCGTGCGCCTGGTCGATGGCCTCGTCGAGCTGATCCATCGTCGCGGGCGCGATGGCGTTGCGCGCCTCCGGCCGGTCGATCGTGATCACGGCAAGGCCGTCGATGAGCTCCGACTTCACCATAACTACTCGCTCTCGCTCTAGGAGATTGGTATTCTCACTAGAGAGAACCATATCATCGCATGAGAGGGAACCTCCATGACCCGACAGATCCCGGTCGAGCTCACCGAGAAGTACGTCGCCAACGGATGGTGGACGAAGGAGACGGTCGGCGACATCATCTCGGACGGTCTCACCGCCGCACCAGATGCGAAATTCCGTGTGCACTCCGCCATTCGTCCGTTCGCCGGGACATTTCGCGACGTGGAGAACGTGGCGCGGCGCCTCGCGTCCGGTCTGCGTTCCCGCGGAGTCGGACCGGGTGACGTCATCGCCTTTCAGCTCCCGAACTGGATGGAGGCCGCCGCAACGTTCTGGGCCTCGGCTTTTCTGGGAGCCGCGGTCGTGCCGATCGTCCACTTCTACGGACCCAAGGAGGTGTCGTTCATCCTCGGCGAAGTGGAGCCGAAGGTCTTCGTCACCCCGGAGTCGTTCGGCCGGCTCGAGTACGACCTGAGTGTTGCCGCCGATGTCCCGATCGTCGGCGTGGTGGGACGCGACTTCGACGACCTCCTCGCCGACGAACCCCTCGAGGAGATCCTGCCGGTCGATCCCAGCGGGTGCGCTCTCATCGCATTCACCTCGGGCACCACCCGGAACCCCAAAGGCGTTCTCCACAATCATCATTCACTTGTGTTCGAGACCCGCCAGCTCGGCCAGTGGTACCCGCCGGACCGGGGCAACCAGCTGACCGCGGCGCCGGTTGGTCATTTCATCGGCATGATCAACGCGTTCACCATCCCCGTCGTCGACGGCACCGACATCAACCTCACCGACGTCTGGGATCCCGGTCAGGCACTCGACCTCATGGTCACCGAGGGCCTGACCGTGGGCGGCGGCGCCACCTACTACATGACCAGCCTGATCGACCATCCCGACTTCACCGAACAGCACCTGCCGTCGATGCGGTATGCCGGCCTCGGCGGCTCCTCCGTACCGAGCGCCATCACCACCCGCCTCGCCGAGCTCGGCATCGTCGTCTTCCGCTCCTATGGCAGCACCGAGCACCCGTCGATCACCGGTTCGCTGTACGACGCGGCCGAGGACAAACGTCTGCACACCGACGGGCGACCGCTGCCCGGCGTCGAGATGATGCTGGCCGAGGACGGCGAGATCCTCAGCCGCGGACCCGATCTCTGTATGGGCTACACCGACGCGGAACTCACTGCGCGGATGTTCGACGACGCCGGCTGGTATCACACCGGCGACATCGGGACCCTCGACGAAGACGGCTATCTGAAGATCACCGACCGCAAGTCCGACATCATCATCCGCGGTGGCGAGAACATCAGTGCGCTCGAGGTCGAAGAAGTGTTGCTCGGGATGCCGGCGGTCGCCGACGGCGTGGTCGTCGGGGTCCCCGACGATCGGTTCGGCGAGCGCGCGGCGGCCGTGATCAGGGTCCGTCCCGGCCACTCGACACCGACGCTCGACGACCTGCGCGCTCACTTCGCCACGGTCGGCATCGCCAAGCAGAAATGGCCCGAACGCATTCACGTCGTCGAGGACTTCCCCCGAACCGCGAGCGGCAAGATCCAGAAGTTCCGGATCCGCGCGGCCATTGCCACAATACAATCCGGAGAATAGTATTCTCACCAGATGCAAAGGAGGATCTCTGATGTCACCCACTGAAATGCCGTACCCGCTCTTCGATGCGGACAACCATCTCTACGAGACCAAGGAGGCACTCACCCAGTTCCTGCCCGACAAGTACAAGAAAGCCATCCAGTACGTCGAGGTGGACGGCCGGACCAAGATCGCCATCCAGGGCCAGATCAGTGAGTACATCCCCAATCCGACGTTCGACGTCGTCGCGCGGCCGGGCGCGATGGAGGACTACTTCAAGAACGGCAACCCGGAGGGCAAGAGCAAGCGCGAGATCTTCGGTAAGCCGATCAAGTCCCCGCCGGCGTTCCGCGAGCCGGCACCCCGGTTGGAGCTGATGGACGAGCTCAAGATCGACCGAACGCTGATGTTTCCGACGTTGGCCAGCCTCGTCGAGGAGCGGATGCGCAACGATCCGGAACTCATTCACGCCGTGGTGCATTCGCTGAATCAGTGGCTCTACGAGAACTGGTCGTTCAACTACAAGGAGCGGATCTTCACCGTCCCGGTGATCAGCCTGCCCATCGTCGACAAGGCCATCGAGGAACTCGAGTGGTGTGTCGAGCGTGGCGCCAAGGCGATCCTGGTCCGCCCGGCCCCGGTCCCGGGGTACAAGGGACCGCGATCGTTCGCACTGCCGGAGTTCGACCCGTTCTGGAAGCGCGTCGTCGAACTCGATGTGCTTGTCACACAGCACTCATCCGACAGCGGCTACGCCCGATACAACCAGGACTGGGACGGTACCGGTTCGGAGATGCTGCCGTTCGTCACCAACGCGTTCCGGATGGTGAGCGAGTGGCGACCGATCCAGGACGCGGTCGCCTCCTGGGTCTGCCACGGCGCACTGTTCCGCTTCCCGGAACTGCGGATCGCGGTGATCGAGAACGGCGCCAGCTGGCTGCCACACGTGTTGCAGACGTTGACCGACGTCTACAAGAAGGCACCCGAGGGCTTCGGGATGCAAGACCCGGTGGCGGCGATCAAGAAGAGCATCCATGTCAGCCCGTTCTGGGAAGAGGACTTCAGCAAGCTCACGGCACTGATCGGCGCGGAACGTGTGCTGTTCGGTTCGGACTATCCGCATCCCGAGGGCCTCGCGGAGCCGACCACCTACATCAGCCACATCGAGCATCTGCCGCTCGAGGATCAGAAGCTCGTGATGGGCGGCAACATGGCGCGGCTGCTGAAGGTATGACCTGGAAGACCATCCCCGAGATGGTCCTGTCCGCCGGCGACCGCTTCGGAGATGCCGAAGCGGTCGTCGACGGCTCCCTTCGTCTGACCTTCCGGGAGACTGTCGCTCGTATTCGCTGCGCGGCAGGAGCATTCGCCGATATCGGCATCCGCAAGGGCGACCGGGTCGCGATCTGGGCACCCAACTCGGCGGAGTGGATCATCGCCGTCTTCGGAATCCTCACCGCCGGCGCGACACTCGTCCCGATCAACACCCGATACAAACCCGATGAGGCCGCGGACATCCTCCGACGCAGTGGTGCCGCAGCCGTACTCGTTCAGCCCGGTTTCCTCGGACTCGAGTTCCCGGCGCCCGAAGGCGTCGAGGTCATCGACATCACGGGCGACTTCCTCAGCAGCGGTTCACCGTTCGAGGCCGATGTCGCCGGTACCGACATCGCCGATGTCATGTACACCTCGGGGACCACCGGACGCCCCAAGGGCGTCATGATGGATCACACGCAGACTCTGCGTCTCTTCGGCGAATGGTGCGATCTCGCGGATCTGCGCGAGGGAGATCGCTATCTCATCGTCAACCCGTTCTTCCACATGTTCGGCTACAAGGCCGGCCTGATCGCGTCGTTCATCCGGGGCGCGACGGTCTTTCCGATGGCCACCCTCGACGTCGACCGGGTACTCGAGTTGGTCGAGACCGAGCGGATCACAATGCTGCCCGGCCCACCGACCCTGTACCAGTCGTTACTCGGCGCAGACCGCAGGGTGCGCGACCTGTCGTCGCTGCGGGCTGCGGTCACCGGCTCTGCCGACATTCCGGTGGATCTCATCCGTCGCATCAAGCAGGATCTCCCGTTCCAGACGATCATGACCGGTTACGGCCTCACCGAGGCCGGCACCGCGACCGCATCACGTGCAGGCGACACCTTCGAACAGATCGCGACTACTGTCGGAAAGCCCTGCGACGGAGTGGAGATCAGTATTGCGGACGACTCCGAGGTGCTGATCCGCGGGTACAACGTGATGCAGGGATATCTCGATGACGACGAGGCAACGGCCGAGGCGATCGATCCCGACGGCTGGCTGCACACCGGCGATCTGGGCGAGATCGATGCCGACGGACGAGTGCGGATCATCGGCCGCAAGAAGGACATGTTCATCGTCGGCGGGTTCAACGCGTACCCGGCCGAGATCGAGAGCTACCTCTCGGAGCATCCCGCCGTGGACCAGGTCGCGGTGATCGGGGTGCCCGACGAGCGGATGGGGCAGGTCGGCAAGGCGTTTGTGGTCGCCAACGCCCCGATCACCGAGGACGAACTGCTCGCGTGGGGTCGAGCACGGATGGCCGGTTTCAAGGCGCCGCGGTCCATCGAGTTCATCGAGAGCCTCCCAACGAACGCCACGGGAAAAGTGATGAAGAGCGAACTGCGCTGAGCATGGGTCTCTGGTCCGTCAACACTTCTGCATCTCTCGGATCGCATTCGTGGCCGCACTGAGGCTGCGATCTGTCGAGATGGCTCAGGCTCTTCCTCGTCCGCTGTTCCAGTCACCAATCTCATTCACGCGACGCTGCTGTTGGGCGGCCACCGCATCATCGAGGCCCCGTCCACGCGATCCCAGCTCGTCGATGATCTTCTCGCGCTGAGCGACCGGTCTATTGTCGTCGTATTTGAACTTCGCCTCGACCCGCACCACCACCAACCGCAGGCCACGGATACCCGCCAACATCCGGGCGTACGGCTCCTCGGCAACGGAGACGTGGCCACCTTCGGGCTGGAAGTCGGCCAGTTGCGCATCAAGGATCGCGGCCTTCGCTGCGGGATCGTCGACAATCGTGGGCCGACATACAAATCCAACTGTGGCGTAATAGCTTGTCGGCACACCCTTTTCAGTCGGGTCGCCATCTTTGGACCGCCAATAGCCCGGGATGAAGGCGTAGTCGCCCGTTACGACCAGGCGTACCTCACCAGCGACTTCCAGGTGCGCCCAGACCGGATTCGGTCGCGCCAGATGAATCAACACGTCGTCGCCGGCAACGGTGAAATGGGTGGGCACCACGATCGGGGCTTGAAGAGGATCCGAGTTGTTGACCGCGAGGACACCGAACCGGTCGGTGGAATCGAGCCATTGCTGCCACTCACCGGAATCGACCGCGGCATCCCACGGGTGGATCAGCATCAAGAACTCCCCTCTACAGCCGATTCGGCGGCAATCAAACGCCGCTGAACCTGCACATCAGGTCCGAGCCGACGCAATTCGGCCACGAGTTGGTCAGCCGCTGCGTCGAGTTGCTCGCCGGTCAGAGGATCGAGCGCGTCGAGAATGAACAGCGCCGTGGTGGTTGTCTCGGTCAGTTGCGTGCGCCGACCTTGACGCCAATTCCACCGGCGGCAGGTCACCCCGGCGTCGTCACACCACACCACCTCCCCGGCGGCCGGATGCTCGGTGATGTCCGAGCCGCCGGCAACGGTGTGGAATTCTTCGGTGCCGTTCGACCGAAGGAGGCGAGGTCCACCGATGTACTTCGCCAGATCCTCTCCGCCCACAGGGATTTGATGCAGCACCGAAATCGCGTTGTACACATCCGTCAACCGGTTCACGCGAGGTAAGCCCGACTCTGCCCGACGCAGTAGCGCCTCCGCGCTGCTGCGAGTGCGTTGTGGCTTGGCTCCGAAGGCACGGAAGGCGTCGCGCCATGACGCCATGTGCGGCAACTCCTCGACCGGCCGTTCGGTCAGCGCTCGGCGCGCGGACGCCTCGGCCCCCTGCAACAACGCCTCACTGCTGTCGTCACCGGGACCGGGTACCAGGCCGTCGACCGCGATCAGCAATGCGCGATAGTCCGGTCGCAGTGCGAAGACTGCGCCGTCAACTCGGGCGCGAGCGAGAAGAAGTGACAATTCAGGCATCGTTGACCTTCCGTCGAGCCTGCGCACCGACACCGGGCTCGAAAACGGTCAACGCGAAGCGCGCCGACGTACTGGCCGAATTACTGTATGAATGCGACTCATCGCCGGCAAACGTAACGGCGTCGCCGACCCCGAGGGTCACGGTCCGTTCGCCGATCCGGACCTCGACAACGCCCTCGCGGACAAGAATCAACTCCATCGTTCCGGCTGTGTGTGCCTCAATGTCATGCCGATCGCCAGGGCTCAAGGTCCAGTCCCACAGTTCAACCACGTTGGGCGGCAGCGTGCCTGCGACGAGCACCCCGCGACCACCACGATCACCTCGCCACAGCGTGGCACCCTCGCCGCTTCGCGTCACCGTCACCTCTTTGGGCTCCGGCGGTGCAATCAACGCAGGCAAGCCCAATCCAAGCGCGTCACTGATCTTCAACAGTGTTCCCACACTCGGATTGGCCGAACCCTGCTCTACGTTGATCAGCATCCGGCGACTCACCGCGGCAGACTCAGCCAGACGGTCCAGCGTCCATTGCCGAGCGAGTCGTTCCTTGCGAACGCGCGCCCCGATTGCCGAGGCGAGCGCCGATGCGCCGTCGTCCATCAGTGCATGATACTGCACTATCGTGCACAGCGTGTCACTCGCTTCGCGTGCGGAGGCACGTCCGGGCGCAGGAAGGCCGCGACCTGGATCTTCGGCCGGCACCGGGATGACACGATGGCCGCGTCTCGCGACCGTCAAGGACACCGCGACGGGCGTGCATCGGCTCAGTTCTCCGGTTCGTTATCTACCATCGAGATCGCCTGCCGCGGACAGGCGCTCACCGCGGCACGAACAGACTCTCGCGCTGCTTCCGGCGGATTCTCCTGCCACACCGCCAGATCGTCGTCCCCGACGTCGAAGACTTCCGGAGCGAGGAGAACACACTGGGCGTGCCCCTCGCACAACTGCCTGTCCACATCGACGCGCAGATCTGAGCTCACGGCTCCGATCCCGTCCGAAGATTCGGAATCATTTTGGCTCCTCTCGTCAACTGCACCGATGCGCGTCAGTGCAGCAAGCTACCGGCGTCAACCGCCAGCGGAAGACCGGTGACGAAACGCGACTCGTCGGACGCCAGGAACAACACCGCGTTACTGATGTCGCGGGGTTCCACCCAGCCGGTGGGGAGGACGTGCATCATCTGCGCGACCACCGCGAGATCGTCCGGTCCCGGGTTCTCCAGGTCCGGCCGGAACATCTTCATCGTCCCCTCGTTCATGAACATCGGGGTGTTGACGTTCGTCGGGAGAACCGAATTGACCCGGATGGACTGCGCGCCCAACTCCACCGCGAAGCTCCGCATCAACCCGATCACACCGTGTTTGGCGGCGATGTAGTGCCCCGTGTTCGGATAGGCCTTCATACCACCGACCGAGCTGGTGAGGATCACGGATCCGCCACCGGCCGACTGTAGATGCGGAACCGCCGCCTTGACCGTCTTCCACACACCGGACAGATTCACGTCGATCATGTCCTGCCAGTCCGTCTCGCTGGTCTTGTCCAGCGTCTCGCCACCGTTGCCGATGCCGGCGTTCGCCACGACCACGTCGAGATGGCCCAGCTGCTCGACTCCGTTGTCGACGGCGGCCTTCAACGCCGCATAGTCACGGACATCCACCTCGGATGCGATGATCCGACGGTTCTGCTGCTTGACCAGTTCCACCGTCTCGGCGAGATCCTCGGGAGTCGATGCCGCGATCGTCGTGTCGCCGGTGACCGGCCCACAGATGTCGACGGCGATGATGTCGGCCCCTTCTTCGGCAAGGCGCACCGCGTGGCTGCGCCCCTGCCCTCGTGCCGCTCCGGTGACAAGGGCGACCTTGCCGTCCATACGACCAGTCATTGATACACCAACCTTCGCAAATGGAGTCGTGTGAGTAGCGCCCATCGTCGGGATCGCTGACGCCGGAACAGATACCGGACACTCGAGTGGAGTGTTGCACAGGTCACATCGGACTGTCAACGACCCGGTTCCGAAAGACCCTGTCCGCTAGCCATTTTCGGGCAGCGACGGGAAGGGAATCTCAATCGCCTCGACTTCTCGACCAAACATCAAGCGCTGCCAGGGTTTCCGACGAAGGTTCCAGAGTGAGCAGCGCAACCAGACTGTCGAGCAACTGGCTCACGTGCACTGCATACGGCGGGACCGCTTCGCCGATGTCACGCGTACGCCGCCGATCGGTGCAGACATGTAGGCACGTCGCGGTGGCCTGCTTGATGCGGACCTCGCGCAATTGGGCCGGGACGCCGTCCAGCAAATCGCCCACCCGGTCGTAGTACGCCTGCTCGGCCATCCGGTTCTCCGCCGGCAGGTCACCGAACGGATCAGACTTCCGCTCGAGCTGTTCGATGAACTCCAGGTAGTAGCAGTCACCATCCTCCCCCAGCTCGATGAGCGGCAGATGCTGCGCCTCGACGACCGACCGTACATCGCGGAGATCGGCCCGCGCGTACAGCAGACCCCGCCGGCGGTCGAGGTCGTCGACCCGATTCGCCAGCACTGCCGTCACCAGCGACTCCTTGGACCCGAAGTGGTACTGCACTGCCGACTTGTTTGCCGTTCCGGCCTCAACTGCGATCTGGCGCAACGGAACCCCGTCCAAACCGTGGAGTGCGTACAAGCGTTCCGCGGTCAGGATCAGGCGTTCTTTGGCGGATCGCACTTCCGTGGGCATGAACATGATCAAACCATAGACAAATTGAGTCCAAGGACTTAAAGTGCAGTCATCCATTCGAGAGGTAAGCCACATGTCCAACAGTTCTGTGAGTTGCGTCAATGATCGGCGCGCGGAGGAGATCACCGCCCGCACCCCATTTGAACAGGCACAACACTCCTGGCTCCACGAACAGGTGTGGACTCGCCCCGGCTTGGGACGCCGCGAGCGCCGATGGGTCACCCTGACGTGTGTCGGTGCGGCGGATGCCCCAAAACCGATCGAGGACCAGGTTCGCGATGCACTCACCAGCGGCGACATCACCATCGACGAGATGCTGGAGTTCGTTCTCCACTTCGCCGTGTACAACGGGTGGCCCAAGGCCTCCCATCTCGAGGGGGTGGTTCGTCGTACCTGGGCGACGATCGACCGTGCGAACGGCGGCACAGGCGCCGTGCACCCGCCCGACAACTCCACCCTCGGCCTGAGCGACTGGAAGTCTCGGATCGAAGACGGCACAAGAGAATTCGGCGAGGTCAACCTCATCGAGCCACCGAAGCCGGAAACCCCGTACATCCACGCCGGAATACTGAACTTCGTCTTCGGTCATGTGTGGCAACGTCCCGGTCTCAGCCGACGCGACCGCAGATTCATCACCGTCGCCTCC
Organism: Gordonia sesuvii; assembly: GCF_036350415.1. Classification (NCBI taxonomy): domain Bacteria; kingdom Bacillati; phylum Actinomycetota; class Actinomycetes; order Mycobacteriales; family Gordoniaceae; genus Gordonia; species Gordonia sesuvii. The sequence continues at coordinate 837,709 of NZ_JAZDUF010000001.1, forward strand.
GTGGCGGTCTGCGATTCGCCCACCCCGCTGCACTCACACACCGGCTCGGCGCTCGAGTCCGGCGACATCACCAAGTCCGAGATGGACGAGGTCGTCCTGCAACTTGCGGCGTACTCGGGATTCGCGAAAGCCGAAGCGCTCCATGACGTGAGCGAGCAGGCCTGGGCGCGACTACGGCCCTGATCGTCCATCCATGACCAGCCCCTCTCGGTGAGCCATCGCGCCACCGACTCAATCAACCAACAGACGGGAATTCTCATCATGTCAGGACTCGACGGTCGCGTAGCGTTCATCACCGGGGCGGGGCGCGGCCAGGGCCGCGCCCACGCGATCCGACTCGCCCGAGAAGGTGCCGACATCATCGCTGTCGACATCTGCGAGAACGTGGCGTCGATGACGTACCCCAACGCCTCCCAGGAGGACCTCGACGAGACCGCTCGCCTCGTCGAGAAGGAGGGGCGCCGGGTGGTGGCACGCAAGGCAGACGTCCGGGACTTCGCGGCACTGCGGAACGCCTTCGAGGCGGGCCACGACGAGTTCGGCCGCGTCGACATCATCCTGGCGAACGCCGGCATCATCAAGATGGGCCCCGAGGACCCGGACAACTTCCTCGACGAGTGGAACGATGTCATCGACACCAACCTGACCGGGGTGTTCCACACCATCCGCGCAGCCCTTCCCGCGATGCGTGAAGGCGGGCGCGGCGGTTCGATCGTCATCACAAGTTCGTCAGCCGGGATCAAGGCGTCGGCTTCCATCAATGCGAGCGGCAATGCCTACGCGTCGGCCAAACGCGGCGTCGTAGCGCTCATGCAAGGTCTGGCCAATTATCTTGCGCCGGAATGGATCAGAGTGAACACGATTCATCCGACCGGCGTGGCGAGCGGGATGACGATGAACGAGGCGATGCAGAAGCTGATGGAGGAGGCGGCCAAGGGCGGGGCGAACACCATATCCGGGATGCAGAACGCACTGCCCATCCAGATGCTCGAGGCCGAGGATGTGGCCAACGCGGTCGCCTACCTCGTATCCGACGAGGCGAAATTCATCACCGGCACCCAATGGGCGCTGGACGCCGGTTTCACCGTGCGATGAGTTGCGTGACACTTCGACCGAGGAGAGCGATCTCATGACCGAGACGACCATCGCCGACCGCGTCGACGAACTGCCCACCAAACTGCTGATCGGCGGCGACCAGGTAACCGGGACGTCCGCGACCCAGCACGAACACATCTACCCGGCAACCGGACGGCCCAATGCGACAATCACTCTGGCCGGGCCCGATGAGGTGGATCGTGCGGTCGACACTGGGCGCGAGGCACAACGAGAGTGGATGGCCCTGCCGATCGGCAGGCGACGCGACATCATGTTCGACCTCGCCGACGCCGTCCGCGACAACGTCGAGGAACTCGGACGACTGAGCATTCACGACTTCGCGGTGCCCATCAGGACCGCCCCGGGGCACGCGATGCTCGCCGAGAGCTTCATCCGCTACTACGCAGGACACATCGACAAGGCCCACGGCCAGAATTCCGAGGTCTCGGGTAAGCACGATCTCAACCTCGTCGACCACGAACCATACGGAGTCGTCGGGATCATCGCGCCGTGGAATGGACCGTTGGTCGTGGTGGGCCTGAGTGTCGCCCCGGCGCTGGCCGCGGGTAACGCCGTCATCCTCAAGCCGTCGGAACTATCACCGTTCAGTGCACTTCGGTTCGGCGAGATCTGTGTCGAGGCCGGACTACCGCCCGGGCTCGTCAACGTGTTGCCGTCCGACGCGGGCGGCGGCCGTTCACTGGTGGCTCATCGCGGACTGGACAAGATCCATTTCACCGGTGGCGGAGCAACCGCGCGGGAGGTTTTGACCGCTGCCGCGGTCAACCTCACCCCCGTCGCAACCGAACTCGGCGGCAAGTCGGCCAACATCATCTTCTCCGACGCCGACCTACAGCAAGCTGCGATTCTCTCCGCATGGCAGGGGCCCCTGGGACAATCGGGGCAGAGTTGCGCATGCGCCAGCCGGATCTTCGTCCATCACGATGTCTACGACGAGTTCATGCAGATCTTCCTCGCCGTGTTGGCCGCGGCGAAGATCGGGGATCCATTCGATCCGGACGTGATGCTCGGTCCGGTCGTGAGCGAGCCGGCGATGAACCGAATCCTGGGCGTCATCGATGATGCCGTGCACAACAGAAACGGATCGCTGGCAACTGGCGGACAGCGGGTCGGTGGTGAGCTCGGCAACGGTTACTACATACAGCCGACGGTCTTCACCGACGTGGACAATAAATCTCCGCTCGCGACGACGGAGATCTTCGGCCCCGTTGTTTCTGTCACCCGGTTCCGGGACGAGTCAGAAGTCATAGCACTCGCGAACGACAGCGACTACGGCCTCAACGCCTATGTTCAGACAATGAATCTTCCACGCGCACATCGTGTTGCGCGATCTCTCCAGTCCGGTTCGGTGTGGATCAATCGCAACAGCGACATCTCACCCCAGGGACCGTACGGAGGCTTCAAGCAGAGCGGCAGCGGCAGATCGGGTGGCATCGAAGGTCTTCGGGAGTTCCAACAGACGAAGAACACCCGGATCGGACTCTGACGCGCACTACCACCTGCGCGCGAGCCCCTTACCCAGGGCCTGCAGCCCAGTCCCATTCAGCACTCCGAAAGGTCACAACGATGGCTCAGCCCACCATGGTCGACTACTTCTCCGACCCCGACGTCTCCCAGAACCCGTACGAGTATTGGGATCACCTCCGCAGTATCGGCCCCGTGACCAGGGAACCGCACCAGAACGTCATCGCGGTCACGGGCTACCAGGAGGCGCAAGAAGCCTTCAAGGACACCGAATCATTTTCCGCGGTCAACGCGATCGGCGGACCGTTCCCGCCGCTGCCCTTTGAACCGGTCGGGGACGACATCACCGACCAGATCGAAGCCCATCGTCACGAGTTCCCGATTTTCGAGCACATGGTGACCATGGATCCACCGGAGCATCAGAAGGCCCGATCGCTCCTGCTCCGACTCCTGACGCCCCGCAGGCTTCAGGAGAACGAGGACTTCGTGTGGTCGCTCGCCGACCGGCAGTTGGACGAGTTCATCGGGAGCCGACGTTGCGAGTTCCTCGGCGATTACGCCAAGCCGTTCGCCACTCTCGCCATCGCAGATCTCCTCGGTGTCCCGGATGCCGATCGTGACGAGGTCCGTCGAAACCTGGGGGCCGGAAATGCGCCCGGTAGTCGCGTCGGCGCACTCGATCACGAGCCGGTGGGCAGCAACCCTTTGCAGTATCTCGACGACTTGTTCGCCGGCTACATCACCGCTCGGCGACAGGAGCCACGTGATGACGTGCTCGGTGGCCTCGCCTCTGCCACCTACCCGGACGGCACGACACCACCGGTGATCGAGGTCGTCCGGCCCGCCACCTTCCTTTTCGCTGCCGGTCAGGAAACCGTGACCAAGCTGCTCAGTTCGGCGCTGCTCGTCCTCTGCGAGCGGCCCGACCTACAGGAACAGCTACGCGCCGACCGAAAGCTGGTTGTCCCGTTCATCGAGGAGGCGCTTCGCATGGAGAGCCCCACCAAGGTGGACTTCCGCCTCGCACGCCGGTCCACCACGCTGGGCGGCGTCGACATCCCGGCGGGCTCCGTCATCATGCTGTGCTTGGGAGCCGCCAATCGAGATCCGCGAAAGTTCGACAACCCCAACGAGTTCCGACTCGACCGGACGAATGTTCGCGAGCACATCACGTTCGGCCGCGGTATCCACACCTGCGCCGGCGCACCGCTGGCGCGGGTCGAGGGGAGGGTGACGATCAACCGACTTCTCGACCGGATGAGCGACATCCGGCTCGACACGGGCGTCCACGGCCCGGCCGGCGACCGCACGGTCAGCTACGAGCCCACGTTCCTGCTGCGCGGGCTCACCGAATTGCACATCGAGTTCGACGAGACGAAGTGAGCGCAACGATGACTGTCGACAACATCCTGGCCGAGTTGAACCGTCGCCCCGGTACCGGGGAGACCATCCCGATCATCAATCCGGTGACCGAGGAGACGATCACCGAATTCGCCGACGGGGGCGCCGCCGCCGTCGACGACGCCGTTGCGCGTGCCCGTGCCTCCTTCGACAGCGGGACCTGGAGTGCGATGCCCGGGAACGAACGGGCGAAGATCATGTGGCGGATCGCCGACCTCATCGACCAGAACGCCGACGAGTTGGCCGCATTGGACTCGCTGAACACCGGGATGAACTACGACCAGGCGCGGTCGATCATGGGTACCAGCGCCGAGGTCTTCCGGTACTACGGGGGATGGTGCACCAAGCTCAACGGCATCGCCCACGACGTCCAGCAGACCGGCGGCATCACCGGCGCGTACTCGAACATGCACGCGTACACCCTCAAAGAGCCGTATGGCGTGGTCGGCTTGATCTTCCCGTGGAACGGCCCGGTGTTCAACGCTGCCGCCAAGATCGGTCCTGCCCTGGCGGCCGGTTGCAGCATGATCGCGAAACCTGCTGAAGAGACCCCACTCTCGGCAATCCTGCTGGAGCGGATACTCGCCGAGGCGGGTGTGCCCGACGGGGTGGTGAACATGGTGACCGGATACGGTCACACCGCGGGCAAGGCACTGACCGAGCACCCCGACGTCGAGAAGATCGCGTTCACGGGTTCCACCGAGGTGGGCAAGCAGATCCTGCGGGCGGCGTCCGGAAACCTCAAGCGGGTCATGCTGGAGTTGGGCGGCAAATCACCGGTTCTGATCTACGACGACGCGGACCTGGAGACCGCGGTCACCATGGCCGCGATGGGCATCTTCATCCACTCCGGCCAGGGATGCATCTGCGGGTCGCGGATCTTCGTGCAGCGCGGTGTGTACGAGCAGGTGGTCGAGGGCATCTCGATGGTTGCCAACGGCGTCAGGCTCGGCGGGCCCGACGAGGAGGGCACCCTCATCGGGCCTCTGATCAGTGAGAAACAGATGCACCGAGTGATGGGGTTTGTCGACGAGGGCAGACGCAACGGTGTCGACATTGTCACCGGTGGTGAGCGACTCGAGCGCCGAGGCTACTTCGTCGCGCCCACCGTCGTTACCGACGTGTCGCCCGACATGAGCCTGTACCAGCAGGAGATCTTCGGCCCGGTCGTGGCCGTCATGCCTTTCGATGACGATGATGAGGTCGTCGCCTTGGCCAACAACTCAGACTACGGTCTGGCCGCCACCGCATGGACCAAGGACATCGGTCGGGCCCACCGGCTGGCCAAACGGCTACAGGCCGGCACCGTGACGCTTAACTGTCAGATGGTGTTCGACCATTCGATGCCGTTCGGCGGCTACAAGCAATCGGGCTGGGGACACGAGTGGGGCCGCGACGGCGTCGAGAGCTATCTCCAGACGAAGACTGTGTACGCCCAGCTGTGAGCGACCACTACGGGGATTCCGATCCGTGAGCGAACGCCCTCCTACCATCGTCGATGAGCATGTGGAGACCTGATGACGAGAACTTCTGAAATCCAGAGTGGTCAACAGCCTTTTCGAGAGGGCGAGGTGTCTCGCATCCGCGCGGCCGCGCGCCGTCGACCACTTCGGCAGCGGTTGGCGGTGATCGCCGCCGATCCCCTCGACGCGCTCGACGGCGCAGGCGGATGGGTGTTCGACCAGTCGCTCGCCGGGTGGGATGTCAGCGTGCACGTCCTCGACGTCGGCGATCCCCGGCCGTGGCGGATCATGGGCTCGGATGTCTACGATCTCCGTGGTTCGCTGGACAGGCGCGGCCACCATCCATGGCCCCAGGCATTGGCGATCTCGGCGGCGTTGCTCGATTCCCATGAGCAGATTCGCACCGAGGCACTCGCCGCCATCGAGTCGGGCCGGTGCGAGATGCGGGTGCTCGGTGCCGCCGAATCGATCGGGACCTCAAACCGATTGGAGCCGGGACGTCATCGGCTCAGTCTCGCAGCACAGGCGTTCAAACGGCGGGCGTTCGCGGCTGCGCACATGAACAGTGAGACCGTCGGTGGCGTCGAGGCGTTCCTCGGGTCATCTCGGATACCCTTTGCCGCTGCCGCCGAGTTGGTCTCGTTGGGCAACTGACGGGACGCCCGTCCCGACGGTGCAGGGAATGCAACCGTTCCCTGAGGAGACGGGGCGGGATCAGCGAGACGGTCCCTCCAGGATGGTCACCGCAGCAACCGAAGTCGGGCCACCGACGTTGTGGGCGAGGCCGATGCGTGCACCGTCGACCTGATTGGTCGCCTCCCCGCGCAACTGCTCGAACAACTCGACACACTGACCCACGCCGGTCGCGCCCGGCGGATGGCCCTTGGACTTCAGACCGCCGCTGGTGTTCACCGGAATCGAGCCGCCGACAGAGGTCTCGCCCGTCTCGAGCAACTTGTACCCCTCGAACCTGTTGGCGAATCCCAGATCCTCATAGCTGATCAGTTCGATGCCGGTGAAGAAGTCGTGCACCTCGGCGACGTCCACATCGGCAGGCGACACCCCCGCCATGGCGAACGCCCGCTCCGCCGCGCGAGCCGTCGCGGGAAATCCGGTCAGATCGGTCTTGTGCTGATGCATGGCCGCGTCCAGCCCCAGCCCGACCCCGGCCACCCGAACCGGCTTGTCCGTGTATCGGTCGGCGACCTCCTCGGCCACCAGGATCAATGCTGCCGCACCATCGCTCAGCGGCGCGCAGTCGTAGACACTGAACGGTTCGACCACGGTCGGAGCCGACAGCGCCTGCTCCGCGGTGATCTCGAACCGGAGTCTGGCCTTGGGATTCGTCGCACCGTGCTTGTGGTTCTTCACCGCGATCATGGCCAGATGTTCACGCGTGGCCGGTGATTCGTGAAAGTACCGGTTGACATGCAGTGCCACGCCGGCCGGCGCGACGAGTCCCAACGGGTACTCCCACGCCATGTCCCGTGAGATGGCCTCCCATTCCCAGACGACGTTCTTGGACGCGGTCTCGCGCAGTTTGTCCGCACCCACGACGAGCGCGACGTCGACCGCACCCGAGCCGATCGCGTACACCGCATTGCGGATGGCGTCATTGCCTGTGGCGCAAGAGTTCTCCACACGCGTGACGGGGATGCCGGACAGACCGAGCGAATCGGCGACGATCCCAGACGCGAAACCATCACTCGGACCGACCGCCCCGAACCACGCGGCCTCGATGTCGTGGGTGGCGATCCCCTTGTCCACCGAGGCCACACAGTCGGCGAAGGCCATCGGAACCAGATCCCGCACCCCGAGCGCGAAGTGTTCCGCGAACGGGGTCATCCCTGCTCCGACAACCGCGACCTTCCTCATGCCGCCATCCCTTCAGGCTCGAATGCGTAACCGTAGTCGGGCACCCCCGACCGCAGTGCCAGGCGCCGCAGGACGAGTCGTCCCCGATCTCCGATCCCCACCAACCCGACATGGGGCCCGGCCACCTTGACCAGCGCCCGGATTCCCACCTCGTCGAGTTCGACGAGTACCAGCGAATACGGCGACGGCAGACCGGGCACCGGGACGTGCACGGTCGCCTCCGAGTACACGACCCCCATGCGCGGCAGGGGCACCAACTCGTAGTCCGTGCGCAGCGCGCCGGTGGCGTCGACGCGGTAGCGGGGCGGGAAGTCCAACACGTCGCTGTCGGCGTATTTTCCTGCCTCCCAACGAACCTTGGCCTCGAAGGCACGCTCGTATGCGGCGAGCGAGATCCGGAGTTCGTCGTCGGAGGCGACCGGTTCCTCGGACTTGGGCCGTGCACGAGGCTCGCGACGGATGACCGTCACGTCGCCGGCCCCGACGGCGATCCCGGACAGACTCGCCTGCTCGACGGCCACGAGTGACCCGACCACACCCTGGGATGCCATCTCGGCCAGCGCGAACAATCCGGAGCTCGCGCCGGTGGTTGGCGGCACCGCGTCGAGGACGGCGAGTTCCGCGACGTACCTGCGCTCCACCCCGGCGACCATCGTCGGCTTCTCCACCCAGGACGCCGCCAGCGATGCGACCAGGCCGCGATCGTGGACCAGCCGCGGGTCACCGTAGTCGTGCACGACACCTGCGGTGTCGCGGGTGCGGACCGGCAGACTCCGCGCCACACGCGCACTCGTCCGTACGCCGAGCCCGCGGTCGGAGGTCAACACCGCTGCGGCACCGGCGGGTTGGAGGTCGACACCGATGACCAGGGTCCGCGCCCGGGCCGAACTGAGCGCGTCGAGCGTCGCGGGTGCACCGCCGAGCCGTTCGGTCACCTCCAGCTCCGGATCCAGGTCGAGACCCGCCAGGAGCACTGCCGCGTTGCTGCTCTCCAACAGCGGCAGATCCCGGCTGACCACGACCACCGAGTCCACCGAACCGCCCGCGCTCAACGCGGCGCGTCCGGCCTCGACGGCCAACGTGATGGCATCCTCGTCCTCGCCGGTGATCCGTTTGTCGGGGCTCCCCCAACAAGGGAGATAGGTTCCGATCGAGGCGATGGTGGGCATGGTGGCTCCCTACGTGACCGCGCCGGCGGTCTTGAATTCGATGATCCGGTCCCAGTCGAAGCCGAGTTCCTGGAGAATCTCGTCGGTGTGCTCGGCGAAACCCGGTGCGGCCGAGACCGGTGCGGACTCGACGTCGAACTGCACGGGATTGCCGACCAGTTCGAGGTCGCCCGCCTCGACGATGTATCCATTGGCACGGATCTGCGGGTCGTCGCCAACCTGACGCGAATCCTGCACCGGCGCCCACGGACCGGCGAGCGTTGCGAACCTCTCGGTCCACTCGGCCAGCGTTCGCTCTCCGATGACCTCGCGAAGAATGGCGACGGCCTCAGCGGTGTTCTCCGCCAGCAACTCTCCGGTGGCGAATCGAGGATCCTCGGCCAGTTCCGGCCGTTCCACGTGCTTGCAGACATCCGGCCAGAACTTCGCGGCCTGCAACATCACGAACGAGATGTACCTGTTGTCAGACGTCTTGTAGAGACCCGACAGGGGGTTCTTCGGTGAACCGTGACCCCCCTGGGCCGGAGCCTCCATCGGTTTGTCCAAATGAAGTGACAGAGCGACCGTGTGGCCCATCGACCACAGTCCGCTGCCGAGCAACGAGACGTCGACGACGGAGCTCTCACCGGTACGCTCCCGCTTGAACAGGGCCGCCGCGATCCCGCCGGCGAGGTTGGTCCCGGAGATCGTGTCGCCGAAGGCCGGCCCGGGTGGGTTGATCAGCCCCTCGGTTCCCGGCGGCGTCAGGGTTGCCGCGATACCACCTCGCGACCAGAAGGCGGTCATGTCGTAGCCGCCCTTGTCCGACTCCGCACCCCGCGGCCCCAGGGCGCTTCCGCGGGCATAGATGATCGACGGGTTCACCTCGCGGATCTCGTCGACGTCGATGCCGAATCGCGTACGCGGTCCGGGAAGGAAGCTCGTCAAGAAGACGTCGGCCCGGCGCACGAGTTCGTACAGGACCTCGCGACCTTCCGGCCGCGACATGTCCAGTCCGATGCTCCGCTTCCCGCGATTGGCATGCTCGACATTGGGATTGAGGTCCCCCTCGATCTTGAACTGGCCGGTCTGGCGTAGTCCGCGCTGCGGGTCGCCCGTCACCGCGTGCTCGACCTTGATGACCTCCGCCCCCCACTCACGGAGCACCGCGCCCGCGGACGGGACGAACCCGTACATCGCGACCTCGAGGATGGTGACGCCCTCCAACGGCTTCACGCGTCCACCACCTCGGCGAATGACTTGATCTCGGTGAACTCGTGCAGCCCGGCGACGCCCATCTCGCGGCCGATGCCCGACTCCTTGTATCCGCCGAAAGGCACATCCGGGGTGAAGTAGTTTCCGCCGTTGATGCTGAACGTGCCCGTGCGGATGGCACGTCCGACCGCGAGGCCGCGCTCGCGGTCCGCCGTCAGCACACCTCCGGAGAGCCCGTACCGCGAGTTGTTGGCGATCTCGATCGCGTGATCGTCGCCGTCATGCGGGATCATCACCAGCACCGGGCCGAAGATCTCTTCCTGGGCGATCTCGCTGTCGGGGTCGACATCGGCGAGAAGTGTTGCGCTGTAGAAGAATCCCGGTTCGATGCGCTTGCCGCCGCGGACGAGCGTGGCGCCGGCGTCCACGGCCCGCCGGACCAGGCCGTCGACCTTGTCGCGCTGGCGCTCACTGATCAGCGGGCCCATGTAGTTCGACTCGTCGCCGGGGTCTCCGATGGTGACGTGATCGAACATGCCGCCGATCATCTGCGCAAGCTGATCGTGCTTGTCCCTCGGCACGATGAGGCGGGTCGTCAGGGCGCAACCCTGACCGGAGTGCGTGCAGATGGTGAAGGCGGCGAACTGGGCGGCCTTCATCAGATCCGCGTCGTCGAGGACGATGAGCGCCGACTTCCCGCCGAGTTCGAGGAACACCCGCTTGAGCGAGCCGGCAGCGTCGGCCATGATCTGTTTGCCGACGGGGGTGGACCCGGTGAAGGTGACGACGTCGATGTCGCGATGGGCGACCATGGCCTGGCCCACCTCGACCTCCGAGGAGGTCAGCACGTTGACCACTCCGGCGGGGATGTCGGTGTTCTCGGCGATGATCCGTGCAAGTGCGAGAGTGATCAACGGGGTGTCCGGGGCGCCCTTGAGCACGACGGTGCAGCCCGCCGCGAGGGCCGGCGCGAGCTTGGCCAGGGCGAGCTGATTCGGGTAGTTGTAGGCGATGATGGCCGACACCACGCCGGCCGGTTCTCGCTCGGTCCAACGCCGGTGCTCTTGCCCACGGATCTCGGTGGAACCGAGTTCTTCGGTGAACGAGTGGGTCTTCAACAGGTCGGCGTAGTAGCGGACGATCTCGATCGGAGCCTCGAGCTGATTGCCCTTTGTGAGCATCCGGGTTGCGCCGACCTCCGCGATCGTCAGCTCTCGGAGCTCCTCGAGATGATCGAGCAACGCCTGGTGGAGCTGCTCGAGGCAACGCACCCGCAGCGCGACATCGGTCGCCCACCCCGACTGCTCGAATGCCTCGCGGGCGGCGGCGATGGCCGCGTTCGCCTCGTCCACGCCGGCATTCGGCGCGGACCCCAGCACTTCGCCGGTGGCCGGGTTGATCGATTCGAACGTCGACGCGGCGTCGACGAGGCGGCCACCGATCAGGAGCTGGGCCCGTCCGCCATCAGATGTCTCTGTCTGCTCGACCGCAGTAGCTGCGCCGGTCGTCATCGTGTCCTGGGCCACCACGCGCCCTCCTGTCTTCTTTGGAAATACCATTCTCGGTTATGACTAACGTCACATTCGCATAGAATGGCTGCCTACGCAAGGTCGTCACGCGCACGACCGGGTGTTGTCAGCACATCCCGGGCACTCCATCGAAAACGGACATCGATTGTGACCGGTTCCACCAAAACTCTTGCTGGTTACCGGTTGACGAGAGTACGGTTCTCACCCATGGAAGGGAGATTCTTGTGATCCAGACCTCAGCCCTGACACCCGCGATGGGTGTCCTCGTCACCGGAGTCGATGACCTGCGTGACCCCGGCGTGATCGGCCACTGCCTCGAGGCCCTCAAATGGCGTGGCGTCCTGCTGATCCGCGGCCTACACCTCGACGACGAGGCGCAGGTGGCGTTCAGCAAGCAGCTCGGACCCGTTCTCGCCCCCGCCGGCAAAGAGGTCTTCGTCGTATCGCTCGACCCCGCGAAGTCCCGGTCGGCGGAGTACCTCAAAGGCACGTTCAACTGGCACATCGACGACACCACCAACGACGTCCCGGCCAAGGCGACGATGCTGACGGCCCGCCACGTGGCGATGGTCGGTGGCGGAACCGAGTTCGCGAGCACCTATGCGGCGTACGAGAACCTGCCGGAACAGGACCGCAAGCGCTACGACGGGCTGCGGGTCGTCCACACCTTCGAAGCGTCACAGCGGCTGGTGAACCCGGAACCGACCGATGAACAGGTCGCGTCCTGGCGACAGCTGCCCAGCCACGAGACATCCCTGGTGTGGCAACGACGAGATGGACGTCGGTCCCTCGTGATCGGCGCAACCGCCGACCACATCGTCGGGATGCGACCCGAGGAGAGTCGAGAGTTGCTCGACGAACTACTGGCGTGGTCAACCCAGGAGAGGTTCAGCTACGTCCACGAGTGGGAGAAGGACGATGTCGTCATCTGGGACAACACCGGGATGCTGCACCGCGCCCTACCGTACGACCCCTCGTCGGAGCGGTTGATGCACCGAACCACGATCGCGGGAGACGAGGCCTGGATGTGAAGAACGCAATCGTCACCGGGGGGTCCTCCGGGATCGGACTGGCGGTCGCCGAACGCCTCCGCAGCCAGGGCTACCACGTGGGCACCGTGGATCTCACCGCCGACGCCGACGATCCGCTGTCGCGGACGGCAGACGTGACCGACCGGGCGCAGGTGGACTCCGCATTCGCGGCGATCCGGGAAGCGTTGGGCCCTATCACGATTCTCGTCAATGCAGCCGGCATCGACGGTTTCAACAAGTTCACCGACATCGACTTCGATGAGTGGCGCCGCGTCATCGACGTCAACCTCAACGGCGTCTTCCACACGATCCAGGCGGCACTGCCAGACATGCTCGACGCGCAGTGGGGTCGGATCGTGAACATCTCCTCGTCCAGCGCTCACTCCGGCCAGCCCTACATGGCGCACTACGTGTCCGCGAAGTCGGCCGTCAACGGACTCACCAAGTCGCTGGCGCTCGAACTCGGCCCCCGCGGGATCACGGTCAACGCGGTGCCACCCGGTTTCGTCGACACGCCGATGCTCCGGAACGCCGAGGGACGAAAGCGACTCGGCGGAACCGTCGACGACCACATCCAGCGCACCCCGGTACGCCGCGTCGGCCGGCCCGACGACATTGCCGCGGCATGCGCATTCCTCATCTCCGAAGACGCCGGCTACATCACCGGACAGATCCTCGGCGTGAACGGGGGCCGAAATACCTGACCGCGAGAACGGCTGTACCGCAACAGCTCACATCGACTGCAACTAACACCGACATCCATACCGACAGATTCACTGGTTTCACGTACAAGGAGGAACGACATGGGACGTGTAGAAGGCAAGGTCGCATTCGTCACCGGCGCGGCGCGCGGGCAGGGTCGTAGCCACGCCGTTCGGCTAGCCGAAGAAGGTGCCGACATCATCGCCGTCGACATCTGCAAAAATCTCGACACCATCGGCTACCCGATGGCCACACCCGAAGATCTCGAGGAGACCGCACGCCTCGTCGAGAAGGAGGGGCGCCGCATCGTCACCGCGCAAGCCGACGTGCGCGAGGCCGAACAACTCCGGACCGCGCTCGAGCGCGGCATCAACGAGCTCGGCAAAGTCGACATCGTGGTGGCGCAGGCCGGCGTCGCAGGCATGAAAGGCGAGCCGGCAACCCAGGCGTGGTGTGAGGTCGTCGACACCAACCTCATCGGAACGATGAACGCCGTCCAGGCGGCACTGCCCCACCTCGGCGAGGGTGCATCGATCATCGCCACGGGTTCCACCGCGGCGCTGATGGACATCAGCAAGGTCGACGTGCCCGGCAAGGATCTCGGCGGCGTCGCGTACGTCTTCTCGAAGCGGGCACTCTCGCAGTACATCCACGAGCTGGCCACCCATCTCGCACCCCGCGGCATCCGGGCCAACGTCATCCATCCGACGAACTGCAACACCGACATGCTCCAGAGCGAGCCGATGTACCGCTCCTTCCGACCCGACCTGGAGAAGCCGACCAAGGAGGACGCGACACCCGCCTTCTACGTCCAGCAGGCGATGCCGACGCCCTGGGTGGAACCGGGCGACATCAGCAACACCGTCCTGTTTCTCGCCTCCGACGAGGCGCGCTTCGTCACGGGCATGCAGATGCGTGTCGACGCGGGCGGCTACCTGAAGTGGTACGACTTCAAGATCTGAGTTGATCAGCCCTTGTCGCCGGTTGAGCAGCGGCGAGCGAGCCCGCCACCCCTTCCGTTGGTTGAGTAGCGGCGAGCGAGCCTGCGAGCCCGCCGCGTATCGAAACCACCGCAACAGATCTCGATACGCGACTCACTCCGTTCGCCGCTACTCGATCAACGGTGGGAATACGCGACTCACTCCGTTCGCCGCTACTCGATCACCAGTAGAGATACTCGACCACCAACAGAAGACCCCAACCCGGCCGCCCACAGGGCCGTGAACAGCCTCGCCCATCAACAACTCACCGAACCAAGGAGGACGACCGTGAAAGTTCACGTCGATCCGGACCGCTGCCAGGGGCACACCCTGTGCGCAATGATCGCCCCGGAGGTCTTCGAACTCGACGACATGGACGGCCACGCCACGCCGGTGTCAGAGGAAGTGCCGGTGGGCTTCGAGGACAAGGTCCGCGAAGCGGTGCGGTCGTGTCCCGAACAGGCGATCTCGGTGTCCGAGCGTGTCCACTCGGGCGCCGAGTGAGACGAACGAGCCACAGGAGTGAAGACATGAGCCTCGACAGCCTTACCGACGACGATGCCAGAAAGCGCAAGCGCTTCGAATTCGATCGGCACGCAACCGACTACCGCGATCAGTTCCTGACCACCACACAGGCGATGCACGAGGAATGCCCGGTCGCCTGGAGCGACACCTACGGGGGCCACTGGGTGGCCGCGAGCAGTGACGCCGTCTTCGAACTCGCACGCTGCCCCCACGTGTCCAACGACCACGATGTGCGCAATGAACGAAAAGGCTACAAGGGCATCATGATCCCGACGGCCGAGCGCGCATCGGGTGTCCGCGGCGGCATCCTGGAAATGGACGAGCCCGAGCACAAGTTCTACCGTTCGATCCTGAATCCCTATCTGTCACCTGCCGCGGTCAAGCGTTGGGTGCCGTTCATCGACAAGGTCGTGCACGCGTGCATCGACGAGAAGATCGAGAGCGGCCGGATCGATTTCGTCGACGAGCTCGCCAATGTCGTACCCGCAGTGCTCACTCTGGCGATGCTCGGAATCCCGGTGGAGAAGTGGGAGATCTACAACGAACCGATCCATGCCGCGGTGTACACGCCCCCGGACTCGCCCGACGCTCCCCGCGTGGCCGAGCTCCACCGCCAACTCGGCATCGACCTGATCACGAACCTGTTCGAGATCCGCGAGAACCCGCGTCCCGGCATCATCAACGCCGTCGCCAACGCCAGCTTCGAAGGCGGCGCGCCCGACGACATGGAGTTGCTCGGCATCCTGAGCCTGGTGATCGGCGGCGGCTTCGACACCACGACCGCTCTCACGGCACATTCACTCGAATGGCTGTCGGAGAATCCGGAGGAGCGCGAACGCCTCAGCGCCGATCGCGACACCCTTCTCGACGGCGCCACCGAGGAGTTCCTGCGGTACTTCACCCCGGCTGCGGGCGACGGACGCACGATCTCCAAGGACTTCGAGGCGACCGACGGAACAGACTTCCGCGAGGGTGACCGTCTCTGGTTGTCGTGGGCCATGGCAAACCGCGACGGCGAGCTGTTCGAGGACCCGAATTCCGTACACCTCGACCGAACTGGCAACCGGCACTTCAGTTTCGGGTTGGGTATCCACCGCTGCATCGGGTCCAACGTCGCCCGCACCGTCTTCAAACGGATGCTGATCGCGGTGCTCGACCGCATGCCGGACTACCGGTGCGATCCCGAGGGCACTGTGCACTACGACTCGATCGGCGTCATCCAGGGGATGCGGCACCTTCCGGCGACCTTCACCCCCGGCCCGCGGACCCACGCGAGCCTTGCCGACACCCTCGTCGAGCTGCAGAAGATGGTCGAGGAGCAGGAGCTCGCCGAACCGCTCGCCCTGGCCAAGGCCAAACAACAACGGTGAGAACCGATCTCGCTCCAGACCACAGATGAGGAGACATCGTGCCCGAAGGGCCGGTACGTCCGCTGCCGCAGCTGACCGCGGCCAACGAGTTCTACTGGACCTCGGGCGCGGATGATCAACTGCGCATCCAGGAATGCCGCAACTGCCAGGAACTGATCCATCCGCCGCAGCCGGCCTGCCGCTATTGCCGTGGCACCGATATGGGCCATCGCGTGGTGTCGGGACGTGGCGTGGTGGCCGGCTTCACCGTCAATCACCGCTTCGCGGTGCCGGGGCTGTCACCCCCGTATGTGGTGGCCCAGGTGTCGTTGGCCGAGGATCCCCGTATCCGGCTGACCACCAACATCATCGACTGCACCGCAGACGACGTCGAGTTGGGTATGCCGGTTGAGGTGACCTTCCTCAACATCGAGGATGTCTGGCTTCCCCTCTTCCGACCGACCGACGAGCAGCCGCCGCAGCCCATTCCGCTGCCGGTGGACGAGATCGATCCCGGCGACTTCGCCAGGCACGTCCGTCCGATGGTGACGACGCACAAGTTCGAGGACAGGGTTGCGCTGACCGGTGTCGGAATGTCCCGGATCGGGCGGCGTCTGATGGCCCCGCCGCTGTCGCTCACGGTCGAGGCATGCCAGGCGGCGGTCGCGGATGCCGGCCTGACCATGGACGACATCGACGGCATCGCAACCTATCCGGGTGGGGGGAACGTCGGCGGATTCGGCGAGGGCGGCGTCACCGCGGTCGAGGCGGCTCTCGGTATCCGTCCCACGTGGCACAACGGCGGGATCGAGACGTTCGGTCCGGGCGGCTCGGTCATCGCCGCGATGCTGGCCGTCGCCGGCGGCCTGGCCCGGCACGTGCTGTGCTACCGCACCGTGTGGGAATCCACCTACAACGAACTACTCAAAAGTGGCACGATCGTCCAACCGTCCGGTCGCACCGCCAGCTGGATGGTGCCGTTCGGTGCCACATCGGCGGCACATACGCTGGCGCAGAACGCACAACGTCACTTCGCGCGCTACGGCACCACCAAGGAGACGCTGGGCTGGATCGCCCTGAATCAGCGTGCCAACGCGGGGCTCAACCCGACCGCCGTCTATCGCGACCCGATGACGATGGACGACTATCTCGCGGCCCGGCCGATCACCACCCCCTTCGGTCTCTACGACTGCGACGTCCCCTGTGACGGTGCCGTCGCGGTCATCGTGTCGGCCGTCGAGACGGCAGACGATCTCGCCCAACCTCCGGTCCTGGTGGAGGCGGTGGGAACACAGATCATCGACCGGATGGACTGGGATCAGAGCACCCTCACCCACGAACCACAGGTGCTCGGTCAGGCAGCGCATCTGTGGACGCGCACCTCGATGCGACCGGAGGACGTCGACGTGGCCGAGCTCTACGACGGATTCACGGTCAACTGCCTCTCGTGGATCGAAGGCCTCGGTTTCTGCGGCATCGGCGAGTCCAAGGAGTTCCTCGACGGCGGCAAAAACATCTCACTGCAGGGACAGATCCCGCTGAACACGCACGGAGGGCAGCTGTCCCACGGCCGCACACACGGGATGGGCTTGTTGCACGAGGCCATCGTCCAGCTGCGCGGTGACGCCGGTGATCGGCAGGTCGCCGATGCCCGGGTGGGCGTGGTCAGCAGTGGTGGACTCACCCCCAGCGGGGTGTTGCTGCTCCGGAGTGCGGCGTGACCGCCGAACCGTGGTCGGTCGACGTCCCCGATCCGGTCATCGACCAGGTCGTCGACGTCGACGGCACACCCATGTCCGGGCTGGTCGCGCACGCGGCGGATCCGCGAGCCGTGATCGTCGCCATCCATGGCGGCGCCACCCGCGCGGCATACTTCGACCATCCCGGCCATCCGGACAAATCACTTCTCCGCCTGGCCAGTTCGATCGGCTACACGGTGGTGGCCCTTGACCGACCGGGCTACGGTTCGTCGCGGCCGTTCGCCGACGACATGAATCCGGCAGCGCGCGTCGACCTGGCATACGGGGCCATCGACCGATTCTTGGCCGGACGACCTCAGGGTGCAGGCACCTTTCTATTGGCGCATTCGGCGGGCTGCGAGCTCGCCGTTCGCATGGCCGCGGACCGTGAACGCGGCCAGGGGTTGCTGGGTCTGGAGCTGTCGGGCACCGGTCTGCAACATTCGACCGAGGCGCACGAGGTCCTCGGCGACGACGAACGCAATGCTCCCGGTGCAGGTGTCCGAAAGCTTTTGTGGGAGCCTGCCTCGCTGTATCCGTCGGAGGTGATCGGTGGGGCGATGGTCGCATCCCGCACTCCACCATTCGAGGGTTCGACGGTTCGAGCCTGGCCGCGGGAGACCTTCCGGGAACTCGCGCCCGCCGTCACGGCTCCGGTGCACTTCACCGCCGCCGAGTTCGAGCGGGTCTGGCGGCAGGACGACGCTGCGCTCGCCGACATCGCGGCGCTGTTCTCCGGGTCGTCGGCGGTGACGGTCGAGCGTTTCGCCGGGGGTGGCCACAATCTGAGCATCGGTCACATGGCACGGGCGTACCACCTCGCAGTCCTCTCGTTCATCGAGTCCTGTGTGGCTCGTCGCGTCCATCCCGTTCCACCACCCGCATCCTGATCACCTACCGAACGGAGCATCCATGCGCATCGGATTCATCGGCCTCGGCAGCCAAGGCGGCCCGATGGCCCAACGGATCATCGACGCCGGCGAAGAGGTCACCCTGTGGGCTCGGCGTCCAGCCACCCTCGAACCGTTCGCAGCGTCCGGGGCGAAGGTCGCCGGGAGCCCGGCCGAGGTGGGGGCGGCGAGCGACATCGTCTGTCTCTGCGTCGTCGCCGACGACGACGTACTCGAGGTCGCGGCGGGACCCGATGGCGTCCTGGAAGGACTGTCCGAGGGCGGGATCATCGTCGTGCACAGCACGGTTCATCCCGATACCTGCAGAGAACTGGCGAAACGCGCGGCGCGCACCGGGGTCCGGGTGGTCGACGCACCGGTGAGCGGCGGTGGCCGCGGCGCCGAGTCGGGAACGCTGCTCGTGATGGTCGGGGGCGCCGACGACGACGTGGCGCAGTGCATGCCGGTGCTGAGCACCTACGGCGACCCGGTCGTGCATCTGGGTGACCTCGGCGCCGGCCAGACCACCAAGCTACTCAACAACCTGTTGTTCACCGCGAACATGGCCACCGTCGTCGACACGTTGTCGCTGGGTGCATCGCTGGGCGTCGAACCTCTCCGGCTGGCCGATGTCATCGCCAAGGGCACCGCGCGGAGTTTCGCGCTCGAGTCGATCGCGGCCTCCGGAGGCACCATCGAACGGATCGCCGCCCACGCGGGCAACCTGCTGCGCAAGGACGTCGGACTCGTCGGCGACATCGCCGGTCCGGAGAGAACCTCCGGCAACGCCACATTCACGGCGGCGCAAGCGACCCTCGACAAGATCGAGGTGATGTCATCGTGAGCCGGGTCGCCGTCATCGGCACGGGACGCATGGGCATGCCCATGGTGTCCCGCCTGGTTGCCGACGACCACGACGTATCGGCCCTGGGGCGGTCTTCCGACGCGCTGGACGCGATTCGCACCGCAGGTGCACGCGCCGGCCAGACTTTCTCCGAGGTCGTCACGCCCGACACCGATGTGCTGCTCGTCGTGGTGCTGACCGACGAGCAGGTGCGCGAGGTCTGCTGGGCCGAAGAGCTGCGCGGACAGCTTCGGTCGGGCGCGACGGTGGTCCTGCACACCACCGGAAGCCCGAGTACAGCAACAGATCTGGCTGCCGAGCTGGCACCCCGGGGTGTGTCGGTGATCGATGCCGCCATCAGCGGCGGCCCGCACGACATCGCCGCCGGAGCCCTCACCGTCTTCGCCGGCGGCGAGGAGAACGTACTCGACGCGGTCCGTCCCGTTCTCGAATCGTATGCCGATCCGATCCTGCACGTCGGGAAGTTGGGGTCGGGTCAGCGGGTCAAACTGGTCAACAACGCCATGTTCGGGGCACAGATCGGTCTCGTGCGGGCCGGGGTCGACCTCGCCGCACGCCTGGGTCTGGATGAGAAGTCACTGCTGGCGGCGTTGCCGAACGGCAGCGCCAACAGCCGCGCGTTGGGTAGCATCGCACGCTACGGCTCCGTCGACGAGTTCACCGAGCGGGTGCGGGAGTTCGTCGGCAAGGACGTCGACGTGGTGCGAAAGGTGACCGCCGAACTCGGCGGCGACCTCGGTCCGCTGGACGACCTGATCACCCGGATAGGGATCTGAGCCCGCTCCCTGAGGAGCGAGCTTGCGCGCGTCGTCTTTCGGTCCCTGAGGAGCGAGCCTGCGAGCGTCACGAAGGGCCTCGCTCGGGTCACCCTTCGTGACGGGCCTCCGCAAGCTCCGGCCCTCCTCAGGGAGCGGTGGTAAGGACCCCGACCCTGAGGATCGAGCCCTACTTGAGCAGGCTCCCGCCGTCGACCGGCAGTGCGACACCGGTGATGAACCGCGCGTCGTCGGATGCCAGGAATGCCACCGCGTTACTGACGTCCTCGGGTTCGACCCAGCCGATCGGCAGCACGTGCATCATCTGGGCCACGATCTTCATGTCGTCCGGTCCGGGGCTCTCCAGGTCCGGCCGAAACAGCTTCATGGTGCCCTCGTTCATGAACATCGGGGTGTTCACATTCGTCGGCAGCACCGAGTTGACCCGGATCGAATGCTCACCGAGTTCCACGGCGAAGCTCTTCATCAGGCCGATGACGCCGTGCTTCGCCGCGATGTAGTGTCCGGTGTTGGGATACGCCTTCGCTCCGCCGACCGAGCTCGTGAGCACGATCGAACCGCCGTGACCCCCCGAGATCAGGTGCGGTACACCGGCCTTCACCGTCTTCCAGACGCCGGCGAGGTTGACGTCGATCATGTCCGTCCAGTCGGCCTCGCTGGTTTTGTCCAATGTCTCACCGCCATTGCCGATTCCGGCGTTGGCGACGATCACGTCGAGGCGACCGAGTTGTTCGACACCGCTGTCGACCGCGGCGCTCACCGCGGCCTGGTCCCGCACATCCACCTCGGCGGCGACGATCCTCCGATTCTGCGCCTTGACGAGATCGACGGTCTCCGCGAGGTCCGCCGACGTCGCCGCCTCGATCGCGCTGTCGGCTGTCACCGGGCCACAGATGTCGATCGCGATGATGTCGGCACCTTCTCGGGCAAGTCGCACCGCGTGACTTCGACCCTGACCTCGTGCCGCACCGCTGATGAACGCGACCTTGCCCTCCAAACGACCCGCCATGTTCTCACCTTTCGTCATTCGACTACATTTCCGTTGTGCTGTGGCCCATCACGCCGTCGCGGCAGCGACGCCTCGCGGCAGGATGAGCGGCAGATCGTTGTAGGTGACGATTCCGGGCGGCGCCGCCACGACCGCCGGGATCGCGTTCAACGGCGGCGTGGCTGTCATGATGTGACCGAGGACCATGAACTCCTCCAGCGTCGTCGCCTCGAAGTCCGGTGGCGGCTGGAAGCCGACGGTCATGGTCACCGTCGGACGACCCGCGACCTCGATCACCCATCCGTCTTGATCGATCTGCCAATCCGGTTGCAGAGTCTGACCTTTGCGCCACCGGACGTTGATCTCGACCACAGTCTCGCCGCCTGCGATACCCTTCCAGCCGGCGTACACCCCGGCGACGCAGCCGGCGCCGATCGTCCATGACCCCAGGTCGAGATCTTCGGTGGTCTGCGCGTATTCGGCGTCGCAGCGCACCTCGTCGAGGTCCACCCCGAGCGCGTCGGCAACCATCCGCACGGCCTCACCGAACACACCGGTCCCCTGCGCCGTCATCGCGGGCAGGTCGGGATGGTCGATCGGCTGACCGAAGCCCACCGGCCGCTCGGTGTCAGGTGAGTCGTAGAAGGTGGTGTCGGCTGCCTCGTTCACGGTGATGCGGTCGACACGGTCGCAGATCCCGGCCGCCACGATCGACAGTTGATTGACGAATCCGGGGCTGATGCCCGAACCGAACATGCTCGAGCCGCCGCGCAGGCAGGCGTCCTGGATGCGCTCGCGGCCATCGCCCTGATTGTGTCCGGTGATGAACGACGCCGTGGCGACGACGTTGACGCCGGTCTCGAGGATTCCGACCAGTTCGTCGACGTCGATCCACATCGGGTTGTAGACCACCACATCGGGTTTCAGTGCAAGGAGTTCTGCCACGTCGTCGGTGGCGGCCACACCGACCGGCCCGATCCCGGCGATGTCGCCGACATCGCGGCCGACCTTCTCCTTCGACCACGCGTAGCAGCCGACGAGTTCGAGGTTCGGATTGGCCACCACGGCGGCCACCGAGCTGCGGCCGACGTTGCCGGTGGTCCACTGCACGACGCGATGGACGGGATGATCGGGCATGTGCTGGGTCCTCGTCCGGTCAGATCTTGGTGTAGACGGTCTTGGTCTGCAGGAACATCTCGATGCCTTCGCGGCCGAACTCGCGGCCCCATCCGGATTGCTTGTAGCCGCCGAACGGCATCGAGTGGTCGAAGACCATCTGGCAGTTCAGCGTGACGGTGCCCGCCTGCAGACGCTTGGCCAATCGGTGTGCGCGTCCGACGTCGTTCGTCCACGCGGTGGCCGCGAGTCCGTAGTCGGAATCATTGGCCAACGCGATGACTTCGTCGTCGTCATCGAACGGCATCATCGCGACGACGGGGCCGAAGATCTCCTGCTGATAGAGCCGCATCGTCGGGTCCACATCGGTCATCACGGTGGGATGCACGAAGTAGCCGCGCCGGTCCAGGCGGTGACCGCCGGTCACGACTTCGACGCCGTCCTGTTTCCCCTCGTCGATGAAACCCATGACCCGCTTGAGCTGCTTCTCACTGATCAACGGCCCGATGTGGCTGCCGTCTTCTTTCGGACCGCCGAGTTGCATACCGTTCGCGATACCCGCGACACCCTCGACCACACGGTCGAAGACATTGCGCTGGACAAAGATCCGGGACCCGCAGATGCAGCCCTGCCCGGAGTGGATGAAAATGCCCATGGCTGCCATCATCACCGCGGTGTCGATGTCGGCGTCGTCGTAGATCAGCACCGGCGATTTGCCGCCGAGTTCCAGGCTGACCCGCTTCAGGTTGCCGGCCGACGCGGCGACGATCTGCTTGCCGACCTCGGTGGAACCGGTGAACGCGATCTTGTCGACGCCGGGGTGTTCGGTGATGGCCTTTCCTGCCGTGTGTCCATGGCCTTGCACCAGGTTGACGACGCCGTCGGGGACGCCGGCCTCGTCGAGGATCTTGTGCAACAGGACCGCCGACAACGGCGTCTCCTCCGGCGGCTTCACCACACAGCTACAGCCCGCGGCGAGCGCCGGTGCCAGCTTGACCGCCCAGTTGAACACCGGACCGTTCCACGGATAGATCAGTCCGACAACCGGATACGGCTCCTTCAGGGTGTATCCGTGCATGTCCGAGAACAGCTGGGCGATCCCACCGGTCATCTGGATGTCGTGCGCAACGCCGTTGAGTTTGGTACACCAGCCCGCGTAGTAGCGGAACAGTTCCGCCGAGGTCCCCATGATCGCGTGGGCTTGATCGAACGGCATCCCGCTGTTCGCCGAGTCGAGCGCGGCGAGGTCCGATGCCCGCTCGTCGATCAGATCGGCGACCCGCCACAGCACCTTGGCCCGCTCGCTGGCCGGTTTGGCATGCCAGACACCGGAGTCGTAGGCCTCGCGAGCCCGCGCCACGGCTTCATCGACGGCTTTGGCACCACCGTCGGTGAATTCGGCGATCTGCTCCTCGGTCGCCGGGTCGATGACGGGGATGACGTCACCGTATCCGGGACGGGCCGCCAGCTCGTCCGCGATCGTCTGTACAACCATCTTGCTCACCTCACTTGTCGGGGCGGGCGGTTCCAGACCACGAGGGTGTCGTGATCCGCCCTGCACTTCGGTGGTCGATCGAACGTGACTCGGCCGCATGGTCGGAGAAGGTCAACGACGAGCCGGCCGCATCGAACACTCCTCGCAAGAACTCTCTTCTGTTCACGAAAGAATGCCATTGCAGAAGGGCCTCGACAACCGTTTTGGGCAAAAAAGCTGAGCGACTGCTCAGCCGACGGCGTCAGGCGGGCCCCGACACCATGCGGAGGCAGGCCTCCACCACCCGCGCGATGCCCTCGGGCGTCGGCGGATCGTCGCGCCACAGATGGTCCGACAGCACCCCGACAGTCGCACCGGCAACCAGCCTCGCATCGAAAACCGGGTCACCGCTTCCGAGTTCCCGCAGGGGCTGGTGGAGCAGCGCGGCAAGACGCGCATTGACCGACGCGGGCGACGACATCGCCTCGCGGTTGACGCTGCCGATGTTCACGAGCACGGCCCGGGTGGTCTGGGCCGAATCGGGGCGCGCCTGCGAGAGCACGCCATCCACCCACCGCACGACCCGACCTCGAGCATCGGCCTCCTTGCCCATCTGATGGGCGAGGTAGCCACACAGGCGTTCGGTACCGTCTTCGAGGATCGCCGCGACCAGTTCGTCCTTGGATCGGAAGTGACGATAGAAGGCGTCGTTGGACAGCCCAGCCGCTGCGACGATGTCGGCGACTCGAGGCCGACCCGCTGGGCCCGCGCCGGCCATCACCTCCCGGCCCGCATCGATGAGCTTGCCGACCTCCGCCGCGTATACCGCTTCCCGCTCAGCCACTGCACGCGAAGCGATACGCCGGGCGATGCCGGAAGGCGTCGATTCTCCGCCCGTTCTGCCGCCTGCCACATCCCCCTCAGTCGACATCGGGGCCCGACCAGCAACGCGCCAGTCCGTCCGCGGCCGCACGGGTCACGAACTCGACCAGCACGCCGTCCGTATTGCGGCAGAAGGCGAAGAAGAGCGAGCCGTCCGGGCCGGTCCGGGTCGCTTCGCAGGCGAATCCGACTTCTGCGGCAGCTGCAACGTCGGCGTCCACGTCATCGGACCAGTAACCGAGGTGGTGAATGCCCCCGCCGGCCGTCCACAGCGTGCCCGGCACCTCGCTGATCACCTCGATACGTGGCGACTCGATGGTGAATGCGCATGACATCGAAGCGTCGACCTCGCCGTCGGGCGTCCCGACCGTCAGTTCCGAATCGACTGTTGGGCCCCAGGAGTAGCCGAAGAGAGACGACCACATGCCGCGGGTCGACCGGACGTCGGCACTGACAACTCCCAGATGGAAGAGATCCTGATGCTTCACCGCACCCTCCAAACTCGATTCCGACAACTCAGAATTGCATTCTGTGTTGAGAGAACTATATTCTCATGCAGGGAGAGGAGTAGCAAATGGCATGGGATTTCGAAACGGACCCCGAGTACCAGATGCAGCTGGACTGGGCTGCCGAGTTCGTCCGCGAGAAGGTCGAACCGCTCGATCAAATCTGGCCGCACCAACAGTTCGTCCCACTGGACGGCGGTCGTCGCGCAGCGATTGATCCGCTGAAAGACGAGGTCCGCAAGCAGGGCCTCTGGGCAACGCATCTCGGTCCCGAGTTGGGCGGTCTGGGGCACGGACAACTCAAACTCGCACTGCTGAACGAGATCCTTGGCCGATCATCGTGGGCGCCGATCGTATTCGGCTGCCAAGCACCCGATACCGGGAATGCCGAGATCATCGCGCACTTCGGTACCGCGCAGCAGAAGGAGCGCTACCTGCGTCCGCTGCTCGACGGCGAACTGTTCTCGTCCTATTCGATGACCGAACCCCAGGCCGGGGCCGATCCGAGGATGTTCGAGACCCGGGCCACCCGCGACGGTGACCACTGGGTGATCAACGGTTGGAAGTACTTCTCGTCCAACGCGGCGACCGCCTCCTTCCTGATCGTCATGGTGATCACGGACCCGGATGTGAGTGCCTACGAGGGCATGTCGATGTTCCTGGTGCCGACCGACACACCGGGCATCGAGATCGTGCGCAATGTCGGGTTGTACGGCGAACCCATGAACGGGGGTTCGCACGCACTGATCCGCTACAACGACGTGCGCGTCCCGGCCGAGGCCTTGCTCGGTGGCGAAGGGAAGGCGTTCGCCATCGCCCAGACGAGGTTGGGCGGCGGACGGATCCACCACGCGATGCGAACGATCGGGCTGGCGCAGAAGGCATTGGACATGATGTGCGAGCGCGCGCTCAGTCGTGCGACCGCCGGCAGCAGACTCGCCGACAAACAATTCGTCCAGGGCTACATCGCCGACTCCTACGCACAACTCAAGCAGTTCCGCCTGTTCGTGCTGTACACGGCATGGGAGATCGACCGATACCAGGATTACAAGAAGGTGCGCAAGGACATCGCGGCGGTCAAGGTCGTGATGCCCACAGTTCTGCACGACATCGCCTGGCGCGCCATGCAGGTGCACGGGGCGCTCGGTGTCACCAACGAGATGCCGTTCATGACCATGATCCACGGCGCCGGCGTCATGGGCCTCGCCGACGGCCCCACCGAGGTGCACAAGACGACGGTGGCCAAGCAGGTCCTCCGTGACCACTCCCCGACCGATGACATGTGGCCGACCCAGTGGATTCCGAAGCTCGAAGCCGATGCCCGCGAGAAGTATTCCGAGTTCCTCGAACACGAAGTAGGTAACCGATGATCGACACCGAACGACTCGCCGACTGGATGGACGGCACCGGGTTACCCGGCAAGGGTGAACCCATCGAGGCCAGATTCCTGTCCGGCGGCACCCAGAACGAGATCTACGAGATCGTCCGCGGCGACGAACGCTGCGTGATCCGTATCCCACCGGCGGCCGCACCGGCCGATCGTGACGCCGGAATCCTGCGGGAGTGGCGCATCATCGAGGCGCTCGACGGCACCGACGTGCCGCACACCGCGGCCATCGCCGCCTGCGACGACACGTCAGTGCTGGGGCGGGCCTTCTACCTGATGGGTTTTGTGGACGGCTGGTCGCCGATGGACCACAAGGCGTGGATCGAACCGTTCACATCCGACCTGTCGCTCCGGCCGCAACTCGGTTACCAACTCGCCGAGGGCATCGCACTGTTGTCCAAAGTGGACTGGCGCGCCAAGGGACTCGACGATCTGGGCCGGCCCGAAGGGTTCCACGAGCGCCAGGTGGGCCGGTGGACGTCGTTCTTCGAGCGCATCAAGGGGCGCGACCTCGACGGTATGGATGTCGCCACCCGCTGGCTGCAGGACAATCGTCCGATCGACTACGTCCCCGGTCTCATGCACGGCGACTACCAGTTCGCCAATGTCATGTTCCGCGAGGGAAATCCGGCCCGCATGGCCGCCATCGTCGACTGGGAGATGGGAACGGTCGGCGACCCCAAACTCGACCTCGCCTGGATGGTGCAGGGCTGGCCGGAGGACACCTCGGCCGAGGCCGCGTCGACCTCCAGTTACGTCGACCTGCGGGGGATGCCCTCCCGGGATCAGATGGTGCAGCACTACGCCGAGGTGTCGGGTCGTCAGGTCGACGACCTCGACTACTACCTGGTACTCGCGAAGTGGAAACTGGCGATCGTGCTGGAGCGAGGATTCCAGCGTGCCGGCGACGACCACAAGCTGCAGGCGTTCGGCAGCATCGTTCCCGATCTCATGGCCTCGGCCGCCGAGCTCGCCGAGTCCACGGAGTACCGGTCATGACCACGGCGACCGACGAACTCGTCCACGACCGGCGCGGCGACGCCCTCGTACTGACGCTCAATCGTCCGGATGCATCAAATGCACTCACCGGCAGCCTCATCCGATCCATCGGCGATGCGGTGACCGCGGCCGAGGCAGATCCCGACACCCGGGTCATCGTGCTCACCGCCAGCGGCGACCGGGCCTTCTGTGCGGGCATGGACCTGCGGGCGTTCTCCGAGGGCGGCGACATCGGCAGCGGGAGCGACCCGTCGACGGAGGCCTACTACCGACTGACCCGTGGCGAGAGCACGATCCCGGTCATCGCGGCGGTCAACGGCGCCGCCATCGGGGGTGGTCTCGAACTCCTCCTCGGGTGTGATCTCATCGTCGCATCACGGAAGGCCCGATTCGGGCTCCCCGAGGCCAGGCGTGGGCTCTTCCCGGGCGGGGGCGGAACCAACATCGGTACCCGCATTCCACTCAACGCCGCCCTCGAGATGACCATGACCGGCGAGTTCATCAGTGCGCAAAGAGGTTACGAGCTTGGACTGGTGAACGCGGTGGTGGATGCCGATGATCTACCGGCAGCGGCAATCGATTACGCGGGCCGGGTCAGCGGCAGTGCTCCGTTGAGCCTCACCGCGTGTAAGGAACTCGTCCGGCTGGCGGTGACCGACCCGGCACGCGTCGACGATCGGCTCTCGCACTGGCAGTCCGTGGTCTTCAGCAGCGAGGACGCCGTCGAGGGCGCGACGGCGTTCATGCAGAAACGCGACCCGCAGTGGAAGGGCCGGTGAGGTGCCGATCCACGCCGCTGTCTGTGCGAGTCACGGCCCGCCGGAGAACGTCTCCCTACAGCAGCTCCCGACACCGGTGGTCGGGCCCGGCCAGGTTCGCGTCCGGGTCGACTACGCGGCCGTCAACTTCCCCGACGTCCTCGTGGTCGCAAACGAGTACCAGGTCAAGGTCCCGACGCCGTTCGTTCCCGGAAGCGAGTACGCCGGGGTCGTGACCGAAGTGGGCGGCGAAGGCACCGGTTTCTCGGTCGGCGACCGAGTGATGGGGACCGGGCTCTTCGGCGCCTTCGCCGATGAGGTGGTGGCCGAGACGCGTTCCCTGCACCACATACCGGCCGGTATCGACGCGCGTCTCGCAGCGGCTGCCGGTGTCGCGTACCGCACCGCGTACCATTCGCTGCGCTCGGTGGCGCGGATTGAACCGGGTGATCCGGTCGTGGTTCTCGGCGCCGGCAGCGGTGTGGGCCTCGCCGCGGTAGCGCTGGGGGCTGCGCTGGGAGCAGAGGTGATCGCCGTCGCGTCGTCGGACGAGAAGCTCGCCGCCGCAGAACGCTGCGGCGCGACCGGCCTGATCAATCACCGGGCGACCGATCTCCGTGCTGCACTCAAGACTTCCCTCGCCAACAGCGCGGCTGCGGTGATCGATCCGGTCGGTGGGGCACTGTCGGAGCCGGCACTGCGCTCCCTGCGCCGCGGCGGACGCTTCGTGACGATCGGTTTCGCATCCGGCGAGATCCCGCGAATCCCCCTGAATCTTGTTCTGGTCAAGGGAATTCAGATCCTCGGTTTCCAGTTCGGTGACATCGAGCCGGACGAGTTCACCCGAAACGAAAGCGAACTGCGCCATCTCATCGGCTCTGGCGAGGTGATACCCCACGTCGGCGCGGAATACGCCCTCGCCGACGCAGCACAAGCCCTCCGAGTCGTCGCCGACGGCCGCGCAGTCGGGAAGGTCCTCCTCCGGGCCGGAGGTACGACGTGACCAGGCATGGAGAACAGATGACCACAGCTGTGATCACCGGCGCGGCTGGCGGCATCGGCGCCGCCATCGCGCACCGTTTGTCGACGCGCGGCACACGCTGCGTCGTGGTCGACCGCAACCCGATTGTCGAGCAGGTGGCCGAGAACATCGGCGGGACTGCCGTGGTCGGGGATCTCGCCGACCCGGCGACGTCCGAAACCGCGGTCGCCAGGGCCGGCGAGCGGGTTGACCATCTCGTACTGAACGCCGGGATGAACTGCACGGAGAAGGATCTGGCGACGTTGGACCCGGACCGCTATCACACCGTCGTCGCGATCAACCAGCACGCGGTCGTGTGGGGCCTGCGCGCGGGCTTGCCGGTGATGCGGCGCCAAGGCCACGGATCCATCGTCATCACGGCGTCACTGGCAGCTCTGCACGGTGTCGAACAGGATGTCGTCTACACCATGACCAAGCATGCGGTGATCGGCCTCGTGCGTGCGTCGTGGCGGCCACTTGCGCGCGAGGGCATCGCACTCAACGCGATCTGCCCCGGTCTCGTCGACACTCCCCTGACTGCGCCCGCA
Source organism: Gordonia sesuvii (assembly GCF_036350415.1). NCBI lineage: Bacteria > Bacillati > Actinomycetota > Actinomycetes > Mycobacteriales > Gordoniaceae > Gordonia > Gordonia sesuvii. The sequence goes on from NZ_JAZDUF010000001.1 coordinate 867,456, forward strand.
CGAGAACGCTTCACCCAAGCCGGAATTCAGATGCTCACCGCAGACCGGGTGGCCGAAGCAGCGGTGGGCCTACTCCACGGCGACAGATCCGGGGTCGAACTGGTCATTCGACCGGGACAGGACCCGATGCCCTACGTCACCAACCCAGTCCCCTGATCTCGCCCTGAAGCGGCCACACGCCGACGGTATCCGGTGGACGACAGGCGGACTACCGCACCGATCGCATCTGCTGTTCGCCGGATCGAGGATCGAGGAACCCGCCAACAGCCGGTTCAGCTCGCCGGGACGAGATCGATGTTCGGCGGCGTCGTCGCCTGATCGGCTGCGCTCCGGAACGACTCCACGTTGGTCACGGTCGCCGGGTCGATGTGGGCCGCCGCAAATGCACGGCGCTTGAAAGCCTTTGCGGCAACGCTCAATCGGTGCGACATCGGCAGACAGCGATGGTCCAGCTCCGACGGCAGGTCGTCGCCCCACAGTTTGACGTCGAGGAGATGCTGATCAATCGAAACCATCGTCGCCGAACGCAACCGCTCCTCTGCGGCGAACACCTTTCCGGAGACCACCACCGCTTGCGGCCACGGGCCGATGGTGCGGTGATCGAGCGAATCGCGCGACGACAGCGAGCTGCTCAGATCGAACAGCGGAGCGCCGAGGATCTCGAGGGGGCGGGTGTCGCCGCCCTCGGCGACATGGACCGAGACATCCCAGCCGGCCATCGACTGGTCGAAGAGCAGTCCGCCGGCATACTCGATGGCCTCCAGCGGGTCCGCGGCGATGACCGCTAGGCGGTAGCGGAGGGGACGTCGTCGCGCGACAGCTCGCGCCCTAGTGACCTCGCGTACTCCCGGAATACGCGTACCAGTGGAATTGACGGGTCCAGCAGCCATGATGTTTCCATTCCATTGATGAATGCGATGACTTCCACGGCCTTGTCGGCCGCGTCCAGGTCGGAACGGAAACGCCCATCACGCTGACCGCGCCGGATGCCCTCGGCGACGGTCTCCAGCGCTGCGTGATAGCGGAACAACAGACGATCATGCAGTGGTGTATCCGGATCGAGGTTCTCCGCCTGCAGGACGGTGAACATGCGAACCTGATCCGGCGAGCGCTCGAAGCGCAGCGCGACGTTCTCCAGTTGCTCGAGAAGGTCGCCCTCGCGATCCGCGTGCCTGTCGTCATCGTCGTCGCGGAGCTCCAACACTGCGTGGAGCAACTGCGCCTTCGACTCGAAATGATGCAGGAGTCCCGCAGGCGTCACGCCTGCCTCTGCCGCGATCTGGGCCAAGCTCGTATTTCGCCATCCATTGCGGCCCAGCAGTCGCTGAGCCACCTCGAGGATCCGCCGCTTGCGCTCCTCACCCTTGGTGAGCAACGCATCGTACGGGCGAGTTCCAGTCACCTGTTTTGCCACCACTTGCTTCGTAAACCTGTCGTCGGGGAGCTGTCCCGAACCAACCTAGTGAACACATAGTAGGTAGGTTTGCGTGCTGTGACAAGGGTCTCATTTATCAATAATTGGTGGCGAGGTCACAACCCCGCGGCCATCCGTATTCCCACCAACGAGAATCATACTTCTGAATGAGGAAGTGCTATTCTCGCACCACAATGCGATTCATCTACCACTACCCGGAGACCACCGGTCCCGACGGCGATCTCTTCGCCGCTGGTGGGCTATATGAGGTAGCCGCCGCCGTCGAGCACGCCGGCTTCGATGCCTTCTCGCTCAGCGAGCATCCCGCACCCGGAGCTCGTTGGCTCGCGTCTGGCGGCCACCAGACCGTCGACCCGTTCGTCGCGCTGGGGTTCATCGCCGCGGCAACACGGCGTCTGAAGCTGCTGACCCACCTGACAGTCGCGCCCTACCGAAATCCGATGTTGCTGGCCAAGGCTGCTTCCACGCTCGACAACCTCTCGGGGGGCCGACTGATCCTCGGCCTCGGTACCGGCTATCAGAAAAGCGAGTTCCATGCACTCGGGGTCGACTTCTCCGAGCGCAACGTCCTGTTCGACGAGACGCTCGACGTTCTGCCGCTGCACTTCAGCGGCGAACAGTTCAGTTACGAAGGAACCCATTTCAGCGCGCGAGATGTGATGTGCCGTCCCCGTCCTGTCCAGAACCCGATCCCGATCTGGATCGGCGGCAACTCCCGGCTCACCCGCCGACGGGTCGCGCAGCGCGCGCACGGCTGGATGCCGATGACCGGTGGTGCTCAGTTGAGTTCCACGGCCCGGACACCGATGCTCGGTGCCGGCGGGGAACTCGGCGACGCCATCGCGGAGTTGCGAGCGTCCGCCGATGCCGCCGGTCGTACCGAACCGATCGATGTTCTCTACTCGTATCAGGAACCAGAGATGGCCGACCCCGCAGCGGATCCCGACCGGCATCGAGATGCCTTTGCCCAACTGGAGAAAGCCGGAGTCACCTGGATCGTGGTCTCCAGCGGTACCACGAGTCCGTCAGCGACGGCCGACTGGCTCGGCGCCTTCGGCTCCACCTACCTGTCCTGAGCGATCGGTGATCGCATGAGCTGGTTCGACGACCGGAGCGGACTGAACGGCGCCGTAGCGGTGATCACCGGCGGCGCCGGTGGACTCGGCGAGGCCATCTCTCTCGATCTGGCCGCCAACGGGGTGACGCCGGCGGTGATCGACATCGACGGCACAGCAGTCCAAGCGTTGCGCGCCAGATTCACAAAGCGCCATGTGGACGGCCTCGTGCACAACGCCGACGCACGCGACCCACAGGCCCTCGATGATCTTTTCACCGCGGCTGTCGACCGCTGGGGCCGCATCGACATCCTGGTCAACATCGTCGGCGGGACCTTCCGCGCCCCCTTCGCCGACAGCACTCCCAAGGGTTGGGATGCGCTCCTCCGCACCAATTTCCACCACGTCCTGCACGCCTGCTCACTGGCCATTCCCCTGATGCAGGCAGGCGGTCGCGGCGGCAGCATCATCAACATCACCACGATCGAGGCTCATCGCGCGGCTCCCGGCTTCGCGGTGTACGCCGCCGCAAAGGCGGCGGTCGAACAGTTCTCGCGAACACTGGCGGTCGAGGTCGCACCCGATCGGATCCGCGTCAACAATGTGGCTCCGGACTTCGTGCCCACGCCGAATCTCGAGAAGTTCTCACACGGTGTGACCCCCGCGATGGCCACACCGACCGGCGCCCGCGTCGCGATCCCGATGGGACGCGTCGGTGAGGTGTCCGACGTCTCGAACGCGGCGGTCTTTCTCGCCTCCGGCTTGTCGAGTTACATCACCGGCACCACCCTGCATCCCGACGGCGGCACGCTGGCGTCCTCGGGGTGGTTCAACTGGCCCGAGAGCGGGTGGGCCAACTACGCACCCACCGGCGTTCTGGAACAGCTGGGTTCGGAAGCTGCAGGCGCACCTGACATGTAGGGAGCTATTCGCCGCCCGCCCTGGCGACGAGCTCACGGACCCGATGCTTCTGCACCTTGCCCGACGGAGTGCGCGGGAAGTCGTCGACCTCGTGGATCTCCTCCGGCCACTTCTGCCGAGCGACACCAGTCGCATCGAAATGCTTCCGCACCTCGTCGATGGTGGGCATGAGATGACCACTGCGAAGACGCACCACTGCCGCGACACGCTCACCGAGTCGCACGTCCGGAGCGGACACGACGACCGCGTCCGCGACTGCGGGCAGGGTCAGGAGCACTTCCTCCACGGCGGCGGCACTCACGTTCTCCCCGCCACGAATAATCATGTCGGACTTGCGATCCACGATAGTGAGATAGCCATCGGCGTCCAGCACACCGATATCTCCGGTGTGGTACCAGCCCTCGTCTTCGAAGACTTCGGCCGTCAACGTCGTGTCCGTGTATCCGAGACAAAGGTCCGGGCCTCGAGTCAGTATCTCACCGTCCTCACCGAGTCGTATCTCGACCCCGAGCCGGGGCGTCCCATCGGTACTCAGTCTCTTTTCCTCCGGCGCAGAGATTTTGGTCCCGGTGACGGACGGATGTTCCGTGCTGCCATAGGCTCGGGTGGCCGTGATGCCCAGATCGGTGAGGCGCCGGGTGAACGCGGCCGGAATGGTCGATCCACCGAGTCCGATGTACTTCAGGTACCTCAGGTGATCCCTGCGGAAGTCGGGGTGATCGAGCAGACTCGTCACGAAGTATGTCGGGCCACCCCCGAAGCCGACCCCATCCGAGTCCATCAGGCCGATCACCAGTTTCGGATCCCATTCATCGCACAGATCAACGGGCGTGCCGTCCAGAACAGGGACCAGAAAGGCCGTCAACATCCCCATGAAGTGACCGACCGGCAGTGCGTTGAGCTGCCTGCCCCGATCCGTTTGATAGTTCGCAATCTGCTGGCGCGTCTCGAAACCGAGGGTCTGATGGGTGTGCACCACGCCCTTGGGGTCGCTCGTCGTCCCTGACGTATGCGCGATCAGGGCCGCCTGACCGGGATCCACGTCGAGCACGTCACACAGCGGCTCGTCGTCGAGCAGTTCGTCGAAACCACCGCCGACCACGCCAACGATCGGTACGCCCGCACTCACCGTCGGGTCGTAGGTCATCCGCCCGAAACTCTCGGCGGTGATGAACACTCTCGGGCGTGCATCCGCGAGGATGAACGCCACCTCTTTCGGGCCGTAGAAGTGCACGATGGGAACCACTACGGTGCCCAGAATCGATGCGGCCCAGAAGGTCGCGGCCGCCTCCATCCAGTTGGGCAACTGGAAGGCGATGACGTCGCCCGGCCTCACACCACGCGCGTGTAGGCCCGCCGCCAGGCGACGGGCGACGACCTCGACGTCGGCGAGAGTCCCAGAATACGGCCGTGTCTTCGAGTGCACATGAAACCCGAGGGCGCCATGCTCGTGCAATCCGCGCCCCAGCACCGTCCCGAGCGACTCGTCGGTCCACCACCCCATCGCCACGTAGTGTTGCCGGAGGTCCTCAGGAATCGATCGAACCGGTACCGCACCATTCACATGGACCCCCTTCACGACGGACCTCGAGGATTCACAACCCCAATGATTTGGCGATGATGGTCCGCATGACCTCACTCGTACCGGCATAGATCCGGGCAACCCGCGCATCGGTGTAGAGCCGTGCGATCGGATACTCCATCATGTAACCGTAGCCACCGAAGAGCTGTAGGCAGCGATCAACGGCGCGGGCCTGCATCTCCGTGCAGAACAGCTTCACTCGCGCGGCGTCAGCGCCGGACAACTCTCCATCCACCAGTTCGAGGACGGCCAGGTCGAGCATCGACTGAGCCGCCTCCACCTCGGCAGATATCGACGCGAGTTCGAACTTCGTGTTCTGGAATCCGGAGACCGGCTTGCCGAAAGCCTTGCGTTCCTTCACATAGTCGATCGTCGCCGTCAGCGCGGCACGCGCCTGCGCGACCGATCCCGCAGCGACGGTCATCCGTTCCTGGGGCAGGTTGCTGCCCAGATACCCGAAGGCGACCCCCTCGTCACCGAGGCGGTTCGCCGCCGGCACCCGGACATCGGTGAACGAGAGCTCCACGGTGTCCTGGACCTTGCAGCCCATCTTGTCCAGCACCCGGCCCCGTTCGAAACCCTCCATGCCGTCCTCGACGACGAGCAAACTCAGTCCGGCACGACGGTTCTCCGGATCGGTCGAGGTTCGCGCGACGACGATGACCAGATCGGCCAACAACCCGCCCGTGATGAAGGTCTTCGCCCCGTTCAGGACGTAGTGATCGCCGTCGCGGACGGCGGTACTGGTCATGCCGGCCAGATCGGAGCCGGTACCGGGCTCGGTCATCGCGATAGCGGTCAGCAAGTTACCCGCGGCCATCCCCGGGAACCAACGCCCCCGCTGCTCCGCGTTGGCGTAACGCAGGAAGTAGGGCAGGATCACGTCGAGTTGGGTACGGACAGTCGACAGCGTGACCAGGGCGCGGGCGGCCTCCTCCTGCAGGATCACGTTGTATCGGAAGTCCTCCTGGCCCGCTCCCCCGTACTCCTCCGGTATCGCCATCCCGAGGACGCCGAGCTCACCGAGCCGAGTGAAGACCTCGCGGGGCATCTGCCCGGCCTTCTCCCACTTGGGATAATCGCCCGCGACCTCTTTGGTCACGAAGTCACGTACCAGTGCGCGAAACGACTCGTGGTCGTCGTGGTAGACCCCACGTCGCATATCTGTTGTCCTCTCAGGAGATCAGTTCGACGAGGGTCGCGTTGGCTGTGCCGCCGCCTTCGCACATCGTCTGCAGTCCGAATCGGATGTCGTTGTCGCGCATGTGGTTGATCATCCGGGTCATCAGGATCGCGCCCGACCCGCCGAGGGGGTGGCCGAGCGCGATGGCGCCGCCGAGCGGATTGACTCGATCCGGATGCGCGCCGGTCTCGGCGAGCCACGCGAGGGGCACCGAGGCGAATGCCTCGTTGACCTCGAAGGTGCCGACATCACCCACCGCGACACCGGCCTTCGCGAGCACCTTCTCCGTCGCCGGGATAGGGCCGGTCAACATCAGGATCGGATCGGCGCCGGCAACGGCCCCAGCGACGTAACGCGCGATGGGCGCCAGTCCCAACTCGCGGGCGCGATCGGCTGTCATGACCAGCAGGGCCGCCGCTCCGTCGGAGATCTGGGACGAGTTGCCCGCGTGGATCACCCCGTCGTCGCGAAAGGCCGGTTTCAGGCCCGCCAGCTTCTCCACGGTGCTGCCACGACGAACACCCTCGTCCACCGCGATGTCCCCCGCGTCCGTCTGCACCGCGACGATCTGCTCGGTGAACGCACCCCGGTCGATCGCCGCTGCAGCGAGTTCATGGGAACGAACCGCATACTCGTCGAGCGCCGTCCGCGACAACCCCCATTTCTCGGCGATGAGCTCGGCCGAAATCCCCTGGTTGAACGAGAAGTCCTCGTATCGGGCAAGTACTTTCGGTCCGTACGGCATGCCGGTCGAGCGAGCCGACCCCAACGGCACCCGGCTCATCACCTCGACGCCACCGGCGACCACGACATCCTGCTGCCCCGACATGACCGCCTGGGCGGCGAAGTCCAGTGCCTGCTGGCTCGAACCGCACGCACGGTTGATGGTGGTGCCGGGGATCGACTCGGGCCATCCGGCCGCGAGAACGGCATAGCGGCCGATGTTGCTCGATTGATCGCCGACCTGTGACACGCATCCCCACACCACGTCGTCGACGATCGCCGGGTCGATCCCGCTGCGGCGCGCCAATTCCCGCAGGACCACGGCGGACAGATCCGCGGCATGCATGTCCGACAATCCGCCGTTGCGTTTGCCCACAGCGGTGCGGACGGCTTCGACGATGACCACTTCACGCATGTGCGTTGTCTCCGTTCTGGCATGGTATGCCCGGATGGTTGTGCTGGCTTGGTTGTGCTGGTTGGTATTTCGTGATTCCGGCGTCACGCGGTGCCGGGCGGCGACACCGCCCACCGACCGGTGAACACCGGGTCGGTCTTGCGGGCGAATGCCGCGTATGCCTCGGCGGAGTCGGATGTGCCGAAGTTGATCACCTGCGCTCGGGACTCGCCGGCGAGTGCTTCGCGCAGCGTGGCATCGACACCCTCGTTGAGCAGCGATTTGATCTGCGCCAACGCCACCGGTGGGCCGGCGGCGAGGCGATTCGACTGCTCGTCGACAAACGTGTCGATGTCGTCCGCATCGACCACCCAGGTGACGAGTCCGAGCGCGAGCGCCTCGTCGGCGTCGATCATGTCGGCTAGCAGCGCAAGCCGTTTCGCCTGCTGCAGCCCGACCAGCCGGGTCAGCAGCCACGAACCTCCGAGATCCATCGACAAGCCTCGTCGCGCAAAGATCTGACAGAACCTGGCGTCCGGTGTCGCCACGACCAGGTCGCAGCCGAGCGCGAGATTCCAGCCCGCGCCGACTGCTGTTCCGGAGACCTTGGCAATCGTCGGAATGGTCAAGTCGTGCAGGGCCATCGCGACATCGGCGAGGATCCGCATCTTGTCACTGGGGTGCCGGGAATCCGGTTTCGAGATGTCCGCGCCCGAGCAGAACGATCCGTCGGCGCCGGTCAGGATCAGCGCGCGGATGCGTCCCGAACGGGCCGTCTCGACGAGGATGTCGCGCAGTGCACACCAGGCCGGCCAGTCCAGGGCATTCTTGCGTTCCGGCCGGTTCAGGGTCACGGTCCGGACTCCGGTGTCGCTGTCGGAGAAGATCACTCCGGCGTCACCGCCCGACGCGGTCATCGTTCGAACGCGGGGCCGACTGCACCCCGGGTTCGTAGATCGGCGATGTCCTCGGGGTCCAGTCCCACGCCTGCCAGAATCGCATCGGTGTGCTCGCCCAACCCGGGGATCGCGCCCATCCGAGGCTCGAAGCCGTCGATGACCGGTGGCGGGAGTATCGCCGGGATCGGTCCGTTCGGTGTGTCGACCGAACGCCAGCGGTCGCGTTCGGCGAGGTGCGGATGTGCGATCACGTCGCTGGGCCGGTTGAATCGCGCATTCCCGATTCCGGCGTCGTCCGCAGCCTTCTGGATGTCGAGCAGGTCATGCCGGCTGCACCATTCGTTGAGCACGGTGTCGAGGACGTCCCGGTGTTCGACGCGTGCGGAGTTGGAGGTGAACCGGGGATCGGTGGCGAGATCGTCGCGCTGCAGGATCTCGGTCGCCAGGCGTTGCCACTCACGGTCATTGGTGGTGCCCAACACGACGGTCTGCCCGTCTGCTGTCGGATACGCCCCGTAGGGCGCGACGGCCGGAGATCCCATGCCGCGCGGCTCCTGATCGACGCCGGTGCGGCCGGTGTAGTTGAGCGCATAGCCCATCAGGTCGGTCATCGTGTCGAACAGGCTGACGGCAACCGCACCGCCCCGTGATTCCCCTCGTCCACGTGCCACCAGGAGGGACAGGATCGAGATCGCCGAATAGAGGCCTGAACAGACGTCGGCCATCGGAGGGCCCGGCTTGGCGGGCGCATCCGGCCCGCCGGTGATCGCGCATGCACCCGATTCCGCCTGAGCGAGGAGGTCGTAGGCCCGCTTGTGGGACAGCGGTCCGCCGGCACCGTATCCGTCGATCTCGACGGCGATCAGGTCCGGATGCCGCTGCGCCAGATCGGCCGGCGTGATGCCCAACTTGCGTGTGGACCCGGGGGCGAGATTGGAGACAACCACATCGGCGGCCGCGAGGAGACGATGCAGGACATCGAGCCCCGCCTCGTGCTTGAGGTCAAGGGTGATCGATTCCTTGCCGCGGTTGACCCAGACGAAGTGGGCTGCCATACCGTTGACGACGTCGTCGTAGTGGCGCGCGAAGTCGCCACCCCTCGGGTTCTCCACCTTGATCACCCGCGCACCCAGATCTGCCAGCGTCCGCGTGCACATGGGAGCAGACACCGCCTGCTCCAGGGCGACGACGGTGATTCCGGCGAGCGGCCCCGCAGGGTTGTTCATCACATCACCATACCGCCGTCGACGGGCAGCACCTGCCCCGTCACAAAGGACGCGGCATCGGACGCGAGGAAGACGAATGCCCCTGCGACCTCAGCAGGTTCGGCCCAGCGACGCAACGGGATCCGATTGAGCATGGTGGGCGCGAATCTCTCGTCGGTGCGGATCGTCTCGGTCATCGGCGTCGCCGCCAACGGCGCGATGGCGTTCACGAGGATGTTCTTGCGGGCGAGCTCTCGCGCCAGCGACTTGGTGAGGCCGATGATGCCGGCCTTGGCCGCCGAATAGTTCACCTGCCCCAGGGTTCCGGTGATCCCGGCCGATGAGGTCACGTTGATGATGCGCCCCCGACCGTCAGTGGCCAGGTACGGCAGGGCGGCCTGCGAGGCGTTGAAGGCACCCATGAGATGGATGTCGAGCATCCGTCGGATGCTGTCCTGGCTGGTGTCGCCGAACATGGCCGGCGCCGTCACTCCCGCGTTGTTGACGACGATGTGCACCGCGCCGTCACCCAACCCTGCCGCACGCCCCATCACCGCGTCGGCCGCGTCGCGGTCGCTGACGTCGAACGCCATGCTGTCGGCCTTGCCGCCGTCGACGGCGATGCGCTCGGCAACCGTTGCCGCCGCCGTTCCGTCGATGTCGGTCACCATCACGATCGCCCCGGCGGCGGCCAATGCCGTGGCCACCGCCGACCCGATGCCGCCGGCCGCGCCGGTCACCACCGCCGAACGGCCTGTGAGATCGAACAGATCGTTGGTCATCAGTAGCTCCTCGGCAGTCCCAAAGTGTGTGATCCCAGGAAGTTCAGGATCATTTCCTGGCTGATCGGGGCGATGCGCATCACGCGCGCCTCCCGGAAGTAGCGGCCCACGTTGTACTCCTCGGAGTACCCCATGCCGCCGTGCGTCTGCAGCGCCCGGTCGGCGGCAGTGAAACCGGCCTCGGCGCACAGGTATTTCGCGGTGTTGGCCTCACGGCCACAGGGCTTTCCGTGGTCGTACAGCCAGGTGGCCTTGCGCAACACCAGTTCCGCGGCATCCAGGTGTGCCAGCGAATCGGCGAGCGGGAACTGGATACCCTGATTCATGCCGATCGGTCGATCGAAGACCTCACGCTGCTTCGCGTAGGTCACCGCACGGTCGAGCGCCACCCGGCCGATGCCCAGAGCCTCGGCAGCGATGAGCATCCGCTCCGGATTCAGACCGTCCAGCAGATACTTGAACCCCATCCCCTCCTCGCCGACCCGGTCTTCCTCGGGAACGTACAGGTCGTCGATGAAGACCTCGTTGGACGTGACCGCATTGCGGCCCATCTTCTTGATCGGCCGGACGTCGACTCGGTCCCGGTCGATGTCGGTGAGGAACAGTGTCATCCCGTCGGTCTTCTTCTCGACCTCGTCGTACGGGGTCGTGCGGGTGAGCAGAAGGATCTTCTCCGACTCGACGGCCTTGGAGATCCAGACCTTTCGACCGTTGACGACATACCCGTCACCCTTGCGCCGCGCCGAGGTGGTGATCCTCGACGTGTCCAGGCCGGCACCGGGTTCGGTCACCCCGAAACACACGTGCAGGTCACCGGCGGCGACACGAGCCAGTGTTCGCTTCTTGAGTTCTTCGGAACCGTGCACCACCACCGGCTGCATCCCGAAGATCGACAGGTGGATGGCGGTTGCGGCGTTCATCGCCCCACCTGAACGGGCAACCTCCTCGAGCAGGATCGAGGCCTCGGTGATGCCCAGGCCATGCCCGCCGTACTCTTCCGGGATCGTCATACCCAGCCACCCGCCGTCGGCGATGGCCCGGTAGAACTCTGTCGGGAACTCGTGGGCGAGATCCTTCTCCATCCAATAGTGGTCGTCGAATCGGCCCGCCAGTTCGGCGACCGATTTGCGGATCAGCTCCTGATCCTCGGTCAGCTCGAAACTCATCCCCTCGGTCATGTACACCTTCCTGTCACTCATCACGGACGCGGCGTCGCACCGGCCCTCGCCGAGAGCCGGTGCGACCTGAAGGAATCAATCCGATGCCGGAAGTGCCTTTGCCGACTTGAGTTCCATCACGGTGCCGTCACACGTCAGCACTCCCGACCCCGACGACGTACACAGCAGTTCGACCGTCCCGTCGGCATTGACGTAGCGCTTACCGATCAACGTGCCGGGGTCGGCACCGTCCTTCGGTGGCTGGGTCACGGACTTCGCGGGCTGCAGCGGTGTGTCACCGCAGACGATGTCGGATGTCCCGTCGGCCGGCGCCGACACCACCACCACCTTCGTGGTGCATGCCGAGCACGCCAGTTGCTCACCCGCGCGCAATTGCGGCACTTTCGTGGTCATCGATGTTCTCCTCCCTGGTATCGGTGGTGTGCTTGCCCGTGGTCTGGGAGACCGGACGGACCTGCTCGCCGAATCCGGCGAGATCGAACGACTGCCGGGCCAGCCAGAACCGCAGGAAGTTGGTCAGCGAGTAGCGCAGGAACACTGCAGAGCCCACGACCGCCACGGAGATGCCCGTCAACGCGATGATCAAGGCGTCGCGCTGGACCAGCGGGTCGGATGTGTTGTGCGACATTAGATATGCAACGACACCCAGTGCTATCCCGAGAACCATCGCCGCGATCCCGAGGCGAACCCAGAGTTGGGACCTCGCAGCAGCGGGATCCGGGATCTTCAGCTTCTCCAGTTCCTCGGTGAAGCGTTGTGCGCGATCGGATGTGGTCATGTGGAACTCCCTAGGTAGAGGTTTGCGAGCTCTTTTCTCAGCGATTCTCCCGGCGGCCCGTCGTACTCGACCTGGCCACGCACCATCACCGCCGCGTGATCGGCCATGTCCAGTACCGCCGAGGCGAACTGCTCGACGACCAGGACCGCGACACCGTCACGGGCGATCTGGGCGACCTGCTCGTACAGCCTTTCCACCACGAGCGGGGCCAACCCCATCGAGAGCTCGTCGAGCAGCAGAACCGCGGGATCGGTTGCGAGGCCGCGGGTGAGGGCGAGCATCTGCTGTTCGCCACCGGACAGTGTGCCCGCGGTCTGCGACGCCCGCTCGGACAGGATCGGGAACCTCGAGAATGCCAGATCCTCGATCTCTTCCCGCGACTTCCCGGTGAACGTCATCATCCAGAGGTTCTCCCGGACGGTCAGATTCGGGAACACTCCGCGGCCTTCTGGGATGAGGCAGACACCCGCCCTCGCGGCGTCGCGCGGGCCGATCCCGGTGACATCCCGGCCGCCGTACAGGATGCGACCCGAATCCACCGGGTGGACCCCGCCGGCAACCTTCTGCGTCGTGGTCTTCCCCGCGCCGTTGGGGCCGAGGAGAGCGACGACCTGGCCCGCGCGAACACTGATGTCGACGCCGCGCAGTGCCGAGATGCCATCGTATCCCGCTCGGACATCACGTAATTCGAGCAATGGTGGAATCATGATGTCCCCAGATAGGCGTCGAGGACCGCGGAGTGTTGCCGCACCGCGTCCGGTGGACCGGAGGTGATGATCGACCCGAGGTCGAGAACGTGCACGACGTCGCAGACGTTCATCACCAGTTCCATGTCGTGCTCGACCAGCAGGATAGCGACGCCGTCGGCGGCCACCTTGCGCAGGATCCCGGCGAATCTCTCGGTCTCCTCGGCGTCCTGGCCGGCGGCCGGTTCGTCGAGCAGGATGATGTCCGGCCGGGTGGTGAGCGCGCGTGCGACCTCGACCTGCCGGCCGACGCCGGTCGGCAGCGAGTCCGCGAGCCGGTCGGCGTACTTCTCCAACTGTGCGCTCTCGATCACACCGTCGACCAGCTTCCCCGCCTGACGACGACCACGGCTCATCTCCGCGGCGACCAGCAGGTTGTCACGAACACTCAAGCGCCCGAACAGCTCCAATCCCTGGAAGGTCCGTGCCATACCGCGCTTGGCTCGCTGGGCCGGACCGAGCCGGGTGATGTTCTCATCGCCGAGACGGACCGAGCCGGAACTCGGCCGCCGTAGTCCGCAGACCACGTCGAACAGGGTGCTCTTGCCGGCTCCGTTGGGTCCGATCAGCCCGGTGATGTGCCCCTGGCTCGCGGTGATGTGTACTCCGTCGAGCGCCTTGTGCGCCCCGAAAGTCACACTGACATCGTCAACTTCGAGTAGCGACTGCACGATCGAGCACCTCCTCATCCTCTGGTTGCCACGGTCGCGACACGCCCCACCACTCGACCGGGATCTCGACTTCTCGTTCTTCTGGCGGTGTGGTCTGCGAGCGCCGCTTCTTCCACATGGCGAACAACGGCGTGAGCAGACCGGCGGCGAGCATCACGAAGAAGAACACGTAGCCGTTGATCACATCGGACATCCGGAGCACCCAGGCGACCAGGGTCACCCCGACGAGTGTCGCCATCACCGCCGGATCGGCGAATGCGACGTTCCACTGCTTGCGCAGCTCGGCGATACCTCCTTCCTTGACCGCCTTGGCGCCGAAGGCGACACCGGCGATGGCAGGGAGCGCCTGCGAGACCTCACGCAGTGACGGCCAGAGCGCGCCGATCGCATGCAGGGGTCCCGCCAGTGCGGCGCCGGTGAAGATGCCGGTGCCGACTGCACCGAGGCCGGCGAGGACGGCGACGAGGAATATGGGGAGTCCGCTGATGAAGTTGAACTGATCCGGTGTGACCGAGCCCAGCTGCATCCCGTACAGGGCACCACCGAGTCCGGCGAGGGCCGAGCTGAAACCGAAGACGATCACCTTGCTGATCAACAGATTTCCGCCGAGCGTGGCGAACGCGGCCTCGCTGTCGCGCAACGCGATCAACCGCCGGCCCATCCTGCCGCGACGCATCGCCGCCACTCCGAGTGTGGCCAGCGCCAGGATGACCGCGGCGAAGACCGTCACCCGTTGCGGCGTGTCGAACGTGAACCCGAACAGGGAGGGCCCCAGGACCTCGATCGACCCCTGATCGAAGAACGAGATCTCGATGCCGAACAGTTCGAACCGCGGGAGCGTGAAGATCCACCGGTCGAAGATGACCGCGATCGCCGCGGTACCGAGCGCGAGGTAGACGCCGGACAGCCGGAGCGCCGGCACGGCGATGACCGCGCCGACGACACCCGCCACGACAGTGGCCATCACGATCGCCCACCACTGCCCTTCTCCGCCGAGCTGCGAGCACACGATGGCCCCGATCGCGGCCAGCGTGATCTGACACAACGAGATCTGGCCGGCGTATCCCGCCAACGGGACGTACGACAGTGCGATGAGACCCAGCGCGAAGATCTGGCCGTAGGAGATCAGGTCACTCTCGCTGAGCACCGTGGCGAGAATCAGGCCGCACCAGGCGATCGACGCCGCGAGGAAGATCGCTCCTCGCATGCTGGGTAACGGAACCGGGCTGAGCTGCCGGTCCCGCCCACGCAGGCGGCCGTGCGGGAAGGCCAGCAACACCAACAGCAGCAGGATGGCCGGCGCGGCGAGCCGGACGCCGATCAGGTACTGATTCTGCGGGAGGTACCCGGTGAGGTAGCTCTCCAGACACCCGACCACGATCGCACCGACGAAGGTCAACGGCAGGCTCTTCAGCCGGCCGAAGATCGCCGCCGCGTATGCACTGACGATCACCAGCGACAGCGAAGTCGCGTCCAGTGCCACGGTCGGCGCGATCAGCACACCGCCGATCGCGGCGAGCTCGATGCCGAGAATCCACGCAATCCGGTTGGCACGCAGCGGATCTGCTCCCGTCAACCCGACCAGGGAACGGTCGTCGACGGTCGCGCGCATCTCGGTCCCCGTGCGGGTCTGGAACAGCAGGACCCGCAGGCCGACGGCAACCAGGATGGCCACCAGCATGGTGAGTGCCTGATGCCAGGTGACCGTCGCCCCGGCGAGCTGGATCGGATCTCGGTCGGCGAAGAAGGTCGGGAGGGTGCGTGCCTCGTTCGGATCCCAGATCCATCGGACCATCGCGATCAGTCCGCTGAGCAATGCGACTGTCATGACCAGCTTCTCGGCCTCGCCGAGCGCCTGCGCGGGCCGCATGGCCATCTCGACGAGGTATCCGAACAGTGGGGCCATCACCCCCAGCACCACCACCAGCGATAGCCACACCGGCCAGCCCCAGCCGATGCTGAACTGCCAGTAGGTGAAAGCCGCGACCATACCTGCGGCACCGTGGGCGAAGTTGAACACACCTGTGGTGGTGTAGGTGACCACGAGGCCACCACTGATCACGGCGTAGATCGCCGCGGTGCTCAGCCCGACGATGCCGAAGGCCAGGAACTGGTCCATCTACTTCACGTCACCCATGCTCAAGCCGACGTCGGACAGCGTCATTCCGCTTCCGTACCGCGCCGTGTCGGCCATCTCCTTGACCGGGATGTCGCACCGGAAGGCGCCGTCATCCGGCTGGAAATCGGCTGCGACCCAACCGTCACCCGTGGCCTTCTCGACGTTGAAGCACGGTGACGGCGCGGCATCGGGAGCAAGGTTCTGCGCTGCCTGCAGGCCGCCCGCCGTCCATTCCGATTCCTGCGTCGCGGTGTCGTAGACACAGCTTCGCGTCAGGTCGTCCCCACAGCTGACAGCCGACTTCGCGAACAGCAGCCATGCCGAGAACGCTCGCACCGCCGGCATCGTGATCTCCGCGCCCGGCGCGTACTTTGCGTACAACTCCTTGAGCTGCTCCATCGCCTCGGCATCGGATTCCAGCGGCAGAACGCCACCCAGGTCGACCACATTGTTCTGGTAGTCGGCCGACGGACCGAGCAGGGGGATGAACTTCTCGCCGTATGCGTTGTTGTTCGCGTCAATCCAGTCGAGCTTGTAATTCATTCCGGTCAAAACGCTTTCGAGCTTTGCGAGCTGACTGTACTGCCCGTAGAAGATCAGGCCCTTCACACCCTTGTCCTTGATGGACTGGGCGTATGGAGTCCAGTCGGAGACCCCGGATGCGGGGTAGAGATCGTTGTATACGAAGGTGCCACCGGCCGCTTCGGTCGATTCGAGCTGCATGTCGCCGAGGACCTTGCTCACCGGCGAGTCGGCGTTGATGATGCCCACGGCATTTGCCGAGTCCGGGTAAGCCTCCTGCACCAGCCAGTAACGGAACTGGTAGTAGGGCATGTACCCGAATGTCTGTGACGGTGACGCCTGCACGATCAGGTCCGAGTCGAGTTCGGCCACCTGTGAGGTCTGCGCCGGGAAGTTCGGCAGCAAGCAGGTCAGTCGTTCCTTGGTGCCCAACGCATCGAGGGCGGCGCCGCCGCCCACCAGAGCGAAGTCCTCTTTGCACGCCTTCGTCATCTCCTGACGCACCGCCATGAACTTGGTGTCACGCACCGTGGCGGTCAGGGTCCGGCCGTTGATTCCGCCGTTGTCGTTGCACCAGGATGTGAAAACCTTGGCGGCGTCGCCGAACTCGGAGACCTTCGTGAACCCGACGTCGGAGAACGTGCCGACCTTGATCTCGGAATCGGTGACGCCCTGCGCCGACGCGCCACTCGCCGAGCCGTCGGTGCACACCTCGGACAGATCTCCGAAGGAACTCGAGACCGACGACTCGCCGCCCCCTTCGCCTCCCGTCGACTCGGTGCCGCCGCCTTCACGACCCCCGCACCCCGTGGCGACGAACGCGGTGATCACGACCGCTGCCGCGAGAATTCGTTGTGCTCTCACCTGTTTCTCCTCAATCACTTCTCCGGGGCTTCTCCAGGGCCGGCCCCGCCAGGTAGTCGAGTGCATCGTCAGACTTGCCGACCTGCACAGAGACGTGGGTCCGGCATCGCTGCTCTCGATAATGAGAAACTAGCTTCTCCTAAACGAAGAATCAACAGATTTCGGAGATCCAGGTCACATCGAGTCCGGCAAGTCGCCGTTCGACGTCGCACAACACGCCCGATCCCCGACACGCGCGCCGACGGCCGGGCATCGACGAAGCGACCAAATGAGGGCCAGACCATTGACTGGCGAAGCACTTCGTGAAAACGTAGTATCCGTGAATGAGAATACGATTCTCGGAAGGAGCTCAGGATGCGGCTGACGCCCTTGCCGGAAGAACGGTGGGACGACGACGTCGACGCCGCCTTGGCGGGCATGCTGCCGCGGCGGCGGCGCAACCCCCAGGGTGCGGGGAACGCACTGGCGACGCTCGTGCGGCATCCGGATCTCGTCCGCGCCTTCATGCCGTTCAACGTGCACCTGTTGTTCCGGTCCACCCTGTCGGACCGGATTCGCGAGATCACGATCCTGCGGGTCGCCGAGCTCAACGCATCGCCCTACGAGGTCGAGCACCACACCGGGATGGCGCTGGCCGCCGGCCTCACCCTCGAAGAGATCGACGACGCTCGCCGGGGCACGGCCGCAGATCCGCTGGAGCAGCACATCCTCGACGCCGTCGGCGAGCTCCACCGGGATCACGGAATCGGCGACGAGACCTGGGCCGCCCTCGGCGTCGACCTCGACGAGCGGCAACTGATGGATCTGGTGTTCACCGTCGGCGCCTACTCCACCCTGTCCATGGCATTCAACACGTTCGGCATCGAACCCGATCGCGAACTCCAGCCTGAGTACGAAAGGTAAACCGTTGGCACACTTCAAGAAACCCGAAGTCGGCAGTTGGACCGAGAGCTTCGACGGACTCGGCACCGAGCCCGTCGACTACACCGATTCCATCGACCCCGAGTTCTACGAGGCGGAACGGGAGGCCATCTTCCGCAAGACGTGGCTGCACGTCGGCCGAGTGGAGCGGCTCCCCAAGAAAGGCAGCTACTTCACCCGGGAACTCCCCGTCGTCAACACCTCGCTCATCATCGCGAAGGGCAAGGACGAGGTGATCCGGGCGTTCCACAACGTCTGCCGGCATCGCGGGAACAAGCTGGTGTGGGACGACTTCCCCAACGAGGAGACCTCCGGGACCTGCCGGCAGTTCACCTGCAAGTACCACGCGTGGCGATACGACCTGACCGGCGATCTCAGCTACGTCCAGCAAGAAGGTGAGTTCTTCGGTCTCGACAAGGACCAGTTCGGGCTCAAGACCGTCCGATGCGAGATCTGGGAAGGATTCATCTTCATCAATCTCGACCCGAACGCCGAGTCTCTCGCCGATTACCTCGGCGAGTACGGCAAGGGCATCGAGGGTTACCCGTTCCACGAGATGACCGAGGTGTACAGCTACCGCTCGGAGATCGGCAGCAACTGGAAGCTGTTCATCGACGCGTTCGCCGAGTTCTACCACGCGCCGGTGCTGCACCAGAAGCAGGCGGTCAAGGACGAAGCCGACAAGCTCATGAAGGTGGGCTTCGAGGCCCTGCACTACGACCTGCAGAGTCCGCACTCGATGATCTCCTCGTGGGGCGGCATGTCGCCGCCCAAGGACCTGAGCATGGTCAAGCCCATCGAACGCATCCTGCGCTCGGGCCTGTTCGGTCCGTGGGACCGGCCCGACATCGACGGGCTCGAGCCGTTGCCGCCGGCCATCAACCCGGCCGGTGCGGTGCCCTGGGGCGTCGACGAATTCGAGTTCTTCCCGAACATGTCGCTGCTCTTCTGGGCGCCGGGCTGGGTCATCACCTACCAGTACTGGCCGACGGCGGTGAACAAGCACATCTTCGAGGCGAACCTGTACTTCGTCCCGCCGACGACCGTCCGTGAGCGACTCGCCCAGGAACTCGCAGCTGTCACCTTCAAGGAGTACGCGCTGCAGGACGCGAACACCCTCGAGGCGACCCAGAAGATGCTCGAGACCCGAACCGTCACCGAATTCCCGCTCTGCGACCAGGAAGTCCTCCTGCGTCACCTGCACAAGATGGCCGTCGACTACGTGGAGGAGTACCGCAATGCCAAAGCTGCCAGCTGAATTCGCCGATCTGGAGAAGTACGCCGACTGGTGTCTGGCGACCGAGCCGGAGCGCTACGCCAAGCGGCTCGCGTCGAGTATGGACGAGATGCAGGAGTTCTACGATGCGGCGATGCCGCGCCTCGACGATGCCTGCGCCTTCGGCGACAAGTTCCCCCTGGACGATCTTCCCGACGACGTCCGCGCCCTGGTCCATCTGATGCAGTCGCTGGTCATGGTGTCGTTCCCGGTCGAGGTGTGGAAGCAGCCCCGTGTCCCCGACAGTGGCGCCGCCTGGGCCGATCTCATCCGCGAACCAGTGGTCTGATGATCACGATCAAGGCAGCAGGTCTCGTCGACGTCGACGCGGGCGAACTCGTCACACCGGGTATCGTGCGCGTCGACGGCGACCGGATCGTCGGGGTGGGTGGCCAACCCGACGGCGAGGTCATCGATCTCGGGGACCAGATCCTGCTTCCCGGGCTGATGGACATGGAGGTCAACCTCCTGATGGGCGGCCGGGGCGAACGTCCCGTCTACTCGACTGTGCAGGATGACCCGCCCACCCGAATGCTGCGGGCGGTCGGCAACGCGCGCCGTACACTGCGGGCCGGATTCACGACCGTCCGCAACCTGGGTCTGTTCGTCAAGACCGGTGGGTACCTGCTGGACGTCGCGCTCGGCCGAGCCATCGACAAAGGCTGGATCGACGGTCCGCGAATCGTGCCCGCGGGCCACGCAATCACGCCGACGGGCGGTCATCTCGATCCGACGATGTTCGCCGCGTTCGCACCCAACGTCCTCGACCTGACCCTCGAAGAGGGCATCGCCAACGGGGTCGACGAGGTCCGAAAGGCCGTGCGCTATCAGATCAAACACGGTGCGCAGCTCATCAAGGTGTGCGTCTCCGGTGGCGTCATGTCCCTCACCGGCGCACCCGGCGCGCAGCACTATTCGTTCGACGAACTGTGCGCCATCGTCGACGAGGCACATCGGCGCGGACTGCGCGTGGCGTCCCACACGCACGGCGCCGAAGCGGTCAAGGAGGCCGTACGTGCCGGGATCGACTGCATCGAACACGGTTTCCTGATGGACGACGAGGCGATCAAGATGCTCGTCGCCAACGACACCTTCCTGGTCCCCACAACTCGGCTCGCCGACGCGATGGACGTCTCGCACTCCCCGCCGGAACTGCAGGAGAAGGCGGCCGAGATGTTTCCCAAGGCCCGGATATCGGTGAAGAAGGCCTACGACGCCGGCGTCAAGATCGCGGTAGGCACAGATGCACCCGCGATCCCGCACGGCAAGAACGCGGACGAACTCGTGGCGCTCGTGGAGCGTGGGATGCCGGAATCCGCAGTGCTGCGGGCCGCCACCGCGACCGCGGCCGAACTCATCTGCGCGGACGATCGTGGTCGCCTGGCCGAGGGAATGCTCGCCGACATCATCGCCGTACCCGCAAACCCCTTGTCGGACATCACCGTGACACAGGATGTTCGCTTCGTGATGAAAGGCGGAAAAGTGTATGTCCGGAACTGACAGCTCCAGGACCGACGACATCATCGAACTCGAGCAACTGCTGGCCAAGTATGCCGTGACGATGACACGAGGCGACATCGACGGCGTCATCTCGGTGTTTACCCCCGACGGCACCTACAGCGCCTTCGGGGAGGTCTATCCGCTCGACCGTTTCCCTCAGCTCGTCGAGGCCGCACCGAAAGGTCTGTTCCTCACCGGAACACCATGGATCGACCTGGACGGCGACCGCGCGACCGGCACCCAGCCCCTCTGCTTCATCGATCACACCCAGCAGGACCAGCGGATCGGTTACTACGAGGACACCTACGTCCGAACCGACGACGGCTGGCGTCTGCAGACCCGGGCGATGACGTTCATCCGACGCAACGGTGAACACAACTCCGGTCGCCCGCATGCGATCTCATTCAATGGACAATGAGCAGAACAGGTTGAACAGCCCAGGTTGAACAGCAGGGAAATGAACAGTAGGGAATGAACACCGACCGATTCCGCGACGAGGTCCGGCACTGGCTCGACAGCCATGACCTGACCCCCGGGGACGACCACTCGTTCGACGCCCAGGTGGCCCAGCTCTCGCGCGTACGACGGGCTCTGTTCGATGCGGGCTGGATGCGTTACGGCTGGCCCGAAGAGGTCGGCGGACTCGGTGGCGCACCGATTCTCCGGGCAGTCCTCGGTGAGGAGGTCGCCACGAGGAACCTGGCCGAACCCGGCATCTATTCGATGATCGAAGTGCTCGCGCCGACCATGATCTCCTACGCGGCCCCCGAACTCGCAGCCGACATGGTCCCCCGGCTGCTGAACGGTGACGAACAATGGTGCCAAGGGTTCTCCGAACCCGGCTCGGGCAGTGACCTCGCATCCCTGACCACCCGGGCGGTACAGGCCGGCGACACGTGGATCATCAACGGGCAGAAGGTCTGGACAAGTCTCGCCCAGTTCGCGCAGCGGTGCGTGCTGCTCACGCGCACCGGGCCGGGTCATGACGGCATCACCGCCTTCTTCGTCGACATGGACACCCCCGGTATCACCGTGCGACCCCTGCGCACCCTGCACGGTGTCGACGAGTTCGCCGAGGTCTTCTTCGACGACGTCGTCGTGCCGGCGCACCGGATGCTCGGACGCCCCGGCGATGGTTGGCGTCTGGCGATGGATCTGCTTCCGCACGAGAGGTCGACGTGCTTCTGGCACCGCATCGCCTACCTGTTCTCCACGATGGACAAGTTGATCGGAGACGCCGAACAAGTGGACGACCTCCGGCTCGGCGAAGCGTATCTGG
Organism: Gordonia sesuvii; assembly: GCF_036350415.1. NCBI lineage: Bacteria > Bacillati > Actinomycetota > Actinomycetes > Mycobacteriales > Gordoniaceae > Gordonia > Gordonia sesuvii. The sequence continues at coordinate 889,489 of NZ_JAZDUF010000001.1, forward strand.
CCGCGCACACCGTTCGTTGTCGTTCGTACGCAACCCAACAACGGCTTGCCGCGGGTGCGGCGCTCGGACCCGAGACGTCCGTGGACAAGGTTCTCCTCGCTACCACCGAACAGCAGATCTTCGACACATACCGCGATCTCGTGCCCGGCGCGGTCGAGTGGGACGACGAGACCCTGCGATCGGAGTACCTGTACTCCCGGGCGGCGACGATCTACGGCGGCACGGCCGAGATCCAGCGCAACATCATCGCCCGCCGTCTGCTCCATCTGGGAAGAGGGGACAGTGGATAGCTCAGATCAGGAACTTCTGGCCGAGACGCTGCGCAAGGTGATGTCGACGAGCAGCGGGCCAGACCTCGACAAGAAGCTCGACGAGCTCGGCTGGCAGGAGATGCTGGCCGAGCACCCCGACGTCTCGATCTCGCTGGTGTTCCGACTGCTCGGCGAGACCGGTTCGCACAGTTCGGTTGTCAACGACGTGCTGCTGCGCGCCCACAATGGCGCGCCCGGCGAGTCGGTTTCGATGCCGTTCGCAAACGGCCGGTGGGTGCAGTGGTCGCGCGATCAGATCTGCTCGGTCGACACGGTGGACCCCGAACTGCCGCTGCACGAGGTCGCGACCGGTGACGACATACCTTGGGGCGCAGCGAGGGTCGCACTCGGATGGTGGCTGATCGGGTCGAGTCGGGCGATGTTGGAGCTCGCACGCACCCACGCGCTGGACCGCCAACAGTTCGGTCGTCCGATCGCCGCATTCCAGGCGGTGCGCCATCGCCTCGCCGAGGCCTACGTGGCCATCGAGGGCGCAGAGGCGACCCTGGCCGTCGCCGACGGCGAACTGGGCGCGATGCTCGCGAAGGCGGCCGCCGGCAAGGCCGCGTCGACCACCTCGCGACATGTGCAGCAGATTCTCGGTGGGATAGGTTTCACCGCCGAACACGCCTTCGCCGGACATGCGCGTCGTGTCCTCATGCTCGACGCACTTCTCGGAAGCAGCCGCGAACTGACCGGTGCAGCCGGCACGATGATCCGGAACGCCGGTCACGCACCGCGTCTCGTCGATCTCTGACCCCGCACCCCGGTCCCTGAGGAGGATCGGAGCGCTAGCGGAGATCCGTCACGAAGGGCCCTTCGTGACGCCACTCGCAAGCTCGCGGCTCCTCAGGGACCGAGTGGTCACCCCGCAAGCTCGCGGCCACCAGGGACCTCCCCTCTCATGACTTCGGGCCGGCCTCGATGGAGGCCGGCCCGAAGGAGATCCGCGGGGACACCCGTCGGTCACATCAATTCGTCACACGCAGTCCGGCACCCGGTCGGCACCGCCCTGCACTGCCAGCAGCGCACAGAAGGTGTCCGCCGAGACCTTCCAGGTTCCGTCCTCTTCCACCGCCTGCCCGGTCTGACCCGGCATCACAGGGTTGCCCTGCATCAGCAGGTCGTAGTTGACGTCTGCCATCCCCTCCTCGGTCACCGTGACACCGGTGACCGCGACCTCGGTCTGCGTCGCCTGCGGATCCTGGGTCATGCCCTGCAGGATCGGTTCGAAGGCCTGGCCGTTCTCGATCAGCGCCACGCGCTCGGCGGGTGGCGTCTTCCCGTTGAAGAACACCACAAAGGCGTCCGTGATCTCCTGGGTGGTGGCCTCGTCGGTAGTGGCTTCGGCGGCCGAGGTCGCCGCAGCCGAGCTGGTGCCGGCAGCCTCGGATCCGCCGGAGTCGTCGTCGCTACAGCCGGCCACGACCCCGACGATCAGGACTGCTCCGGCACACATGGCGGCGACCCGCCCCGTGAGGGTTCTGCGCATGATTGTTCCTTTCCCGTGGGCGACCGAAAAGCAGAGGCGCCCAGCAGATTCAAACGGAGGGATCGCCGGCATCGGTAGCCGGCGACCGAGATGATAATTACATTCTCACTTCAGAGAATACGACATACGAGAGTCGTTCACGTGGCGTTTTCGCAAATCCCGTCGCGCCGATCTCCCGGGCCTGCTGCCCACCCGGATCGAGCGATTCAGACCCGGCCCTTCATCTCGTCGAGTTGCGCGAGAATCGGGAACCCACTGACGCTCAGCGCATTTCCGTGGCCGGTCTGATGGATGTCGAACACCGACTGAATCGCGGCGTAGAAGCCCTGCACGTCGAGCGTCTGATTGACGGCCCGTTTGGCCTGGCGCAACGCGAATGGCGGCATCGCAGCGATCCTGCGCGCCATCTCCTCGGTGCGCGCGTCGAGTTCATCGCGGCCGACGACCAGGTTCACCATCCCCGTCTTCTCCGCTTCATCCGCGGTGACCGGCCGTCCGGTGAACAGGATCTCCTTCGCCTTGCGTGGTCCCAGTTCCCAAGTGTGCCCGTGGTATTCGACGCCACCGATACCCATCATCACCACCGGATCGGAGAACTTGGCGTCGTCGGCGGCGATGATCAGGTCACACGGCCAGCACAACAACAGCCCGCCGGCGATGCAACGGCCCTGAACGGCGGCGATGCTGGGCTTCGGTATGTTGCGCCACCGCAGGCTGTACTCCAGATACCGTCGCGACTCACCGTTGTAGATCAGTTCCAACGTGATCTTGTCCGGGCGCGGCTCACCACTGTTCAGGTCATGTCCCGACGAGAAGTGCTTGCCCTCGGCACGCAGGACGATCACACTCACGTCCGGGTCAGCGGCGGCAGCGGTCCAGGCGGCATCCAGTTCGTCGAGCAGCGCCGCGTTCTGCGCATTCGCCACCTCAGGTCGGTTGAGGGTGATTGTGGCGATCTTGTCCTTGACCTCGTACAGGATGTTCAACTTCGCCTCCGTGGTTGGGTCGGTGTTCGGTCAGCGCCTGGGTAGGCCGAGAACCCGCTCGGCGATGACATTCCGTTGGATCTCCGACGTGCCACCGGCGATGGTGTATCCGAAGCTGCGCGCATATCGTTCGAACCAACTCGCGTAGAGCATCTCGAGATCCATGTGGTGGTAGGGGGCCGTGAGACCCGGGTGAGCCAACCCGTCGCCGCCCGCCGCCGCCAATGCGTGCTCGGTGGCATTCTGGACCGCCTCGGATCCCAGGAGCTTGAGCACGGAGAGCGCGGGTACATCCTGCTCCCCGCGAGCGGCCCGGCCCAGGGCCTTCGATCCGAGCAAACGCAGCGCGTGCGAGTTCATGACGAGCGTGGCGTACCGGTCACGGTCCAGAACCGTTTCCGGCCGGTAGTCACGGAGCAGGTCCTCGAGTCGCTCGGCAAAACTGAGCCACAACAGGGTTCGCTCGTGCCCCAACGACCCGTTGGCGACGTGCCAGCCGCCGTTCAGCTCGCCGATCAGGTTTTCCTTGGGCACCCGGACGTCCTCGAAGAACACCTCGTTGAAGTCGAGGTCGGTGCGCTGCGAGATCGCGCCGAACGGTCTCCGGGTGACACCGGGTAGATCTGTCGGGATCAGAATTGCACTGATGCCCTTGTGTTTCGGCGCATCCGGGTCCGTTCGGACGAAGGTCAGCAGTACGTCGGCGTCATGCGCGCCGGATGTCCACACCTTCTGTCCGTTCACCACGAACTCGTCGCCTTCCAGGCGCGCCTTCGTGCGCAGTGACGCAAGGTCGGAACCCGCACCTGGCTCGCTCATCCCGAGCGACGCCGTGATCTCGGCACGGAGAATGCGAACGGCCCATCTGCTCTTCTGTTCGGGCGTGCCGAACGTCAGGAGCGATGCCGCGATGATGCCCAGGCCCTGCGGGTTGTAGCTGTGGTAGATCCGCCGGCGCGACAGCTCGACAAGATGGACGTACTGCTGCAGGATTCCGGCGTTGCGACCACCGAACTCAGGTGGATTGCCCGGCTGCAGCCATCCGTTGTCGAACTGAAGCCGTTGCCACTCCCGCGCCCAATCCGGGATGTCGGAACTGGATTTCGTCCGCCGAGCGGCCTGCGCCTCGGTCGGCAGATGTTCGTCGAGAAAGGCGACGAACTCGGCTCGGAACTCCTCGACGTCGCTGTCAAAGTTGAGTTGCACGGTACTCCTCGGTGATCAGTGCCCGATGCTCGTCGGATCCGCCGAGCATCAGCTCTCCCGCCTTGGCTCGCTTGAGCGGGAACTGCAGATCGTTCTCCCACGTGTAGCCCATCGCCCCGAACAGTTGGTAACCGTTGCGGAAGACGAGCGACTGGCATTCTCCGGCAGATGCTTTCGCCATCGACGCAGCCAGCATGAGGTCAGGGCCGTCGGTCGCGATGGTCAGCGCGCTGTAGTACGCGAGCGCCCGCGCACGTTCGATCGCCACGTGCATGTCGGCCGCCTTGTGCTTCACCGCCTGAAAGCTGCCGATCGCCACCCCGAACTGCTGTCGATTGGTGACATGTTCCAGGGCCAGGTCCAGAATTCGTTGCGCGGCGCCGACCATGGTGATGGACATTCCCATCAGGGCCGTCGCCCGCGCCCGGTCGACCCGGGGCTCCGGATTCCTGCGTGAATCGCTCACGCGTACGGATGGGAACGTCACATCGGCGACGTGGAGTAGCGGGTCGAAACACGGAGTCCGAGTGACGATCGCATCCGCCGCGGGCACCACGAACACCCCGGCAGCGGTCAGGACGGCGAACTGCGTGGCGCGGTCGCCGTCGAGCACCGACCTGCACGTACCGGAGAGCAGCCAACCGTCGTCGTCGAGTTGGGCCGTCACACCGGAGTACACGGCAGCACCGGGCTCCCCGGATTCCAGGAGGGCACCGGCAAGAGGCGCGCACTGCGTGGCTGTGGCCAGGAACGGCGTCGGGTCGGTCGCCGACCCCATCGCCTCGAGCGCGATCGCCAACTCCACCGCGTCGGCAGGCTCGACCAACTCCGTCCACCCCTGCTCGACGTAGGTTGCCCAGAGGGGCGACGCGTCGACTCCGTCGTCGACGACCTGGCGAATCCATGCCGGCGAGCACTCTTTCGCCAGCAGTTCCCGCACGGTCTTCCCCCAGAGCCGCTGGTCGGAATCAAACTCCACGAGCACTCCGCACACTCCTCTCGGCGTCACCGAGTCTCGTCGACCACCGCGGTCGATGAGACTGATCTATTCCAACAGTGAGAATAGCGTTCTCCGCAGATGAATGGAATACTTTCACTTTCCGAAGCCCCCTTCGCCGCAATGGGCGGTTCGCTCAGCTAAACTCGGCCTATGCATGTGCACCTCCGCGGGGAATCACGCCGATGACCAGCGCCAACGAAGAGCCCGCATGGAAGCAGCGGGCGGTCGAACGGTCCATCAAGACCGCGAAGCTACGCGCTGAGCAACGCGTGCAACGCTTCCTCGATGCCGCCCAGGCGATCATCACGGAGAAGGGCACGACCGAGTTCACCGTCCAGGAAGTCGTCGAGCGCTCCAAGCAGTCACTGCGCAGCTTCTACCTGCAATTCGACGGTAAGCACGAGTTGCTGCTGGCGCTCTTCGAGGACGCCCTGAGCAAGTCCGCCGAGCAGATCCGCGCGGCCGCAGCGACCGAGTCCGATCCGGTGGCCCGACTCCAGGTCGCGGTGTCGCTGCTGTTCGAGTTGTCCCGTCCGGACCCGAATGCCAAGCGGCCGTTGTTCAGTGACTTCGCACCACAGCTGCTCATCACCCACCCGACCGAGGTCAGGGTCGCGCACGCGCCGTTGATCGCATTACTCACCGAGTTCCTCACCGAGGCAGCCGAGGCGGACGAGCTCCGCGCCGACCTGCAACCACGCCGAGTCGCGGCGATGGTCATGCAGACCGTCATGTTCATCGCCCAATCCAGCGTCGCCACAGAGGATCCGGACAATCATCCGATCACCGCGGACGAGGTCTGGGAATTCTGCGCACAGGGGTTCGTCCGCCAGAGCTAACGCGAGAATGATGTTCTCATTTTCGTAATCTCCGATTACACTGCACGCATGGCCGCAGACTGGCGTGAGTTGTTATCCGTTCTCGAGTTGCGCGAATGCGTCCCGATCGGGGTAGGAGGCGGCGAGGCGCCGCCACGACCCAACCGGGCGGCACCTGGCCAGACCGCGGATGGGGTCTGTTTCCGGGGAGCCAACATGTCACTCCCCTACAAACGACTGTTCGGTGGACAACTGCTGGCCCAGTTCGTGGCGGCCGCAGCGATCGCCAGCCCCGACAAGACGATTCGGTCCCTCCACACCAACTTCATGCGTGAGGGTCTCGTCGATGAGGACGTCCACTACGAGGTGCACCACTGCCATCGAGGCCGATCCTTCGACACGCTCCAGGTCAGCGCCACCCAGACCGACAGGTCGATCGCCGTGGCGACTGTCGCGATGCATGTCCCCGATGGCGGCCCCGACGTGCAGACCCTGGACACGGTGCCGGATCTCCCCGGAGCCGACGATCAGCGGCAGATGAGTCTGCTGCCCTGGGAGGTCCGCTCGCACGACGATCTCGACGATCCGGCAAGTGGCCCACCTCATTACGAGATGTGGATGCGCACTCCCCCGGCCGACGACGACAGCGCGTATCCGTCGGTGGCCGCCTACGCGACCGACCTGACCGTGATCGGGACGGCACTTCGCGCACTCGACGGCTACAGCCAGGGCGGCAACGGCACTGCCTTTCACTCCGCGGTCACGTCGCACACCATGTGGTTCCACCGCCCGTTGCGCACCGACGACTGGCTGTTGATCCGGCAGGACAGCCCGATCATCGCCTCTGGTCGGTGTTACGGACGCGGCGACATGATCGCTCGAAACGGCGATCTCCTGGCCTCTTTCGCGCAGGAGGCTGTGGTGCGGATCCCGACATGACCGCTGTCGACCACGCGACATCCCGCACGGCGGACGAACCCAGAAGCGGACACCGGTGTGTCCAGTGGGCGACCGGGAACATCGGTTCCCGCGCGTTACGCGGCATCATCGGGCATCCGAGTCTGCAACTCGCCGGCGTGTACGTGACCTCTGCGGAGAAGGTCGGGGTCGACGCCGGTGTTCTCGCCGGGACGTCCACCACCGGGGTGACCGCAACCGACAGGATCGATGACATCATCGCCCTGCGTCCCGATTGTGTTCTCTACATGCCGGCGGTTCTCGACGTCGACGACGTCGAACGACTTCTCCGTTCCGGAATCAACGTCGTCACCACACGAGTCGAGTTCCACCGCCCTCGCAGCATGGATCCGGTGGTCCGCGAACGCATCGAACGGGCGTGCCGCGACGGCGGCGCGTCGATCCACTCGACCGGCAGCAGCCCCGGATTCATCACCGAGGCGCTCCCGATGACCCTCCTGTCGTTGCAGCGACATGTCGACGAGATCCGGATCGACGAGTACGCCGACCTGTCCGAGCGCAACTCACCGGATCTGTTGTTCGGGATCATGGGGTTCGGGCAGCACCCGGCCGCCTTCGACCAGGGCCGATTGGAGCATCTGCGCGCGAGCTTCGGTCCGTCGCTGCAACTCCTCGCCGAGTCCGTCGGATTGACCGTCGACACCATCGAGGTCTCCGGGGAGGTCGCCACCGTCGGGTCCGCGGTGTCGATCGCGGCAGGCATGCTCGAGTCCGGTACCGTCGGTGCCCAACGGATCACGGTGTGCGGCTGTGCGGATGGCCGCCCTGTCGTTCGCTTCCGACCGACCTGGTATTGCACCGAGCAACTCGATTCGAACTGGGATCTCCTGCCGACGGGCTGGCGAATCCGGGTGGACGGTGACGCGCCCCTCTCCGTCGACATCCGGATGCCCTTGGCCCCCGAGGATCTCGCCGAGACGACCCCCGGCTACACGGCCAATCGTGCGGTCAACGCCGTCGCCCACGTCTGTGCCGCACCACCGGGTATACGCACGAGTCTCGATCTGCCGCAGTTCGTCCCGGAGTTCGCCTGACCTCACCGATGACGGTCGGGTCGACTACCGCGGTATCACGAGGTGTTCGACGGCCGAATAGACGTCACACCGCCCGGTGACGACGTCGTCGACGACGTCGCCGAGCGCCGGATGGGTCCGCAGCCGTGTCATGGCCAGCGACAGGACCTGCGAACGCACTCGCGCGGTTCGGCGCGTCGCATCGTCGTCACGGCGGTGTCGGTCGATCGTGTCCACCAACTCGTCGATGCCCTCGGAGCGCGAGGCGACGAGCGTCAACACCGGTGCATGCGACTCCATCCGCAGGTCACGCACGGTTTGCTGGGCGCCGTCACGGTCGGCCTTGTTCACGACGAGGATGTCGGCCGCCTCGAGCAAACCCGCCTTCGCGGCCTGGACGGCGTCGCCCGCGCCGGGATTCAGAACGACGACAGTGGGATCCGCGATCGCGGACACCTCGACCTCGGACTGCCCGACACCCACCGTCTCGACGAGGACGATATCGTGCCCGAGCGCTTCGAGTAGCCGGATTGCTGCCGGCACCGCAGAGGTGAGGCCCCCGAGGTGTCCGCGGGTGGCCATCGACCGGATGAGTACATCGGGGTCATCGATGTGCTGGGTCATCCGGATACGGTCGCCGAGGAGCGCACCCCCGCTGTAGGGCGAGGTCGGGTCGACCGCGAGCACGGCCACCCGGGTGCCCCGTGCGCGGTAGGCGGCCACCAGGGCGGTGATCGTGGTCGATTTGCCCGCCCCCGGCGGTCCGGTGATGCCGATGACGGAGATGGTCCCGCGTGGGGGACCGATGGCTTCGAGTACCGATGCCCGGCCCTCGCCTTCCACATGGGTCAGCAGCCGTCCGGCCGCGCGTGCCGAGCCGCCGCGCGCGGCCGCCAACAACTCCCCGATCGGCCGGGCGTTCGTCGGCCGGTCGTCAGCCATGGACCTCGATGACCGTTGCCGATCCGAGTCCGCCGCCGGCGCACATCGATGCGACGCCGATTCCGCCTCCCCGCCTGCGGAGTTCGTAGACGAGAGTGGTGAGCATGCGGGCTCCGCTGGCGGCGACCGGATGCCCCAACGAACAGCCGCTGCCGCTGACATTCACCCGGTCGGGGTCGATGTCGAGCAGGCGCACGCATGCAAGACAGTTCGCGGCGAACGCTTCGTTGATCTCGAAGAGGTCGACGTCGGCGAGACCGAGGCCTGCTCGCTCCAGGGCCTTCGGAATCGCGGTCACCGGCGACAACCCGGTCCGTGCCGGATCGACACCCACCGACGCCCAGGACCGCACGGTGGCGAGTGCCGGCAGGCCGAGTTCGTCACTGGCCACGGCGAGCACCGCGGCCGCATCGTTGGCCCCGCAGGCGTTTCCGGCGGTGATGGAGAACCCGTCGATTTCCGGATGCAGCGGTTTGAGCGAGGCCAGCTTCTCGATGCTGGTGTCGCGGCGCGGATGTTCGTCGACCGAGAACAGACCGTGCACCGTCTTGATCGGCACGACCTCGTCGGCGAAGCGGCCTTCGTCGATCGCGGTGATGGCGTTGCGATGTGACCGCAGCGCCCACTCGTCCATCTCGGTGCGCGAGATCCCCGCCTCGACAGCGGCATTCCAGCCGACGGTGATGGACATGTCGCGGTTCGGCGCATCCGGCTGATTCGGGTGGGTCGGCGACATCCACGGGTCGATCCAGTCGTCGCCCACGCGGAACTTCGATTTCGGCGATGTGGATGCGGAGTTGACACCGCCGGCGAGGATCAACGTGTCCATCCCGGCGCGGATGCTACCGGCGGCCGTCTGCACGGCGGCCAGACCCGCAGCGCAGTGCCGGTTCACGGCCAACCCGGGCACCTCGCCGAGGCCTGCGGTGATCGCCGCGTGGCGTGCGATCACGCCGCCACCGTAGAGCCCCTCACCGAGGATGACGTCGTCGATCGGCGCCGAACCGAGATCCTCGACAACGGCCGCGACGGTGTGCTCGGCGAGATCGAATGCGTCGGTGTCGCGCAGCGTCCCCTTGAACGCGGTTCCGATCGGCGTACGCCGAGCGGCGACGATGACGGCTTCAGGCATTGTTCTTCTCCAGTTCTGGTGTCGTGTCCGAGGCTGTGAGGTCCGCCAAGAGCTTGCGACGAACCAGTTTTCCCGTCTCGGTGCGCGGGAGTTCGGTGGTGATGACTATGGAGTCGGGCGTCTTCGACGAACGCAGGCGAGCTTTCACCCAGGACCGGATCTCCTCGGGATCGCCGTCGCCGACGATCACCGCAACCAGACGCTGGCCCCATTCCGGGTCGGGGACACCGACAACCGCGGCCTCGCTGACCGCCGGGTGAGCAACGAGGACGTCTTCGATCTCGGCCGGGGCGATGTTCTCGCCCCCACGGATGATCGTGTCGTCGGCCCTGCCCTCGATGTAGAGGTAGCCATCGGCGTCGAGTCGGCCGAGGTCGCGGGTGGCGAACCAACCGCCGTCGTCGAGCACACTGCGATCGCCGTACTCACCCGAGATCTGGTCACCACGCACGTAGACGAGGCCGTCCTGCCCAGGAGGAAGGAGCGCGCCCCTCTCGTCGCGGATCTCGACGTCGATCCCCGGCAACGCACGGCCGACGGAGCCGAGCCGCGCACGTACCGCGGGATCGGATGATGCTGCGGCGCTGCGATGATCGTCCGGAGCCAGCACGGCGATCGACGAGGCGGTCTCGGTGAGGCCGTAGGCGTTGACGAATCCCGTCTCCGGCAACACCTCGAGCGCACGTTCGATCACCGGCCGCGGAGTCCGCGCGCCGCCGTAGGCGAGACTAGCCAGCGAGGGGATGCCGCCGCCGTCCTCGGCGAGGACGTCGACCACACGTGCGAGCATCGTCGGCACGAGCATGGCATGGGTCACCGACTCCTCCCGCACCGTGTCGATCCACTGCCGGGCGTCGAAACTGCTCGCATAGACGACCCGGCGTCCCGTGTAGAGATTCGACATCAGGTTCGTGAGACCGGCGATGTGATATGGCGGAACAGCGATGAGCGTTGCGTCATCCACTGCAGCGGAGGCGAACTCGAGAGTGTTCAGCACATATGCCATGAGATGCCGATGGCGCAGGACCGCAGCCTTGGGTTCCGAGGTCGTGCCACTGGTGTAGATCACCACCGCGATCGCGTCCGGGTCGGTGAGGTCGCCGTCGAGATCCTCGTCCGCCGGATCGGGTCGATCGTCGAGTTCGGCGATCCACCCGTCGACATCCGCCGACCGCAGGATTCGCGCCCCGTCGTGTTTGGCTTCCAGAGCGGTGAGAGCAGCGTCCCCGAGCCGGTAGTTCAGCGGCACGAACGGGATTCCGGCGTAGACGGCGCCGAACAGGGCCACCGGATAGGCGAGGTGGTTGACCCCTTCATAGACGATGGCGGTCGCACCACGAACCGAATCAGCAGCCCTGCGTGCCAGTCGCTGCAGCTCGGACGCCGTGACGGAGCGTTTGCCCGACGTCACGACCAATCGGTCGTCGAGGCTTGACGCCATATCGAGAATCATGGTGATGTTCATGAGAACATTATTCTCTCAGAGTGAGAGCACAAGTTGCAAGAAGGGAGATCTCATGGAGATCAGAGGGAGCTCTGCGGTCGTCGTCGGTGGCGCCGGGGGCCTGGGCGAGGCGACCGTGCGACGCCTCCATGCCGCAGGCGCCCACGTGGTGATCGCCGACCTCGCGGATGAGAAGGGCAAGGAACTCGAGGCCGAGCTCGGGGTGCGCTACGTGCGCACCGACGCAACGGTCACCGAAGACGTCAACGCCGCGATCGCGGAGGCCGAGGAGAAGGGTCCGTTCCGGATCTCGGTCGACACGCATGGTGGTCCCGCGTCGGGTGGCCGCCTCGTCGGCAAGGACGGCAGCCCACTCGATCTCGACGGCTTCCGCACCACCATCGACGTCTATCTGACCGGCGTCTTCAATGTGATGCGATTGTCGGCGGCCGCCATCGCACGTCAGGAGGCCGGCGAGACAGGCCGTGGCGTCATCGTGAACACCGCCTCGATCGCCGCGTACGAGGGGCAGATCGGTCAGCTCCCCTATTCTGCCGCCAAAGGCGGTGTGGTCGGCATGACGCTCGTCGCGGCCCGCGACCTGTCGCCACTCGGTATCCGCGTGGTGACGATCGCGCCCGGGACGTTCAACACACCGGCCTACGGGAAGCATGCCGACATGCTCGAAGAGCATTGGGGCAAGCAGGTTCCGTGGCCCAAGCGGATGGGCCAGTCGCCGGAGTACGCGGCGCTCGTCGAGCACATCTGCAGCAACGACTACCTCAACGGCGAGGTGATCCGCCTCGACGGCGCCCTGCGGTTCCCACCGAAGTGAGCGGCCCGCTCGACGGGCAGGTCGCCTTCGTCGCCGGGGCCAGCCGCGGTATCGGCGCCGCCATCGCCACCGCGCTGGCCTCGGCGGGCGCCGCCGTCGCGGTCGCCGCCCGGACCGAGACCGAAACCCGGGTTCCGGGAACGATTCACACCGTCGCCGACGGCATCAACCGCGGCGGTGGTGTCGCGCTGCCGGTGGTGTGTGACGTGACCGACGAGGGGTCGGTCACGGCTGCTGTCGACGATGTGGTCCGCGAACTCGGTGGCATCGACATCGTCGTCGCCAATGCGGGGGTCCTGTGGCTCGGCCCGGTGGAGACCACGCCCGTCAAGCGCTGGCAGCTGTGTCTCGACGTCAATCTCACCGGCACCTTCCTGGCGACGAAGGCGGCCATCCCGCATCTGCGGGCGCGGGGCGGCGGTTCGCTCATCGCGGTCACCACGAGCGGGGTCGGCATGCTCGATCGCGGTTCGAACGCCTATTGGGTGTCGAAGGCTGCGGTGGAACGTCTCTATCTCGGCCTGGCACAGGATCTTCGCGCCGACGACATCGCGGTGAACTGTCTGAGTCCGTCGCGGGTGGTCCTCACCGAGGGCTGGCAGGCGGCCGGCGGTGGGCGGGAGATCCCACCGGACATGGTGGAGCCGCCGGAGACGATGGGCGCCGCGGCGGTTCAGCTCGCCACTCAGCGCGCCGACGGTATCACCGGCACGGTACAGCGATCCGAACAGCTCCTCGCACAGGTCATCTGAGTTTCGAATGCGGTAGCGGTGCCGCCCGGTCCTGAGAGGGATCGACCGGGCGGCACCGCGCCCCGCGGGGAGCCGATCAGCTCTTCGGTGCGGTCAGCCGGGCGATGGTCGCCCGGAAGTCCTCGGTCTGGAACGACTGGTCCTCGGCGACATTCGCGTAGTCGAGGCTGGCCAGCACGGCCCGCTCCAGATGGATGTTCAGCATCCGCTTGGTGGACTCGACCGCCTGCTGCGGCAGTTCCATCATCTTCTTCGCACAGGCGATCGCCTCGCTGAGCGGGTCGTCGACGACGTGGTTGGCGAGGCCGAGCGACACGGCGCGTTCGGCGTCGATGCGGGTGCCGGTGAGTGCGAACTCCTTGGCCTGCAACAGACTGATGTGCAGCGGCCAGGTGAGCGGTCCCCCGTCTGCGGCGACGAGGCCCACCTGCACATGCGGATCGGCAAGGTAGGCAGTCGGATTCATGTACACCATGTCGCTGAGCGCCACGAGGCTGCAGCCCAGCCCCACCGCCGGGCCGTTGACGGCCGCGATCACCGGCACCCGGCAACGCGCCATACCCAGGACCAGTTCACGACCGTGCCGGATGGTCTTGGCGCGCAGCGCGGAGTCGCCGCCGAGCGCCTTGAGATAGCCGAAGTCGCCGCCGGCGGAGAAGGCCTTTCCGTTGCCGGTCAGCACGGCGGCGCGGACCTCCTGATCCTCGCTGAGCCTCGTCCACAGCTCGGCGAGTCCGGAGTGCAGCGGGTCGTTGACCGCGTTCAGCGCCTCCGGCCGGTTGAGGGAGATGATCCGCAGCGCGCCCTCAGCTGCGACGTCGATCTCCTCGGGCATCCCGTACATGTCACACTCCCAATCCGAGCAGTCTCGATGCGATGATGTTCTTCTGGATCTGCGAGGTCCCGCCCATCACGCTCTGGGCGCGGCTGTAGAGATACGAACCGAACAGTTCGGGATCGCGGGTGCCGCCTGCCGACAGCGCCGCGTGGCCGACCGACTGATCCACCCAGGTCATCAGCAGTTTGTCGAGCGACCCCTCCGACGTGTGCGACAACCCGTCGAGCTGCTCGGACAGGCGACGCCGCACGTGCAGCCGCAGCATCTCGGTCTGTACGGCGGCCCAGGCGATCTCGTCGGAGTGCTCGTCGGAGCGGGCGGCGAGGTGCCGGACCAGTTTGCCGTAGCGCGCGACGTACCCGAGGGTGGACGGTTCGCGTTCGTGGCCGACCACCGTCATCGCCAGCGGCCATCCCTCACCCGGGGCGCCGACCATCTGATCGGCCGGCACCCGCGCACCGTCGAAGGCCACCTGACCGAACTCGGTGGTGATGCCGCTGATCATTTTCAGAGGTCGCTGTTCGATGCCGGGTTGATCCATGGAGACGATGAACGCGGAGATGCCGCGGTGACGCGGCGCCTCGGAGTCGGTGCGGGCCAACAGCAGACACCAGTCGGCGACGTCGGAATAGCTCGTCCAGATCTTGTGCCCGTTGATGACGTACTCGTCGCCCTCGAGGGTCGCGGTGGTGCGCAACGACGCGAGGTCCGAGCCGGCGCCGGGCTCGGAGAAACCCTGGCACCAGCGTTCGGTCCCGTTGATCATGCCCGGCAGGAAGCGTTGCTGCAGTTCGGTGCTCGCATGCCGGCCGAGGCCGTGCAGCAGGTAGCCCAGGCTGGGACGCGGTGGGGCGGCGGCACGGGCCAGTTCCTCGTCGAGGATCACGTCGTAGACGGCGGGAAGGTCCTGGCCACCGAACTCGGCCGGCCAGGACAGCCCGAAGAAGCCGGCACCGTAGAGCGCCTGATGCCATTCACCTTGGCGTTCCCAGTACTCGTCACCCGATGTCGGGAAGTCACTCGCGTTGTCGGCCAGCCACGTTCGCAGCCGATCGCGGAATGCGGCTTCGTCGGCGGAATCACGGTAGTCCAATGTTGATCTCCTTCAGGCTCACCGGGAGCGTCTCGGTCGCCACCAGCACTCGTCGCAGGTACACGTGGGCCAGGCATTCCCAGGTGTTGCCGATGCCGCCGTGGACCTGGATCGCGTTCTCACACACGGTTCGGGCGGCGCGTGCGGCATAGAGCTTGGCCATCCGCGCGGCGTTCTCGGCCACGTCAGGCTCGAGTTCGTCGACGGCCCAGGCGGCGTGCCGCACGATGCTCGTGGTCCCCTCCAGCAGGGCGAGGCTGTCGGCGAGCATGTGGGCGATCGCCTGATACGAGCCGATCGGCTTGCCGTACTGTTCGCGGATCTTCGCGTAGTCGCAGGCCAGTGCGTGCGCACCGCGGGCGGCGCCGAGCATGTCTGCGGCCGTGGTCGCGAGCACGAGCACGCGCCACCGGCGGGCATGTTCCTCGGACAGGACACCGATAGGCTCATCATCCAGTACGGCAACGGGTTTGGCCATGCGGGTGAGGTCGGGAGAGGCGACCGCGGCGCCCGCGCTGCCGGATCGCACACGGCGATCGTCGAGCGTCATCACCCGCTCGTAGCCGTCGGAATCCAAGGCAATCGAGTCGATCGCCACGGTGGCCGGCACCTCGTCGTCGAAGTGCCGGGCGAGATCGTCGGCGAGGATGGGCCCGAGGAAGGCCGCGTCGACGAGGCCGCGGCCGAACTCCTCGGCGACTATCGCCACCTCGACGCCTGATGCGCCGTCGGAGCGCAACCGGCACCATCCGGTCCGGCCGATCGCCGCCCTCAGCCGTTCGCGGCGGGCCGCGTCGTCGAGGTCGGCCACCGAGCCCGGCCCGAGATCGTCCGCGAGCTTGGCAGCGGCGTCACGCAGCAACGCCTGTTCACTTGTCAGCCGGACATCCATGGTTCTCCTTCAACACTCGACGCAGCACCTTCCCGGAGGGCAGACGCGGGATGTCGTCGACGACGACGATCTCGCTGGGACATTTGTAGGTGGCCAGCCGCTCGGCGACGGCCTCGATCAGTTCGTCGTCGGCGGCGGGGCCGCTCAGCGCGACGGCCGCCACGATCCGCTCACCGATGACGCTGTCGGGCACGCCGAACACCGCGCAGTCGGCGACCGCGGGATGCGTGTGCAGCACCGACTCGACCTCGGCGGGCGCGACCTGGAAGCCGCGGGTCTTGATCATCTCCTTGGACCGGTCGGTCAGGAAGATCCAACCGTCGTCATCGACGTATCCGACGTCGCCCGTGCGGTACCAACCGTCATCGAAGGCCTCGTGATTGGCATCGGGCGGGAGGTAGCCCGTCATCAGCGATGGGGCGCGCAGCTGGATCTCACCTGGAGCACCCAGCGGCACAGGACTTCCCGTGTCGAGATCGACAATTCTCAGCTCGACCCCGGGCACGGTCTTGCCGACACTGTCGAGCCGCGGCCCGTCGAGCGGATTGCAGGCGATGACCGGTATCTCGCTGGCACCGTAGGCCGGGACCCACTCCACCCCGGTGCGCCTGGTGACCGTATCGGCCACGCTGTGCGTCACCGGTGTGGCGCCCCACATGATGTAGCGCAGCGAGGACAGGTCAAATGTCTCGAGGGCGGGATGCGACGCGATGGCGAGCGCGATGGGCGCGACCGCCATCTCGATGGTGATGCGGTCCTCGGCGATGCGGCGCAGCAGCAGATCGAGATCGAAGCGCCGTTCGAGGCGGATTCGGGCGCCGACATCCATCGCGGTGACGATGTTGAGCAGACCGAGAATGTGCGATGGCGGGGTCACCACCTGGATGCGATCCGCCGAGGTCATCTGCAGCGCATCGCGCCAGTGCACGATCGCGGCACGCAGTGAGCGGTGTGAATGCCGCACCGCCTTGGGCATACCCGTGGTGCCCGAGCTGAAGACCAGGACCGCGTCGGCTTCGGGATCGGGTTCGGACGACCGGACCGGTTCCGGCGACGGAGTGACCGGCTCGTCGAGGTCCAGCATCGGGGCCAACGAGGCGAGTACAGGGCTGTCGCCGACGCCGATCGTCGCCTCGGAGACCGCGAGCGCATGCCGCACCTCCGTGGCCTTCCATGCCGGACTGATCAGCACGACCGCTGCGCCCAGCTGCCAGATCGCATAGGTCGCCGCCACGAACTCGGGGCGGTTCGACGACATCAACGCGACACGTGCACCCGCTTCCACGCCGTGGGCGGAGAGGCTGCGCGCATAGCCGTTGACCAGCGCGTCGATCTGCGACCGCGTGTACTCACGATCGTCGAAGACCAGCGCCGCCTCGGCCACCTGCCACCTCGATCCTGGTCCACCGGTCGCCGGCGACCGTCTCCGCACACCCTTGAGAAGTTGATCCGTTCAATGAGAGAATATAATTCTCATCTAGACAGAATTGCAATGCCCGACACTGATACCGTCATCCGTGACCGGACCGTTGAGAGGAACCAATCGTGGCCAGACCCCCGCTGTTCCAGCGAGCCACCGTGACCCGGGTCGTCAAGGAGACCGACGACGCGCGGACGTTCACGCTCGAACCGGAGTCAGGCCCGTTGAGTTATCGCGCCGGACAGTTCTGCACGTTCCGGGTGACCGTCGAGGGCGAGGTCCTCTACCGCTCGTACTCGATGTCGAGCGCGCCCGAGTCCGACTCCGAACTCACCACCACGGTCAAGCGGGTTCCGGGCGGTCGGGTGTCAAACTGGATTCTGGACAACGTCGGCGAGGGTGATGTGCTGGAGATGACGCGCGCCGCCGGCACGTTCTGTCTGCAGGCCACCGATGTCCCGCTACTCGGTTTCAGTGGGGGCAGCGGCGTGACTCCGGTTCTGTCCCTCACCAAGAGCGCGCTGGCCACCACCGACCGGCCGGTTCGCCTGCTGTGTGCGGACCGTGATCGCGAGTCGATCATCTTCGAGACCGCGATGGCCGAGCTGCAACGTCAGTACCCCGACCGGTTCTCGGTGGTGCGCAGCCTCGACGACGACGGCGGCTTCCTGACCGAGGCCGCGGTGCGCGAGTTCGTCGGTGACGACACCCACGCGGACAGCTATGTGTGCGGGCCCGAACCGTTCATGGCGCTCGTCGAGTCGGCGTTGACGGGGTCCGGGACCGTGTTTGTCGAGCGGTTCGGTACGGCCGCACCGATACCGGACGCCGATGCGGAGGATGCCGCGGAGTCCGCCGCACCCGCCGACGAGATGCCGGAGGCAGATGATGCGGGCAGCCTCACGATCAAGCTCGGCCGCAAGAAGATCACTGTGCCCCGCGTCCCCGGCGAGACCATCCTCGAGGCGGCGCGGCGCGGTGGGCTGACGCCACCCTTCTCCTGCGAGGCCGGCAACTGCGCGACGTGTATCGCCCATCTCGACGAGGGCACGGCGACGATGCGCGTCAATGATGCCCTCGAGGACGACGAGATCGAAGACGGATATGTCCTCACCTGCCAGGGTGTTCCGGACACGCCGAATACCGTCGTCGATTACGAAGACTGACGTTTCGGCCAACACGTTTCACCCGAATATCGTTTCACTGCATCATATTTCAACCCGTATCACCGTTGATCAGGAGGAAGTAGCCATGGCCAAGGGCGCACTGCTCGTCGAGAGTCATCCGAGTTCACCGGACCGCGCGGACGAGTTCGTCACGTGGTACCGGGAGGTCCACATGCCGGAGGTGCTCGCCCTCGACGGATTCGTGTCGGCTCGGCAATTGACGCCGATCGACGGCACCGGCCCGTATGTGTCGATCTACGAGATCGACTGCGACGACATCGGCGGGGCCGCCAAGGCCCTGTTCGCGGCGGCACGCAACGGCACGTTCACCATGTCCGACTCCATGCAGATGGACCCGCCGCCGGCGATGCGATTCCTCGAGGTCACCGCGGGTAGGTGATGATCGTCTCGCCGGTGCGCAGGTTACGCCAGGTGATGGTGCGGTCGGTGTGCATGGTGGGTATCCAGCCGCCGTCGTGCTTGCGGCGGTGGTCGGGTCGGCAGAGCGGTGCGAAGTTGAAGGGCACGCTCCAGCCGCCGGCCAGTGGGTCGGCATGGTTGAACTTCACCAGGTGGTCGAGCTCGCACTCGTGCGATGGTCGGCTGCAGTAGGGGTAGCGGCAGCGTCGATCCAGGTAGGTGATCTCGGCACGCATCCGGTCGGGTGGTCGATAGATGAGCGCGCCGGGTGGTGGGATGTCGAATCCGCCGTGTCCGGTGGGGTCGATGGGTGGTGCCAGGGCTCGATCGCCGATGACGATCAGTCGGCTGGCCGGTTTCGGGGTCGCGACGGTGGGGACGGTGATGATCTTCGCCTGCGGGGCGAGTCTCTCGGCGTGGGCGGGATCTATGGCGCCGTAGCCCTGCAGTCGGGTGGGTTCGACGCCGGTGGGGTCGTGCAGGAGAGTCCAGGCCGGTGGGGTCGGGAGGTCGGCGGGCGCTCGGTCGGGGGCTGGCCGTCCGGTGCTGTCGGTGTCGTCGTCAGCGTTGCCGGTGTCGTCAGCGGTGCCGGTGTCGTCAGCGGTGCCGGCGTCGGTCTCGCTGCCGGTCTCGGTTGTGTCGTCATCGTCGGTGCTGTCGACGTCGGCGGTGTCATGGTCCTCGGCGGATGCGGCCGGCTCGGCGTCGGTGGGATCGGTGTCGGTGGGCGCGGTGATGGACGCGCTGCTCGGCGACCGACCATTCTCGTCGTCACCGTCGCTCGGGTCGATCTCACGGCCGGTGCTTTCGGCTGTCTCCGGGTGGGTCTGACTCGCTACATTGCCGCCGGCGGTGGGCGCCGCCGTCTTCCGCTTGCCGCGCCTGGCGCGGACTTGTCCTGCGGTGCAGGTGTCCTCGCCGCATTCACACGCCAGGCTGGCGCCGGGGATGCCGACGATCTCACCGAACGCGAGGATGCGTTGGCGGCCGAGGGTGCGTGGGTCGCTTTTACACACGCGTGCGGCGACGAGCTTGGTGATGCGGTCGCGTAGATGCACGCCGTGCTCGGCAGGCATGCAGGCATCGAGGTTCATGTGCCCGCCGGCTTCGTTGCTGAAGGTGATGTTCTCGAACGCTTCGGCGATCGCATCCCGGGATTCGGCAGCACCGTCGGGGTCGAGGCTGATGACCGCGTCGGCGAGGTCGTCCCGCAGGGCGGTGTCGGTGGAGGCCCGGTTTCCCAGCTCCAGGGCGAGGTCTTCGAAGCTGACTGGCCCATCCTGGTCGGGTTGTGGTTCTGGTTGCACCTCGGCATCCGGGTCGGTGTCGTCGGCCTCGTCGTCTTCGTCGAGGAGGTCGTCGAGGGTCGGATCGGTCGGCTCGTCAGCCGGCTCAGCGGCGTCGGTGTCAGTGGTGTCGGGGTCGGGGAGTTGGTCGCGCAGATCGCCTTTGGGCGCGATGTCGGCGGCATGCACCATCACCGACATGCGGTGGGTGCTGAACTCGCCGGCCAGATAGGCCATCCGAATCTTCGGATACTCCTGCAGGGAGGCGCCGAGTGAGTACCATTCGCCGGCTTTGGTTTTGTTGATCCGCAATGCCAGGGAGATCTCCCCGACCGCGGTGTTGCGGGCGGTTTGGCCGAAGATCATGCGGTGGCGGCCGTCGGCTCCGAACAGTCGCTCGTTGTAGGCGCTTTCGCCGATGTGGTAGGCCATCAGCAAGGCGCGTGCTTCGGCTTGTCGACTCAACCGCAACGCATCCCGCGCGAACGCCCCCAAACCCTCAGCACCCACCGACGACAACAGGCTGTCGTCGGCTGCGGGGTCGGTGTAGGTGAACACGCTAGGCCTTTCGTGAGTGGGAGGTGCTGTGCGGGAATGGGACTGATATCAGAGTATCGGGTGGGTCTGACAGTTTCGGTTGCTGATCCAGTGCCTGTGGACAACAGGCTATTGCTGCGGCTTCTATTTGACTTCAGGATATCGGTTGGGTGTGACAAGAACTGTGGTGCAGTCAGATTGGTGGGTGCCGGAGGTCTCGATAACGTCCTCGCCTAGCGGCTCGGACTACTCGACCAACGAGTGGGGTGCGGCTCGGACTACTCGACCAGCGGACGGCGTGCGCTCGGACTACTCGACCAACGGTGGGCGGAGCTGCGGGATCGGTGTAGGTGAACACGCCAGGCCTTTCGCGGGTGGGAGATGCTGTGCGGGAACGGGACTGATATCAGAATATCGGGTACGTCCGACACGTTTGGCGGGTCAGCGGCGGCCTGTGGATAACGCAGAGTCTGAGCTATCGATTGCGTTCAGGATATCGGGTGTGTGTGACACGTTCGGTGGTGCAGGATGATTCGCTCGTTCCGGAGGTCTCGATAACGTCCTCGCCTAGCGGCTCGGACTACTCGACCAGCGGACGGCGTGCGCTCGGACTACTCGACCAACGGATGGGGGTGCGGCTCGGACTACTCGACCAACGGTTGAAATCGCGGCTCGGACTACTCGACCAACGAGTGGGGAGTCGGCATCTCGCCCAGCATCGGCGCCGGACGGTACCGAGGAACGTAGTCGGACACCGCGATCGGACAGCGGACGGTCCTGGCTCCGCCCGCCTCCACGACCACCTCCGGCGTCTCCGCCAAGGCTTCTGGAAGGGTCCGCACCGCGGCGACCGGAACGCCCAGTGGCTTCAGCCGCTTCTCCCAGTTCTCGGCGGTGTCGGTTGCGAGCGTCGAGGTCACCACGGAGAGGACTTCCTCGCGTCGCTGCGCGCGTTCGGCCATCTGCCAGAACCCGTCGATGCCCGCCTCGGTCGCGAATGAGCGCCAGAACCCGTCGTGGGTGATGAACAAGGCGATGTGACCATCGGACGTCGGGAACATCTGGGCCGGTACATAGTACGAGTGTGCACCGCCGGCCCGCCGCACCGGAGAGACGCCGTCGTTGAGGTACGCGGATGCATGATAGTTCAACTGCGACAGCATGACATCGCGCAAGGACACGTCGATCTGTCCCCCGCGTCCCGAGATGATCTGCGCCAGGAGGCCGAGGGCCGCGGTGAGACCGGTGGAGTTGTCCGCCGACGAATAGCCCGGCAGTACAGGCGGACCCGCCGGATCACCGGTCAGGGCAGCGACGCCGGTGGCGGCCTGGATCACGTAGTCGAAGGCCGGGTCGTCACCCGCATTCAGTCCGTAGCCGGTGATCGCCACGCAGACGATCTTCTCGTTGTACTTCCGTAGTGCGTCATACGTGAGCCCCAGTCGGTGGATGGCCGACGGCTTCAGATTGACCAGCAGTGCGTCGGCGTCCGCCACGAGTTCGCCGAGAACACGCCGGCCGTCGTCGACCGTGAGATCCAGACACATACTGCGCTTCCCGCGATTCAGACTGGCGAAGTAGGCGTCACTGACCTGGCGGGATATCTCGCCTGTGGTCGGCTCGATCTTGATCACCTCGGCACCGAGATCGGCCAGCGTCATGGTGGCGTAAGGCCCAGCCAGCATTGTCCCCACCTCGAGGATGCGGATGCCGGACAGCGGACCCTCGGTCACCTCAACTCCTTCGCCAGCTCTGCCATGACCTCGCGCGTACGGTACTTCGAGGCGACCAATTCGTCGCGCGTGTCTCCGATGGGCAGCAGCCGCATGGAGATGTCGGTGACACCGGCCTTCTCGAAGTCCCGCAGGCGGGCAAGAATGGCGTCCTCGTCTCCCGCGACACACAGATCGCCGACGTCGCGGGCATCACCGCGCTCGAGCAGCTTTTGATAGTTGGGCGAGAACTCCGCTTCGGCGAGAATTCGGTTCGCCCGGGACCGCGCCTCATCTACTTCCGTAGGGCGACAGAGGCATACGGGAACACCCGCGACGATGCGGGGCGCCGGCCGACCGACGCCGTCGGCAGCTTTGTTGATGCTCGGTGCGATGTGCTCGGCGATGGCCCGCTCATCAGCCATCCACAGGATCGTGCCGTCCGCCCGCTCCCCGGCCAGGCGCAACATCACGGGCCCCAGGGCCGCGAGGAACACCGGCATCGGTGCGACCGGACCCAGTTCGAGTGGGTTGTGCACCGTGAACGAATCGTTCTCGACGTCCACCGGACCTGGGCCGTGCAAGGCCTGGTCGAGTACATCGAGATAGTCGCGGGTGTATCGCGCCGGCTTCTCGTAGGGAATGCCGAGCATGTCCTGCACGATCCAGTGATGCGATGGGCCGAGTCCGAGAGCGAGACGTCCGGCCGATGCCGCGTGCGCAGACAGTGCCTGGCGCGCAAGTGCGATCGGGTGTTGCGCCTGCAGGGGCACAACGGCGGTGCCGAGCTCGATCCGGCTGGTACGTGCGCCCATCAAGGCGATGGTGATGAGGGCGTCGAAGTCCGTCGGGACCTGAGGAATCCATGCCGTGTCCATCCCGGCGGACTCGGCCCACTCGATGTCCTTCATCATCCGACCGACCTTGCGCGCGGAATCACCACGTTCTGGACCGATCATCACGCCGACGCGCATGCTGCCTCCGATATTTCAGGTTCGTGAGCTGTGAATGCTGTTATGTGGCCCTTCGTGACGCTCGCAAGCTCGCTCCTCAGGGACCGGGTGGTGACGCTCGCTCCTCAGGGACCAGGGTGAGAGTCCGCCGATCCCTGAGGAGGGCCGGAGCCTGCGGAGGCCCGTCACGAAGGGTCGCCCTTCGTGACGCTCGCAAGCTCGCTCCTCAGGGACCGGGGTGACAATCGCAAGCTCGCTCCTCAGGGACCGGACGGCGTCTCACGACTCAGACGGCACGGTCACGCCCGTGAGCGCACGGACCTCGGTCACCAGCGCCTCCAGCGGGGTTCCGGTCGGGAAGACTGCTGCCGCACCGGCGTCGAGAAGTTTCTTGACGTCGCCCTGCGGAATCGTCCCACCGACGACGACCCCGATGTCCCCCGCGTCGGCGGCCCGTAGCGCGTCGATGGTCCGCGTCGTCAGGGCGACATGGGCCCCCGACAGGATGCTCAGGCCCACCACCGAGACGTCCTCGTGCAACGCGATCGAGACGATGTCCTCGATCTTCTGCCGGATACCGGTGTAGATGACCTCGAATCCGGCGTCGCGCAACGTGCGCGCGACGATCTTGGCACCGCGGTCATGTCCGTCCAGCCCCGGCTTGGCGACCAGAATCCGGGCGGTCATCAGAACACCACCGGCTGGGAGAACTCGCCCCAGACATCCTTGAGAGCCGAAACCATCTCGCCCACCGTGCAATAGGCCTTGCAACAGTCGATCAGTGGATGCATCAGATTCTCGTCCCCTTCCGCTGCGCGGGACAGTGTCGCCAGCGTCGTCGCCACCGCGCCGGCGTCGCGCTCCGCCTTCACCTTTGCCAGGCGTTTCAACTGCAGTTCCCTACCCTCGGCGTCGAGTTCGTAGGTGGCGATCTCCGGAGGCTCCTCCTGCGAGGTGAACCGGTTGACCCCGACGACCGGACGGTCGCCCGCCTCGATCTCCTGATGGATTCGATAGGCCTCGTCGGCGATCAAACCCTGCAGATACCCGTCCTCGATGGCACGCACCATGCCGCCGTGATTCTCGAGATCCGACATGATCTCGACGATGCGCTCCTCGGTGGCATCGGTCAGCGCCTCCACGAAATACGAGCCGCCGAGTGGATCGGCGACCCTGGTCACGCCGGTCTCCATGGCGAGAATCTGCTGCGTCCGCAGCGCCAGGGTGGCCGACTCCTCACTCGGCAACGCGAAGGGCTCGTCCCATGCGGCGGTGAACATCGACTGCACCCCGCCGAGGACCGATGCCATCGCCTCGTAGGCGACACGCACCAGATTGTTCTGCGCCTGCGGCGCATACAGCGATGCACCTCCGGCGACGCAGCCGAACCGGAACATCGACGCCTTGTCCGACGTCGCGCCATAGCGCTCGCGGACGATGGTCGCCCAACGTCGCCGTCCTGCGCGGTATTTCGCGATCTCCTCGAAGAAGTCACCGTGGGTGTAGAAGAAGAACGAGATCTGCGGCGCGAACTTGTCGATCGACATGCGCCCTCGCTCCACGACGGTGTCGCAGTAGGTCACGCCGTCGGCGAGGGTGAAAGCCATCTCCTGCACCGCATTCGCGCCCGCATCGCGGAAGTGGGCTCCCGCCACCGAGATCGCATTGAACCGCGGAACCTCGGCAGCGCAGAACTCGATGGTGTCGGCGATCAACCGCAGGGACGGCTCCGGCGGCCAGATCCAGGTCCCGCGGGAGGCGTATTCCTTGAGGATGTCGTTCTGAATGGTGCCGGTCAGCTTTTCGCGCGGCACCCCTTTTCGCTCCGCTGCCGCAACGTAGAGGGCGAGCAGTATTGCCGCGGTTCCGTTGATCGTGAAGCTGGTGCTGATCTTGTCCAGCGGGATGCCGTCGAAGAGGATCTCGGCGTCGGCGAGGGTGTCCACGGCGCATCCGACCCGGCCGACCTCCTCGGTGACCTCGGGATCATCGGAGTCGTATCCGCACTGTGTGGGGAGATCGAGCGCGACCGACAGACCGGTTCCACCTTGGTCGAGCAGGTACCGGTACCGACGGTTGGATTCCTCGGCGGTCCCGAACCCCGAGTACTGACGAAACGTCCACAACCGACCCCGGTAGCCCGTCGGGAAGTTGCCGCGTGTGAACGGATACTCCCCCGGGTTCGGCGGCGTGGTCGGCCGATCGGCCGGTCCGTAAGAACTCTCCAACGGGATGCCGGATGCGGTTTCAGTCGTGTAGTCCATCAGCGGATACGTTACTTCCATTTTTGGAGAATGCCAATACCGCTCTCTGCGAACCATTAGTCGGCTCGTGGCCGATCGGGACCCACAGTCCCTGCAGTTCCGATGGTCCGACCATCCGGAGAACAAGATTCTCATCACAGGAGATCAGTGTTACGCTCCTCACATGAGCGTCGAGATCTCCATGGCACCTGAACCGAACGCATCGATCCTCACCGACCTGTCGACGTCGTCGTGCGACTACCTGACCGCCATCTGGAAAGCCGGCGAGTGGGCGGCCGCCAAGGTGACGACATCGACGGTTGCCGATCAGCTCGGCGTCGCGCCGTCGACGGCATCGGCCGGCCTGCGTCGACTCGCCGAGCGCGGGTTGGTGATTCACGAGCGCTACGGATCAGTTCAACTGACCGCCCTCGGCACGACCGTCGCGCTGGCGGTCATCCGACGGCAGCGGCTGTTCGAGACGTTCCTGGTCCGGGAACTCGGCTACGGATGGCACGAAGTTCACGACGATGCCGTGGCCCTGGCGCACGCCGCATCCGACCGAGCCGTCGACCATATCGACGCGCGACTCGGCCACCCGACGCGCGATCCGCACGGCGATCCGATCCCGGACGCCCACGGCGTGCTTCCACCCCTGGAGCTCACCCGGCTGGCCGAATGCTCGGTCGGTGACGTGGGTGTGATCGCGAGGATCGATGACTCCGACCCGGACATGCTCGAGTACTTCGATCAGGTGGACCTGAATCTCGACGCCGTCGTCACCGTCGGAGTGATGCGCCCGTTCGCGGGAACCATGTCGATCTCGACGCTTGAGGGAAGCACCGACATCGTGCTCGGCGACGTTGCCGCACGCTCGATCTGGATCACCCGGCGCGATCACCCATGACGGCGCCGACCCGCACACCCGCCCCAGCCCCGCGACGAAGGAGACGAGGATGAACATTGACGACCTTGTGCTGATCAGCATCGACGACCACGTCGTCGAACCGCCGGATATGTTCTTGCGCCACGTACCCGACAAGTACCGCGACGACGCGCCGGTCGTGGTCACCGACGACAAGGGCGTGGACCAGTGGATCTACATGGGCAAGCAGGCCGGCGTCAGCGGCCTCAATGCGGTGGTCTCCTGGCCCGCCGAGGAGTGGGGTCGCGATCCTGCAGGTTTCGCCGAGATGCGACCCGGGGTCTACAACGTCCATGAGCGCGTGCGGGACATGAGCCGCAACGGGATCTGGGCCTCGATGTGTTTCCCCACCTTCGCCGGATTCTCCGCGCGCCACCTCAATCAGCACCAGAGCGACATCACCCTCGTGATGGTGTCGGCCTACAACGACTGGCACATCGATGAATGGGCGGGCGCCTACCCCGACCGCTTCATCCCGTTGGCCCTGCTGCCCACTTGGAACGTCG
Organism: Gordonia sesuvii; assembly: GCF_036350415.1. Taxonomy (NCBI): domain Bacteria; kingdom Bacillati; phylum Actinomycetota; class Actinomycetes; order Mycobacteriales; family Gordoniaceae; genus Gordonia; species Gordonia sesuvii. The sequence goes on from NZ_JAZDUF010000001.1 coordinate 916,389, forward strand.
AAGCGATGTGTGCCGAGATTCGACGGGTGGCAGCCAAGGGTTGTCGCGCGGTGACCATGCCCGAACTCCCTCACCTCGAGGGACTGCCGAGCTACCACAACATGGACTACTGGGGACCGGTGTTCGAAACCCTCTCCGACACAGGCGTGGTGATGTGCTTGCACATCGGCACCGGATTCGGCGCGCTCAACCTGGCCAAGGACTCGACGATCGACAGCCTGATGGTCCTGGCGAGCCAGATCTCCGCACTCGCCGCGCAGGATCTGCTCTGGGGACCGGCGATGCGTTCCTATCCTGATCTCAAGTTCGCCTTCTCCGAAGGCGGGATCGGCTGGATACCTTTCTATCTCGACAGGAGTGACCGCCACTACACGAACCAGAAGTGGCTACGCCGCGACTTCGGCGACAAGCTACCCAGCGAGGTCTTCCGCGACCACTCGCTGGCCTGCTACGTCACCGACAAGACTTCGCTGCTGCTGCGCCACGAGATCGGCATCGACAACATCGCCTGGGAATGCGACTACCCGCACTCCGATTGCTTCTGGCCGGACGCGCCGGAACAGATGCTGAGCGAACTGCAGAACGTGGGCGCCGACGACACGGACATCAACAAGATCTCCTGGGAGAACTCGGCTCGCTTCTTCAATTGGAACCCTCTCGACAACCACACACGCGACGAGATCACTGTGGGTGCACTGCGACGCTCGGCGGCCGACGTCGATGTGTCGATCCGCTCGCGCGACGAGTGGAAGCGGCGCTACAACGAGAAGAACATGGCAAAGGCGTGACACCACCCGTTGATTGAGTAGCGACGAGCGAGCTTGCGAGCCCGACGCGTCAAACTGCTGATTGAGTAGCGACGAGCGAGCCTGCGAGCCCGACGCGTATCGAAATCCCCTCTGCCAATTCAGTATCGACGAGTCAGCTCGGAGGTCTCGATACATCACTCGCTGCCGCTCGCGACTACTCGACCAGCGGAAGGGGAGTCGCTCCTCACCGCTCGCGACTACTCGACCAGCGGAAGGTCGAAATCCCCGTCACGCCCCCGCCACGAGCCCCCGACCACTCACCGGAGGCAGATCCAGCGCTGTCACCAGTCCGGGTTTCGCATCCACCACGGCGGCAACGGAATTGACCAACCGCATCGCGGTGACGATCATGCCGGACACGTTGTGGTCGCCGTTCTCGCCGTGGTGGGTGAACTCGACCTTCATCTCGGGTTCGCCGGAGACCAGGATGCGGTAGCAGCCGTCCCCCTCGTTCGGCGTCGGCCAGTCAGGGCATTGGTCGGGGTGGGTGCGGGTGTAGTGCTCGAGCACCACTCTGTCGACCCCGTTGACCTGGCCGACCACCTCGAAGTGCAAGGCGGCCATGCTCCCCTGGGGGATCTCGACCGAGACCGTGGAGTAATCGCGTTCTGCCGGAACACGATCGAAGCGTTCCACCAGAGGCTCGTCGAGGGTCAGCCCCAGACCTGCGGCGACCTGACGGACCACGCTGCCCCACCCCATCGAGAGCACCCCCGGATGCAGCAGCATCGGGGTCTCGTCCATCGACTGGCCGAAACCGAAGATCGTCTTCATCACCACCGGCTGGTAGTAGGTGGAGTAGTCGGCGATCTCGAGACACCGGACCTCGTCGATCCGCTGCGACAGGCTCGTCATGGCCAGCGGCAGCACGTCATTGGCGAATCCCGGGTCGATCCCGTTCACGTGAAGGCTGGCATTGCCCGTGCGGCCGGCCGCCTCGATTCGCTCGATCAGGTCCCGGTCGAGGATGCCCTGCGGGAACTGCAACAGCACGGGGCCACTGGACACGACGTTGATCCCGGCCTCGACGAAGGCGATCAGATCGTCGATCGCTTCGAAGATCCGGTCATCGGTCATCGCCGTGTGCACGATGCAGTCCGGATTCAGCGCGAGGAGCGCATCGCGATCGTTCGTCGCCGTCACACCCAGTTCTCGGCCGAGTCCGGCCAGCTCACCGGCGTCGCGCCCGACCTTCGCCGGATCGGACACCCATACCCCGACGAGCTCCAGGTCCGGGCGGGCATCAATTCCCGCGATGGCATGCTTCCCGACGGTTCCGGTCGACCACTCGACCACACGAAGTGTCATGTGCCCAAACTAGAACATGTTGCAGTTTCGGGTGTGCGGTTTCGTGCGGACGCCGGCACGCGACATCACCCGATCCAGCGCCCGATTCTGAACCGCACCGATGCCTCCCGTTCATTCACCCGGCGTAGCGTCACGTCGATGCAGACCGATCCGTCTACGGCTTTCACGGTGCCACCGGTCGAGGTGATCCACGAGGGTCACAAGACCTCGATCAAGTGGCATCGCGCGCGGCGTCGGCCCGACGACCCGCCGTTCACGTCGCGGCGCATCGTCGAGGGCATGACGGTGGGGGCCAGCGTCGAGATCGACCTGGTGGTCCACGGCGAAAACGGATTCGCCGTCCTGCACGATCTCGACCTCGGGCACGCCACCACCGGTCGCGGCCGGGTCTCCACAGCGACAGCCGAGCAACTGCGCGCCCTGCGTATCCGCGACAACGACGGCGCCCCGGTGGACGAGCCGGTCCTTCTACTCGACGATCTCCCTGAACTGCTCGCGGAGCACGACGTCCACCCCGATGCCCTACTCCAGCTGGACTTCAAACAGGACGCCACTGCCCTCGACGACCTGACGGTGCGCAATTTTGCCGCCGCGGTCGCACCGATGGCATCGAGTTCGATCCTCTCGTGCGGGGTCGCCGAGGCCGTTCGGACACTGACCGATGCGGTACCCGGCATCCGAATCGGCTACGACCCCTGCCATCACGGCGCCCTTCGCCGGGTGTTGCGGTCGGAGGATTTCGACGGGTTCGTCCGCCGCGCGATCACCGCATCGCCGCACGCCGAGATGGTCTATCTGGAACGTCGCCTGATCCTCGAGGCGGACCGCCGTGGGTTCGACATGGTCGGCGTGTTCCACACCCACGACCGGAGGGTGGACGCGTACACGATCTCCGGCATCGACGCGGACTCGATCCGGCAGGCCCGCCGCCTCATCGAGCTACGGGTCGATCAGATCACCACCGACGATGCCGAGGGGCTCGTCGCCGCATTGTGACTGGTTCCGGCCGCAGTTTCGGACTCTGGCCGCAGTTCCCGCTCCAAGCCGGAACCTGAAACTGCGGCCAAAAGTGTCAGCCGAACAGCTGCGGCAGCGTGCCCTCGTGCGTGGCGCGGAGCTCGGCAAGGGTGACCTCGAAGTGGTCCTGCACCGTCACCGAGTCACTGCCCTGATCCACCACGCCGATCCGCGTCCACGGCATCCCACGCGCGTCGAGCATCGAGCTGAAACGCGATTCCTCGGTGCGCGGCACGGCGACGATGGCACGCCCGGCGGACTCGGAGAACAGCCACACGAAGGGGTCTGCACCTTCGGGAAGCAGGATGCGGCAACCGGTTTCACCGGCCAGCGCCGATTCGACGACGGCCTGGAACAGGCCGCCCTCGGACAGATCGTGGGCGGCCGAGACCAGCCCGTCGCGCGAGGCGGCGACCATGATCTCGGCAAGCAGCCGTTCATGGGCGAGGTCGACCTGCGGCGGCACACCACCGAGGTGATCGTGGGCGACCTGCGACCAGATGGAGCCGTCGAACTCGTCGCGGGTCTCGCCGAGCAGAATCAGCGTCTCCCCCGGCTCGGTGCCGAAACCTGTCGGCACCCGACGATGGACGTCGTCGATGATGCCGAGCACACCGACCACCGGTGTCGGCAGGATCGCCGTCGACCCGGTCTGGTTATAGAAGCTGACGTTACCGCCGGTCACCGGGATGCCGAGTTCGGCGCACCCGTCGGCGAGGCCACGGACCGCCTGCTGGAACTGCCACATCACGGCGGGATCCTCGGGTGACCCGAAGTTGAGGCAGTTGGTGACGGCCTTGGGCGACGCCCCCGACACGGCGACGTTGCGGTAGGCCTCGGCGAGCGCGAGCTGCGCCCCCCGATAGGGATCGAGATAGGTGTAGCGGCCCGATGCGTCGGTGGCGAGCGCGATGCCTCGTCCGGAGTTCTCGTCGATGCGGACCATGCCCGAGTCGGCGTGCTCGGCGAGCACGGTGTTCCCGCGCACGTAGCGGTCGTACTGCTCGGTGATGAACTTGCGGCTACACAGGGCGGGCGACGCGAGCAGCTCGAGCGCGGTCGCGCGCAGTTCGTCGGCCGTGGCGGGCCGCGACAGATCCGCGGTGGTCGACCCGATGACACCGTCCTGCCAGTCCGGACGGGCGACCGGGCGCTCGTAGACGGGGCCCTCGTGGGCAACGGTGCGTGGCGGCACGTCGACGACGGTCTCGCCATCCCAGGTGATGACCAGGCGCTCTCCGTCGGTGACCTCTCCGATCACGGTGGCCAGCACATCCCACTTCTTGCACACGGCCAGGAATGCGTCGACGTTCTCCGGCGTCACGACCGCGCACATGCGCTCCTGCGACTCGCTGGAGAGCACCTCGGCCGGGGTCATGCCCTCGGCGCGCATCGGCACCTTCTCCAGGTCGATGTGCATGCCGCCGTCGCCGGCCGCGGCCAGCTCCGACGTCGCACAGGACAGTCCGGCGCCGCCGAGATCCTGGATGCCGACGACGAGGCCTGCGTGATAGAGCTCGAGGCAGCACTCGATGAGCACCTTCTCGGTGAACGGATCGCCCACCTGCACGCTGGGCAGCTTCTTCCGATTCGGACCAGAATTGTCGCCGTCGTCGTCAAAGGTCTCCGACGCCAGCACGGACACACCACCAATGCCGTCGAGACCGGTGCGCGCGCCGAACAGGATGATCTTGTTGCCCGCACCCGACGCGAACGCGAGGTGCAGGTCTTCGGTGCGCAGGACGCCCGCACACAGCGCGTTGACCAGCGGATTACCCGCATAGCTCGCGTCAAAGACGGTCTCGCCGCCGACGTTGGGCAGGCCCAGCGAGTTGCCGTAGCCGCCGACGCCGCGGACCACGCCGTCGACGACCCGGCGGGTGTCGGGGGCATCGGCCGGCCCGAAGCGCAGCTGGTCCATCACCGCGATCGGTCGGGCGCCCATGGCCATGATGTCGCGGACGATGCCACCGACGCCGGTCGCGGCACCCTGGTAGGGCTCCACGTAGCTGGGGTGATTGTGCGATTCGACCTTGAAGGTCACCGCCCATCCGTCGCCAATGTCGACGACGCCGGCGTTCTCGCCGATCCCGGCGAGCATGCTCGCGCGCATCTCCTCGGTGGTGGTCTCACCGAAGTAGCGCAGATGCACCTTCGACGACTTGTAGCTGCAGTGCTCCGACCACATCACCGAGTACATCGCGAGTTCGGCGTCCGTCGGACGTCGACCGAGGATCTCCTTGATCCGCGTGTACTCGTCGTCCTTCAGTCCGAGCTCACGGAACGGCTGCGGTTGGTCGGGGCTGCCGGCAGCGGCTGAAACGGTATCCACCTGCGCACTCACTCTGACGAGTGTAGGTCAGTCGACGATGCGGGCGCGTGCGGGCGTGACCGGCGACACCGCTACGCTGAGCACCTGACACCGGCAGGTCGCGCACCACGCTTTCCTGCACGGAGCCATGCAGGAAAGCACGGACTGGGGGACCCGATGGCTGACGTCCGCAAAGCGAGGCAGTTGTTCGAGCTCGGGGTGTTGTCGTTGGGCATCGCCGTCGAAGGCCAGGAGCCGATCAACAACCCTCAACAGGCGACCAAGGCCTTCACCCGAGCCAGCGAATGGGACCCGTCGATGGCCGACGCTTGGCTCGGCCGACTGGTGTGCGGCGAGGAGACCGACGAGGTGTTGCTCGCGCTCTACCGGAACCGGTCCGGTATCGGCCATGAGCAGCGACGTCTCGGGTTGCCCGCACGCACGTTGTCCGGTCGCTGGACGGTCGCACACATCAACTACCCGATGACCGATGCGACCGAGGCCGCTGCCGCCTACGCGGCGTCGTTGACCCGCGGTCAGGACTACGCCGGCGCACAAGAGGTTCTCGACGAGATCCCGGCGGCGCATCGGACCTCGATCGTCGAGTTCGTCCAGGCGTTCCTCTACGTGTCGACACAGAGGTGGCCCGATGTGCTCACCGCGCTCCGACGGTCGGACCGATGGAACGACACGTTTCTGCAGGCCGCGGCCGACAACATGGTCGGCATGGCGTGCGTGCAGATGGGGATGTTCGGCGAGGGCATCCGGCGGTTGCAGAACGTGATCGACGGGCCGATCCCGGCGCTGGCCACTCATGCGATGTTCCTGCATGGTCTCGCGTTACGCGAGCAAGGCCAAGAAGACAAGGCCCGCACGATGTTCGAGCAGGCCTACGCCCGCGATCCGAACTCGCCGGCCGGTCAGGCGTTGAAGTCGCCGACCTACCGCTTGGTCATCACATCGCCAGACCAGATCGCCGAGCGCCGTGACCCGTGGGATCCAAACTCCGTCGACGACCCGACGGAATCCCTGGTCTCGGAAACCGCCGATCACCCCGAGATGGCGGAGATGGTCACCGACGCTCAGCGCGAACTCTCCGACCAGATCGGCCTCGAATCGGTGAAAGAGCAGGTGGCGAAACTCCAGTCGGCCGCGACGCTGGCAAAGGTGCGCGCCGACCGTGGCCTGAACACGGCGGCCCGCAGCCTGCATCTGGCCTTCACCGGTCCGCCCGGGACCGGCAAGACGACAGTCGCGCGGATCGTCGCCAAGATCTACTGCGGCCTCGGATTCATCAAGACCGACAAGGTGATCGAGGCGACGCGACGTGACCTGGTGGGTGAACACCTCGGCTCCACCGCCCCCAAGACGTCGGCGGTGATCGATTCCGCGATGGACGGTGTGCTGTTCATCGACGAGGCCTACACGCTCATCCAGCAAGGACTCTCCGGCGGCGACGCATTCGGCAAGGAGGCCGTCGACACCCTGCTGGCCCGCATGGAAGACGACCGGGATCGCCTCGTGGTGATCATCGCGGGCTACGATTCCGAGATCGACCGTCTGCTGTCCTCCAACGACGGTCTCGCGTCCCGCTTCGCCAGGCGTGTCCGCTTCGAGTCCTACACCCCCGACGAACTCGCGCGTATCGGCGACTTCATCGCTCGTAGGCGCGACTCCCTGCTCACGCCCGAATCCGTGTCAATGCTCGAGCAGGCGTGTACGCCGCTGTATCACGATGTGCGCGAGGGACCCTCGGGTCTCCGGCGAGCCAGCGACGTCGCGGGCAACGGACGATTCATCCGCAACATCGTCGAGGCGGCTGAGGAGGAACGCGAGTATCGGCTGTCGACGTCTCCTGATCTCGCGGCGCTCTCCGAGGACGAACTGATGCGTATCGAGGTCGACGACGTCCGCACCGCCCTCCGCAATGTCCTTGCCGGACTCCAGCGCTCACCCTGACCGTTCGCCCCTCCGCTGATCGAGATCCCCTCCGCTGATCGGTCCCCCTCCGCTGATCGAGTAGCCCGGAGCGCTAGCGGAGGGCGTATCGAGATCCGGCGCACCAGGTTTCGATACGCGATGGGCTCGCAAGCTCGCACAACGCTACTCAACCAGCGGTTGAGTCACCAGGTTTCGATACGCGATGGGCTCGCAAGCTCGCACAACGCTACTCAACCAGCGGTTGAATCACCAGGTTTCGATACGCGGTGGGCTCGCAAGCTCGCACACCGCTACTCAACCAGCGGTAGCCTACTCTTCCAGCGTCGTGGGGCGCTAGGACGCAGCGGTCACGCCGAGAATCGCGTCACGCAATTCCGGTCGGCAGATGATCAGATCCGGCAGATAGGTGTCGTCCTGGTTGTAGACCAGTTCGCTGCCGTCGATCCGCCCGCACCACAGCCCCTTCGCCGCGGCGACGGCGACCGGAGCCGCCGAATCCCATTCATACTGTCCGCCGGCATGCACGTAGGCGTCCGCCTCGCCGCGCACCACCGCCATCGCCTTCGCACCTGCCGAGCCCATCGGCAACACCTCCCCGCCGACAGCGTCGGCGACAGCCTGCGAAAAGTCCGGTGCGCGTGAGGCACTCACCACCACTCGGGGATGCTCGCCCCTCGGGGACGCCGCCAGTCCGGTCACCGGGCTCACGGGTTCGGAGTCGTCGACATAAGTGATGCCGAGCGCAGGCAGCGCCACCGCCCCCGCGATCAGCCCCCGGTCGGCGTGCCACAATGCGACGTGCACCGCCCAGTCGGCGTGATCGTCGGTTCCGTACTCCCGTGTGCCGTCCACCGGATCGACGATCCACACCCGTTGCGCGTCGAGTCGGCGCTTGTCGTCGGCGGACTCCTCGGAGAGCACGGAGTCGTCGGGCCGTTCGGCCGCCAGCCGCGCCAGCAGCAGGTCGTTGGATCGCCGGTCGCCCTCCGCGCCGAGTTCCTTTCCACGCAAGCCGCTCTCGGCTCGGATGTCCATCAGCAGTCGACCTGCCGCGGTGGCGAGGTCACCGGCGAGGTCCCGATCGTCCGACACGCTGTCTCCTACAGTCCCAGGTTGCGGATGACCGATTCGGCCACCTCGGCGGGTGAGCCATCCGATGGTGTCACGACGATGTCGGGGTCGGCGGGACGTTCGTACGGCGAGTCGATTCCGGTGAACTGGCTGATCTCGCCGCGCCGCGCTTTCGCATAGAGCCCCTTCGGGTCTCGCTGCTCACACATCTCGAGCGGTGTGTCGATGAAGATCTCGTAGAACGGCAGCCGCCGTTCGGCATGGATCTCCCGTGCACGCTGGCGTTCCTCGGCGAACGGGCTGATCAGCGAGACGATGGCGATTGCCCCGGCATCGGCGAACAGCGCCGCCACCTCACTGGTTCGGCGGATGTTCTCGCGACGGTCGTCGTCGGAGAACCCGAGGTCGGCGTTGAGCCCATGGCGAAGGTTGTCGCCGTCCATCAGATAGGCGGGTCGACTCTCTGCCACCATCCGTCGCTCGAGTTCAACGGCCAGCGACGACTTCCCGGACCCGGACAACCCGGTCAACCAGATGGTCGCTCCCTGGTGGGTGCGCTGTTCGCGTGTCACCTTGGTGGTCTGCCACACCACATGGCTGTCCTTGCTCACCGGTGCCGTGATCATCCCGGCCGCGACGGTCTTGTTGGTCGCCTCGTCGATCAGGATGAAGCTTCCGGTCTCCCGGTTCTTCCGATAGGCGTCGAACATGACCGGCTGTTGGGCATGCAACGTGATTCGGGCGATCTCGTTGAGCTCCAACGTTTTCGCTTCTTCATCGCGATGCAGGGTGTTCACGTCCAGCCGGTAGTTCAGACCGCTGATCTGAGCGCGGGTGGCGCGTGTTCCACACATCATCGCGTAGCGGTTCCCCGGCCGCAGCTCGGTGTCGTCGGAGAACCAGCACACCATGGCGTCGAGGTCGCGGCCGACGAACGGCCGGTTGTTCGGGCGTGCCAACATGTCGCCGCGCATGATGTCGATCTCGTCGGCGAGCTCCATCGAGACCGCCATCGACGCGAAGGCCTCGTCCACCGGATCGCCGCCGGGGCCCCAGATCTCGGTGATGGTGGTGCTGAACCCGCTGGGCAGGACAACCACCTCGTCGCCGCGGGAAAACACGCCGCCCGCGACCGTCCCGGCGTAGGCGCGGTGGTCGGCGCCATCGCTGCGTTGTGGGCGGATCACGTACTGCACCGGCATCCGCGCATCGATGAGATTGCGGTCCGACGCGATGTAGACGTTCTCCAGGTGATTGAGGAGCGGACGACCCTCGTACCACGGCATGTTCACCGACTGGTCGACGACATTGTCGCCCTGCAGCGCCGACAACGGGATGAAGGTGAGGTCGGTGACATTGAGTTTCGCGGCGAAAGCGATGAAGTCGTCACAGATCTCGTCGAATCGCTCCTGCGACCAGTCGACGAGATCCATCTTGTTCACACAGATCGTGAGGTGGGGAATCCCGAGCAACGACGACAGGAACGCATGCCGCTTGGTCTGTTCCAGCACGCCTTTCCGGGCGTCGACGAGGATCATCGCCAGATCAGCTGTCGACGCCCCGGTCACCATGTTGCGGGTGTACTGCACATGCCCCGGGGTGTCGGCAATGATGAACTTGCGTCTGGGCGTCGAGAAGTAGCGGTAGGCGACATCGATGGTGATGCCCTGCTCCCGCTCCGCGCGCAGGCCGTCGGTCAACAGGGCCAGGTTGGCGTACTCGTCGCCACGCTCGGCGCTGGTGCGTTCGATGGATTCGAGCTGATCGGTGAAGATCGTCTTCGAGTCGAACAGCAGTCGACCGATCAAGGTCGACTTCCCGTCGTCGACCGAGCCGGCGGTGGCCAACCGCAACAGTTCCTTGGGCATCAGAAGTAGCCCTCCTTCTTGCGGTCTTCCATGCCTGCCTCGGAGATACGGTCGTCGGCGCGGGTGGCGCCCCGCTCGGTCACGCGGGTGATCGCGATCTCGTCGATCACCTTGTCGATGGTGTCCGCGGTGGACTGGACGCACCCGGTACACGTCGCGTCGCCGACCGTACGGAACCGCACCATCTCCACATGCGACGCCTCACCCGGATACTGCTGTAGGAAGCGGGTTTTCGCGAGCAGCATCCCGTCGCGCGGGATCACCTCACGTTCATGCGCGTAGTAGATGGGCGGCAGTTCGATGTTCTCGGCGCCGATGTACTGCCAGATGTCGAGCTCGGTCCAGTTGCTCAGCGGGAACACCCGGATGTGTTCACCCTTGTGGTGGCGGCCGTTGTAGAGCTGCCACAGTTCGGGGCGCTGCGCGCGCGGGTCCCAGGCGCCGAACTCGTCCCGGAAACTGAACACCCGCTCTTTGGCCCGCGCCTTTTCCTCGTCGCGTCGCGCTCCGCCGAACACCGCGTCGAACCGGTTCTCCTGGATACCGCGCAACAACGCCGTCGTCTGCAGGCGATTTCGACTCGCCCCGGGACCCGTGTCCTCCACAACCCGGCCGGCGTCGATGTCGTCCTGGACCGAACTCACCACCAGGCGCACACCGGTCGTCGCGACCACCTTGTCGCGATAGTCGATCACTTCGTCGAAGTTGTGGCCGGTGTCGACATGCATCAACGGGAACGGCACCGGCGCCGGCCAGAACGCCTTCTGCGCGAGATGAAACATGACCACCGAGTCCTTGCCGCCGGAGAACAACAGGACCGGCCGCTCGAAGGTCGCGGCCACCTCACGCATGATGTGCACCGACTCGGCCTCGAGTGCCTCGAGGTGGGTCAACTCGTATCCGTGATGCGCGCGCCGATCTTTTGCACCCGTTGCGCTCGGAACCATTCGAACTCCTTGACATGTCGAATACTCGACACTAAGCATTGACTATGTGACACAGACCGTAGGTGAGTCGGCGGACGCGCGTCAACAACCCGCGCGCGCGTCGGGCCCACCCCACGACCGGTCCTCACATTCTCCCCCGACGAGTCGCGTCATCCGCATCATCGAACTCCTGGCGAGCCCCGAGCAGCCACCTCTGCCGCTCGCCGACATCGTCCGGCGGACGGGACTGTCCAGGGCCACCGCCCATGCGATCGTCGGCGAACTGGTCGACCACGGCTGGGTGCTGCGCGACGGAAAAACCGGTGCGTACACCGTCGGACCGGCGTTCGCGGCCCTGGCACGAGCGACCGGTTCGGCCGACAACGTCGCCCGGTGGGCGAGCACATGCGCACGTGAACTGAGCGAACGATTCGACATGCCCGCGTTCGTCGCCCAGCGGATCGGGTCAGATCTGATCACGGTGACCGACCACGTCGTACCCGCACGAGTTCGTGACCGGGACGATTCACCGTGGTTTCGGCACGGCCGTCAGGTCCGCCTCCGGCCACCGATCTGCCGTGAGTTCATCGCTTATGAATCGGTCGAGTCCCAGGCCGCATGGATCGCGCAGGCCCCGGACACGATCCGCGCGCGCTTGCGGACGGTGCTGGACGCGGTTTCCGAGCGTGGGTACTCCATCGAGCGGATGACCGACGACCACGTCGCGATGATCGAGGCGTTGGGTACATTGGACAGCGTGTCCGATCGGCTTCGAGCGCGGGTGGGCGACCTGCTGACGGAGTTGTCGGCGATCGATTACCTGCCTGCCGAACTCGAGGGCCATGTGGCGGCGGTGACCATCGGCGCCCCGATCTTCGACTCGTCGGGGCTGGTTGTCGCGTCGATTGTTGTATGCCCAAACACGACGTTGCCGGCCGCCGACCTGCGCCATCTGGCCGAACAGACGCGCGCGGCCGCGAGTTCGATCTCGACCCGACTGCGGTGACGCGCGTGTGCAAGTCGAACTGACTGAAAACAGCGGCGGGTCCGCCTGCCCGCATTGCCAGGCGATCAACGCCGCCGACCTGGCCCGACTACCAACCAAGCACTTGCTAGGTTAGGCTCGTCGCATGAGCGATGCCGTCATCCCACCCGCCCTCGGTCCCGACGACCTCGGTCCGGAGTCGTCGCCGGTCGCCTACGAGGTCGGCGGCCCCGAGGGCGCCGTCGCGTACGTGACGCTCAACCGTCCCGAGTACCGCAACGCGCAGAACTCGGTGATGACCTATTCGCTCGATGCGGCGTTCCGCAAGGCCGTCGACGACACCGCGGTGAAGGTCATCGTGCTGCGGGCCAACGGCAAGCACTTCTCGGCCGGTCACGACATCGGCACGCCGGAGCGCGACTTCGACACCTACTACGACAACGTCGCGGTTCTGCACTGGGATCACACCGACAAGTCCGGCGCCGATCAACGCCTCGCCCGCGAGATGGAGGTGTACATGGGGATGTGTCGCCGGTGGCGGGAGATCCCCAAGCCGGTCATCGCGCAGGTGCACGGCGCGTGCATCGCGGGCGGCCTGATGCTCGCCTGGATCTGCGACTTCATCGTCGCTTCCGACGACGCCTTCTTCTCCGACCCGGTGGCGCGGATGGGCATCCCCGGCGTCGAGTACTTCGCGCATGCCTTCGCGCTCGGAACCCGGCGCGCCAAGGAGATCCTGTTCACGGGCGAACGTTTCACCGCCACCCAGGCCGCCGAATGGGGCATGGTCAACCACGTCGTCACCCGCGACGAGCTGGCCACCAAGGTGGACACGATCGCCGAGAAGATGGTCGCGATGCCGATGCAGGGGCTGTTCCTGTCGAAGAAGGCCGTCAACATCTGCGAGGACCAGATGGGTTTGCGCAATTCGATGGACTCAGTGTTCGGGTGGCATCACTTCGCCCATGCGGCCAATGCCGAGTCCGGTGGGGATTCGCTCGGCGGGATGGACGCCAAGTCGATGAAGGCTTCTTCGGGCAGTTCCAGCGGCGTCGGCTCCAATGGGAACGGGAGCTGACATGGATCTCTTCTTCGACGATGACGCCGAGCAGTTCCGTACCGAGGTACGCAGCTGGCTCGCCGACTATGTTCCCGCCCAGCCTCTTCCGTCGATGGACACGGCCGAGGGGTTCGAGGCGCACCGGGAGTGGGAACGCACGATGGCCGCCGACCGTATGTCGGTGGTGAGCTGGCCGGAGGAGTACGGCGGCCGTGATGTCGGCTTGCTGCATTGGGTGATCTTCGAAGAGGAGTACTACCGCTCGGGCGCGCCTGGGCGCGTCAGCCAGAACGGCATTTTCCTACTCGCACCAACGCTTTTCGAGCACGCGAACCCCGGTCAGCTCGCCCGCATCCTGCCTCGGATGGCCCGCGCCGACGACATCTGGGGACAGGCGTGGAGTGAGCCGGAGGCCGGTAGCGATCTCGCGTCGCTCCGGTCGACCGCGACCCGCACCGACGGCGGCTGGCTGTTGAACGGTCAGAAGACCTGGAGCTCCCGGTCGAGTTTCGCCGACTGGGCGTTCGGCCTTTTCCGCACGGACAAAGAGGCACAACGCCACCGCGGGCTGACCTACTTCATGTTCGACCTGCGCGCAGACGGGGTCACCGTCCGGCCGATCGAGCAGCTCGACGGCGAGGCCGGATTCGCCGAGCTGTTCCTCGAGGACGTCTTCGTCCCGGACGATCCGGCCAACCCGGGCGACAGTGGCGTCATCGGGACCGTCGATAACGGGTGGAAGGTCGCGATGAGCACCGCAGCCAATGAACGCGGCCTGTCACTGCGCTCACCCGGACGCTTCCTGGCCACCACGGACCGACTCATCGAACTCTGGAAACAGAACCGAGATGGCCTGTACACGACCGCGAATGTCGATGCCCGCGTGGCGGATGCATGGATCGGCGCACGGGCCTACGAGCTGTCCACCTACCAGACCGTGAGTCGGCTCGCGGCCGGCGGCCAGCTCGGCATGGAGTCGTCGATCAACAAGGTCTTCTGGTCGCAGTGGGACATCGCCGCCCACGAGACGGCACTCGACCTGCAGGGTGTCGACGCCGAGATCGACGACTCGTGGATGGACGGATATCTGTTCTCGTTGTCGGGACCGATCTACGCCGGCACCAACGAGATCCAGCGCAACGTGATCGCGGAACGGCTTCTCGGCCTGCCGCGTGGAGACAGGTGACACCATGGAATTCCTTCTCTCCGACGTCCATGACGATCTCGCGTCGACGGTCGACGCACTACTGACGAAGGCCGACATCCCGTCCCGCGCGCGGGCGTGGATCGCCGGTGACCACCAACCGGTCGCCCAGGTCATCTCGGCACTGGCGGAGACGGGCGTCAACGGACTACTCATCGACGAATCCTGCGGCGGCGCATCGGCCGGAGCGATCGAGATGGTCGTCGCGATGGAACAGATCGGCCGTCACGCGTTACCCGGACCGATCGTCGAGACGATCGCGGTGCTTCCGGTGCTGTTCCGTTCGGCCGGAGTGTCCGGGGACCGGGTCAGCACGCTCGCCGAGGGCGGAATCGCCACCGTTGCGATCCCGCCGGTCGCGCCACTCGCACCGATCGCGGAGACCTCATACGTGGTGCAGGACGGTGTGCTCAGCACAGCCACCGCCGGCGAGCTCGTCGCCACCGTCGACCCGTCGCGCATCCTCGCCGAACTATCCCCGGACACCGCGCTGGCCGACGACGTCGCCATCGATGATGCCATCGACATCGGAACCCTGGCGACGGCGGCGCAACTGCTCGGTTCGGCCGGCGCGATGCTCGCGCTGGCGGCCGACTATGCGCAGGCCCGCAAGCAATTCGGTCGTGCGATCGGCTCCTTCCAGGCGGTGAAGCACCATCTCGCCGATGTGGCGATCGCCATCGAGATGGCACGCCCGCTGGTGTATGCCGCCGCCCTCGGCATCGACGGGTTGGTGCCCGAGGACACCGATGTCCGGCGTGATGTCGCCGCGGCCAAGGTCGCCGCCGGCGATGCGGCCCACCTCGCGTCGCGACGTTCCCTGCAGGTGTTGGGCGCCATCGGGTACACCACCGAGCACGACCTGTCGTTGCATCTGACCAAGACCCGTGCCCTGCTCACGGCGTGGGGAACCCCCGCCGATCTGCGTCGACGCGTTCTGGAGTCGCTGTGACCGCCATGACCTCCACACCCGCCATCTCTGCCGAGGAACGCGAGGCGCTCGCCGACGCGATCCGCGAACTCGTCTCGCGCCGAGCCGATTCCGCGAGCGCGCGGGCAGCTATGCGATCCACACCTCGTCTGGATCGGAAGTTGTGGGACACCCTGTGCACGGAGATCGGCGTGGCATCGCTACCCATCCCGGAGACCTATGGCGGTGGCGGGGCGTCGTTCGTCGAAACCGCTGCGGTCCTCGAGGAACTCGGCCGTTCACTGAGCCCGGTACCGGTCTTCGCATCCGCGTTGGCGACGGCGGCGATCCTCATCGCGGATGACGAGACGACGAAGCGTGAGCTGCTGCCCTCGATCGCGTCGGGCGAACGCATCGCCACCGTCTGTTGGGCCGACGAGCGCGGCTGGACCGAACCCGGAGTGACCGCAGACGCCGGATTGCTTTCCGGCACAGCCGAGTACGTGCTGGATGCCGAGTGCGCCGACGTGCTGGTGGTGCTCGCCGGAGGTGGCGACACCATCACCGTGCACACCGTCGACACCGACGCCGACGGCATCACCGTCACTCCCCTGCCGGTTGTCGATCCCAGTCGCGCGCTCTCGCGCGTCACGTTCGACGAGACACCGGCGACCACGATCCCGTCGGGCCCGGACGTGCCTGGCAAGTTGCGTGCGCTGGCCCGGTCGCTCCTGGCCGCCGAACAGGTCGGGGGTGCCGGCGCCGCGCTGGATCTGACGGTCGACTACACCAAGTCGCGCAAGCAATTCGGGCGCACCATCGGTTCGTTCCAGGCCCTCAAGCACCGGATGGCCGACATGTACGCACTGGTCGAGACGTCACGGTCGATCGCGCGTGCGGCGGTGGCCGGCGTCGTCGCAGGATCGCCCGATGCGGCCGATCTGGCGGCTGCCGCCCACGTGCACTGTTCCGAGGCGTTCGCGCACGTGGCCGGCGAGGGTATCCAGCTGCACGGCGGAATCGGTATCACTGCCGAGCACGACATCTCGTTGTTCTTCAAGCGCGCGCACGGGAGCGCACAGCTGTTCGGTCAGCCCCATGAGGTCGTCGCGGACCTGGGGTCACGCGTTCTCGGCTGAGCGGGCCGCGGTACTCAGAGAGTCCGCATCCGGGCACACACATCGTCGTAGATCGCCAACAGTTCGTGTCCGGGCTCGTCCTCTGCGGTGTCGTCGGACTCGGCCCACTCCTCGAAGGCGCACTGCACCTCGAGGTTCGCGATCTCGATGACCATCCGGATGTGCACGCGACTGCGCGCCGATGTGCCCGTACCGAGCAGATCCGGGAGTTGCCGCGACTTGTCTGTGTATCGCCCCAAGGCCGCGCGACTGAGCGCCGGCGTCGCGAGTACGAGTTTCTGGATCCGCTTGAAGTTCGCGGCGACCTCGCTGCGCTGGTCATCGAAGCCTGCGATCACCGCCCGGTAGGCCGACTCTATGTCGGCGAGAGCGAAATGCTCGGGATCGACTGCGCGCAGGCACGCCTCGAGGGCTTCGTCGAAGCCGTAGAGATCGAACAGCACGCATTCTTCCTTGGTCGGGAAGTACCGGAAGAACGTCCGCGGGGAGACGCCGGCGGCAGCCGCGATCTCGTCGACCGTGGTGGCCTCGAATCCGTTCTCCTCGAACAGCTCCAGTGCGGCTTGTTGGATCTCGATGCGGGTGGCGTTCCGTCGCCGAGCCCGTAGGTCCCCGACCTGCTGCGACGTGTCGATCATGGCGGTCAGCGTAGCCGCTCCTGCTCGCGTCGCGCTTCACGTACTGCCAATATGGCAGTCAGTGACATCTAGGCTATGCTCGCTGTGTTTGCCGAAGAGCTGAGTGGGGAGTCGACTGTGAGCGAGGACGTGGCACTCGGTGGTTCCACCACCACCGAACGCACCGGGACGACGGCCGATCGGAGTGCCGTCGTGCTGATCGGACTGCTGCTGATCGCGGCGTTCGTCATGATCCTCAACGAGACGATCCTGAGCGTCGCACTGCCGACCCTCATGTCCGATCTCGACATCACCGCCGGGACCGCACAATGGTTGACCAGCGGTTTTCTGCTGACCATGGCCACTGTCATCCCGACCACCGGCTACATCCTGCAACGCTTCACGCTCCGGTCGGTCTACATCACGGCGATGTCGCTGTTCGCCGCCGGCACGTTGCTCGCAGCGCTCGCTCCCGGATTCGAGGTCCTGCTCACCGCGCGGGTCGTGCAGGCGAGCGGTACGGCGCTGATGGTCCCGCTGCTGATGACCACGATCCTCAACGTGATCCCCGAGCACTCCCGTGGCCGCACCATGGGTTTGGTCGCCATCGTCATCTCGGTCGCCCCCGCGGTCGGCCCGACGACATCCGGCCTGATCCTGCAATCCCTGAGTTGGCGGGCGATGTTCTGGATCGTGCTGCCCATCGCTGTCGGCGCACTGGTACTGGGCGGGCTCTTTGTCCGCAACGTCACCAAACCACGTCCGTCGCACCTCGACTTCATCTCGGTGCCGCTGTCGGCGCTCGGCTTCGGCGGCATCGTCTACGGCCTCAGCAGCATCGGCGAGTCGGCCGGCGGTCACGCGCCCGTCCCGCCGTGGGTTCCGCTGGTCGTCGGCGTGATCGCATTGGCCCTGTTCGTCGTCCGCCAGCTGAAACTCGCCGGCCGTGACCGGGCACTGCTCGACCTGCGCACCTTCGCCGTGGGCCCGTTCCGGCTGGCGATCATGATGATGGCCGGGTTCATGCTGACGCTGTTCGGCGCACTCATCATCCTCCCGCTGTATCTGCAGAACGTGCTGGGCAAGGACGTGCTCACGACGGGCCTCGTCCTGCTGCCGGGCGGCCTCGTGATGGGACTGCTCGCCCCCTTCGTCGGCGCCCTCTTCGACAAATTCGGCGCACGGCCGTTGGTGCTGCCCGGCACCGTCGCGGTCAGCGCCGGAACCTGGCTGCTCACCACCCTCGACGCGAACTCGTCGCTGTGGATGGTGATCGCCGCCCACGTCGTCCTCAGCACCGGTATCGCGTTCGGCCTGACACCGTTGATGACCTCGGCACTCGGGTCGCTGGCGCCGGAGCTGTACTCGCACGGCAGCGCGACCGTCAGCACCATCCAGCAGGTGGCCGGTGCCGCCGGTACCGCACTCTTCATCACCCTGATGACGCGCGGCACGGAGTCCGCCATCGCCGACGGCTCCGACCCGGTGCAGGCCGGTGCCGACGGCGTCCACACCGCGTTCCTGGTCGCGGGATGCCTGTCGATCGTCCTGATCGTCGCCGCCGTCCTGGTGCGCGGTCCGAAGCAGGCCACCATGGCCGGCGGCGCACCGGACGAACACTCACCCGGCTCGGTCGAGACCGAGGAAACGGCGGATCACCAGCCGAAGGGTGTCTGACTCGACCGCCGGGTCGAATCCCTCATCCCCGCAGCGAAGATAGAGCCCGTCGACGAACTGGATGATCCAGGTCGCCGCGACCTCGGGCGCGACATCGGTGTCCAGGTGGTCGATCGTGTCGGCCAGGAGCCGGTGGACGGCCATGTCGTCGGCCAGCATGGTCTGCGCCAGTCGTTCGTCAATCATCATCTGGGGCAACAGACATGCGACCATGCCGCCGGCCAGCGGATCTGCAAGATCGGCGGTCAGGACGTCGACGAGTGCCCAGAGCCGACGGCCCGGGTCCGACTCGTCGAGGCCGGCGAGGGTGTCCGCGCGACGGAGTGCGTCACGTTCGACGATCGCATGAAGGATGGCGCGTTTATCGGCGAAATAGTGGAACAGCGTGCCCGAACCCACACCGGCCGCCGCGCAGATGTCTTTCACCGACGTCGGCTCGAAGCCCTTGGTGGCGAACGCGACAGCGGCCCGGTCGAGGATCGCATCGCGTCGCTGCGCGTGACGGACCGGATCAACGGTCCGCATCGTCGCGCCCCGTGGATTGCTCGTCACCGTCGTCGACCACCTCGGCCGATCGCGCCTTTCGGCGACGCTGGCGGCGGGTTTCCAACACGGCCAGCGCCACCGAGATGGCAACCGGGACAATGATCCCGAACCATGGCGGCAGGTCGATGGTCATCGATGGCATCCACGCCTTGATCGCGTCGATCGGTGCGCGCAACCAGTACATCGGATTGAGGTACTGCATCCAGTCCGGCAGATCAACGCTCGGCAAAGTCACGTCGGGCAGGTCGATATCGGGGCTGTACCGCTCGACTATGGCGCGCACCAGCGCGCCGATGCCGAGTATCGCCACCACCGCACCGAGTGTGCTCGTGACAACGCGGCGTGCGGCGTAGACACCCGGATGCTTCTCACGGAACTGCCACAACCGATGCGCAGATGTCCCGTCCGGCGGTTCGAACCAGTCGCCCCCTATCATCTCGGCCCCGCCGCCGATCAACTCCGCACGCTTCACCTCGCGGCGCAGGCCGAACCGAATCCGGACCTTGACGTCGTCGGCCTCGATGTCCTTGGTGTCGAGCATCGAGCCGCTGACCTCACCGACCGTCGCACCATCGACGTGCAACGATGCCGTCGTGCTTTTCGGCCCACGGGATTCCACCACCGATAGTCGTCGACCTTCTTCGACGAGGACGTGCTCATTAGTGGAACGCACACTCCATTAATGCCACGCGACACCGCGGCGCACGACGTGCGTTACACCGATCGCCGCATAGCCGGCGGTGATCGCAATCAACGACAACGCGGCCCGTCTCGACACCTCCGGCCGTCGGCCCCAGACCAACCCGGCAACCGTGTCGGAGAGGTCGATCGCGAGTGAGAAGGTCTCCCATCTCCCCCGCTCGTGTTGTGCCGCAGTGAGATAGCCGGCTCCCATGGCGACCGCTCGGGCGCCATAGACCTGTGTCATGTACGCGAGTTCACTCGACGGTTCGCTGACCCCGACGGCCGCCGCGAAGCGTCGCGGTGCAAGAACCGACGCCACACCCAGCAGTATTCGACCACCGGCGAGTACCTTCATCCGGTCGTTCATCCCACCCCTCCGTACGTCACCGATCGTCTTCCGTCCGCCAGAACTCGGCCCGGAGCAGTTTCTCTGAGGCCTTCCGTCGGCGTGGCCCGCTGCCAGGGCCACTCTCGACTTCCAGCAGGTCGCGACGTCGGCTCGACGATCCGCATCAGGTGTGACTTTCCGTCGGTGACGATCAGAGAGCAGCCGGCCGGAAGACGCCGCGCCAGAGTCGAGTTCTGCCTGCTCGGGCGGCCGCACATACCGACCACCAGCGTCGTGATCCCGTGGTCGGCGGCGACACGGAGAAGCACACGAACCGGGCCACCTTGTTGGACAACGGAAACGACGTGACCCGCTCCATTGTGGCCGGCGATTTCTCTACCGCGTCGAACGACCTCGTCCACCACTGCCGAGTCGCTGAGCAGGTAGGAATCGCCTTTGAGGGCATCGGCATCCGCGGACCTCACGTTCGACCTCCGACGCACGCCCACCGCAGTGCACACCACAAGTTGCCCGGGACTCTCGCTTCGCCGCCCGGCAATGGCGATCAACGCATCCGCCGACGCACCTGATCCACTCCACCCCACCAACACCGGCCCCGGATCAACTGGGGCCGCGTCGAACCCGGCCAATCGTTGCCATGTGACTTTTCGCGACCTCAACTGCTCGACCATCGTGGCCTCCTTGTCACCATCGACGCTACATAACTTTTAGAAGTAAGTGCAACACTTTTCTTAGTGAACAATGCACAGACATCTCCTGCGCGTAGGATGGTGCGGTGACGCGGCGAAGCTATTACCAATTCTGTGGACTGTCCCGCGCACTGGACGTGGTCGGAGAGCGGTGGACGCTGCTCATCGTGCGCGAGTTGATGGCGGGTCCGAAGCGATACTCCGACCTGTCAGACGCGTTGACCGGCATCGGCACGAGCCTTCTGGCCACGCGGCTCAAACAACTCGAGTCGGACGACATCGTCAACCGCCGGTACCTGAGCCCACCCGCCGCCTCGACCGTCTACGAATTGACCGCAGCCGGACAGGAACTGGCGGATGCCATGGTGCCGTTGGCGATGTGGGGAGCACGACATCACGCGGTCGACGGGCGAACCGGCTCGGAGAAGTTCCGCGCCGACTGGGCCTTACTGTTCCTTGCACGCCTGGTCGACACCACCGACCTGTCAGGTGCCGACGACACCTACGAGTTCCGAGTCGACGACAGCACTGCGACGATGCGCGTCGACCGAGGACAGATCACCGTCACCCCGGGCAGCGCCGTCGACACGGCCAACGCCGCGGCGGACGCCGTGATTGTCACCGATTCGACGACGATGGCCGCCATCTCCGGAGGACGCCTCACCGTCGCCGACGCACTGGCGGGCGGCGCGGTCACCATCGACGGCTCACCGGCAAGCCTCGGTCCGATACTCGCCGCGATACAGGAGCGATTGCCCGCCCACCCCTGACTCCTGCGGGGGCGTCGTCGAGGGCACGTCTCAGACCGACGCGTCAGCCGCCGCCTTCGCGCGCCGCCGATGTCCGAACTCGTCGACGAGCCCCAATGCCAGCGCGACGGCCACCAGCAGTGTGGCCGTGGCGAGCCCGAACTCGAAAGCCCTCGACCAGTCGCCGGTGTCGCCGATCTGGGCGAAGAACACCGCCCCGACCAGGGCGATACCCGCGGCCGAACCGATCCGCTGACCGGTCTGCAGCACGCCCCCGGCGATACCCGCGCGCGTCACCGGCACCTCATCGAGGCTGATCGTGAGATTCGGCGAGATCACCAGGCCGGAACCGACACCGGCCACCAGGAGCGGCAGCGCGGTGGCGAATCCGACCGCATGGCCCGACGCGAGGTGCGCGGCCACGATGGTGCCGAGCATGCCGATCACTGCGCACACCAGGCCGACGATCACCAGCTGGCGACCGACTCGATGCACGATGTTGCCGCCGAACCTGGCGGCGATGGCCGAGCCGATGGCGAACGGGGTCAGTGCCAGTCCGGCCTGCAGCGCCGTGTATCCCAGCCCCTGCTGGACGTACAGGGTGTAGATGAAGAAGACGGTGGTGAAGCCGGCGAAGTAGACCAGTGCGATCAAGCATCCGATCGAGTAGGACCGAAGGGAGAACAGCGACAGATCGACGAGGGGCGGATGTCCGACCCGTTCCTGACGGCGTTCCCAGAACACGAAAGCCACCAGCAGAATCGCCGCGACGACGAGCAGCAACCACTTGGCGCTGCCCTCCCACTGTTCCTGCTGGACCATCGGGAGGAGCAGGGTGAACACGCCGCCGCCGAGCAGAAGGACGCCGGGCGGGTCGAAGGTTCCGCGGACCGGCTGCTTGAGCTCCGCCGGTCGCGCGGGCAACAGCTTCCACGCGGCGACGAAGGCAACCACACCGATGGGCACGTTCACGAAGAACACCCAGCGCCACCCGTGTTCGACACCGCCGACCTGGATCAGGAGGCCACCGAGCAATGGACCGACGGCCGTCGAGATCCCGATCGTGGCCGCGAACAGCCCGAACGCCTTGCCGCGCTCCGCACCGCGGAAGAGTAGTTGGATCAGGCCGGAGACCTGCGGGGTGAGGATGCCGCCGGCGACGCCCTGGATGAGCCGCCAGATCACCAGTGACAACGGGCCCTGCGCGAATCCGCACGCTGCCGATGACACCACGAACAGGGTGAGGCCGACCAAGAAGATGGTCTTGCGGCCGCGGGCGTCGCCGATCCGGCCGGACGGGATCAGGAACAGGCCGAAGGTGAGCGCGTAGCCGGAGACGACCCAGGAGAGGTCGGCGGCGGTGGCGCCGAGACCCTGTTCGATCGACGGCAGTGCGACGTTGACGATCGACACGTCGAGCAGGGTCATGAAGCCGACGATGAGGCAGACGCCCAGCGCCTTCCACCGCCGCGGGTCGGGCTGATAGGTGTCGTCGCTCCCGGTCAGTGCGCTCGCCATGCGGCCCCTTTCGGATAAGTCGTGACCACTCCAAAACGGAACAGACCTGTATCGTATTCCCATGGAGTCGCCCGCAGCACAGGTGCACGGCGCCGGTCGGCGACGCGACCCCGCCACGGACGTGGCCATCCGGGACGCGGTACTCGACAGCATCGCCGACGGCGCCACCCTGAGTGGGCTCTCCCTGGTCACCGTCGCTCGGCGCGCGGGTGTCTCCCGCAACAGCCTCTATCGCCGCTGGAGTTCCAAGGACGAGCTGTACCTGGACGTTCTCGACTCGATCAATCTCCCGCTGCCGGCCACTCGGGCGGAGACGACCCGGGACGGGATCATCGCGCTGTTGCGGGTGCTCGCCGAGCGCATCGTCGACCGCCGCGCGACCGCCATGGTGCGGGCGTTGACCGCCGAGGCCGGGCAGTTCCCCGATCTGCACCGACGCTACTTCGAAGAGGTGGTCGCGCCCCGGCGCCGGGCGTTGGTCGAGGTGCTGAACCGGGGGGTGGACCGCGGCGAGATCCGCCGCGATGTGGATGTGGAGTTCGTCGCGGAGCTGTTGGTGTCCCCGTTGCTGGCGCGGATGTCCGCCGGGGACATCGCGGACATCGACCCCCGGGCGATGAGCGTGCGCGTCGTCGACCTGGTCCTGACGGGCGCCGAGACCCGAGACGATGCACCCGGTGACGGCGACGCGCGTCGGTAGGCTCGAGTCATGACAACGCCACGCGTCATCAGCGCAGCCGACCTGCACGACCGGCTCGGCGAGCCCACGGTCCGCATCATCGACGCCACCGTGCACCTGAGCTTCGACGAACGTGGTGCGCATGTCGAGTCCGGTCGCGCCACCTATCTCGACGGCCATATCCCCGGCGCGGTGTTCGCCGACCAGATCGCCGACCTCGCCGACCCGAACGGCGACGCGCCCTTTGCCGCGGCCCCGTCGGACCGCTTCGCCGCAGCGGTGGGTGCGCTCGGTGTCGGCGACGACACGCAGGTCGTGGTCTACGACACCGTGAACGGCATCTGGGCCACGCGCCTGTGGTGGCAGTTCGGACTCGAGGGATTCGACGACGTCACCGTCCTCGACGGCGGACTCGCGGCGTGGGTCGGCGCCGGGTTCCCCACCGAAACCGGCGATGTCGACGTTCCCACCGCGTCGTTCACCTCCCGACGCCGCGCGGATCGGATCTACTCCACCTCCGACGTCGCCGCCTCCCTCGACGACCCATCGGTACTCCTGATCAACGCCCTCGACCGGGAATCCTTCGCCGCTGCCCGCATCCCCGGCAGCGTGAACGTCCCGTTCGGCGAGCTCGTCGACGAATCCGGACAGCTCAAGCCGATGGCGGAACTGCGCAGCATCTTCGAGTCGGTGGGGGCTCTTGACGAGTCAGTTCGCCCTGTCACCTATTGCGGGGGTGGAATCGCCGCCACCGCTGCCGCTTTCGCACTGCACGCCGCCGGACGAGACGGCACCGCCGTCTACGACGGATCGATGAATGCGTGGACCGCCGACCCGAACCGTCCGCTGGATTCCGACTCGACCACATCCTGAAGTGAATCCGCTGTCTCCTCGCCGAGATGAGCGGATTCGTCACCGGCGGCCGACTACCGCGCTCTGCGAAGTCTGCGCAGTAGTTGTTCGAGCGGTCCCGAGAAGAACAGCAATACCAGCGGCCAGACGCCCACCTTCGGAAAGGCGATGGCGATCGCCAGCGCGACGGCGAGCAGAACGCAGCTCGCCAACCCCGTTCGCTGGGCGATCCAGACACCGGTGTCGGCGTTGTCGTCGAGCAGCGCGGGATGCCGAGCGCCCCATTCGGTCATCGCGACCAGGGAGAGCACCGAGACCGCCAGGACACCGATGTACACCGCGTTGGCCCGTTCGATGTGGATGTTGTCCATCAGCGCGGTCGCGAAGGGCAGGACGACGATGGTCAGCAACCACAGGAAGTGCAGCTCGAACAGCGTGCGGTCGTAGGCGCGGAAGTTCTCCATCATGCGGTGATGATTACGCCACAGCACCCAGATCACGACGAAGCTGACGGCGAAGCTGACCAGCGCGGGCTGGTGGTCGCGCAACACTGCACCTATCGAGGTCGAATCGCGGATCTCGCCGGGGATCTCGGCCAGCGGCAGCACGAGCAGTGTGAGCGCGATCGCGACCACCGCATCAGAGAATGCGATCAGGCGACGGAAGCCCTCTTCTGTCTGCCGATACTCGGCCATGAGCTGAACAGTACGTCGAGCCGCCGCACGGCGTGTGGTGACGAACGGATCAGCGGGCGAATGCCTCTGCCACTGCCGCTTCGGTGAGACCGTAGTCGGCGAGGTCGTAGCGGTGCCGCGGCTTGCGATCACCCGAGGCGCTTTCGTCGTCCAGGGTGACCATCGCGGCGCGTGCGTCATCGGTGAGTTCCGCACCGAGCGCACCGTAAACCCGCTCGACGGTTCCGAACGGATCCCGTCGCAAGTCGGCGAAGTCGACATCCACGAACTGCGCCGGGTCGTAGTTGCGTCGCGCGGACTCGAACTCACGAAGTCCCCGCGACCACAGCTCGAGTTGTGTCCGGCCGATCGTGTCGCCCACGAACGTGCTCGACCATCCCGGCGTGGCGTTCTCCGCGAGACTGCACATCGACGCGATGATCGTCTCCGGCGGCCGGTGCGTTTGTACAACCAGAGCATCGGGATAGGTCGCCATCAGTGCGTCGAGGGCAAACATGTGGCTGGGGTTCTTCAGAACCCACCGTTTGTCGGGATCGTTCAGCCCGATCATCTGCAGGTTGCGCCGATGCCGCCGGTACGCCGGCGTCCAATCCTGCTGGGCGAGCCATTGCGAATAGGTCGGCAGGTAGGCCAACGACTCGTATGAGATCGACATGATGTTCTGCCGCAACAGCTGCCAGCACTCCTCGACCTCTGCGGCGGTCATGTAGTGCAGTCCCATGAACTCCGGGTTGTCGACGTGGTGCTGTTCGAGTCCGGCGTTGATCTGTTCGTACACGGGATTGGATTCCCATGACTCACGTGGGGGGCGCGGCTGCGGGAACTCGGCCAGCCACATCTCGAGTCCCTGATGTGCGGGGTCGGCGGTGAGTAGCCGGTGGAGGGCGGTGGTTCCGGTGCGTGGCAGCCCGGTGACGAAGATCGGCCGGGTGATCGGTACGTCGACGTAGCCGGGGTTGTTCTGCCACGATGACTCCGACAACAAGCGTGCGATGAGCGCGCCCTTGAGTAAGAACCGGAACATCTTGCTGCCGAGTTCGGTGAGGTCGGCGTCGCGGGCATACGACTCGAGCAGTACCTCGAGCGCCGGGAGGTAGTCCTGGTCGCCGAAGTCGTCGAGACCTGTTGCGCGGGTGGCCGCTTCGTGTAGATCGTCGACTGTCCCGACGTTGAGACGGGGCGCGGCGCTAGTCATGGTATTCGCCACAGTTGACGTCGAGGGTGTGCCCGGTGATGGCGCTGGCCATCGGTGATGCCAGGAAGACCACCGCCTCGGCGATCTCGTCCGGTTCCGGCAGCCGTTTGAGATCGGACTTGCTCGCCGTCTGCGCGTACACCTGTTCCGGGGTGATCTCGTACTTCTTGGCGACCTCGCCGAAGTACCACTTCAGCTGATCGTCCCAGATGTAGCCGGGTGCGACGGTGTTGATGCGGATGCCTTTGTCCCCCAGCTCGGTCGCCAGCGTCTGCGACATCGCCAGCAGCGCCGATTTTGCGAGCTTGTAGCTGCCGTAGCGGGGTTCGGAATGCCGGATGACCATGGAGTTGATGTTGACGATCGAGCCCTTCGCCTCGGCAAGTGACTCGGTGAACGCCTTGATCACCCGCAGTGTACCGAGCACGGTGAGGTCGATGCTCGCTGCGATGTGGTCGAAGTCGGTGCGCGCCAACGGTTTCATCGACGGCAGTGCGAACGCATTGTTGACGACGACGTCGACGCGACCGAACTCGGCGCGAGTGGCGTCGACGAGGGACTCCACGGCCGCGTCGTCGGTGATGTCGGTCGGGACGACAAAGGATGTGCCGCCGGCGGAATCGATCTCGGCGGCCACCTCCTTCAACCTCGATTCGGTCCGGGCAGCGAGGACCACCGTTGCGCCGGCCGCCGCCGCCCGCAGGCAGATCGATCGGCCCAGCCCGGGGCCGACTCCGGAGACGACGACGACCTTGTCGGCCAGCAGACCCGAGTTCGTCACAGCAACATCCTCTCCGCAAAAGCGCGTTGTCGGGCCGCGATCCGCGCCGACCACCCCACCTCGTCGACGGCATTGTCCGACAGATACGGAAGGTGTTGTGCGACATCGCCGATGTCGATGACCTGCGCACTCGGCCCCTGGTCGGGAGCTATCGCCTCGTCCGTTCGCTGCCAACGGAACTGCATGATCCCGGTGGTGCGGCCCGTGGTCTCGATCCAGTTCGCGACGCCCGGGTTCCGGCGCGAGACGACCATCCGGATCATGCCATCCGGATCGACCTGCGCCTGAGCGGAATTGAGGCTCGTCTGGTGGTTCACGTAATCCAGCGAGATGTACCACATGCTGCCGAGCTGGAAGCCCTGGTAGGGCGCATCGGATCTCGGGACCGTGATGATCATCGCCTCGTCGTCGGCGAGCCGGTAGTGACCCACAGACGAGTACTGTGTGGCCAGCCCACCAGGGGTGAGGCGCGGCGCGGTGAACGTGTTGACCGGCTCATCCAGATAGAACCACTTCGGGAAGTTGAACCATGTGTTGATCCGGGAGGTCAGCATCTTTGCGGCCGTGGCGTAGCGTCGGGTCACCCGCGTGAGGTCTGGCTCGTCGGGCGCGGTTCCCGCGGTGTCGACCCGCTCGATCGAGATGGTGCCCTTGCGCTGATTCCAGTCGCCGTACACCTCCCGCACCGACAGCATCGACGCTCCCTCGGCGAGCGTGAAGTAGTCGGCGCGCTTCTCGTCGATGGGTGGGCCGAAAGTGATCTCGAAGTTTCCGTTTCCGTCGATGGGGATGCGCCGATCGTCGAATGCGTCGTCGCCGCCGGGCACCGACGACGGCGTGTAGTCGCCGGTGAGGACCTGAAAGCTCAGATCGACCGTTTCGCCACGGCGACCGCGGACGACGTAGGTGCCGGTCGGCTCGAGATCGGCGTGGTAGTAGAGGGTGTCGGGATTGTCGAGCCCCATCTTGGTCATCGGCCCGGTCGACGTGATGAAGTTCGGGTGGCTCTTCTGCCGGGATCGAACGAGTTGCACGATCGCCGCGATACTGCCGGCAAGGTAGTCGTAGCCCTCGGCGAGATCCTGCTCGGACTCGACGAAGTCCGCTGACGCGATGAGCTTCTCGGCCTCGGCGATCGCGTCGGTGAATGGTCGGGTGACATCTGGTGGTGGCGTGACATCGGGTTGATTCTCGGTGGTCGCCCCGCTCATCGGTGAGCTCATAGCCAGGTGTCGCCTCCGGTCCAGGTGAGGAAGTTCTCCAGTTCGGCTTGCGCGGGCGTGACCCGTGGATGTTCGGTGGACAGGTACCCACCGCGGTAGAACAGCAACGGCTTGTCCTGCAACACTTCACCGAGGGTCAGTGCGCGACCGATGACGATGTGGTGGTCGCCGCCGTCGGTGACTCGTTCGACGTCGCACTCCACCCAGGTCAGGGCGTGCCGGATCACCGGAAGACCGGCCGGCGACGGATCCCAGGTCACGTGCCGGAACTTGTCGTCACCCGGTGCACCGAATGCGGCACTGACGTCCTGCTGACGGTTCGACAGAACGTTGACGCAGAACTTTCCGCTGTGCTCGATCACCTTCCAACTCCGCGAGGTCTTCTTCGGACAGAAGAGCACCAGCGGCGGATCGAGCGACAACGCTGCGAACGATTGACAGGCGAATCCGGCCGGCGCACCGCCGTCGTCGATGGTCGTGATGACGGTGACGCCCGTGCAGAACTGGCCCATGGCGGTGCGGAACTGTCGGGTGTCGAAATCTGCGGAACCGTAGGGGGTGCGGGTCATCTCACTTGAATCCGACACTGAAGTCATGCCCCCACAGACTCACCGCCGTACTCTCCCGGGCGATCCAGTCGTCGTCCTTGACAGTTCGTCCTTCGCAACCGAACTCGACATCGAACCCGCCCGGGGTCTTCATGTAGAACGAGAGCATCAGGTCGTTGACGTGTCGGCCCAGCGTGGCCGACATCTTCACCTTCTTGCGCAGTGCTCGATCAAGGCACAGCCCGACGTCGTCGGAGTTCTCCACCTCCACCATCAGATGCACGATTCCGGTGCTGTTGGGAATCGGCAGGAACGCCAGTGAGTGGTGGCGGGGATTGCAGCCGAGGAACCTCAGCCACGGGGACTCGTCGCCCTCTTCGCGGCCGACGGCTTGCGGGGGGAGCCGCATGGAGTCGCGCAGGCTGAATCCGAGGACATCACGGTAGAACGCCAGCGCGGCCTTGTCGTCGTCACATGTGAGGACGACATGCCCGAGGCCCTGTTCGTCGGTGACGAACCTGTGCCCGTAAGGGCTCACCACACGGCGATGCTCCAGTGCGACACCGTGGAACACCTCCAGGGTGTTGCCCGCCGGGTCGTCGAACACGACCATCTCGACGACGCGACGATCGGCCAGTTCCTCGTCCTTGGCCTCGCGGAAGACCACTCCCGCCCGGGACAGGCGATCGCGCACATCCTGCAGGGCTTCGGCGTTGGCGCATTCCCAACCGGAGACCTGCAGTCGGTCGTGCTCCCCGGGGACGATGACCAGCCGTGCCGGGAAATCGTCCATCCGCAGGTACAACGCACCCTCGGTGAGTCCGGCTCCCTCGATCATGCCGAGGACCTTGAGCCCATACTGACGCCACGCGTCCACGTCGGTGGCCTCGATCCTCATGTACCCGAGGGATCGGATCGGGCTGTCACTCATGTGTTCTCACTCCTCATAGTTTGCGTCGCGTGGGGCGAGCGCGCACCTACCCCGATCCCTGAGGAACGAGGCGCTAGCCGAGTGTCACGAAGGGCGCCCCTTCGTGACAGTCCTCCGCTAGCGCTCCGGACCTCCTCAGGGATCGGAACAGAAGCCCAGTGGCGAATGCTCACCGCGAACTCACACCATCGTGTCGCCGATGGGAATCCCGAACTCGCCGTTGCCGAATGCGACATAGGCACGCTCCGGATCGTTTGCCGCATGGACGCGGCCGGCGTGGGCGTCGCGCCAGAAGCGCTGGATCGGCGAGTCGTTGTTCAGCGCTCCGGCGCCCGAGTTCTCGAAGAGACTGTCGATCGACGCGATGGCCCGACCGGTGGCGCGCACCTGATCCCTTCGTGCGGCGAGGCGCAGTTCCATCGGGATCTCCTCGCCGGCGAGGATGAGGTCGTACTCGGCCTGCAGATTGCCCGCGAGCTGACGCCATGCGGCGTCGATGTCGCTGGCGGCGCCGGCGATGCGCACCTTGGCAAACGGATCGTCCTTGCTCTTCTCACCGGCGTACGCTGCTCGCACACGCTTGCCCTGATGTTCGACGTGCGCCTGGTACGCGCCGTAGGCCATACCGACGATCGGTGTCGCGATGGTGCTGGGATGGATGGTCCCCCAGGGCATCTTGTAGACCGGCGCGGTGTTCTGCTCGAGCCCCGGGCTCTGGTACGCACCCATGGTGCGCATGCTCAGCACGCGATGCTGCGGGACGAAGACGTCCTTGACCTCGAGGGTGTTGGACCCGGTTCCCTTGAGACCCACCACGTGCCACACATCTTTGATCGTGTAGTCCTCGCGCGGCAGCAGATACGTGACGAAGTCGACCGGCTTGCCACGCTTGAGGACGGGACCGCCCACGAACGTCCAGTCCGCGGTCTCGCAGCCCGAGGAGAAGGCCCAGTTCCCGTTGACCTTGTAGCCACCCTCGACGACCTCGCCCACACCCATGGGTGCATACGAGGACGAGATCCGGACGTTGGTGTCCTTGCCCCACACGTCCTCCTGCGCCTGCTGGTCGAAGAGCGCGAGGTGCCAGTTGTGGATGCCGATGATGCCGGAGACCCAACCCGTGGAACCACACGCCGAAGCGATGCGGCGTACCGCTTCGTAGAAGGTGACGGGGTCGACCTGGTAGCCACCCCATTGTTCGGGTTGCATCAGCTTGAAGAATCCCGCGCCCTCGAGGCTCGAGACGGTCTCGTCCGGGATGCGCCGCAGATCTTCGGTCTGCTGCGCACGCTGTTCGATCTCCGGCAGAAGAGCGTTGATCTTCTCCAGGACCTGCTCGGCCGCCTCGCTCCGCTGTGGCTGTGCTGGCATCTCGCCCGCTCCTACTCGTTGCTCGACGGCCTCTCGGCCGTCCCTGGTTCTCATCTGATCTTGAGATTAGAACACGTTCTCATTTATGTCGAGCACTGGGACTTTGTGCCCATTTCCTGGTCCGATCATCACCGAGTGGCTCGATCGACTCGCCATTTTTGTAACATGTTCTAGTATTGGGAGTGAGCCGATTCGCACCGAACGAGCGAATCACGCGCCAGAACAGGAGTAACGGATGTCAGCGACGCCTCAGACGACCATCGGCACCACGGCCCCCGCCGGTGACGACGTCGACGTGCGTGAGATCGACACCGGGGCGCCGCCCGAGCGGTTCGCGCGCGGTTGGCACTGCCTGGGCCTCGTCTCGGATTTCACCGACGGCAAGCCTCACTCGGTACACATCTTCGGCACCAAGCTGGTGGTGTGGGCCGATTCGAAGGGCGAGGTCAACGTCCTCGATGCGTACTGCCGCCACATGGGCGGCGATCTCTCGCAGGGCAGCGTCAAGGACGACAACGTCGCGTGCCCGTTCCACGGGTGGCAGTGGAAGGGCAACGGTCGATGCGCCGGCGTGCCGTACGCCAAGCGCAATCCGAAGCTCGCGAAGACACGCGCGTGGCCGACGATGACCCGCAATGGCCAGGTGTTCGTCTACAACGACCCCGAGGGCAATCCGCCGCCGGAGGAGTGCATCATCCCCGAGCTCGACGAGTTCGGTTCGGATGAATGGACGCCCTGGACGTGGAACCGCATCGTCATCGAGGGCTCGAACTGCCGCGAGATCATCGACAACGTCGTCGACATGGCGCACTTCTACTACGTGCACTTCGCCCTGCCGGACTACTTCAAGAACGTCTTCGAGGGCGAGGTCGCCGCGCAGTACATG
Organism: Gordonia sesuvii; assembly: GCF_036350415.1. Lineage (NCBI taxonomy): Bacteria > Bacillati > Actinomycetota > Actinomycetes > Mycobacteriales > Gordoniaceae > Gordonia > Gordonia sesuvii. The sequence goes on from NZ_JAZDUF010000001.1 coordinate 948,928, forward strand.
AACTCGCACGGCCGGCCGGATGTCACGTTGGGCACCAACTACGGCGACAGCCGGCTGGAATCGATTGCCGCGTACTACGGCCCGGCCTACATGCTGAATCCGATGGTGCAGTACTACGGCGGATTCGCGGTGGAGACCGTCCTCACCAACTGCCACTACCCGATCGACTCGAACTCGTTCGTGCTGATGTACGGCGTCATGGCCAAGGTGCCCGAGGGCCTCACCTCCGAGCAGGCCGCGAAGATGGCGAAGAAGATCACCGCGGGCGTCGAGGTCGGGTTCCTCCAGGACGTCGAGATCTGGAAGAACAAGACCCGCATCGACAATCCGCTGCTCGTCGAAGAGGACGGGCCCGTCTACCAACTGCGGCGTTGGTACGACCAGTTCTACGTCGACAAGGCCGAGGTCACCGAAGAGATGACCCAGCGTTTCGAGTACGAGATCGACACCTCGAAGGCACTGGAGAGCTGGGGCGTGGAAATCGAGGAGAACCTGCGGCGACAGAAAGAGGAAGCCGACACCGAGGCGGACGACACCACGGCGTCGGAGAAGGCCGAGGTCTGACGATGACGCGCGCTCGGGTGGACGGCTGGGCGAAGGCTCCCGACTTCCACGGCGACCCCGAGCGGCGCGCTGCCGTGGATGCGGCCACCGAACGCGACCGCGAGCATTACCTGCGGGGCGGGATGCGGGAGATCGAGTGCCGGTCGTGTCACGCCTGCGTGCTCGTCAAAAAGACCAGCGCGTTTCACACCAGCGTGCAGTGGACCGCGGATGCCCGGACGCGGTGCAACCACCTCGAGCGCGCCGATGACTCCGGAAAGGCGCTACTGCCCGGAGCCATGATGCCGACCTGTCCGCGGTTGTCGGCGAGCATCGACCACGGCGTTGCCGAGGGAATCATCCCGTCGGAGTCACCGGAGTCCGATCCAGACGGCTATTGGTGACTGGTGTCGTACGGATGGGGGACAAATCCATACGGCTGGTGAATAGTCTTCACTTCCGTCACTTCTTCACCACACTCAATCGAAACTTGAGACAAGTGGAGCAACGTCCGTCACTGTGGTGACATGTTCGCTCTTCGACGCCGCGTGGTCGGCGCAGTGTGCGCTGTCGCCCTCGCCACCGGTGTCGCCGTCGGCTCGGTAGGGCCCGCCGTCGCCGACACGGGTTCCGCCGGTTCCGCAGGTTCGTCGGGGTCGGCAGACCTTCATCTTCCGGTGCCCACCCCGGCGGGGATGCAGGCGCTGTCGGCGGCGATGAGCCAAATCGGCCGGCCGTACCAGTGGGGCGGCACCGGACCGTGGTCATGGGACTGCTCGGGTCTGGTGCAGTGGGCGTTCTCGACAGCCGGCGTCAAGGTCCCGCGTGTGAGTCAGCAACAGCAATACGCGGGGCGGGCCATCCCGTTCTCTGCACTCGCGCCCGGCGACATCATCATCTTCTATCGCGACGCGAGTCACGTCGGGATCTACGCCGGATTCGGCCAGGTGTTCAACGCCTACGGCCCGAACGGCGCACCGATCGGCTTCACCCCGCTGAACCATTGGTCCTACATCAAGACGATCCGTCGGCTGGGGTGATCGCCGCGGCCACCACAAGGCCGATCAGCGCGATCCCGACGAACAACACGCCGAGCAGCCCGTAGCCGACGTCGATGAGGGGTGACTCGACTCGTACCGCGTCTTGCACCCGCTGATCGAACAGGTGGGCGCCCGGGTCGGCAAGTGTCGGGATCGCCACCGCGAGCGCACCGATCGCGCATAACCCAACGATGACGACTGCCGGCCATCGCAGGGCCGGACGCCACCACGCGACGAGCGCCACGACGGCGATCAGCGCGCCGAGGACCACCGTCCACAGACCGGGTCGCATCGTGTGCTCTTCCAGGAACGCCACATCCTCAGGGGCCGCCCCGGGCACGCGCACCCGGCCGAGGCCGGTGATGGACGGTTGCACGCCGGCATCCGACACACCCCACGGCACCAGACTGAACGCGACGAGCAGCAGGCCGGCGACCGCGGCGATCGGCCAGGTGAATCGCCGGACCGTCGCGCGTGCACGATCGGTTCCGTCGCTCATTCCTCCAGGGTGCCATGCGGCCAGAACGGATCGCGGCCGGTCAGACCGGCGAGCCGGTCGACGAGCGCGGCGTCGGCGGGCACCTCCACCACCGGCCCGAACATGCCGTCGCGCTCACTCTGCGGCTGCGGCGGGTAGTGAAAGTCGAAGACGGCCGCGAGGACCTCGTCGGGGAGGGCATAGGCGACCCGGATGCTGCGCGCGACGTCCCAGCCGTGCAGCACCAGTTCGGACAGCGCGACCATGCCCAAGACCTCGGCGGGGAGGTCGACACCGCCGGCCTGGCTCATCCCCTCCCAGGCCGACTGATTGTCCCAGGCGTCGGCCAGGTCTCCGACGTGGCGCCGCAGGTCGTCTCGCCAGTTCGCGGGCAACTCGGCCTGCGAAGGCTCGGGCGGTGTGGATGTCAAGGGCCCGAACTCTTTTCGAGCGGCGGCGGCGAACGCCTGGGCGAGGCCGTCGACATGGCCGAGGAGCGCGGCGAGATCCATGTCGCATGGTGTCGGCCGGTCGAGCATGTCGTCGGTGATGGTCGCGGTCATCGCCAGCATCTCATCGGCGGCGGTCGCGATCTGACGGGCCTGGGTGACGTCGGTGGGCATGTGACTGCCTTTCGGTCGGCGGGTTCACTCGCAGGTGTAGACAGGTTGGCCGACTGTTTTTCATCGGTGTGCCCGTTCGGCGCACGTCACCGATGACTTTCGGCCACGCTTGATGTCAGCAGTGGTGACCGATCCCCAACCCTGTTGAAAGGACTCGCGATGAGCGACTACTCGGCGCCGGTGGGCGCACCGATCTGGTTCGACCTGATGAGCAGTGACCCTGACAAGGCCGCCGAGTTCTACGGCGCGATCTTCGGCTGGGAAGCCGAGGAGGCCAATGCCGATTTCGGCGGCTACCGGAACTTCCTCAAGAACGGCAAACGTGTGGCCGGCTGCGGTCCGGTCATGGACCCCGCAGGCCCGTCCGACGTCTGGTCGGTGTACCTGCACACCACCGACCCGGCCGCCACCGTTCTGGCCGTCGAGAAGGCCGGCGGTTCGATGATGGTTCCGCCGATGGACGTCGGTGACATGGGCACGATGATGGTCGCCACCGACAGTGCGGGTGCGGTGATCGGGTGGTGGAAACCCAACACCCATCCGGGCTTCCTCGAGTGGGGCACCCATGGCACCCCCTACTGGTTCGAATGCCAGAGCAAGGACTACAAGAAGTCCATCGAGTTCTACACCGACGTCATCGGTGCCCGCGTCGAGCAGGTCGGTACCGGCGGCGACCCGGACACGGTCGGTCCCGACTTCTACGGCCAGGTCTTCGTCGGCGAGGACTCGTACTCCGGAATCATGGATGCGTCCAAGCTGTTTCCGGCCGAGGTGCCGTCGTTCTGGCAGGTATACATCACCGTCGACGATGTGGCCGCGACCGTGAAGCAGGTCGAGTCGCTCGGGGGTGGGGTGATGATGGCCGGTGAGGAAACCCCCTACGGCACACTCGCTGCCGTCACCGACCCGTTCGGTGCGGTGTTCTGCCTTGGGCATCCGCCGGCGGGGTGGGACGGCTGACGTCGGGCTCGGCGCGGTTCACGCGGGTCGGCTCGGGTGACGCGGGCCGGCTCGGTTCACGCGGGTTGTCGACAGCCCGCGTGACCTGATTCGGCCCGCGTAACGGTTGGCCGCCGGCACCCGAAAAGTCGTGGGCACCGATTGTGGCGCTGCTGCGTCCAACAGTCATGACCCGATTCCCGACAGATCGTCACGGCCTGATCCACCGCTCCGCTGTCCTCGCCGCGCATTTCTCCGAGGAGGATTACCGACGCGCCATCCGGAAGAAGGAGATCGTCCCCGTCGGTCGAGGCGTGTGCGTCGCGGCCGGCGAGCGCACTGCCCGCGAGTGGTACAAGCTCAGGGTCATCGCGGCGGCGGTCACTAGCGAAGTCGCTCCGACGCTGAGCCATCAGTCTGCCGCGGCCATCCACGGGCTGGAGATGCTGAAACCCGCGCTCCGGCGGGTTCATATGATCACCGGCAGCCCAAATGGTGGCTACCGTACGAGCACCCAGCATCGGCACGTCGGCACCTTGCGTCCCGATGAAATCGTCGACGTTGACGGTTTCCACGTCACCTCGATCGAGCGAACGGCCGTCGACGTCGCGTGTACGAGCACGATGGGCTTCGCCGGCGCACTTGCAATTTTCGACTCCGCGCTTCGCAATGGTGCTGATCGTGAAGTGATGGCCAGAATGCTCCGCGGCAGGCGACGTGGAGCCCAGCAGGCGCGGCGGGCCCTTCATCATGCCGACGGGCTGTCCGAGAACCCCGGTGAATCGTGGGGACGCGCACAGATGATCGAAGCGGGCCTCCCGATCCCTCGGCTCCAACATGAGTTCCGCGACGACGACGGCACTCTCATCGCCCGCACCGACTACGACTGGGATGGGCGCCTGGTGGGCGAGTTCGACGGCAGGGTCAAGTACGAGAAGCACTTGCGGCCCGGCGAATCCACCGCCGACGCCGTCATCCGTGAGAAGGCCCGGGAGGATGCACTGCGTCACCGCCGAATCCAGGTGGTGCGCTGGACGTGGGCCGATCTCGAGGCAGGAAGGGTCGTCGACATGATCCGGGAATGGCTGACTCATCTGGCCATCTCGGCCGCCTGAGGCGGGACGTCGACTCCGGAAACGCGGGTCGGCTCGGAACCCGCGGGTCGGCTCGGGCCACGCGGGTTGTCGACGGCCCGCGTGAGCCGAATTGACCCGCGTGACCAGTGACAGCCCGCGTGGACGAAGCGTCAGACCCCGGCGTTGGCGTCCTGCTTCTTCTTGAGTTCCAGCGCGATGTCGATGAGCTGGTCTTCCTGTCCACCAACGAGTTTGCGACTACCGGCCTCGAGCAGGATCTCGGCGGCCGAGACGTTGTAGCGTTCGGCGTGGCCCTCGGCGTGCTTGAGGAAGCTCGAGTAGCAGCCGGCGTAGCCCATCATCATCGCCGAGCGATCCACCAGGCATTCCGACGGCATGGCCGGACGCACCACGTCCTGGGCGGCGTCGGCGATCTTCATGAAATCCACCCCGGTGGTGATACCCAACTTGTCGCACACACCCACGAACGCCTCGGTCGGTGTGTTGCCGGCACCGGCACCGAACCGGCGGATCGACCCGTCGATCTGCTGCGCGCCGGCACGAATCGCGTTGATGGAGTTGGCCACCGCGATGTCGAGGTTCTCGTGGCCGTGGAAGCCGATCTGCGCATCATCGCCGAGTTCGGCTCGGAGCGCCTGTACCCGATAGGTGACGTCCTCGAGGACCAGCGCGCCTGCGGAGTCGACGACGTACACGCACTGGCAGCCGGCGTCGGCCATGATGCGGGCCTGTTCGGCCAGCTTCTCCGGCGGTTGCGAATGGCTCATCATCAGGAATCCGACTGTCTCCAACCCGAGGTCGCGGGCGAGCCCGAAGTGCTGGATCGACACGTCGGCCTCGGTGCAGTGGGTGGCGATGCGGCAGATCTGCCCACCGTTGTCCTGCGCGGCCCGGATGTCGTCCTTGGTGCCGAGTCCGGGCAGCATCAGGAACGCGATCTTGGCCTGCTTCGCGGTCTCCGCGGCAGCCTTGATCAGTTGCTGCTCCGGGGTCTTGGAGAATCCGTAGTTGAACGACGACCCACCGAGTCCGTCGCCGTGGGTCACCTCGATCACCGGCACACCCGACGCGTCGAGCGCGCCCACGATGTCACGCACCTCCTGTTCGGTGAACTGGTGACGCTTGTGGTGGCTACCGTCGCGCAACGACGAATCGGTGATCCGGATGTCGAGCGTGTCGGAGTACTTGCGTGCGTTCGCCATCAGGTCTGTGGTGGCAGTGCTCATGCCGATGCTCCCAACTTGGTCTTCGCGATCTCTTCGCCGACCTTGGTGGCGGCGGCGGTCATGATGTCGAGGTTGCCCGAGTACGGCGGCAGGAAATCGCCGGCGCCTTCGACCTCGACGAAGATCGACACCCGGGCGTGGCCGCCGTTGATGGCCGAGGGCGGATCGAACTGCGGGTCCTGCAGCAGCCGATAGCCCGGCACGTACGACTGGATCTCTTTCTCACGCTTGTGGATCGACTCGGCGATAGCGTCGGTGTCGGCGTCCTCGGGGATGGCACAGAAGATGGTGTCGCGCATGATCATCGGCGGGTCGGCCGGATTGAGGATGATGATCGCCTTGCCACGCACGGCACCACCGATGGTCTCGATCCCCTTCGACGTCGTCTTGGTGAATTCGTCGATGTTGGCGCGGGTGCCCGGCCCGGCCGACACCGACGCGACCGAGGCAACGATCTCGGCGTAGGGCACTGGCACCACCGACGACACCGCATGCACCATCGGAATCGTCGCCTGCCCACCACAGGTGATCATGTTTGTGTTCGGTGCGTCGAGGTGTTCACGCAGATTGGCCGGCGGGACCACTGCGGGCCCGACCGCCGCGGGAGTCAGGTCGACAGCGGTGATCCCGGCCGCCTCGTACTTCGGCGCATACTCACGATGCACATAGGCCGAGGTGGCCTCGAAGATCAGATCGGGCTTGTCCGACGACCCCAGCAGCTCGTCGGCACCCCCACTCATCGTGATCAGCCCGTGGTCGGCGGCTCGCTTCATACCCTCCGAGTCGGCGTCGATACCGACCATCCAGCGGGGCTCGATGACCTCGGATCGTTGCAGCTTGTACATCAGGTCGGTGCCGATGTTGCCCGACCCGATGATTGCTGCGGTCAGCTTGGCTGGCATTTACAACTCCTCTCGTTGGTTTATGTCCCGGTTCCTGAGGAGGCCCGGAGCTTGCGGAGGGCCGTCACCCCGGTTCCTGAGGAGGCCCGGAACTTGCGGAGGGCCGTCACCCCGGTTCCTGAGGAGGCCCGGAACTTGCGGAGGGCCGTCACCCCGGTTCCTGAGGAGGCCCGGAGCTTGCGGAGGGCCGTCACGAAGGACCGGCCCTTCGTGACGCTCGCAAGCTCGCTCCTCAGGGACCGGAAAGACTGACGCTCGCTCCTCAGGGACCGGAAAGACTGACGCTCGGGCCTCAGGGACCGGAAAGACTGACGCTCGCAAAGTCGCTCCTCAGAGACCGAACAGACGCTAATCGAAGTCCAGGGTGACCGACCCGAGACCGGCGAATTCGGCCACGAAGTGATCACCCGAAACGATGTCAATGGCCCGTGTCGCGGTTCCCGGCAGGATGACGTCGCCCTTCTTGAGCCGCACCCCGAACGAATCGACCTTGCGCGCCAACCACGACACCGCATTCAGCGGATGCCCCAGCACCGCCGACGAATTACCCTTCGCGACGATCTCCCCATTACGGTGCAACACCGCATCGATGTCGCCTGTGTCGATCTCGCTGATCGGGACGCGCTGCTGCCCCAGAATCCAGCCGCACGATGACGCGTTGTCGGCAATCGTGTCGCACAACGTGATCTTCCAATCGGTGATGCGCGAGTCGATCAGTTCGATCGACGGCACCACCCATTCGACCGCATCGATGACGTCGTCGTTGGTGCAGCCCGCACCGGGCAGATCCTTGCCGAGGATGAATCCGACCTCGACCTCCACCCGCGGGAAGCACAGCTTCTTCGCGTCGATCGGCGCCGACTCGAAGTACTGCATCTCGTCGAGCAGATGCCCGTAGTCCGGCTCGTCGACGTTCATCATCTTCTGCATGGCCTCGGACGCCAGGCCCACCTTGTGCCCGGCGACCTTCGCGCCGGCGTCCAAGCGCTTGCGAATGTTGATCAGCTGGATCTCGTACGCGTCGACGACATCGAGGTCGGCATACGTGTCCGTGGGTCGATCAATTGCCACCGCGGAGCGTTCCGCGTCCCACAGGTCAGCCGCGATCTTCTCGCGAATTGCCTGGTCGACCGCCATTTTCTCCCCAATCGAGTCGAGTGAACATGTTCTAGTTTAGAACATGTTCCAGGTTGGCGACATGGGGTTCTCGTGCCCTTCGGTCAGCCGGTACTCGACTGGTTGACGACGAGGTCGGACTTCATCGGCCGACGATACGACCCACGAACCGCCCCACAGACCTCCGCGCGCCGTCCCACCGACTCTTGACTGCCACGGCGGGGCCCAGCACCTTGAGACTGGCCATGGGCGCGAATCGAACGTACTGCACCCATGTCGGGATGCCGGCCTTCTCCAGGGTCGAATCCACACTCTTGAGCAGATCCCCGAGCGCCTTCTTGCCTTCGTTCCGATGCCACATGTCAAACAGGCCCGCAGCCGTCATCGATCGCGACGTTGTGGTGCTCGAGATGATCTGGTCAAGAGTGGACTTCTCGTCCGCCAGAATCTCCTCGACGAGTCGCCTTTTGGCGGACTCGACGTCACCCGGTTCGGCGTCTCGCATCAGATGGCTGACCATCATCTCCACGCAATCGAGACGACCCCAACGCCAATCGTGGGTGCGACCGTTCCGACTCGCAAAGGCACCGAAGTTCCCCCACTGCTCGCCGTAGAGCTTCCCTTTCGGCCAAACCATCTCCGGTTCGCCGGTCCCCGAACCGGAATCAGGCGGCGACACCGTATCGACGGGGAACCCGAGCGGCCGTGGTGCCGCAGGGGTCATGTGGACGTACCGGAATCGGGGCGTGTCGAATTCGGCGCCACCCCAATTGAAACTGCAGTAGAGCACCTCGAGAGCGACGAGCAGTTCGGCGACATCGATCGCCTGACCACCCTCGCCCACCGGCATGAACGGGGCCGCAGCAGTGCGGATCGCACCCATCACCTCACTCAGCGCGGATTCGCTGGCTTGGTAGAACTTCTCCAACTGCTCGATCTGCCACTGGATGAGATCGGGCTCCGGCCCGGACATGTCGTCGGGCACCTTGATCACCTCATCACGCTGAGAGGTCAGGACGGTGACGAGTCGTCGCGCCGTGGCAATCGCGCTTCGCAGTTCGGTCAGATCGTCGCCTCCGCCGAGCCCGGCGTCCGAGACGGCCCGCCCGAACCAGCGCAGCCCACGTGCGGCCGTCGGTACACCCCAGGTCCAGACGTCCCCAACCCCAATGGAATCCGGAATTCCCGGCAGTTCCTCGGGCGTCAGGGTCGGCGGCGACGCGGGCGCGAGGGTGACGCGCCCACCGCGACGCGCCCGCGACATCACTCGTTCCGCCGCCTCTGCGCGTGACAGCCGGTATTGGGCCATCAGGCACTCGGCGGCGGTCATGAGCTGTGGCGCGTCCACCCGGGTGTTGTCTCCGGCATTCTCTCCTTGGCCGAACAGCAGGTTGCGCAGGACCGTGTGCGGCTGCGACACCGACAGATTCATCGTCGTGAAGGCGTCTTCCAGGCGGTCGTGATCGAGGCGCTGATCCGGCTGGCGGAAGGCGTCGAGGACACCCCCGAGGATCGTCTTCAGGTTCGGCATCGGCCCCGGCTCCGACACCGTCTGAGCGGACGTATCTTTCGCGCCGGGAGTCACGTAGACGACGACCCGTTCCTGCGGCGCGGTGATGGGGCGCTCCAGTAAGGCGTCGAGGAGCGGTTCGAACGGCGCGTTGTCGAGCACGCCGCCGTCCACTAGCCATCGCCGATCCCGGATCGGCCCGTCGGCGCCGCGTAGGGCGAGCTCGGCGGTTTCGGCGACCGGGTCGAAAGCCACCGGGAACGAGGCCGTGGCCCGCATGGCGGTCGCGAGTGGTTCGACCGTCGCGAAGTGGCAGATGTCGCTGACGCCCGGTGGTTGTCGGCGGCGCTCGAACTTGTACACCCGTCGACCGTCCCGCACGCCGACGGTCTCACCTCCGGCGATTTCCCGTGTCGTCACGGCTGCGTCGAGGGCCGTGGCGGTCATGAGCAGAACACAATCGTCGCCGCGGTCGGCGTGTACGGGCTGCTGGTCGTCCGAGCACGGCGTGATCACACCCTCGAGGACGTCGTCGATCCTTCCCTTGAAGAACGCGCCGTCGAGGACCGACGTCGCGTTCTCCGGATTGTTGTGGATGAGCGCGTCCTTTTCGAGCGACGCCGCTTCAAGCCACACCTCGTTCAACATGTGCGGCATACGGGTGCCATGCGCGATCGCCGTCGCGAGCACGGCGCCGTTGAGTCCGCCTGCGCTGGTTCCGGCGATCAGGTCGATGACGACTCGCCGGTCCAGTTTCTCGGGCCCGAGCAGGTCCGACCATGCTGCAGAAACTCCACCACCCCGCGACGCCTCCCTCAGCCGGTTCAACTCGTGCACCACGCCACCGATCCACACGGCGAGGCTGACGCCGCCGTTGAGCACGAGGGCGATGCGGAGTTCAGATTGCGCGGTATCGGTCATGGCTACGCTCCCGGCCAGGTTGGTCCGACGACCTTCTGACACCCATTACACGCAGGTTCGACGGGCAATTCCCCGAAACCACGAAGCAGGGTTCGCCGCGCTCATTCGATCGGACGACCCGACGCCCCGAGCGAGGCGCAGAGACCATCACCCAACACCTCTGGCGCCCCATTTCTATAACATGTTCTAATTCTAGGGAGAACACGTTCCACCCGTGGCGCATGAAGGGACCCCGATGGCCGGCGCGACCGAACCGACAGACCAGACCACTTCCACCCCGGAGACCAGCGCGGAAACCTACGACGTGATCGTGGTAGGCGCCGGTGCCGCCGGACTCAGCGCGGCCATCACCGCGGCCGCGAGTGGCCAGAAGACCGTCATCATCGAAAAGTCCCCGTACTGGGGTGGCTCGACGTCACGGTCGGGTGGCGGCGTCTGGATTCCCAACAACTCGGTGCTCAAGCGCGACGGCGTGGACGACACCGTGGAGAAGGCACGCGAGTACGTGCACGCGATCATCGGCGAACACGCGCCCGCGGAGAAGATCGACGCCTACATCGATCGCGGCCCCGAGGCGCTCGATTTCTTGATGAAGCATGCGCCGCTCGACCTCGAGTGGGTCAAGAACTATTCCGACTACTACCCCGAGGCACCCGGCGGCCGACTGGCCGGGCGGTCGGTGGAGCCGCGTCCGTTCGACGCCCGAGCACTCGGCGACGACCTGAAGACACTGCACCCGCAGTACACCAAGGCGCCGCTCAACATGGTGGTGCTGCAGTCGGACTACCGCTGGCTCAACACCGGCATGCGGCATTGGCGAGGCCCGGCGCGGATGGCCAAGGTCGGCGCCCGCTTCTTCTGGGCTCGTTCCCGCGGCAAGAAGCTGATTGCGATGGGCGCCGCGCTGGCAGCGGAGTTGCTGCTGGGGGTGCGGAAACTCGGTGTGCCGCTGAAGCTCAACACCGGCCTGGCCGACCTGCTCACCGACGACGGCCGGGTTGTCGGCGTGCTGGCGGAATCCGAGGGCACCCAGTTCCCGATCCACGCCCGCCACGGCGTGATCCTCGCCTGCGGCGGCTTCGAGCACAACGCGGAGATGCGGCAGAAGTACCAGCGCGAGCCGATCGGCTCGGACTGGACCACCGGCGCACCGTCCAACACCGGTGACGGCATCACCGCGGGACTCAAAGTCGGTGCAGCCGTGTCGCTGATGGACGACTCGTGGTGGGGTCCGACGATCCCGCTGCCCCGCGGGCCGTGGTTCGCGCTCTCGGAGCGCGCGGTGCCCGGCACGTTCATGGTCAACGAACGCGGCGAGCGGTTCATGAACGAGTCGCTGCCGTACGTCGAAGCCGTCCATCAGATGTACGGCGGCGACTTCGGCCAGGGCGAGGGCCCCGGCGAGAACGTACCGTCGTGGCTGATCATGGACCAGACCTGTCGCAACCGGTATCTGTTCGCGGGAGTCAATGCGCGCCAACCCCTTCCGAAGAAATGGTTCGAGGCAGGCGTCGTCGTCAAGGCCGACTCGATTCGCGGACTCGCCGACAAGATCGGTGTGCCGGCCGACGCGCTCGCGAACACCACCGAACGGTTCAACGGCTTCTCCCGGTCCGGGGTGGACGCCGACTTCGGCCGCGGCACAAGCGGGTACGACCATTACTACGGCGACATCACCAACAAACCGAACCCGAGCCTCGGCGCACTCACCAAGGCGCCGTTCTACGCGGTCAAGATGGTGCCGGGCGATCTCGGCACCAAGGGCGGTATCGACACCGATGCCGCCGGACGCGCGCTGCGGCCCGACGGATCGATCATCGACGGCCTCTACGCCGCGGGTAACACCAGCGCACCGGTGATGGGACACACCTACGCCGGCCCCGGCGCAACCATCGGCCCCGCACTCGTTTTCGGCTACCTCGCCGCTCTCGATACCGCGTCGAAAGCCACGTCCACCCCATCCACCTCGACCAGCACAGGAGTCTGATCACCGTGCCCATCGATCCCGCCGTCGCCGTCGGTGCCGAACTCCCCGAGGTCAGTTTCGAGTGGTCGGCCTCCGACGTCGCCCTGTACCACCTCGCGGTCGGCGCGGCCGCCGACCCGATGGATGCGGCCGGGTTGGCCTACGTCGACGACGTCTCACCAAAGGTCTTGCCGTCGTTCGCCACCGTCGCCGCCTCATTCCATGCGATCGAACCGCCCCGGGTGTCCTTCCCGGGCATCGACGTAGACCTAGCGAAGGTGGTGCACGGCAGTCAGCAGGTGACCGCGCACGGTCCGCTGCCGGCGAGCGGGAAAGCAACCACCCGGACCACAATCGCCGAGGTGCAGGACAAGGGGTCGGCGGCGGTGATCATCCAGGAGAAGACCACGGTCGACGACACCGGGAACACCCTGTGGACGGAACGTTCGTCGATCTTCGCCAAGGGTGAGGGCGGTTTCGGTGGACAACGCGGCTCGTCCACCAAGGTGACCTACCCCGATCGTGAACCGGACCAGCGACTCTCGGTGCCCACGCTTGCTCAGCAGGCACTGCTGTATCGCCTGTGTGGCGATCGCAACCCACTGCACTCCGATCCGACGTTCGCCGCGAATGCTGGATTTCCCCGCCCAATCCTGCACGGACTCTGCACCTACGGCACCGTGTGCCGCGCCGTGGTCGACTCCGTCCTCGGCGGGGACGTCTCGGCGGTGACCGACTTCTCGGCAACGTTCGCAGGCGTCGTCTTCCCCGGCGAGACGCTCGACATCCAGATCTGGGAGTCCGACGGTCGCTTTCTCGTCGCGGCCGCGGTCGCCGACCGCGACAATGCACCCGCCCTCGGGAACGTGGTGCTGTCCACCCACTGACGGTTCCGTCGACTACCCGACGCCGGGCACCGGCACCTGCGCGCCCGTCACCGCCTCGGACGCATCCGAGACGAGGAACGAGACGGTCTTCGCGATCGACGCGGGTGACACCCAGCCCTTGTGTGACGACTCGGGCTGCGACTCCCGGTTTCCCGGCGTATCGATCACGGACGGCAGGATCGCATTGGCACGAACACCGTCGTCCTTGTACTCGGCCGCAAGTGCACTGACGAACGCCCACACCGCCGCTTTCGACGTGACATATCCAGCGGCACCCGCAAACGGCGCGAAGGCCGCCTTCGCCGACACCCCGACGATCGAGCCGCCCCCGGCGGCGACCATGCTCGGTAGGGCCGCCTGACTGAGCAGGTACAGCGGGCGCAGATTCAGCCGCATCAACCGTTCGAACTCATCGATCGGCGTACGATCCACGCGCTCACCCATCGCGAATCCGCCGACCAGGTTGACCACGGCCCGCACCGGCGAGTTCGCCTCTGCGCCGGCAACGTCGACGACATGCCGCGTGTCCGCCTCGTCGAAGAGATCGGCCTTGACCACGGCCAGCGCGGACGTGTCGGGAAGTCGGTCGAGTTCCTCTTCGACGATCCACGGCACCACCACGCGCCACCCGTCGTCGAGCAGTCGCCGGGTGACCGCCGAACCCAGGCCACCGGCACCTCCCGACACGATCGCGGTCTGCCCCATCAGCTTCCACCCTTCCAACGAGATGCTTCAACGATTACAGTAACTCTTTCAGTATGCTCGATACGGCAAGGCTTCGCCACGATCGACAAGGGGTGACCATGAACCGGTCGGACACAGCCGAACACGACCGCACCGACCCGCGCGGCGACTCAGACTTCGCGGACCAGCTTCGTGTGCACCTCGCCGGTTACGGCGAACTGCCCTTCATCGAGTTCGAGCGACAATGGTATTCGGGCGATCAGGTGATGCGCTTGATCGAGGACCTGATGCAGGTGCTCGACCACGCGGGTATTCCGGACACGGCGCCCATCGGCATGGTGGCCCGCAATCGGCTTCCGCATGCAGCCGCCACGCTCGGATTGATCGCGGCTCGGCGAAAGGTCGCGATGATCTACTCCTACCAGTCGGCGCAGTCGATCGCCCGTGACATCGAGAACCTCGGGCTCGCCGCCGTGATCGCCGACCGAGACGATTGGTCGGACACCACCCTGAACGCGGCGCGACACGTCGGTGCGGCTGCGATTGCGGTGACGACCACACCGCTGTCCGCCGAACCGCTCGTCGACCCGGCGGTCCCGTGTCAGGCGCCCGGTGTCCACATGGATGAGCCCGGCCTGTCCATCCTGTCCAGCGGGACGACCGGACCACCCAAGAGGCTCCCACTTCGCGTCGACATCCTGCGCCATACCGTCACCTCCATGACGATGGGAGCGACCGGCGGTCGTGACGATCCACCAGAACTCGTGTATTGGCCGTTCGGGAGTGTCGGGATCTGTCAATTGCTGGCCGCGCCATTCCTCGACAAGCGAATGGTGTTGCTGGAGAAGTTCTCGGTGGCAGAATGGGTTCGAGCGATCAAGACCTACGGGATCAAGCGGGCCGGCGTCCAACCCGCCCTGTTGCGGATGATTCTCGATGCCGACGTCCCGACAGAGGATCTGGCGTCTCTCGAATCCCTGCCCGGAGGTTCCGGCCCTCTCGAGCCCGAGCTGCGCGAAGAGTTCGAGTCGAAGTACGGGATTCCGCTGATGTGGGCCTACGGCGCAACGGAGTTCGCCGGCTCCGTGTGCGCATGGACCCCCGACGACCACCGTCGGTACGGAGCGCACAAGCCGCGCAGCGTCGGACGTCCGCTGCCCGGTGTCCGAGTACGCGTCGTGGATCAGGACACGGGCGAGCAGTTGCCCACCGACGAGATCGGTTACCTGGAAGGACAGGTCGACGTCATCGGACCGGACTGGATACGCACGACCGATCTCGCGTCGATCGATGCAGACGGATTCGTGTACATCCACGGCCGCGGCGATGGCGCAATCAATCGCGGCGGATTCAAGATCCTCCCCGAGTCGGTTCGCGCCGAACTACTCCGTCATCCCACGATCCTCGACGCCGCCGTCGTCGGCATTGACGATCGCAGGCTGGGACAGGTACCGGTTGCCGCCGTCGAACTCCGCTCGGCCGGCGATCCCCCGTCGGAGGACGAACTGAAGCAGCTGGTGCGCGACGCGCTGCCCAGTCACCATGTGCCGGTGTCGATCCGCATCGTCGATGCTCTGCCACGCAACGCGGCGTGGAAGGTCAAGAGCGCCGAAGTTGCAGCGCTGTGGACGGCAACGCATTGATGCCGAACACCCACCTGCGCAGCGCCTTTTGCGGAGGCTGCGCGGAGTGCAACTGAGAGCCCGATCGAGACGTATCAGGCACGCATCAGGCGACTGTCATCGTGTCGGTCCGCGACGTAATCGACGAGGCCCACCGGTAGTCGGCCTTGCCGTTGGCCAGACGCTGGACCTTGTCGACGACGATGATCTCCTTTGGCACTTTGAAGCGCGCGAGGTGCGCAGCCGTGTGTGCCCGGAGCTCGTCGACAGTCAGCTCGCTGTCTGTATCGAGCGCCACCACCGCAGCGATCTCGTTGCCCCAGCGTTCGCTCACCCGTCCGACCACGAGCGCGTCGACCACGGCCGGATGACCGCGCAGGACCCCCTCCACCTCTTCGACGAAGATCTTCTCTCCGCCACTGTTGACGACGAGGGAGTCACGCCCATGCAACCGGAGCGACCCGTCGGACTCGAGGCGTGCACGGTCGCCAGGGATCGACACACGTTCACCGTCTATCTCGGGAAATGTGTGCTGGGTCGCTTCGGGATCCTCGAAGTAGCCCAGAGGCACCCGGCCCGTGCGCGCGATCCATCCGAGTTCGGTGTCACCGGCCTGCAGGAACCGGGCACGATCCTCGGAGACCACGCGCCCGCTCGGATGCATGACGAAAGTCTCCGCGGGCGCATCGGTCATCGTCGGGCTCGTCGCCATGCCGCCCGTCTCGGAGGATCCGAAAGTATCGAGGATCACGATGTGCGGCAACAGCTCCAACAGCGCCGACTTGTGGCGCGCGTTGATCGCGGCACCACCACTGCCGATTCCGATCAGGCTCGACAGGTCGTACTCTCGCGATCGGAGTTCGGTCACCAGCGGGCCGGCAT
Source organism: Gordonia sesuvii (assembly GCF_036350415.1). NCBI lineage: Bacteria > Bacillati > Actinomycetota > Actinomycetes > Mycobacteriales > Gordoniaceae > Gordonia > Gordonia sesuvii. Next base: position 965,364 of record NZ_JAZDUF010000001.1, read on the forward strand.
ACGCGTCGCCAACGATCGTCAGGATGCGCGCCTGCTCGCGTTCCGCGGTCTCGAGAACCGACCTGGGATCGTACTTCTCCCGATTGTCATAGATCACCGCGGTACGCCCGGCCACCACCGCACTCAACGCCGTCGAGATCCCGGCGGCGTGCATCAGGGGGGACACCGAGAAGAAGGCTTCACCCGAATCGGGAACAGCCTCGACAAGCGCCTCGACGGACTCGTGCTCCATCCCGGTCATCGTGGAGATGTACGCGTCTGCTTGCCGCCACAAAACGCCCTTGGGTAGTCCGGTGGTCCCGCCTGTACACACCATGATGAGATCGTCAGGCGACGCCACGACCGGGTCCACGTCACCGCCGTCGGCCAACACGTCGTCCAGCGACACCGAACCTGGGACGTCCGCGCCTGCGGCATCATCGATCCTGATGATCACGTCCACACTCGGGGGGAGGGACGCCTCCACGATGAGGTGGGCCAGAGAGCGGTGAAAGATCACACCGGACGGCTGTACATGGTCGAGTAGCGCCCGGATCTCACGCGGCGAGTAGTGGTGATTGATATTGACCGGGACCACCCGCGCTCGCAGGCATCCGACGAATGCGTCGATGTATTGGTCGTTGTGCATGATTAGGGCGACGCGGTCCTGCCCGCACTCCCAGCGATTCAGGTCGGCGCGGTCCGTATGCGCACCCAGGCCGCGCGATCCCAGGTACCCCGCCAGACTTCTTGTCAGATGAGACGATTCGGCGAACGTGGTGCGTCGCGATCCGCAGACGGTCATATCCCGGTCGGGCACAGCTCGCGCGATCGCGTCCAGAATCTCGCCGACGGTCCATTCCTTCACTGCTACCTCCCGGACATCGTCCCGTACTGTTGGCACAACAGTATCAGTCACCAGGGGCCATCCGCGCTGGAATCGAGCTGCCGCCGTGGCCGCCCGGGGCCGATATGGGCATCAGCCAGGCGCCCAGACCGAGAGAGAATAATTACTGTTGCACTTACTGTTGACATTATTGTCAAGCAATGCGAGGCTCAGATTCAGCTGACAGTAGCGCAATCCGGCTATGCGAAGGAGTAGACCCATGGCCCGGCCCGACGCGCCGATCTTCGACGCCGACTCCCACATGTACGAGACGGCCGAGGCCCTGACCAAGTACCTGCCCGACCGCTACCGGCAGGCCGTTCAGTACGTGCAGATCGGACGTCATACCCGGATCGCCATCAACGGGACGATCACCGACTTCATCCCGAACCCCACGTTTGAGCGGGTCGCCGCCCCCGGCGCGCACGAGAAGTTCTTCGCCGGCGAAAACACCGAAGGTCTGACCCTGCGCGAGATGCAGGGCAAGGCGATCGAGGCGCCGGCCGCGACCCGTAACCCGGAGGATCGTGTCGCCGAACTCGACCGACAAGGCGTGCGGGAGTGCCTGAACTATCCGACACTGGCAAGCCTGGTCGAACACTCCGCCGCCGATGATCCCGAACTCACCCTCGCCATCGTCCACGCCCTGAACCGATGGATGCTCGAGCACTGGACCTACGCCTACGACGACCGGGTGTTCTCCACGCCCGTCATCAACTGCGCCGAGGTGGACGGCGCTCGGCGCGAACTCGAGTACATTCTCGATCACGGCGCGAAGGTCGCGCTCATCAAGCCGGCTCCCGTCAAGGGTTTGCACGGGTGGCGCTCACCCGCCCTACCGGAATTCGATCCCTTCTGGCGTGACGTCGAGGCATCGGGCCTCCCGATCGTGCTGCACGCCAGCCAACCTCCGCTCGACGAGTACGTCAACAGATGGGAACCACCGAACACCAAGAACTTCATGGCGATGAGCTCGTTCCGCTGGCTGGCCCTCGGACACCGCGAGATCTCCGACATGATCGGCAGCCTCATCTGCCACGGCACCTTGACCCGCTTCCCGCGTCTACGGATCGCCAGCGTCGAGAACGGCAGCTCGTGGATACATCCGCTCTTCCACGATCTGGCCGATCTCACCAAGAAGATGCCGCAGAACTTTCCCGAGGACCCGCTGGAGGTCTTCCGCCGGAACATCTGGGTCAGTCCGTTCTGGGAGGGCTCGGTGTCCGACGTCGTGGAGACGGTCGGTTGGGACAAGGTGATGTTCGGCTCGGACTATCCGCACCCGGAAGGGCTGCCCGAACCAAAGGGATTCTGGAAGTACGCCGAGGGCATGGACGACAGGCGAACCTGGGATTTCATGGGTGACAACGCTCGTCGCTTCATGGGGTTGCCGATCGCGAACCCGGACCCGGAGGCGGTTAATCCGCCGGCGCTGGCGACGGCGTGACAGACCCCGCGCCCACGGCCAACGCCGGCGCCACGACGGCCGCACCGGAAAGAGCTCGGACATGACCAAGAACGAAGCACTCAGAGAAGTCGACTCGCACCTCAGCAGCCTGAGCTCTGCGGCACATTCGAAACTGTCCATGCCCGAGGTCAAGATACGCCGCAGACAACTTCACGTCTGGCGAGCGCGAATCGACTCCACGCACGACGGCGACCGGATTCTGGACGAGATCATCGATGAGATCTACGAATCCGATCCGATCCGACGGAGATAGCACCCGGGTAGACCACATACATCCACAACGCTTTGAGGCTCAGGAGGCAATGCCGGTGACGTATGCGGACAGTTGGACCGAGACGCTGGGCGACTTGGAGAAGCGACGACATGTGTCCTGGGGGATGGGTGGTCCGGAGCGCCTGGAGAAGCATCACGCGAAGGGCAAACTCGACGCGCGGGCACGCATCGATTATCTACTGGACCCGGGAACGTTCCAAGAATTCGGCACCCTGGTAGGGGGAGACATCGCGGCCGACGCGATCGTCACCGGTACGGGCGAGATAGACGGCAGACCCGTTCTCGTCGGCGCCGAGGACTTCACGACCGTCGCCGGAACCATCGCACCGGGAAGCAACTCCAAGAGGTATCGACTGGCCGAACTGGCCCTGCGCACGAAAACGCCGATGATCATCCTGCTCGAAGGTGCGGGGTTCCGTCCCACCGGCGACCACTACGGTCGCACGCCGACCGACCTTCTCGCCCAGGCCCGCTGCTCCGGCAAGATACCGATGGTCTCCGCTGTGCTGGGGCCTTCCGCCGGACACGGCGCACTGGTCTCACCGGTCTGCGACTTCTCCGTGATGAGCCCCCACGGCGCAATCTTCACCGCCGGCCCTCCCGTCGTGAAGCAGTCGACCGGCGAGGAGATCTCAAAGGAAGACCTTGGCGGCCCCGACATCGCGCTTGCAAGCGGCGTCGTCCACAACGTCACCGACGACGACGAGACGGCACTCGACGCCATCCGCCGCTACCTCTCGTACTTCCCGTCGAGCGCGTGGTCGTATCCACCGTCTCGGCGACCGGACGACTCGTGCGAACCCCGCGAGACGCCCGAACTGCTCGACATCATCTCCCGGGACAACAAGTATGTCTACGATGCGCGAGACGTTCTCGACGTGGTCTTCGATCGACCGGATTGGTTCGAGGTGCAACCGGAGTTCGGGCCGGCGATCATCTGTGCCCTCGCCCATCTGGGCGGCCATCCGGTCGCCGTGGTCGCGAATCAACCGCTCGTGCTGGCGGGGTCGATCGATGCCGACGCGGCCGACAAGGCGGCACATTTCATCACTGTGGCCGACTCGTTCCATCTGCCGCTGATCTTCCTGACGGACAACCCCGGCATGCTCCCGGGCAGCGGTTCCGAACAGGGTGGCGTCCTGCGTAGCGGCGCCAGGATGTTCGCCGCCCAGACCGCTGCCACGACACTCAAACTCCATGTCACCCTTCGCAAGGCATTTGGATTCGGGTCGATGGTCATGTCGCTGTTGGGTTTCGACGATCAAATAGCGACTTTCGCCTATCCGGGCGCGACGATGGGCGCGATGGGTGCGGCCGCCATGGGGCAGGCGACCAAGGCCGGTGAGGACTTTGCGACGGTGCTGCGGGAGATGGAACTGGCCGCCTCCTACAGTTCGGCCGAACACATGGGCTTCGACGAGATGATCGATCCGCGGGAAACACGCAACGTGCTGCTCACCGCGCTCCGGCGTGGTCTGTACTCACGTCAGGCAGCCCCTGAGCCGGTCTGCCGCACGACCATCACCCCCTAGGGCGCGGACGATGGGTCTCCTTCGAATTCTGCCATCGCAGACATCCTAAAATGCCATATGGTAAGACCTACAGTATAGTTCCCAGAAAGGAGCGCCGAGGTGGACAAGAATGACATGATCCTGGTCAGCGTCGACGACCACATCATCGAGCCGCCGGATATGTTCGCGAACTACCTGCCGGCCAAATACGCCGACGACGCCCCCCGCCTGGTTCACATGGACAACGGCGCCGACATGTGGAAGTTCCGCGACCGCATCATCCCCAACGTGGCGCTCAACGCTGTCGCAGGCCGGCCCAAGGAAGAGTACGGGCTGGAGCCCGAAGGTCTCGACGAGATCCGACCCGGCTGCTACAACGTCGACGAGCGCGTCAAGGACATGAACGCCGGCGGCGTACTCGCGCAGATGAACTTCCCGTCGTTTCCCGGATTCGCCGCACGTCTGTTCGCCACCGAAGATGCCGACTTCTCACTGGCGCTGGTCCAGGCCTACAACGACTGGCACATCGAGGAGTGGTGCGGCGCTTACCCCGGGCGCTTCATCCCGATGGCGCTGCCGGTGATCTGGGACGCCGAGCTCTGCGCGCAGGAAGTGCGTCGCGTCGCGAAGAAGGGCGTGCATTCACTGACGTTCACCGAGAACCCGGCGGCCCTGGGATATCCGAGTTTCCACGACGACTATTGGGAACCGCTGTGGAAGGCGCTGGTGGACACCAATACCGTGCTGTGTGTGCACATCGGGTCGTCCGGCCGGCTGTCGATTCCCGCCACCGATTCGCCTCCGGATGTGATGATCACACTTCAGCCGATGAACATCGTGTCCGCGGCCGCCGACCTGCTGTGGTCGAAGCCGGTGAAGAAGTACAAGGACCTCAAGATCGCCCTGTCCGAAGGTGGAACCGGGTGGATTCCGTACTTCCTCGAGCGCGTGGACCGCACCTTCGACATGCACGCGACGTGGACACTCCAGGACTTCGGCGGAAAGCTGCCCAGCGAGGTGTTCCGAGAGCATTTCCTCACGTGCTTCATCAGCGATCCGCTCGGTGTCAAACTTCGTCACAAGATCGGCATCGACAACATCTCGTGGGAGATGGACTATCCGCACAGCGATTCGATGTGGCCCGGCGCGCCCGAGGAACTCGGCGGGGTCTTCGACGACGAGCAGGTGCCCGACGACGAGATCGACAAGATGACACATCTCAATGCGATGGACTGGTTCTCTTTCGAACCGTTCAAGCATGTGCCCCGAGAGAAGGCAACTGTCGGCGCGTTGCGGGCCGCATCGGCCGATCACGATGTCACCATCCGGGCGCTCAGCAAGCACGAGTCGAACGCGCAGGACAAGCTCGCCGCCTGGGAGCAGCAGATCAAGGCCGCGACTGGCCACACTCGCGCCAAGAAGTGACATTCTGACGCGAACCAACCCACCGCAGAACGTCGGATGCGGCCGGAACGGAGAAGCACCCCGTCCGGCCGCATCTGCTGTCTGACGAGATGACCGGTACCGCAGTCCACGACAACCGCGAAGGAACCGCACGATGACCGGACCCGCCGACCACGTCCTCCCGCTGGTGCTGCCCGAGACCGAGTTCTACTGGACGTCGGGCGAGGACGGTCACCTCCGGATCCAGGAGTGCGTGTCGTGTGAGGCGCTGATTCATCCGCCCAAGCCGGTGTGTCCGGAGTGCCGGGCGGACAAGACACGGACGCGGGTCGTCTCGGGATGCGGAATCCTGTTCGGCTACACCGTGAACGAGCGATTCTCACTCCCCGGACTGCCGCCACCCTACGTGGTCGCCGAGATCGCACTCGACGAGGACCCGCGGGTGCGACTCACCACCAGACTTGTCGATTGCCCGATCGATGACATCCGGTTGGGTATTCCGGTCGAGGTGACCTTCGAACACCACGACGACGTTTGGCTGCCGCTGTTCCGGCCGCGCAGCACCGATACCGAGATCCGCGAGTTACCCGCCGACACCATCGCCCCCGCCGACTATCGCCACCATGTCCGTCCGATGGCCACGTCCGAGAAGTTCGAGGACAAGGCGATCATCAGCGGCGTCGGCGCGTCGGAGATCGGCCGCCGACTCATGCGTGAGCCGCTGTCACTCACGGTCGAGGCGTGCCGGCGGGCGATCGAGGATGCCGGACTCACCTTCGCCGACATCGACGGGCTGTCCACCTATCCGTCGGGGGGTCCCGACGGCGGCTACGCCGAAGGCGGGGTGACAGCTCTCGAGTCTGCGCTACGACTTCGCCCCACCTGGCACAACGGCGGCGGCGAGACCTTCGGTCCGGGCGGATCGGTGATCGCGGCGATGATGGCGGTGGCCACCGGACTCGCCCGCCACGTGCTCTGCTTCCGCACCGTCTGGCAGTCCACCTACGACGAGTTGATCCGACAAGGGCGGCTACCGGCGCCGTCCATCAAACGGGTCGGCGGTCTCATGGGGTGGTCAATGCCGTTCGGTGGCGTATCTGCCGCGCACACACTGGCCCAGACCGCGCACCGCCACTTCCACGCCTACGGTACGACGCGGGAGACGCTCGGCTGGATCGCCCTGAACCAGCGCGCCAACGCCGCGCTGAACTCCACTGCGGTCTACCGCGACCCGCTGACGATGGACGACTACCTCGCGGCGCGGACCATCACTACCCCGTTCGGACTACTCGATTGCGACGTGCCGTGCGATGCCGCGGTCGCCGTCATCGTCTCCGCGGCCGATACCGCTGCCGATCTCCCGAAACCGCCGGTGCGGGTGGAAGCCGTCGGGACCCAGTTGATCGAAAAACTCGACTGGGACCAGAGCACGTCCACCCACGAGCCTCAGGTGCTCGGCCCGGCCGCGCATCTGTGGACCCGCACCGACCTGCGGCCGGCCGACGTGGACATCGCCGAGCTCTACGACGGGTTCACCTTCAATTGCCTGTCGTGGATCGAGGCGCTCGGCTTCTGCGAGATCGGCGAGGGCAAGGACTTCGTCGACCGCGGACGGAATATCGCCCGTGACGGCCTGCTGCCCCTCAACACGCACGGTGGTCAGCTGTCACACGGACGCACCCACGGAATGGGACTCTTGCACGAGGCCATCACGCAGCTGCGCGGTGAGGCCGGGTACCGACAGATCCCCGACGCGCGGGTCGGCGTCGTCAGCAGCGGCGGCCTCACGCCGAGTGGTGTGATGCTACTGCGATCTGATACGTGACGGCCTGTATACCTAGGCCGGTTCCCGAATTGCCGCTGCCCGAAGATCGTCGACGATCCGCACCCTCGCCTCCCCGGAAAGGTTCTCGGGCAGAGCCGGGATCACGCGGTCGACCACACCGACGCAACGCTCCGTCAACCCCGCTGCGACCCGGTCCACGGGTGCGACGACCGCGAAGGTCGACAAGATGTCGTCGGTGATCAGCTCACCCATCGCCGTCCAGTCGCCACGGAGCGACAGTTCATGCAGCCGGCCCTGCAGATCGTCCCACCCGTGCACCTCGAGCACCTTTCGGTAGGCGGGCGTCGATCCGTAGAAGGCGATTCGGCGACGTGTGGTCGCCGCCGCCTCCGCCAGGTCCTCCTCGGTCTCCCCGGTCACCACGAACACCGGTGACGTCAACTGGAACTCGGATCGGTCACGTCCGGAGGCGCCGATGCCGCGTTGCAATGTCGGCGTCGTCACCTCTTCCAGAAATCGTCGCGTGGTGAACGGATGGGTCAGCAACCCGTCGCCGACCTCGCCGCACATCTCTGTCATCCTCTCGCCTACTGCCGCCAGGAAGATCCTGGGCATCGGATGCGGTGACGGGTCCGGAGTGAACATCGGCGTCATGATCTTGTGCGTGTAGAAGCGGCCCTCGAACCGCAACCTCGTGCCCTCATGCCATGAAGTCCAGATGGCCCGCACCGCCTCCACGAACTCCCGCAGCCGTTCGGTCGGCTCGCTCCACGGCATCCCGAAACGTTTCTCGATGTGCGGTTTGACCTGAGTCCCGAGTCCGAGGTTGAACCGTCCCTGTGAGAAAGCCTGGAGGTCCCACGCGAGGTTTGCCACCGACATCGGGTTGCGGGCGAAGGCGACCGCGATATTGGTGCCCAGCTCGATCCGAGAAGTGTGCTCGGCGGCCAGGGTGAGCGCAAGGAACGGGTCATGGTTGGTCTCCCCTGCCCAGCACCCGTCAAATCCTCGATGCTCCAGCACTCGTGCCGCTTCTGGTACGGATGCGAGACCACCCGCCACTCCGGAGTCGATCTGCAGCCGTCCGGCCATGGACGCCTCCATCTCCATCGTGCTTCTCCTCCTCTTGATCTGTATTACAGTAACAGCAACAGTAATAAGCACAACCTCAGCCCGGCGTCATGTCTGTCGACGCCCACGATCTCGCGGGGGCGACAAATGGAAGTACCGTTCACATGGAAGGTCACCGGTTGGTTTGTGATCGGCTGGTCGCCGGAGTTCCCGTCCGGCGAGACGAAGCCGCTGCGATACTTCGGTGAGGACCTCGTCGCCTACCGCGACGACTCGGGTGAGATCCACGTGATGACCGGGCATTGCAAACACCTCGGGGCGCATCTCGGGCATGGCGGCAAGGTCGTGGGGGACTGTGTCGAGTGCCCGTTCCACGGATGGCGTTGGGGCCCAGACGGCTCCAATCGCTACATTCCTTACGAGCCCGACCGACCCAACCAGCTCCTCAAGCTCCGCGTGTATCCGGTCGTCGAACAGCACGGCATCGTTTTCATGTGGTATCAGCCCGACGGCAAACCGCCCCAGTGGGAACTTCCGGACATCTTCACGAAGTTCCCCGAGATCACCGCCGGCCCCGAGGAGTACTACCGCATCTACCCGGAGTTCTCCCGACGCGCGGAGCGCGAGCCCGTACATCCTCAGATCGTCGCCGAGAACGGCCCGGACAGTTCACATTTCCGCTATGTGCACGGTGCGAGCGTCACACCCGTGTGCCTCGACTGGAAAGCTGTGGACAACGAGTGGCAATTCCTCACCGGCTGGCCGGACGTGACGAGTGACGACCCCGACAAGATGTCGCTACGTATCCACAGTCACTTCTCCGGCCTCGGCTACGCAGTCAGCGCATTCGAGGGGGCACAGAATCACCGGCTCATCTTCGCGTGCACTCCCGTCGACGACGGATATTCCGACCTCTTCTACTCGATCTGGTGGCCGAAGCGCACCGGTGACGAATCCGACATACCCCCCGAGGACATCCGCGCCAAGGTCGAGAGCCGATTTCTGGTGACGGTGTTCGAGGATCTCGACATCTGGCGGTATCAGAAGTACGTGGAGCGGCCGCCCCTGGCCCGGATAGATGCGAAACCCTATATGGCGCTGCGCCGCTGGGCCACTCAGTTCTACGACGTCGAGCCGGTGGCGTCGAACGGGTGAACAACACGTTGGGCGGGCTGGTCGACCCGCAGCACACGGCGATCGTCACACAGGAATGTCAGGGCGCGGTCGTCGGCCCAGAGGCAGGTCTGAAATCACTGGCGGACGAGGCACGCCGCGAGGCGCTGCCCAACATCGGCAGACTCCTCACGGCGGCCCGTACCGCCGGTGTACCGGTCGTCCATTGCCTGGTGCAACGACGCGATGACGGTGCCGGTTCCAATCACAACGCCAGGTTGTTCTCGGTGGGCCGCGACCAGGTGTCGATCGCGCCGGGCAGCCCGGGTGCGTCGTTGTTGCCCGAACTCGGGCCTGAATCGTCCGACGTGGTTCTCACACGCCTGCACGGGATCGGCCCGATGGGCGGCACCGATCTGGACGCGGTCCTGCGCAACCTCGGCGTGAGAACGATCGTCGCAGTGGGTGTCTCGCTCAACGTCGCGATCCCGAATCTGGTCATGGACGCGGTCAATGCCGCCTACCGAGTGGTTCTCCCCTGCGACGCGGTCGCCGGAGTGCCGGCCGAGTACGGCGAGGCGGTCATCCGCAACACGCTGTCATTGCTCGCAACGATCACGTCGACCGACGAGTTGTTGGGTACCTGGTCAGTCGCTGGCGGGTAACGCCTTTGACTCCTTGAGATGCAGCGGCACCTCACCGACGGACAACGAACCCGCACCGGCTTTGGTGACCAGCACCTCGGCTCCGGCGTCGTCCACATAGCGCTTGCCCATCGTCACGCCGTCGGCGAATCGCTCGTCGAGGTTCACCCCGTCCGCCTTGGCGCCGCCGACCTCCACCATCCCGGCACCTCCACACCGCAGGTCGGACAATGACTCCGCCGCGCTGATCACGATGACCTGAGTGCCACACACCTGGCTCTCCAGCCGGGTTCCAGCCTTGAACATCCACTACTCCTTTGCTATTCGGCCCGTGCGGGTCCGAGTTCCTCCACCAGGACACGTCTGAGCAGTTTGCCGGTCGGGGTGGCCGGCAGCTCGTCGCGGAACACGACGCGATCGGGTGTCCGAGAGCCGCGCAGTCGTTCTCGGGTGTAACCACGAATTTCTTCCGGATCGGGCGTTGCGCCGGCGGCGGGCACGATCACCGCGACGATCGCCTGGCCCCATTCGGAATCTTCGACACCGATCACGGCAACCGAACGAACCTGCGGATGCTCGACGAGAACATCTTCGAGTTCGGCGGGCGCGATGTTCTCGCCGCCACGGATGATGGTGTCGTCCGATCGGCCGCCGATATAGAGATACCCGTCGGCGTCGAGCTCGGCGATGTCTCGGGTCGGAAACCAACCGTCCGTATCCAGCACGGACCCGACGTCGGAGTACTTCTGCGACACCTGAGCTCCGCGGATGAAGAGCTCACCCGAGACGCCGGGCCGCACCACATTGCCGTCGTCATCGCGGATCTGCAACTCGACACCCGGCACCGGCCGGCCAACCGACGTCAGTCGACGGGCGACGGTCGAATCGGCGCTGTCGCGCGCGGCGCGATGATCCTCCGGGGTGAGAACCGCAATGGTCGAGCTCGTCTCGGTGAGGCCGTAGGCGTTGACCAGTCCGACGTCAGGCAGTAGGTCCATGGTCTTGCGGACCAGTGGTAGCGGCACCTTCGACCCGCCGTAGGCCAATGTGCGCAGGCTGGGCAGTTCCCGCCGGCCGGACTCGAGAGCCGAGACGATCCGATCCAGCATGGTCGGAACCACGGTGGCGTTGGTGATCGCCTCGTCCCGCACAAGCTCCAGCCAGCGCTCCGGATCGAACTGGCGCAGGTACACGAGACGCCTGCCGGCATAGATGTTCGACAGCGCCGCACCCACTCCGGCGATATGGTACGGCGGCACCGCGATCAGCACCGCATCGTCGGGATCGGCCGACGCGAACTCGACGGTGCCCATCACGTAGCTCGTGAGATTCGCGTGCGTGAGCTCGACCGCCTTGGGCCGCGAGGTCGTGCCGGAGGTGAAGAGCACCACCGCGATGTCGTCGGGATCGATGTCAGGCCGTGCGCGGTCGGCATCGGCGGTCGTTGCGACCTGCGTGAGCGTTGGCAGCAGCGTCGACGAGTCGAGCACCTCTCGCCCGGTGTCGCGGAGCGCGTCGACGTAGTCGGGGTCCGCGACGATCAGCGGGTCGGGGAGCCGTTCGATCAACTCGCGCAACGCCGATGGCCCCAAACGGTAGTTCAACGGGGTGAAGGCCCGACCCGCCCGCGCAGAGGCGAAGAGCAGCAGGGGCAACATGATCCCGCCGGTGCCCACATAGACGACGTGGCCCGCCCCGGAGGCGGCGATCTGTTCGGCGCCCTCATCGGCCCGGGCCGCGATCTCGGCGACGGTGGCGCGAGTGTCGCCGGAGACCACGGCCACCCGATCCGGATCGGTGGACGCCGACATCTCCAGCAGCAGCGAAATGCTCATCACTTCACCTCGGTGGTCGTCGTACCGTGGACAACGGCGCCGGGCAGCCGACCATCACCACCCAGGCGACGGTGTGTGCGGCGGCGCGCGACGCGCACCATCATGCGCATCGTCCTCTGAGTGCCGCGGCCGAACGGCGCCGCGGCACTCGAGGTGGTCACGCTGAACGGCAGGTCGGAGCCGACCACCGTGCGGTGATGGCTGAAGGCGTCGAAACCCGCCTTCCCGTGGTAGGCGCCCATCCCGCTGTTGCCCACCCCGCCGAACGGCGCTGCCGAGGGCAGCATGTGCAGGCCGAACTCGTTGCGCGCGACGCCACCACTGCGCGTGTGCTTCACGTAGTGCTGGAAGTCTTTTCGGTCCGGGCCGAACCAGTACGTCACGAGTGGGGCGGGGCGGTCGTTGACATAGTCGATGACATCGGTGAGTCGTCGATACGTCCGGATCACCAAGACGGGCCCGAAGATCTCCTCGTGTGCGATCCGCATACGGTCGTCGACCTCCCGCACGATCGTCGGTTGGATCTTTCGGGAGACCGGGTCCGGGAGGTCTTCTCCGGGCGGACTCACCGGTTCCACCACGGCACCGTGCCGGCGCGCGTCCTCCACAAGCCCGACGACGCGCTCGAAGTTCTTGTGGTCCACACTGGCCGGGTACTCGGGATCGGCGATCACCGAGGGAAACGCCGCCGCCAGAGTCGACTTGGCCGCGGACACGAACTCGTCCACTTGGGATTCGGGGACGAAGACATAATCCGGACAGATGCACACCTGGCCGCCATTGACCATCCGACCCGAAGCGATACGCGATGCCGCCCGCTTGATGTCGGCATCAGGTCCGACGACCACGGGGTTCTTCCCGCCGAGCTCGAGGGTCACCGGCACCAGATTCGCGGATGCGGCGCGTGCGACCAGCTTTCCCACGGCCGGTGAACCGGTGAAGAAGAGATGATCGAAGGGCAGTGCCGAGAATTCCGCCGCCGCGCCCACATCGCCGGTGATCACTACCAGCTCGGTCGGGTCGAAGTACGCTGCGGCAAGCGATTTCATGAGTTCCGCGGTGGTCGCCGTGATCTCCGACATCTTGATCATGACGCGGTTGCCGGCGGCGAAGGCCGCGACTGCCGGAACGATCACCAGATGAATCGGGAAGTTCCAGGGACCGATGATGCCCACCACGCCCAGCGGGCAGGGGACGACTTCGGAGCGGATTCCGGCCATCCGGCCGGCGCGCAGGATGGTGCTCGTGCGCATCCACTTGGCGACGTTGGACCGCGTGTGTTCGACCTGCGCGATCGAGCCTACGATCTCGGTCGACAAGGTGCCGGTCCTCGATTTGCTGCCGAAGTCCTCGACCAGCGCGTCGATCAGGGCATCGGCGTTGTCCACCATCAGCGCGACCAGGCGATCGATGCGGTTACGCCGCGTGGCCGCATCCGGCGGACCTTCAGCCAGGAACGATCGGCGCTGCCCCTCGAGCAACCCCAGCATGTGATCGCGGTGCGCGGCCGGCGCGCTGTCGATCGATTCTCCGACGGTGCTCATCAGCGTCCCCTCATGACAGGTCGAGCGGGCCGTCGTCGACGACCGACCGCAGCCAACCCAGGTCGACACCTGCGTCCTCCGCCGCCACCACGCACGCGGCGACATCCTTCCGGAGGAACGGCGAGGCCACCTTGGAGAATGTCGCGACGTCGCCGAGGAGCTGGACCGACGCGAGCGCGTGACTCCGCCCGCTGGAGACCGCGATCGCCGACAGCAGTTCCTCGACACCGATCCCCAGTCGGTCGCCGATCTCCACCGACGCGGCGACCAGCTGTGCGTTGGCCGCGAACAGGATGTTGTTGACCAGCTTCAGGTTCAACGCACTACCCAGGGCACCCGTGCGTAGAATCGGGTTCGCATACGCCGCGAGGACCGGTTCCACACGCTGCGCGGCATCATCGTCGCCGCCGAGGAGAACGGTGAGCTTGCCGGCATCGATATCGGTCGCCGCACCGCTGACCGGCGCGTCGAGGATCGTCGGACCCTGCGGGTACTCGGCCACCAGCTTCTCAAGGGTGCTCACGTTGCCGGTCGTATGCGTGACCACCACGCTGCCGGGTCGGGAGTTCGACATGAAGCCGTCGGCTCCACCCGCCAGGTCGACCAGCTGCGTATCGGAGAACAGACACACGATCAGGATGTCGGCGGCCGAAGCCACCTCGGCGACAGAGTCCACCAGGCGAGCACCCGCTTGCGACATCCGATCGCGCACCTCGTCGCGTCGCGCGTAGAGCATGACGTCGTGCCCGGCCCCGAGCAGACGTCGAACCATCGGCTCACCCATCTGACCGGCACCGACGAATCCGATGGCCTGCGACATCGACCTCACCCCACCTTTCGTTCGTTGCCACGACCTGCAGCTGTGCTCGCCACGCCGCTCATCCCTTCCAGGGCACTGACTTCACGTACCCGCCGGCGTCGATGCGCAACTGCGATCCGGTGATGTAGCGTGCCGAATCGCTGGCCAGGAAGACCACCGCCTCGGAGACGTCACTGGGCTCGATGTAGGGCACCCGCATGGCCTGCATCGCCGGGAAGGCGACCTCGGCCTCCTCCCGTGTGGGGTGTTCGAGGTCGGGCCGGAAGACCTTGTACATGCCCTCGTTGTGCAGCATGTCCGTGTTCACATTCGTGGGATGTACCGCGTTGATCCGGATGTTCTTCTTGGCCAGTTGCACCGCGAGGTCGTTGACGTAGCGCGCCACCATCTGCTTGGCCAGACTGTAGGCCGACCCCCCGGGCCCCTGATTGGTGGCGCTGCCCAACTGTGCGGCCAGCGAGCCGGTCGCGATGATCGAAGCGCCCTCACCGAGATGCGGGAGACTGCCCTGGATCACGTTGAACACGCCGGCGAGGTCGGTGTCGATGGTGTCCGACCAGGACAGCAGGGTCTGACCCTTGCCCATGGGGCAGATGCCCGCATTGGCCACCACGATGTCGAGGCGCCCGAGCCGATTCACGCCCTCCGATATGGCATTCCACACTGCGCTGCGCTCGCGCACGTCGGCGACCACGGTGTGCACCCGCACGCCTTCCTTCTCGATGAATCGGGCGGTCTCCTCGAGATCCTCCGGTCGCGCCAGCGGGTAGGTGTTTCCCTCGAGGTCCGCGCAGAGATCGAGTGCGATGATGTCAGCGCCCTCGGCCGCCAGGCTGACCGCATGCGAACGTCCCTGTCCGCGGGCCGCCCCCGAGACGATCGCCACCTTGTTGTCGAGCTTTCCCATCTGGTGATGCCTTTCTGTGTCTGGCGGATTCTGTTTCGCCGCTGATCAACTCGGGGGTCGTACCCGGTCAGGAGCCGGTGCGCGGCAGCCTGACCCCGATGGTCTTCGTCTCCAGGTACTGGGCGAACCCCTCGATACCGCATTGCCTGCCGACTCCGCTGTTCTTATATCCGCCGAACGGCGCGTCGGCGCCGTAGAACATCCCTCCGTTGACACCCAGGGCACCTGTCCGGATCCGTCGCGCGATCCCCAGTCCGCGCTCGTTGCTCGCCGACAGGATTGACCCGGCGAGTCCAAAAGCACTGTCGTTCGCGATCCTGACCGCATCGTCGTCATCAGTGAACGGCATGATCACGAGTACCGGACCGAAGATCTCGTGCTGGGCGATGGCTGCAGAGTTGTCGACACCGGTGATGACGGTCGGTGCCACGAAATGTCCGCGCTGCAGGTGAGCCGGAAGGTCCGGCGGTTCGAGGCCGCCGGTGCAGAACTCGGCGCCGTCGCTCCGGGCCTGCCGCAGAGCCGCCAGAATCCGCTCCTTCTGCGCCGCGCTGATCACCGGCCCGACGAACGTGTTCGGATCGGCCGGGTCCCCAACCGGAAGCATCTGGTACGCCGCGGCCACGTTCGCCACGACCTCGTCGAACAGCGAATGATGTACCAGCAAGCGACTGTTGACCGCGCAGGCCTGTCCTGCGTGCGAACATGCTCCCACCGCCCCCATGGTGACCTTGGACGGGTCCGCGTCGTCGAGCACGATCATCGCTGACTTGCCGCCGAGTTCGAGGAAGGTCCGCTTCATCGTGGCGGCACCGGACTGCATGAGTCGGCGACCGACGGCGGTCGAGCCGGTGAACGAGACCAGGTCGACTCGGGGGTCCATGGCGAGCAGCCCTGCCACCTCGTTGTCCGGTGTGGTCACGACATTGACCACGCCGGCGGGAAAGTCCGTCTTCTCCGCGATCAGGCGACCCAGGCGCGCAGCGTTCCACGGCGTGTTCGGGTCCGGCTTGAGCACAACGGTATTGCCCGAAGCCAACGCCGGTCCGAGCTTGTTGAGGATGACCTCGATGGGATAGTTCGACGGCGTGATCGCGGCAACCACACCGGCCGGCTCCTTCACGACCGTTCGTGCGTTCCGTGCACCGAACAGCCCATCGCCGTCGAGGGCACGCTCCCACTCGAAATCGTCGATCAACGACGTCGGGTAACTCAGCGCCCCGGCCAGCGGCCAGTCCAGTTGCGCGTCCGAGGTGGACATCAGCGGACACCCGACCTCCGCGACGAGTTCCTCCCGGAGATCCTCCTTCTCGGATTCGATCGCTGACTGGAACTGGTCGAGACAGCGCTTTCTGAGCTGGCGATTCGTCGACCAATCGGTCTCGTCGAATGCGCGTCGGGCCGCTCCGATCGCACGGTTCATGTCCTCGGCCCCTGCCGCTGCGGCCGTACCCAGCACCAAGCCTGTTGCCGGGCTGAGATTGTCGTACACCGCCGCGTCGGTGGCCGAGACCAGCGCTCCCCCGATCAGGAGTCTTGACTCTGCCCTGCTCGCCGCGCGACGACCCAGTTCGACGCTCGCCGCCTCCGCACGTTCCACGACTTCGCTCACACGTTCTCCTGATCTACGCGCATCTCCGGACGTCCGGACCGGATGACTAACTGTAATTCTTACAGTAATATCTCTCACACTCTAGTGCCAAACTTTGTGGAGGGAGCACCGATGCCCGAATTGCTCAGCGGTGTGGTCGTGGTAGAGCTGGCGTCATGGACGTATGTGCCCAGCGCAGGGGTGATTCTGCGCGACTGGGGCGCAGACGTCGTCAAGATCGAGGATACGAAAGGCGGCGATCCATGCCGCTACCTGACGGTCGGCGGCCTCGACCCTGCCGATTCGCGTGTCAAGGCCAACTTCATGATGGAGATCGGCAATCACGGCAAGCGCAGTATCGCCATGGACATCAAGACGGCAGAAGGCCTCGAGATCTTCGGCAAGCTGATCGCGAAGGCCGATGTCTTTCTGACCAACTGGCTGCCGGGACAACTCGATCGAGCGGGACTGTCGATCGAGAAGATCCGTTCCTACAACCCGGACGTGATCGTTGCGCGCGGAAGCGGGCAGGGTCCCCAGGGGCCGGACCGTGACAAAGGCGGGTTCGACGGCTCGTCGTACACCGCCCGTGCCGGCGTGGCCGCGGGTCTGTCACCCTCGAACGCCGACTTCCCGTTTGCGCAGAGCCCCGCATTCGGGGACCTGCAGGGCGGGAGCACTCTGGCCGGCGGCATCGCTGCGGCCTTGTTCGCACGCGAACGCACCGGGCGCCCCGCCGTCGTGGACGGATCGTTGCTGGCCCAAGGCATGTGGGCCATGGCCCCGGACATCTCGGCCGCCGACTACCACGGCATCGAGCGTATTCCACCCTATGCATTCGGTGAGGCGCCGAACCCGGCGGTCAACCGATACAAGACCCGCGACGGGCGGTGGGTTCAGCTCATGTTCCTCCAGGCGGACAGGTACTGGAAGGGTTTCTGCGAACGCATCGGGCGTCCGGAGCTGGGTGTCGACGAGCGGTTCACTCCGCTGGCCAACCTCACGCGCAACAGGGACGAGGCAACGAAGATCCTCCGTGAGATCTTTGCCGAACGCGATCTCGGGGAGTGGCAGAAGATTCTCGCCGACGAACCGGGTGTGTGGGAGACCATCCAGACTCCCGAGGAAGTACTCGACGACCCGCAGGCCGCCGCCAACGGATACCTCATGAGCGTCTCCGACCAAGACGGCAACATCTACCGGACCGTGCCCGCTCCGATCCAGTTCGACGGTGCGACTGCGAGCTCCGCCCGGTCACCGGAACACGGCGAACACACCGAGGAGATACTCTCCGAGCTCGGTATGAGTTGGGACGACATCATCGCCGCGAAGGTCTCGGGCGCCGTCCTCTGACGAAGATCGACCACAGCAGTCAGCCCCGGATCGATATCGATCCGGGGCTGACTGGCACCTACCTCAGGCCCCGGGGGGGCGTGAAGAGCGGTCCGATGTCGATGGTTTCCACATCGACGACCGTGCCGTCCTCCTCTGCGGTACCCAGCAGCGAGGCCTCGCTGCAGATGTTCGGTGCGATCGCGACCGGCCTGCTGCCACACTCGAATTCTCCGCCCGCCTTGAGCGGGAGGACCTTCGGCTCGGGCATCCCGGTCACCTGCGCGGCGACGGATCCACGATCGACTTCCCCCGTCATCCCCTCGAGCGCACGCTGGAAAGCGATCAGCGACTGGTACGCGGCCGCACCGTCCTCGGCCCCTTCGGCCCCGTACTTTGCAAGTACGGCTTCGAAGACCTTGGTCTCCTCGGCTTCCGGATCGAGCGAGCGCGACTGGCTCACCTTGATCCCCTCGTAACCGCCCGGGATCTGGGAAGCCACATCGCTGTTGCCGATGCACTGACTGACCGTGGTCACCGGGGCGTCGACGTTCAGCGTGCGCATCGCCTTGAATGCGGTGGCACAGAAGCTCTCGTTACCGAGCACGTGGAACATTCCGTCACCGTTGTCCAGAGCCGCCTGGATCTGCGGGGTCACGTCCGGAGTCCCCAGCGGCACGGCGATCAGATCCATCTCCACGCCCGCGTTGCCGAATGCCATCGGACCGATCGCCTTGATCGGTCCGGTCGCGATCGGTGCGTCCATGGTCAGGATGGCCACTTTGTCGATGCCGTTCTCCTTGGCGTAGTAAGCGGGAACGCCCACCAGCCCGGACAAACTGTTGTTCAGCACTGCTGTGTGCGGGGAGCCGAGAGTCGGCTGCCCCCCACCGGACGAGTCCAAGAAGAGCATGCCGGCCGGAGACGTGACCGCGGTGGTGGTATCCGGATTCGACGGGTCGCCGGAGATGACGGCCACTGCGTCGGACGCGACCGCCTCGTTCGCACATTCGCGGGCGAGACTGACCTGCGCCTTGTCCTCACAGACGGTCAATGCCAGCGGTCGACCGTTGATCCCGCCCAGATGGTCGTTGATGTAGGCGACGGTGGCCTCGGCCACCTTCGTCTCCTGCGTATAGGCGATGCCCTGCTCGCCGGTGGTCTGGAACACGATCGGGACCGGCTCCCCAGTGGCCTGATTGGTAGCGCCCAATACGGATTCGTCGGGCGTGGCGTCGGACGCCGAGTCGCCTTCGTCGGTGGAACATCCCGCGGCAACGAGCGCGACCGCGATTGCGGCACAGGGCAGCAGTGCCCATCGCCGGTGTGAAGCCTTCACGTCATGATCTCCTTGATGCTGAGTGGAATCGGCAGACGCCGAGGAATACGGCGCGAGCGGATCGGGCGGCGTGGACCATCGATCCGGGCAGGCCGGTGGTCAACTCGTTGCGTGCGCGGGCTCACCTCCGAAGTAGGCCTGGCGAAGTCGGTCCGGATACCGCCGCAGATCACGGGCAGACCCGCGTAGGGTGACCTCCCCATGAACCAGGACAAGCGCATCGTCGGCGACCTCCAGTGCGAGCCGCACGTGCTGCTCCACCAGAACGACCGTGGCGCCGCTGGTGTCGGCGATCCGACGAACCATCGGCAGTAGGGATTCCACGATCACCGGCGCCAGCCCCATGCTCAGCTCGTCGATCAACAGAACAGACGGCTTCTGCACGAGTGCCCGTGCGACGGCCAGCATCTGTTGCTCGCCACCGGACAGCGAACCGGCCGCCCCTTTCCAGCGGGCTTCGAGGGCGGGGAACAGTTCTTGTACGTCGGCATCGGACATCCCGCCACGCCGACGGGCGATCGAGACGTTGTCCGCAACCGTCAGTCCGGTGAACAACGCGCGGTTGTCAGGTACCAGAACGACACCTGACCTATTGGCGCGCAAAGGATTTCCGCTCGACAACGCATTCCCGTCGACAGCGACCTCGCCGCCGAGTCGCGGCAGCAAACCGGCAAGGGTCAGCATGAGCGTGGATTTTCCTGCGCCGTTGGGCCCCAGCACCGCGAGCACCGTACCGTCGGGGGCATCGATGTCGAGGTCGCGCACGACGGGCACCTTCGCACGTCCGGCAACCAGCCCGCGCACCGTGAGACTCATCCGATCACCCCTTCGGTCGTGACCGCCGGTCGTCGATGCGGACTCGCTTCCTCGGGAGGCGTGTCGTCGGTGTGGGCTCCGAGGTAGGCGTCGGCCACCGCCGAGTCCGCACGGATCTGCGCAGGGGTTCCACCGGCGAGAATCCGTCCGAAGTTCAGCACCTCGATGCGGTCGCAGATGGCGAGCACCAAACTCATGTCGTGCTCGACCAACAGAATGGTGACGCCGGTGTCCCGGATGCGCTCGAGTCGCTCCCCCAGCCACGCGCTCTCGACGGAATCCAGGCCACCGGCGGGTTCGTCGAGCATCAACACCCTCGGTCGACCGGCCAGAGCCCGCGCGATGGACACCAGTTGCCGTTGTCCCTGCGACAGTTCACCTGCCGGTATCTCGCCGACCTCGGCGAGTCCGACGGTCGCGAGGACCTCGTCCAGATCCGCCTCGTGTGCAAGGGCCGACACGCCCTGCCCGGAGAGTCCGACCAGGAGGTTCTCCCGCACACTGAGGTCTTCGTAGAGTTCGATCGCCTGGAAGGTGCGTCCGAGTCCCGCGCGGATGCGACGGTGCGACCGCTGTCCACCGAGATCGTCGCCGCCGAGTGTGATGACGCCGGACGAGCGAACAAACCCGCTGACCGCGTCGATGAGAGTGGTTTTGCCCGCTCCGTTGGGGCCGATCAGCCCGACGATCGCCCCCGAGGGCACCGAGATCGTCACGTCGTCCACCGCCACGACTCCGCCGTAGCGGACGGTGACGTTCTGCAGCGCCAGGACCGTCTCCCCCATCGTGGCAGGGCGCGGACCCCGCAGCTGCCCGGGTTCCGCGACCGCGGAGCCCATACCCCGTTCGGTCCCGTTGCGACGGCGCCTGCGGGCCATCGCGGCGTGCACCGGGCCGACGATCCCTTCAGGGTTGAACAAGACCATCACGACCAGCGCGAGACCCACGATCACCTGGTAATACTCAGTGCCGCCGAACAACTGATCGAGAACAAGATAGAAGACCGCGCCGGTACCGAGCAGCCCACTGAGGACGCCGCCCGAGATGGAGGTCACTCCGGCGAGGTAGACCGTCGCGAAGAATGTGACGCCGAGGATCACTGTGAACGGTTGGAATGACACGTTGGTCTGCTGGTAGGCGAACAAGCACCCACCCAGGCCGGCGATGAATGATCCGATCCCGAACGCCAGCAGCTTGATCCGCACCACGTCGACACCCGAGGCAGCGGCCGAACGCTCGTTGGCACGGACCGCCAGCATCTGTGTGCCCAGTTGACTCCGCCGCAGAAGCGCCACGCCGAGGCCGACGGCGACCACGACGACCAGGCACAGCAGACCGAACTGCACGCGCGGATAGGCGCCGCCCGAACCGATCCCCAGGTCGAGGCCGAACAGACCCGGCGCCGGGACGTCGACACCGGCGGCGCCGACAAACGCGTCGTTGCGAAACCAGATCGCCTCGATCGTGTAGGCCATGGTCAGTGTCACGACGGCCACGATCAACCCTCGGACGCGCAGCGCGGGAAGCCCGACGACCACACCGATCACGGTCGCGATGACAGCTGCGAGCAACGGGGCAAGAGGGAACGGCACACCCCAGTCCGCGGTGATCGGACCGACGAGGAACGCGCCGGCCCCAGCAATCGTCAACTGCGCGAGCGAAACCTGCCCGGCGTAACCGGTGACGACGACCTGGGACAAACCGATCACAGCCAGGATGAGACTGGTGATGACCGCTGCTCGCCAGTCCCCGTCGGCGACGGTCAGCACGACGATCACGAGCACGGAGGGGACCGCACAACCGAGCACGATCCGCCGCGGGGACGGTGCTGTACCCAATTCGGAGACGATCACCGAACCTCGCGACGGCAGCGGTCGCGCCCAGGCCACCAGAACCACCAGCACGATCACCAGCGGCACCAACTCGACGAGGCCCGTGGAGGGCAACCAATCGTAGACGCGGGGAAGATACGTCGCCTCGGACTGCAACATCCCGATCGCGAGTCCGGCACCCGCGGCGGCGAGAATCGACGAGAACCTGCCGATGATCGCCGCCGCCAGTGCCGGCACCACGAACAGCGTGTACGCCATCGGTGTGAGCGGCACGATCGGGGAGATCAGGATCCCGGCAAGCCCCGCCACGGCCGAGCCGATTATCCAGTTGGTCGCCGCGATTCGATCCGGTGACAGGCCGCTGACGAAGGCACCTTCCTCGGTCTCGGCGGAGGCTCTGGTGAGGAGACCGAAGCGGGTGAAGCGGTATGCCCCCGCCAAGGCGACGGCGATGACGGCGATGGTCAGCGCGAACAAAACCCGGTCCTGCGGGACTCGAATGGACCCGATTTCCCAGATGTCGACGGGAAATATGGCGTCGACGCCGACCGGATTGGCACCGACCTGTGCGGCGGTGGCCGCCGCGAAGAGGATCATCACACCGATCGAGGCCACCGCGCGCGCCACCGGTGGTGCCGTGCGTAGCGGGCGGAAGACGACCAGATACAGTGCCAGGCCGAGCAACCCACAGATGGCCACAGCTGCCACCGCGGCGATGACGAAGCCGGGATCGCCACCCAGGTCGATGGACTGGGGCAGCCCTGGTATCAACAGGACCAGTTCGCCCTCCCGCAGGAACGCGTAGATGTATGCGCCGGTCAGTGCGATCGAGCCCGTTGCGAAGTTGATGACCCCGGAGCTGCGGTAGACGATGACGAGCGCAAGAGCGAGTGCGGCGAACACGCCGCCCGCACCGAGGCCGAGTAGGAGGAACTGCAAATGATCGGACACAGGGTCGGACCCTTCGAGAGAAAGCGGACTACCGCGCATCGTCGACACCGGCGGGTGATCTAGATCACGGTAGATAGCACTGTATATCCAATAGTTGGTCATTCAGTAGCGTTTTCGCGAATGCATCGTTCTTGTCACGCACACCAACCGCCCGCCCTCGATGAGGCCCCGGACAGCGCGACGAGGCCCCACCGGAAGTGCCGGCAGGACCTCGTCGGGAGGGACGTCGCCTACTTCGTCTGCGCCACCCGTGCATAACTCGGACGACCGAGTCCGAGCGCGTGCTGGGCGATCATGTTCCGGAACACCTCGAGCGTGCCGCCGTAGATCCCGCACAGCGGCGCCCAGCGGAACAGATACTCACTCGCGCCGTCGTCGCCCGCACCCGGCGACTCGGTCGGCAGCACCGACGACGAGCCGACGATGTCCATGAGTTCCGGGGCGACGTCGCGCATCGTCTGCGCGATGGCGACGCGCCCGTACATGTTGGGCGTGGCCAACGCGGCCTCGACACGGGCCACGCTGTGTCCGAGGCGTTGCGACACCGAGCCGTCGTCGATCCGCCGCCGGCTGTCGGGGCCGGCGGCGGTCACCAGCTCGGCCACCTTGTCGATGGTGGTCGCCATGAACGAGCCCTGGTGCTGGAGGATCGAGACATCATCGAGCCCATCGGAGTTCGGTGCCGACACACCATGCTCGGTGTCCAGAGGGCCGCGCAGCACGGTCCACCCCTCGTTCACCTCACCGAGCCGATACGTGTCCGAGACCCGGACATTGCTGTAGTAGACGATGTTGGTCCGGTCGCCGTCTACCGTCCACAACGGCTGGATCTCGATCCCCGGGGAGTCGAGCGGCACCAGGAACATCGTCAGGCTCTTGTGCTTCTTCGCGTGAGGATCGGTGTTGGTGATGAGAAAGGTGTACTGGCAGTTGTGTGCTCCCGTGGTGAACATCTTGGAGCCGTTGATCACCCAGTCATCCCCCTCGCGCACCGCGCGTGTCTTACAGGTCGCCACGTCCGAACCTCCGTCCGGCTCGGTGTACCCGAGACAGAGACGCACCTCACCGGTGAACACCTTCGGCAGCACTTCGTCGCGCAGTTCCGCGGAGCCGTAGTTCTCGACCGATCGGGCCACGATCGACGTGGTGCCCCAGGTCACCCAAGGAACATGTGCCCGACGCCGCTCCAGCGCCCACAGACGCCTGCGGACACGGTCGAACCCTCCATCGTCCGCGGTCCGGTACTCGCGTTCCAGATATCCGGCCGCGCCCATCGCCAGGTGTACGGCCTCGTCGAAGTTGTCCCCGGTCTCCCTGTCCCGGCGACGGACATCGTCAGTGACATGGGAGTCGAGGAACCCCCTGATCTCGTCGAGGAAATCCTGTTCATCTGCGTTGAGCTCGACTCGTGAGAAGTCCATCTGTTCTGTTCCTCCCCTTCAGACCGCGGCTGCTTCGGCGAGTGCAGTGACCGGCTCGTCGCGTCGGACGACGCTTCTGGCCACGTGACTCGCTGTCGCGGCCGTGTCGCCTCCGGCAAGTGGCCAACCCCGGGCACGCACCAGGTAGGACGTCCCCGCCGCCTCCTTCGACACTCCGAGGCCGCCTTGGACATGCACCGCCATCGTGGCCGCCTTCGACGCCTCCTCGCTCATGAAGACGAAAGCGGCGCCGGCCAGCTCGGGCCGCACATCCGGTTCGTAGTCGAGAAACCAGGCCGCCTTGCGTGCCAGGGCCCGGCCTCCCTCCACGGAGATCGCCATGTTGGCGAGCGGGTGCGAGATCCCCTGCAACGCCGAGATGGCGACACCGAAGGTGTATCGATTCGTCGCGAACTCCGAAGCGATCCGCATCGTCTGCTCGACCAGACCGACGAGCGCCGACGCGGTGAGCAGACGCCACTCATCAGCTGCACGCTGGTACTCCGAGAGGGCCGCCGGTCCACTGCCGAGGATCACCCGATCGGCGACCGCCGAAGGTTCGATCCACGCCATCGGCAACCGGGCGAGGTTGTCCACCCTCGGAGGCTTCTCGGCGAGGAACAGCAAGACGACCTCGTCGCCCTCGCGCAGCACCACGGCGTCGGCGACCGCACCGGCGCCGATCAGTCGGGTACCGGAGTTGCGGTCGAGGTGCGCATCGAATCCGAGGATGGCCTTACCGGTCACGAAATCCTGCATCCGAGAGTCGTCCGAGGTGAGCGCTCCGAGCCGACCGAGGAGCCGGGCCGCGCTCACGTGATCGATCCACGGCACGGGGGCGAGCCACCGCCCGATCTCCTCGGCCACCAAGGTCAGATCGACCAAGGTCGCGCCGTCTCCGCCGACCTCTGTCGGCAGCGCCATCGTGGTGGCCCCGGTGTCACACAACCGCTCCCAGAGTTTCCCGTCCATCCCGGTCGCCTCGGCGGCCCGGACGACCTCGATGGTCGAGTACGTCGCGAAGAACTTCGCATAGGCGGTCTGCAGGTCGGCCTGATCGGCCGACAGGCTGTAGTCTTCCCTGCGCAATTCATAACGATCCATGTCACAGCTCCTGTTCGGTGAAGAAGAAGTCTTGAGCATTGCCGTAGAGGTAGTCGTCGAGGACGTCGTCGGGCAGGTCCAGCGCCTGCGCCTCGGGAACCACCCTTCGCTGGGCCAGCACCGGCCAATCGGACCCGAAGATGATCTTCTTCGGTCCGCGGGTGCGCATGTAATGCAACAGGCTCTCGGGCAGACGCTTCGGTGACCATGCCGATGTCATCAGCCGAAGGTTCGGGTACTTGAGCAATAACCGGACGGCGACGTCCCACCAGGGATCGGCGCCGTGGATCATGCAGAGCTTCAGTTCCGGGAACCGGACACAGACCCGGTCGAGGTGGATGGGGTTCTGCACCTCGCCGGGAATCGGCGGTCCCGGTATACCTGTGTTGACGCACAGCGGAAGGTCGAGTTCGGCGCATTTGGCGTAGAGCGGATAGTAGACGGCATCGGTGGGCGGATACTGCCCGTCGCCCCAGAAGCTGGGGCCGACGGCAGCGTAGGAGACCGGAAGATCATCGACGACTGCGGCCAACTCACGCAGCGACGCCACCGGACGCAGCAGGTTCACCCCACCCATGGCGAGCGAGAACCGTTCCGGACGCGCTTCGACGAACTTGCGGGCGGTGACCGAAGGTGAGGTCAGATTGTCCATCAGGATCGCCCGGCGAACGCCCTGCTCGTCCATCTCGTCGAGCAGTTCGGCCATGTCGACGGCTCCGAACATCGACTTGGCGCCCTTGAAGTAGTTGTCTCGCACTGCGAGCATCCACCCTGGTTGTTGCTCCGTCTCGCCGAAGTGGACGTTGACAAGACAGTCGATCACTTTGCGCGGCATGTACACTCCGATTCTCTGCGAACGCCGGGCGAGTCGTACCCGGCCGGCCCCGTCCTCCGGCCGGATACGGGTGGGTGGATGTCAGCGGGCCGAGTGCACCGATACTCCCAAAAGGTCGAGCGCGTTCTCGCGCATGACCTTTCGGATCTCGGCATCACTACTGAGGCCGGCGAGGTCCTTGACGTAGGAGGTGGGGTCCTCGAGACCTTCACCATGCGGCCAGTCCGATCCGAACAGGATGCGATCGGTGCCGATGGTGTTCGCGAGATGCTTCACGTCCTCCTCGTAGTAGGGCGCGATCCACACATGCTCCTTGAGTTCGTCGACCGGGTTGTCGGCGAAGGACTTCGGGTACTGGTTGGCGAGCTTGTGCAGACGTTTGATGAGACGGTGAACCCACTCGGAACCGTTCTCGATGCTCGCCACCCGCAGCTTCGGGTGCCGGACGAACACCCCGTGGACGATCAATGAGGCGATGGTGTCGTGTATTGCCCGGTCGTCGACGACGACCTTGTCGAACGGGTCGGTCGTCCCGAAACCCTCGAAGTTCTCTTTACCGCCCCACATCGCCGCGATCTGCAGATAGCCGCTGTCACCGAGATGGAAGGCGACAGGGACGCCGGCTTCGGCCAGCCGTGCCCACACGGGGTCGTGACTCGGATGGCCCAGCGAGCGCGGCTTGGAGGTTCCGGGCACAGGTGCCGGTCGCATGTGGACGAGCTTCGCACCCCGACCGAGAACGAAGTCCACCTCGGCGAGCGCCGCTTCGGGATCGGCCAGCGAGATCATCGGGGCGGTGTAGATCCTGTGGTCCGGACGATCGAAACCCCAGTCCTCGTCGAGCCAGAGGTTGAACGCGTGCAGCGAGGCCATCGTGGCCGGGATGTCCTTCTTCAGCGCCTCTTCCACTCCGCACCCGAATGTCGGGAACATGAAGATCGACTCGAGTTCCTGGTTCTCGAGCACCTTGATGCGGGCATCGCGGTTCTGATACTCGGGCCTGAGCCCAAGTTCTTCGACCTTCATCAACGACGCCGGGTCGACTCCGTCAGGGATCTGACCGCGGAACATCAGATCGAGGCAGCCGGGCTCTATGATCGGATCGAACGTCGGATTAGGGATGAACCGGTTGACCCGCTCCCCCATGACGGCCACGGTGTGCTTGCCGTCCCGCAGCATCCGGACACCCCGTTGCCGGAACTCCTTGGGGAGGTGTCGGGTGAACGCATCAAGCGATTCGTAGTAGTGATTGTCGACGTCAATCGAGAGATATCCGAGTTCGTTCATGGTGTCCTCCGGTGGGCGGATCGTCTGCGGTCGGTGGGTGGATGTGGTCAGCGCCGTCGCCGTCAGCACTCACGCCAACGGCGGGAACCGGGGGGGCCGCTTCTCGAGGAACGCGGTGATCCCTTCGATCACATCGGGCCGGGCCAAAGACTCGGCCATGAGTTCCTCCGCACGCGCGGTCGCCTCGTCCATCCCTCCCTCCGCGTCGATGGTGAGCTGAGCCTTGATCTGCGCCAACGAAGCCGGCGAACAGTTCGCGGCGAGGCCCTCGGCATAGGACACCGCTTGGGCCAGAAGATCTTCCGAGGCAACCACCCCTGTGACGAGACCGAGATCGCGCGCCTCCTCGGCCCGAAAAGTGCGTCCACTCAACAGCAACTCGCGTGCCACGCCCGGACCCGCGACCCGGGGCAGGATCCAGGAGATCCCGTGCTCGGCGATCAGGCCCCGGCGCGCGAACGGCGCCGCGAACTTGGTTCCGGCGGCGGCGAATCGTACGTCGCACATCAGTGCATGTGTGAATCCGATCCCCACACAGGCACCGTTGATGGCCGCGATCACAGGCTTGCGGAGGTCCATCAGGAAGTGGGGCGGCCGGTCACCGATCACCGCGCCGACGTCGACCGGGTCTCCATCGGCCAGCGTGTTCGCTCCGCTCACCGACCCCATGTCTGCGCCGGCACAGAAGGCTCGACCGCGTCCGGTGATCACGATGGCGCGGACGTCAGGATTCGCATCGGCACGGTCGATGCGAACGTAGAACTCGGTGGCGATGTCGGCCGCCCAGGTGTTGAGCCGCTCCGGGCGGTTGAGTGACAGTACTGCGACGCCACCGGAGGTGATCTCACAGAGAACCGCGCTATCGTCGACCTCTCCCACACGGGCGGTCTCGCCCTCCGCAAGACTCACCGCGGCTCCTGTCCGGCGGGTGCGGACGTGTTCATCGGCTGCACCTCCCTCGCTGCGAAATCGGGACGTTGATACGTCTACTGTATACCTATCGGTAGAGCGTTCTGCAACAGATTCGGCCGCTCCCACAACCGAGAGATCACGGTTTCGGCATGTGCGTTTACGGTATTGGTTACCGTAATAGTCCCGGCTTGGACCGGACGGATATGGACGTCGCCGATGCAGATCCTGCTGCAGCCAAAGCGCCTGGCGGCGGCAGGCCGACGAGAGGTGAGACGATGGCCAAGAAGGTCGCAGGGCGTAAACGGCAGCGGCGCGAACGGGGGTCGATCGATCCCGACGACATCATCGCCGGCGCCTTCGAACTCGCCGAGCAGGTCTCGGTGGACAACCTGAGCATGCCGGTGCTGGGCAAGTACCTCGGCGTCGGGGTCACCAGCATCTACTGGTACTTCCGCAAGAAGGACGACCTCCTGAACGCGATGACCGATCGTGCGCTACGCGAGTATCTGTTGGCGGTACCGATTACCGAGTCCGACCACTGGCGAGAATCCCTCACACAGTACGCCCGGACGATGCGGCAAACATTCCTGCGGAATCCGATTCTGGTGGACCTGATATTGATCCGAGCCACGCTGAGCCCACGGTATTCCGAGCTCGGAGCGAAACACATCGAGGGGCTGGTCGCACGGCTCGTCGATGCCGGCCTCACCGTGGACGACGCGTTCGCGACGTTTTCCGCCCTGCAGTTGCATCTCCATGGCTCGATCGTGCTGACCCGGCTCCACGAGAAGGGCAAGGCGGCCGATCCCGCGGCTCGCACGTACTACGAAGACCTCACCATCTCACCGGAATCGACACCCATTCTCGCCGAGGCGGCGGCGCTCGGGTATACGGGCGGGGCACCCGATGACCACAACTTCGAGTTCGGGATGAAGTGCATTCTGGATCACGCCGAACGACTGATCGGGCCGTCGGCGGTGACAAGGACACCGCGCGGGGCGGCGTGACATCCCCGCACCGGCGATTGGTCATCCGAAGCACCTGACATCTTGGAGACCCCGTGTCCGTACTCGTAGACCAACATTCCGCGGTCCTCACCGTCACACTGAATCGCCCCGACCGTCACAACACGCTCGACGGCGCGGCCATGGGAGCCCTCGGCCGGGTGTTCACCGAGGCCGAGTTCGACGATGGCGTCGCAGCAATCGTGCTCACCGCTGCAGGCGAGAAGTCCTTCTGCGCGGGAATGGATCTGCGCGCCTTCGCCGAGCGAGGAACGACCCCACGCCAGCAGGACGGACCAGGGCTCGATGTCCTCCTGTCACGCGACTATCCCAAGCCCGTGGTGGCTGCGGTCAACGGCAGGGCCCTGGGGGTGGGTTTCGAGCTGGTACTGGCGAGCGACCTGGTGGTCGCCGCCGACCACGCGACCTTTGCCCTTCCCGAGGTCCGGCGCGGCCTGGTCGCGGCGGGCGGTGGGATCACCCGATTGCCCACCCGCATCCCGATGGCGATCGCTCTGGAGATGGGGTTGACCGGAGCGTCGATCGACGCAGCTCGGGCGTTCGAACTGGGTCTGGTCAACCGGATCACGCCCGGGCCCGCCGCGATCTCCGAAGCGGAGCGTCTGGCTGCCGCGGTCGCTGCGAATGCCCCTCTCGCCGTGCGTTTCACCAAGAAGTACATGCGCCGGTCCGGCGCTGCCGACACGCTGCACAGCGATATCGACCGGACCGAACTCGAGAATCTCCTCACGAGTGAGGACGCTCACGAGGGCGCTACAGCCTTCGCCGAGCGACGGCCACCGGTGTGGTCAGGGCGGTGACCCACCGCTCCAGCACCGCCAGAAGTTCCCTCCAAACACTATCGAAAGTCTTGCCGAATTACTTACAGTTACTATGACCGCATGAACGTGCAAAGCTGATGACCACAGTCCGAGGAGCAGACGTGCCCGAGCCCACACCCACCACTCCGACAGCCACTGCGACCCGCGAATTCACGGTTCCCGAGGTGGCCGACGCAGTCGCCGCGGCGGCTCCTGACCGCGAGCTCGTCATCTTCCGCGATCGGCACCTGACCGTCGGTCAAGTCGCGGACCGTTCCAAGCGCGTGGCCGCGTATCTGCACAGCAAGGGGCTCGGCGCTCACACCGAACGGGCGGATCTGGCCGGCCATGAGGTCGGACAGGACCTTCTCGGTATCTACGCCCACAACGGCAACGAGTACATCGAGACCATGCTCGGTGCGTTCCGCGCCCGTGTCGCGCCATTCAATGTCAACTACCGGTATGTCAAGAGCGAACTGGTGTACCTACTGTCGGACTCCGGCGCGACGGCGTTGGTGTACCACGCAGCCTTCGCACCACAACTCGCGGAGGTGTTGCCCGAGCTCCCAGATCTGCGGGTGCTGATCCAGATCGCCGACGATTCCGGCAATCCGCTTCTCGACGGTGCCGTCGACTACGAAGAGGTCATCGCGACAACCACACCGGATCCCCTGCCGGTCACACCGTCTCCCGACGACCTGTACGTGCTTTACACCGGCGGAACCACGGGGATGCCCAAGGGCGTGCTGTGGCGCCAGCACGACATCTACATGGCAGGCGGCGGCGGTCGTGACGTCTACACCGGAGAGGTGACGACCTCGCTCGAACAGGTGACCGCACGGGTGAAAGACGGTGGCGGACTGAAGGTCTTTGTCCTACCGCCGCTCATCCACGGCGCTGCGCAATGGGCGATCATGATCGCGTTGACCTCCGGGCAGACGGTGGTGCTGTCACCGGTTGCCGATCGCCTCGACGCAGTCGCGGTCGCCGAGACCGTCGAGCGGGAGAAGCCGATGGTGTTGATGCTCGTCGGCGACGCGATCGCTCGGCCCCTGCTCGCCGAGTTCGAGCGTGGCGGACACGACATCTCGTCCATTGCAGTCATTGCCAACGGCGGAGCGGTCCTGTCTCCCTCGGTAAAAGAGCGGCTGCTCGCGATCCTGCCGAACGCCATCGTCATCGACGGGGTCGGGTCGTCGGAAACCGGCGCCCAGATGACGCACATCTCGACGACGGGTGCGGTGTCGACGGGCACCTTCAACCCCGGTTCCAACACCTGCGTCCTCACCGAGGACCTCGATACCGTGGCCGAACCCGGACATGATGACCTCGGATGGCTCGCGCAACGGGGATTCGTACCCCTCGGGTACAAAGGCGACCCGGACAAGACCGCGCGGACCTTCCCGGTCGTGGCCGGAGAGCGGTTCTCATTACCCGGCGACCGCGCACAACACCTCGCGGACGGCGCCATCCATCTCTTCGGCCGGGACTCGGTGACGATCAACTCAGGTGGGGAGAAGATCTTCGTCGAGGAAGTGGAGATGGCGCTCGCATCGCACCCCGCCGTCGGCGATGTGCTGGTCGCCGGTCGGCCGAGCGAGACATGGGGCGAGGCGGTGGTGGCGATCGTCGAGTTGGCCGACGGAGCCGCGGCGACGGCAGAGCAACTCATCGACCATGCCGCCCAATCGATTGCGCGTTACAAGCTCCCCAAGACCGTTCTGTTCCGCCCCGCCATCCAACGGAGTCCGGTCGGCAAGGCGGACTACCGCTGGGCACGCGAACAGGCTGCCGGTTCGGGTACCGACTGAGCGACCGGCGGAGCAGGAATCCACAACCGTGAGGAAGAACAGATGCAACGAATGATCGCGCCAGAGATCGCGACCTGGCCAGAGACCGACCCGCACCTACTCGGCAGCGTCTGCAGTAGCTGCAGCGCAACAGTTTTCCCGGTACAGGACCTCTGCCCGCGGTGCAGCCGGCCGGACATGAACGATGTCGAACTGCCACGTCGGGGAACCGTCGTCGCGTGGACGACCCAGGGCTTCCTCCCCGGTGCGCCGTACCTGGGTGACGAGTCCCCCAAGACCTTCACCCCATTCGGGGTGGGTCTCGTGCAACTCGGCGACATCATCCGGGTCGAGGCGCGTCTCACCGAGAACGACCCGGCCAAGCTGAAGTTCGGGATGGACGTCGAGCTCACGATGATCCCTCTCGGTACCGATCCCGAAGGCCATGAGGTTCTCACCTTCGCCTTCCAGCCAGTCGACGCACAGGAGTGAGCTCATGAACGACGTAGCCATCATCGGAGTCGGAATCCACCCGTTCGGCCGGTTCGAGGGCAAGACCGCCATGCAGATGGGGACCGATGCCATTCGCGCCGCACTCGCCGATGCCGGACTCGAATGGAAGGAGATCCAGTTCGCAGTCGGCGGTAGCTGGGAGGTCGCCAACCCGGACGCGATCGTCGGTCTGATGGGGCTGACAGGTATCCCGTTCACGAACGTCTTCAACGCCTGCGCCACCGGGGCAAGCGTCACCGAGACGTGCGCTGACTCGATCCGTTTGGGCAAGCATGACATCGGGATCGCAATCGGCCTCGACAAGCACCCACGGGGCGCCTTCACCGTCGATCCGACCCTCGTCGGCATGCCCAAATGGTATGGCGAGAACGGCCAGTACCTGACGACCCAGTTCTTCGGCATGAAAGCCAATCGTTACCTCAACGACCACGACATCTCGCGGGAGACACTGGCGAAAGTTGCCGCCAAGAACTATCGCAACGGGGCACTGAACCCGAATGCGTTCCGCCGCAAGCCGTTATCCGAACAGGAAATCCTCGACGCCCCGATACTCAATTACCCGTTGACCCACTACATGTTCTGCGCGCCGGACGAGGGCGCTGCCGCGGTGATCATGTGCCGAGCCGACATCGCCCACCGGTTCACGTCGAAGCCCGTCTACGTGCGTGCAGTGGAGGTCCGGACACGGACGTATGGGGCGTACGAGGTGAATACCACATTCGCGCCGGTCGACGAGGTCGCGTCCCCCTCCGTGTTCGCCTCGCGAGCCGCATTCGAATCGGCAGGGGTCTCACCGGAGGAGATCGACGTCATCCAGCTCCAGGACACCGACGCCGGTGCCGAGGTCATCCACATGGCCGAAGCCGGTTTCTGCGCCGACGGCGACCAGGAGAAGCTGATCGCCGACGGCGCGACCGAGATCGGGGGATCCATGCCGGTCAACACAGATGGTGGCCTGATCGCCAACGGCGAGCCCATCGGCGCCTCCGGTCTACGACAGCTGCACGAACTCGTACACCAGCTTCGTGGTACCGCCGGAGATCGCCAGGTCGCGGGCGAGCCGAAGGCCGGTTTCGCTCTGCTGTACGGCGCCCCGGGCACGGCCGGGGCAACCGTCGTCACAACCTGACCCCTTGCACACGGAGCCCCACCGGGGTCCACAGAGGGCAGCCGGTACGTCGGCTGCCCTCTGTTGTTGCGTTCTTCTCTTCTGGCCTACCGTCGAACTCTCACCGGCACATGCTCGTAGCCGGCCACATTCTGCATGTTCACCCGGGTGCAGTTCTCGACATCC
Source organism: Gordonia sesuvii (assembly GCF_036350415.1). Lineage (NCBI taxonomy): Bacteria > Bacillati > Actinomycetota > Actinomycetes > Mycobacteriales > Gordoniaceae > Gordonia > Gordonia sesuvii. Next base: position 999,447 of record NZ_JAZDUF010000001.1, read on the forward strand.
ACCTCGAACTCCGGCATGAAGTCGAGGATTCGGTCGAGCGCGATCGCGCTCTCCATGCGCGCCAGCGCTGCACCGAGGCAGCTGTGGATGCCGAGACCGAATGCGAGGTTCTGCGCCTCCGACCTGTCGCGGTCGATGTCGAAAGTGTCGGCATCGGTGAAGGCTTCCGGGTCGCGGTTGGCCGAGCCCAGCATGAGGAACACCGGTTTACCCGCCGGAATCGTCACGCCGTGCAGCGTGACCTCTTTCATCGAGTACCGGACGTTGTATTGGTTCGGCGACTCGAACCGGAGCAGTTCCTCGACCGCGTCGGGGATCTTGCCGCGGTCCTCCTGCAACTTCTTCCACTGATCCGGGAAGCGCGCGAAGGTCACCGGCGCACCGCCGATCAGCTTGGCCACGGTCTCGGCACCCGCGCCTCCCAACAGGGAGGCGAACATAGCGATCTCCATGTTGCTCAACGTCGGCGGCTCGTCGTCATCGCGTTCGATCTCCGCCTGGGTCAGCTTGCTGATCATGTCGTCGACCGGGTCCTTGCGCCGCAGGGCGGTCAGACCATAGTAGAAGCGCGCGAGTTCGACGACCGCGTTATACCCGACGTCGGACATCTCCATCTGTCCCACCTCGCGTTGGAGCAGATCATCGGTCCACAACCGGACCTGTGTGCGCGACTCCTCCGGTACGCCCAGCATGCGCGAGATGATCTCGATCGGGAACAGCGCGGAGAAGTCCGCGACCATGTCGAAACCATCCGGGTTCACCTGTGCCAGAAAGCGGTCGATCTGCTCGGCTGCCATGTCGTGCAACTCGGCGATGGCTCGGGGCGTGAACACCTTGCTCACCAGCCTGCGCATGTGGCGGTGCTCCGGCGGGTCGAGGACAATGATCGATTTGTGCGGTGGGATCTGACCCTCTCGCACCGTCGCGAGGTCGATCCCGCGTGCCGAGGAGTACGTGTCGAAGTCGCGATACGCGGGAGCGACGTCCTCGTGCCGGCTCAGGGCGTAGAAGTCGTACTCCTCGCTGTAATAGACCGGAGCCTCCTCCCGCATGCGACGGTAGATGTCGTAAGGACCGTCGAAGAACTCCCGCGAGAACGGGTCGAACACCAGCTTCGTGTTGGTCACTGCATCCTCCTGTTGGCGCCCTTGCCGATAGGACGGCCGCGGAACTTACTGTAAGCCATACTATAGTGCATACTCGATGGTTGTCGAAACAGTCGGCAGTCCCATACAGTCGGATTCACCGTAACGTCCATCACCCCTTCATCCGGTCCACGAGTAGACGGAGAGATCATGAAATCAGCGCAACGCAAGGTCATCGTCGTAGGAGCAGGCTCCGGCATCGGGGCAGCCACTGCGGCGAGGTTCCACGACAGGGGCGATCACGTCTTGGCTGTCGACATCAAGCCAAATCAGACTCCGGCAACCGAACATCGCCAGGTCGACCTCCGCGACGCGGAATCGATCCGCGAACTTGTCGACTCGATCGGTTCCGGCTGGGACGTGCTGGCCCATGTGGCGGGGGTTCCGGGCACCGCGGCCGACGCCGACGTGCTGCGGATCAACTACCTCGGAATGCGACTGATGGCCGAAGGCGTGTTGCCTCTGTTCAATCCGGGCGGCGCCATCGTCGCTGTCGCATCGACGGCGGGAATGGGCTGGGTACAACGTCTCGCCGACCTGGAGGGCCTGCTCGCCGCCACCGACGCCGAAGCCGTGGACAGCTGGCTGGCCGGCCAAGAGCCTGGATATCCCGTGTACAACACGTCGAAAGAAGCGGTGCTGATCTACACCAAGCGACTCTCGGGTCCGGCGTGGACGAAGTACGGGGTCCGCGTGAACACCGTCAGCCCAGGCCCCGTGGAGACCCCGATTCTCACCGATTTCGAGAAATCGATGGGCAAGGACACGCTCGAGATGGTGCGCGCCGCCGTCGGGCGACACGGCAAGGTCGACGACATCGTGCCCGCCATCGAGTTCCTCGGCTCGCCCGAAGCCCGCTGGATGAACGGGCAGAATCTCGAAGTGGACGGGGGATTCCTCGCCTCCATGGTCGCAGGTCCGCCGATCCAACTCTGATCCCTGCAACGAGTGTCCGCCGACTTCCCATAGTGGGTATGGTCGACGGATTCGTGGGTGAGGTCGGCAGGGCGCCGGATCAGGTGAAGTCGGAGCCACCGTCGACGTTGATGTTGGCCCCGGTCATGTACGAGTTGCGACGAGACGCCAGGAACGCGACCACCGGACCGATCTCCTCCGGCAGACCTGCCCGTGGGAGATGTGCAGGATGACCGAAATGTTCAGTGATCGCCGACATCAACGCGTACGGATCTGCGGTGTCCACGCCCACCGAACGTGCCCAGGCGATCAGGGAGTCCGACGCCACGCTGCCCGGTGACACCACGTTCACCATGATCTCGTCCGCAGCGAGTTGCAGCGACAAGTTCTTCGAGAGGCTCGTGACCATCGACTTGGCGGCGGTATAGGCAGCGAGGGACACCGTTTGTCGCTGTGTTGAACTCGCCGAGAAGTTGACGATCCTGGCCCACCCGGCCTTGCGCAGCAACGGGAGCGCGGCACGGACGCAGTGGACGATGCCGAGTACACCGTCCTCGAAGGCGACCCTCCACTGGTCATCGGTGAGATCCTCGACGGTCCCTCGCACGTCGGGGCCGACGGCATTCACCAGGACATTCACTTCACCCCACCGAGAGCGGAGGTCGGCGAACACCTCTGCCACCTGGGCATCGTCGCGGACGTCCACTTGGTGCCCGACCGGATCCGGACTGCCGCGACGACCGAGGTCATCCACCGTCTCGTCGAGATCTCGTCGCGTCCGGGCCAGGACCGCGACGCGTGCACCGTCGTCTGCGAAGCAACGGGCGGCGGCGCGGCCCATGCCTCGACCACCGCCCGCCACGACCACCGCGGCTCCGGCCAGTCCCAGATCCATCTGCGGCTGCGCCTTTCAGCGCGGTGCGAAGCGCTGGGCGCCATCGATCCGGACGACTTCACCGTTCATGTAGGTGTTCTCGAGCAGATACTGGGCCAGGCCCGCGAACTCATCCGGGCTACCGAGACGTTTCGGGAACGGGATGTTGGCCGCGAACTTGTCCAGGGCCTCGTCCCCGAGCATCTCCAGGAGTGGAGTGCGCATGGTGCCGGGGGCAATGCTATTGAGGCGGATGGCAACCGAGCTGAGGTCACGCGCCCCGGTCAGCGTCAATGAGATGACACCGCCCTTGGCCGCCGAGTACGCGGATTGCCCCATCTGGCCCTCGTAGCCGGCGATCGAACTCGTCATCACTATCGCACCACGTTCCCCGTTCGCCTTCTTGTCCTGCGCGGCCAGCTTTGCCGCGGTCAGTCGGAGCACGTTGAACGTGCCGACGAGATAGAGCGAGAGGGTGTCGGTGAATCCCTTGCTGGTGTGGGGGGTGCCATCCCGGTTGACGACCTTCTCCAGTACGCCGGTCCCCCCGTGGGCGATAACGGCATACCGAAGAGTGCCCAGCTCATCGGCTTTGGCGAGGGCGGCATTCACCGAGTCGTCGTCGAGAACATCGGTGCGCACATACACGGCCTTGTTACCCAACTCATCGGCCAGTTTCTGCGCCGGTGCGTCATTCACGTCGGCGATGACGACTGCAGCCCCCTCGGCATGCAACTTGCGAACGGTCGCGGCTCCCAGCCCTCCGGCACCACCGGTGACCAGAACGACTTCACCCTCAAATGACATTGATCTCTCCTCAGCAGGATGGTGATACTCGAATATGTCCACTCACACTCAGCCCCGTGGACGCCGGTCAGGTACCGCTCCAATTGGGCCTGCGCTTCTCTGCGAAGGCGGCTGCACCTTCCTGTGCATCCTTGGACGCGAAGACCGGCACGATCGTCTCGATCAGCTTCTGCCACTTCTCGTCTTCGCTCCAGCTCCGCGACTTCGCGATGACCTCCTTGGTCGCGGCGATGGCCAGCGGACCGTTCTCGGTGATCCGTTCGGCCAGCGCGATCGCCCCGTCCAGAGCATCGCCATCCTCGGTGAGTACATTGATGAGGCCATAACGCTCACCCTGGTCGGCGGTGAACCTATCACCCGTCAACGCGAGTTCGAGCGCCTTCTGATACGGAATCCGTTCGGGCAGACGGAACAAGCCACCCGCTCCGGCCACCAGACCCCGCTTCACCTCGGGGATGCCGAACTTCGCCGAGCGTCCGGCAACGATCAGGTCGGCCGCGAGGACCATCTCGGTACCACCCGCCAGCGCGTACCCCTCGACAGCGGCGATGATCGGCTTCACCGGTGGCCGTTCGGTGAATCCCATCCCCCGGCCTTCGATCGCGACCACCTCACCGGCCGCAAACGCCTTCAAATCCATCCCGGCACTGAAGTTTCCACCGGAGCCGGTGATGATCCCGACCGACAGGCCCGGATCCTCGTCCAGTTGGTCGACGGCGTCGGCGATGGCCTGGCTGGCGGCACGGTTGATGGCATTCCGCGCCTGCGGCCGGTTGATGGTGATGATCAGGATGCGCCCACGGCGCTCGAGTTCCACCTCGTCGGACATGATTTCCTCTCAGCCTTTGACCTCGATGACGACAGCGCCACCCTGGCCACCGCCGGCGCACATCGCGGCGACACCGATTCCGCCGCCGCGCCGTTTCAGTTCGTAGATCAGGGTCGTCACCATCCGGGCGCCAGATGCCGCGATCGGGTGCCCCAGGCTGCAGCCGCTGCCGGAGACGTTGACCAGGTCCTCGTCGATGCCGTGCTCGCGGCAGGCCGCGATCGGGACCGACGCGAACGCTTCGTTGATCTCCCACAGCGCGACGTCGGAGACCTCGAGTCCCGCACGCTCGAGTGCTGGTCCGATGACCTTCACCGCGCCGAGACCACAATCACGGGGCGGGACTCCGACCGATGCCCATGCGCGAACAGATGCCATGGCGTCGAGACCGTGTGCCGACGCGTACTCGTCGTTGACAACGGTGACCGCAGCGGCCGCATCGTTCATCCCGCTGCTGTTTCCGGCGGTGATCGAGAAGCCATCGATCTCCGGATGCAGCACCGGAAGTGATGCGAGCTTCTCCATCGACGTCCCTCGCCGCGGAAACTCGTCGACGGTGAAGTCGACCATCGAGCCGTCCGGGAGCTGCACCTTCAGAGGCATTATCTCGTCGACGAATCTGCCCTCATCGATGGCCGCTATGGCACGCTCGTGTGAACGGACCGCCCATGCGTCCATTTCCTCCCGGGAGATCCCCACCCTCTGCGCGGTGTTCCAGCCGACGGTGATCGCCATGTCCATCGTCGGCGCATCAGGGGTCTCGGGGTGGCTCGGGGGGATCCAGGGCTCGGTGAAAGTCATCTCGCCGCCGGGCGTGGGCACACGCCATTTCATCAGCGGACCCGTCGACAGGGACTGCACCCCGCCGGCGACAACGACGTTCTCCATGCCCGAACCGACCTGGGCCGCGGCGTTTCCGATGGCCGTCAGGCTGCCCGCGCAGTGACGGCTCACCGCCTGGCCGGGAACATCATCCATGCCGCTGGCTACGGCGGCGTACCGGGCCACGTCGCCACCGCCGTAATTGGTCTCGGCGAAGATGACGTCGTTCACGTCCGATGGGTCGACGCCCGATCGCCGAATGACCTCGGGGAGAATCGCCGTGGCGAGTTGTTCGGTTGGGGTGTTGACGAGCGTTCCTTTGAAGGAGCGCCCGATAGCCGTACGGGTGGCGCCGACGATGACGGGTGCGGACATCTGGTTACGACCTCACATGGACGGGCTGCGATCGCAGCGGGGTGGTACTCGGATGGGCCTCACGGCAGACCATATCATTTACCGTAATTACAACAGTATATGCTTCCGGTCACTTTTTCTGCCCCCTTCTCAAGACCTGTCCGGCTCCGGTACGTGGAAGTGTTCGTCGCGGAGTCGAAACGCCTCCTTCGTCCCGTGCTCGGCGCGCGTCTTGACGAAATTGAACTCTCCGGCCGAGAACTGCAGGTTGGTGCCGAACGCGTGGAACAGATAGCTCGCCACCTCTTCGCCCTGGTAGGCCTGACTCTGTTCGACGAGCCGAAATGCCTCCTTGGCGATGACAACACCGTCGGCGGGCATCTTGGCCGCCTTCTCGGCCCAGTAGCGCGCCCGGTCCTGGACGTCGGCTCGGTCACAGGTCTCGGTGAACACACCGAGATGCTCGACGGACGCAGCGTCGACGATGTCGCCGGTCAACAGGAGACGGCGTGCCAGCACCGGTCCCAGGCGGTGGAAGAACATGTGTAGGCTGCCGAGCGCAGGGCCGAGGAATCTGGTGGCCGGCATTCCTATTCGCGTATCGCGGGCGATCACCGAGATATCGGTCATCAGCGCCATCTCGAATCCGCCGCCCAGCGCGTAGCCACTGACCTCACCGACGGTGACCTTCGGGAACCCGAGGAACTCGTGATAGAAGTCGAATGTCTTGCGGTCCACTATCAGTCGTCGCCGTTGGCTGGGCCGGCTCCGAGCGCGCGCATCATCACCGGCGGATCCATTGCGTTCGCCGCCGTACCAGCCGTAAGCGTTGTTCATGTTGGCACCGGTACTGAAGACACCGTCCGAACCGCGGAGCAGGACAACGGTGATGTCGTCGTCCTCGACGACGATGTCGAGGCATCGCGCGATGTCGTCGCGCATTGCCTTGTCATAGGAATTGCGCTGTCCTGGATTGTTGAATGTGATGGTCGCGATCCGGCTGTCTTTGTCGAGATCGAACAACACCCGGTTGTCGGCGCCATTGGCGTCGGCCATGGTGATTCCTTTCTGCTCAAGCTGTCTGACTGATGTCGGCAATGCCCAGTTCGGCGAGGACGCGCTCGTTGTCGGCGCCGAGATCCGGGATGGGCCCCAGCGCCACATCCCAGGCCGAACTGGAGGCAGGCGGCAGCATCGACGGCACAACGCCGACCGGTGAATCGACCTCGACCCATCGGCCGCGCGCAACCAGTTGTGGATGATCGACGAGGTCGGCAACCGAGTTGATCTTTGCGCAGGCGAGTCCGGCGTCGAGCAGCACCTTCTCGGCCTCTGCGAAGTCGAGTTCCGAGAGCCTGCCCGCAACCATTCCGTCAACCTCGGCCCGGTTCTCGACACGCGCACCGTTGGTGGCGAATCGAGGATCTTCGGCGAGGTCCTCCCGCCCCAGTACCAACCGCGCCAGACGAATCCATTCGCGATCGTTCTGCACGCTCACCGCGATCCGGCTGCCGTCGGCGAGTCGATAGGCGTCGTATGGGGCGATCGCCGGATGGCTCATGCCGGTGACCATCTGCGGCACCGACCCGTGCCGAGCCACCGTCACCGGGTAGCCCATCCACTCGGCGACCGCGTCGAGCATGCTCACCTCGAGGACACATCCGCGTCCCGTCCGTTCGCGCGCGAGGAGCGCGGTGAGCACGGACGAGTATGCATAGCAACCGGCGGCGATGTCGGCGATCGCGATACCCGGTTTGATCGGTTCGTCCATCGTCCCGGTCACCGACACGACCGCGGCCTCGCTCTGGATCAACAGGTCATACGCGCGTCGGGAGTCATAGGGTCCGCCGGTTCCATAACCGGAGATCTCGCAGACGATCAGGCGCGGGTGGGTTTCGCTGAGTTCGGTGGCACCGAATCCGAGATCGGCTGCCGCACCGGGCGCCAGATTGTGGAGGAAGACATCGGCACGTGCGAGCAACGCATCCAAGACCCACTTGCCATGTGGCGACTTGACGTCGCACGCCAGTGACTCCTTGGTGCGGTTGAGCCAGGTGAAGTGTGCGCCCAACCCGCTGGCCAACGTGTCGAATCCGCGTGCGAAGTCGCCGCCGTCGAGCCGCTCGATCTTGATCACGCGAGCACCTTGATCAGCCATGTGACGGGTGGCGAACGGCCCCGCGACCGCCTGCTCCATCGCGACCACGAGGACGCCCTCGAGCGGACGGGGGCCCCGCGGTGTGCCGTTGTCGGCGGCCTCGTCCGTCATCACGCCGGTCCCCGCCGTCGACCGAAATCGCGGGCGGCCAGTTGTTCGGCCGACATCGCGACCGAATCCAGCTCGCCGGAGCACACAACGTGTCCGTCCAGCAGCACCCGCGCGGTGGAGCGGAGCCCGCGCGCCGTCTCTTCCCTGGTGATGTCGAAGTCGAGACTGGTGAGCAGTGGCGTCGGGCGCCGGTAGGACATGGTGAGTGTGCGGGTCTTGCCGGCGCTACCCACGGCACAGTTGTGGTGCTGGACGACGCAGTCGATGAACGAGGCCAGCACACCTCCGTGGACAAGGCCCGGTGGCCCCTCGAACACGACCGGAAAGTGCACCTCACCTCGAGCGTGATCCGGCTCGATCCGCTCGAAGCAGTACTCCGGGAAGGTGGGATTGAACGACCCGGGGTCGAATGCGTGGTCGAGGTACACGCGCTGGTCGTCGGTCTGGTCGGGACCGAATCGGGGCCGTGGATCGCGCGGTGCCGCGAGCACGAGGTCGTCCTCCCACGAAGCGAGCGCAGCGATCATCGCGTCGACCGTGGGATGCTCGTGCTCCAGCGAGACGAGCAGTCCGGCCATGCGCCGCAGGGCCGCCGCGGCCGTACGTGTCTGCGGGAGGGGGTCCTCGCCGAATCGCAATGCCGGAGGGCGGCCGTCGATGGTCCCTGCCACGGTCGAGTGCTCGTCCTGCACCATCTGCCCTCTTCTCCTGCGGTTCCTGTTCCGCCTGTCGACATTCCTTGCTAGGTTGTGTGAACCTTAACGGTAGGACCTACCGTATAGTTAACAGTATTGCTGCGAAAGGTGTGGTTACAACGGTGACCGGGAACGTCGGTGCAACAGGACGAACAGGCGCTGTACACGTGGAGCGAGACGCCGCAGTCCTGCGCCTGTGCCTGGACCGGCCCGCCGCACGCAACGCGATGACGCCGGACATGGTCGAGACCGTGGTCCACGCTCTCACCGCGGCAGCCTCCGACGACTCGCTGCGCGCAGTTCACATCACCGGCAGCGGGTCGGACTTCTGCGGCGGTGCGGACTGGGTGGCCACCAACAGCGGCGACCGCCGCCCGCGGTCCGGGGACCTCGTCCGCCGTATCCCGCACACGGCACACCGGATCATCGAGCTCGTGGCCGACATACACCTGCCGGTGGTGTGCTCGGTTCGCGGTTGGGCCGTCGGTCTCGGTTGCAATCTCGCCTTGGTCGCCGACTTCACGGTCGCCGCCGACGACGCCGTGTTCTGGGAACCGTTCACGGCACGAGGATTCAGCCCCGACTCCGGCTCCACCTGGCTGCTGCCCCGGCTGGTCGGTGTCGCCCGTGCGCGACGGATGCTCCTGCTGGGCGAGAAGGTCGCGGCCCCGGAGGCGGCCGACTGGGGGTTGATACACGACTGCGTTGCGGCCGACGACCTCGACGCCGCCGCGGGCGAGCTCGTCGACCGGCTCGCCGACGGGCCCACGGTCGCATTGGGATTCGCCAAGGACGCGATCAACCACAGCCATGGCGGGTCCCTCGCGGAAGCGATGCACTCGGAACTGCGCGCTCTGGAGATTTCCTGCCGTACCCACGATTTCAAGGAGGGCCTCGCGGCATTCCGAGAACGCCGGGCCCCCGGATTCAGCGGACGCTGACCACACGATCCCCACCGGCCCACGAAGTCGGCAGGCCTTCGACGAAAGGGAATACGGATGTCGTTCGACACGATCAAATACGAAGTCGACGGTCATACCGCCACGGTCACGTTGAACCGTCCCGATGCGCTCAACGCGTTGAGTCCGCACATGATCACGGAGTTGCGTTCCGCCTACGCCGCGGCGGAGAACGACGACCAGGTCTGGACGCTCATCGTCACCGGGAGCGGGCGCGCCTTCTGCACGGGTGCCGATGTCAAGGAGATCCCTGGCGACGGAAAGGTGGTCAATGAACGGCCATACCTGTCGACATATGAGCAGTGGGAGGCACCACAGGAGGGCACTCCCCCGTTTCGGACGACGGCGAAGCCGGTCATCGCGGCCATCAACGGGATCTGTTGTGGCGCCGGCCTCGACTGGGTCACCACGTGCGACATCGTCATCGCCTCCGACAAGGCGACGTTCTTCGATCCGCACGTCAGCATCGGGCTCGTGGCCGGCCGGGAAGTGGTCCGGCTCGCCCGCGTGCTACCCCGATCCGTCGCGTTGCGAATGGCGCTGATGGGAAAGCACGAACGCATGAGCGCCGACCGCGCACTCGATCTCGGCATGGTCAGCGAGGTCGTGGAACACGATCAGCTCGTCGAACGAGCCCATGCGATCGCCGACATCGTGAACAGCAACGCCCCGTTGGCCGTTCGCGGTACTCGCCTGGCCATACTCAAGGGTCTCGATCTCCCGCTTCACGAGGCGGAGATGCTGGCGGAGTCCTTCCGGGAACGGGTGACGCGGACCGAGGACGCACTCGAGGGTCCCCGCGCGTTCGTCGAGAAGCGCCCGGCGCAATGGCAATGCCGATGACCTCCGCCACCGAATCAACGGACTTCGAGACGATCGTGCTCGACGTCGATGAAGACACGCGCGTCGCCACGATCACCCTCAACCGGCCGCACCGGCTCAACGCCTTCGATCGGACGATGTGTCATGAGATGCAGCGCGCCTGGCATCTCCTCAAGTTCGACGACAAGGTGCATGCGGTCGTGCTGCGCGCCGCGGGCGACCGGGCATTCAGTGCCGGCCTCGACGTGAAACAGTCGTACGGACAGCCGGACAACATCTGGAATCACGAGGATCCGGGTGAGTTGTTGAGTCCGAAGTGGCAGAAGATGTGGAAGCCGGTCGTGTGCGCCGTCCAAGGCATGTGCACCGCCGGAGCCCTCTACTTCGTGAACGAGGCCGACGTGGTGATCTGCTCGACACAGGCGACGTTCTTCGACTCGCACGTCACCGCTGGTCTGGTGTCGGCCCTCGAACCCATCGGTCTCATGCGACGGATCGGGCTCGGCGAGACATTGCGGATCGCGTTGATGGGAAACGACGAACGCGTCGGTCCGGAGACCGCGCTGAGGATCGGTCTCGTGTCGGAGATCACCGAACCCGACGCACTCTGGGCCAGAGCTCACGAGATCGCGACTGCCATCGCGGCCAACCCACCGACGGCGACGCAGGGCACGGTGAAGGCCATCTGGGAGTCCCTGGACAAGCCCTACCGGGCCGCGATGGACCAGGGGTTGATCTACACGCGCCTCGGCAATCCGATCGCCAAGTCCGAACTGACGAGTGCACCACAGTTATCGACTCCCAGGAACCGCTGATGACCGAACCGCTGATGACCGAACCCGGACTCATCGACGCCAGGACACACCGACTCGCACGTCGCATCTCCGACGTGCTGGCCATCGACCCGGGGGCCGGTGCGATCGAGTTCGATGGTCGATGGACCTCGTGGGGCCAGATCGCCGGGTTCGCCACGCAGATCAAGGAACTGGTCGGCGAGCACGGCGGCGACGCACCCCAGGTGGGCATTCTCCTGCGCAACACTCCGGTGCAGGTCGCCACGTTCCTGGGCGTTCTGCTCTCCGGCGGGTGTGTGGTGGCGATCAACCCCTCCCGCGGTGATTCCCGCACCCGCGAGGACATTCGGAATCTGACCCTCCCGATCGTCATCGGCACAGCGGACGACCTGTCGAACCTGGTCGAGGAGCAATCGACGACCGTCGTCACGATCGCCGATGTCGCCACCGCTCCCGTCGTCACGACAGCAGCCGCGTCATCCGGCGTTCCGGACCAGTCGCCTCCGGGAGTCGCGATACGCATGCTCACCAGCGGGACCACCGGGCCGCCGAAGCGGATCGATCTCACCTACGACATGCTCGCCCACAGCGTGCTCGGTACCGAATCCGACGACAGGACTCCCCAGACCCTGAGTTCGGGAGTGGCCATCGTCAACGCGCCGCTCGTGCACATCGGTGGCGTGTTCCGCACGCTCCAATGCATAGTCGCCGCACGCCCGTACGTTCTGCTGCCGAGATTCGACCTCGATTCCTGGGCCGACGCCGTGCGCCTGTATCGGCCACGCGCGGTGTCGCTCGTTCCGACCGCGGTGCGCATGGTGCTGCACTCCGAGCTGTCCCGCGATGACCTCGCGAGCATTCGTGTGGTCACCTCGGGAACCGCACCGCTGTCTGCAGAAGACGCGGACGCGTTCACGGCGAAATTCGGTATCCCGGTACTCACGTCCTATGCCGCAACTGAATTCGGAGGTGGCGTTGCTGGATGGACACTCGACGACCATCGACTGTACTGGACGGCCAAGCGGGGCAGCGTGGGACGGGCGAACCCGGGGGCGCAGATGCGGGTCGTCGACGACTCCGGTGAGGACGTGGGCCCGGATCGAGTGGGCCTTCTCGAAGTCAGACCTGCCCAGCTCGGTCCCGGGGCGGACTGGGTGGCCACGACCGACCTGGCCCGCATCGATGCCGACGGATTTCTCTGGATCCTCGGCCGCGCCGATCAGGCGATCATTCGTGGCGGGTTCAAGGTGATCCCCGAAGACGTGCGGGCGGCTCTGGAGAGCCATCCGTCGGTGGAGGGATGCGCGATCATCGGACTGCCCGACCAGCGGCTCGGTGCCGCCCCGGTTGCGATGGTCGAACTCCGGACCGGCTCGACGGCGACACCCGACGACCTTGTCGAGTATCTGTCGGACCGGCTCGCTCGCTATGAGATCCCGACCCGCTTCGACATCGTCGACGCGATTCCCCGGACCCCGTCGGGCAAGGCGGACCTCGGCGAGGTGCACAGGTATTTCGAGACAGGACATTTCGATAACGGAGGCGATGATGTCTGAGTCACCGCAGGTGACCATCGCGTCACTGATCCGCGAACAGGCGATCGCGCACCCCGACAAACCGATGGTGATCGACCCTACGGAACGGGTGAGCTATCGAGAGCTCGACGAGTCCACCCGGATGCTCGCGGCCACGTTCGTCGAAGCCGGTATCGGCCCGGGCACGCGGGTCGGGCTGATCATGCCCAACAATGCCCGCTGGGTACAGATCGCGCTTGCAGTGACCCGGATCGGTGCGGTCATCGTCCCATTCAGCACGCTGTTGACCGGCCGCGAATTGGCCGCGCAGCTCAAGGTGTCGGGCGTCGCGCACCTGATCTCCGTCGAGGAGTTCCGCGGGCACCGGTACCTCGACGAACTCTCGGCCGCGCTGGGGACACCGACACTGCTTCCTGGAGGCGTCACCAACCCGGAGGTGCCCGCATTGCGCCGGATATGGTCTCCGGCAACGGTGTTCCGCGCGCAGCGTTTTCCGGAGACTCGCACGGTGGTGGACGCATTGGCAAAGACTGTCACCCCCGACGCGACGATGGCGATCATCTTCACCTCCGGAAGCAGCGGAGCCCCCAAGGGCGTCGTGCACTCTCACCGCAGCGCCCTGGGCGCCGTGGCCGCAGGGCTCCCGGACCGACTTATCGATTCGCAGACTCGTCTCTACCTGCCCATGCCGTTCTTCTGGGTCGGTGGCTTCGGCTCCGGGATCGTGTCGGCTTTGCTCGCCGGCGCGACGCTGGTCACCGAAGAGGTTCCCGAAGCCGAATCCACCCTGCGCCTACTCGAGAGGGAACGCGTCACCCACTTCAGAGGCTGGCCGGACCAAGCGGTTGCGCTGGCCCACACAGCAGCGAAGATCGATGCGGACCTGTCCTCGCTACAGGTGGGCAGCCTCGAAGCGCTGTTGCCCCTTGCCGAACGTTCGCAACCGGGTGCCCGCGCCAATCTGTTCGGCATGACCGAATCCTTCGGCCCGTACTGCGGATATCCTGCCGACACCGACATGCCCCGGTCTGCGTGGGGAAGTTGCGGGAAGCCCTTCCACAGCATGGAGGTCAGGATCGCGGACCCGGAGTCTGCTCTGCCGCTCCCGGACGGCGCCACGGGCGAGATCCTGCTGCGCGGACCTCATGTCCTGCGCGGGATCTGCCAGCGCGGTCGGGAGGAGGTCTTCACCGCAGACGGTTTCTACCCCACCGGCGACCTCGGCCACCTCGACGATGGCTTTCTCTTCTACCACGGCCGCTCCGACGACATGGTGAAGATCAGCGGCGCCACCGTGTACCCGAGTGAGGTCGCGGCGGCTCTGAAGTCCATCGAGGGGATCGACAACGCATTCGTCACCCACATCGACGGCGCGTCCGGACCCCAGGTTGGTGCCGTGGTGGTCTCGCGATCCGGGTTCACCACCGGGCAGCTCCGCTCGGCGGCGCGCCAGGTGCTGAGTTCTTTCAAGGTGCCCACCGTTTGGCTGGTGCTCGATTCCGACGACGAGATCCCCCGCGGGGGCACTGGCAAGGTGAAGGCAGGCGATCTCCGAAAGCTGCTCTGCTGTAAGGGAAGTCAGTCACGCGTTGCCATCCCGGCCGCCGCCGGGACCGAAAAGTCGGAGGTGTCATGAGTAGAGACGTGAAGTCCGGCGTGATCCGGACCCGGGGGGCGGTCATCCGGCAGGCAGGTCAACCATGGTCGATCGAGGAGATCGAGATCGGTGAACCCCGTAAGGGTGAGGTGCTGGTGCAATTGGAGGCGTCGGGTCTATGTCACTCCGATCATCACGTGGTCGCCGGCGACGTCCCCGACGCCCGTTTCCCGATCCTCGGCGGGCATGAAGGTGCAGGTGTCGTGATCGGCGTCGGTGCCGGCGTAGAGGATTTCGCGATCGGCGACCATGTGGTGATGTCGTTCATTCCCTCCTGCGGAAAGTGCCGATCGTGCCAGTCGGGCAACCGCAACCTGTGCGACGTGGAGGCCAACCTGCTGGGTGGGCGGGCCATCGCCGACGGGCAGTTCCGCGTTCAGGCCAGCGGAGAGGGGGTCCATCCGATGTCGCTGCTCGGGACGTTCGCGCCCTACGCCGTGGTCCACCAGACCTCCGTGGTGAAGATCGATCCCTCCATACCCTTTGAGATCGCCTGTCTGGTGGGCTGCGGCGTGACGACCGGTTATGGCGCGGCCGTGCACACCGCTGACATCCGGCCGGGCGACGACGTCGCGGTGATCGGGGCGGGCGCCGTCGGGTCGGCGGCACTGCAGGGCGCGCTGCTCTCGGGTGCCCGACGGGTGTTCGTCATCGATCCCGATGAGTGGAAGCGGGAGCAGGCACAGAAATTCGGCGCAACGGAGACGTTCTCGACGCTGGAAGCAGCCGCTTCGGCCATCTCGGAGCTGACGGCGGGACGAATGTGCAAGACAGTCCTGGTCACCGTCAGCAGATGCGATGGTCGCGAAGTGGAGTCGTGGCTGCAGCTCACTGCGAAGAACGGAACCTGCGTCGTCGCCGGGATGGGAAGCGTCACCGCCAGCGAGGCCACACTCAATCTCTCACTGCTGTCCATGACCCAGAAGAACCTGCGGGGCAGCGTCTTCGGTGGCGGAAATCCACACCTTGACATCCCTGAGACCTTGGCTTTGTACAAGCTGGGCGATCTCCGTATCGACGACATGGTGACGCGGGAATATCGGCTCGACCAGATCAACGAGGGCTACCACGACATGGTCGAGGGCCGAAACCTTCGTGGAGTCATCAGATTCACGGATGCGGACCGTTGAGCACATCGAGCCCGGCGCCGGCGGCCGGCATCCACGAACTGTTCGCACAGATCGGGTTCGGTGAGGCCCGTCGGGAGGGCGACGAGCTCGTTGTCGAACTACCCGCCGCGCCACACGTGGTGAACACACGCGGAGGCATTCAAGGTGGCCTGATCGCCACCCTGATCGACGTGGTGGCCGGTCAGCACGTCGTCGACGGGCGCGCCCCGGATGACGGAGCGGTCACCTCGGACATGAACATCCGATATCTGCGACCCGTGACCGCCGGTTCCGCGCATGCCAGATCGAGAATCATCCACGACGGACGTCGTTCGGTGGTCGTGCAGGTCGACGTATACGCCACGGACTCGATGAAGTTGGCCGCCGTCGCAACCGTCAACTTCGCCAACGTCAACCCAGAGCGCCGTAGGTGAACTGCTCCCGGTTCTTCCCAGGCATTCTGATCCTCCCCCTTTGCATTTGGCGGACGATCACAATCCCGGGGGGTGAACGGTTCGAGCGTCGGTATCGGCGAGCGCGCGTATCAAGAATGCGACCTGGTCGTCGACGACATGGTCGAACCAGTCATGATGCGGCCACACGTCGAAATGGTCACACGGATAGTGATGAACCTGCGCTCGGCCCAGGACGGCTGTCTTCGCCATGACATGCGGCGAGAAGTACCGGTCGAAATCGGCTATCTGGACCAGGAGTCGGCACCTGAGTCGCCTGGCCGCATCGGTCGTCCGCACTCCCGCGATCTCCAAGCCCACCGACGTATCGATCTCGTTCCGCCAGGACGGTCCGGCGATGGCCAGGTAGCTCTCGTACGCTCCCGGGGCGGTCATCGCACCGTCGGTTCCCGGTGGTCCGACGATCGGCATGGTGATGGGCCGCGCGCCGCTCGATACCCGCAGGCGGCTGCGCAGCCCGGAGAACAACCACCGCAGCGGCGTCATCAGTTCGCGCAGTCCTCTGGTCGCCGTGGCGGCACCGGCTGCGTTGGTCATCGGCGTCAGGGCGATCACGGCGGCGACGTTGCCGTCGTCGGCCGCCACCCGCATCACGTGTCCACCGGACAACGACGAACCCCATAGGACCACACGATCGGGATCGACCCCGGCTGTCGACCTCGCCGCGTCCACCGCCGACTGGTAGTCCTCGATCTGTCGCCTGATCGAGATCGATTGTCGTGGGGAACCAGCCGACCGCCCGAAGCCGCGATAGTCGAACGCCAACACGTCGAGACCGGCGGCTCGAAAGCGTTCGGCGAACGGTTCGAGGCCGGAGTCCTTGGTGCCCCCGAATCCGTGAGCCATCACCACGATCGGTCGGCCCGCGGCACTCGCGAGCCGCTCGTCGTGCGCGGTGAAATACCACGCCTCGCACAGATCGGTACCGCTGGCAAACGTCCTATCGGTGCGCGTCATCGGATGTCCTGCAATGGTCGGGACGTCGGGGCCTGTGTGGTGAATCCGCGGACCGCCGCGCGTTTGGCCCCGAGCGGTAGCTCACGAGTTCTGATGTCGTGCTCGTACACGAAGTAGTCCACCTGTTGGGTGTGGCGTGGGCTCTCGGTGGTGTGGCCGTTGTGTAGTTGCTGGTCGGAGTCGATGATCCGCTCCATCTCGTCGATGGGCGGAAGATCGTATCTGCCCACCGCGTAGGCGGCCACCACTCTCGACTGACACTCGACGAAGGGGAACAGCGTGGGAACCGACTGGGCGAATCCGACGAACGCCAGGTTGTCGATACCGGGCTTGAAGATCCGCTTGTACAACCGGATGTGGTTGCCGGGTGCGCTGACGAACTCCGGGTCGAAGAACGGGAAAGTGATGTCGTAGCCGGTCGCATAGACGATCACGTCGAACGAACTGCTGGTGCCGTCTTCGAAGTACACCGTGTCACCGTCGAGACGCGAGACATTGGGCTTGGGTGTGACGTCTCCCGACCCCAGACGCAGTGGCAACTCGACGGACTGGGTCGGGTGGGCCTCGAACAATTTGTGATTCGCCGGTGGGAGGCCGTAGAGCGTGGGGTCGGTGCCCATCAGCGGCATCATCATCTGCAATGCCTTGCGCTGGAGCCCCAACGGGAGATGGGGCGTGGTACGCCAATATGCGTCGCCCGGTCTCCCCGCGATGTACTTCGGCACTATCCATGCGCTGGATCGTGTCGACAGGGTCACCGCGTTGTCGAGCGATTTCGATGAGAGTTCCACGGTGATGTCGGCCGCGCTGTTGCCGATCCCGACGACCAGGATTCGCTTTCCGCTGAGATCGAGCGGTGTACGCGGATCGATGTAGTCGTGCGAGTGGATGGTTTGTCCGGCGAAGTCCCCGGGGAACTCTGCAAAGCGCGGGTCCCAATGGTGCCCGTTGGCCACCACCAGGAAGTCGAACTCCCGGTCGTCTCCCCTCTGGTCCCGGACGCACCAGCGCCCGTCGGTCGTCCGGGCGGCGTGCTGCACGCCGTTGCCGAACTCGATGTTGTCGAGCAGTCCAAACGCCGCCGCATAGTCGTCCAGGTATGCCTTGATCTCGGAGTGATGCGGGAAGTCCGGATAATGCTCGGGCATCGGGAAGTCCTTGAAAGACAACCGATGTCTCGATGTGTCTATGTGCAGCGATCGGTACGCGCTGCTGTGACCGTTGGGGTTGCCGAACGCCCAGTTGCCACCTATGCGATCAGACGATTCGAATGTCGTATAGGGAACACCGTAGTCTCCCAGCATCTTTCCGGTGGTGAGCCCACTGATCCCGGCTCCGATGATCGCGGCGTGCCGCAATGCTCTCTCCACCATCACTCCTCAGGATGTGTCGGGGCACCGACGAGCGCCAGCGTCTCCAGGTCACGAATCGCTGCGCAGCCACGTCGGATCATGGTCACGAACATCTCGGATCCCCGGTCGGTCGCGGTGGCGGTGGCGACTGCGATGCAGGGAATCAGAAGCGACTGGATCATTCCCAGCCGGTAGTGCTCCCAACACTGACTGCGCGAATAGTCGGTTACTCCCCCAGCGAGGAGTTCGTCGTGGTAACTATCGACCAGTCGACGCTCGACCGTCCGCCGAACCCCTATCTCGACGCTGGTTCCGATGAAATAGGCGAGGTCGCGCGTCGGCAGCCCCAGGCCGAGCGTCTGCCAATCGACCACCGCCAGACTCTTCCCATCCTGATGGAACAGGAGATTGTCGAGGCGGAAGTCTCCGTGCAACAGCGTGAACGGAGCCGGTTCGGACAACAGCCAATCGGTGACTGCATTCATCGTCGCTGCGAGTGTCTCGTGGTCCTCGGGCGCGAGTTCGGCACCGACGACCGCCAGCGCGGGGTCAACACTCATCTTCGCGAAGTCACCGAGCCCCCGCTTGGCGGCATCATCACGAAGATTGAACGCGAGGCCATCAAAATCGCGCCACACCGGATCGTTCCACGTCGGCGCATGCAACCCGGCGAGCGCACGGACCGCGAGCACCGCCGCATCCAGTTGGCATCCGGCGAGTTGGTCGCCCTGCGCCGCTCCGACCTGATCGGCGAGGACCAGGACGAAGTCGGATGCGTCGGCACTGACGTCCACGTGATAGCACTCCGGCGCCGGAACGGCGACGAGCTCGTTCACCGCCGAATAGAAGGCACACTCGCTGCGGTAGCCGAACGTCACCGAGTTGCGCACGGACTCGTCGGCGGCAGGAAGTTTCACCACAAAGGTGTCCGGAAGACCAACGGGTCGGTGCGCGTAGGTCGGGGTGACCCGAAAAGTGGCCCCCACCTGTCCCGTTCCGATCGACTCCACCGTCAGCGCGGTCATCTCCACGCGATGACCGTGGCCACCTAGGACGTGCGAGAGCCATTCCCCGCTGAGATCTTCGGGCCCGCGAGGGATCGAGGTCACCGTGTCCATGAGAGCGTTCTCCGGTCACGGTGAGACCATGGGATGAGCCGTCTCATCACAAGTTTCCTCTCGTCAGGGATGGATGCGCCGCTCGCTGTTCGGCGAGAAAGCGCTCCGCGAGTCGCTGCAGGAGCGCCGGCGACAAACGATGGAGCGCCCAGCCGAGCCGGACCCGACGGGGTACGACGAGGAGCGCCTTGTTGCGCACGACCGATCTCAACGCTGCGTCGGCAAGCCGGTCCGCCGGGTAGAAGCCACCACCGCCCTGGCCCATCCGATAGAATTCGCGACCGTCGACCCCACCGACCCAGCCCTTGTCCAGCAGCGGCGTCTCCACCGCCCCGGGACAGAGCGCGGTGACGCCCACGCCGTGAGCGGCTGCCTCGGAACGCAAGGCCAACGACAGACCGACGACCGCATGCTTGGACATCACGTAACTGGCGAGTCGGCCGGCGGCCATCAAACCCGCCGCGGACGCCGTGTTCACGATGTGCCCGCCACGGCGACGGACCATGTGCGGGTATGCCGCAGCGACACCATGCACGACTCCTCGGACGTTGACGTCGATGATCGCGTTCCACTGCTCCGGCGAAAGCAACTCGGTGTCACCTCCGAGGACAATCCCTGCGTTGTCGAACATGAGATCGAGTCGGCCTGCGGAATCCACCACATCGTCCACTGTTTCCTGTACGGCCGCGGCGTCCGTGACACCGGTCACGATGGCCTGCTTCCCGGCGAGCTCTCGGAGTTCGGCCACCGTTCCCCCTGTGATCAACGTCATCGCGTTGCGGCTGTATCGCGCCAACTGTAATACATACCGCAATATTTTCGGCACAATTGGCCGAAGCGACCTGAGCCTTCCGTGGCGACAAGGCGGGAACGAATGGCCTGGCCCAAATGCTGAAACATCGACCGCACATCGCCCATCCGGGCGTGCAAGAGGGGGAGAACATGACACAGACCGCCCCGATGCGTTTCGTCCTCGAGTATCCGAGTGAGTTGCCGGCCGCGCCCGACGAGTTCCTGCATCCGAAGGTGATCCGAGATGTCGTCGCACAAGCGGAGGACTCGCGGTTCGCCGGCGTCGCACTGAGCGACCATCCCGCACCGTCGGTCAAGTGGCGCGCCAACGGCGGTCACGAGACGCTCGACCCCGTTGCCGCGCTGAGCTTCATGGCCGGCGTGAGCAGCGAGATCGCGCTGCTCACGAACCTGTACGTCCTGCCGTTCCGCAACCCTTACGTGACGGCGAAGGCACTCGGCAGCCTCGACCTCATCTCGGGCGGCCGGCTGATCGCGGGAGTCGGCGCAGGCTATCTGCGTTCGGAGTTCTCCGCAGTCGGAGTCGACTTCGAACGCAGAGCAGCGCTGCTCGACGAGTCGCTCGAAGCAGTTCGCTCCATTTGGACCGACCCCGAAATGCCCGTTCACGGCAACGGTTTCGGCGCGATCGGCCCAGTGTCGGCACAGCGTCCGACGCAGCGCCCCCACCCGCCGATCTGGATCGGCGGCAACAGCCGAGCGGCGATTCGACGAGTCGTCGAACACGGGCAGGGATGGATGCCGCTGATCACCGGCGAGGCAATGGCGTCGGCGATCCGCACCGCAACCATCTCGACGCCCGATCAGTTCTCCGACGAGCTGGCGGTACTCCGGAAGCGACTGGCCGACGCGGGACGAGACCCGGAGTCGATCGACGTGCAGGTGGTCTGTCCGCCGACAGATCTGAGCGACGCCGCGTCTGTACGAGGCGCGCGAGACTTCCTCGCCGACCTCGGTCGCCGGGGAGCCACCTGGGTGGTGATCCACGCGGACGGCTCGAGCCCGCGGGCCGCCCTGAGCTACATCAGACGGTTCGGCGAGATGTTCATCGAGTGACAACGAAGCCCCATTAGATACCCGCCGACAGCACTTGGACAGATGTACCGAAAGCTCTACCGCAAACCCTTCGGTTAGTGGTACGGTTCACACCCGACGGTGAATGTGACGACACGCGGAGTGGTACTACCCGCATGAACAGCCCGATCACGCACGTCGATGGGTCGCGCGGAGCACCACAGCAAGCGGAGGGGATGGATGGCCACCACAGACCTCGGACCGCAGCCTCCGCTCCACACGTCGAACGAGTCGGCCGTCGATGGAGACGAACTCCGCGATGCCCGGCAGGACAAGTTCGTACTGCCGGTCACCCAGCCGGCCCGCCGCGGTCGCATCGCGACCAGTATCGACACCTTCGGCCGCGCCACCCGCATGGCTGTGTCCACGGTGACCGTGGGCTTCGACGACCTCGTCCACGGACGGTTTCAATGGCGGGAAACGCTTCGCCAAGCGTGGTTCATCGTGTCGGTCACGGCGATTCCCGGCATCCTGATGGCGATTCCGTTCGGGGTCATCGTGTCGGCACAGGTCGGCAATCTCGTATATCAACTCGGCGCGAACTCCTTGATCGGCGCGGCCGGAGGAACCGGCGTCATCAAACAGGGCGCCCCCGTGGCAACCGGATTGTTACTGGGCGGTGCCGGTGCGGCAGCCATCGCCGCGGATCTGGGAGCTCGAACGATTCGCGAAGAAGTCGACGCGATGCGGGTCATGGGAGTCGACCCGATCAGCCGATTGGTCGTGCCGCGGGTCGTGGCCACGCTGATCGTCGCGCCGCTGCTGAACATCCTGATCGTCGCGGTCGGCATCGTCGCCGGCTACGTCGTCGCCGTGTCGTTTCTCGGTGTCGCTCCGGGCAGTTACTGGATGTCGTTCGGCGCCTTCACTTCCGACGTCGATGTCTGGGTATCGTTGATCAAATCCTGGGTTTTCGGGTTCCTGGTGGTGGTGATCGCGTGCCAACGCGGGCTCGAGGCGCGCGGTGGACCGCGGGGCGTCGCCGACGGCGTCAATGCCGCCGTGGTCCTCTCCGTCGTCGCCACCATGGTTGCCAACACCGCGATCACGCAGGTCGTCGCCATGTTCTTCCCGATGAGAATCGGGTGAGAATGGCTTCCCCCTATTCACCGAAGCCCCTGCGGCCCTTGGCGTGGGTGTCACGTCGCATCCGACTCGGCACAACGCTCGACACGATCGGATATGCGATCGCGTTCTTCTGGCAGGCGCTCGCGTCGATACCTTTCACATTGCGACATTATCGGCCGCAGACGATGCGGACGATAACCGACATGACTTGGGGCCGAGGATCACTCATCGTCGGCGGCGGGACCGTCGTGCTCATGGCGGTACTCGGTGCCGCGGTGGGCGCATCCATCGGAATCGAGGCCTACACCGCTCTCAATCTGGTGTCGCTCGGCCCACTCAGCGGAGTCATCTCCGCGTTTGCGAACACGCGTGAAATGGCGCCGATTGCTGCGGGTGTCGGCTTCGCCGCACAGGCAGGCTGTCGGATGACCGCGGAGATCGGCTCCATGCGGATCTCCGAGGAGATCGATGCCATCGAAGCGCTCGGTGTGCGCTCGGTCGGCTTCGTCGTGACCACACGCGTCATCGCCGGGGTGGTGGCGATGGTTCCGACCTTCTTGGTCGCGCTCATCATCGGCTACTTCTCGGCGCAAGTGATCGTGACGACGTTCCACCAGGAGGCAAGCGGCGTCTACAACCACTACTTCTCCCAGTTCGTGAGCGGATGGGACATCATTGCGGCGGTCATCAAGGTGTTCATCTTCACTGTCGCAGTGATCTTGATCCATTGCTATCAGGGCTTTTTCGCAACCGGCGGCCCAGAAGGGGTGGGGGCCGCCTCCGGGCGCGCGATCCGGGCCAGCCTGGTCGTGATCATCGCCTTGGACATGGTCGCCACCATCGCACTCTGGGGATTCAAGTCCCCGTTGACCTTCACCGGATGATCACATGGCCAAACACATTCTCGTCGGCGTCAACACAGAGCAGCACAGTGCCCGGGTACTCGGCATCGCGTTCGTTCTGGTGGCTGTGCTCGCCATCGCCGCGTGGCGGGTACTGCCCGACTCCGACGAACCCGGTCCGGGCGACCTTCGAATCACTCTGATCACCGAAACCATCGGCGCCGGAATCGAAACCGGCACCGAGGTCTGGCGTCACGGGGTCAAGGTGGGGTCGGTGAGGACCATCGAGCGACGCGATGACGAGCAGTTCCTGACCATCGACCTCGCCGCCGAGGACGTGCGCGGGCTCACCGAACAGATGTCGATCGACTTTGCTCCGGCGAACCTGTTCGGTATCACCCAGATCTCGCTGCGCGATGCGGTCGAGGCGAATGCGGCCGAGTTCCCGTTGCGTAATGGAGCCACGATCGACCTGACCGGCGCCCAGCGGGGTCGGGTCGACGATGCCACCATGTCGACGATGCTGGAGGGTCTCGGCGCGCTTACCGACCGGGTACTCACGCCGCAGTTCACGGAGCTTGTGGACAAGGTGGCAAGAAACTCCAAGGAGTTCACCCCGATGATCCAGATGATCGTCGGGGTCAGCGCCACGGTGTGGCGGACGCAGGAGGTGCCATTCTCTCCCATCCTGCGCGGTTTCGGCGAAGGATTCAAAGGGGCTCCGCCAACCCTGTCCGGGATTCTTCACCTACTCGACGTCGTCTACAAACAGCCCTATCTCAAGTCTCCGGAGAATCGCGAGAGATTCGACGCGACCACAGGGATGCTGGCGAACGGGCTCATCCCGGGGGTGGCAGAGATGCTCCGCGACATCCGTCCCTACTATCACGACCTCGCGCAGCTCCCGCCGCCGATGCTCAACGCGTTTGCACACAGCGTCGGAACTCCGAGCGTCACCGCGGGTGATCTGCGCACACTGCTCGACAGACTCTCCCGCAGCTTCCGTGATTCACCAGCGGGGCCGGTGCTCAGGCTCGCACTGGCTCTGGATCTCACGCCTTCTGCGCACGGCGGAACGGGGCCCGGCAGGTGAGGTCCACAGCAGGGCTGGTGGTGCGGCTTGGAATCTTCGCGACGGTGATGATCGTCGTACTCTTCGCGGTGCTGCGAACCATCGAGCGTCCGGTCGAGGGTGACGGCACCGAGTACCACGCGATGTTCACTGATGCGAGCGGGCTTTACGCCGGCGACGACGTCCGCGAGTTCGGCGTCGCGGTCGGCAAGGTCGAAGCCGTGACATTGCAGGGAGCTCAGGCGAGGGTCACCTTCACCGCCGATCGCACCCGGCCCATCGACGAGGATGCGACGCTCGCCATCCGCTACCAGAACCTCACGGGGCAGCGATATCTCGACGTCCAGCCGCCCGAGGAGCCGGCAGCCCCGGTCCCGGCCGGTTTTGTCGTCGCCACCGACCAGACCATCCCGTCCTTCGACATCACGACTCTGTTCAACGGACTTCAGCCGGTACTCGCCGACCTGTCGCCGGACGAACTGAACAAGTTCGCCGGGAGCATCCTCTCCGTGGTTCAGGGCGACGGGAACGGAATCGGCCCTGCGCTCGACGCGATCGGGCGCCTCGGCGAGTACGCACAGGATCGCCAGCAAGTCATCTCCACCCTCGTCCGGAATCTACGAGACATCTCGGATCGCATCGGCGGAAAGTCGGCCAACCTGGTCACCCTCCTCACCCAGCTCACCGCCCTGTTCGTCAGCCTTCAAGAAAAGCTTCCCGGGCTGATCGACTTCGCCAATCAGATCCCGCCTGTGCTGGATCCGCTCGACGATCTGATGCACCAGATCGGCCTGACCGGCGATCCCAATCAACCACTCGATGAACTGATCAGACGTACGTTCCCGGAACCGGAACGTTCTGTCGAGGTCCTCCGCCGACTACCGGGACTGCTGCAGTCGCTGGCAGCAGTGGTGCCCGACTCAGGGCAGTACACCTGTCGCCACGGGGCCGCGGAGACGAGTCCACAGATTCAGGTGCTGCTGCAGGCCGAGAGGATCACGGTATGCAAAGCAGGGTGAGATCCAGGACGCGTGACGATTCACGGCGGAGGTTCGGCAGTACCGAATTCCGTTGGGGAATCGTGGGTTTCTCCGTGCTTGCGATCATTGGACTCGTCGTCGCACTCGCTTCGATCGTCGAGGTCGATTCCACGACATACAAAGCCGAGGTGACCGATGCGGGATTCCTGAAGACAGGCGACGAAGTACGGGTGGCGGGCATCAAGGTGGGCACGGTGTCCGATCTGGTTTTGCACGGCGATCACGTCTCGGTTCGTTTCACGGTCGACGACCACGTCCACGTGGGCGACGCATCGACGCTGTCGGTGCGAATGCTGACTGTCGTCGGCGGCTACTACCTCGCAGTTCTTCCGATGGGCACGGAACCGCTGGGAGAATCGACGATTCCCGCTTCCAGGGTGCAACTCCCGTACTCGCTGCCCGCCCTCTTTCAGGACGCGGCGGACCCGATCGCCGACATCGACGGCAATCCGATGCGGGAAGCACTCGCCGAGATCCGTCAGTCCAGCGGCGGGCGACCGGACTCGATTCGTCACGCCGTCGGCGCGGTGGAATCGATCGTGAACATCCTCGACCGGCAGAATCGCGACATCTCCCGGACGTTGGCAGTGTCCGACGAGTACATTCGCACCCTGAACGACACCAAATCAGTTCTCCGACAGTTCATCACCTCATCGAACATTCTGGAGGACCTCGCCGAACAGTCTCTGACACAGGTCGGCAAGGCACTCGGCACCGTCGCGAGGCTCCTCGCTCGGCTGACCCCCGTATCTGAGCATTGGCGCAGCACCTTCCTGCCGATGGCCCGGTCGTTGTCTGACTCGATCCCACCGCTGCAGCAATTGCACGGGGAGCTGACAGCGCTTCTGGAAGCGGTCACCACCCTCGGCGATTCCCTGCGCCCGCTCGGCGAAGGGGTCCCCAAGATCTGCGTTCCCACACAGGATCGACCATGCTGACAGGACCCCGGAATCTACTCTCCCGCCGCACTGTGGCAGTGGCCACGGTGGCGGTGGTCGGTGCGCTGGCCGTGAGCGGGTACACATTCACCCTGCGCCCGGCGGACATGCATTCCTACTGCGCTCTCATGCCCGACAGCATCGGCCTCTACGAGAAGAACCACGTCAGCGTTCTCGGCATGCCGATCGGTGCCGTCACCTCGATCAGGCCCGAGGGCACGGCGGTACGGATCGACTTCGAGATCGATGCCGACCGAAGACTACCCACGGATGTCGGCGCCACCACCGTCGCCCGCACTCTGATGGCCGATCGCGAACTCACCCTGATCGGAAACGAACCGGCAATGGATGCGCCTACATGGGATTCGCAACGGTGTATCACCAAAACCGCCACGCCGAAGTCCATCAGCGAGACCCTCGCAGCATTCTCCGAACTGTCAGAGGAGCTGAACGGCGATCCGCGGACCCAGGATCTGTCGCGCGCCCTCGCGGAGATGGAGAAGGGCACCAGTGGCACCGGTGACGACATCAACCGCATCATCCTGGGACTCGGACGCGCATTGGACTCACCAGACGCGGCCATCGGGCGCCTGGGCAACATCCTCACCGACGTATCCGACCTCAGCGACAGCGTCGCCGGCGGCTGGGCGGACATCAAGAAGCTGCTCACTCGGTTCCCGGCGACGATGGTGGGCGTCAACCAGTTCATCATCGGTCCGTCGGTCGAAACCATTGCCCGACTGCGCTATGTGCTCCCGATGTTCAACGACATCACCACCATGTTCGGCGGACGAATCGTGCACAGCCTGGAAGCGAATGCGAATCTGCCCCAACTCATCAACGCTCAGGTCGGATCGCTCCGCGAGGCGATCGGCATGATTCCGGTCTTCGACGCAGCCTTTCGTAGCGTGACCGACCCGGATACCGGGGCCGCTGCACTGACATACGCCGCTCCCGCGGCGCCTGTGCCTTCCGCGGTCGGGGCTGAGATCTGCCGCAGTCTTGGCCGGGCCGAACAACCGGACTGCACCACGCCGGCGCCACTGACCACGCTGATACCGCTGCTCTTGGGATCGGAACAATCATGATTTCCCGAACACGCAGGGGTTTGGCGACCAGATCGACGGTCAGCTGCATCGCAATGGTGATCGCACTGTGCATCGCGGTTTCCGGATGCACGGCGGGATTCTCACAGATTCCCACGGCGGACAGCACCGACGACACCTACTCGATCCGTATGGAGTTCGAGAATGTCCTCAATTTGCCCGATGGTGCCGCGGTGCTGTCCGACGGCACCGAGGTGGGGTCGCTGACATCGGTGGTCATCGACGAAGGCGGATACGTCGTCGCCGAAGCCGCGATCGACGACGGGGTCCGCCTCTCTGCCGACACCCGTGCAACCCTCGAGCAGGCGGCGCCACTGGCCGACGTCCGTGTCGCGCTCACCACGCCCGACGAAGCCGGCGCCCAACAGCTTCAACCGGGCGATACGATCCCACTCGCCCAGACCGAACAGGCGCCCCAGATCGAGGACACGTTGGCCCAACTCGCCACCGCGGTCGGACAGGGCACCTTCACCAACTTCATGACAACGGTCCGGCAGATGAACAAGGCGTTCCCGAACGACCCCGAAGTGACCCGGAAGATCTTCGACGTTCTCGGTACGAACTTCGAGGATCTCGCCGCGAATCAGGATTCGTTGAGCGCCGTGCTCGACGGGCTCACCGCGACCACCAAGACGATCAAGCGCGAGGAGGACGTCATCGGTCCCCTGCTCACCCCTGAGGGAGCTCAGCACACCACCGACGCGATGACATCGACCCTCTCCATCGTCTTCATGATGACCAACCTCGGGATGATCGCACCGCCCGCCCAGTGGGTCGCTCCCATGGTGCAGTCCATGGACAACACCGCCCGCGCAATAGTCCCCGTCCTGTTCGCCGGAAACCCGATCGACACGAGCCGTCCGTCCAATGCCCGCAAGTTGATCGAGCTGCTCGACGAGAAGATCATCCCGTTCGCAACGGCAGGTCCGAAAGTGGACATCACTCAGGTCGAGGTCACCGGCGCCGGGCCGCCATTGAGATTGCGGACCGGTGAGCGCAGGCAGCAGATCATCACCGTGATGCGGATGATCGGAATGATCCGATGAGGCCGAGTGCGCCTGTGATATCCCTGGCCGCGATTGTCGCCGTGCTTCTCGGATCGATCGTCTACCTGTGCGCCGGCGTGCTCGATGTGAACCCGACGCGCCAAGAGAACTCCGCCACCGTCCTCTTGCCCGATTCGGCCGGACTGGCCGTCGGTTCGCCGGTCCTGTTGACCGGCTACGAGATCGGCGAGGTGACAGAGCTGCGATCCGGCGACACCGGCGCATCGGCAACGATCCTCTACCGCGACGATTTCCGGATACCGACGGACAGCGCCTTGGCGGTCCAGACTCTGTCCGCACTCGGCGAACCGTACCTCGAGTTCACTCCGGAAGCCCCCGGAGGGCCTTATCTGGCCGACGGTGAGGTGATCCGAACCAGCCCGGACGAGGCACCGACATCCATCTCCCAGACCGCGACCGACGCGGTGGCCCTGCTTCGGCAAATGGACCCGGACGTGATCTCGCGACTCGTCGGCACCTTCAGCACGGCCCTTGCCGACACCGACCCGGTTATCCCGCAACTCGGTCGGTCCACCCAACTCCTGGCGGTGACCGTGCTGTCGCGACTTCCGAACCTGGCCCAACTCCTCGAGGCCGTTCAGTCGATGGGCCGAGATGTGGACTGGATGGGCCCCACGTTGCGCGCCAACGGCCCGGCCTGGAACTCGGTCGGGGGCAGGGTCATCGAGCCGCTCGATCGGGAGATGGCCAATCTAGCCGAGACACGACCGCCCTCCGCGTACACCACCGGTGACGGGCTCGTGCCCTTCCTCGACGATCTCAAGGCCACCCTGGTCCGCCTCGGACCGAGCCTGCAACCGCTCGGGCCCATGCTGCAACCGCTGGTCACCAAGGCCGCCCCGGGGATCGCGCAACTCGACATCGGGGAACTCGTCGCCCAGGCTGTCCGGATGGTCGGCTCCGACAATGCCCTTCGGTTCCATATCGACATAACCCAACCCGCAGGAAAGTGAGGACCCGATGAAATCATCAGTCGACGACAAGGTCGATCAGGCGGAGGAGACCGTCATCGCGGAAGAGGCCGACAGCACAGCCAACCCGACCTCGCCGCCGTCATCCGCCGATGTCATCGCCAACGCACACGAAGAGCCGACCAAACAGAAGCGCCAACTGTCGATTTCGCTGTCGACCGCACTGATTGCCATCGTGATCACAGCGCTTCTCGTCGCCGTCACCGTACTGGCGTTCCTCTATGCCGGCACGCGGTCGGACTTGGCCGCCGACCGCGCTTCTGCAGCAGACCGGGCCACTGCCGAGAAGATCGCCTCCGACTACGCGGTCGGCGCCGCAACCACCGATTATCAGGATCTCGAAGGATGGTTCGAGCGGCTGCGCGGCAATACGACACCACAGTTGGCGGCCAAGTTCGACGCGACCGCGTCACAGCTGCAACAGATCCTGGTTCCACTGAACTGGGTGTCCAAGGCCAGCCCGGTGGCCGCGACCGTTTCGTCGGAGAACGGCGGCGTGTACAAGGTCAACGCCTTCGTGAACGTCAACTCGACGAGTAAGCAGGCACCGGAAGGAGTCACCACGACGGTGACGTACGACATCACCGTCGATGAGAACGCAGACTGGCAGATCAGTGATGTGGGTGGACTCGATGGCATCGTTCCCAATTAGTAGCGGTTGTGTTTGCCGCGCATCGGGCGATTCGGAAAGAACGGTATGACGTACCGTATGTGCAACGGTAATGTTGCCTGACAACGTCGGCGCCGATCCGGTGTCGGCAGACCAGCGGCGTCGCTAGGAGCTGTCCCATGGATCGATCTGCATCAACCCCGGTCGACGGCACTCCCGTCCCCGGGGGCATTCCACCGAGCGCGAAGCGGGCGGCCGTCGCCGGCTTCGCCGGCACCTTTGTCGAGTATTACGACTTCGCGCTCTACGGGGTTCTCACGGTGTACTTCGCACCGCTGTTCTTCCCGGCCGACAACGACGCGGTCTCGCTGCTCGTCGGCCTCGCGGTGTTCGGTGCGGGGTTCGTCGCACGGCCGCTCGGTGGAATCCTTTTCGGTCGCATCGGGGACCGTCGGGGCAGGCGCACCGCACTCATGGCTACGGTGATCCTGATGGGCGCGTGTTCGGCCTGCATCGGGCTGCTTCCGACCTACGAGACGCTCGGGATCGTCGCGCCTCTCATGCTCGCTCTCCTCCGCGTGGGGCAGGGCCTGTCGGCCGGCGCGGAGATGCTCGGTTCGGTGACCTTCGCGATCGAATCGTCGCCGCCGGAACGCCGCGGCCTCCTCTCCTCCCTGACACCCTGGGGCGCGGGGCTGGGCGGCTCGAGCGGCGCGGTTCTCGCTGCGATGCTGACGGTGCTGGTCTCCAGCGACGTGATGACCGAATATGGATGGCGCATACCGTTTCTGATCGCCGCTCCGCTGACTCTCGTTGCGCTCTTCATCCGTCGTCGCGTCGAGGACTCCCCAGAGTTCCTCGCGATGGTCGAGAACCGGGAGATCGTCGCATCACCGCTACGCGAGACTCTGACGCGACATTGGCGCCCGATGCTCATCGCCGGTGGGGTCGCCATCGGGGTGAACGGAGCCGCTGGTGTCGCACAATGGTTCGCGGTCTACCTCGCCGGCAACCGCGATCTCGCCGTCGGCATGGTGATGATCACCTACGCGACGTCGATGGTGATCGGGGCGCTGTGGCATCCCCTGTCTGGATGGATCTCGGACCGATACGGCCAGCTGCGCTGGCTCGCGGTTCTGCTCGTCTCGTTCCTCGTCGCGTCCGGGCCGATATTCTGGCTTCTGTCGAGCACCGATAACGCGTTGCTGTTGCTGGCCGGGATGACCTGTTACCTGACCCTCACGAACTTGGTCATGGCCCCAGGGTTCAGTTACATCGCAACCCTGTTCCCGGCACCCGTGCGTTACACCGGGTCGACCTTCGGACAGAACATCGGGACGGTGTTGGGTGGCGGGCTCGCGCCACTCGTATGCGGGTCGTTGCTGATGGCCACAGGTTCGGTTGTGGGGCCTGTCATCTGGATCGTCGGAGTGAGCATCGTCGGCCTGATCGCCATCGTCGTGGCGCGGGTGTTCCCGAGGTTTGTGGGCGGCGAACCCACGCCGGGGGACACTGCAGAGGCGCGTGAAGCCCTGCCGCGCGGGCCCCAACCCGTTTCGGACCGGCCATGAGGCCCGTCGGCCTACGCTCTGCCCCTCCATGCCCCAACGGCTGTCGCGCTCTTGGCGCTGCGGGATCAGAGTGCAAACGAGTAGCCGCCGTTCACCGGGATCGTCTGGCCGGTGATCCACTCACCGTGTTGCCCGGCGAGTAGTAAGGCGAGATGAGATACATCGTCAGGAGTGCCCGGGCGCCGGATCACGTAGTCCCGCAGAACCTTCTGCGCCATCTCGGATTCTGGTTCGGCCCAGAGACCGTCGGCGAGAGGCGTGTGCATGGTTCCCAGAGCAATGCAGTTGGCTGTCACGCCGTGCCGCCCGCCCTCGATCGCGACCGATCGGCTGAATCCGGCCGCACCTGCTTTCGCCGCAGCGTATGCTGCGCAGTTCTGGTCTCCGGTTCGACCGGCGTCGGAGATCATCGTGATGATCCTCCCCCAACCGCGTGCGGCCATGCCGCCCATCACGGCCCGCGTACAGTGCATCACCCCGAACAGGTTGACGGCGAAGAACGGTTCCCAATCGGCCGGGGTGGTGTCGGCGAACGTGTGCCCCACGGTGAACGGGAAGGCACCTGCATTGCCCGCATTGTTGACCAGGACGTCCACCGCACCAGTTCCGGTCAAAGCTTCGTTCACGGCTTCGAAGTCCGTCACATCGAAGACCAGGGCGCTCGCCTGCCCGCCCGCCGCGACGATGTCGTCGGCGACGGCTGACGCACGGTCGTGCCGGAGGTCGTTCACCAGGACTTCGGCACCGCTCTCGGCGAACACCTTCGCCAGACCCTGACCGACGCCTTGGCCGGCACCGGTGACCACCACCCGCTTCCCCACCAGCGTCGTCTCGGCTGAAGTCACCATGTCTCCCTATGTTCTCTCCACCGCCCGAAGCGGAGGGGTCCGCTCATGACACCCGAAGGCGTTCCACGGCATCCGGGTTCGAAGCGACCACATCCTTCAACTGCTTCTTCGCGACCTTGCCCGTCGCCGAGCGTGGAACGTCGTCGGCGACGTACATCGCCTCGGGACACTTGAAGGTCGCCAGCCGCTCGGCGGCGAAAGCACGTACGTCGGCCAGCTGGGGCCGCGCGCCCGGGCGCGGGACGATCACCACGCAGACCCGCTCACCCATCGTCGGATCCACGATCCCCACCGCCGCCACATCCAGCACGGACGGGTGTTCGTACAGAACACTTTCCAGCTCCGCACAGTAGATGTTCTCACCGCCACGGATGATGACATCCTTGACACGGTCGACGACGTACACGAAACCGTCGTCGTCGATATAACCGAGGTCGCCCGTACGAAACCAGCCGTCCACGAACGACTCCGCGGTCGCCTCCGGATTGTTCCAGTACCCGCGGGCGGTCTGCGGTGAGCGGATGCACAACTGACCGAGCTCCCCCACCCCCACCAACTCCCCGCCACTCGCCTCGACACGCAGTTCCGCCGTCATGTTGAGACGGCCCACACTGTCGAGATTCTCCAGGTAATCGGTTCCGACGTTGGCGGTCACCGAGGACGTGGTCTCGGTGGCTCCGTACCCGTTGAAGAGCTGAGTCGTCTCGCCGAGCGCGTCGACCACCAATCGCGGCAACTCGGCGGGCACGTTGGCCCCGCCCATCGAGAAGGTCGAGACGCGATCCGCGAAGGCGCGGATTCTCGGGTGCTCCAAGATCTCTCGCGCAATGGTCGGGACACCGCCCATGCCGGTGATCTGCTCATCCTCGACGATGCGCATCGCCTCCTCGACGTCCCATTTGCGCATGAGCACGGTCTTCGAACCAGTCACGGCCGCACCCAACACAGCAGCGAGGCCACCGATGTGAAACAGCGGCGTGGTCAGGATGCCCGCGTTCTGCGCCCCCGTCCCGCCCGGGGTCCGCCCGTTCAGGATCATCTCGCGCACTGCCATGAACATCATGTTCCACGTGTTCGTGATGGTGCCACGGTGTGTCGTGACCACACCTTTCGGCCGGCCGGTCGTCCCGGAGGTGAACAGGATCGCGAAGACGTCGTCGGGATTCGACTCCGCATACTCCGCAGCCGGGAGCGGCGCTGTTCGCGTCAGGTCGCCGAAAAGTGTGCCGCCACCGGAATCGGCGCCCGGACCGCGCACCTCGACGATCGGTGTCCGAACGTTGCCGGTCTCCCGGATCCGCTGCACGCGTTCATTGTCCGCGACAACGACCCGCGGCTCGCATTCGTCGAGCGCACGCACAAGTTCACTACCTCGCCACCACGCATTGAGTGGGACGAAGACCGCGCCCAACAACGCCGACGCCCACATCGTGACGACGAACTCCGGCAGGTTCCGCATCGCCACCACCACCCGGTCGCCCCGCCCTACGCCGTACAACTCACGGAGACTGCGCGCGAGGCTGCCGGCCTGGCTCCGAAGCTCGGAGTAGGTCAGTCGCGTGTCTTCGAACACCAGGTACGTCTTGTCGTCGTGCGCGGCGGCGATCCCGAAGAGATCGACAAGAGTACGCGGTGCCCGGACGAATGACCGAACCGGGACCCCGTCGATCTCGATGTGTTCGATCTCGAACGCACCTTCCGGACCGACCAGTACGGCCAAGCGTTCGTCATCCTCATGCCCACCGACGAAAGTGGTCTGCTCTGCGACTGGTCCGATGGTCATCACGCACTCCTTGGGGCAGGCGAGTGGGGCGTGCGGTGCTACGGTAAAGCTTACGGTAACATCGAAGCGCCCACCCGTGAGCGTTTTCGAGCCCAATCACGGGTCCGGGTACCGAGCTGGGAAGGAAGCACATGAGAATCGCTCTGGACGCGAGTCGGTGCGTGGGCCATGGGATCTGCGAGGCCGGCCTCCCCGACGTGTTCGAGGTGACCGACGACGGTTACGCCGAGATCGATGACGAAGCCGCCGCACACGCCCCCGCCGCAGATCTCCGGAACGCGGCCCTCAATTGTCCGTCGGCAGCCCTCACCGTCGAGGACTGACCTACCCCCGACCCCACCGGGCGGGACCGACGACCACAGTGCCGACGCACAGTGGCGTCGAACCGTGCTGCGTTCCGGTATGCGCTACAGTGACGGCAAAGCGGCGTGTCCGGACGGGATCTGGCGATACACGAGTGGCCCTCGACGTCGCGCGTTACGAGATGCGAGGAAGGTGGTCTGGGAGAATGCCACGCAAGGACGACACCCCGAAGCGGGAGAGGCGCGAGCGCGGCTCCATCGATCCCCAGGAGATCATCAACGGTGCCTTCGAACTCGCCGAAGAGGTGGGTGTCGACAATCTGAGCATGCCGCTGCTCGGGAAGCATCTCGGCGTCGGGGTGACCAGCATCTACTGGTACTTCCGCAAGAAGGACGATCTACTCAACGAGATGACCGACCGTGCGCTCGAGCGTTATGGGCTCGCAGCAGCCCTGGAACCGACGACAGGTGACTGGCGCGCCCGTCTGCATGAGCACGCGGCCCGGATGCGCGACGTGTTCACAGCGAGTCCGATTCTGGTCGATCTCGTGCTGATCAGGTCATCTTTGAGTCCCCGCAACGCGGCGTTGGGCGCCAGAGAGATCGAGCGGATCGTGCAGGACCTGATGTCAGAGGGACTGTCCCTCGAGGACGCCTACGACAGCTATTCTGCAGTGCAATTGCACGTCCGCGGAACGATCGTGCTCGAGCGTCTGCACGAGAAGAGCAAGTCCGAGGATGCGGCCGCGCAGGCCTACTACGAGAACCTGATCGTCACACCCGAAAAGACCCCGCTGTTGGCTCAGGCCGCAGCATTGGGACGGGTCGGTGGCGCACCGGACCAACGCAACTTCGAGTACGGCCTCAACTGCATTCTCGATCACATCGCCGAGCTCATCAGAGCGGCGAATCAGAAGCGGAGCGGCAAGGGGCCTGCGAAGAAGGCCGCCGCCAAGGCACCGGCCAGGAAAACGCCCGCCAAGAAGTCGCCGGCCAGGTCCGCAGCCAAGAAAACGACCTCCACGAAGAAGTCTGGTTCTCGAACCCGGGTGGGAACCACCGGCACCTGACGGTCACCCACCCCAGCACGAACGGGACTGATGACGTGCCGCCCCGTCCGGTGATCACCGCATCGCGTACCGGATCGGGAGGTGCTTGAGGCCCCCGACGAATGTGGTTGCGGAGAGTTCGGGTTCGCCTGCCAGCGAGACCGATTCGAGTCTCGGCAGGAGTTCGTTGTAGAAGCTGCAGATCTCCATACGCGCGAGTGGTGCGCCGAGACAGAAGTGCACACCGAACCCGAAGGCGACATGCCGGTTCATCTCACGCCCGACATCGAATCGAAACGGCTCGTCGAACGCGTCTTCATCCCGGTTTCCGGATACGTAGGAGAGAAGTAGTGAGTCCCCTGCCGCGATGGGGACACCGCCGACCTGGGTGTCCGCCGTCGCCGTGCGCATGAACGCTTTGACGGGGGTCACCCACCGGATCATCTCCTCGGCGGCTGCGGGCAACAGGTCGAGGTCGTCGGTGAGGCGACGCCGCTGACCGGGGTGCTCGACGAGTGCTCGCATGCCACCGGAGATGCTGGAGGTGGTCGTGTCGTGGCCGGCGGTCGCTATGAGCGCGTAGTAGGAGACGACGTCGATGTCGCTCAGCGGCTCGCCGTCCACGACGGCATTGGCGATGGTCGAGGCCATGTCATCGGTCGGGCGCTCACGCCGTTGCGCGGCAAGCTTTGTGAAGTACTCGAACATCTCCAGCAGGGCGCTCAACTGATCGTCGGGGTCGGCACTCCGCGCGTACTCCGAGTCCTCGAAGCCCACGAGTTCCTGGGTGAGTTGCAACATCCGCGGAAAGTCGGCCTCGGGGACGCCGAGCAGCGACATGATGACGTAGAGCGGAAAGTTGACGGCGACCTCCTGCACGAAGTCACACTCACCCCCGGCCGATGCCAGTTTGTCGACATAGATTCGCGCCAGATCGTCGATCCGCGAATGCATTGTCTTGAGCGTCTTGGGCCGGAACCAGTTCAGCGCCACTGCGCGCATCTTCTTGTGTTCGGGATCGTCCATATGGATCAACGTGCGGATCTGGACGGCCGCCTGGAGTTCCTCCTGCTGGGCCGTCATCAGCACGGGGCGCGGCGAGTTGGTGAAGACGTCGTTGGCCCGTTCGACCGCCATGATGTCCTCGTGCCGAGTGATCGCCCAGAACGGGTTGTATCCGGGCGTCTCCACCCGCGCGACCGGTGACGACGCACGCAGTCGGGCAAGAGCCGCGTGGAGACGGTCTTCGTCGGCGTACGCCGACGGGTCTGCGACCGCCGCGGCCGCCTCGTGAATGGTGGGCGCGCTCATCAACGGCTCCTTTGTCGATGCGTGGAGAAGGTCTGTCCAGTTAGTTCTACGGTATATGCAACAGTATAGACAAGTTCCAGGGGGAGCGAACCGACTCAGCCACACCTGGCCGTGAAACCGGTGGCGTCGAGAATCATCACGACCCGGTCGTCGACGTCCTGAGGAAGCTGCGGATCGTCGACGCCGTAGCGGTCGTCGAGGGTTCCATAGAACGAGCCATTGCGATCTTCTTCGACGGTCACCAGCCAACCGCGCACTTCCAAAGATCTCGAGGGGAGTTCGGGATCGGTGATCATGAAGGAGTAGTTGGGATTGGCTTGCAGGCTCACGAACTTCCTGCGCGGGATGGTCTGACTCATCCGGAGGTGCGCCCCATCCCAGGTGAAGCGCATCGGCGACAGGCTGGGCGAACCATCCGGACGGACAGTGCCGAGAACTCCGACGATCGGCCTTTCCAGGAGGTCTTCGTACCCAGGGGGGATTCGGGAGATCATGCACCTCACCTTAGGGCAAAAACGGGCGTTCCCGAAAGCGATACGGTATGAACCCCAGTTCGGCGCCGGAGTTCCCCGCGTAGCAGGCCCGATCATGCGGCGGGCTGACGGACCGATGACTTCAGACGACGGTCCGGGTCTGTACTGACATGACCCGGATCATCGCCGACATATCCATGTCCCTCGACGGCTTCGTCACCGGACCCGACCCGGGGCCGGACAACGGTCTGGGCACCGGCGGAGAAGCACTGCACACCTGGGCGTTCTCCGACGATCCCGACGAGCGCAGCCTCCTCGCCGAGATGACCAAACGGTCGGGAGCGGTCGTCCTCGGTCGCCGGTTGTTCGACGTGGTCGACGGACCGGGCGGCTGGGACGACGAGATCGGCTACGGCGCCCGAGAGGTCGGTAAACCGTCCTTCGTCGTCGTCACCGGATCACCGCCGGAGTCCGTACGTCTCACCGAGCTCGACTGGACGTTCGTCACCACCGGCATCGAGGATGCCGTAGCCACGGCACGTGAGCGAGCCGAGGCGGCGTCACGCGCCCGCGGCGAGGACCTCGACGTCATCGTGATGGGTGGTGGCGCCACCGTCGGTTCGGCGCTCGCCGCAGGACTGGTCGACATCCTCTCGCTGCACCTCGCCCCAGTGGTACTCGGTTCGGGCACGCCGTTGTTCGTCGACGGTGTGCCATGCACGCTCGCACAGCGCAGCGTCACACCCACGTCGACGGCGACCCACCTGGTCTACGACGTGATCTGATTACCTGTGCGGCGGGTGACTTCCCGTTCCGCCGAACCGGACAGTAGTCTCGACGCGGACAAACCGCCGTCGAACTCCGCCCGCACCGGGCGATCCCGCGAGGAGACCTGATGAGTGATTCGCTGCAGTCCCTGCTCGACACCGACCGCCCTGCGGTGGTCGCGGATTTGGTCGGGGTGATCGACGCCGAGGTCGCAGATCAGAAGGGGCTCAGTGGAGCGGCCGTCAAGACCGCCTACGCGGCCGCACAGAAGGTCAAGCCGGGTGTGGTGTCGTCGGCGACGAATCTGATGCTGCCCGACTTCTTGACGGCGTTGCAGCCGTTCTGGGACGCAAAGCCTGCCGGGGTGGCGTTCGCCGATCATCTCGCCGCGAACAGCGATGCGGCCGCCGAGGCGTTGCTGACGGTGTCCGACGATCAGGTCTCCACCGCGAAGCCGGCCCTGG
Source organism: Gordonia sesuvii (assembly GCF_036350415.1). Taxonomy (NCBI): domain Bacteria; kingdom Bacillati; phylum Actinomycetota; class Actinomycetes; order Mycobacteriales; family Gordoniaceae; genus Gordonia; species Gordonia sesuvii. The sequence goes on from NZ_JAZDUF010000001.1 coordinate 1,038,103, forward strand.
CGAAGGCGTACAACTCGCTGCGCGGCAAGGCCAAAGGATATGTCGTCGCGGCCCTCCCACGGGTCGGGGCCGCCATCGAGAAGCACGCCGCCTGAGGTCAGCAGGCGGCTCCCGGTCTCGGCCGGTTCAGGCCGCCGAGGTCACAATGAGGAGCAGGCCGACGACGAGCGCGATCAACGCGCCCAGCATCGACAGCACACGCCAAACGTGAACGCGGGCCGGTGAGTAGTCGGTACGTTGTGATGAGGCGACTTGTGGTGACGCCATGACTCCCACTTTCGGTTGTCCGGGTCAACGCTGACCTGCAGGACGGCGATCACCGGTCTTGTTACTGCAGTGATAAATGTGTCACATGTTTCACTCAGTCCCGACTCACCGTCGCCGCGTGTTTTGATCACAAAAAGGCAACACCTGCACTCCAGACCTGATGAGGTGGGGCAATGCGTATGAAGCTGTCGTCGGTCGACCTGCGTTCGGTCTGGCTGGTCACCATCGCCTGCGCCGCAGTGAGCATGGTGGTAGCGGCCATGGCCGCACTCAACACAGCCCTACCGGCGATCGCGCTCGACATCGGTGCCGACGCCGGCCAGATGACCTGGATCGTCGACGGCTACACGCTTGCGTTGGCTGCGCTCCTACTGCCGGCCGGCGCGATCGGCGACCGGCTGGGGCGACGCGGTGTGCTGGTCGCCGGCCTCGCTGTCTTCGGCGTGGCATCGTTGCTCGCCATCTGGGTCTCCGATCCCACCCAACTGATCGCGACGCGCTGTCTCGCGGGTGCCGGTGCGGCCCTGATCATGCCGTCGACTCTTTCGCTGATCACCTCCGGCGTCCCGGAGTCCCGACGCGCCCTGGCGATCAGCATCTGGGCGGCGGTCGCCGGCGGGGGTGCCATCGCGGGATTCCTGGTCACCGGCATCCTGCTCGAGTTCTTCTCATGGCACTCGATATTCGTCACCTTCGCGGCGTCATCCGCGCTGACGGCGGTCGTCTGCCTCACCATCGGAACCTCGCGAGACCGTAATCCCGGCGCATTCGACTACCTCGGTAGCATCTCCTCGATCCTCGCGGTCACCGGCATCGTGTTCGGTCTACTCGAGGCGCCGCACCGCGGGTGGGACGATCCGCTCATACTCATCTGCCTCGTCGGAGGCGCCGTGCTCATCGGCGTGTTCGTCCTGATTGAACTACGCCTCCAGTCCCCACTGCTCGACATCCATCTGTTCCGTAATCGCGCATTCAGCTCGGGGACCTTGTCGGTGGCACTACAGTTTCTCGGTTCCTTCGGCTTGTTCTATCTGCTGCTCCAGCAATTGCAACTCGTGTTCGGGTACTCGGCGTTACAATCCGCGCTGGCACTCCTTCCCTTTGTCGTCGGGGTCGGGGTTTTTTCACTCGTCGGGAATTACCTGGCGGTGCGGTTTCATTCCGTGAAGTACTTCATCAGCGGCGGGGTATTGCTGGCTGGTTCCGGGATTGTCCTCATGGGCGCGATTGACTACGACGACTATTGGTCGGTGGCTTGGATTCTCGGCCTGTTCGCGACCGGAATCGGGTTGTCGAATGCCCCCTCCACCACGGCCATCATGTCGAACACCCCGTTGGACAAACAGGGTGTCGGCTCTGCTGTCAACGACACCGCTCGCGAGGTAGGCGCCGCAATCGGAATCGCGCTGGCAGGCAGTATCGTCGCGGCGGGCTGGTCGTCGCGCATCGATCCAGTTGCCGATGCCACGCGTGCGGATCTGATCGCGGCAGGAGAGCAACAGGTCTCAGCCGGCGACGAGGCAGGGGGCCAGATGCTGATTGCACAGGCCGATAGGGTCTCCGACGCCGTTCGCCAATCCCTCGCAGAGGCCACCGCCGTCGCCGACCGAGTCGAAAGCCAGGCGCCGGCACTCGCCGAACGCATCCTCGACGGTGCACAAGACGCCTTCATGGGGCCGTTGAGTCAGACCTACATCGTTCTCGGCAGCGTGGTGGCCGCCGGCTCGATACTGCTGTTCTGGCTGACGCCGCTGCGCATGGTCGACAAGCCGCCCGAGTCCGCACCGGACGAGATGGGAGACGAGGTGTCTGTCGGACCGACGAACGACGACTGATGGTCGCGCGGCGAAGGAGCGGGCCGTCCCCCCGACCCCTGAGGAGCCCGCGACGAAGGAGCGGGCGTCACGAAGGGGCCCTTCGTGACGTGTCCTCGCAGGCTCGGCCGCTCCTCAGGGACCAAGTTAGAGCTCCTCAGGGACCAAGTTGGACCCGATCAGCTTGCCGCGCCGGCCTTCTCCCCCGCCTCGGCCGCGGTGTTCTTCGCCCACTTGTAGTCGGCCTTGCCCGCGGGGGTGCGCTTGACCTCGTCGACGAACACCACCGTCCGCGGGACCTTGTAGCCCGCAAGCGATTCGCGGCAGTGGGCGCCGATCTCGTCGATCGACGGCTCCACGGCACCGTCGGCAACCGCCACCACCGCGGCCACCCGCTGTCCGTACTTGGCGTCGGGCACCGGAACCACGAGCGCGTCGGCGATGGCCGGGTGAGCGTGCAGCACCGCTTCCACCTCCTCGGCGTACACCTTCTCGCCCCCGGTGTTGATGCATTGTGAACCGCGGCCGAGGAATACGATGGTGCCGTCCGCCTCGACCGTGCCCATGTCCCCGAGGATCGAGATGCGCGTGCCGTCGGGCAGAGTGGGGAATGTCTTGGCCGTCTTCGCCTCGTCCTTGTAGTAGCCGAGCGGCACGTTGCCGATCCGGGCGATGTAGCCGACGTCGCCCGATCCCGGCTCGATCTTGTTCAGTCGCTCGTCGACGACCATCATCTTGTCGGTCGGCGGCACGCGGAGGTTGCCGTTCTCGTCCATCAGAATCTCGCCGTCATTGCCGGACTCGGAGGCGCCGAAGTTGTCGCGCAGCACCAGTTCCGGCTTGACGGCCAGAAAGCGCTCGCGGACGTGCTGCGACCAGATCGCGCCACCGGAGGTGACCGAGAACAGCGATGAGAGGTCGACCTCCCCCTTGCGGCGCTCGAACTCCTCCACCAACGGCATACCCATCGCGTCGCCGACGATCAGGATGATCTGCACCTGCTCCTTCTCCACCTCCGACACGATGGCCGCCGGCTTGAAGTCCCGCTGGATCACCAGCCGCCCACCGAGCGTGAAGAAGGTGAACAGCGAGTACGACGCGGCACCGTGCATCAACGGCGCGGCCAACAGGAAGGCGATGGACGGGAAATCCTTGACGGCAGTGCCGATCTCGGCGAGATCCTTGCGCGCGTCGCCATACGGATTACCACCCGACAGCGGCTTGCGGAAGAAGTCGTCGTGCTGCCACATGACTCCCTTCGGGTAGCCGGTGGTGCCGCCGGTGTAAAGCAGATACAGTTCCTCGCCGTTGCGGTCCTCGAAGTCGCGTTCGGTCGACTTCGACTCGGAGTCGGCGAACGAGACGATCTGCACGGTGCGGCCGTCGGGGAGGTCGGCGGCCGCGGCGGTCAGCTCGTCGGCGACATCACCGATCACGAACACCGCACGCACCGTGGAAAGTTCGGGAAGCAACGCGGCGACGCTGCGCTGATGTTCGGGTAGTTCGACGATGATCGCGCGGGAGTCCGAGTTGTCGAAGATGTAGTGGAGTTCGGGATTGGTGTAGCGGTAGTTTATGTTGACCGGCACCGCTCGGACCTTCAGCAGCCCCAACAGGCTGGTGACGTGCTCGACACTGTTCTTCAGGAACAGCGACACGTTGTCGAATGCGCCTATTCCAGCACCCGACAGCATGTGCGCGACCTGATTGGCGAGACTGTCGAGTTCGGCATAACTGATCTGCCTGCCCTCGTAGCTCAACGCGATGCGCTCGGGTACGGAATCGGCGACGGTCTCGAAAACGTCGGCCAGATTGAACTTCATCATCTCTCCTTGCTGAAAGCCGTGGGGTGAGCTGCCATGTCAACTGGATCGGGTGAGGACGAGACCGCTGGTCGGGACACCGGTACCGGCCGTGACCACCACACGCTGTGCGCCATCAACCTGATTGACCGACGCGCCACGCAATTGGCGGACCGCTTCCGCGATGCCGTTCATCCCGTGGATGTAGGCCTCGCCCAGCTGACCGCCGTGGGTGTTGAGGGGAAGACGCCCACCAACCTCGAGCGCCCCGGGTTCGCGCACAAGCTCTTTCGCCTCTCCCCTCGGACAGAAGCCGAGCTCTTCGACCTGCATCAGCGTGTAGGGCGTGAAGTGGTCGTAGAGAATCGCGAGATCCATGTCCGACGGTCCGAGCCCGGACTGCTGCCACAGTTGCCGGCCGACGAGGCCCATCTCCGGCAGACCCGGTAGGTCGTCGCGGTAGTAGCTGGACATGATGAACTGGTCGTCGGCGCTGCCGGCGGCGGCGGCCGAGATCACCGCAGGGGTGTGGGGTAGGTCTTTCGCCCGCTCTGCAGACACCACCACGATCGCGACTCCGCCGTCGGACTCCTGACAGCAGTCGAGTAGATGCAGTGGCTCGGCGATGTACCGCGAGTTCTGGTGATCGTCGAGGGTGATCGGCTTGCCATGGAAGAAGGCGTTCGGGTTGGCGGCTGCGTGCTTGCGGTCCACCACCGCGATACGGCCGAAATCCTCACTGGTGGCGCCGTACTCGTACATGTAGCGCTGCGCGACCATGGCCACGAACGCGGCCGGTGTGGACAGGCCGTGCGGATAGGAGAACGCGTTGTCGGTACCCGACGAGTTCTCCTGATTCGCCACCGCGCTGTTGACCTGGCCGAACCGCAGGCCGGACCGTTCGTTGAAGGCACGGTAAGCGACGACGACATCGGCGACGCCGGTGGCCACCGCCATCGCCGCCTGCTGCACGGTGGCACACGCAGCGCCGCCGCCATAGTGAATCCGCGAGAAGTACGTCATCTCCTTCACCCCGACCGCACGCGCGACGGCGATCTCGGCGTTGGTGTCCATGGTGAAGGTGACCAGACCGTCCACATCGGCGGGCGTGAGCCCGGCATCGGCGATGGCTGCGGACACACATTCTGCGGCCAGCCGCAGTTCACTGCGCCCGGAGTCCTTGGAGAACTCGGTGGCGCCGATTCCGGCGATGGCCGCTTTTCCGGAGAGTCCGCCCATCACACGGCTCCGTCGATGGTCAGGGTCACGGTCGAGATCACGTGCTTGCCCAGCGAATTGGTGCCGGTCACGGCCACGGTGATGACGTCGTCGGAGATGTCGGTGACCTCGCCGGTGTAGGTGACCGAGTCATAGGCGTACCAGGGCACGCCGAGTTTGAGGTTGATCGATCGGATTCGTGCGGTCGGGCCTGCCCAATCGGTGACGAAGCGCTCCACCAGTCCGGTGTCGGTGAGGATGTTGACGAAGATGTCCTTGGAACCCTTGGCCTGGGCGAGATCCCGGTCATGATGGACATCTTGGAAGTCGCGGGTGGCCAGCGCGGTGGCGACGACGAACGTGGGGCTCGCGTCGACGGTCAGTGTCGGCAGTGTGTCGGCGACCCGAACAGGTTGCGGTGCAACGATGGTCACTTCTCCCCTTTCGGATCGGCCGGTGTCCACGCGTACAACGTCCAGGCGTCGGCGCCCGACTCCTCGTCGGATAGAAAGTCGAGGAATGTCACCTGCACCGGCAGCCCGATGCGGACCTCGGCGGGGTCGATGCCACGCAGTTCGCCGAGCATACGGACGCCCTCGTCGAGTTCTACGAGCGCCACCACGAACGGCAGCTGCCGGCCGGGAACCTTCGGCGCGTGGTGGACGACGTAGCTGAAAACAGTTCCCTGCCCGGTGGATACGACGTAGTCGGTGTCCGGCACCGACCCGTCTGCCAGGCGCGGTTTCCAGGTCGCGGGGATCGGCGGGTGCCGCAAGGTACCGTCGTCGACCTGTTGGATGCGCAGTTCGTGCGCCGCGACGCCTTCCCAGAAGAACGCGGTGTCGCGTGAGACGCTCGGCTTCAGCATGCGGGTCGGGTCGAGATCGTCCGGTACCGGGGCAGGCTCGGTGGTCCTCGGCTTCTCGGATTTCTCCGGCGGCCGGAATTTGAGGATGCGGAAGGACATCTCGGCGACGACCTCGTCGTCGACCGACCACACGTTGCGTGTCGTGAAGAACCACCCCTCCCCCAGGGCGGTGTTCTTGGGGCCGACCACGTCGACGAGTTCCGCCGAGAGCGACACCGCTTCGCCCGGTCGGGTATAGCGGTGATACACGGTGTCGCAGTTGGTCGCGACGACCGAGGTGTAGCCGGCCTCGTCGAACAGTGCGGTGGCGCGGCCCAGCGGGTCGTCGGCGGTCCGCTGCCCGTTCAGGCCCCGCATGGTCCAGACCTGCGCCATCGCCGGGGGTGCGACGATCCCGGGATGTCCGGCTGCGCGGGCGGCGTCGTCGTCGACGTAGATGGGGTTGTCGTCACCCATCGCCTCGACCCAGTTGTGGATCATGGGTTGGTTGATCGGGTCACGACCCGTGACGGGCGCGCTCGGCCCGTCGGCCTTGATGGCGTCGGCGGCGGCGAGGATGTCGGTGGGTGTGCTCATCGAGTGATCCTGTCGGTGTGCGGGGTCTCGATACGCCGCTCGCCTAGCGGCTCGCGGCTACTCGACCAGCGGAAGGAAGCTGCCGTCCCTCCCCCGCCGACGAAGGAGCGTGCGTCACGAAGGCCCTTCGTGACGCTTCCTCGCGAGCTCGGAAGCTCCTCAGGGACCGATAAACTCCCGCATCCTCGCAAGAGGACCCCTCCCGCTGATCGAGTAGCCGACGAGCGGCAGCGAGGAGGCGTATCGAGATCCCCCGCCACACCCCTCATCGTTTCGCCCTCGGCAATCCGAGTCCGGCGGTGGCGATCATGTCGCGCATCACTTCGTTGACGCCCCCACCGAAGGTGATCACCACGTTGCGCTTCTGCTGCACGTCGAGCCAGTCCACCAGCGCCGCCGTCTGCGGGTCGGTGAAATCGCCGTAGCGGCCGACGATGTCGTTGATCAGGCGGCAGACATGTTGCAGGCGTTCGGTGGAGAACACCTTGGTGGCCGCGGCGTCGGCCATCGAGATCGACTCGCCCGTGGACGCGACCTGCCAGTTGAGGAGTTCGTTGATCCGGGCGTAGGCCTCGATCTCCGCCAGGGCGCGCCGTACATCGGTGTGCTTGGCAATGACCGTCCCGTCCGCGCCCGGCTGTTGCGCCCAGGCACGGATGCGGGCCGCGAGCCCGTCGATACGGCCGGCGGGGCCGAGCATCACGCGTTCGTGATTGAGTTGGGTGGTGATGAGCTTCCAGCCATCGCCTTCGTTGCCGACCCGCATCGACACCGGCACCTTCACGTCGTTGTAGTACGTCGCGTTCACGTGGTGAGCACCGTCGGCGGTGATGATCGGCGTCCAACTGAACCCGGGGTCGCGGGTGTCGACGATGAGAATCGATATGCCCTTGTGCTTGGGCGCATCCTTGTCGGTCCGGACGGCCAGCCAGATGTAGTCGGCGTCGTGCCCGCCCGTGGTGAAGATCTTCTGGCCGTTGACCACATAGTGGTCGCCGTCGAGTACGGCGCTGGTGGTGAGCGATGCGAGGTCGGTGCCCGCCTCGGGTTCGGTGTAGCCGATCGCGAAGTGAACCTCGCCGGCGAGGATGTCGGGCAGGAACTGTCGCTTCAACTCATCGGTGCCGTGTTCCTGCAGTGTGGGGCCGACCGTCTGCAGTGTGACCGACGGGAGTGGTACGTCCGCGCGGACCGCCTCGTTGGTGAAGATCTGCTGCTCGATCTGACCGAACCCCTTGCCCCCGTATTCCTTCGGCCATCCGACACCGAGCCATCCGTCCGTTCCCATCTGACGGATCACCTTGCGGTAGGTCGCGCCGTGCCGTTCGGTGAGCATCACCTTCGCGTCTTCGGGACTGATCAGTCCGGCGAAGTACTCCCGCAGTTCGGCACGCAGCGCCTTCTGTTCCGGGGTGAGATCAATGAACATGTGTCGCCTGCCCTTTCGGGTCGAGCCGCGCATCGGATTCGTCGGCGATCTCGTCGAGCCGGGCGTCGGGCCCGCCGATCAGCCGTGCGAGATCCTTGGCGATCGAGAAATAGCGATGCAGCGGATAGGTCACGTCGACCCCGATCCCGCCGTGCAGATGAGTCATCGTCCGCAAGGTCGCCGGCACCTCGGCGGCGAGCCAATAGCCCGCGACTCCGAGATCCTGTGCGGCGTCGAGGCCTTCTGACATCCGCCAGGCTGCAGCGGTGGTCACGAGATTCAACGACCGCTCGATGACGTAGATGTCGGCGAGCTGCTGCCCGACCGCCTGGAACAAGGCGATCGGTTTGCCGAACTGCTCACGCTGTGTCACGTGGTCGGCGGTCAGACGCGCGGCACCGGCCACCAGACCGTCGCCGTAGGCGGCCAGTACCAAGCGGTACAGGTCTCGCGCAATCGTCCCGTCGGTGGCCAGGACATCGGCGTCATCGACGGCCACACCGTCCAGACGGACGGTGTACTCGCCCCACCCACTTGACGCCGGAGTCCGCACGACAGTCACGCCGGGCGCATCCATTGCGACCATCGCGACACCGTCGTCGGTGACGATCAATAGCGCAGCCGAACCCTCGGCGTGCAGTACGCCGGTCTTGGTTCCCGTCACCTGGCCGTCGCGGATCGTGGTGCGGGGTGTGGTCGTCAGTGCGTCACCGTGCTCACCGATGGCAACCGCGCACCACCCGCCCGAGGCGAGCGCCTGGGCCCACTTGGTGCGGGCCTCGGCAGACGCGTGCCGCAGGGCCAGCGCTGCCGTGAGCGTCCCGAGCGCCGGTGTGACCGCAGCCGATTCGCCCATCCGGCGTAGCAGCGGGAGGAGGTCGACGACCGCGACGTCGTCGCCGTCCACCTCGGCGGGCAGGGGCAGGGCCATCAGCCCGGCGTCGGTGATCGACCTCCACAGCGCGTCGTCGAAACCGCCTCGATGCCCGGTGCCCGGATCGCGTCGACCGAACGTGTCCTCCCAGTCCGGCTGATGCCGGGCGAAGACCTCCGCGGCGGCGTCGGCAACCGCTACTGCCGTGTCGTCGAGGGCAAAGTCCACCCCACTGCCTCCTCGCCAAATTAGAACTTGTTCTAGTTGTATCAGATCGGTCGACAGCCGTGGGCGTTATGGCCTCTCAACAGCCGATTCGGGGAGGATTGGCGAGCGGAAGAGCGCTCATCCGCGTGGCAAACCGAGAATCCGTTCAGCGGCTGCGGTTCGCAGGATCTGGGTGGTACCGCCGGCGATGGAGAGACACCGGTTCTGCAGGAACAGGTCCGATGCCTCGCCACCCACAACCGCGTCGACACCACGCAGGTCGAAAGCGAACTCCGGGACCGCCTGGCGGTGTTGGACACCGATCAGCTTCCGCACGCTCGACAGCGCTCCCGGGTCATGTCCTTCGAGGCGCCGGGTGACCGCGCGGGCGTCGATGACGCGTCCGACATGCGCTTCCGCGACGAGCCTGCCGAGCGCAGCCAGCTCGTGCGGCTCGAGCGGCCGGTCCATGCCGTCGATCTGACGGAGAAGTGCGTCCATCTCCTTGCCGAGGCCGGAACCGCCCATCGCGACCCGTTCGTTGGCGAGGGTGGTGCGGGCCAGTCGCCAGCCGCCGTTCACCTCGCCGACCACGCAGTCGTCGGGGATCACTACGTCATCGAGGAACACCTCGTTGAAGTTCGCTCGTCCGGTCAGTTCACGCAGCGGACGGATGTCGATGCCGGGTGAACGCATGTCGACCAGGAAGTAGGTGATGCCCTTGTGCTTGGGCGCGTCCGGATCGGTCCGTGCCAGGCAGACGCCCCAGTCGGCGTTGTGTGCCTGCGAGGTCCAGATCTTCTGCCCCTGCAGGCGCCAGCCGCCGTCGACGCGGGTGGCCTTGGTCCGCAGGGCGGCGAGGTCCGAGCCCGCCTCGGGTTCGCTGAACAACTGGCACCAGACGATGCCGCCGGCGAGCGTGGGCAGGACGAAGCGTTCCCGCTGGTCATCGGTGCCGTGCTCGAGAATGGTCGGGATGGCCCACGCACCGATCACCAGGTCCGGCCGCTCGACGCCGGCGCGGTCGAACTCGGCGTCGATGAGCAGCTGCAGAGCCGGCTCTGCGGCGAGCCCGTACGGTCGCGGCCAGTGCGGCATCAGATAGCCCGACTCGGCCAGTTCCGCACGCCGCCGGGATGGGTCGAGTGCGGCGATCGCGTCCACCGCGGTCCGGATCTCGTCGCGCCGCTCCTCCACTGCGGACAGGTCGATCCGGAAGTCGCGCCGAACCCCGGCCATGCCGAGCCGCGCCAGTTCACGCGCCGCCGGCGCACCCTGACCGAGCGTGGCGCGCGCGGTCATGGCGGCGCGCAGATAGAGGTGCGCGTCGTGTTCGTAGGTGAAGCCGATGCCGCCGAGGATCTGCACGCAGTCCTTGGCGTTGGCGATCGCGGCGTCGGCGGCGACCACGTCGGCGGCGCACCGGCTGACCACGAGTTGTTCGAGCACCCCCACGTCCTCGGGCGCGGACAGACGTTCGTCCACGGCGCGCGCCAGATCCCACGCGACTGCGGTGAGTTCCTCACTGCGGCAGAGCATGTCCGCGCAGATGTGTTTGATCGCCTGGAACGACCCGATGAGGACGCCGAATTGGGTGCGGACCTTGGCGTAGTCGACGGCGGTGTCGAGCGACCACCGGGCGATGCCGCTCTGGTAGGCCGCGGTCACCGCGGACAGCACGCCGGCGACGAGATCCCCGTCGGGCAGGTGGATCAGGTCGGACGGCTCGACATCTGACACGCGTACCCGGGACACGGATTCGAGGCCGCTGATGACCGCTTCGGCGACGACGTCGACGGAGCCACACCCCGGTGGCAGCAGTGTCCAACCGATGCCGTCATCGTCGACTCGCACAGGGATGAGCAGCGCGCAGTCGTCGACGTGGCCGGGCACCACCCCCACCTCGAGCACCCCGTCGTGCATGGTGACGGCGTCGCCACCCGCGACGACGGGGGCGGCCACCGCGAGTTCTCCGGCGACGATCCGGGCGAGCAGCTCGGGGGCACGATTGTCGTCGGCGCGCGAGAGTCCGAGCGCGGCCGCGACCGTCGGTGCGAGTGGCCCCGGGACCAGCCCGACGCCGCATTGTTCGACCATCGCGGCTACGTCGAGGAACGTCGCACCGAAGCCGCCCTGGTCCTCCGGGAGCGCCCCGGCGAAGACGCCGAACTCGGCGAGCTGCGCCCACAGCCCGGTCCACTGGTCGGTCGGCTTGTCGATGTCGGCCCGAACGAGCTCGGTGGTGGCGACGCTGCGCGCCCAGGTAGCGATCGCGTCACAGACGGCGATCTGTTCGGTTGACGTGGCGATTGTCACGTGATTCCTCTGTATGTCAAGTTGTGACGGGCAATTAGAACCTGTTCTAATATGCCATGTGTGCCTGCAGTCCGGTAGGCACCGTGGTGACCGATCACGTGAGGATGTCTTCGAGCACATGGCACGATCTGCAGCGGCCAAGGCCCCCGTCGATCCGGCGGCCACTCCCGCGCCGACGACCGGTACCGAGAGCGGCTCGACCGCGCAGCGGGAGCGGCGTCGCCGCATCCTCGATGCCACACTCGCGCTTGCCTCCAAGGGCGGCTACGACGCCGTGCAGATGCGCACCGTCGCGGACAAGGCGGACGTCGCCGTCGGTACCTTGTATCGCTACTTCCCGTCGAAGGTGCACCTGCTCGTCACTGCGCTCGCGCGCGAGTTCGAACGAGTCGAGTCGCGGGTGGATCGGTCACAACTGCGCGGCGACAACGCAATCGAACGCTTGCGTCACGTGCTCGACATGATCACCTACGCCATGCAGCGCGATCCCCTGCTCACCGAGGCGATGACCCGAGCATTCATGTTCGCCGACGCGTCGGCCACCGCGGAGGTCGATCAGGTCGCCGGCATCATCGACCGACTGCTCGCCGGTGCCATGGTCGACGACGGTGAGCCCGGCGAGGAGGACCTCGCCATCGCCCGCGTCATCTCCGACGTGTGGATGTCGAACCTGGTGCAGTGGTTGACCCGTCGCGCATCGGCGACCGACGTCACCAACCGGCTCGAACTGACCGTGCGACTGCTGTTGAAGGATCGGTTGGAGTAGGGGCTTAGCAGAGGGCCCGCCCAAGCCGCCGATCGAGTGTCCAACCCGCAGATCGAGTAGGGACCGAGCTTGCGAGGACCCGTATCGAGATCGACCAGCGGTAGGTAGACGGCCGCCGGTTGAGAGGTCTCGATACGCCCTCGCCTAGCGGCTCGGGCTACTCGACCAGCGGTAGTAGCGATCGAGTAGGGACCGAGCTTGCGAGGACCCGTCCAACCCGCCGATCGAGTAGGGACCGAGCTTGCGAGGACCCGTATCGAGATCACCCCTACCGGTTCAGATCCGCCTCGATCATCGGCCAGGTACGCCGTAGGTCGGACTCCCAGTACTCCCAGGAATGCGTTCCGGTCGGTCGAGAGATCACCTTCATCGGGACGCGAAGCGCTCGCATCCGGGCCGCCATGTCGTTCGTGCACTGATTGACCGCGGCCTCGATGACGCCGCCGAGCACCATCTGGTTGGCGAGGACGAGCGGATTACCCTGTACCAGGCGGGCATTCATCTGGTCGTAGGGACCGGGCAGACCAGTGCCGGCCGTCATGTAGACCTTGGTGCTGCGCAGTTTCGCGGCATGGATGAAAGGATCGTTGTCCCGCCAGCCCTGGCCGCCGACCGGGCCCCACATGTTCTCGAGGTTGCCGCCGCCCCGATCGGCCACCACCACCCGGATGTAGGCCTGCCCGAGCGGATCACTGGTGCGGGCGCATCCGCTGTAGGCGGCCGCCGACCGATACAGCTTGGGTGCGGCGATCGCGAGATTGAGCACAGAGGTTCCCGCCATCGAGATGCCCGCGACGGCATTCACCTTCGTGGTCTCGAACTCCTTGTCGATCAACGGCGGGAGCTCTTTGGTCAGGAAGGTCTGCCACTTGTTGCGCCCGAGCACCGGATCGTCGCGGCGCCAGTCGGTGTAGTAGGAGAAGGCGCCGCCGATCGGCGTCACGACGTTGACGTTCTTGTCCGCGAAGAACTTCACGTAGTCGGTCTTCGCGGCCCAGGTCGCCGAATCCTCGCCGCCGCCCGCTCCGTTGAGGAGGTAGAAGGTCGGGCGGGGTTTGCTGGTGTCGCGGGGCCGCAGCACGTTGATCGGGATCATCTTCTGCATGGACGCCGACCAGACGACGAGGGTCGCCTGCTGATTGCCGTCGTGGATGACCGCGTCGATCCTGGAGACGGCAGGGTCAGGCTCGGGGGCGGCCGACGCTACTGCCGCACCCATCGTGAACGTGATGGCCGCAGCTGTCACGGCCGCCACAGACGCCATCCATCGACGTCCCCCGAAACCGGTCACGAGTCGTCCCTTCAGCCTCACAAGTCACATTTGTCACAAACGGTATCGTTGATCTGCTCAACCAACACCATCAGCGGGCATCTCGTTAGGGACTTGTGACTCGCAGCCACCACCCGCATACGACAACACCACACCGCAAGACGAGCGAGGTGGTGTTGTCCAGGCGATTTCCGTCAGCGTTGATCGAACGCCAACTCGGGGCGGTCAGCGCGCCGACACCGACGCGGCGCTCACGCTCACGCTCGCGCTCGCGCTCGCGCTCGACGAGCCAACACTGTGCGGACCTTCGGCCGGCACCAGCGGGAGGTCGGAAGCAACAGCACCATAGCGTTGTTCCGGATCGAGCACACAATGAGTCTTGCCGAACACCGTGGCCATGCACTTGTTGTTGTGCGTGCAGCGGCTGACCTTTCGCGGATCGGTTGCGATCTGATTGATCAAGTCGGGCTCGCGCAACAGGGCCCGGCCGATCGCCATGAAGTCGAATCCTTCGTCGACGCCGGTCATCAGCGCCTCGTGCGAGGTGATTCCTCCGAGCAGGATCAGCTTGGTGTTCTTCATCACGGGAACGAACTGGCGCGCGGCGGGGAGCATGTACAGATCTTCGTACGGATAGTCGCCGAGCAGCTTCTTTCCTGCGACACGCAAGGCGAGCCTGACGTGCCGCGGCATGATTGCAGCCATCTCGTTTACCGGGACGTCGCCACGAAAGAGGTAGAGCGGCTTGACCAGCGACGACCCCTGAGTGAGCTCCAAGGCGTCGAGCGTCGCGTCGTCGTCGAGTAGCTGCGCAGTTCGGAGGGCTTCATCAACCCAGATGCTTCCCGGCAGCCCATCGTCCATGTTGAGCTTGGCGATGACGGCGACACGATCGCCGATGGCTTGCCGCACCTCGGACGCGATTTCCCGCACCAGTCGCGACCGGTTGTCGATGTCTCCGCCGTATTCGTCCGTCCGCCGGTTGACCAACGGGCTCAAGAACGAACTCGGCAGATAGAGATGTCCAAAATGCAACTCCACGGCATCGAATCCGGAGTCGGCCGCGACCTGCGCCGCATGACAGAACTGGTCGATGACATCGCGGATGTCAGTGCGACTCATCTCCCTGGTGAACTCCATCGACATCGGGTTCACGAACTTGCTCGGGCCCATGGCCTGGACACCCGTGATGCGCTTGGTGGCCACAATCCCGGCATGTCCGAGCTGCGCCGAGATCGCCGCTCCACTTTCATGCACGGCGTCAGTGAGCTTGCGCAGGCCGGGTTTCGCGGCCTCACTCATCACAATCTGCCCCGGAGCGCTCGCGCCGGTTGGCGCCACACAACAGTAGGCCACCGTCGTCATACCGACGCCCCCGTCAGCGAACTGACGGTGGAACTCGATGAGATCGTCGGTGACGAGACCGTCAGGCGATCTTCCCTCGGACGTAGCCGCTTTGATGATGCGGTTTCGGAGTGAAACGGGACCTAGGGTGGTCGGCTCGTAAGGGCTGGGGCGTACGTCTTTGCGACTCATCGGTGCAGTGTCACAAGTCACACCAGGGGCGACAACCGGCGCTCCCCCTCAGTGGAATTTCCGGATGGGGCGGTGGCCGGCTTTCCGACGAAGCACTCGCGTGGTCTTCCCGTTGGCCGGGAACGAATCTGTCCAACTCGTCGCCGGCGATTCAACCTCCATACCGAGCCATGGCGCCGGCACCCCAGCCCGGCAACGCCCACCAGGCGGCTCGTCCCCATTCGGCTTCAAACGCGCCGGTGTCCAGCATCAATGAATGGAGCAGAACGACGATGTTCTCTGTCGACAGTACGAACACATCCTTGACCGAGGATCGAGCTTTCAATATCGCGACCAAGTTCCTCACCGGCGTGATCAGACTCGATGTCGAAGAAGAGCACTTCGAGGTTCTCATTGATTCAGGAATCTTCATCAAGTTCTCACAAGTGGATGCCGATCACCCCGCCGACATCGTCTT
The DNA here is from genome assembly GCF_036350415.1 of Gordonia sesuvii. NCBI lineage: Bacteria > Bacillati > Actinomycetota > Actinomycetes > Mycobacteriales > Gordoniaceae > Gordonia > Gordonia sesuvii. Next base: position 1,053,503 of record NZ_JAZDUF010000001.1, read on the forward strand.
CAGCGGGAGTCGCGAAGCGTGGACGAATGTCCTCGCGAGGAAGCGTCCGCCCGGCTATCAGGGAATTCTCTACAACGACGGCCGCAGTGGAATTTCCTACACGGCCGACACCGTGACCATGGGCGCGTTCTCAAGGGCAATTCTGGAGATGGAGCGCGTTCTCCGAGATGAATTCACCGGCCGACAGCAAGTGGCGATTCCGCATGAGGTTGATCGGGATTTCGATGCGTCCGTCGGCCGCTATGTGTACCTTCGGGTACAAGGGGTGCAATATCGGGTCTACTTCGAAGAGTCAGGCACTGGGTCGGTGCCTCTTCTTTTCCAGCACTCCGCGGGGGCAGACGGCCGACAAGCCCGCCGTTTTCTCGAGGACCCGGAGATGCAGAAGCGGTTCAGAATGATCAGTTACGACCTGCCGTTCCACGGTAAATCCCTTCCGCCGGAATCGCAGCGCTGGTGGGAGACCGAGTTCAAGCTCACCCGAGAGTTCCTGTTGGAGTTCATTCTTGGACTGTGTTCAAAACTCGACATCGATCGTGCCGCGTTCATCGGAAGCGCCATCGGAGGTCTCCTCGCGTTGGATCTGGCCTATTTTCACCCTGACACTTTCCGGGCGGTGATCGCATTGAACGCCAGCTCCAAACCGTACTTCGAAGAAAAGCACCGGGACAAGCTCTCGACATACTCCGATCCACGGATCGGAAACCAATGGACATCAAGCCAGATGGTCGCCAACATGGCATCCACAACACCCGAGGCGGACCGACGGGAGGGCGGATGGGTCTACAGCCAAGCAGGTCAAGACGCGACGGAAGGCGCCCTCAACTACTACGCCAACAGCTACGACTTGAGCGCGTCGCAGATTGCCGCAATCGATACATCAAAGACATCCGTTTACCTGTTCACCGGTGAAGATGACTTCATGGGAACGGAGTACGGAACCGACAGTTTGGCCGCCGAAGTCCCGGGACTTCGCTATGAAAAGCTTCGACATCTGGGCCATTTCGGTGTCGCCGAGAACGCACCGCAGTTGAAAGAAGATCTGTGGCCCACCCTGCTCGAGATCTGCGCATCACCGCGATTTGCGTGACGCCGCACTCGTCGCCCGGCAGACAATTTTCCGAGTCTGGTTTGAGGACCGGATTTCCGGGCCGACGCCGCGAGTCAATATTCAACGATTGCAATGACTGACCAAGCGTTGTTTGGTTTTCCCATGCCGCGAAGGAGCATTCTTCACCGTGACAGAATCTGAGACCCAGACAGACGAGACTCCCGTCGCACAACCCGCCTCCGAGAGGGTCGGTCAGCGGAGTTCCCCGAGCGTGGTGCGTGTGGCCGTATCCAGTTTTCTCGGTACCGCTATCGAGTACTACGATTTCTTGCTGTACAGCACAATGGCCGCTCTTGTTTTTGGCTCTCTGTTCTTTCCTGAGTCGGGTAGCGGCGGGGTCGCCACGATCGCGGCTTTCGGAACGCTCGCCGCGGGGTATGTTGCGCGACCGATCGGTGGCCTTCTGTTCGGTCACTACGGCGATCGGCTGGGACGAAAGAGAACGCTGGTCGCCTCGATGATGCTGATGGGGGTTGCCAGCACGCTGATCGGCGTTCTGCCCGGCTATGATTCCATCGGAATCGCCGCACCTGCCCTGTTGATCCTGCTACGCACCGTTCAGGGCATCGCAGTGGGTGGAGAGTACGGGGGCGCTGCCCTGATGATCATCGAACACGCGGGTGCTCGTAGGCGCGGAAGTTGGGTGGGGATAATGCAGATGGGCTCCTCGATCGGGAGCCTGGCGGCTACGGGAGCCATTGCGCTGGTGACACTGTTACCGGAGGACGATTTCGAATCCTGGGGATGGCGGATCCCGTTCATGGTCAGCGCGGCGCTCCTGATCATCGGCCTCTATGTCCGTCTCAGTGTTACCGAGAGCCCCATCTTCAAAGAGGCGGAAGCCAAGGAAAGGCAACAATCGGCGCATTCCGTCCCGGCTTTGGAAATACTCAAGAATCAAAAGAAGCCGCTCATATTGGCATGCGCAGTAGGCATCGGCCCCTTCGCCCTGACCGCACTGATAAGTTCGTACATGATCGCCTACGGCACCGAAGTCGGATTCAGTCGTTCCGAGGTCATACAGGCCATGCTGATGGTGAACATAATGTCCACGTTCACGATCCCTGCATTCTCTGCTCTTTCAGATTTTGCGGGTCGCAAACCTGTGGTGGTCAGCGGCGCCGTGGGCGCGGTCTTGTGGGCATGGCCGATGTACGCCATGGCGGGTAGCGGGTCGGTCTGGATGTTGACTGTTGGGATGATGATCGGACAAGTGGTCCAAAACCTCATGTACTCACCGCTGGCATCAATGTTCTCAGAAATGTTCAGTACCGAAGTCAGGTATACGGGTGTGTCCATGGGTTATCAGATGGCGAGTCTGCTGGGTGCAGGATTCACCCCGATGCTCGCAGCGACGCTGGTGCTGGCAACCGGCGGCTCGAGTCTTCCTCTGATCCTCATCATGGTCACTGCCGCCTGTGTCACCCTGGTTGCGCTGACGATGCTCCGAGAACCGCGGGGGGTCGATCTCGTGGGCTCGATCAGCCCGACGAAATGACCAGCGTTCCACTATCGAACTGCACTGCGTGCTCGGCTACGCCACGTGAGTGGCGTAGCCGAGGCCGGCCGGCGACGTGTCGGAGTTATCGATCGGCTCCTACATCGCTACCCGAGTAACGTCGGGTCACGACTGTGTTGAAGCCAGCATCCATCGAACTGGTCTGAGCGGCAATCGGATACGGTGCTGACATTGCCAGCTTCACCCCATCGGTGGTGGTCTCCGAGTCTCGCCGACATCACAGACATCGATCTGCGATTCGCTACCGTCCATACTCCTGCACTTCCGATGCATAGACGGCGCGGCCACCATCGATGGCTCGGCCGCGGTCGGTGCCGACCACAAACGCACCACCCTGCCAGAGTTGGATCGAGACGGTCTCGCCCGGAAAGACAGCGGAGCTGAACCGGCCTTCCATCTCGATCAGCGACGCAGGGTGGCAGCCGCGCATCCGGGCGATCTGCACAGCCGCATGACCAAGGGTCGAGAGGCCGTGGAGAATGGGCCGGGGCTGACCGATTGCGGCCGCGGCCGCAGGGTCGATGTGTATGTGGTGCCGGTCGCCGGTGAGTCGATACAGCGCGGCCGCGTTCGGCGCGATGGGAAACCGACCGACGAGATCAGGTTCGCCGACGACGGCCTCAGGCCGGCCGGGACCGCGATCTCCACCGAACCCTCCGATGCCGGGCGCGAAGATCGACCAGGTGGCTGTGAAGTACTCACAGTGCGCGGCCACGTCGAACACCGCAGCACTCCCCTTGTCCCACACGGCTTCGACCGATGCGGTTATGTCCGTACAGCCTTCAGGTGGAAGTCGACGATGCATGGCGAGCGTCTGAGATCCATGGACGGCGCTCGCCGTGTCCCATGCTCCCCTCGCCCCCAAGGCATCCGGTGCCCATTGCGCGAGGGTGAGCGCGAACGTCGGCAACACCTGAAGGTCGCGCTCGAAAACCAGGTCGAGCTGGTCTGCCTCGATCCCCAGGGACAGCGCATACAGGATGGCGTCTTTATCCGTCCACGCGATGCTTCGGCAACCGAGCTCGCGCCCTACCCATGCAGCGGCGTCCGATCGCTGTTCTCCGACCATCGATTTCTCCCACTCGTCTCTCAGTGTGCGCACGCGCCGGCGCATCGACTCGTCGCCGTCCACCTTCTCCGTGAACGATTGTCGGTGGCCACTCGAGGTGCACAGAGCAGCCACAACGGACTGACCGGCCTCGTCACCGTTCGACCCGGACCAGGACAGCGGTCGCTTCAACTGTCGTCTTGCCGTCACTTACCAGCGAGCCGGACACGATCACCTTGCGGTCATGGACTTCTTCGAGCACGGCCTCAACAGTCAGCGGTGTGTGTAGGAGAGTTGGCTTCCTGAAATTGATTGTGAGGCCGGCCGTCACGTTGCGGAGGCCGTGAAATTGGGCGAGGCTGGTGACCAGTGCGTCGATCAGCACCACCGAGATGCCGCCATGCAGTAGGCCGGTGGGCCCTTCGTAGAGTTCGTTCAGCCCCTCCGGCAACTCAGCAGACCCCTTGATCCCATCGAATCGCATCTCCAGGTGGGGCAGTACGACATTCCATCGCTGCCACGAGTACGCCTCCATCCCGACGGCATCGTCGTAGGTTATGCGCGGCACACGTTCGTGTTCGATGGCCCTGAGCAGAGCTTCGACGGAACGCAGGCGATCTGCCGCCTCCGTCAACGCCGCGTCATCTACCCCTGTTCGCCCTATTGCGTCGACCAGAGCACGCCCGGCTTCGACGAGACGTGCACGCGCGTCATCGTTTTCCACGTAACCCCCACAAGGCAGCATCCGGCCGATGGCCGCCGGCGATACGTGTCACGAGACCGGGTCGCAAATACGCGCGCGCAGGCTGTCTTTGAGCACCTTGCCGGTGGCATTGCGCGGCAGTTCGGTCCCGATGGTGAAGCCACGCGGCACCTTGAAGTTCGCGAGATGTTCGGAGCAGAACGCCTGTAGCTCCACGACCTCTGGTTCGGCTCCGGGTACCGGAACCACGAATGCGTGTCCGACGCTGCCCAGCCGCACATCCGGCACTCCGACGACCGCGGCCTCGGCGATTTTCGGATGGGTGCTCAGAGTTTGCTCCACCTCGGCTGGATAGACATTGAAGCCGCCGACGATGAACATGTCTTTGATTCGTCCTGTGAGCGTCACGCACCCGTGCTGATCTACCCGGCCGACGTCTCCGGTGTGGAGCCAGCCTTCCGGATCAATCGATGCCGCAGTCGCTTCCGGGTCGTCGAAGTAGCCCATCATGACGCTTTCGCCACGGATGAGAATCTCTCCATCCTCTCCGGGCGGTAAGCTCTCGCCGGTGGAGCCGGCGATACGCACCTCGAGGCCAGACACCGGCGGTCCGGTCGTTTCGGCGATGTGATCGAGGTCCTCGTTCGCACGCGAGAGGGTCACGACCGGACACTCGGTGAGCCCATAGGCCTGCGCGACGGTGTCGAAACCCAGTATCTCCCGCATCTCCCGGAAGAGCACGTCGGGAACCGTTGTGGCTCCTGCGATCGAGAATCGCAGGGCGCTGGTGTCGAATTCAGATCTCCGCGGATGATTGATCAACGTGGTGAAGATGGTCGGAGGGCCGGGCAGGACAGTGATCCGTTCACGCTCGATCATTGCCAACAACTCGACAGGCTCGAACACCTGCACCGGATAGATGGCGGTGCCCGATAACAGCGAACAGACGATCCCGGCCTTGTACCCGAAGCTGTGAAAGAACGGATTCACGACGGCGTAACGATCGGTTGGCGAGAGTTGAGCTCCGCGTGCCCAGTCTGCAGCGACCCGGATCGTCTGTCGGTGGGCGCTCATGACGCCCTTCGGGGCACCCGTGGTCCCGGACGTGTACAGGATGTCGGCGACCGTGTCCGCGGTGACGGCACTGACGGCTGCGCGCAAGGCGGACTCATCGGTGCGGGCGGAAAGCTGCAAGAAGTCCCGCCAACTCATCGCCGCGTCATGATCGCCATCAAGATCGATGACGGTATGGAGGTCGGTAAGTCCGGCGATACGCCCGCACTCCACGCTTTCTCCGGTGTCAATCAACATCGCGAGGTAGTCGGTTCCGAGAAACTCGTTGGCCACGATGAGGGCGGATGCACGAGACCGACGCAAGATGGCGCGGGCTTCCGAACCGCGATACCTGGTGTTCAGCGGAACAACTGAGGCTCCGATCAGTTGGGCGCCCAGAAGCGCGACCACATATTCGGATCGGTTCGGGACCCAGAGGGCGACTCGGTCACCCAGCCGGACTCCGCACGCCAGCAGTGCTCTCGCAACGGTTCGCGCGATTTCGTCGAGTTGGGAGTAGGTGAGTCGACTGTCCTCGTCGACCACAGCCGGTTGATCTCCGTGATTACGTACGGCTTTCGACAGAAGTTCGGGGATGGTCGCGGGCAGTTCCGTGAGCTCCGTGGTCACAGGCACACCCCATCGTTCGCCGGCCCGCCAGAGTTGACGTGGAGAAGATGCACTCCCGTGCGGTCGATGATCCCACTCGTCGATCTTGTGGCGAAAGCGACTTCCCCCGTCATTCTCGCATACCCTCCGCCATGTTCTTCGCCGCGAGGTGGGCGAACAGCATACTTGTACCGATCGGATTGCCGCCTCCCGGATAGACTCGTCCGCTAGGAGCCGCCATGGTGTTTCCGGTGGCGTGCAGACCGTCGATGGCGGACCCCGCCACGTTGATGACCCGGCCTGCGGTGTCGGTCCGCAGTCCGCCCTTGGTACCGAGGTCCGAAAGGCCGAACGCGGCTGCGTGGAAAGGGCCTTCGGCTATCGGCACCAACGGCTTCTCGTCGTTGCTGAACGACCTGTCGTAGACTTCCTCGCCGCGTCCGTAATCCGCGTCCTCACCATCGCGAACATGCGTGTTGTACCTCGCCACGGTGGCGGCCAGCGCCGCGGCCGGAACGCCGATGAGGTCCGCGAGTTCTTCGAGGCTGTCTGCCGTGTGCCACAAACCGGCGCGACGGTACTCGTCGGAAGCGGAGAAGGAAACATTCGTGGCTTGAACGGGCGGGTTCTCACCCGAGCGGTTGTCGTAGACCAACCAAAACGGCAACGTCATCGTGTCAGTGTTGACCAGTTCGATCACCTGACGGCCCAGAATGTCATAGGGCGCAGACTCATTGACGAAACGCTCACCGGCATTGTTGACGAATATTCCGGCCGTCACCCCGAGCGCGAACGCCGACCTGCCGTCCGGATGCGTCAGTCCCGGCGACCACCAGGCTTGGTCCATGAGGTCTGTGTCGGCACCCACATCCACAGCCGCCTGCAAGGCTTTGCCCAGGTTTCCCCTGGGCCCCATGGAATCCTGAGCAGCGCCCGGTACTCCATACTTCTCGCGAAGGACCTGATTCCGCTCGAAGCCACCGGCGGCCAGCAGAACGCCACGGCGAACCGCGATGGCCGATCGAACGCCATCGCGTTCTACGATCGCGCCGGTTACCCGGTTGTCTTCCACAACCAGCTCAACGAGTTCGGTGTTGAGCTGCATCGATGCATGCGGATACTTGGCCATGGCGGACAGAAAACGTCCGATGAGTGCACGCCCGCCGATGAGCGTATCCGGCAGCGGGGCACCCAGACGTTCGGTGTCGAGGGGCCCCCGGATCACCTGGTGCAGGTCGCCGACCTCGGATGCGGGCAACGGCGCCGGCATGATGTGCCGTAATCCATCGAGGCGGGCGTTGGGGTCGCTGCCGAAGTAGTCGGGCCATGGCAGAGAAACGAAGGTCAGCCACTCGTCACTCTCGAGGTACTCGATCAGCGGCGCGCCTCCTCGCACATACGCATCCTGAAGCGCCCGGGGCGACGCGTCGCCCACCACCGAGTGGTAATACGCCAGTGCAGATTCGATGGTGTCGTCGGACCCCGCGCGCTGTGACACAGGATTGCACGGGAACCATGATCCGCCGCCGCCCGACAGCGACGTCGTGCCTCCGAACTTGTCGGTGGCCTCGATCAGAATGACTTCCAGGCCCTCACGCGCGGCAGTGTACGCTCCGCACACGCCGCCACCGCCGGACCCGACAACTAACGTGTCGCAGGTCTCGTCCCAGTCGACCATCTGGCCATTCACCTTTCGCTCAACGATTCGTATGACGGACGAACCCGTCGGACATACCCGGAGTGCCACTCACTGACGAGATCAGTTCGCGGAGGACCAGCCCGCTAGGGCACCAACGCTTCTGGAGCATCGCCCACCCAGTCGTGTCCCCAGTAGCTGTCGGCCGTGATCTCTTCGGACGAGTACGAGTCCTGGTCCACCAGCAATCCACCGGTGCCGAACTCGATATCCCATCCACCTGGCGCGCGAACATAGAAGGACACCATCTTGTCGTTCGTGTGCCGTCCCAGCGTTGTCGTGAGCGAGAATCCGGCGGCTTTGATCCGGTCGTACGCCTCGCCGACCGCATCCAGTTCGGTCACCTCGACCATGACGTGCACGAGGCCCGGATCACGTTGCCCTGGAGCAGGCGCGATCGCCAGGCTGTGATGCCGCGGATTGACGCCCATGAACTGGAATCGCACAACATCTCCGGTCTCCGAGGGTAACCGGAACGAACCGCGCGGATAGAATCCCAGCACCTCGGAGTAGAAGTCGAACGCTTCACCGGGGTCGGATGCGGGAATGACCACGTGACCGAGACCCTGATTCCCGGTCACAAACGTCGCCCCGTGTGGTGTCACTACCGGACTGTGGTCGAGCACCGCGCCATAGAAGATCTCGACCGTGGCGCCGGTCGGATCGCAGAAGCTGATACCGGCTACGATCTGACGAGCATCCAGTTCGGCCTGGGTCAGCTCCCGCGTTTCGACAGATGCCTTCTCCAAACGCTCCCGGACGCGCGCAAGCGCGAGCGAATCCGCTACCTCCCAACCGACTTCGGTCACCCTATCCGCGTCACCCGGGACAACAGCGATCCGATGGCTGCGCTCGTCGACTCGCAAGTAGAGGGCATCAGCGTCAGGCCCCGAACCCTCCGCGAATCCCAGTGCGTCAAGCGCGAACTCCCTCCAACGATCGATATGGGTGGTCTGCACGCGCACGTATCCCAGTGCTTTCACATCGCGCTCGGTCATCGTTTCTCCTACTCACGTTCTCTACTGGTCATCGATTGGACGGCACACAGGCCGGACCCTGAAGAGGTGCTCGGGTCGATAGGTTCTCGCCTCACTCGGCCGAGACGTGAAAGTGCGCGAATGACGGAGCCTCCTCGAAGCAGCGCTCGATCGGAGATCGATAGGCGGCGAACCGCTCCGACTCTCGGAACTCCAGATGCTCGGCGACGCTGCCCCACCTGATCAGGAAGTGAGGGCGAGCCGGAGTCTCTATGCCTGCCAGGTAGTGCGCCTCGAAGCATCCCGGAGACCCTCGAAGCACATCGAGTGCGTCGCGGACACCGTGCTCGAACTCCGTCAGCTCGGCCTCGTGGATCGCCAGCGAAACGATCTCCCAGACCTGACCGTCCTTCATCGCCGACCTCCGTCCTCGCCGGTTCCGACACAGTGCTCGTCAGCGCCACCGCATGCACGTGCACGAACTGTTCGATGAACTCTGCTCATGTCACCACCGGACCTGCAAACTCTCCAGACCCAGAATGGTTGCGTCGGCAACTACCTCGACGTCCGCTTCCGGAACGGCGAGCTCGAGAGTCGGAATCTTCGCGAACAATGTCCCGAACACTTCCTGGAGCTCCATCCGCGCAAGGGGTGAGCCGAGACAGAGATGAATCCCGAAACCGAACGTCATATGCCGACGCGCGCCCTTACGCGTGATGTCGAATACGTCGGGTTCTGCGAAAACCGCATCGTCACGGTTGACCGCGTCCTGAGAAACAATGACCCCGTCACCGGCAGATATTTCCTGGTCGCCGATCAGCACGTCTTCGGTGGCCACCCTCCTGCGCCCGGTGTGGGTCACCGCGGTGGTCCGTAGAATCTCTTCCACCGCATTGCCGGCCAGTGACGGGTCATTTCGCAAGAGCGCCAACTGGTCCGGATTGGTCAGTAGGGCGAATGTCCCCATCGCCATCGTGTGAGCTGTCGTGTCGAAGCCGCCCGTGATGAGTGCCTGAATGAGGTCCAAAAGCTCCTCGCGTGTCACCAAGCCCGGTTCGAGCGCGTTCCTCACCAAGCGACCGATCACGTCGTCACTCGGCGTGCGCTCACGGTAGGCGAGGAAATCGTCAACGTAGGCCTGATAGGCCCTGGCTGCGGCCGATGCCTGATCCGTCGGCACCGAGCCAACCGGTCCGAGACACTGAGTAATCCAGTCCAGGAAGCGACCCCGGTCTTGATGCGGCATACCCAACACTTCGAACATGACATGGCCCGGGATCCGGAACGCCACCTCGCTGACGAAGTCGCCCGACGACTTTCCGCTGACGAATTCATCGAGCGTCTGAGCCACCACGCGGGTCACCATCTCGCGGTAGCCGTTGACGCGACTCACGGAGAACTCCTCGGTCAGCACCCCGCGAAGACGCGTGTGCTTGGGTGGGTCCTGCGTGAACAGAAACCGGCCGACCAGTAAGTCCGTGTTTCCACCACGGCGGGGAAAACCATCCGCAGCAGGATTTGACGAGAACCTGCCTGCATCACCAAGTACCGAGACAGCGTCGCGGTACCGGGTCACCAGCCACGGGTCGCGGTCACGACCCAAACCGAGCCGGTTCAGCGGCTCCTCATCTCTCCGTCTCGCGTACTCGCCCGAAGGCCGCATCGGACACCGAGAGTCTCTGGGAAACGGATAAGTCTCGACTACTTCGTTGAATGACATGGTTATCAGGCTTCGCGTAGTTGTGTGGGGTGACACCGATGGACGCTGGTCGCAGTCATCTCCGAGAGACCGTGTCCGGCCGACCACGTGCTCGTCCCGACGGCCATCACCGAACCACCCCGATCGTTCGATGTGCCAGCAACCAGGCACCTCTCTCGAATACGAATCGATCGTGATACGTCCCGCTCTGGACCAGCTTCGGCACCTTGCCCAAGCCGGTGAGAAAATGCCAGTAGGCGGTGGATAGCGCCTCGTCCTCGTTCTCTCCAGGCGACACCGAGATATTGGTTACCACATGCATACTCGCCGTACCCGGACCTTGCAGGCCGCTCTCACGACGCTCCCGTGCACCGGCGAGCACGGCTTCGATTCCCTTACGCTCTTGCGCGGGAAGGGACACTGCGGGCGCATCCGGCAAGACCCACACGACGTCGTCCGTGAGGAGATCTGCGTATTCCTGCATTGACCCGAAGTCCGCAGCGTAGGCGATGCGCGCCAGCGCATTGGAGATCTCCACCGATACGGTGGACACAGTAGCTACCCTCACGGGGACGACCGACCTTTCGTAACTTTTCTGACTGTTGACGCCGTGAAAGCCGTGGAGGCTCCCGCAGACCTGTCGGCAGCGAGATCACCGCTCGAACTTGACTGTGACAGGGGTGCCACGCTTTTCACGACCTCAGTGGATGCGCCCGGGCGTCGGATAGCTTCGCGACGAGATCGGAATCGTTCCGGCGTCCGCGAGGCGATCAATCGTCGCTCGTAGCATCGAGCACGTACGCTGCACCTTGCCCGGAGAACCGTCCGCACAGTCCCGTTGTTGCGCAAAGACCCTGCACGCGGAGCTGTCCGGATCGATCCACTGGATACTGGTGTGCTCCGGGCTGTACTTCTCGACCAGCACGCGGTTGCTGCAGCTGTCACAGCTGACTTCATCGAGCATGGCTACCTCTCCCCTCGATGATCACGCGCTCGAGGGGTTCAGCGACGCAGCGTCATACACTCTGCCGGCGGCGACGTTGTCTGCCACTTCCCTGGTCCACGACTCGACGGCGCGGGTGGTGTCGATCTCGAACTCGAACCGATTGGTCATGTCGTCGGCGATGTCGTCGACGTCGACATAGAACTGCTGATACCACCGACGAAGCTGATAGACCGGACCGTCTTCCTCGCACAGGAGTGGATTGTCGATCTTTGCTTTGTTCTTCCAGATCTCGACGTCCTGCAGAAACCCGGTTCCGATGGCGGCCGAAGCACCTTCTGCCATGGCAGCCGCCTCCTCGTCGGAGAAACCCGAGGGCTTTCTCGCAATGACACCCCACTGCAGCACAAAGGAGTTGCTGTCCACTGGATAGTGGCAATTGATCAGAAACATACCCGGCTCCTGGTCCTGCGTCGGGGCATGCCAATTCACCATGTAGGAGGGCCCGTAGTAGGTCGCGTCAGACCAGTCCTCGGCGTCGCCATCGTAAAAACTTCCGGTGGAGATGTCGGCGCGACCCTTGGAGATCGAGTACTGCGCCGCGATGTGTCCTTCGAAAACGTTCTTGAAGTAGACCGGAAACGCGAAATGCACATAGAAGAAATGTGCCATGTCCACCACATTGTCGATGATCTCACGGCAGTGGGATCCGGTGATGGTCAGTCGATTCCACGTCCAATCGGTGAACTCACCCGTCGAGTACTCGGCGATCTCGGGGATATCCTGCTCCGCTATCGGCGGACGGCCCTGAGGGTCGTGCCAGACGAAGAGCAGGCCATGCAGCTGCGTGGTCGTCCACGACCGGGTCTTGGCAAGTGGCGGGACTCGCCGGCCGTAGGGGATGTTCTTGCATCGCCCATTGCCGCCCCATTCCCATCCATGAAACGGACAGGCGATGGTATCGCCCTTCACGGTGCCGTCTGCCAGATTTCCGCCGAGGTGGCGACAGTAACCGTCCAGGATCTTCAGATCCCCCTTCGAATCGGCGAAGACAACGAGGCGGGTACCAAACGCTTCGACCGCATGCGGTTTGCCGTCCGCGAACTCCTTCGCCGGGCCGAGGCAATGCCATCCCCGCGCGAACCGGGTGGGGTTACTTTCGGCCTCGATATCCCTGACCTCGTTGGCTGCTGTCGAGGTAACCGACATATGCACTCTCCTTGCCGCTGCGGGACGTGTGTGACCCGTCTAATACAACGCTGGTTTCAGCGGGAACCCAATACAGACTCCCACTGGATGGAAACTGCTGTCAGACAGGTCATATGGCGCTGGGACGACCCGTCTCGGGCGGGTGTGCGACCGACCGATCCGTCGCGGGCCGGAAGCGCGGAAGCGAGATGTTCTCGTCAATCTGCTCGAAGACGACTTCGAGTCGCATGCCGAGATAGAGCTCGGTTGCGCGCGCGTCCACAACGTTGCTCGTCAGGTACGGCCCCTCGTCCAGTTGGACGCCTGCGACTATGTACGGAATCTCGTCGACGAAAGCGGGATGCAGGGCAGTTTCGTAGACAGCCCAACTCCACACGCACCCGTTGCCGGAAACAGATCTCCAATCGAGATGAGCAGACAGGCATTCCGGGCACCGTGACGCAGCCGGCCACAAGACGTATCCACAGTCCGCGCAGTGTTGAAACTCCAACCTACCGGCGTGCGCTGCAGTCCAGAAGGGAGCTGCCAGTGAATCGAACTTCGGGAGCGGCCGCTCCTCCCCGGCTGCCTCACCGTACATACTGCTCATCAGTCGACCCCGTAGATGGTCGCAGCGGCCTTGATCGGGCCTGCCGTAGAGCAGTGGATCGCGGTTTGCGCGTCCGGCACTTGGCGATCGCCGATGCCCCCACGCAATTGACGCACGACCTCGACGGTGTGCAACCAACCCCACATATAGCTCTCGGCCAGATGTCCGCCCCCGGTGTTGACTGGCAGCGAACCGCCTGGACTGGTGTGGCCCTCGGCTATGAATGGCAGAGCGTCGCCCTCCCCGACGAAACCGAAGTGTTCAAGCATCTGCATGGTCCACACACTCGAGGGGTCCTGGATCGACACGATGTCGATGTCACGGGGGCCGACCTTTGCCTTGGAATAGACCTGTTCCGCAACGGTCCTGATCCAGGGACGGTCGAGCTGGTCCCTGTTCTGGTATCCGCGAAGCGCCGCTATCTCACTCATGCCGAGTAGGCGCACGGGCTTGTTCGGAAAGTCTCCGGCACGTTCGCCACGTGTGAGTATGAGCGCGACCCCACCATCATCGAATGGTGCGATGTCGAGCTTTCGGATGGGATTGACGTGATAGGGCTGGTCCATGTACTGATCGATCGTGATCTCGTCGCGCCGCAGCGCGAGCGGATTCAGTGACGCCCACTTTCGTTGCGCCACAGTCACCGCACCGAGTTGCTCTTCGGTGACGCCGAACCGTTCGCGATGGCGTTGGAACATCAACGCGGACATGAACCCGATTCCGTCGATCGCGCCGAACACCGAATCGGGTTGAAGTCGACCGGCGAATCCCGAGTCCCCGGTCATGGTGCCTTGAACTGTTCCGTAGGTGAGTGCAACCGTCGACGCGAGTCCGGCCGAGATTGCCATGGCGGCCAGGTGAATCGAGAAGTTGCACGTTCCGTAGTCGAGAGTGGCACTGTAGGCGGGATTGATGCCCAGGATCTGCCCCAAGGTCGTGTCTATGCCGTCACCGGGGTAGCCGATGAGCGACTGGCAGGTAACCAATCCGTCGACACGACCCTTGTCGATCCCGGCATCCGCCAACGCGTCCTCGAAGGCATCGGCCGCAAGGTCGTTTCCGCTACGCCCAGGGTGTCGCCCTTGACGGCTCACGCCGACACCGACGACTGCCACCTCACCTGAATACGACACGGCAAGTCCTTTCACCAACGGATATCGATATCCCGAGTTCGGGTTGACACCCGGCCGTTACGGGAACGACGCGATTCACATTCCCGAGTAGAAGTTCACGAACCCGCCAATCCCGCAGTCTGGCGTGCAGAGAGATCGGCGACCACTTCATCCAAGATCGGAGTGATCTGCGCGCAGAAACCCACCGGATCATCGGACATCATGAAATGCCCGAGCCCCTCGAGCACTCGATAATGTGCCCCGTCGATGTTGTCGGCAATGGCCCGTGCACCTCCCTGGACACCTTCGCGCGCGGTGGGGTCGTATTCGCCGGCAAGCACCCACAGTGGCGACACCGTCGTATCGATGAGATGACCATCCTCGCGCAGATCATGGCCGAGACTCATGTAGTCGTTGTCGCCGCGGTAGACCCCCGGCCCACCCGAGGAGTAGATCCAGTACGTCTCCCGCCGCAACACCTCAGGTGCAACAGGCGAGGTTGCCGCCATCACGAACGCACCGAAGTATTCGGGCCAGATCCGCGGATGATGGAAGAGGTAGTTCCTGATCGACGTCAGGGCGGACGACTCGTACCAGCCGTTGATCGACACCAGCGCCCGGAACTTCGAGCCATGGTGGGCAGCGAGGTCGGTCGCCAGTTGGCCACCGACCGAACATCCCATGAAAATCGGACGGTCCAGCCCGATCGCGTCACTGATGGCAACGACCCGATCCATCAGGTCTTCTTTGGAAACGGCGTATTCGCTTTCCCACCACGGAAACCCGTCGGCCGGGGGGAGCGACTTCCCATGGTACGGAAGGTCGAAAGCGATCATGCGGAATCGCTTCTGCAGTTCGGGGTTGGCCAGCACGTTGCGCCATTGACGAGAGTCTGTGCCCGCAGTGGCCTGTAACAGCAGGGGAATACTGCCGTGGCCTGCTTCTTCATAGTAGACGCGATAGGTGACTCCGTGGACCTTCACCCGAACGTAGCGCCCGACAGCGTTATCCGTCTCCGGCCACGGGTCGCCGGAATCAACAGGCTCGGACACCGGCGGACCACTGTGCAGCTCCCTCAACAGCTGCCCGAAGCGGAGGATGGCCGGCGCGAACGGACCGACTGTGTCGACGACCTCCCCCTTCACGACCACACCGGAACTGAAGGACAAGACGTTGACATGATACGGCGGCGGGACGGCGGACAACGTCTTCTCCCAGCTCTCCTCGGTACCGCTCAGGACCACGTCGGCCGGACCGTCACCTGCCGCGGTGAACGATCGAACGATGCCCTGGGTGATGACCACGTCGTACGCCCTGTCGCCGATCTCGAGACGAAGAGTCCCTTGCTCCCAGTACTGGGATTTCCAGCGGAACTCCGCATCACCGTTGACGTGCGCGATCAGACCGTCAGCATCGAACTCGATCACCTTGGCATCTCCAATCTATGAGTGTTTATCGGACATTCAGCGGTGGCGAATCGGGGACCGAACGTCGGCGACTGGCTCCCGAATCTGGTCTCCATTCCGGACCGAAACCCACGGCTGCGGCGCCGGCCGAGAAACGCGGATCATTGCGGCTCCGAAAAGATCCGGGAGGCACAATCGTGTGGTATCGCTCGACGCAACGGTGCCGGCCGTTCCGCGACCGGCGATCTCGGGACAGCCGCGTCCGGCGGACCGGCGGCGGACGTCCTCGCACTTCGCTGGAGTCTTCCAAATAGGAAGTGTATCACCAGACAGCCCTTCTGTGAAGTGGCACACAGACCGATCTACGGTCGCAGCGCGCCACTGATCGAGGGATCATCTAAGTCGCGCCTCAGCGTGCCGATACGGGATGGCACTTGTGATCGCCGTTGCCGCCGCGGCAATGCCCGCGGCAACCCAGAAGGCGGTCCTGAAGCTCGACTCGCCGGGAACCGTGGCCCCGGCCCCGATGTCGATCGCTGACGTCGCCAGCAACGTGGTCAGTATCGCCGACGCTGTCGAGGTTCCTGCCGAACGCATGAGGGCATTCAGACTATTGGCCGCTGCGGTCTGGTCCCCGGGCGCGACGGCCATGATGAGGGAGGGCATCGCGGCGTATGACATACCGATCCCTGAACTGACGACGATCAACGCGATCGCCACCTGCCATACCTCCGTCAGGAAAATCGTTAGTCCCACATAGCCACCCATGATCATCACCGCACCGACCATCAGAGTGGACCGAGGTCCGACGACCACGATGAGACGCCCGGAGATCGGCGCGAACGCCATCATCGCGAGTCCGGCGGGAGCCATGATCAACCCGGTCGCAAACAAGTCCTGCCCCAGTCCGTCAACAATCCCGGGCATGTCGGGCACTTGGAGCAGCTGCGGCGTTGCCAACGTGCTGAACATCATGGCGCATCCGATCAAGAACGAGGCGCAGTTGGTCAACAGAATGACCGGCTGCGACGACGTTCGTAGATCTACCAAAGGACTTGCAAGCCTGAGCTCCAACCAGATCCACAGCCCCAGGACGATCCCGCCGGTCACGCCGAGAAACACCGTCATGGGACTGGTCCAACCCCACACAGCACCCTTGGTAACCGTCAGCAGAATGCAGATCAGCGCAACGCTGAGGCCTACGGCGCCACAGATATCGAAACCCCCGGATGCTCTCACGCCCGATTCAGGGACGACCTTCACCATCAACGCGAGCACGACGGTCGCGAGAGCCGCCGAGCACCAGAACAGCGCATGCCAGTCGAAGTTCTGTGCGATCCATGCGGATACCGGCAGACCTACTGCACCACCCACACCCATCGTTGCCGACAGCAGCGCGACGGATCTCGATAGGCGGCGCACGTCCAGGCAATCCCGCATCAGGCTGATCCCGCACGGGATCAGCCCCATGGCGACGCCCTGGAAACCCCGTCCGATGACCATCGCCAAGAGGTCGTCGGTGAGCGCGCACAACACAGAGCCCGCGATCATCCCGCAGATACAACCGAGCATCACGGCCCGTTTGCCGAACAGGTCTGCCAGGCGGCCGGCAATCGGCATGGCCACCGCCGCCGCGACCAGGGTGGCCGTGACGACCCACGAGCTGTTGTCTCTCGTGGTACCCAGATAATTCGGAAGTTCAGCGATGATCGGGACGATCAGGGTCTGCATCACCGACGCGAGGAGGCCGCCCAGCGAAAGGACGGCCACCACCCACCGTTGGCGCGACGCGGTCAGGGCAGGGCTCTGCTGTCCTATTTGACCGCCGACTGACAACACCTCAGAAACTCCCACCATTCGACGAAGGTGATGCACGACAAGATCCCGATCACCGTTCGCCTCGGCCGGCCTGTGCCGTGGTGTGTCCCCCTGGGGAGCTCGTGCACTCGGGAGCGCTCAACAGCAACGTATCGACTGACGAGTTCACTTGCGCTGCTTGCTCCCGGTGAGCGGGAACCAGCGGGCGTTCGACCGATCGACATGCGGTGATCCGTGCGATCTCAATGCCGCCGCTGCCGTCGTGCGGCAGGCCTGCGGCATGCAGCGGCTGACGTGCCGCCGACAGTGCTGGTCGACGGATTGATAACATCGCCAGATGGCACGTCCCGAGTTCAGGAAACCCGAGGAGCTCCCCGCCACCAGCTGGACCGTACTGGCTCTGTTGACCTTCTCCGACGAGATGACCGGGACAGACATCAAGAGACTGGCTGACTGGGCGGTCAGCTTCTTCTATTGGAGTCCCTCGACCAGTCAGGTATATCTCGAGCTGAAGAACCTCGAGCGCTACGGTTACGTGGAGTCCAAAGAGGTGGCCGTTCACAAGCAGCGAAGCAAGCGCACCTACTCGCTGACACCAGCCGGCGCGGAGGCGATCAGACTCTGGCTCGCGCACAGCAATGTCGAGCCTTACGTGATGAAACACGGTTCGATGCTCCAGGTGTGGATGGCCGGCATGACCGAGCCAGACCGCGTCCGCGCCATCTGGCAGGAGCACATCGACTACATCGAGGGCAAGCTCGCGTCCGCCAAGCTCGCGGCTCGGCTCGACAACGATGAACCAGCGTGGTCCTTCAGCCAGCTCGCCCTGCGATGGTCCGTCCGGCACTATCAGACCGAACTCGACTTGGCCAAAGAGTTCGCTGTCGAGATCGAGCGGTCGATCCGCGAAACCGCCGACACTCCGATCAACGACTCTCGTGGCCTCCGCCGTGCCAGCTCGCCGGAACGCCTCGCCGAGCTCGCCGCCGTACTCAGCGGCGAGCAGCCCGGCCCTACTCGGTCGTCCACTGTTGAGTCACAACAAGATCCAGAGCCGAGTGCGTCCAGAAGAGACGGCGCTACATAGCGGCAGCGGTGCTCGAGCGCGGCCGTGGGTTCAGCGACCTACACCTGCCTGGCCGTGACCACAGCACCGAACAGTTCCACCGGCGAACAGTTCTCTGCGATCGCCCGACTGTCCGGTTGACCCCATGGCCGGTTCGGTGACCGCGACGTTGGAAAGAGTTGGCAGAGATCGGGTTATCGATCAGAGGTGGTTGCCGCAACCCGGCCGGCTCGACGCCCGAAAAAGGTTCCGTCGCCAAGAGAAGTGCCGCTGACGTAACCCCATGAATGGAGCCCTGAGGTGCTCCTGCCCGCCGCGAAAAGCCCCGGGATCGGCCGGCCATCGTGGTCGATCACGCGACCATCGATGTCGACCTCCAACCCACCGAGTGAGAACACCGCAGCAGAGCTCCCCGGATCACCACCCTCGGGCGGGACGAAACCCTTCTGGACATCAATGGCGGCGAACGGCGGTTGCAGCGGGCGAAGCCACGTGGGGCTCTTGTGAAAGTACGGATCCTCCCCGTTCTCCGCGTGGGAGTTGTACTGCGTCACGGTGCTCTCGAGTGAGCCGGGTGGCATGCCCGTCAACATTTCCAGCTCGGTGAGCGTTTCAGCCATATGAGTTGGTTGAGTGCCCCACCGCTCTACCTCCGGGACCTCTTCGAAAGCTTGCTCATCAACGATCACCCAAACCTTGAGGTCGTGCTTGAAGAGCGCGGCTTGGCCGAGGAGGCCTGGGTAGACGTCTTCGTTGATGAAGCGCTGCCCGTGGGAGTTCACGACCATCCCACGCACCATGAGCCCCGGCACGGCCGCGATCCCGACCTGCCCCGCAGACATGTGCCGTACCGCGGCACCGACGGCTTGAGCCATCTGAATCCCGGTTCCGTTGTCGTTTCCGCCAGAGCACGTCCCAAGGCCGACCAACTGCGGACTGTGCCGATTGAACCTCCCCAGTTTGAGTGGACACCTGAGATAGCGGGGCGAAGGGTCCTGCTGGGAGGATGTCTACATGTCCAGGACGCGTCGGTCGTTTACGCCTGAGTTCAAGGCGGAGGCTGCTCGTCGGGTGATCGATGGGGGCCGGCCGGTCACCGAGGTTGCGCGTGAACTCAACGTGCATGAGAACTTGTTGGGCAGATGGGTGCGCGCTGAGCGGATGCGCGATGGTGTCGCCGACGAGGTGCGCAACGCCCCACCGGATCGGGACTTGTCGGCTGGTGAGCGCGCGGAGTTGACTCGGTTACGCGCGGAGCTGGCCGAGAAGGATCGTGATCTGGCGTTCCTGAAAAAAGTATCGGCGTACTTTGCGGCGCAGCAACATCGGTGAGCAAATTCGAGCTCATTGCTGCGGAGTGCGCCGACCACGACATCACGAAACTCACGGAACTGCTGGGTGTTTCACGGTCCGGATTCTACGCGTGGGTGGATCGGCAGCGGCGTGCGGAGTTGACACCGCGCCAGCAGCGCCGCCGGGATCTGGAGGTGAAGATCCTCGCCCATTGGCAGGCTTCGGCGCGTACCTACGGTTCACCGAGGATTACGGCCGATCTGCATGCCGAGGGTGTCGCGGTCTCGGAGAACACCGTCGCCAAGATCATGGCCGAGATGGGTATCGAGGGCATCAGCCCACGCACGTTCAAGGTCAAGACCACCGAGGTCGATCCGACGGCGGCGTTCCCGCCCGACCGGGTCGGGCGGGTGTTCGACCAGGGCGGCATCGACCTGATCTGGACTTCCGACATCACCTACCTGACCTGCGGTGAAGGCGACGCGTATCTGTGTGCGATCCGTGACGAGCACTCGCGTCGGGTGCTGGGCTGGTCGTTGGCCGATCACATGCGTACCGAGCTGGTCGAGGCGGCCGTGGACGCTGCGGTGTTCACCCGTGGCGGGTCGGTGGCCGGCACCATCCTGCACAGCGACAGGGGCAGTCAGTACACCAGCCACGACATGGCCGCCGCATGCGGTAAGCATGGCTTGCGGCGCTCGATGGGCGCGACAGGGATCTGCTGGGACAACGCCGGCGCCGAGTCGCTGTGGTCGACCGTCAAGCACGAGTACTACAAGCGACACGCGTTCACTACGTACGCGAATCTTACTGCAGGACTTGACAATTACATCAGATTCTACAATCATGACAGGAGGCACAGTTCGCTGGGGATGATCTCGCCTATCGACTTCGAGATCACGTCACTGACAAGTCAGCAATCAAGCTAACCGTGTCCACTTTTTCAGGGGAGCCCCAGATCCACCATCTCGCGGTTGTCGATGAATCCACCAGCAGTGACGATCACCGCCTTACGTGCGAGAAAGGCCAGATCCTCTCCGTACCGACGAGCCAGGACGCCCTTGACGGCACCGTCCTCGCCGACGATCAGTCTCGTTGCTCGCGTGTACTCGTGGATCTCGACGCCGGCATCTTCGACAGCGGAGGTCAGGCACTCCATGAGTACCTTCCCGCCGAACCCCTCGGACTGCACCCTATGGCCCCGGGGTGCCGGCGTGGCGATCCGGTCGTATGGCCAGCTGTTCTCACCCAGCCACATCAATCCGTCGTCGGTCGGCGGCACCCACGTGGGCGAACTCCAGAGTGTCTCCTTGAACGGGACACCTTGAGAAACAAGCCAATCGAAATGCTCAATGCTGCCGTGGCAGTATGCGTGGATCTTTTCGCGGTCCGGGTCCGGGCCCAGAGCCGCACACAGGTACTCCTCCATACTGCCGGGGTCATCGTCGAATCCACAAGCCTTCTGCAGGGCGGTTCCTCCGCCGAGGTACAACTCACCACCCGACAAAGCGGACGAGCCACCGGGCCCCGCCCACTCGATTACCGTCACCGACGATCCCTGCTCGGTCGCACCCAAAGCGGCAGCTGCTCCTGCACAACCCAATCCGACAACGATGATGTCCGAGTCAGCGCTCTCACCATCGACATCGCTGATCAAGATCGGACGGACTGTGGGGTGGTTCATACTCATAGCGGCAACAGTGGTGGAGGCCGGATCGACGATCGAGTCCAATTCCCAGACAACGGGACGGGGACAGATCGTTTGCGTCTGTGCACAGCCCTACACGCTGGACGTGACCAGTTCTGCGGGACTGCCGATCTCGCGTGACGCCAATCGAGTCTCTTTGGGCATGTTCGCGCCTATCACGCCCACGATCACGCCCTCGGAGACATACCTCGCGACGAACTTCCGCGCATCGAGTGAGCCGGCAACGACTTCCAGATCCGCGGCGGGTGCCCGGTGGCCGAAAGACTGTAACCGTAGATCGTATTGATCGGACCAGAAGTACGGGAGCGGGTCGAATGGCGTGCTCCGCGAGTGCGCAATCGATCGAGCAACATGCTGGGCATGTTCCACGGCGTGGAGGCGATGTTCGACGCGAACCCGTCGCGCCAGCCGCGCACTCACCCAGGATGCAACGTCGCCCACTCCCCAAACTCTCGGGGCGGCCTGCGAATAGGCGTCGCACTCAATCCCATTGCCAAGGCCGATCCCGGTCCCGAACAGCCATTCCGTGTTCGGTACCGAACCCACACCCACTATGACGACGTCAGCCTCCACCGACGAACCGTCCGTCAACGCCAATTCGGACGGCCCCCCGTGCACATCGTCGATGCCGAGCACTCCGACCCCGCTATGCAGGCAGACACCGTGCGATCGATGCAACTCGGTGATCATATGTGCCAGGGAAGTTCCGATCGCCCCGACGAGCGGCGCCTCGCTCCTGTCGATGAGTTCGACGTCCAAACCTTGGGACACGCAGGTCGCCGCCACCTCGCACCCGACGAAACCGGCACCGACGATCGCGACTCGTGACGCACTCGACAGAGCGGTACGCAGACGGGACGCGTCATCGAGTGTCCGTAGCGTGTGAACACGCTTTGCCGCAATGTTTTCCGGAAGGTACGGACGGACGCCGGTCGCGATCACCAGATCGTCGAATGGCAATTCGACACCGTCATCGAGCACGACCGTGCGGGAATCGAGCCGTAACGAACGTGCCGTCCGTCCGAGATACAAATCGGCCTCGAGGGCGCCGATCGCCGACTCCGACCTCAGCGCCAGCTTCTCCGCCGGCCAGGCACCGAGAAGGTACTGCTTCGACAGTGGTGGGCGGTCATACGGCATGTGGTCGTCAGAGTCGACCAGGGCGATTCTGCCGGTAAATCCCTCGCGCCGAAGCGCTTCCGCAGTGCTCAGCCCAGCCGCCGATGCTCCAACAATGACAACCGACTTCACTTCACTCCTCCGAGCTGAGTTCTGCCCGTCGAGGCACGCGACCTACTCCTCGACTGTGATGACCGCGGACGGACACATGCTTGCCGCCAACCTCACCGCATCGTGCTCTTCGGCAGCAGGTTCGCGTTGCAAGACAACGACAACCCCGTCCTCGTCGCCCTGGTCGAATATGGCGGGCGCTACGGCAGCGCAGCTTCCCGCTGCGATACACCGGTCACGATCTACGGTGATATGCATTGTAAGCTCCTGTTGAATCAGTTGTGACGTACGTACCGAGGTACTCTGCCAACCTGACCGGACTGACACGACTCACACTCCCGCCAGTCGGGAATCCCGGCCCACCCGGCTCGTCCGGGAACTCCAGGCGACGAGGCCCGGTAGTCCCGCACTCACACGCCGTAGCCCCCGTCGACGTCCAACTTCTGTCCACTGATGAAGCCCGCACGATCAGAGGCAAGAAAGGCCACGGCCTCCGCCACGTCACACGCGCGGCCGAACCGTCGCAACGGAATGTTCTGCTTTGCGACCTCGAGCGCACGCTCGTCGAGCTCACCCGAGGAAATCAGCCGCTCCGCCATGCCATCGGTCAGCATTCCGGGGCCGACGCTATTGAAGCGGATGCCGTAGCGACCTTCTTCTGCGGCCAGAGCCCGAATCAGTGACTCAACAGCAGCTTTGGGGCCGGCCGACATACCGTCCCGAACCGGGAACCGCGAGGTGGCGGCAGTGGTGACAGCCACCACGGACCCACCGGATCGCCGCAGTGCCGGCAGGGCCGCGGACATCAGGTTGAAGAACGTCTTCACCTCGGCATCCACGGCTTCGCCGAACCGGGCGGGCCCGGCCTTGGACAGGTGGACCATAGGGACGTGTGGACCTGCAGCGTGGACCACGGTGTGGATGCCACCGAACTCGCTCGCCACATCATCCACGTATGAAGCGGTTTCGTCAGGGTCAGCTAATGCCACCGAGTCGAATCGGACCGAAACACCGAGTTTCGAGAGCTCTTCGGACTGCCTCTTGGCGACTTCGCTACGTCGGTGGTAGGTGAATGCAATGTGCATACCTGCCGTCGCCAGCCTGTGACAGATCGCGGCACCGAGGCCACCGCTGCCACCCGTCACGAGCGCCACCCCTGATCCGGCGTTTGATGAATTCACAACCAACTCCCATAGTGTGCAGAACAGTGGCCTGACGCACCGCGCTCAGACCGTGACAGCATGCCCGGATCGCTAGTGGCACAAGGCATATAAGCGCAAGTCACCTTCGCATGAGGCCGAGCAAGCAGATAGACGAGCTCAATCATCTCGCGCTGCGAGAAGGTTCAACGCGATGTCAACGATGAGATCCTCCTGACCACCGACCAGTCCTCGTTCCCCGACAGCGAGCAGTATTGATCGTGTGTCGAGCCCGTACTGCTGTGCCGCCGCTTCGGCGTGCCGAAGGAAGCTCGAGTACACCCCTGCGTAACCGAGTGTCAGAGTCTCGCGGTCAACCTGCACAGGCCGATCCTGCAGGGGCCGCACGATGTCGTCGGCCGCGTCCTGCAAACCGAACAGATCGCATCCGTGTTTCCAGCCCTCGATGTCGGCCACGGCAATGAAGGGTTCGATGGGACAGTTGCCGGCACCGGCCCCGTGCCCGGCCAGAGATGCATCGACGCGCGTGACCCCCTCTTCGACTGCGACCACCGAATTGGCGACAGACAGCGACAGATTCTGGTGAGCATGAATGCCGATCTGGGTATCGGCGTCGAGCACCTCGCGGTATGCCCGCACCCGCTCACGCACGCCGTCCATTGTCAATCGGCCACCAGAATCAGTCACGTACACGCAATGTGCTCCGTATGACTCCATCAGCTTCGCCTGCGCGGCGAGCTGTTCCGGTTCCGCGAGATGCGACATCATCAAGAAGCCGGAGACGTCCATGCCGAGATCGCGAGCCTTGTCGATGTGCTGGGCTGAGACGTCGGCTTCGGTGCAATGCGTCGCAACGCGCACCGAGGTGACGCCCAACTTGTGGGCGTACTCCAACTCGGCCACCGTACCCACACCTGGCAGAAGCAGGGTTGTGAGCTTCGCCCGGTGTACAGCCGATGCCGCAGCCTCGATCCACTCCCAATCGGTATTGCTCCCGGGACCGTATGTCAGGCTGTGTCCGGCCAAGCCGTCACCATGGGTGACCTCGATGGCGTCGACGCCGGCTGCGTCGAGCGCACCCGCGATTCGGGCAACGCTTTCAGGTGATATCCGATGCCGGGTGGCATGCATCCCATCCCGGAGCGTGACGTCCTGGATGTACAGCGGCGCCCCATCAGCGGCGAACGAACGGCTGCTCTCCCTCATCGCGCCACCTCCACATCCGATGTGGCAAACATGGATTCCGCGACCCTCTCGGCCACCTGAAGCGCCGCCGACGTCATGATGTCGAGATTGCCCGCGTATGCGGGAAGATAGTGCGCGGCACCCTCCACCTCGAGAAACACCGAGACCTTCCACAAGTCGGAGCCCACGTCGGCCCCTCCGGTCAAGGTCCTGAACGATTCACCGGCACCGAGTTCGGTGAACTGCACTTCCTGCTTGAGTCGGTAGCCCGGAACATAGCCGGACACCTTGTCGACCATGTCGGCCACCGACGCCCGGATAACTTCCCGATCTGGGCTGGTGACGAGTGCGAGTACCGTGTCCCGCATGATCAGTGGCGGATCGGCGGGATTCAGGATGATGATCGCCTTGCCATGAGCGGCCCCGCCGACCTGCACGATGGCCTGCGAGGTCGTCTCGGTGAACTCGTCAATGTTTGCTCGAGTTCCCGGGCCGGCCGATTTGGACGCGATCGAGGCAACGATTTCGGCGTAATGAACGGGAGTGATCGCCGAGATCGCCGCGACGATCGGAATCGTTGCCTGACCACCACATGTCACCATGTTCACGTCGGGCTCGCCGAGGTGCTCATCGAGGTTCACTGCCGGGACCACATAGGGACCGATAGCGGCCGGCGTGAGATCGATGAGGCGCTTTCCGTGTGGGCGCAGCGCCTTTTCATTCTCGACATGCGCCTTCGCCGAGGTGGAATCGAAGATTATCTCGATCTCGTCGAATTCCGGATGCTTGATCAGTCCCTGCACTCCGGTGTCGACGGTATCGATACCCAACCGGCGAGCTCGTGCCAGCCCATCCGAGGCGGGATCGATACCGACGAGGACAGCGATCTCGATATTCTCCGCGATCCGTTTGATCTTGATGAGCAGATCAGTCCCGATGTTGCCGGATCCGATGATCGCAGCTTTTGTTTTTCGCATATTTCTGCTTTCCATACAGGGGCGTCATTCACTGAAGACTGCGGACACAGACCCCACACCAGAGATCGTTGCGACGTAGGCCGCGCCCGGCCTGACCGGGGCGAGCGGGCCCAGTGATCCGGAGAGAATCAGATCACCTTCGAGCAACGGCGAACCGTAGGAGCGCGCGGTGTTTGCCAACCATGCCAACGCGTTCCACGGGCTGCCGAGACAATCGGCTCCCGTCCCCCTCGAGACCTCCACCCCGTCCTCCGTCAACATCATCTCGACAGTCTCGAGATCCGGGAGTTCCGCACCAGCTCCGAGGCGCGATCCGAGAACGTACAAGCCCGACGATGCGTTGTCTGCGACCGTGTCCGTGATCTCGATGTCCCAATCGGCCACCCTGCTATCGACGATCTCGAACGCGGCGATCACGTCGGCGACATAGCTCGGGGCGTCGTGAGCAGTGAGGGGTTCCCTGACATCACGTGCCAGAGTGAATGCGACTTCCGCTTCGATGCGTGGCTGGAGTAAACGGCCCCAGGGTATCTCAGTCTCGTCTGTGCAATCCATGTCATCCAGCAGGAAACCGAAATCGGGCTGGTCCACCCCGAGCTGGGACTGAACCGCACGAGATGTCAGGCCGATCTTGCGTCCAACGACTCGCCTGCCGGCAGCCATCGCCGATCCGAGGTTGGCCGATTGAACTCGGTATGCCGCAGCGATATCCACACTTCCGATCAGGTCACGGATGGGCGCACACGGCTTCCGGGAACGGGAAGCCGACGCGAGTCGGTCCGCAGCGACGGCGATCGCCCCAGCTTCTGTCGTTGTCATAAGCGAAACCTAGCCAGCACCGTTCTCGGCGCACAGGATGAATCCCACGAGGCGGAATCGTGCGATCTTCGTCACGGCCGGTCAACGCGTCAGAACTCGATTCGGACGGTGTCGGTGACCGGCCGTGCCCGACATCCCAGTATGTAGCCGCTTGCGACGTCTTCCTCGTCCAGCGCCGCCGCTTTGTCCATCTCGACATCGCCGGCGACCAATGAGCATGCACACGAGCCACATTCGCCCTCGCCGCAGGAGTAGGGTACATCCAGCCCCTTGTCGAGCATGACCTCGACAAGCGTCCGATTGCGAGGCCACTGGAGTTCATGCTCCTCACCATCGAGGGCGACCACGAGTTGACTGGTCCTCGAGCTGTTCGCCGACTCGCCCACCGCGACTTCCGCTGGGGCGAAGGGATTTCCTGTGAGAGAGAGGAATTCCTCGGAATGAACCTTCTCGGGAGCAAAGCCCCGCGCTTTCAACGCGTCTTTGACGATTGCCATGAAAGGTTGCGGGCCGCAGAGGTAAGCCTCGAATCCGGAGTACGGCTCGACCAGCGAGGCCATCTGCCTCACATCGAATCGCCCCTGCAGCTCAGCAAGAAGATGGACAACCACGAGCCGATCAGGATGATCCTCCGCGAGAAACTGCAGTTCCCTGGCAAAGATCACCGATCGACTCGATCGGTTGGCATAGACCACCACGATCTTGCCTGTCCCCTCGACCAGGGCCGACTTGACGATCGAGATGATGGGGGTGATGCCGCTCCCCGCAGCGAACAGAAGCATGTCCCGGTCGAGGTCGGCGGGTACAAACCGCCCGGCAGGCGGAAGCACGTGAAGCGTCTCACCGCCCCTGATCGTGTCGCACATCCAGTTCGAACCGTATCCCGCCACGGCACGCTTCACCGTGAACTTCAGCTCGCTGTCCGTGTGGGGCGAGCTCGCCAACGAGTAGCATCGTGCGATGCCGCCGTCGCCCTCCGTCGGAATGTGCACAGTCAAGAACTGCCCGGGCGCATAGGCGAAGTTCGACCGCTGCTCCACGGGAACGTCGAGTACGAATGACCGCGCATCGTCCGTCTCCTCGATGACCTTGGAGACCCTGAGCGCTATACCCCGCGATGGTGAGTCCGCGGGAACCGACTCGACCGCCGGACCTTCGTCCTGGCCACAGTCGTCATACGACGCCCGAGCCTCGGCCGATGAGGGACTCGAATCCACAGTGTCAGGCATCATTGATCTTCCCTTCTGGCAGACGCGGCAGGGATGGCCCGTTCCGGGCGCCGACCGAAGCGGCCGGCCGCGAGCCGGAACGGCCCACCGATATGCCGTCGGAGCCGGCGAACGACGCATCCCTACCCGGTCCACACTGGCCTAGTCGCCGGGTAAATGTCCGAGTGTCTCTGGGCACGTGTGGAACTCAAGCTCTCATGGATGATCCTGGCGTACATGGGGTCCGGCCGCCGCCCTCGATGGTCGGTCTGCAAACGAGGGCACCCACAGCCCCTCCGTTCCATGATTTCGCTCGCACCATCAAACGCGCGGGCCGAGCGGCTGCCAACTACTACTCCCACTGGGTGGAAACGTCGATCGTTCCCATTGGTCGGGAGCAGGTGTCGCACTGGCCCGTGCGCACTGGGAACCTCCATATCCATGACAGCTACCAAAGGTGCCACGCGTGACCTGATCGACTTGCCGACAGAGGCAGGGGTGCTGCGCTACTACGACATCGGCGACGGCCCACCGCTACTGCTCCTTCACGGTTCCGGACCGGGCGTCACCGGGTGGCGGAACTATCGTGGAGTTGTCGACAGCCTCGCGTCCAGATTCCGCTGCCTGATTCTCGAGTTCCCCGGCTTCGGGGTGAGCGATCCGGGACCCGGGCACCCGATGGCCATGGCGGCGTCTTCGGTGACCCAGTTCCTCGATGGGTTGGCGCTGGACAAAGTCGATGTCATCGGCAATTCGCTCGGTGGTGCGATTGCGCTGCAATCCGCGATTGCAGCACCAGAACGCATCGACCGCATCGTGACCATCGGTGGGATCGGCCGGAGTCTTCTGACTCCAGCGCCAAGTGAGGGAATTCGCCTCTTGATGCAGTTCACCGACAATCCCAGCCGTGAATCGCTCGTCCGTTGGCTCGACGCCATGGTTCACGACCCCGGATTGATCACCGATGAGCTCATCGAGGAGCGTTGGCAACTGGCCACCGATCCCACCACACTTGACATCGCTCGCCGTATGTACAGCAGTGAGGCGATGGCGCAGATGATGAACGCGGCCAAGAGCTCACAGATGACTCCGTATTGGGCACAACTCGGCCGCATCACATCACCGGTCTTGGCGACCTGGGGTCGCGAAGACCGGGTGAGCCCACTCGACATGTCACTCATTGCCCTCTCGGACATCCCGAACTGCGAGCTTCACGTTCTCCCCGGTTGCGGACACTGGGCGATGATCGAGGCGAGGAACAGCTGGCTGAGGGTTGTCACGGAATTCCTGACTCGCGACCGACCCTGACATGAATCGCCGTCAATCCGCGATTCACTTCGCGCACTGAATCCAACTCGAGATCGCAACAGAAAGTGGACATCATCATGACAGACCCGTTGAGTAACGTGCTCCAGTTCGCGGACGAGATCCGTGAGCAGGCCGTGGAGGGGGAACGAATCACCCGGCTGACCGATACCAACGCGAAGCGCATACGCGAGGCCGGCGTGATCCGCATGCTTCAGCCGAAGGAGTTCGGCGGACTGGAGTCGACTCCGCGCGAATTCGCCGAGACCGTAATGGGAATCGGAGCCGTCGACGGTTCAACCGGTTGGGTCAGCGGTATCGTGGGTGTCCATCCGTGGGCACTCGCCTTCTTCGACGACGACGCACAAAAGGATGTCTGGGGGCAGAACCCTGATGTCTGGATGGCCTCGCCCTACGCGCCCATGGGAGTTGCTCGTCCTGTCGAAGGCGGGTACCGACTCACAGGTCGCTGGCTCTTCTCGACCGGAAACGATCACTGCGATTGGGTCATGACGGCCGCGATGGTTGGTGACGACGACGGGAACCCGATCACGCCACCACGCTCGATCTATGTATTGGTACCCAAGAGCGACTACACCGTCGACCACGACAGCTGGAATGTCGTGGGGCTCCGCGGAACCGGTTCAAAAGACTTCAGCATCACCGATGCGTTCGTACCCTCGCACCGCACGATCGAGTCCAACAGCCTGCTGGAAGGGAACGCCTGGAAGGAGAAGGGGCGTGAGGAACCCCTGTACCGCTTTCCCTTCTCCTGTATTTTCCCGTTGGGTATCACCTCTTCCCTGATCGGAATCGCCGAGGGCACGTTGGCTTGCTATCTGAATGCCCAACGTGATCGGGTCGCCGTGTCCGGCGTCCCGATCAAGGACGACCCCTATGTCCTGTCCAACATCGGGGCCGCAGCTGCCGAGATCGCGGCCTCGCGCGCCGCGATGCTCGAGAACGTCGATCGGTTCTGGGACCTCACCAACGAGGGCAAGGAAGCGACCTTCGAGCAGCGCGCCGTCGGGCGCCGAACGCAGACCGCGGCCGCGTGGCGCGCGGTGCGGGCTGTCGACGAGATTTTCGCGCGGGCAGGCGGCAACTCCCTACAACTGTCGCTGCCGCTTCAGCGCTTTTGGCGTGACGCACATGCCGGACTGGCGCACGCCATCCACGTTCCGGGATCGATCTTCCACGCCTCCACGCTGACAGAGATGGGCGGCGACCCCCAAGGGCCGATGCGGATCATGATCTGACGACTGCTTCCGGTCGGGTTCGGCGAACGCGGAGACCGCCGGCCCCGGGCCTCAGTTCACCTACCGCCACAAGGCATCCGCGAAAATGCGATGAACGGTTTCGGCGAATCATTGCCCACGCATGGCGCCCGAACCCGCATGCGACCACACTACACGTGAAAGTGACCCACAATGGCTCTGAACAAACTACCTCCAAAGACGACCGCGAGGGATTGCACTGTCGACCTGCTGGTCGTCGGAAGCGGTACTGGGATGGCCAGTGCCCTCGCGGCCCACGAGCAGGGCCTGTCCGCACTGATCATCGAGAAGTCCGAGTACGTCGGCGGTTCCACGGCTCTGTCAGGAGGAGCGTTCTGGATTCCTGGTAATCCAGCGTTGGACGAGGCCTCCGACAGCGATGCCCTCACGCGCGCGAGACGCTACCTCCGTGCAGTTGTCGGGGACGACGCGCCCCCCGAGCTCAGCGACGCATTCCTCCGCAACGGCATTGCGACGGTCGAGATGCTCTTGCGCACAACGCCGATGAAGTTCGTCTGGGCCAAGGGCTACTCGGACTATCATCCGACCGAACCCGGGGGCAGGGATGAAGGTCGAACCTGTGAGTGCAAGCCGTACAACGCTCGCCGGCTGGGCAAGGAGCGAGCTCGGCTGCGATCGGGATCCATGAAGGCGCCCATCCCGATGCCGGTCACCGGCGCTGACTACAAGTGGATGAATCTCATGTTGAAGAAGCCGCTGAAAGCGGTGCCACGTATAGCATTACGTCTCATACAGGGTATCGGCGGAATGGCGATCGGCAGGGAGTACATCTCCGCCGGCCAAGCGCTCGTTGCCGGCATGTATACCGGCGTCCTCGAAGCAGGAATCCCGACGTGGACGGAAACCCGGCTGGTGCGACTGGTCACCACGGATGGAAAGGTCACGGGCGCGGTGGTCAGCCAGGATGGGACCGAGCACACCGTGACCACCCGACGCGGAGTTGTGCTCGCGGCAGGCGGATTCGATCATGAGATGGAACTTCGGCGGAAGTACCAGTCGGAGCGACTCGGTCAGAACATCAGCCTCGGCGCCGACACAAACACCGGTGACGCCATCGTCGTCGGCCAGGACGCCGGCGCCGCCATTGCACTCATGGACCAAGCATGGTGGTATCCGGCCGTGTCCCCGCTCCCCGATGCAGAGCCATTGCATCTCCTCGCCGAGCGATCCCTACCGGGCAGCTTCATCGTGGATCAGACCGGCCGCCGATTCATCAATGAGTCCGTCGACTACATGACCTTCGGTCAGCGCTGGCTGGAGAGGGACCGAGCAGGCGACCCTGTCGAGGAGATGTGGCTGGTATTCGATCAAGAGTATCGGGACAGCTACACCCTCACGGGACAGGTCTTCCCACGCCAGCCACTGCCCGATTCCTGGTACGAGAATGGAATCGCCTACACCGCGGCAACTCCGGAAGAGCTCGCACGCAAGGCGGGTCTGCCCGAAGCTGCGTTCAAGGAACAGTTCGAACGGTTCAACACGCAGGTCATCGCCGGGCGTGATGGCGACTTCGGTCGCGGCGAGAACGCGTACGACAACTACTACGGCGACCCGACAAACCGACCGAATCCCAATCTTCGTGCGCTCCAACCCGGCTCCCTCTACGCCGTGCGGATGACGTTGAGCGACCTGGGGACGTGTGGCGGCCTCCAGACCGACGCCAACGCGCGAGTGCTTCGAGAAGACGGCGCTGCGATTGAGGGACTGTATGCCGTGGGTAACACGTCGGCGAATGCGTTCGGCAAGACCTATCCAGGGGCTGGTGGAACGATCGGCCAGGGTTTGGTTTTCGGCTATGTCGCGGCACACCACGCAGCGTCACTTGCGCCGATCACGGCGTGAGTTGTTGCCGGCAATGAGACGAAGGGCGTCCCGAAACCCGGGACATCGGCGAGTCTGGCACGCGATCCGCGTCGATCCGGTCTCGGCTCCGTCGTAGTAGCCCGAACGACAACGCCTCGTCAAGGCGCCGTCGCCGAACTCGGCGACGGCGCCCCTGACGAGGCGTTTCTCACCATTCTGATGATTTTCGAACAGGCGACGCACGTATCGATGACTCCGTCCCCCAATTACCGCCGGTCGTCGTCGCGAGTGAGAACTTCAGGCCAGGGGGCCGAAATCCGCGTCCTCCAGCCGTCTCTTGACGGTGGTCATGAAACGTCCCGCATCGGCACCGTCGACGAGCTGATGGTCGTAGGTCAGCGGCAGGTACGCCATCGAACGGATACCGATGGCGTCGTGTCCGTCGGTGGTGACCACATGCGGCCGCTTCACGATTGCGCCCGTCCCCAGCATCGCCGCCTGCGGTGGCACCAGAATCGGAGTGTCGAAAAGCGCTCCCTGGGAACCGATGTTGGTGATGGTGAACGTGCCACCGGACAGTTCGTCCGGACCGAGGGTGCCTGCGCGGGCTCGGGCCGCCACGTCGGCGATCGCTCGCGCGAGGCCGGCGATGGACAGGTCACCGGCGTTGCGGACGACCGGCGAGAGCAGGCCCCGCTCGGTGTCCACTGCGATTCCGAGGTTGACCACCGAGTGGTAGGTGATCTCTTTGGTCTCCGCATGGTAGGACGCGTGGACGTTCGGGTGCACGGCCAGCGCGTCGATGACCGCACGCGCGAAGAACGGCATATACGTGAGGTTCACGCCCTCCCGTTCCCGGAACGAGTTCTTGATGCGGGTGCGGAGAGCAACCAGCTTGGTCAGATCGGCCTCGTGAACCTGGGTCAACTGCGCCGTGGTGCGCAGCGACTCCATCGTCTTGGCAGCAGTGATCTGCCGGATACGGCTGGCCTTTTCCACCCGTCCCGCCACTGTCGTGGTCGGACGCGTCGCAGGCACCGAGCGGGCGGGTCGATCCGCGGGAGGAGAGGCCACTGCAGCAGGTGCTTCTGCCGCAGCCGTCTCCGTCGCCGCGAGAACGTCGTCGCGTCGGATGCGGCCCCGTGGGCCCGTCCCTCGAACGGCGGCGAGATCGAGCCCGGCTTCCTTGGCCAGTCGTCGCACAAGTGGTGTCGCGTAGGGGTAGCCGAGCTGCTTGCGCGGCACGTCCGCCACAGGCGCGGTTGACACGGGAACCGATCGACCCTGGGCGGACTCCGCCACGCCGGGTGCACCCGGCGCACGCTCGGGGGAGTCCGCGCGATCTGGTGACGCCGTCGGCGCCGGTTGGCCGGTGGGTGGAGGGGAACCGACAGTAGCGAGATCACCACCGATCTCGACGACCGCGTCCTCGGGGGCGATGATCGTCACCAGCACACCTGCGAAGGGCGACGGGATCTCGGTGTCCACCTTGTCGGTCGAGACCTCGACCAACGGCTCGTCGACGTCGACTGTGTCTCCTTCGGCTTTCAGCCATCTGGTGACCGTACCCTCGGTGACGCTCTCACCCAGTTCGGGCATTCGGACAGAGTGGACCATTGTTACAACTCCTACGATGGTGCGGATCTGCAAGGCGGTGTGCAGAACCTACGAATGATCGGATGTCACGAAGCTCGCTGTCGGCGAGCACAATTGGGTTCCCCCGGAGGGTCCGTTGCCCCGGAACCCGGGGTGGGGCGAACCAGGGCGGGGCCCGCCCGCACAGGGCTACGGCGGTCGAGCTCAGCTCCGCGAGAGGGCGTCTGTCGAATCGAGTCGATATGCGCGCGAGCAGGTTCCGCCCCACACGTCGGCCCGCTCGACGGCGGCGAGGTTCGAGCTCACGGCCTCGAGGAGGTCGACGGTGTCGCCGTGTTTCATGGCCAACGTGCTCACCGGCCAGTCGGTACCCAGCATCGCCCGGGCGGGCGAGAACTCCTCCAGAACAAGGTCGATGTGGCGCTGAAACCTCTCCGCAGTTCGGACTCCGTCGACCTCCGTGGCCATTCCGGAGATCTTCATGTACGTGCCAGGGCGAGTCGCCAACGCGCGAATCGGTCCGACCCAGTCCGGGTCGAGGTGGTCGTAATCGGGTTTCGCGAGATGGTCGATCACCACCCGCAAGTCCGGGACTTTCTCGAGCGCGGTCAGTGCGTGCGGCAGATGCCGGGTGTACCCGAGGAAGTCCAGGACCAGGCCACGTTCCGACAACAGGTCAAGCGACTCGAGGACCGCCGGTTGCAGGACCCATCGGTCGTCGGGGATGTCCTGGATCATCGGTCGAATGCCCACGAGTAGTGGATGCTGCACGCGATCGAGCTGGTCTGCGACGTCGTCGGCGGCGAGGTCGACCCAGCCAACCACTCCGAGGATCTCTCCCCCGGAGCTGTCGGCAATGTCGAGGAGCCACAGGGTCTCCTCGACGGTCGGCGCGGCCTGCACGAGAACCGTGCCGTCGATGGACTCGTTCCCGTTGCAGGCCTTCAGATCGTCAAGCACGAAGGCCTGGTGCAGCGGCCCGTCCGGAGGCATCCACGGGTAGTCCCCGCGCACCGGATCCCACAGGTGGTGGTGCGAGTCGATGCGGCGCATGGGGGGCGCTGCCGCGCCGGTCACCATCGCGTGCCGCCGGTGTCCTCGCGGACGACGAATCGTCCCTCGGAGCGGGCCTGCTGAGCAGAGGCGATGACGCCGGCGGCGACGGCAGCATCCTCCATCGACGAGATCGGGATCTCGCGTCCTTCGATGGCTCGCGCGAAGGATTCGAGTTCGTTACGGTAACTCTCCTCGTACGGAACGAACGCTTCGTTGAGGGTTCCGAGGGGGCGCTTGAAGATGGCGGTGCGGAAGTCGACGGTGGCTGTCCCCTCGGTGCCGAGGAGCTTCACGACGAAACTCCATGGCGAGCTGCTGTAGTCGTCGACGCCGAACGTGCAGAACCCGTGCGCGGAGGCGCGGCCGTAGTCGAAGGTCATCCACGCCTGGTCTTCCTCCGTGTGGTGCTGCCAACCGTTCTCGGTGGCACCAGCGATCACTCGACGCGGCGCTCCGAGCAGTGCCAACGACAGGTAGGTGTGATGGATCATCACCTCTTCCATCACACCTGAGTAGTCCTTGGCAACCTCCTCGGGGTGCTTGATCACGTAGTTGATGAACAGGGCCCGGAGCTCACCGAGGTCGCCTGCGTCGACCAATCGCTTCATCCGGAAGAACTCCGGCAAGTATGCGTAGTTGTGGCCCGGCATTGCCACGACCCCGTGTCGCGCGGCGAGGTCGGCTGTCGCACGGATGTCGGCGGGATTCCGGCCGACCGGCTTCTCGATGAAGACGTGTTTGCCGGCGGCGATCGCCCGGTTCGCGATCTCGAGGTGCGAATCGACGTGGGTCAGGACGAGCAGCGCCTGGTTGTCCGGCGACGTGATCAGTTCGTCGACATCGTCGTAGTGGCGGACGCCCCATTCGACGGCACGCTTCTGGCTTCGATCCGCATCGATGTCGAAGACCCCGGTCATGTCGATGTCGGGAATCTCGCTGATTGCGTGGGCGTGTACGTCCGCGACGCGGCCCGCTCCGATGATTCCTACTGTGAGCATTGTCGTTCCTCGATCCGATGAGATGTCGTGCTGTAGATGGCCGCGTCAACGTGCATGGATGCCACCGTCCGCGGTACGAAGCGAACCCATGGAGCCGGGCGCTGTGAAAGCAGGCCCGTCCGTGAGATATCCGGGGGAAAGGTCGACGCCCAGTCCCGGGCGATCCGGGACCTCGAGCCAGCCGCCGTCGCGCGCGATCGGCTCTTTGAGCATCGCGCGCTGTGGACCGGTCTCGTCCAACGGACTCCATTCGAATGTCCCCACGTTGGGAACCGACGCGTAGAACTGCAGCGTCGCAGCTGTCAGATATGGCGTCTGGAAGTTGTGGGCGATGACGCGGCGGTGGCGGGCCTCGGCGAGTGCGGCGATCTTGACGCATGCGGTGAGGCCGCCCGCGGTGCCGACATCGGGTCGCAGGAAGTCTCCGACACCGGCTTCGAGGAGGTCCGCGAACTCGTAGATCGAGTCCTGCCGTTCGCCGGCGGCGATCGGCAACCGCACGCGGTCTCCGAGGCGGCCCCACTCCGAGATGCTGTCCGGCGGAAGCGCGTCCTCATAGAAGTAGATGTGGAACGGTGCCAGCGCATCGGCCAATGCGACGGACTCAGCGACGTCCATCTTGCGATGGATCTCGAGCGCGATGTCGACGTCCAGGCCGACCGCGGACCTGACCTCCGCCACCAGATCGACCGCCGCCTGGATACGACGGGCATGGCTCTGGGTGTGGAACCCGGCCTGCCCCTCGATCAGCGGATCAAACTTGACGGCGGTGAATCCCTCGGTCGCGTAGGCTTTCGCTTCCTCGACCAGGTCCTCGGGGGTGCTGCTCCCCGGCCACGCGTTCATCCCCAGCAGAGCGTGCGCTCTGACTCTGGTGCGGTGCCGTCCACCGAGCAGCTCGTAGGTGGGCACGTCGTACCTGCGCCCCTTGAGGTCCCAGAGCGCTATGTCCACGGCAGCGACCGTCGAGGTGAGTGCCCCACCACGGACCGGGGCGGTGCGGTACATCTCGAGCCAGAGGCGACTGATGTCATCCGGGTCCTGGCCGATCAGGACCGCGCGTAGCGGGTCGAGGACGGCGGACGTGACATGCGGGAAGCTGAAGTAGGCGCTCTGCCCCACGCCGGCGCTGCCGTCTTCGGCATGAACCTGGACGAAGCAGTACCGATCGACCAGGTGCGTCGTGACGTCTGCGATTCGTGTCTTATTCGGCATGTCACTGAACCTCGCTGCGGGACAGGGACGTGACCGACCGGTCGGCGCCGACGCAGCTACCCGTGAGGGACATGCCGGGAGCGCGCACGACATCGATCAGGGTGCTCGCGAAGTCTTCGGGCGACTGGTAGTTCCGCTCGCCGGCGACTTCACCGACGCTGCGCCCCTGGACCCGGGCGAGGTCCGGCATCAGGTACGACAGCATTCCTTCGCGGACATCCCCGGGGTACACGGAGACACAGGAGATCTGTTCGGCTTGGAGCGCAACGGACATCGACATCGTGAGGTGGTCGAGGGCGGCCTTGCTCGCGCCGTAGGCCGCCGAGTAGGGGCGCCCCATGGTCGCGCCGCGCGAGCTGATGTTCACGATGAGCCCGCGCCGCGCTACGTCGGTTACCGGCGCAGCGATCATGGTCTGCGCCACCGCCTGGCTGACGAGAAGCGCGCCCTCGACGTTGATCGAGAACACCTTTCGCCATGTCGCAAGCGGTAATTCGAGCAGTGGATCGGCGTGGATGAGGCCAGCACCGTTGACGAGCACGTCGATCGGGCCGAACCGGCCGGTCACCGTCGCGATCGCGGCCGCGACAGACCTCTCGTCCGTGACGTCGAGATGCACGTCCTGCACCCGGTCGTCGTATTCCGAGGCCAGCGAGCGAGTTCGTTCGACGTCGAGATCGCAGGCAGCGACGGATGCGCCGCACTCGTGCAGGGCCCGGACCACTGCGCTGCCGATTCCGCCGGCAGCCCCCGTGACGGCAACCACGACGCCGTCCAGGGGCGCCTCCCCTCCCGCGAGCACCGAGTCGAGGGTGGTGTCCATGACACTTTGCTCCAGATGGTCGAGCATCAGAACCGGGCCGTTTCACGGGCCGCGTCCACGATATCCGACACCTGAGGGATGACAGCATTCCTCAGCGACGGAGCGGACGCCATCCGAACGTCGGGGCTTCCGACCCGGCGGATCGGCGCGTCCAGTTCGGTGAAGAACTCACCGGCGATCCTGGCTGCGATCTCCGCACCAAAGCCCCCCGTCAGGTTGGCTTCGTGGGCCACGACGACTTTTCCGTGCGACTTCCGTACGGCCTCGCCGATCGAATCGAGGTCGAGCGGGGTCAGCCAGCGGAGGTCGAGCACGGCGGCGGCAATGCCTTCCTCCTCGAGTTGCTCGGCGGCCGCGAGGGCGTCGTTGACCATGCGACCCCAGCTCACGATGAGCACGTCGCTGCCCTCACGCCGCAGTCGGGCGCCGCCGACCGACTCCACGGGGGCGTCGACGTCGACGATGCCGGTCTCGAGGTACAGCTCGCGCGCCTCGATGATCACCACCGGGTCGTCGTCCGCCACCGCGGCACGCAACATGGCGTACGCGTCGTGCGGGGTTGTCGGCATGCCCACCTTGATGCCGGGTACGTGCGCCAGGATGGCCTCGAGGCTCTGCGCGTGCTGGGCACACGACCCCGGAGAAGCGCCCTGCTGCATGCGCACGACCATCGGTGCCGTCACCTCGCCGCGAGAGATGTAGCGGACGTTGGCGGCCTGGTTCAGTAGCTGGTCGAAGGCGACGTAGAGGAAGTCCATCCACATGATCTCGACGATGGGCCGCATGCCCTGCATGCTCGACCCCACCGCGGCACCGAGGATCGAGGCTTCCGCGATGGGGGTGTCGAAGACCCGCTCACCGAATTCTTTGCGCAGACCACGTGTCACACCGAAGGTGCCACCGGGAATGGCGATGTCCTCGCCGAAGGACAGTGCGTTGGGGCGCTCCCGCAGCTCGGTCGAGAGAGCACGGTTCGCGGCGAGACCGTACGCCAGGCTCTTGCCCTGCGTCGGCAGGGGCTTCGCGGCCTGCACGGGGGTGGCCGCGACGACGTGATCCACAGCCGTAGAGGGCTCGGGTGCCGGCGCGGCAAAGGCGTCGGCGCGCGCCTGCGCGACCACATCGCGGACCTCCTGCTCGAGTGCCTCAATGCCCGCCTCGGTGAGGATGCCCTCCTGCAGGATCCGGGCACGGGTGCGGGGCATCGCATCGCGCGAGCGGTGGGCCGCGTGGTCCTCGTCGCTGCGGTAGTGCTGGATGTCGGCGTTGTAGTGCCCGAGCAGCCGCGGCACAAGGACCTCGACGAAGGTAGGCCCTTCACCGCGCCGCGCGCGCTCAACGACCTCGCGCGCCAGCGACGCGATGGCTGCCACGTCGCCACCGTCGATCTGCACGGAGTGCATCCCGTAGCCACGAGCACGCTCGACGAGCGAGGTGTTCGGGACGGTGTCGGTGATCGGCGTCATCTCGGACCAGTAGTTGTTCTCGCAGACGAAGATCACCGGAAGCTTCCGCGCCACCGCGAAGACCAGAGCCTCGTGAGAGGCGCCCTGGTTGGTGGCGCCGTCACCGAAGGACACCACGGTCACGCCGTCGGTCTGCTGGTACGTCGCTGCCATCGCGACACCGTTCGCGATCGGCAGCCCGGCACCGACGATGCTGTTCTCACCCACGAAGCGGTACTTGGGTGCGGTGAGGTACGCGGAACCACCGCGACCGCCGTTGACACCTGTCGACCGCTGCATGATCTCGCCGAGCAACTGCTGCGGGGGTACACCGCAGGCGAGCGCC
The DNA here is from genome assembly GCF_036350415.1 of Gordonia sesuvii. Lineage (NCBI taxonomy): Bacteria > Bacillati > Actinomycetota > Actinomycetes > Mycobacteriales > Gordoniaceae > Gordonia > Gordonia sesuvii. Next base: position 1,093,526 of record NZ_JAZDUF010000001.1, read on the forward strand.
CAACCGTGTCCGCGGTAGGTCGCCAGAACTCGGTCCTCCTCACGCAGCGCTGACAGGAAGGCAACCGGCGGCACTTCCTGACCGACACAGACGTGGGTCGAACCCAGGAACGCCTCTTCACGCCGAAGTTCGAGCACCAGTTCCTCGAGGGTGCGGATGGTCAACATCTGCCGATAGGCGTCCACGAGGTCGAAGGTTCGCGTGGACTGACTGGCAATTTCTGTGATCGTCATTTTTCCCCAATCGTTTGGGAGTAACTTACGTGACGGGAGGCACATCAGTCAATGTCGAGAGCCGTATCGCACGCCTTTCCGCGTTTCACCTGCACACGGGTACTCAAATCCAGTTGTACACATCACACAATCGTTTGGGATGCGGTAACCTCGGTGCTGCTGCAGAAGCACATCGCCGTCCGTCCTCGATGTGGATCGGCGAGCGCAGCAGACAGCCGCCGAGAGCGCAATGGTTCGGGTTCCGTCCATACGGATGGCGAAGACCACATCGACTGCGGCGGCCATCCCCACCCCGGCATCGTCGCCGACGACTGACGGCCCCGCATCTGTCGACCTGCCACTCGAAGGAACTGCTATGTCGATCCACGGAACGCCTTCCACCGGAGGCGTATCGCCCGACGCCCGCAACCAGACGACGCCGAGACCACGCCCTGCCAGGCGGCCACCCGGGGCCTCCCCCTATCGACGGCGGCCTGCTTTCATACCCGGCCGGGCCATGCCCCAGGACTCAGTCGAGATCGTCGAGTTCGCGCTCACCTGGGCCCCGTACGGAATACCTCCTGCCGAGGCCTTCGTGACGTTTGGCCTTCCGCCCCAGAAGGTGCTCGACCGGATGTTGGCCGCGATCGAGAGGTTCGGCTGCGATCCGGAAACGCTTGCCCACCTCGCGAAGTCCTACAAGCGCTAGAGCGCATCGCCCGGCTCGACATTGTCGGGACGCCGACCAGGAACCGAGAAGTACGACAATGGGCCTCGGTACGAACGGGCGTGTCACCCGTCCGTGCCGAGGCCCTCTACGAGCTCAGAGGGATCAGCCTCCGGCGCGTCCTACTCGGCCGAGTACTCGACCAGGAACATGTCTGCGTACTCCACCGGCCCGGCAGCGAACGACACGGTGCCGTCGTTGCGGTCCACGGCAATCTCCTCGCCCGTCACCGCCCGCCGGACGGCCTTGATCTCGCGATCGGACTCGGGAACCGAGAAGGTGACCGGAGTCGGGATCGGCGGGCCGTCCTCCTGGTAGTTGAGGACCGCGATCATCATCCGGTGGTCCTCCGGTTGCTCGTATGCCTCGACCCACACGGTCGGGTGGGCATCCGCGGCGACGGCAAGGGGCTTGGTCAGCAGCCGTCGCACCAAGTGAACGAATGCGTCCGCGTTCTTGCCTGCCTTGAACTCGAGTGGCGCGACACTGTAAATCGCAGTGCCCTCGCCGAACCGGTTCTCGGTGACCGCCGGCATCGAGGTGTCGTCCCACGGCGGGTCGTTGTGGATGCTCGACCAACCGCCGCCCTCGAGCGACCCGGAGTCCGGATAGCCATACGGGAGAGTCAGTTTCGCGAGGGCTGTTGCCTCGTTCGCACCGGCCAGACGCGGGATGACGCAACCGGGCCGTGCGTAACCCATGCCGTCGGCAGGGACGTTCTCGACCATATGTGAGATGTAGTCCTGCGGCAGGATCGCGCTTTCGAGGGAGGAGTCGAGCGGGCGCAGGTAGACGGTTCGCCCGGACTCGTTGCCGTCCCAATGGACACCGAGGACGTCGGCGATCGAGAAGTCAGCGGATGCAACGCCCTCATGGTTCACGATGCCGGTGTGGCCGCTGGCGTAGAGGCGGCCGCCGCGCTCGACGTAGCCACGGAACGCGGCCGCTTCAGCGTCGCTCATCACGTGCAGGTTCGGGAGCACGATGACGTCGAACCGATCGAGATCGTCGAGCTGGAATCGGGTGACGGCGCCGAACGGGATGTGCGCCCGCTGAAGGGCGCGGGCCGCACCGAGCCAAGACGTGAGGTGCGCCTGGTTCTCCGCGCGAAGTTCGCTCAGTGGAACGGACGGCAGAGTGGGATCGCCCATGGCCCGCTCGCTGAAGTAGACACCGACCTGCTCGACGTGCATTCCGCCGAGGAATTGCTCGTACGGCTCGAGCCGTGAGTACGCGCGCCCCATCTGCTTGTAGAGGTCGCGGTTGATGCTGCCGTCCGGGTTCACACAGTCCGTGTACAGCAGAGCAGAGTTGAGAACCATTGCGGCGAGAGCACGCTGGGTCATCGCGGATTCGCTCTTGACCTCGACATGCTCGCCGATCATCAGCACGCGGCCGGTGATGAACTCGGGCGAGGTGCCGGGAACGATCGCCGAGAACACCTTCGTCGCGAGCATCTGGTCCTCGCGGTTGCCGTATCGGTCGCCACCGACGAAGGTCTCGTTCCGCAGACTGTCGAAGTCACGGCCTGCGTAGGCAGGCGTGAACGTGAGCGTCGCGTTCGAGTAGAACGGCAGGCCGGGACTCACCTTCTCGACCGCGTCGTGCAGGAGGTCGCAGAACTCCGCGGACCAGCGCTCACGCGTGCGCTGGAAATGCACCCAGTCCGGATCTGTCCAGCCTTGGACCTCCGGCAGCTGACGGCCCTCTTCTTCCTCGTAGCGCCGCACACAGTGTGTGCACGAGCAGGTCCCGTCCCAGATCGCGATGTCGATGAAGAAGGCGTCGAAGGCGTACCCGGCGGCGAGCGCGGAGACCTGGGCGATCTCGTAATCGCGATACCCCGGGTTGTTCATGCAGAGGGTGCCGACGCGGCCAAAGAATGCGAATGGCGGGCTGCTGGACTCGGTCCGCCACTCGGGATGGTTGTGCCACGCCCAATTGTCCCAGGTCACCGACTGATAGGCGCAAACGCTGATGTCCCGGTCGTGCAGTTCGGTGACGAGTTCGCCGATCACGTCGCGGCCCTTGAGGCCCGGGTGCATCGGCCCGACCGGTGCGGGCCAGTTGTTCAGCCCCACGTGCGACTTGCAGTAGATCATCGCACCGCCCAGGTTCGCGTCCGCGTAGGCATCCGCAACTTCGACGGGGTCGAACTTGGTCATGAACAACGGATCCCAGTCCGGGATGTGCATGTCGAGCAACGCGCGACGGTAGGTCCGTGTGTACGGCAGGTGAGTCATCAGATGTTCGATCCCATCTCAGTGGTGCTTCCCAATCGTTTGGGACTCTATGACGCGAGACACACCGTTGGCAACCCCTCCCGCACACCCGTGCGTTCGGCTCGGTACACCCTTACTCATGCGTGCGCTACCATGACCTCGATGTGATCAATGAGATCGATTGGGGGATAACGGTGGACAACGCTTCCTCCAAGCAGGGGGGGTCGCGGGCCCGCCTCCGCGACATCGCCGCCCATGCAGGGGTACACATCTCGACCGCGTCCCGGGTCCTCAACGGCGATCCCCGCGGCGAGGTCAGCGCCGACACCACCGCTCGCGTCCTCGCCGCGGCGGACACACTTCAGTACAAGCCCAACTCCGCGGCACGCAACCTCCGACTGCGACGTGCGGGCGCTTTCGGCCTACTCATCCCGGACCTCACCCATCCCACGTACGCCACGCTGGTCCGCGGCGCACTCCAGGAGGCGGAAGGGCGCGGACTCGCCGTCCTCATCACCGAAGTCCCGGACGGCGCGGCAGCCATCGGACTGCGTCGACTGGTAGACGACCACCGCATCGATGGTCTGCTGATCGCCACGGCGAGCGACCGGTCCGCCCAGGCCGACTGGTTCGAGGGCCATGGCGTCCCCACGGTATATGTGAACCGGCGGGCAGAGGGAAAGCCGACGGTCACCGTCGACGACGAGGCGGGCGCAGCACTGGCGCTGAGGACCATGTACGACTATGGGCACCGCCGGGTCGGCGTGATCTCCGGCCCGCACGACGTGGACACCGCCCGTCGACGGCTCGACGGATTCATCTCCGCGGCAAATACTCTCGGCATTCCGGTTCCTGTCGAGTCCTGCGGCGAGTACACCGCCAACGGAGGCGCATCGGCACTCACCAGCCTGATGTCGGACCCGAACCCCCCGACGGCGATCTTCGCGAGCAACCTGATGTCCGGGATAGGCGCACTGTCGCGGGCCTCGGCGCACGGGATCCGTATTCCCGACGAACTGTCGCTCGTGGTGTTCGACGATGCGGAGATCGCGGATTTCACCGTGCCGGCGCTGACGCGCATCAAGATGCCCTTTGACGAGCTCGGCGCGCTTGCCGTGCGCAGCCTCATTGAAGTCCTCGACGGCCGGCAGGCACGCGATCTGCGCGTCGAAACTCCCCCACAGTTGATCGGCGGCGCGAGCCTCGGGCCCAACATGAACGTGGGCATGGCTCGGCAGTGACACACCCTCACGCGCGCCCCGGACAGCCGTCGTACACGGCCGGGGCGCGCGGCAGATCAGGCGAGCAGCTTGTGCCCGAGGGTGACGATCGTCTCCCGCGACAGCCCGAGGCCGGTGCGAAGGTAGTTGTCGACGGTCCCGTAGCGGGCCGACAGTTCGTCGAGTCCGGCCTGTAGGTAGCCGGCCTCCACACCCAGAAGCGGTCGGTAGATCTCCGCGACCGCTTCGCCCTGAGATGCGGTGAGCCCCTCGTAGCTCTTGGCAATCGACTCTGCCGTGTACTTGTTGGTCAGCAGGTAATCGCGCATGATCGTCTCCTCCGGCACCATCGCGATGCTCTGCAGCAGCGCCGACACCCATCCGGTGCGATCCTTGCCCGCGGTGCAGTGATAAATCTGCGCGCCAGGCGTCTCCGCCAGTTCGGTGAGCAGCTTCCCGAAGCTGGCACGTGCGGCCGGATCGGTCACGAAAGCACGGTTCGCGTCCGCCATGTACCGCCGAGCCTCGTCGGGGGACCGTAACTCCGCGATCTCGTTCAGGTTGCCGGAGTCGACTGGGACTCGGACATATGCGACGCCACCCGGGAGTCGGTCGGCCTTGTCGGCGACCTCGCCGTCGGTGCGCAGGTCATAGGCGGCCGTCAGGTTCAGTCCGGCGAGGACAGCGAGGTCGGGGTCGGACGGGCTGATGGCGTTGCTCCGGTAGAAGACCCCGGTCTGCATCCGAACACCGTACTTGTTCATGTACCCCCCGCCGGCGGCGTCACGGAAGTTGTCGAGCGACGCCAGCCGCGGGGTGTCGACTACATCCGGTGCACTGGAACCGAACCCGGACGACCCGAACGCCGGAAACGCGCCCGGGGCGGCCGCGGCCGTTCCGGCAAAGAGGAAGGAACCGGCGACCGCGATCGCGGCGGCGGTCCGAGCGGTGCGGAGCGGAATCGATGAGCGGTGCATCAGGATCGAGCCTTTCTGGTGTTGTCAGGGATCGACCAGCACCGCGATCGGCCCAATCGATTGGGCGATGCTAGGACGCAGACGTGAACGCAGCAAGTCCCGGTGGTGACGGCTCAGTGCCGTCACCACCGGGTCTGTTCCGACACCCAGGTTCCTCGTCGGCCCCGGCGAGTGGGATCTGTTCCAGCGCAGAAAGTCAGGTCACATCCGACTCGTCGTGCCACTCATCGGTCGGGACAGGTCGAATCCGCCCCGGTAGAAGAGCAACGGCCCCTTCGAATCGTCGACGCCGACATCGGTGACACTCGCCAAGACGATCACGTGATCCCCTGCGTCGTGCTCAGCGACAATCGTGGCTTCGATGTGCGCCAGCGCCCCACTCAGCCGGGGAGCAAGATTTCCCGCGGATTCCCACTCGACGTTGTCGAACTTGTTCTCACCACTGCGCGCAAAGCCCAGACATAGGTCCTGCTGGTCGTGCGACAGGATATTGATGCATAGACGTCGGCTCTTCTTCAGCAACGGCCACGTAGTGGAAGTCTTTGCCGGACAGAAGGACACCAGAGACGGATTCAGAGATACAGATGTGACCGACTGGCACGTGAAACCCAGGGGCGTATCGCCGTCGACGGCGGTGATCACTGTGACCCCAGTGCAGAAGTTGCCCATCGCGTTTCGCAGAATACGGCTGTCTACCGAGGGAGTATGGCCGACCATCACGTTCTCCTATCCGTATGCGATACGAGCACTCTGGCACCGTCGACTGATTGAGCACACGGCGGTTCCCGGTCCATGGGACTTCCCTGGTTAGGCCCCGCGATTGTGGAGCTGATCGTCGCCTTCCAGGCCCCCCTGGTGTGCCTGCCCCCGAATCATGAGGACAGGCACACCAGATCGACCGGGATCAGCGCGCCGCAGCAGGAACGGTCGTCGGCGGGTCCGTGACCTCAGTCCACCAGGGCGGTCGTGTCTGTCCGTACTTCAATACCGGAAACATCGACCTGCCTGATGTGCCGCGGCAGACAGAATGCAACAACGGCCGCGATGATCCCTGAGATTGCGACGATGATGAAAGCAGCTCGGTAGCCTTCAGACGTGTAGAACGTTGCGCCCTGGGTGATCTCATCTGCGAGCGGTGCGATGTACGAGTTGTTCAACACAGCGAACGCAATGACCGGAAGCACCGCGGGAAACACCGACTGCATGACGCCGACGATGCTGGCGGTACTGGCCTGCAACTGCGGCGGAACCGCCTCGAAGAGGAGGTTGGGAATTGTTGCGTATGCCATTCCCGTTCCGAGTCCGAACGCGGCAGAGAATGCGATCAGAAGCAGCTTCGGGTCGGATGAGACTGCCACACAGGTCGCCGCGGACGCCATCAGCAACGAGGCCAAGATCATCAGCGACCTGGGGCGGGTTCCACGACCGACCAACGTGCCGACCACGATTCCGCCGGCGACGACCATCGCGCCGATAGGTGCCTGGAAGATCGCGAAACCCTCTGCGCTGACGCCGTATCCGTAGCCGAGCCCGAGGGCCAGAGGCGTCATCGCCAGCATCGGAAGGAGCAACAGAAACAAGCCGCTGGTTCCGTAGACGAATCCGGCACCCAACGACGTGAGATAGACCGGCCGTTGCTTCAGCACGTTCAGGTCGATCAACGGTTCACGAATAACGCGGGCCGAAGCGAGCCAGCCAGCGAGCAGCACCACTCCGCCGAGCAGGAAGGCAAGTGTCGAGCCGGCCGCCCACCCCCATGTGGGACCGAAGCTGATCGCCACCAGAACGCAGGCGAGACCTGACCCCAGCACCACGGCCCCGAACAGATCGATACTCGCGCGAAGGCGAACCGGCGACTCGTCGGTGAAGGCTCGGATCGACACACCCAAGATGACGAGGACAATTGCCCCGAACCAGAACATGCTCCGAAAGCCGAAAGAGTCCAACAGCCATCCCGAGAGGAACGGAGCGGGGACTGCTACGAGGCCCATGCCACTCGTGGCAATGCTGACGGCCAGCGGGACGATCCTGGACGGATACACATCCCGAATCAATGAGTAGCTCAGGAAGAGTGTCGGCACCATCATGCCGGCGATCGCGCGCCCTACGATCAGTTGCCCGTAGTTCTGCGCGACGGCTGAGATAAGCCACCCGACCAACGAAATCGCCATACAGACCAAGAGCATCCGGCGTTTGCCGTGCGTATCGGCGAGCTTGCCGACAAGGGGTGCCGCAACAGAGCCGACGATCAGAAACGATGTGAGCAACCAGGCACCCTGTGTCGTCTGAAACTCCGCCGAGATCATGGGCATCGATGTCGAGATCATGATGTAGCTGAACGAGAGCAACTCGAGCAACAACACAATCGAGGCAAGCGAGAGCGCCAGCCGGGGTGTCCAACTTCCAGATCGACCATCGACCGGCATCGCGCCGGCCAGAGGTTCGGTGACCATATGTGACTTCCTTCCGAATACCCGGCAATCAGTGTCTCGCCCGCGTTGGTCCGACGAAGATGCCGTGAGTGATGGCAATGACGTGTTCCGCCAAACAGCGCCCCAGGCTCGACATGTCGCACACATCACACTTCCGCTGCCATGTGACGTGCCACGCCAGTTTCCGGAGAGTGGGAATTCCGGCTACCACCCGTGACTTCCGAGCAGGACGGAAGGGCTCAACCTCGCCAACAGCATGTCTCGGGTGTCGACGAACCACACAGATGACCGGGCAGGCACCTCGCACCGGGAACAACGGTTGGGGTCCCGCACAATGGAACCTGCGCAGAGAGCGCCGCCGCCGCTCGGCGCATCACAGACGCCACGACCTACCCGCGGCGGACCGCCGGGTCGAGTCACCCGGCCCTCGACCATTGGCCGGTGATCGCGCGGACCTCCCGCGAGCGCCGAGGACTCGGCAACGCTGGTGCGTTGGTCGAGGAAGGGTTCCGGGTCTCCGACCGAAGACGAGGCAATAAGAATTGCAGTGCAGAAGTATTCACATCCGCCGTGGCGACCGGTGGTGGGGGTTGGCCCGTATGTGACCACACTTCGCACTGCAGTGTTCAGGTGTGAGATACGCCAGGTATCAAAGGCCGAGTCCAGACTCGGACCCACTTGGTGGTCTGGTCAACCGGCGCTGACTCCACCATCCACGAGGAACTCGGCTCCGGTGGAGAAACTCGACTCATCGCTCGCGAGAAAGACGATCAAGGATGCGATTTCTTCCGGTTCGGCCAAACGAACCAGTGTGCTTGTCGCCTCCAGCATTTCCGGAGGGGCGGACTTGAGCTCCTCCGCCAGCATCGGGGTGCGAACACCCCCGGGATGCACCGAATTGACACGAACACCGGAATCGGCCAACTCGAGCGCACATGACTTGGTGAGACCGGTAACGCCCCACTTTGACGCCGTATAGGCGTGACGCCCAGCGACACCACGGATGCCGGCGTACGACGAGATGTTCACGATCGATGCCGGAGAAGATTGTTTCAACGTTGCGACGGCTGCCGAGATTCCGACCATGGACCCGGTCAGGTTCACATTCAGCATGCGGTCCCAAGCGCCACGGTCGAAGTCCTCGATGGGAGCGGGGGGACTCATTATGCCGGCCGCATTGACGAGGACATTGAGTTGTCCAAACGTGTGTTTCGCCGCGCTGACCGCATCCATCCACTGCGTAGCATCCGTGACGTCGAGGTGGGTGAACACCACCTGGTCGTCGAACTCTGCCGCCAGCGCGCGCCCCGGTTCGTCGACGATGTCAGCGATGACCACCTGTGCTCCTTCCGCAGCACACGCACGAACCGCGGCGGCACCGATACCCGAAGCGCCTCCCGACACTAGCGCGGTCTTGCCTTCTAGTCGTTTCACCTAGAAACCTTTCTGGGGTGGAGATGGACAATCGCGAACACCAGTCATCGCCCGCGAGAGTCAAGTGATATCGGATCTACATTCAGGCACTGAGTTCTGCAGACGGCAAGGAATGCAGGAGGTTTCGGCGCCGCTGTGCGTTCGTCGACTGACCCGAACACCGATCCAGGTTCTGCCAGATCGCCGCCGACGCCATTCGAATGGGTGCGACCGCTTTGTGATCGAACGACATGCGGGCTGTCGGACCACAGATCGAAATTGCCGCAACCGGTCGGCCCGGAGGGCCAACGGGAGCTGCGAGGCAGCTGAACCCTCGGATGTTCTGGCCACGCTCGATGGCGATGCCGGTTTCGCGGCTACGCTGCAACGAAGTGGTGAGGCTCTGGTCGATCCCGGTCTGCTCCTCATACGCGAGCAACGCATGGCCAATCGCCGACTTGTGGGCAGGAAAACGCCCTCCACGCCGAGTGGGCACACACGGACCGAGTCGGCCCTCGATCTTCTCCAAGTACAGCACGTCCGAGCCGGTCAGGACCCCGAGGTGGACGACCATCCCTGTGATCCGATGCAGTTCCTGCAGCAGAGGAAGGGCAGCTCGGTGCAGTTCATCTTGGTGAAGGGCCAGCGAACCGAACTCGACCAGTCGCAACCCCAACTGGTAATTCCTGCCGGTACGTCGCAACCAGCCCAGGCCTACCAAACGATCGAGCATTCGATGCGCCGAGGACCGAGGTAAGCCTGTTCGATTGACGACGTCTGTCAGGGTGAGCGCCTCCTCGTCGAAAGCTTCCAAGAGGAGAGCTACGCGCTCGAGAACAGTCGATGGCGACTCGGCGGAGCCGGCTTGTGGCGCGAGGGTGGTGACAGACATCTGGTACTCCCTAAAAGTAAGCGAACACGTGAGCTGGGGTGTTCCAATTTGGAAGTATGTCATAGCGGCGCCAGTCTGTGAAGTGGCGCACACTAAGTTGCCCAATCCCGGGCCATCACACCCGGTCGCCGACAGCCAGTTGTCTTACGATCGAGCCGTCACGGAACCACACGAGCACGGTGGCGAGGCCGAGGCGAGGTGCCTGTCAGCGGTGGCTGAACTTCGGCTCCCGCTTCTCGACGAAGGCCGCCATTCCTTCGGTCTGGTCGTCGGTGGCGAACGTTGAGTAGAACAAGCTCCGCTCCGCACGAATACCCTCGCCGAGGCCCGATTCGAAGGCGCGGTTGACGGCCTCCTTGGCCAGCGATGCCGCGATGAACGACTTGGACGCGATGGTCCCGGCGACTTCCTTGGCCGTAGTCAGGCAGTTCTCCTTGGGCACCACCCGCGACACCAGACCGAGCTTGTCGGCCTCGTCGACCTTCATGTTTCTGCCGGTGAGGATCAGGTCCATCGCCTTGGCCTTGCCGACCGCGCGGGTGAGGCGCTGGGAACCACCGATGCCGGGGATCACGCCGAGATTGATCTCGGGCTGACCGAAGACCGCATTGTCGCCGGCGATGATCACATCGCAGATCATCGCGAGCTCGCAGCCACCGCCGAGTGCGTATCCGTTGACGGCCGCGACGACCGGCGTGCGGACGCGGGACAGGCCGTCCCAGGCACTGAAGAACTGCTCGCCGACCACGTCGCTGTAGTCCTTGCCCGACATCTCCTTGATGTCGGCGCCCGCGGCGAACGCCTTCTCCGACCCGGTGATCACGATGGCTCCGATATCCGGATCATTGTCGAAATCGACAGCGGCGCCGACGACTTCGGTCATCAGAGTGGTGTTCAACGCGTTGAGCGCCTTGGGTCGGTTCAGCGTGATGATGCCGACCCGGCCGTCACGCTCGACGATGATGGTCTCGTGCTCAGACACTCGAATCCTCCTGAGGTGCAACGTTGATGGCGAGCTCCAGGCCGTCGGGCAGGGGCGCGAAGAAGGCGTCCACCTCCGCGGAGGTGACCGCCGCGTGGCCGGTGTGGCGCCACGCCGGGTTGCGGTCCTTGTCGATCACTTGAGCGCGAATCCCCTCGGCCATATCGGGATTGAGCAGGCTGCGCAGCGACACCCGGTACTCACGTTTGAGCGTCTCGACCAGCGACGGGGTCGCCTCGCGCAACGAGCGCAGTGTTACGGCCAGCGCGAGCGGACTCTTGGCGGCGATGGTGGCCGCGGTCTTGTCCGCCTCCTCCGTCCCGACGGCTCGGCAGCGATCGATGATCTCGCCGACCGTGTCCGCCGAGAAGGCCTCACGAATCCAGTCGCGCTGCGCCGCGATCTTCGACTCCGGCGGCTGTTGGGCGCACTTCGCGATCGACGCGTCGAGCGAGGTCTCACCGATCGCCTTCCGGAACGCGTCGAGGTCGTCGGCCGGTACGTAGTGGTCGGCCAGGCCGAGCGCAATGGCGTCCGGGCCGGACAGGTGGCCGGCGGTCAGTCCCGCGTAGATACCGAGATTGTCGGCTGCGCGCGCGAGGACATACGTCCCGCCGACATCGGGGACGAAGCCGATGCCGACCTCGGGCATCGCCAGGCGGGTGCGGTCGGTGACGATCCGGGTGTTGGCATGCGCCGAGATACCGACGCCACCTCCCATGACGATGCCGTCCATGATGGCGACGTAGGGCTTGGGGTAGCGCGCGATGTCGGCGTTGAGGCGGTACTCGTCGCGCCAGAACGCCGCCGACGGTGACGCAGCGGCCTCCGCGTCGTCGGCCGAACCACCGCTCAGCGCCGACGCGTCACGATGGATGGCGACGATGTCGCCGCCGGCACACAGACCGCGTTCGCCGGCTCCGGCCAGCACGACCGCGGTGACCTGCGGATCTGCCGCCCAGTCGCGCAACAACTCGTCCATCGCGGTGACCATGGACTGGTCGAGTGCGTTGATCGACTTGGGTCGGTTGAGCGTCAGGGTCGCCACCCCGGCGTCGATCGCGGACACTACGGACGGCTCATCCGCCATGGCTGATCTCCTCACAGATTCGTCCGGCTACAACTCAAATAGTTGCATATCCTAGTAAGTGAATCCAGGGCGGGTACCGGTAGCTCAGTCCCGGGCGCGCACGAACACCTCCATCGTCGTCGACAGGACCTCGCGGTCATCGCCGTTCACCAGGCTTCCGGCGCAGGTCACCAGCGCACGACCGGGTTTGTCGAAGGTGACGGTGTCGATGGTCATCGACCCGGTGAGGGTGTCGCCCGGCCGGACCGGGCGCAGGAAGGCGACGTCGACCAGACGGCGTCCGGCGATTACCTGCCAGCCGTCGAAGACCGCACGGACGGCCAGGCGCTGGAACACCGCGAGGGTGTGGATGCCGCTGGCGATGAGCCCACCGAACGCACCGACATCGGCCGTCGCGGCGTCGACGTGGAAACCCTGCGGGTCCCAGACGGTCGCGAAGTCGATCAGACCTGCCTCGGTGATGGTGAAACTGCCGAACTGGTAGCGATCTCCTGCCTGAAGGTCATCGGCGAAGGCGCGTCGGGTATCCGTGGTCACGGCGGCCACGCTATCCGGCGCCCGGAACCGGGCGATGCAGGCCATCGCAACCTCTGCTCGCCGAGAGGCCGTCACCCTCCGACCCCTGAGGAGACCCGGAGCCTGCGGAGGCCGTCACCCCCGACCCCTGAGGAGACCCGGAGCCTGCGGAGGCCGTCACCCCCGACCCCTGAGGAGACCCGGAGCCTGCGGAGGGTCGTCACGAAGGGCCGTCGAATTGGCCCCGTTCGCACCGAGGTGGCCGCAGATGCACTTGCCGCCAACCTCTTCCGACGATCCCGGCCCTGTCAGTCAGTCCCCCAACCTACGGTGAGCTCACCGGGACAGTGTCACGAGGTCCCACAGTCGATAAGGAGAAACCAGATGACCATCCGCGTCGCCGTCTGCTACGGACACCCCAGCGATCCCGCGGCCTTCGATCAGTACTACGAGCAGGTACACATTCCGCTCGCATCCAAGGTGCCCGGCCTGACCGAGTACACCTGGGGCAAGGTCGCCACCCTGGACGGTTCCGAACCGCCCTACTACGCCGTCGCGAATCTGTATTTCGCCGATCAGGACGCCCTGATCGCGGCCGCGGGCTCCGAGGAAATGGCTGCCGCCGGCGCCGACGTCGCGAACTTCGCCACCGGCGGGGTCACGATGTTCACCCAGGAGGAGGCGTCGGTTCTGCGGTAAACCGACCGGGCGCAGATCACGCGGCGGCAGGTCTCGTCCGTCGACCCGTAACGGGCGACGCCTCATCGCGACGACGACCTGAGCGCCGAGACCGTGCGGGATCGGCGCCGACCTGAGATCTACCCCGTCGCAGGTGCTTCGTCGGCGGCGTGGCGTCCGATGTGGATCTCGTCGTCGTCGACCTCATTCGAGCGCCGATTGCGCCAGACGCCGAGTAGATACAGCGCAAGCCCGCCGAGCATCCAGCACAGCAGCACCAGGATCGAGTGCAGGGCGCCGTTGCCGTTGAAGAACGCCACGTCGCGCAGCATGGTGCCGGTGGCGCCGGGCGGCAGGAGTTGACCGATGTAGCCCCACGGCGTGGGCAGCATCTCGGGCGCGCTCGCCAACCCCGACAACGGGTTTCCCAGGAAGATCAACAGGATTCCGGCAATCGCCAGGCCGGCCCCGCCGAGGAGTTCACGAAGTCCGAGAACGGCGAAGCAGGTGGCGGCGATACCGAGCATCGCGGCCAAGCTCGTCACCCAGTAGCTGCCGTCGAACGTGCCGATCACATACGTCAGAGTCGCCACCAACACCAGACCGCCGACCACCGACACCCCGAGCGCGGCGAGGATTCGCGCTCCAGGTGTGTGGATGAGCAGCATGATCACCATCGCGCTGATCCACCCGCCGAGCGCAAGGGGCAGCGCGCCCGCGGCCAGGCCCGCGCCTCTCGGATCATCGGGCGGGAACGAGCGGATGTCGACGGTCTGCGACGACCCGCCGGTGGCCTCCGCGACGTTGGTTCCAATCGTCGAGATCGCCGTGGCCACGGCGGGACTCGCGGCCGACGCGACCATCGCGTTCACGTCCTGGCCGTCGACGATCAGCGCACCGTATATGTCACGCTGCTCGATTGCGTCCTGAGCCGCGTCGGCGTCGTCATATCGCGTGACGTCGAAGCCGTTGAGCTGCTGACTCATCCGATCCGCCTGCGCCGAGGATGCGACCACCCCGATGGGGACGTCATGCGGCGCAGAGTTCGCGGCGGGAACCGCGAACGCCGTGACCATCGCGGCGAGCAGCGCCGCGACGCCCACGATGAGGCCGATGATCGTGCGGGGTGACGGCGATGTCGGTGCGCCGCCCGGTGAAGGGAGCATTGCCATGACAGGTCCTTAAGAAACGGTTCGTTTCCTAAAACCGTAGGCTAGTGTCATTGGAAACGCAACGTTTCTTATTGGAGAGTGTGAGATGGGCACGACGCGTCGGCGCGGCGAGGACCTCGAGGCGGCGATCCACGCCGCCGTCCAGGGCCAGTTGATGGAACACGGCTACGCGGCACTGACCTTCGAAGGCGTGGCCGCCGCCGCCGAGACAAGCAAGGCGGTCCTGTACCGGAGGTGGCCGACCAAGGCGGCGATGGTGTTCGCCTCGATGACCGACAAGGACAAGGCGCCGCTCGCCACACCGGACACGGGATCGCTCGTCGGAGATCTCACGCAACTCCTGCGCGACGGCAACGAATTGTTCTCCTACCGCGGTCGGGACATCATCCTGGGCGTCTTGTCCGATACGGACGAGGACACGGCGCATGCCATGCGCGAGATGATCTTCCGCCGCTCGGCCGAGATTGTCCGTCCGATCGTCGAGCGGGCCTGCGCTCGAGGAGAACTCGGCACCGACCCGATACCCACGCGCGCGCTGGCCCTGCCCATGGATCTGCTGCGGAACGAAACGCTGCTACGGCGCAAGCTCGACGACGACGGGATCGGGGAGATCGTCGGGGTGTGCGTGGTGCCGCTGTTCGAGAAGTTGAGCGGGCGGGATGCGGGCTAAGTGTGATCAGCCCTGAAGGAACCGATCGTCGCATCGAGCATCGCGAGTTGAGACTTGCGCGTCGTCGCCCCTCGATCGAGCACCGCGCTCACCTGCAGCCCGATCATCATGTTCATCAACGCATTAGCCTGCACCGCAGCGTCGCACGTGTTCGCCTCGCCGTCAGCGATCGCCTCATCGATGTGACGAGCCATCAGCGCGCGCCACTCCCGCACCGCGGTGTTGTTCACGGACTCCATCTGACGGTCGGTGAGCGCGCGTTGCCACAGTGAGATCGCGATCCGCGCTTCCAGCCGTGCCTCCTCGGTCGACGGCATGATCTCCAGGCACACTTTGCGCAACGCCCGCAACCCGCGTAATCCGCGCGAGGAGGCGGCGATCCGGTTGTTCGTGGCCACCAGGACGTGTTCGAAAGCACTCTGCAGGATCTCGTCCTTGCCCGAAAAGTAGTGACTGAGGGCACCGTTCGAGTAACCTGCCTCAGCCGCGAGGTCACGCATATTGATGCCGTCAATCCCGCGGGCGGCGATGAGCCGCCACGCCGCACTAATGATCGCCTCCCTGCGTTCCGCATGATCCACCAGCCGCGGCATCGCCCCTCCGTCGCATCCCGTTGTTTCTACAAGCGTACGGCAATGCGACGGCGCGCCGAGAGATCCGGCCGGCCCTCGTCAGCTACTCACCTGAGTAGCGCTCCGCCGTCCATCAGCACCGATGTCGACGGATGGCTCTGCGTAAACCGGTTCGGGAGGTCGGCGACGAATACATTCTCGGTTCGGGTCCGGGTGATCCGCCATCCGTCCGGGGTCAGGCGGAAAGCGTTGTTGAGCCGACTCGACCGCAATAGTCCGGTGCCGTCGGAGAACAGCCACGGCTGCATGTGTATCCACTGCCCGGAGGCCTCGTCCCCGTCGACGTGAATCTGCTCAGAGGTGAGGTAGTGCGCGTTGAGCGCCAACTTCGGATCGCGATTCTCATCCCAAAAACGCTGAAAGTGTTCACGAATGGCCTGTTTGCCCTCGGCGTGGCCGAACTGTCCGTCGTAATACTCGCCCACACCCTCCCAGACGGCGTCGTCGGTGTAGAGGTCGACGATGAGCTCGATGCGGTTCGCGTCGTCGTGCACACCGAACTCGGGACACGGTGTGTCGCAGAGGAACATGTACCGCGCCTGGATACGCCTGATCTCGGCCTCGGCCTCGAGCGTCGCAACCCTTCGGGCCAACGCGGCAACTGCGTCCGTGCTCACGCGTGAACCCCCTCTACCACAGAGTTCTCGAGAGTCACGACCACCTCACGTGCGCGCGCCAGCCACTGGTTCACCCGACGGCCGGTGTGACCCGCGGGCAGCTGCGCGAGCCGTAGCGTCATCGAATACGAACCATTGCCGTCGCGGATCGGCAGCACCAGTGAACCGATGTCGTAGGTCTCGTCGTCCGCGATCAGCCGCGGCCGGTAGTCGACGGCCGACCCGGCGATCGACTCACGGATTCGGCGTTCCTGTGATGGCGTGAGTCGTCCGGTATCGTATTCGCGCGTGGCACGGCGCAATTGGTCATAGGCCGAATCACCCTCGGAGGGGAGGAAGGAGACCAGATACCCGTGATCCCGGACGAACGTCAGACGGTCACGGTGCAGCTGTTTCACCTCATCGGGCACGCCTGCGAGTTTGCCAACCCAGCGATCCTGGAGTTCGCCGTCGCAGTCGAACAGGTAGGTGTCACCGATGGGTGGCACCATCGGGATGCGGCCGGCCAACCCGAGTTCGCGATCGATTCCGGGACCTGTCGCCGACAGCACTGTGGCCATCTCGTCGGAGCTCACCGCAGTGAACACCGATACCTCGCAACCTATCTCCGTTGCGAGTGCCTCCACCTCGGCGCGCGCCGAGTGCGCCGCATGGATGGCCGGGAGGATCTCGTGGTCCATTCGCGCCATCAGTGAGCTGCAGACGAAGCTGCCGTAGCCACCCTGGAAGAAGATCAGCGGCGACACCGGGTTCGTCACGGCCATGTCGTGGACCTCACACAGGGCTATCCAGTGGTCGCCCGCTTCGACGGTGTTCGCGATCCGGGCGTCGATCCACGCCACCGAGTCGGTCAGCACCGGGTCGCCCGACGGCGAGGGGAACCAGTCGATTCCGTCGAGCTTGTCCTCCCACCGCTGCGCGACGGTCAGCACTATGTCCTCCTGTTCGCCGCCGAGGATGTTGATACACAGCGACGAGCAGTCGAGCATCTTGGCGAAGGTGCGTGACGTCTTCATCGGCATGAAGGACACCAGAGGCGGGTCCAGCGACACCGAATTGAAAGTGCCGACGACCATCGCCAGGATCTCGCCTGTGGCATCCCTTCCGGTGACGACGACCACCCCGGTTGGGTAGTGGCCCAGAACGTCTCGGAACACTTTTCGGTCAACGGAACTGGCGGTGGATACAGAACTGGACATGAGAGACTCCTCGTACTCGTGGGAGGTCAGGCGCGAGCGAATCGCTGTTGCAGGGTGTGGGCCAGACGTTCCGGCCGGAGGAAGGCGATGCATAGCGCGCCACCGACGAGGAGCACGATGCCGGTGATGGTAAACGCTTGATGCACACCCTCCGCCATGTTGGCGGCCATGTCGTCGGAGGGCTTCTCGCCCTTCGGCGGGGAGACGTATCCGGCGCGACCCATCAACCAGCCCACCAGGATCGGTGAGATGACGGCGCCGAAGGAGGCGACACCTCCGAGTGTGGCCATCATGATCGGCCGCTGCTTGACACCGACCGCGTATCCGATCGCCGAAGCGGTCATCGGATATGCAAGACTGCAGCCTCCAGCGATACAGAGCAGCACGACGGCGACGGGTCCGGACGTCGCCTGGATCGAGATGAAGCACAGCCCGGCGACCACCGCGGCACATCCGAACGGGACGGCGATGGCGAGATGGGCGGTACGGCCGTTGCGCAGGAGACGATGGCCGAGCGCACCCAATCCGAGCAGCACGAGGGCACCGATCACCCATGGGAAGGTGGTCACGGTGCCCACCTCGGAGAGGGACATCCCGACGACGGTGCCGAGGTACTGCGGCAGCCAGGTGGTCAGGAAGCCCTGCACCCAGAAGTTCGATGCCCCGCCGATCACCGCGGAGATGAAGGCGATGCTGACCAGCGCTCGCCAGATCACGACCGGCTTCTGATCGTCGACTGCCTCGGTCGCGATCTCGGTGCGATCGTTGTCTCGCTCGTCATCGACCTCGTCCTGGTAGGACTCCGGTTGTTCGCGCTTGTCCTTACCGTGAGGGCCATCGGCACCGAGAAGCAGCCACGAAATCGTCCACAGGAGCCCGACTATGCCGAGGACGCCGAACGCCCACCGCCAACCCCACGCCGCGATCACCCACGCGAGCGCCGGTGCAGCGATGACGGGGCCGAGGGTCGACCCGGCGGCGACCAGATTCGACGGAAGCGCTCGCCGCGCCGGTGGGAACCAGCCCTGGGCGGACGTCAGCGACATCGCAGTTGCCGGGCCCTCCGCACCGCCGAGGACGATCCGTGTCACCAGCAAGACTGCGGCGCCGCCGCCGAGGAGCATCGGGAACTGCAGTACGGCCCAGGTGAGCCCCATTGCGAACAGAATCCACTTGACCGAGTACTTCGCGGCCAGAAACCCGGTCACCACGGATACGACCGCATAGAGGAAGAAGAACGAGCTGCCGATGAAACCGAACTCGACAGCAGTCAATCCCAGTTCTGGCATCGCATCCGCGGAGACGAGCCCGAGCACCGCCTTGTCGGCAAACGCCACGATCTGAAAGAGCACCAGCAGGGCGGTGACCAACCACGCGCGCCGGCTCATTCGTCGAAAATCGACGCGTCGCGGCGGCGCGGCGTCGACCGATCGGATCTCCGTTGTCTTGGTGGCCATCATGTTTCCTTTGGCAGTTCGACAGAGGACTCCTCCGTCACGGCTGATGAGCTGACGTGAATCTAGGTCGCGATCTCCCTACAGAGATAGGAGGGAAATCTTTACTGTTGCGGCAGGCACGATGCGGGCACACTGGTGTGCACCGGATGAAGGAGGATCGGTGAGCTCGGCCTACTGGACTCAGCCCATCAGCGACCAGGTAAGCGCTGTAAACTCAGGGCGCGTCTCATCGGAAAGCCTTGTCGTGCAGGTGCGCGACGAGATCGAACGTCGCGAAGCCGACCTGTCGGCGTGGGTCGGCCTGGTCCGCGACCACGCCGATGCCGCTCGCGCTCAGGATCATGCAGGTACGTCGTTGCCGATGCGCGGCATCTCGCTAGGCGTCAAGGACCTGATCGACGTCGCCGGAATGCCCACTCGTGCCGGTTCGGTGACCACATCGAACGCTCCGGCCGACACAGATGCCGACTGCGTCAGCAGGTTTCGAGATCTCGGCGCAATCATCCAGGGGAAGACGGTCACCACCGAGTTCGGATACTTTTCGCCCGGACCGACACGGAACCCGCACGCCCCCGACCACACCCCCGGCGGATCATCGAGTGGATCGGCTGCCGCAGTCGGTGCCGGCGTCATCCCCGTCGCGTTGGGAACCCAGACGGCCGGCTCGCTGACTCGGCCCGCAGCCTTTTGCGGTACGGCCGGAATGGTGCTGGCCCAAGGATCCACCAGCCTCGCCGGGATCACCGGCCTCAGCGAGTCTCTGGACAGTCTCGGCATCCTCACTCGAACGAGCGTCGACCTGCACTACGCCTACACGGCATTCGCGGGCGCGCCCACACGGACGGTGGCCCCCGCCAGAACCGCGCTCGTCTGGGACGGCAGCGAACTCGGCACCCTGCACCCGACCATGACCCGCCTGCTGCAGATCGTTCCCGACCTCCTCCGGGAGATCGACGTGGAACCGGCGACCCTAGATTGGGACGATCATGTTCGTACCCTGGCGGACGATCATGTGACCGTGATGTCGAAAGAGGCGGCCGCGACACTCCGTGCGGTGTACGACGAACAGGCAGATCAGCTCAGCCCGCAACTGCGTGAACTCGTCTCTGACGGGCAGCGCGTGCAGGCCGATGCCCACAAGGCAGCGCTCGTCCGGCGCGACCGCTCCCGCGCCGAACTCGACCAACGGCTCGGGATGGACACGATCATCGTTGGACCGGCAGCGCTGGGTCCCGCACCACGTGGGTTGACCGCCACGGGATCCCCGGTGCTCAGCCGCCCGTGGCAACTCCTCGGGTCACCGGTCGTCGTGGTTCCGGGACTGCGAACCGAGGAGGGGCTCCCGCTCGGCCTACAGCTCATCGCGCAACCGGGTCGAGAGGATGTCCTGTTGCAGACAGCAATCCGTCTCGAACGAGTACTGCGAGCGACACCAGCCATCCAGGAACAAGAGTGAAAAGGTCACGAAGAGAATGAGTACATCAACGGCGCCGACGAACGACCCGGTCATGAAGCCACGCCCGGTGACCCACCACCGCATGTTCCTGACCTGCTACGAGGACACCTTCAACTACGGGTGGCATCACGTCGATCTGTTCGTCCACGACGAGTACGGCCGCGAAGTCAACTGGGTGCACTGGACCGTCGAGGCCGACGGCCCGGAAGCTGCCGACGAGTCCGTGCGTAGTGAGGAGCCCTGGCTGCTGCGCACCAGCGAGTGGCAGCACCAGGTGAGTGCCCTCGGGATGAACTACTGGACCGCCGACGCCGCCTGGGCCGAGTAGATAGAATCGCGCCATGACTGAGTCATTGGCCGCTGCCGAGCGTCCGGCGACGGTCTATGTCGTCGATGACGATCCGGAGTTGTGCGAGTCCGTAGACTGGCTGCTCGACAGCATCGGGATCAAGCCCACGATCTGCCACAGCGCGGACCAGTTCCTCGCCGCCTACACCGGTGATCACCCGGCGTGCATCATCCTCGACGTCCGCATGCCGCAGATGAGTGGAACGCGACTGCAGGAGAAGCTCAACGAGTTCGCGCCGCATGTGGCGATCATCTTCGTGTCCGCTCACGGCGACATCCGGATGTCGGTGTCCACCATGCAGGCCGGCGCGATGGATTTTCTCGAGAAGCCGTACGACCCCCAGCGTCTCCTGGACGCTGTCCAACGTGGGGTTGAGGAGGCACGCAAGCGGTTTCAGGCCTTCGAGTCGCGCCAGTCGATTCAGGCGAAGGTCGATGTGTTGACACCGCGCGAACGGGAGATCCTCGCTCTGGTGATCGAGGGGTTGCCCAGCCAGAACATCGCCCGCCGCCTGGGGATGAGCGTGAAGACTGTCGACGTGCACCGGACCCGCATCAAGAGCAAGACCGACGCAGACAGCATCAACACGCTGGTGCGCGACATCCTGCGGTTCGACGTGAACGTTCCCGTCGATTCGGCGTAGAAGGTAGACCGTCGATCCCTGACGTGCGCTCGCACCCAGGAGCGAATCTCAGTAGTAGTCCAGCACGATCCGCTTCCCGAGCGCACGGGAGACGCAGACCGCCATGACCTCACCGGATTCCTTCTCCGCTTTCGAGAGAACATTGTCACGGTGCTCGGGCGAGCCTTCAACGACCTGCATGATGCACGTCCCGCAGATCCCTTCCTCACACGATGTGTCCACGTCGCAGTCGTTGTCGAGTAACACATCCGCGATGCTGCGGTCGGCAGGCACCTCGAACGTCTCGCCGTCGAGCTCGACCTCGAAGGCGGAGTTCTCGCTGGTCTCCGGTTGGGCGGCAGCATGGAAGTTCTCGGAGTGCACCGCGTCAGCAGGTACGAATCGTTCCGCTGTCGTGATCACCTTCGCCATGAACCCCTCGGGACCGCAGACGTACACGTGGGTGTCGGTGGGGATGTCGGCCAGCGCCGCCGACAGGATCACCTCCTGCTCGTCGCGCGGGACACCGACATGGGCGTGCAGTTTGTCCGGGCAGCGGTCTCGCAAAAGGGGCAGGAATGCGGCATCCTCTTCGGTCCGAGCGAAATAGTGCAGCTCGAAACTGATCCCGGTGACGTCCATGCAGCGCGCCATACTCAGCATCGGGGTTATCCCGATACCTGCCGCAACAAGGACGTGATGTGCTGCCGGCGAGACGATCTCGAGGAGGTTGCGTGGCTCACTGATCTTCAGAGCGTCACCGACGGCCAGTTCGTGTAGCGCCGCCGACCCACCGCGCGAGTTCTCTTCGCGCTTCACAGCCACCGCGAAGGTCTCCTGGCCATCAGGCCGGCTGCACAACGAGTACTGCCGCGTGATCGCGGTCGGGCCGACCACGTCGACGTGGGCTCCCGGTGAGTACTTCCCGATCGGTGTGCCATCGGGGTTGGACAGATAGAACGTCTTGACCGATGGCGTCTCCTGGACGATGTCCGAGACGATCACATCCATGAGGGCCATGGTGTCTCCTGATTTGGGTAGCGGGCGGGTGTGTCGAAGGTTCGAGATCTAGCGGACGTAGAGTCCACCGTTGACGTCCCAGCAAGCGCCGGTGACGAAGTGGGCGTTGTCCGCCGTGAGCAGAGCAACCATGTCCGCGACGAACGACGGATCACCCATCCGGCCGACCGGAATTCCGGCGATGACCGCGTCGAGACGATCCGGCGGAACGGTGGCCTTCACGATGGGCAGGTCGTGCGGCCCCGGGGCGATGGAGTTGACGGTGACGCCGTGGCCGGCGAGTTCGCGCGCGAAGATCTTGGTGACCGTGAGGATTCCACCCTTTGACGTCGCGTAGTGTGCGCCGGTCGCGGTACCACCGTTCTGCCCCGCGAGTGACGCCATGTTCACGATCCGGCCATACCCCTGTGCGGCCATCGCCGCCCCAATCACCTGGCAGCCGAAGAAGACGCTGTCCACGTTTGTCGTCAGGACTCGGTTGAAGTCGTCTTCCCCCAAGGTCATCAGGTCGGCGGCCTGTGTCACCGCCGCGTTGTTCACCAGGATCGTCGGAGTGCCCCACACCTGTTCGCAGTCTGCGAGGGTCGTGACGAAGTTCTCTCGATGTGCCACATCGAGTTCCACGGCGCGCGCCGTGGAACCGTCCGGAGACAGATCACGTGCTACCGCATCCGCGGCGTCCACCGCGATGTCGGTGAGGAGAACCCGGTGACCGTCGGCGTGCAGACGTCGCGCGATGTGGCTGCCCATACCGCCCGCGGCGCCGGTGACCACGGCGATTCCCTTGCTGCTGTATGTCATCGTGGCCGCCCTAGACCAGGTAGCCGGACGCGCTGACGGCGTCCTCGCTGTCGATGAGGCGGGCGACCTTCAGCGCGATCTTGTCACCGTCGTCGTCGAGCACGACCTTATGGGTCATCTCCGCACCGATCGTGGAGAACTTGTCACGCTTGAAAGCGTTGAGGATCTGCGCCGACTTGATGGTGACGGAGGTGTCACTGACCTCGTCGACCGTGAATCGGGAGACGATCCGGACGGTGCGTGCGGCGGCAACCGCGGACGGCGCGTAGCCCTGCATCATGCGCTGCACACGTAGTTCCCGCATCCGCTTGTCGTCGTACACCATGTTGAGCGACGACTCGAAGTCGTCGGTGTCCGGGTCGATGGGGATGACATAGAGGGCCTCGTCCGTGTACATGGTCTCCCACGTCCGATAGTCCTTGGCATCGAGGACTGCGGCCTCCTGCCAGACCAATTGGATCGCTCGCAGCACTCGCGGATCGGTAAAGGACAACACCTCAGTCATCGGTCATCATCTTCTTCCACATCTCGTAGGACGCACGCATGCCGGTCTCGTCGGTGACATGTGAGGTGGGCCAGCCCTCGTCGGTCAGGTACTCACGCTTCTCGCCACGGTTCACCAGGATCGGCATATTCGGATTTCCGCCGGCGCCGATCTGCACGCGATCCCAGCCCTCGGCGTCGTCGGGGCTGCCGAAGCCGAAGGGACCCTGGAAGTGCTCGTGGATGCGCAGCCGTTCGCGGTTGATGCTCTCCGGGCCGCCGTCCATGCCGATCGCCATATGCCACACCTCGGTCTCGTCGACACTGATCGGGATGAGAACCCGGAAGAACGACGACGACATCGCGATGTTCGGGAACATGTTGAGGTTGAAGCCACATCCGTGCATCGACCTCATGTACCGCCGGATGCGTTCGGGGCTTTCGCCGGCCTCCGTGAGCTCGTCGACGAGATGCTGGAAGCGCGGCTGGATCTCCTCGCTCCCGTCGTCGATGTCGAGGTCCGCGTGTGCGGCAGCCATGATCGCAACGCTGTGCCCGTTGCCGAGCGCATGGGTCTCGGCCGCGGGGTCGTCCATGAACGACATCATGCTGGCGGTCTCGGCGTCCACCGAGGCCATCCACGACTTGTGCACCATCGGGAAGTGGTAACCGTCGGTGGTGTTCTCCAGCTGGATCTTCCAGTTGCCCTTGAACCGGAACTTGTGGCTCCCCAGTACCTTGGTCGGAAACCCATTGGACTGCTTGAGGAATCGTTCCATCCAGATCTTCGCGTCGCCGAGGAAATCCTCGAGTGGCTCAGCGTCCAGATTGAAGGTCGCGAAGATCATGCCGAGGTAACTCTCGGTACGCAGCTTCTGCAGTGGGAAGTCGTTCTTCTCCACGACGCCCTCATAGCCGTCCGGGTACGGGATGCCTCGTAGCCGGCCGTCGAGAGTGTAGGACCAGTTGTGGTACGGACAGGTGAAGCCGTTGGCCTTGCCGCTGCGCTGATCACACACCGTCGCACCGCGATGGCGGCATCGGTTCAGAAGGGTGTTGAAGTTTCCCTTGCGATCGCGGGTCACGATCACGGGCTGATCACCCACCTGGGTGGTCTTGAACGAGCCGGCGTCGCGAACCTCACTCTCATGGGCGACCCACACCCAACTGCGATGAAAGATCTTCGACATCTCCTCGGCGAAGATCTCCGGGTCGGTGTACAGGCTGCCCGCGACCCGATCGTGCTGGGCCAGATCGGCAAACGCCCGGGTGGGCCGTTCGGTGGTGGTCATGTGTAGTCCTCGTCTGATGGCGGCCACGGGTGGCTGCGCACGGGTTGATGGCTGTGGTCAGAGTTCGACGTCGTCGCGGATGGTCAGTTCGCGTCCCATCCGGGCTTCGATCTTGAAGTACTTCCACAGGGCGTAGTCGCCGATCATGGTGGTACGCAGCAAGTTGCAGGCTTCGCGTACAGTCGGCTGATCGCGGACATCGGCAAGGACGTAGCAGGTCCACGGCCAGCCGTCGGAGGGGCCCACCATGTGTGCGTCGTCGTCGAATGTGCCGATGATGTCGACGCCGTCCATCTTCTTGAGATTCGACAGCATCGTGGAGATACCCACCCACACGGGGCCGATCTCCGCCTTCGGCAGATCGAAGAAGTTCTGGTTGTTACCGATGCAGAACAGTGTGCGTAGCGGTTCGGTGGCCATGTGGTGGCTCCTCGTGTTCGGTGCGGTTTGCGTCAGGTCAGCGGGATGGGATCAGGGAAAGCTCGGGATGCCGGCGTCGAGTCCGAGCAGTAGCGATCCCGAGGCTTCGAAGGTGTTGGAGGCCAACATGGCGTGCTGAGCAGGGACGAGCCCGTCCTGCAGGAAACGTTGCAGGGGGTGGGTTTCGTAGATCGCACCGGTGCCGGCAAGGTCGAAGGCACGCAGCACGACTCGACGTCCGGCGTGCGCCGCGTGAGTCGCGCTGAGCCGCAGGAGCGCCTGGTCCTCGGTGGAGATCTCCAGACCGTCCACAGCCTTCGCCCAGACCGATTCGGTGGTCTCGTAGAAGAACGCTCGGGCTGAACGCAGCTCGGCCTCGGCCTCGGCGACGCCGACCTTGTACACCGGCCGGTTGCCCTTGCTCGCGCCTCCGGTGATGGAGGTTCGGCTGGATCCGACCTCGATGGCGTAGTCGAGGGCGCCGCGCGCGGCACCGAGGGTGACCACGGCCAGCACCTGGGCCGCATATGCGAGCGCCGGGTACCGATTTAGCGGCTCATCGATCTGCGGGGCACCGCCACGTACGAACGTCATCTCGGTTGGAACGAACAGCCGGTCTGCGCGGATCGCGTGCGAGCCCGTCGCTTTCATTCCCGCGACGTCCCAGTTGTCGATGATCTCGACATCGGCGGGGTCGACGAGCGCGGTGAGGGGCTTGCCCGCCGATTCGGGTCCGCCGGCCAGGCCGATTCCGAGGATGTCGGCGCCACGGCATCCGCTGGCGAACTGCCACAGTCCCGAGCAGATGTAACCTCCGTCGACCTTCTCGGCCTCCTGCATCGGGAACAGACCACCGGCGTATGCGACGTCGGGACCGGCGGCGTAGATCTTCTGCTGGGTCGCGGCCGGCAGAGCGGCGAAGTAGACCAGTGACGAACCGAAGCTCGACACCCAGCCGGTGGCCGGATCCACCGCCGAGACCCGTTCCACCATCTTCATGAATGCGGCCGGCGGCATCGGCTCCCCGCCGAACGCGGCCGGCGTCGACGCGCGATACATACCGGCCCGCTTCAGGAGCGCAATGAAGTCTCGCGGCACGAATCGCTGTTCCTCGAATTCCTCGCGGCGATCGCGAAGCACGTCGAGTGCGTGATCGAACGCGGCTGCCCGCTCCGGACCCGCAGGTGCGGCAACCGCGCGATCGGCGATGCTCTCCGTGGTCATCAGGTGTCTCCATTCAGATTCGAGAATCCTTATGGGCGTTACACTATGGACGAGTCGTGATCGGCGGTATCGGGAGTTCCTCCGCGAGGGCTAAGCAATTCCTTACTTGCACCATCGGGCGAACCGGTCGAGGCTCGGTGTTCAGACTGGTTCGAAGGCGAGGTGAGCGATGTTCCCGGCACGCCGTGACTTCGAGCAGATGATCCTGAACACCGGGACCGGAATCCTCATTCACGAGGCGGCGTCCAAGAACATCCTGTGGGCCAATCCGGCGGCCTGCCGAATGTTCGGCTTCACCCTGGAAGAGCTGAAGCCCTTGAAGGCACATCACATGAGTGCGCAGGAACGCCAATACCGACGTGAGGTCGGGGTCGCATGGCTGCAATCGGCAGTCGTCCACGGTTCGAGTCGAAAGCAGTGGAAGTACCGCACCAAGGATGGTGTCGATTTCCTGACCGACGCCCGTGCGACGCTGGTGCGATGCGAGGACGGACCGGTGGTGATGGTGGAGTTCCGCAATATTTCGGACGAGGTCGAACTCCAGGAAGAGCTCACCTGGGTGTCGGAGTCGCTCCAGCGGATCATGACGCATACTGCGGCCGGTCTGGTGATACTCGACGACGACAACTGCATCGATGACATCTCGCCGCTGGCGGCCCGTCTCTTCGGACGTACACCGGCCGAGCTCTCTGGTGTCCACCTGGAGGACCTCGGCAAGTGCGAACCCCGGCTGACCAGCGATCATGTGGTCGAGCGCCTGGCCGCCGGAGCCGGCTCCGTCAGCATCCTCCAGGAGATCGGGAAGGACGACGGAACCACTTCCTGGCTGGCCGGCGAATTGGAGATCGTCGCGCACGACGGCATCCGGTCTCGCGTGTTGACGATGCGCGATGTGACCGACCGGGTGGAGTGGGAACGGCGGCATGCCTACCAGGAAGCCAACCTCCAGTACCTCAGCCGTTACCACGCGATGGGTGACATGGCGATGATCCTGGCCCACGAACTCGGACAACCTCTGGCAGCTTCCACCAACTACCTGAGCGGCTTGAAGTCGCGGCTGGCAGCCGAGACAGTCGACGCGCGGAGCCTGTCGTACGGCATCGATCAGATCGAGCGGCAGCTGAAGCGGGCCGGTGAGATCGTCACCTCTGTGAAGCGCTACGTGCGACGGATCGAGAGCACCGCGGTCCTGATGGACCTCAACGAGACGATCGAGGAAAGCCTCTACTTCGTGCGACTACGCGCCGCTGAACAGGGCGTTCGTGTCTTCGCCGAGATTCCCGAGCGCGACCTGTACGTCCACGGCGAAAGCGTGCTCATCGGGCAGGTGATCATCAATCTCTGCGTCAACGCGATCGAGGAGATCGTCAGACCGACCACCGAGGTCAAAGAACTCGCCATCGAGACCGGCCAGGCCGACGGGCACGTATTCGTGTCCATCCGCGATCAGGGTCGCGGAATGGGCACAGCGCCCACCAATCGGCTCGCCTCCGGCGCCTTCTCCGCCAAACAAGACGGCGCCGGCATCGGGCTGATCATCTCCGAGCACATCGTCGAGCGGCACGGCGGCGCCATCGAGTACCTCCCGAACGACCCTCGCGGAACCGAGGTACGCTTGGTTCTACCATTGGCAGATAATAACGTCTGATCAGCGACTCGAAGCTGCGGTAAAGGTACCTGTAGCACAGCGTTGGTTTGATCTAGTGGTCGCCACACGCGCACGCGATTAGGTTTGGCTGCACCGACAACGACGTCGTGATCAATCGGCCGCACCGACGTCCAAACCTGCTCCCGACCAGAGACATTCGCCGTCGCTCAGTGACGCGGGTCACGAGGGAGGGGCACAGCGGTGCCACATCAAGGAGATGTCATGTCCACTCCCGAAGTACTCGTCCTCGGATCCGGCACCGCCGGTTCGGTGGTCACCCGCAGGTTGATCGATGCCGGACACTCGGTGACCTTGGTGGAAGCCGGTGGACTCGACGCCAACACGGCGATCCATGACCTGTCGCGTGTCGGCGAACTGTGGCTCGGCCCGGAGGACTGGGGGTACTTCTCGGCACCTCAGGAGCAGGCACTCGGTCGCCGACTACACGTGCCCCGCGGAAAAGTGGTCGGCGGCTCCAACCAGCTCAACGGCACCATCTGGGTGCACGGCTCGCCCTGGGACTACGACCAGTGGGCGGCTGCGGGCAACACCGGGTGGGACTGGGAATCGGTGGCACCGCTGTTCAAGCGGCTCGAGCGCGGAAGCACCGCGGAAGGTCTCGTTGACGCTGTAGAGCCCGATCTCTCGCCGATCCAGCAGGCCATCCTTGACGCGGCGCAGGCGTGGGGGCTTCCGCTCAACGCCGACTACAACTCCGGCGACCAAGAAGGCGTGTCGCGGATGAAGCTGAACCTGCGTGACGGGAAGCGGTTATCGACGTGGGCGGCCTACATGCGGACCCAGTTGGAGCACCCCAAACTCACCCTCGAACTCAACGCACTGATCGACTCCCTCATCGTCGACGATGGCTCCGTGGTGGGAGTTCGGATCATTCAGGATGGCCGGCAACGCGAGTTGCGTGCCGACAAGGTCGTGCTGTGTGCCGGTGCACTGGGTTCGCCCGGGATCCTGCTACGCAGCGGTATCGGACCAGCCGACGAACTGCGGGCGCTCGGGATCGACGTCGTCGCCGATGTCCCCGGCGTCGGCAAGAACCTTCAGGACCACTTCCTGGTGCCGGTCATCTTCGGCACCGAACGGCCGATCGCGCCGCCGAACCCGTTCCAGCCGGTGACCCAGACGCACTGGTTCTGGAAGAGCCGCCCAGACCTCGAGGTGCCCGACACCCAGCCGATCAACTTCAGCATCCCCTTCTACTACGACGACGGAATGACCGGACCTGTTTCGGGTTTCACTTTGCACGCCGGCTTGATCCGGCCGCACAGTGCGGGCAGCGTCACTCTGTCGAGCACCGATCCGACCGCCCACCCGGTGATCGATTTCAACGTGCTGGCAGACCGACGTGATCTCGACGCCCTCATCGCGTCGGTGCGTCAGTGCCGCGAAGTCGGCCGGCAGTCACCGCTCGCCGACGAGTGGGGCGCCTATGAGGCCCTGCCGGGCACAACCGCCGACGATTCCGACGAGGCCATCGAGAAATGGGTTCGCCGCGGCGTCAACACCTACCACCACCAGGCCGGTACATGCCGGATGGGCACCGACGAGATGGCAGTGGTATCACCAGATCTCCACGCGATGTGCGTCGAGAACCTCGTCATCGCGGACGCCTCCGTGATGCCCGCGGTCACCACCGGCAACACCAATGCGCCGACCGCGATGATCGCGGAGCGCGCCGCCGAATTGATCAGCGCTTCCTGAAACACAGTCCCCAACAAGGAGTACCGGAAATGATCGACCTGTCCACCCTCAACACCGGCCTGTTCGTCGGCGGTGAATGGCGCGCTGCCGCCGAATCGTTCACCACCTTCAACCCGGCCACCGGGCAGCCGCTCGCCGAGCTCGGGTCGGCGAATGCCGCCGAGGTCGACGCCGCGGTTGCCGCCGCCACTGCCGCGTTTCGTGGCGAATGGGGCGCACTCGCCCCGTCGCGAAAGGGACAGCTGCTCAACAAGTTGGCCGATCTCGTCGAGCGTGACCTCGACCAGCTCGCCGCCCTCGAATCGCTGGACATGGGACGTCCGGTCGGCGCGAGCGCCGCCCTGATGATCCCGAATCTGATCGGCACCCTGCGGTACTACGCGGGCTGGGCCGACAAGATCAACGGCGAGCTGATCTCCAATGACGGCTACATGGGTGGCCCGGTGCCCACCCACGCCTACACGCGTCGGGAGCCGCTCGGCGTCGTCGCCGCGATCGTGCCGTGGAACGCCCCGCTGATGATCCTGGGCTGGAAGCTCGCACCAGCGCTAGCGTGCGGTAACACCGTCATCATCAAGCCGGCAGAGGACGCCTCGCTGTCGATCCTCCGCCTCGCGGAGCTGATTGCCGAAGCCGGCTTCCCGGCCGGCACGGTCAACGTCCTGCCCGGACTCGGCAAGGTCGCCGGCGAAGCCCTCGCCGTCCATCCCGGCATCAAGAAGATCTCGTTCACCGGATCGACCGAGACCGGCCGCGCGATCCTGCGCAATTCCGCCGGCAACTTCAAGCGGACTGCGCTCGAACTCGGCGGCAAGGCACCCCAGATCATCTTCGACGACGCCAACCTCGAGGCAGCAATCCAGGGTGCCGCGATGGGCCTGTTCTTCAACCAGGGCGAGGTATGCGCCGCCGGAACGCGAATCCTCGCGCACCGCAGCGTGTACGACTCGGTGCTCGGTGGACTGAAGGGCGCGGCAGAAGCCCAAGTCATCGGCGACCCGTTCGATTCGGCCACCACCATGGGCCCGCTGGTCAGTGCACGCCAGCGTGATCGCGTGGTCGAGTACCTGAAGAAGGGCGCCGACGAGGGTGCCGAGCTGATCGCAGGTGGTTCCGCACCGGACCGTCCGGGCTACTTCGTCGAACCGACAGTGCTCGCCGGCGACAACAGCATGACCGTGGCCCAGGAGGAGATCTTCGGACCGGTCGGCATCGTCGTGCCGTTCGACTCCGACGACGAGGCCGTCGCGCTCGCCAATGACAACCAGTACGGACTGTCGGCGACCGTGTGGACCAATAATGTGTCTCGAGCACACACGATCTCGGGGCAGATCGAGGCCGGAGCCATCGGTGTCAACGGTTGGTCGCCGCTCGCGCCACAGCTCCCATGGGGCGGCGTCAAGGCCAGTGGCGTGGGCCGCGAGCTCGGCTACGAGGGCATTCTCGCCTACACTGAGACCAAGACAGTCACCGTGGTGCTGTAAGGAACCGACTTCTCCGAAACACGACCGGGGTGCGCGACGGCGACAAGCCATCGCCCACCCCGGTTTTCGTCGCTATCGGTCGTTGTAAAGGTATTCCCGACTCCACAGACCTTCCGGAGAGCTGCTCGAAGCAGTAGCGTGCATCACAACACTTCGTTCTACGTTCGTAGAACTACAGCCCTCCGCGCTCGAAGGAAGCCTCGATGATCGACCACTCCCTCACCAACTCCCCGCCGTCATCCGGTACCTCGCTCCGCGGCTCGATCGGCGTCGCCGGGATCGTGTTCCTCGTCATCGCGGCCGCCGCACCGCTGACAGCGGTGGCCGGATCACTTCCGGTGATGATCGCGATCGGCAACGGCGCCGGTGCACCGGCTGCGTACATTCTCGCGGCAGCCGTCCTGCTGGTGTTCAGCGTCGGCTATGCGGCGATGAGCAGCTCCGTCACCGACACCGGCGCGTTCTACGCCTACGTCAGCAAGGGCCTGGGCCGGTCCACCGGTCTCGGTGCAGCCGCGCTGGCCCTACTCGCCTACACGACCATCCAGGCCGCGATCTACGGCCTGGCGGCATCCACCATGCAGAGCGTCGTCGTCCGCTTCGGTGGTCCCGACCTCCCCTGGTGGTTCTGGGCGTTCATCCTGATGGCACTCGTCGCGGTGCTCGGTTATCGCAGCATCGATCTGGGCGCCAAGGTGTTGGGAGTGCTGCTCATCGCCGAGATCGCACTCATCGTCGCGCTGATCGTCGGGGTCGTGGTCAAGGGAGGTGCGCACGGCGTGGACGCCGTCTCGTTCACCCCGGATGCCTTCCTGTCCGGCTCGCCGGGCATCGCGCTGATGTTCGCCATCGGCTCCTTCGTCGGCTTCGAGGCCACCGCCATCTATGGCGAGGAGGCCCGAAATCCGAAGCGCACCGTGCCCATCGCGACCTACACCGCCGTGATCTCGATCGGGGTGCTCTACGCGCTGGCCAGCTGGGCCGTGGTGCTGGCATTCGGCAGCGACAACGTGGCCACCGAGGCCCAGTCGGACACCGCCGACCTCACTTTCATCGCCACCTCGGAGTTCCTTGGTTCGGTCGCCGCCGACATCCTGATGGTGATGCTGGTGACCAGCCTCTTCGCCGCACTACTCGCCTTCCACAACGCCATCGCCCGGTATACCTTCGCGCTGTCGCGCAACGGCTTCGCACCGCAAAGGTTCATGTCCGTGCACAGCCGGCACGGATCACCGCACGCTGGCTCGGCGCTCCAGACGATCACCGCATTCCTGCTCGTCGGCGTATTCGCTCTCGCCGGGGCCGATCCCGTCCTGCAACTGTTCACCTGGATGGCCGGCGTGGCGATTGTCGCGATCCTGCTCCTCATGATCCTCACCAGCATCGCGATCATCGCCTACTTCCGTCACTCCGACACCGACAACCGGCTGTGGCACACCAAGGTGGCCCCGGTGCTCGGTACCGTCGGACTGCTCGGCATCACCGCACTCGTGATAGCGAACTTCACCACGCTGATCAGCGGGTCCGCCGCTCTCGCCGGAGTCTTCCTGGCAATCATCGCCGCCACATTTGTCGGCGGTTGCCTCGCCGAGCGGGTGATCAGGCGCCGCGAGCTGGCCTCCGCCTGATGCCAGGCCGACCTACGACTCAGCCCGCCCCGTAAACCCGAACACAGCAAGGACTTACCTCATGACCACCAACCGCCCCTCGGTCGTCGTCGTCGGCGCCGGCTTCGCCGGACTGATCGCAGCACGCGAACTCGAAGCCGCCGGCGTCAGCGTGCGAATCGTCGAAGCCCGCGACCGCGTCGGCGGCCGAGCATGGACCGACGAACGGCTCGGCGGGCATCCGCTCGAGATGGGCGCCACCTGGGTGCATTGGATGCAGCCGTTCGTCTGGACAGAGATCACCCGCTACGGGCAGGAGATCTATCCGAGCCCTGATATCGCCGACGCCTATTGGGTGAGCCAGGGAACAGTCCACCGCGGGACCGAGCACGACCTCGACCAGGCGCTGACCCGCCTCCAGGACAAGATCTTCGAAGGGTCGCGTGAGTTCTTTCCCTACCCGCACAATCCATTCGCCCTATTGCAGGACCCGACCGCCGATCCGGAACTGCTGGATCGCTTCCGCCGAGCCGATGAGGGAAGCGTTCTCGACTGTCTGCGCAACGGCGACTTCACGCAGGAGGAGATCGACCTCGCCGATTCGTACTGGTCGGCCGGCTACCAGGGTTCGACGAAGACAGCATCACCGCTCATGGCCAAACACTGGGCGGCACTGAGCGACCACCGCAGCTCGCTGATGGACGAACAGACGCTACGGTTCAAGCTCACCAACGGCATGCGCGGCCTGTATGAATCCATCACCGCTGACCTTCGCACCGAGGTGTCCCTTAACACCGCCGTTGAGCGGATCTCTCACCGCAACTCTGGTGTCGAGGTGACCCTCAGTGATGGCAGGGTGGTGCCCGCTGACGCTGCGATCGTGACCGTGCCCATCGGAGCGTTGAAACATGTTGCGTTCGATCCGCCGCTTCCATCAGCCCAGCAGAAGGTCATCGACGAGGGCACCAACTCCGTCGGCTTCAAGATCTGGATCAAAGTCCGGGGACACCACTCGATCATTGCCGGAGCACCCGGCGGCCATCCGATCTCGTTGCTGCGCAGCGAATATTTCCTCGAGGACGAGGACGCGACCATTCTGGTCGGGTTCGGCTCCGACCACACTGCCATCGACCTCGACGACAAGGCATCCGCGCAGAAGGCAATCAACGTCTGGCGCGACGACCTGATCGTCATCGACTGCGGCGGGCACGACTGGGTGGCCGACAAATGGTCGGGCCAGACCTGGGCGACCTTGCGTTCCGGCCAGTTCTTCGACGGTTGGAGCAACTTCGACACGGACGACGCCAGCCGACTGCGCTTCGCCGGTGCCGACTACGCCAAAGGGTGGAACGGCGTCGTCGTGGACGGTGCGATCGAGTCCGGTATCACCAATGCGCGCAAGGTCATCAAGACCCTCGCCCGCGAACAGTTCACAAGACTCTGACCTGATGGGACGCACGAAGCAGGCGGCACTACAACGCCCCGTCGCTGGTTTGTGTCCTCGCCATGTCGACGGTAGCAGTAGGCCGTCGGGCCCTTGCTCGCGTTCGGGTTGTCTGCGCAGTCGACGACCCCCTCGCCCGAGACCGGCCCGTTTGCCGATCGCGTCGCGTCACCAAGGCGACCACCAGCGCGACGAACGAGCAGATCGGAATGGGCTGTCCAACAACGACGAAGATCGCGACATCTCCGAGCACGGCGGCCGGGGCGGCCACGATCACACCCGTGGGGGGCATCGGCGCTCGGCCGGGCGAACCACCGCGAACCAGGAACCACACGCGACCCCATGGCTTGCCGATCGAGAGCCAACCCTGAAAGGCGATCAGTGAGGCCATGATCACGGTCCCGGCGATCAGCTGGGGTGGTGGCGAACCGCCCGCGTCGTTGAGCGCCGGTGACAGGATCGCGATACCCACGAAGAGTTGGACCACGGTGATTGCGAACTTCACCGCCACCCACCAGTGGTGGAAGTATCCCCACGACGTCGTCGCGCAGAGCAGGAATCCGGTGGCGGCAGAGGCGTTGGCCGACACCACCAGGACGGTGGTATCCAGGAGATGAGCGGCGGCGGAATCGGCACTGTTGTGCTGCAACAGCAGGACCATCAGCGCAAGAGCCTGGCTCATCCAGCTCACGGATGAGAGCACATGTAGCCATACCAGGACCTGTCGGGCCCGGCGGATCGGAGTGGAGACAGCCATGCGAACACGGTCGCACGCACTCTGGCGCAACACATCCGGGTCCGACCCTGGATGATCCCTGAACTCTTACCTGGCAACCGCATGGGGAACCGGGCCATCCACGTAGGGAACCTCCCTGGTGAATGTCAGTTCTCATGCGGTTGGGCGGGCGGGTTCTACTCGGTGTATCCGAGCGCCTTGCGAATCAGCAGCGCCTGCTCGAGGCTCGGCTCCGTCGGAGTTCCGTCGAGCATGATGTATTGACCGCCGGCGCACCCGATGCGCTCCACCTTCCCCGCATCGAGAATGTCCTCATCGATCGGGATCCGGTCGGAGATGTACGTGTACCAGCCCACGTACACCTCACCGGGGACACGCTTGATCGGCTGCTGCTTGTTGAACTCCGGGGTCCCCGCTTTCAGCCAGTCCGGGTCCCAGGCCTTGACGATCGCCTCCACATAACGGATTACGCTGGCGTGCAACTCCTCTGATTCACGACTTGTGGACACATCGACGTAGACGATGATGCGATTACGCGATCGGATGTTTCCCGCGACCACGCGCACATCGACAGGAAAATCTTCGGGCCCGGCTTGTCGAAAGACAGCGAGTTCATGGATCTCGTCGCATGCGCTGACGATCTCGATCGCGGTAGCCAGTGATGCATCGTCGCAGATATCGATGGGCTCAGCATCAACCAGCGGACTGTTGGCACGTGGGGTGACCTTCGTCCACCGTCCTGCCGGGTACTCCGGCATCGCCGCGAGCATTCTCCGACTGGCGGCGAGGATCTCGGCAACCGAGGCCGGACGCGCACTCCATCCGCCGATGAGGGCGATCTGCGTCATGACATTCATCCTATTTGTTGGGCGGCTTTAGGCGGACGGTGATCCGGTCGTTGTACTCTTTGTCGTCGATTTCGTCCTGGACATCGCGTAGTTGCCGTTCGTCCGACACCACCCACTCGACGACGGCGTCGTGCTGTTCGGCAGCGCGGTACTGGGCTTCTAGCTGGTTCCGCATCTCGATGGCCGGCGGCGACCAGCGGTTGAGGTCCCCGTTCTTGTCGTATGCGATCTTCGGACGGCTGTACTTGGCCTCGATCCACTTCTCCTGAGTCGTCGCTGTCGGCGGCTCCATACTGTCGACCTTGACTGTGCCCGTCTTGCGGGTCTCCGAGGGCACTTCGTATGTCACGCCTGGCGGGATCCCCGTCACCTGTTCCTGATAGTCCTTGGCTTCTTGCGACCACCCGTTCGTCGACTCGGTCACCCACGTGCCGCTGCCTCCTCCCGATGTGCCGATCGTGGGCGGCGGAGCCGCCGGCGGCGCCGGTTGGGTCGGCGTCGGTGTCGGATCGAGCGGCGGTGCAGGCTGAGTCGGCGCAGGAACCGCCGGCGAACCGGTTGCCGGCGGTTCAGGCGCCTGCTCGGTTCCGGGCGTCGACGGCTCCGCAGGTTCCGCCGGTGTCGACGGCGCCGGGACTTCCGCGGGCGCATTCTCAGGTGCCGGTGCCGGAGAAGTGGGATCGTCTTCGAACTGCTCGACGATCCATTCGATGGCATCGATGCCCTTGCTGATCCCATGGCCGATGGTGTTGATGAGGTCCCAGTACGCTCCCCAGCCGCGCCCAGTTCCGAGTTGCTGCGCCGACGGATCAGGCGGCGTTTGTGCCTCCGGTTGTTCAGCCTCGGGCCGCGGCTTCCCCGTGATGTTCGGTTGCCTCGGCGAGGGTTCGTTCGGGTCCGCCTGCTGCATCGGCGGTGACAGAATCCGGGCCGGTGGGTCCTCGTCGCGCTTGGGTTCCTGCGGCGTCGGTGTCGGCGTCGGAGTGGGGGCCGGCTCCGGATCGGGCGCGGGCGTCGGGTCGGCCTCTTCCGGTTCCTCCTCCTCGTCCGAATCCTTGCGCTTGTCAGAGTCTTTCGACTCGCGCGACGAATCGGGGTCATCCGACTCGCCTGCCTCGGGCTCGGAGGGCGACGTCGGACGGCTCGGAAAGCGCGGTGTTGTCGGGCTCGGTGTCTCGGCCGTCGGCGGAGACGCACGCCGCTCACGTTGCTCTTGCCGTTCCTCGCGCTCTTCCCGCTTCTTCCGCCCCGAGTCGCGGTTGGGGCGGTCCCGGTCGTCGGGTGTCTTCGCGTTGGGCGAGTATTTGTTCGGTCCTCGGTTCTGCGAGGGGCCTGTCGACCGGTCAGGCCTGTCGTCGCGATCGTCGTCCAGTTTGTCGCGGCTGCTGCCGTTGGGCGACTTGGTGTTCGGCGAGTATTTGTTCGGCCCTCTGTCCGGCTTCGGGGTCGACTGGCGCGGGCTGTTCGGCTTCGCCGGCGTATCGCCGCCGGGCGAGCTCGTACCCGGTGAGCCGGACCCTGCTCCCGGCGAGCTCGGTGAGCTGTCGCTGGGTGGCGACGAGTTGCGCGGAGCCGAATCGCGCGGTGCGGACGGCTGCGGCCGCGGGTTGATGGTGCGGGCGTCACCGCCGCCACCCTGGGACGGGCTGTTCGAACCGTTGTCGCGGTCCCCTGGCTGCGAGGTGGGAGCATTGGGGGTTCCGTTCGTCGTCGCCGCGATCGAATGGGTCGTCGGCAGCACGACGACCAGGACCGCTGCGATCGCGGTGAGGATGAGACGAACCAGGACAGCCTTCGATCGATTCTCGCGCAACATAGTGCCCGCCTTCGTATTTCGCCATCTTGAGTCGCTCTGACCGTAGGTGGCCCCGGGCTGCACGACCGCCGGCAGACAGGAAGGTTCGGATGCGCGAATGACATCGTCCGGCCGATGTCGAAGCAGCGGGAACATTTGGGGATCTGACGCGGATCCAACAGGTACGGGTGGACCACGCCCCGAGGCTTGGAACGGTTTGCACCCGGGCACGGGTACGCGATGTCATGATCGAGCTGATTCGCCCTGAGCCGAGGAGAGCTGATGGAATCGTCGTTCGTCGCCGTGGGACTGCCCATCGCCCTGGCGGTCATCATGTTCGGATTGGGGTTGTCGCTGACTGTGGCCGATTTCCGGCGGGTTGCTCACAACACGCGCGCAATCGCGGTCATCCTGGGCTGCCAGATGCTGCTGCTGCCGCTCGTGGCGTTCGGCTTGACGGTCGTGTTCGACCTCGAGCCCTATCTCGCTGTCGGCTTGATGATCCTGGCCGCGTCTCCCGGCGGCACCACCTCGAGCGTGTACAGCCACCTCTTCCGCGGTGACGTCGCACTGAATGTGACGCTGACGGCGATCAACTCGCTCCTCGGCCTCATCTCCCTGCCGATCGTCGTCAACCTAGCGCTGAACCACTTCGTCGGCTCCGACGAATCCGTCGGCATGCAGCCTGCCAAACTCCTGCAGGTCTTTGCCGTCGTCCTCATCCCGGTGATCCTCGGCATGGTCGTCCGACACCGCCGTCCCGAGTTCGCCGCACGGGCCGACAAGCCGGTGCGGATCGTGTCGATAGTGCTGTTGATCGGCGTCGTCCTCGGGGCACTGCTGGGCGAGGAGAAGGCCATGGAGTACCTGGCCCGCGTCGGAGTCGTCACGACCCTGTTCTGCGTACTCTCGCTACTCCTCGGCTACCTCGTGCCGCGAGTTGCCGGACTGACCCGCGGCCAGTCGATCGCCAGCGGTTTCGAAGTCGGAATCCACAATTCGACGCTGGCCATCGCCGTGGCGCTCACCGCGCTCGACAACTCGGAGATGGCAATCGCCCCGGCGGTCTACGGCATCCTGATGTTCCCGCTGGCCGCTCTGTTCGGGTTCGCGGTGCGGAAGCTGACGCGGCCTCGCGAACCGGTCGGCGCCGAAGGGACTCGATCCTGATTCGCTACCGCGTCGGCCGGAAGTCGACTTCCATCTCCGGCCCGCCCCGCTCGAGGTAAGCCGCGAGATTCTCCGGATCGTAGGTGTCGACCTGTGCTCTGCGCTGGGTCGCGCTGCTCGCCGCGAATTCGTGCTCTTCGTCGGCGTGCGCCATCGTCCGCGAGAAGGGCTTGAACACCTTGTAAAAGCCCTTCCGGGATTCCTGCAGCGGTGTGGCGAACGCGTTCGTGCCGAGGAGGAACGTCGTGATCGCGTCGACCACGGTCGCCCGGATCCTGGTGGCACCCGAAAGACCTTCGGACTCGCCTTCGGTGAAGCAGAGTCCGTGTCGGCGTGCGCGATCCATCATCCACACCAAGGGGATGTCGCTGATCTGGCTGTCCTCGTACCCACCACCGACGCTGCAGTGAACACCGGAGAACCAGACCTGTTCGATGATCTGGTCGGCGGGCCGGTCCGGCTTCGGGGACCACAGCGTCGGCTCGAACGGTCGGCGCTTCTCGTCGATGGCCAGTGCGTGGTAGGCCGCCTTCACCGTGGAACTCAGTTGGGTGTCGTGGAATGCCCAGCGCTTGTTGATCCTGTCGAAGAGCTTCCATCCGTCGATCGGGATTCCCAATGATCCGACCGTGTCCCACACCCCGATGAACTCGATGGGTGTCTCATACGAGTAGGCAGCTCGGAACTCCGAGGCCCGCTGCTGCGCGGGCGCCGACGATCCGTCACGGTCGCGGTAGAGTTCGAAGGCCTCATCGATCCGGTCCTTGTACTCCCGCTTGAGTATTCCGCTGTTCCGGATGAATCCGGCGAGGCTGCGGGCGGTGTAGGCGCCGCGGCTGAATCCGAACAAGAAGATCTCGTCACCGGGCTCGTAGAGGTCGACGAGTTCGCCGTATCCCTTCTTGAGGTTCTTGGACAGACCCCATCCAAGCGCTCCGCCGCGGATCTTCTGCCACGGCTTGGTCCCGACTCCGGCGACGTACATCGGCTTCTGGGTGACGCCATTCCGATCCGTGGGCGCGATCGCATTGTGGATCTTGACGACATTCGTCGGGTTCTTCTGCCCGAAGGCGTTCCACGTTCCGTCGCAGCACACGATCAGGCGCTTGGCCATGGTGTTCGATACCCCCGTCTCAGGCGTGTCCGATTGGCTTCGGAAATCCTATGCCCTGGCAGCCTCGCCCCGCGTCCGGTGAACGGTCGACGCTCACGAGGAACTCCTGCCGGCCATTGCGTTCGCACGCTCGAGCACGGCGTCGCGGATCGACTCGGGTGCCACGATGTCGCACGAGACGTCGAAGCACGCGGCCCAGATCAGGGTCGCGGCACGGGAGCCGTCGGCGAATCGCAGACCGACCCGCACCGCGTCGCGGTCACCAACTGCTTCCACCTCCGTCAGGGTCGCGATCCGGCCGAGACGGTCGATGTCCGCGCGGGCACATTCGACGATGACGTCGACCGATTCGAACGACGCCCGGAACTCCCGCCGGTGCCGTTGCCAGATCTCCTCCAGATCGACCTCCGCCTCGCGCTGAGCCGGCTCATCCAGAACCTCGACGTCGGACATGCGCGAGACTCGATACATTCGTTCGCGGCCTTCGGAATTCGCGACGAGATACCACGTGTCGCCTGCGACGATGAGCCCGACCGGATCGAGGACTCTTCGACGCGGCTCCGCATCGGGCCGCTGATAGGTCAACCGGATCCGCCGTCCCTCGAAAACCGCTTGCTGCAGCTGCCCGAGCGCGTCCTGACGTTGCGGACTGCGGACAAAGCCCTCCGGCCGCACCAGAACGCGCTGCGCCGCACCGACCGCCCGATCCCGATGCGCCTCCGGCAGAGCCGCGGCGACCTTGCGCATCGCGCTCGCGAACGCCGGCGAGTCGAACCGGCCCGTCCCGGCCAGCAGCGACGTCGCCTCGTCCACCGTCAGTCCCGTCAGATCCGTGCGATATCCCGACAGCAACGCGAACCCACCATGCCGCCCGCGCTCGGCGTAGACGGGTACCCCGGAGAGTGACAGGGCGTCGATGTCACGCAGAACGGTGCGTTCGGAGACCCCCAGTTCTTCCGCGATCGCCGCCGCGGTCATTCGACCGTGCCTCTTCAACAGCATCATCACCGCGATCAGTCGTTCCGCCCGCATGTCCCCAATCTTCGCCCAAAACATGACAGGAGATGTCGTGATTAATGCCTTCACTGGTAGTCACCAGCCACAACGAGAGGAATCGTCATGACCGCACCAGCCGATCCGCGACCCGCCTACGCAGCAGCCACCGCCTGGGTGGGTGAGCTGCTGTCCGCGGTGTCCGACGACCAGCTCGACTCCCCGACTCCATGTGAGGACTTCGACGTCCGGACTCTGGCCGCACACCTCGTCGCGACGGCGAACAAGGCTGTCGCCCTGGGGTCGGGAGCCGACGCCTTGGCCTTGCCGTCGTTCGCCGACCGGCACGATGCGGCTGCATATGTCGAGACCGTCGGACGTGCCGTCGACATCTGGTCCGACGACGCCTCGCTCGCGCGCACCGTCACGGTGCCGTGGGGCGAGGTACCGGGAGCCGCAGCGCTGTGGGGGTACGTGAGCGAGACGTTGGTCCACGGGTGGGATCTGGCGGCCGCCACCGGGCAGCCGGCCGAGGCCGACCCGGCGATCGTGGAGCCGGTGCTCGCCGTCGCGCAGCAGTTCATCCCGGCCGAGATCCGCGGGGATGACGCCGTGCCGTTCGGTGCGGTCGTCGAATCCCGCACCGAGGCCGGGCCCACGGAACGCCTGGCCAACTGGACCGGGCGGGAGTCGTCGAAATGGGTGAGTGCGGTGGCGTGAGGGGGGTTCGCGGCCCCACCGCGGATCGAGTAGCCGGCGAGCGGCAGCGAGTCGGCGTATCGAGATCACTGACCAGCACAAACACCACAGCGGCATACAGTGGAACCTTGTGTCCACCGAACGTACGCCCCGACTGAGTACGGGCGGCGGACCCGCGACGGGAGTCTTCGCGTCCCTCGCGAATCCCAACTACCGGCTCTACTTCGGTGGCCAGACGCTGTCCATGACGGGCACGTGGATGCAGATGACCGCGCAGGCGTGGCTGGTCCTCGAGCTCAGCGGGTCGGCGTCGGTCCTAGGTGCCATCGTCGCGCTGCAGGCATTGCCGATCCTGCTCCTCGGACCTTACGCGGGGGTCATCGCGGACCGTGTCGACCGCCGCCGCCTGATGATCGCCCTACAGACCATCATGGGTCTGCTGGCCGGTGTGCTCGCGGTGCTCACCGTCGGCGGCTGGGTGCAGATCTGGCACGTCGCCGTCCTCGCGCTCCTACTCGGACTCAACAACGCATTCGAGAACCCCGCCCGACAGGCATTCATCCACCAGGTCGTCGGTGAGGACCTGATCCGCAATGCGGTGACGCTGAACTCGGTGATGGTCAACGCCGCCCGGGCCGTCGGACCCGGGGTGGCCGGCATTCTGGTCGCGACGATCGGCGCCGGATGGTGTTTCGCGATCAACGCAGCGAGTTTTGTCGCGGTCGTCGTCTCTCTGGTCGCGATGAACACGGCCACCATCGAGTACGAGGCGCCGGTCGCGCGGGCCAGAGGCCAACTCCGAGAGGGCCTGCGGTACGTGCGTGGTTCGCCATCGCTGTGGATTCCACTCGTGATGATGGCTCTCGTCGGCACGCTGACCTACGAGTTCCAGGTGTCCATCCCGGCCGCCGCGGAAGGCACCTTCGCCGGTGGTCCGCAGGCTCTCGGTTACATGACCTCCGCGATGGGCGTCGGAGCCGTGGTCGGCGGGCTGTTCGTGGCGGCCCGCGGCACCACCGGCCTGCGACCGTTGACCATCGCGTCCGCAGGGTTCGGTGTCACGATGACCGCGACCGCGCTCGCCCCGTCGCTGCCCTTCGCGATCGTCGCGCTGTTCTTCGTCGGCTGGCTCAGCGTGACGTTCATGTCCACCGGTAACGCCACCTTGCAGCTCACCGCGACCCCGCAGATGCGTGGCCGCGTGATGTCGCTGTGGTCGGTGGCGTTCATGGGTTCGACGCCGATCGGCGGCCCG
The DNA here is from genome assembly GCF_036350415.1 of Gordonia sesuvii. Lineage (NCBI taxonomy): Bacteria > Bacillati > Actinomycetota > Actinomycetes > Mycobacteriales > Gordoniaceae > Gordonia > Gordonia sesuvii. The sequence continues at coordinate 1,136,813 of NZ_JAZDUF010000001.1, forward strand.
ATCATCGGCGCGATCTCCGAGGCCACCGACGCACGAGTGGGTCTCGGCGTCGGTGCGGCAACGTGTTTTGTGGCGGCGTTTCTCGGAGCTATCGCGTGGCGGCGACAGGGCGGCAATCGCCCCGTACGACTCCGCCCGACCGGGGAGCCACGCTGATACAGCGTCGTCAGACCGGCTCGAGAATTCCCATTCCCGCGAGACGGATCGAGCTTTCCGTCTAGTGTGATCCCCCACACAGGTCCAATTCCAGGGGGGAGTCGGCATGTCTGACCGATCGGTGCTGCCCGGCGACGAGCATCGAGGACGGCCCCGCGGCCGAAACGGCATGTCATGCCTGATCGCCGTGATCGCGATGGTGCTGTCGATCCTCGGCACTGCGCCGGCCGCCGCGGCCACCCACTACTTCCCCGACATCTCCGAGGTCGCGGTACCCGAGGCCGAGTGCGGTCCGGGTTCGCTGCCCGAGCCCGGCCTACAGGGCGACGTCAGCGCCGAGGACCGCAATTCCGGACGGAGCCGACAAGGCTATCGGTGCAACATGTCCGAGGTCGGGCATGTGCGTGGCGCAGGCGGCGGAATCCTCTCCGTCACATTCGATCACTGCAGCTACACCGGCAGCCTCTTCCCGGGCACCAACCTGGTTCCGCAGCCCGGTGTGCAGGTCGTCGACGTCAAGAATCCGCGTAAGCCGCGGATCGTGGGATCCCTCACCGAACCCGCCATGCGCGGCGGCACCTGGGAGACCCTCAAGGTCAACAAGGAACGAAAGCTACTGGCCGCCACGTCCGTTCCGCTGCTGTGGGGTGGCGGATTCATCTCGATCTACGACATCTCCGATTGCGACAAGCCGAAGCTACTCAACCGCGGACCGGGCACCGCCACACCTCTACCCTTCACGTCACACGAGGGCGGCTTCTCCCCCGACGGCCGCACCTACTGGGCGTCGGGGATCTTCCCGGGCCACCTGACCGCCATCGACATCGCCAACCCGGCCGCTCCGAGGGTGATCTGGCAGGGCCTCCACAGTTTCCTCGGGCACGGCTTCGGCATCACCCCGGACGGCAACCGGATGTATCTGTCCAACGCCGCCGGCGTGACCGTGCTTGATATCAGTGCGGTGCAACGACGTTCGCCCTATCCGCAGGTGCCGCATGTCGCCGCTTATCTGTGGCCGGACGGCCAGGTCAATCAGCACACCATCCCGGTCACCTACCGCGGCCGACCACACATCATCACCGTCGACGAACTCGGCTCCGGTGGCGTCAAGTTCTTCGATGTCAGCCGGGTGAACAAGCCCGGTTACGTCGCACAGATCAAGCTGGAGATCAACCTGCCGAGCAACCTCGACACCAACCTGCGGTCCTCGATGGGCGGCAGCATCTTCAGCAGCAACCCGCACTACTGTGCGGTGGACCGACCGGAGAACCCGACCGCACTCGCGTGCGGCTGGGAGTCCTCCGGAATCCGGGTGTTCGACATTCGGAACATCAAGCAGATCAAGGAGATCGGCTACTTCAATCCACCGGCACAGAAGAACGCGACAATCGTCGACCTGCCGAACTCGCCGCACGTTCTCGCGTCGGCGTCGGGCGTTCCGGCGGTGGAGTTCCTGAGCCTCGGCATGTCGATCGCCAACGGAAAGGTCGCATTCCACGAGATGATCGGGCCCCGCAGCCACATGCTCGTCGGCGGCGACATGTCCACCGACTGGTGCATGTCCCCACCAGAGTGGCACGGCAACCAGATCTGGACGACCTGCTCCGACGGCGGATTCTATGCCCTGCAACTGAGTCCGCGGGTCTACACCCCACCCGACGATCAGGATTCGAACATCGGATGAGCACCACTGCGGTACGGATCGTCGGAGTTGTCGGCGTCGCCGCGCTCCTCCTCGCGATGGGCGTTGCGATCGGCGTGGCCTGGGAGAATCATCGCGACTCGGGTGAGCACCGCACGCCGAGTGTCACCGACATCGGGTTCGCGCAGGACATGGCGACTCACCACGACCAGGCGATCCTGATGTCCCAGAGCCTCTCCCGTGACGTGACACCGCAGGTGCGCGGGCTCGCCGACCGCATCGTCGCGGCGCAGACCGCCGAGGTCGCGACCATGCGCGGCTGGTTGACCTGGTTCGCCGCGCCGATGACGTCCGACGAACCGATGTCGTGGATGGGCGATGGTCCCAGCCATCGACACGGCCCGACCGACCCCGACGGGCCTCCCATGCCCGGGATGGCCAGCACCGACGAACTCGGCCGGCTGGCCGCCGCCCACGGTCGCGCTGCGGAAGTCTTGTTCCTGCAGTTGATGATTCGACATCATCACGGCGGCCTCGACATGGCACAGGCCGCCTACAACGACCCGCGATCGAGCTCGGCAACCAAACAGCTCGCGCTCACCATGATCGGCGAGCAGGGCGACGAGATCGGCCAGATGACCCTGATGCTGCGCGAGCGCAACGCACAGCCCCTGCCGATGTAGGACCCGAACCGCCTAGAAGATCTCCGGCAGGTCCGTCGACACACGATCGGTGAACGTCGCCGGCCGTTTTTCCAGGAACGAGGTGACGCCCTCGGCGACGTCGGCCATGGTGCCGCGGTAGTAGATCGCCTTGGAGTCGGCGCGGTGGGCGTCCCAGGGGCTCGCTGCGCCGGCCATCCGCCACAACAGTTGCCGGGTCAACGCCACCGATACGGGCGCCGTCGTCGACGTCATCTCCCGGGCCACCGCGACGGCCGTCGAGAGCACCTCGTCCTTGGGCACCACCTGCTGCACAAGCCCTTGTTCGTGGGCCTCGGCCACCGGCACCATCTTCGCGCCCATCGTCCACTGCAGCGCGGTGGGCAGACCGACGAGTTTCGGCAGGAACCATGTCGATGCCGCTTCCGGGACCAGACCGCGCTGCGCGAAGACGAAACCGAACTTGGCGTCGTCGGAGGCGATGCGAACGTCGGCGGGCAAGGTCATGGTCACGCCCACGCCGGCGGCCGCGCCGTTGATGGCCATCACCACCGGTTTGAGTGATTCGAAGATACGCAGCGTGACCTGCCCGCCCATGTCGCGGGGGATCTCGCCCGACTCCTGCTGCTCGAGTTCGAAAGTGGTTGCACCGCCACCGAGGTCGGCGCCCGCACAGAAGGCACGGCCGGTCCCGGTGATCACCACCGCACGCACCGAGTCGTCGGCGTCGGTCTCGTCGAAGACGGCGATCAGCTCCTCCCCCATCTGGTGGGTGAAGGCGTTGAGCCGGTCGGGCCGGTTGAGGCGGATGATCGCGACGTCACCGTCACGTTCGAGAACGATGTGCTTTTCGGCGGTCTGCTCGGTCAGAGAGGTCACCGATCCAACGTACTCGACGACCGAGCGATCGTTCGTGAAGTCTCGCGAACGCGGACCCATTCAGGCGTGCATCGGCTGTCCGGTCGGACCCATCTGACCACTGTCGAAAACTATTCTGAGCGCAGTGTCGATTTCACTCGACCTCGTTCGACGTCAGGGTAGAGGGTTTCGACAGGGACCCCGTTCCGCACGACAATCCGAGAGAAAGGCAACACGATGAAGTACATGCTGATCATGCGCGCAACCGAGGCTGCCGAAGCCGCTGCCGCCGAGGTCGACTTCCAGGAGATCATCAACGCGATGGGGCGCTTCAACGAGGAGATGATCAACGCAGGGGTGCTTCTCTCCGGCGAGGGACTCGCGGATCCGTCCGAGGGATTCGTGGTGAGCTTCTCCGCAGACGAGGACCCGCTGGTCACCGACGGTCCATACGGTGAGGTCCACGAGATGTTCAACGGATTCTGGATTCTGCAGGTCTCCAGCAAGGAAGAGGCCGCGCAGTGGGCCAAGAAGGCCCCGCTCGGCCCGGGCACCAAACTCGAGGTGCGCCGCGTCACCGACGAGTCCGACTTCGAGGACTACGCCGACAACGAGTACGTCCAGAAGGAGAAGGGGTGGCGGGAGGAACTCGGCACCAAGTGAGCGACGACGACATCCGGCGGTCCGTCGATGCGGTGTGGCGTATCGAGGGCGGCCGGATCGTCGCGACGCTCGCACGCGTCGTCGGAGATGTGGGATTCGCGGAGGATCTCGCACAGGAGGCGATCGCCGAGGCACTCGAGAAATGGCCAGGCGCCGGCGTTCCGCGGAACGCCGGCGCCTGGCTGACCGCGGTCGCCAAGCGCCGCGCGATTGATGGGTGGCGACGGCAGGAGCGCCTCGACGACCGCTATCAGATGATCGCCCGCGATCTCACCGACGTGGCCGAGGAAGAGTGGGAGCCGGTTCGCGACGACGTCCTCAAACTGGTGTTCGTCGCATGTCACCCGGTCCTCAAGCGGGACGCTCAGGTCGCGCTCACGCTCCGTGTCGTCGGCGGCCTCAGCACCGAGGAACTCGCGCGCCTGTTCCTCACGACGGTGCCGACCATCCAACAGCGGATCGTGCGGGCCAAGAAGACCTTGTCGGCGGCTCGGGTGCCCTATGAGGTACCCGAGCCGGCTCAGTGGCCGGAGCGCCTCACGGGCGTGCTCGGTGTCATCTACCTGATCTTCACCGAGGGGTATTCCGCGACCTCGGGCGACACCTGGATGCGCCGGGACCTGGCCGCGGAGGCATTGCGGCTCGGCCGTGTGCTGTCCGCGCTGGTGCCGTCCGAACCCGAAGTGCATGGGCTGGTCGCGCTGATGGAGCTGCAGTCGTCGCGGTTCGCGGCGCGCGTCGGCGCCGACGGGCGTCCCGTTCTGCTCGCCGATCAGGACCGGCGACGTTGGGACCGTGGCCAGATCTCCCGCGGGCTCGCCATCCTCGACCAGGTCGACACCCTGGGTCGCGGCCGCGGACCGTACGCCCTGCAGGCCGCGATCGCCGCCTGCCACGCGCGCGCCACGTCGGTCGATGCCACCGACTGGGCGCAGATCGTGATCCTCTACGAGGCCCTGGAAGAGCTGACCCACAATCCGGTGGTGACGTTGAACAAGGTGGTCGCGGTGTCGATGGCAGCGAGCGCCGACGACGCGCTCCTCCTGCTCGACACCGAGGTCGATACGAAGAAGCTGGCCAGTTCACACCTCGTGCCGAGCGTGCGCGGCGAACTGCTGGCGCAGCTGGGCCGCACCGAGGAGGCACGATCCGAACTGCGCCGGGCCGTCGAGCTGACCGCGAACGGCGACCAGCGCCGGGTGTTGGAGGAGAAGATCGCGGCGCTGTGACGGCCCACCCCGCCGATCGAGAAGCCCGAGCCCCACCAACCGCTGATCGAGTAGGCCGAGCCGCTAGGCGAGGCCGTATCGAGATCCGGTGCGGCTCAAGCGGTCTCGATACGCCGCTCGCCTAGCGGCTCGCGGCTACTCGACCACCGGGTGGGGGCGGGGGCTCGCGACTACTCGACCATCGATGAAGCAGCTACTCGACCAGCGAGGAGGCGACCATTACCCAGGAACGACGAAACCACCTTGCTTCGAAAGCAAGGTGGTTTCGCCGTTGTGGAGTATCTGAGCGGAGCTAGCTCGCCTCGCCCTGGCTCTCGCCGGCCTTGGTCAGCTCGGCGGGAGCGTCCGGGAGCTCACGCGGCTTCTCCGAGCCCGTGAAGACGAACTTCGCGTTCTCGCCGTCGTCCTCGCCGTCCCAGCCTTCGACGTCGACCAGCACGATCTGACCCGCGGTCAGCTCGTTGAACAGGATCTTCTCCGAGAGCTGATCCTCGATCTCTCGCTGGATGGTGCGACGCAGCGGCCGGGCACCGAGCACGGGGTCGAAGCCGCGCTTGGCGAGCAGCCCCTTCGCCTTGTCGGTGAGCTCGATCGCCATGTCCTTGTTCTTCAGCTGCGTCTCGACGCGGGTGATCATGAGATCGACCATCTCGATGATCTCCTGCTGCGTGAGCTGGTGGAACACGATCACGTCGTCGATACGGTTCAGGAACTCCGGCCGGAAGTGCTTCTTCAGCTCGTCGTTGACCTTGAGCTTCATCCGCTCGTAGTTCGACGTCGAGTCGTCACCGGACGTGAAGCCCAGACCGACGGCCTTGGAGATGTCGCTCGTGCCGAGGTTCGAGGTGAAGATCAGCACGGTGTTCTTGAAGTCGACCGTGCGTCCCTGACCGTCGGTGAGACGGCCGTCCTCGAGGACCTGCAGCAGCGTGTTGTAGATCTCCTGATGCGCCTTCTCGATCTCGTCGAACAGCACCACCGAGAACGGCTTGCGGCGCACCTTCTCGGTGAGCTGGCCGCCCTCTTCGTAGCCGACGTAGCCGGGAGGGGCACCGAACAGCCGCGACGCGGTGAACCGGTCGTGGAACTCACCCATGTCGATCTGGATGAGCGCGTCGTCCTCGCCGAACAGGAAGTTCGCGAGCGCCTTGGACAGCTCGGTCTTACCGACACCGGACGGGCCGGCGAAGATGAACGAACCGGACGGGCGCTTCGGGTCCTTCAGGCCGGCGCGGGTACGGCGGATCGCCTTGGACACGGCCTTGACCGCATCCTCCTGGCCGATGATCCGCTTGTGCAACTCGTCCTCCATGCGGAGCAGACGGGTGGTCTCCTCCTCGGTGAGCTTGAACACCGGGATTCCGGTCCAGTTGCCGAGGACCTCGGCGATCTGCTCGTCGTCGACCTCGGCCACGACGTCCATGTCGCCGCTACGCCACTGCTTCTCCCGCTCGGCACGCTCGTTGACCAGCTGCTTCTCCTTGTCGCGGAGATTGGCGGCGGCCTCGAAGTCCTGCGCGTCGATCGCGGACTCCTTCTCCTTGCGCGCGTCGGCGATGCGATCGTCGAACTCACGCAGGTCCGGCGGCGCGGTCATCCGGCGGATACGCATGCGCGCGCCCGCCTCGTCGATGAGGTCGATCGCCTTGTCCGGCAGGAACCGGTCGTTGATGTACCGGTCGGCCAGCGTCGCGGCCGCGGCGAGTGCACCGTCGGTGATGGACACCCGGTGGTGGCTCTCGTAGCGGTCGCGCAGCCCCTTGAGGATCTCGATGGTGTGTTCCACCGACGGCTCACCGACCTGCACCGGCTGGAACCGGCGTTCGAGGGCGGCGTCCTTCTCGATGTACTTGCGGTACTCGTCGAGGGTGGTCGCGCCGATGGTCTGCAGCTCGCCACGGGCCAGCTTCGGCTTGAGGATGCTGGCTGCATCGATCGCGCCCTCGGCGGCACCCGCCCCGACCAGCGTGTGCAGCTCGTCGATGAACAGGATGATGTCGCCGCGGGTGTTGATCTCCTTGAGCACCTTCTTGAGGCGTTCCTCGAAGTCACCGCGGTAGCGGCTGCCCGCGACCAGCGAACCGAGGTCGAGGGTGTAGAGCTGCTTGTCCTTGAGCGTCTCGGGCACCTGGCCATTGACGATGGCCTGCGCAAGGCCCTCGACGACGGCGGTCTTGCCGACGCCGGGCTCGCCGATCAGCACCGGGTTGTTCTTGGTGCGGCGGCTCAGCACCTGCATGACCCGCTCGATTTCCTTCTCGCGCCCGATGACGGGGTCGAGCTTGGCCTCGGCGGCGGCCGCGGTCAGGTTGCGGCCGAACTGGTCGAGGACGAGCGAGGTCGACGGGGTGCCGGACTCGCTGCTGCGACCGCCGGTGCCGGCTTCCTGCGGCTCCTTGCCCTGGTAGCCACTCAGCAGCTGGATGACCTGCTGGCGGACCCGGTTGAGGTCGGCACCCAGCTTGACCAGCACCTGAGCGGCAACACCCTCACCCTCACGGATGAGGCCGAGCAGGATGTGCTCGGTGCCGATGTAGTTGTGGCCGAGCTGCAGCGCCTCGCGCAGCGAGAGCTCCAGGACCTTCTTGGCGCGCGGCGTGAACGGGATGTGACCCGACGGTGCCTGCTGGCCCTGGCCGATGATCTCCTCGACCTGGCTGCGGACACCCTCCAGCGAGATCCCGAGCGACTCGAGCGCCTTGGCGGCCACGCCCTCACCCTCGTGGATGAGACCCAGGAGGATGTGCTCGGTGCCGATGTAGTTGTGGTTGAGCATCCGCGCTTCTTCTTGCGCCAGGACGACGACCCGGCGTGCGCGGTCGGTGAACCGTTCGAACATTGTTCTCCCTCGTTTGCTAGCGCCCCGGCCGTCGGTGGCAACCGCAGTGGCGACAACTGCGGAAGCGGTGTCGGAAACGTCGTGTCCCTGTGTGACGACCAGCCTGCTTCCACTCTAGTGGTCGCTCGAGGTGCATCCACAGTTAACGCCCGTCAGCAACGATTCATCTGTCCGACATGGCGGGGGTCTGCGCAGTACAACCGCGCACGTCGGCGCTGTGTTCCGTGTCTGATACGCCGAGAGCGAACGGGCCGCCCGAACGCCGAAATGGCCCGTTCAGGGACTTGGCGTCGAACCCGCGCCGGACGCGGTGAACAACGGTAGCCTTCCAGAAATGAGTGATGGCGCTCGGCCGCATCCCTCCGACCGGGACACCGGTCCGCATCCGGAAGCCTCCACGGGCTCCGTCAACAAGGTCGTCTTCGCCGCGTCCGCGGTCATCGTCCTCGCGTTCGCGATCTGGGCGTTGGCCGCCCCGGAGGCCGCCGAGAGCGTGATCGGCGACGTTCGCGATTTCATCACCCGCTGGTTCGGGTGGTGGTACTTCATCCTGGCCACCGGCATCGTCGCGGTCGTGGTGTTCGTCGGGGCCAGCAAGTACGGCCGCTACCGCCTCGGGCCCGAGGAGTCGCGCCCCGAATACAGTCTGTTCACCTGGACCGCGATGTTGTTCGCGGCCGGCATCGGCATCGACCTCATGTTCTTCTCGGTCGCCGAGCCGGTGACCCACTTCCTGGCTCCGCCGACCGGACCTCCCGAGACCAACTTCGCCGCCCGCGAGGCCGTGACCTGGACGGTGTTCCACTACGGCGTCACCGGCTGGGCGATGTATGCCCTGATGGGTGGCGCGCTGGCGTACTTCGCCTTCCGCCACAACCTGCCGCTGACCATCCGGGCCGCGCTGTATCCGATCTTCGGCCGGCGCGTGGAGGGCCGCTGGGGTGACGCCATCGACGTCGCAGCTGTGCTGGGCACCATCTTCGGGATCGCCACGTCGCTCGGCATCGGGGTGGTGCAGCTCAACTTCGGGCTGGAAGAGATCTTCGGGATCTCGCAGGGCAAGGGAGCGCAGATCGGGCTGATCATCCTGTCCGTCGTCGTCGCGACCGCATCGGCGATCTCGGGTGTGGACCGCGGAATCCGCCGACTCTCCGAGATCAACGTGATCCTGGCGATCTTCCTGCTCGTCTACATCCTGATCGCGGGCCGCAGCGACTTCCTGCTCAACGCGCTGGCGCTCAACGCCGGCGACTACGTGTCGACCTTCCTCGACCGCACGCTGGACACGTTCGCGTGGGATCAGATCAATCCGCCCCCGAACAATGACGCGCAGGCGTTCGTCGACGGCTGGACACTGTTCTTCTGGGCGTGGTGGGTCGCGTGGGCACCGTTCGTGGGATTGTTCCTCGCCCGCATCTCGCGGGGTCGCACGCTTCGGCAGTTCATGTTCGGTGTGCTCGTGGTGCCGTTCAGCTTCATCCTGTTGTGGGTGTCGATCTTCGGCAACAGCGCCCTCGAGGTGGCGCGCGGCAACGCCGACTTCGCCGAGATCACCGCCACGGCGCCTGAGGCGGGTTTCTATTCGCTGCTCGAGGAGTACCCGGGGTCGACGCTGCTGATCGGGGTCGCGACCATCACGGGTCTGCTGTTCTACATCACCAGCGCCGACTCCGGGTCCCTCGTGATGGGTAACTTCACGTCACGATTGCCCGACCCGATGGCCGACTGCGCACGCTCGATCCGCGTCTTCTGGTCCCTGGCGATCGGTCTGCTGACGTTGTCGATGCTGTTCGCCGGCGGCGGCGACGGGTCGATCCTGACCCTGCAGGCCGCGACCGTGATCATGGGCCTGCCGTTCTCCTTCGTCCTCGCGCTGATCTGCATCTCGCTGCTCAAGGCGCTTCGTACCGAGTCGTACAAGCTGGACAGTTTCCGGACGACGCTGCCGAACCTGATCGCCGCGGGGCGTGGGGCGGCCGATCAGGGCGGATGGCGCCAACGTCTGTTGGGCACCCTGCGTCATCCGGGTCCGGCGGCGACCCAGCGGTTCATCACCAGCTCGGTGGTCCCGGCGATGCACGAGGTCGCCGGCGAGTTCGCCAAGGAGGGCATCACCGCAACGGTGGACGAATCCGGCAGCAACGAAGGGGTGTCTTCGCCGCGGCTGGTCGTGGACCTCGCGGAGGAACCGCGTTTCGACTACTGCGTGTGGCCGACATCGGCGCCGACACCGACCTTCGCGGTCCGCACCCAGTCGCACGACGACAGGTACTTCCGCTGCGAGGTGTACCTGTCGGAGGGCTCGCAGGGTTACTCGCTCAACGGCTACAGCCGCGAACAGATCATCGGCGACATCCTCGATCAGTACGAGCGCCATCTCGGATATCTGCATCTGCGACGGTCGGCCACCGGGAACGTCGAGTCCGACGGTGTGGTCGAAGCGCCCACCGACGATCCGGAAGGAGCCCCCTCCCCATGACCGACACCCTCTACATCGACGGTCAGTGGAGACCGTCGATGTCCGGGGAGAAACGCGAAATCCGCTGTCCCGCAGACGGTTCACTGGTAGGTGTGGTCGCCGAGGCCGATCGCGACGACACCGAGGCCGCGATCGCCGCGGCACGCCGCGCCTTCGACGACGGACCGTGGCGGGCCACCTCGGCCACCGAACGCGGCGATCTGCTGCTCCGGGTGTCGGCCGAGATCGACTCGCGGCGCGACGAGTTCGTGCGCGCCGAGACCGACGACACCGGCAAGCGGCCGTACGAGTCGGACATCGACATGACCGACATCGCCAACTGCTTCCGCTATTTCGGCAAACTCGCCGCCGAGGAGGCGGGCCGCATCGTCGATGCCGGGTCCGCCGACGTCGATTCCCGGGTGGTGTACGAACCGATCGGTGTCTGCGGGCTGATCACGCCGTGGAACTACCCACTGCTGCAGGCCGCCTGGAAGATCGCACCGGCACTCGCCGCCGGGAACACATTCGTCCTGAAACCCGCCGAACTGACCCCGCACACCGCGATTCTGATCATGCGGGTCCTGCACGATCTCGGGGTGCCTCCCGGGGTCGCGAACCTTGTTCTGGGCGCGGGCGCCACCGCCGGGGCTCCCCTCTCCTCACATCCGGACGTGGATCTGGTGTCGTTCACCGGCGGCCTCGCGACCGGACGCATCATCGCGCGTGAGGCTGCCGCGACGGTCAAGAAGGTGGCGCTCGAATTGGGTGGGAAGAACCCGAATGTCGTCTTCGCCGACGCCTGCGACACCGACGAGCGTCTCGCCGCGTCCGTGGACAACGCGCTCAACGCGGCATTCCTGCACTCGGGTCAGGTCTGTTCGGCGGGAGCGCGTCTGATCATCGAGGAACCCGCCCACGACTGGTTCGTCACCGAACTCGTCCGCCGTGCCGAACAGATCCGGCTGGGACTTCCGTACGCGGAGGGCACCGAGACGGGACCGCTCATCTCGGCGCAGCATCGCGACAAGGTGCACGCCTACGTCGAGCAGGCCCGCGCCGACGGTGCCGAGATCCTCACCGGCGGCGCATTCGCCACCGGCGATCACGGTTCAGGCGCGCTCGACGACGGGTACTTCTATCCACCGACCGTCATCGACCGTGCGGACGCCACGATGGCCTGCGTCCACGACGAGGCGTTCGGGCCGACCGTGACCGTCGAGACGTTCACCGACGAGGACGAGGCGGTCACCATCGCCAACGACACCGAGTATGGACTGGCCGGTGCGGTGTGGTCGTCGGATTCCGCGCGGGCACGCCGGATCGCCTCCCGACTTCGACACGGAACGGTCTGGGTCAACGACTTCGGACCCTATCTGCCACAGGCGGAATGGGGCGGTTTCGGACACTCCGGGATCGGCCGCGAACTCGGACCGTCCGGACTCGACGAATACCGTGAGGCCAAACACGTCTACGAGAACCTCCGACCCGGTGTGACCGGCTGGTTCAGCGAGAGAGGAAGCAACGGTGAGTGACGCGGACCAGGCCTACGACTACCTGATCGTCGGCGGCGGATCCGCGGGCGCCGCGGTCGCGGCACGGCTCTCCGAGGACGCGGACGTCAGCGTGTGCCTGCTCGAGGCGGGTCCGTCCGACGTCGGCGACGACGCGATCCTGCAACTCGACCGGTGGATGGAGCTGCTCGAGTCGGGCTACGACTGGGATTACCCCATCGAGCCGCAGGAGAACGGCAACGACTTCATGCGGCACGCCCGGGCGAAGGTCCTCGGCGGATGCAGTTCCCACAACAGCTGCATCGCATTCTGGGCACCACGCGAGGATCTCGACGACTGGGAGAACGAGTTCGGCTGCACCGGTTGGGGTTCTGACTCCGTGTACCGTCTTTATCCGCAGATCGAGACCAACGACGCCCCCGGCGATCACCACGGACGCAGCGGGCCCGTGCACCTGATGACCGTGCCTCCCGATGACCCCTGCGGCGTGGCCGTCCTCGACGCCTGCGAGGCAGTCGGCATCCCGCGCGCCGAATTCAACAGCGGCGCAACGGTGATCAACGGCGCCAACTTCTTCCAGATCAACCGACGACCCGACGGTGTGCGGTCGTCGTCGTCGGTCAGCTACCTGCATCCCATCCTCGACCGCCCCAATCTGACGGTCCGTACCGGGGCGTGGGTCAAGCGAATCGTCATCGAGCACAGCGACGGCGCCCCACGAGCCGTGGGCGTGGAGCTGACCGACAATGCGTTCGGTCGCACGGTCACGCTGCGTGCCGACCGCGAGGTCATCATCTCCGCCGGCGCCATCGACACACCGAAACTGTTGATGCTCTCCGGGATCGGTCCGACCGTCCACCTGCGTGAGCACGGGATCGACGTCGTCGTCGACGCGCCGGGAGTCGGCGCGAATCTGCAAGACCACCCCGAGGGGGTCATCGGATTCGAGACCACCCGGCCGATGACCCGGGAATCCACCCAATGGTGGGAGGCGGGGATCTTCACCACCACGGTCGACGGCCTCGATCGCCCCGACCTGATGATGCATTACGGCAGCGTCCCGTTCGACATGCACACCCTCCGGCAGGGTTACCCCACCAGCGAGAACACCTTCTGCCTCACACCCAATGTCACGCATGCCCGTTCGCGCGGGACCATCCGGTTGCGGTCGCGGGACTTCCGTGACAAACCACGCGTCGACCCGCGGTATTTCACCGACCCGGACGGTCACGACATGCAGGTGATGATCGCCGGCATCCGCAAAGCGCGAGAGATCGCAGCGGCGGCCCCACTCGCGGATTGGGTTGCACGCGAACTGTATCCGGGACCAGACACCACGTCGGACGACGAGCTCGCCGACTACATCCGCCGAACACACAACACTGTGTATCACCCGGTCGGCACCGTCCGCATGGGACCCGCGGACGACCCGATGTCGCCGCTGGACCCCGAATTGCGGGTGAAAGGTGTCAACGGGCTCCGGGTGGCGGACGCCTCGGTGTTCCCGGCGCACACCACGGTCAATCCCAACATCACGGTGATGCTGGTCGGCGAACGATGTGCCGAACTGATCGCGGCGAAAGGATGACGGTGTCGAACGAGTCCGGATGGCCCACGATCCCGGTCAGCGAGTGGGCCGACACCCGTGACACGATCCAGCTGATGACGCAGGTCGTCGGCAAGGTCCGGATGGTCAACACCGAGGTGATGAGCCATTGGTGGAATGTCGTCCTCTACGTCTCGAGCCGCGGCATGACGACCGGACTCATCCCGTACGGGAACCGTGGCTTCAGCATGGATTTCGATTTCGTCGACCATCAGCTGGTCGTCCTGACGACCGATGGCCGCCGGCAGTCGATCCCTCTGCGCGAACGGCCGATCGCCGATTTCTATCGCGACGTCATGGCCACGCTCGACGACCTCGACCTCTCGACGGACATCTGGACCATGCCCGTCGAGATCCCCGGCGCGATCCCGCTCGACACCGACCGCGACCATTCGGCGTACGATCCCGATGCGGCCCAACGCTTCTGGCTCGCGTTGGTACAGATCAACCGGGTGTTCGACAGCTTCCGATCGCGCTATGTCGGCAAGGTCAGCCCCTCCCACTTCTTCTGGGGCGCTTGCGACATCGCCGTCACACGCTTTTCGGGCCGTCCGGCGCCGAAACATCCCGGCGGCGCCCCGAACTGCGGCCCCCACGTGATGTGGGAGGCCTACTCGCACGAGGTGTCGAGCGCCGGCTACTGGCCCGGCCCCGACGGCGAGGGCAGCTTCTACTCGTATGCCTATCCCGAACCCGACGGTTTCCGGACCGCCCGGGTTGGGCCTGCGGCCGCCTCGTTCGACGAATCGCTCGGCGAGTTCCTGTTGCCGTACACGGCCGTTCGCGAAGCGGCCGACCCGGATGCGGTTCTGCTCGAGTTCCTGCAGGACACCTACGCCGCGGCCGCCGATGCGGCGGGATGGGATCGAGGCGCGCTGGAACGCTGAGGCTTCAGACTCGCGGCAACGGTGCGTGATGCGTCGCCGCTACCCGCATCGCGCGGCGGTAGCTCACCTGTGGAATCCCGTCCTCGAGCGTCACCTGCGCCCGGACGTGATAGACGTGCGAGACGAGTTCCTCGGTGATCACATCGGCCGGTGTTCCCATCGCCACAATCGATCCGCGATCCAGGACGACGACACGATCGCAGAACATCGCGGCGAGATTCAGGTCGTGAATGGCGATGTAGCTGGTCATCGGCAACTCGGAGACCAGCGCGAGTAGCTCGAGTTGGTGCGAGATGTCGAGGTGATTGGTCGGTTCGTCGAGGAGCAGTTCATCGGGCTCCTGGGCGAGCGCCCGCGCGATCTGGACACGTTGCCGCTCACCGCCGGACAACGTATGCCACCGTCGGTGCCGGTGGTCGAGCATCCCGGTGTGCCCGAGAGCCCGTTCGATCGCGACGGTGTCCGCGGCCTCGTCACCGCCGAACGCGCCCCGATGCGGTATCCGGCCGAGCCGAACGACATCGGTCACGGTCACGTCCAGCTCGGTGTCCGCGTGCTGTTCGACTGTGGCTACCCTCCGCGCGATCTGCCGGCGGCGCAAGGAGCGGATGTCCGTGTCGTCGAGCAACACCTCACCGGAGTCCGGCTTCTCGACTCCCGCCAGCACGGTGAGCAGCGATGACTTCCCCGAGCCGTTGGGCCCGAGGAGCCCCATCGTCTCGCCCGGCGCAGGTTCGACCGTCACGCCGTCGAGGACGAGGTTCCCACCACGGCTCCAGCCGATGTGCTTGGCGTGCAGCGGCATCAGCAGCACCCCCGATCAGATACATGTCTCATGATCGACCCCGCATACGGAAGAGGATCAGCGCGAAAGCGGGGACACCGATCAACGCCGTGACGACACCGACCGGGATCTCCTGGGGCGCGAACAGGGTTCGGGCCACCGCGTCCACCCACACCATGAACACCGCACCGACCAGCGCGGTCGCGGGCAACAGGCGTCCGTGCCGCGGACCCACCAGGAACCGCGCCGCATGCGGCAACACCAGACCGACGAAACCGATTGCACCGGCGGCACTCACGAGCGACGCCGTGACCAGTGCGGTCACAGTGAGCAGCAGGATACGGATCTGCCGGACCGACACACCCAGCGACGCTGCCGCGGAGTTTCCGAACGTGAACGCATCCAGCGACGACGACACCGTCAGGCAGACAACGATTCCGAACAATGTCACCGCGCCGCACAAGACGACGTCGGTCCAGTCCGCCCCGCTGAGCGAGCCGAGCAACCAGAACAGGACGCCGCGAGTCTGCTCGGCGTCGGCCGACGACATCACGATGAATGACGTCAGGGCCGAGAACAGCTGCGTCCCTGCCACTCCGGCGAGGATGACCTTCGCCGTCCCGCCGCCGGCGCCGGCCGCGAGCGCGAGGACACACACGAAGGCCACCACCGCCCCGACGAATGCGCCGGTCGACAACGAGATCAGGCCACCGCCGATTCCCAGCACGGCCACCAGCACCGCGCCGGTCGAGGCACCGGACGAGATGCCGAGAACAAAGGGGTCCGCCAACGGGTTCCGCAGTAGAGACTGCATGATCGCGCCGCACAGCGCGAGACCCGCACCGCACACTGCGGCCAACAGTGTTCGTGGCAGCCGCAGTTCCCAGACGATGCCGTCCTGCAGCCGAGTGAGTCCCGACGTCCCGATGCCCCAGTGCTCGAGTATCACCGCGTACACGTCACGGACCGACAGACTCGCCGGTCCGATCGTGACCGTCACCGCGATCGACAGGAGCAGGAGAACCACACCGCCGACCAGCACGGTGGCGAACACAGTCCTCGATTCGGTCCACGGCGCCTTGGCGGGCGCGGCGCCGGCTGTTCCGGCGGCCGCGTCCCTCGGCGTCACGGGTGCACTCACGATTGCGGTTCGGCGAGATTCCACTGTCGAAGCGCCGTCGCGACCTTCTCGACCCCGTCGACGGTCCGGATGGTGGGATTCATGTCCGCGCCGTTGACGATGATGAAGCGTTCGTCGCGCACCGCTTCCATCTGTGAGGTGACCGGATTCGATTCGAGGAAGGCGATCTTGCTCTCGAGCGCGTCACCGTCGATACTGCGTCGGCTGAGGTCTGCCATGACCAGCGCGGTCGGGTTGCGGTCGGCCACCGTCTCCCACGTCACCTGTGGCCACTCGTCGGAGGTGTCGTCGAATACGTTTCTCGCGCCGACGGCATTGGTGATGACGCCGGACGACCCGCAGCACCCCGCCATGTAGGGCGTCTTGGTGTCCGCGAACCAGAACGCCAACGAGACGCCGGTCGCGTCGACCGACTCCGAGGCAGTGGTGTAGCGGTCCTGAAGTTCGGCGACGAACTCCTCGCCGCGTTCACGGACGTCGAAGATCGCCGCGAGCTCGCGGATCTCCTGATAGACACTGTCGAGCGTGTACGGAGTGGTGCGGGCGCCGTCGGCATTCGACGCCGAGGACACCTCTCCCGCGCAGCCGTTGTCGGTGGGCGACAAATACGTCGGTACACCGAGTTGTTCGTACTGGTCGCGACCGGCTTCGCCGCCGTCGCCGATCGACGATGCGAACGACGCGGTCACGAAGTCGGGCTCGGCATCGAGGACCACTTCCAGTGATGGCTTCTGATCGGACAGCCGCGGCACCGTCTCGTTGGCCTCGGCGAGGTTCTCACGGACCGGATCGGTCCACGTCGCAGTGCCGACCATCCGGTCCTCGAGGCCGAGGGAGAGCAGGATCTCGGTGGAGGCCTGGTTGAGGGACACGACCCGTTCCGGAGGGGCGTCAACCGTGACGCTTCGACCGCAGTTCTCGATGGTCACCGGGTAGCCGGCGGCCGTCGACGCATTGTCGCCGGAGTCGGAATCGGAGTCCGAGCTACCGCACCCGGCGACCACGAGGGCGGACACGGCGAGGGCAGTGGTCCAGCGAATCGCTGACTTGCGCATCAAGACGAATACTTCCTGCTCAAAGGCCCGTTCGCGGGGCCCGAAGTGAACCTGACCCGATCGTCGAGTAGCCGGACTCGCGTCACGCCCTTCACAAGCGGATGCTCACCGTTGCGCGTCAGTCCCGGATTCGCACCGGGTTCCCTCTCCGATCGGTGCCGCAGAGCGGCCGCGGTCACCATACACCGGGCCGTGCCCCGGCTCAGATCGCGAAGGAGTCGATGATGCGATTCAACACCGCCACGACGTCCTCGGTGGCCGCAGCCTTGTCCTCGGCCGCCGCGACATAGAGCGCCGACTCGTCGAGAGCTCCGATCGCGACGTGGGCGATCGGGCGGACCGGCTGGTCGGCGATCTGACCTGCCGCTATCGCCGCCAGCAGGATGCCCTCGATGAGGGCGAAGCCGAACTCCTCGCCCCGTGCGCGCCATTCGCTCCAGCCCAGGACGGCCGGGGCGTCGACCAAGGTGATCTGATGCACCGCCGGATCGGTGGCCCGTTCGAGGAACACACGTGACCCTGCCTTGAGCGCGCCGAGCGGATCGCTCGCGCCGATCTGCGCCACCTGTGTGGCGATCTCCGCGGTGATGTCCTGCTCCACCTGGTCGTAGACCGCGGCGAACAGTCCCTGCTTGTCCTTGAACTGGTGATAGAGCGCGCCCCGCGTGACGCCGGCCTCGGCGACGATCGACTGGGTGCCGACGGCGGCGTACCCGTGGTTGCCGAAGAGTGTGCGCCCCGCGGCCACGAGTGCTGCCCGGGTCGCGGCGGTGCGCTCGGCCTGGGTACGACGATTGACTTTCATACAGCTTGCACGTAACTTTCATACAGAGTGTTCGTAAGTTCTCCGAGTCTATCCGAGAGGCGGCACCCGCGATGACGACCACGATGTCGACGATCGATCTGCCCACCGCCACCATCGAATACGCGAGCCACGGCCCCGCCGACTCGCCCCACCCGCCGGTCGTGTTCGTCCACGGTGTCCTCGTCGATCACCGACTCTGGCAACCGACGGCTGAACTCCTCGCCGACGCCGGGTACCGCAGCATCGTGCCGACCCTGCCGCTGGGCGCGCACCACCTCCCGTGGGGGCCGACGGCGGACCGCAGCCCTCGTGGTGCGGCACGCCTGCTCCACGAGTTCATCGATGCATTGGATCTGTCCGGTGCGACCCTGGTCGCCAACGACACCGGCGGAGCGATCACACAGTTCGCCCTCGACGACGATCCGGACATCGTTCGCGCCGTGGTGTTCACCAATTGCGACGCCTTCGACCTCTTCCCGCCTCAACCGTTCCGACTGCTGTTCGCCCTGCTCCGGCAGCGACCGCTGCTCAAACCCCTCGCCGGGAGCATGCGGTGGCGTGCGCTGCGGCATTCACCACTCGGAGTGGGGCTCCTGATGAACCAGCCGGACCCAAAGCTCACGCGGTCGGTGTTCGAGCCCGTACAGACAGACGCCCGCATCCGAGACGATCTGATCGCGTTCCTGAAGGCGATCGACCCCGCGGAACTCGCCGAGGTCACCGCACGGATGTCGCGGGTACGGCTGCCGGTCACGATGGCGTGGGGCGCCGACGACCGGTGCTTCACCCCTGAGCACGGACGACGATTCGCCGCAGTCTTCCCGGACGCCCGCTTCGTCGAGGTGCCGAACGCCCGCACGTTCGTGTCGCTCGATCAGCCGCAGGCGGTGGCGGACGCCGTGGTGGCGACGTCGGCGCGGGTCTGACCTCGCCCGATCCCCGAGGAGATCCGGAGCCTGCGGAGGACCCGACCCCCTGGTCCCCGAGGAGATCCGGAGCCTGCGGAGGATCGTCACGAAGGGCCCTTCGAGACCCTTCGATACGCTCGCAAGCTCGCTACTCAGGGCGGCGCGCTCGCAAGCTCGCTCCTCAGGGACCGAGGGGGAACGCTCGCGACCACCGCGAAGAAATTCTCGGATCGGGCGTCGGATTCCGACCGCCACGAACGACGATGTAGATGTGAGCGGCGAACGAGAGGGTCCGCCCGGAGGCGGTGCGCCCGCGCTGCTGGCGGTGTACGACGATGCGCTGCCGGCGGTGTACGGCTACCTGTTCCGGCGGTGTTCGGACAGACGCGTCGCCGAGGACATCACCTCGGAGACGTTTCTCGCCGCGATGGACACCGTGCGCCGCGACGACGCGGCCAGGCCCACGACGGCTTGGCTGATCGGCGTGGCCCGGCACAAACTCGCCGACCACTGGCGCACGATGCAGCGCACACCGGAACCGGTCGAGGAGGTACCGGAACCGGCGGACGACCTCTGGGACGCCCATCTCGACCGTATGGTCGCCCATCACACCCTCGCCACGCTGTCACCGACACATCGCGCGGTGTTGACGCTGCGCTACGTCGACGACCTACCGGTCGGCGACTGCGCGGCGATCCTCGACCGCACCGTGGGCGCCACCGAAGCGCTGCTCACACGGGCCAAGCGGGCCTTCCGCGCGGCCTACCCGGAAAGCGACCGCCAGCCGGGCCGACCTCAGCGAACACGGAGAGGAGGTCACGCATGAACGCCCACGACGGCACCGGGCACGACAACACCGCATATCCCGGCGGTGCGACGCCACCCGACCCGTTCACCATTCTGCGGGCCGCCGACTCGCCGGGCTGGGCCGACCCGATCGCCCCCGACGCCGAGTTCGCCCGCCACCTGCGCGACCGACTCGAACGCGGGGCGACCCTACCCGAAGGAGTTGTCATGAGTACCACCCTCGACACCATCAGCACCACTGCCGAACCGGCGGTGGAACGCCCCGGCGCCCTGCCGTACCTGACCGTCGCCGATGCGCGTGCCGCGATCGATTGGTACGTCGCACATCTCGGCGCCCGACTGCGCGGAGAACCGATCGTCATGGGCGACGGCAGGATCGGCCACGCCGAACTCGAGATCGGTGGTGGTGCCGTCTATCTCGCCGACGAGTTCACCGAGATGGGCATGAGCGCACCACAACCGGGCCGGGTTCCGGTCAGTCTGATGCTGCCCGTCGACGACACTGATGCCGCGGTCTCCGCCGCCGAGCGCGGCGGTGCGGCGGTCACCCGGGAACCCTACGAGGGCTACGGCCATCGCAGCGGCACCGTCATCGACCCGTTCGGGCACCGGTGGATGCTCACCGGACCGTCGAAGGCAGGATCGGCGCCCGATCGCATCCGCACCGGCGACCTCGTGTACATGTCGTTGCAGACGCCGGACGTCGAGCGGGCGGCACGCTTTTATGGAGCCGTGCTGGGCTGGGAGTTCGATCCGGTCCGGCGTCAGGTCACGAATCTCGGTCACCGACTGGGCATCTCGCAGGCCGGCGACTACGGCGAGCACACCCTGTACTGCGTGTATGCGGTCGATGATTTCGACACCGCGCGTGCGGCGATCTTGGCCGCCGGCGGCAGCGCCGGCGAGGTCTCCGAAGTCGGTCAGGAGGGGCGGCGGGTTCTCGACGCCGTCGATAATCAGGGTGTGGCGTTCTCGGTGCACGTCCCGGCCGACGACGAACCCCGACCCGACTCCCACCCCCGCGGTGTGGGCGAGATGTCGTACCTCACGCTGCTGACCCCCGACAGCGCGCGATTCCGCGCCTTCTACGGTGCGGCATTGGGCTGGACGTTCCGCGGTGGCCGCATGGACGACGGGTGGGAGGCCGACGACGTCCGTCCGCAGATCGGAATCGCCGGCGGGGCCGATCGGTCGGTCGCCGTACCGATGTGGAACACCGACAACGTCGACGCCGCCCTCGAACGTCTACGATCCGCGGGGGGCAGGATCATCGACGAACCCGACCGCAAGCCGTACGGGGTGATGGCCTTCTGCGCCGACGACCAGGGCACCGAGTTCTATCTCGGCCAGCTCTACTGACCGCGCGTCTGCAGCAGCCCGAGGATCATCACCGCGAAACCGGCGGTGGCGATCACCGCCCGGATGAGGTTCCAGCGCACCCACGGTCCGACGAAATCCGCCCAGACCGTGGGTGCGTCGGCTGCGGGGACGTCACCTGCGGCGACGAGACGGTTGTTCAACGGCACGTTAACGGCCGCGGTGATCACCACGGCCATCAACGTGAGCACGACCCCGGCGATGAGCCACCACCGCATCGCGTCGCCCCACCAGAGAAGCACGGCCACGATTCCGAAACCGACAGCGCCGAAGAAGATCACCGCGAACACCGGATTGATGATCGCGTCATTGATGCGCTGCATCGCCGGGACGGCGGCCGGCGCACCCGCGCGCTGGAGGCCGGGCATCACCGCGTAGGCGAACGCGGCGAGGAGCCCGGCGACCAGCCCGGTGGTGGTGATCGCGAAAACCAGGACGATGTCGCGAAGGATGTTCATCGCGCGACCTGATCCTCGTGGGCGGGCGCAGTCGCCATCGACTCCGCGAATGCCGAGAAATCTGTCGCCGGGCGGCCGAGGACCCGGGCGACGTCGTCGGAGACATGCGAGTTCCGGCCGTCGAACAACGTGCCGAACAGTGCCAGTAGCAGCCCGATCTCGGCGTCGGGAACATCGAACTGCTGCAGCAGTTCTCGATAATCGTCGAGACCCACACGGGTGTAGGCGATCTCGGTGCCGCGAGCTCGGCCGATCTCGGCTGCGACGTCGGCGAAGGTGAGCAGACGCGGCCCGGTCAGCTCGTAGGTCCGGCCGGCGTGTGGATTGCCGGCGGGCGAATCGTCGAGGAGCGCGGCCACCGCGACCTCGGCGATGTCGTCGGCATCGATGAACGGCTCACCCACCGCCGGAACGGGAAGCGTCAACGAACCCATGGCCACCTCGGGTGCGAATCCGCCCTCGGAGAAGTTCTGATCGAACCACGCGCACGACAACACCGTCGACTCGATGCGGCTCTCGTGCACCAACCGGCCGGCCTCGGCGGCCTCCGGTTCACCGCGCCCGGCGAGCAGGACCAGACGCGTCACTCCGGCCGATTCGGCCATCCGGACGAACTCCGCGATGTCGTCGGTCGCGCCGGGAACGATGAGATCCGGTTGATACGAGATGTAGACGGGGCCGACGCCGGTGAGCGCCGGCATCCAGGTGGATCGGTCGGTCCAGTCGAAACGGGTCGCGCTCGACCGGCTCGCGCCGCGGACGGGGTGGCCGCGCCGGGCGAGGAGGTCGGCCACCCGACGGCCGGTCTTGCCGGTCGCCCCCACCACGAGGACGGGAGCCACCGGGGCTGTACGTGCAGTGTCTGGTGTTGCTGAGTTCTGTGTCATGAACTCAGTCCACACCGGAACGCCGAGACGATCCATGGTCGATCGGCTCGATTTCATACGTGATCGTCTCACCGGTCGTAGACTCGCTCACATGGACGCTCTCGGCAGCCTCTTGAACGGTCCCCGCGCGCAGGCGCCGATGATGCTGCGCATGGTCATGCGATCCCCGTGGTCGGTGCGGATCGAGGACACCGCCCCGCTGACCGTCGTCGCCGTCACCCGCGGGTCGTCGGTGCTGACCTACGACAACGGCACCAGCCATCACGTCCGCCCCGGCGACGTCGCTCTGATCCGGGGCACGCATCCGTACACGATCGGTGACGCCGAAGGCACCGATTGGGTGGCGCGGATCGATGCCCACGGCGACTGCTACGACCCGACCGGCACCCACAGCGTGGCCGACGACATGTGCTTCGGGGTGCGCTCGTGGGGCAACACCCCCGACGACTCCGACGCCGCCGCGATCATGCTCATCGGCACGTACTCCAGTGGCGAGGTCAGCGAACGCCTTCTGAACGCGCTGGACCGGATCACCCTCGTCCCGATGGCCGACCATCCGCTCATCTCGTTGATGGACGACGAGATCGTGCGTGATTCGCCGGCTCAGGAGGCGGTGCTGAACCGTCTGCTCGACCTGCTGCTCATCACCGGTTTGCGCCAATCGATGGAGGGCGGCCACCTCCGTGCCACCCAGTGGTACCGGGCGCACTCCGATCCCGTGGTCGGGCAGGCGCTGCGACTGTTGCACAACAGTGTCGACAAGCCGTGGACCGTCGGGACGCTGGCCGCCGCCGCGGGGGTGTCCCGAGCGGTCATGGCGCGTCGCTTCGCCGACCTCGTCGGGGAACCTCCGATGGCCTACCTCACCCACTGGCGTCTCTCGGTGGCCGCTGACCTCCTCGCCGACCACGACAGGTCGTTGAGCAGCATTGCCCGGCAGGTCGGCTACTCCAGTCCGTTCGCCTTCAGCGCAGCTTTCAAACGCCACCGTGGCCTGAGTCCGGCCGCGTTCCGCGCCCAGGCCACGACCGATCGACTCGCCGCCCGGCCGGAGGCCGCCCAGACCACATGATTCACTGATGGCCATGCCCGCCCGATCACCGATGCCCGATCTCGCGCGGCGCCTGCCCTTCGGCATCGGCACCGTCACCATGGTCCTCGTCGCCGCGATGATCGCGACGGTCGGCGTGGTGCTCGCCATCGGCACCCCGGAGAACCAGCAACAGGAGTATGTCGCCGGCCAGCTTCGGGGCTACGAACGCGAACCCGACGACGCGTGGACGCACTCCGACGAGACCTTGCCGGACTATCAGACCGGCGGTGGGATCGAGGTCGCGGACACCCACGCCGATCAGTGGCTGCTCAGCTACCCGTCGGGGCTGGGTCGGGCCTATCAGCTCGTCGACAAGCGCTCGGGCGCAACGATCTGGGGGGAGCCTGTCGTCGCCGGCCTCGGAGATTGCGCGTTCGACGAGTTCGGGCAGGTGGGATGCGCCGTCAAGGTCGGCGGTATCCCCGACGGCTTCTACCTCGTCGACGACGACGGCCCCGGCTCCCCGACAGCGCTCGACGACACGAAGCAGGTCGTCGGCCTGGGTACCAACTATCTTCGGATCGACCAGGCCGGGTATCAGGTCACGCTGCGCACCCCCAACGGTCGCGAGCTCTGGTCGCGGACGTTCGCCGCGGCCGCAACCGCCGACGTGCGCCCGGACGGCGTGCTGTTGGTGACGACCGCCGACGGCGGCCGGTTCGTTCTCGACCCGGACACCGGCGCCGACCGACTCTCGTGCACGCAGTGCACCATCACGACATATCCCAGCGGAATCGCCGTCCAGTACAACGAGTTCGGACAGGAGCGCGTCGAGACCCACGCTGTCGAGGGTGGAGTCGTCCGGACGCCGCCGACCACTGTGGCCGAAGGTCTGCGCATCGTCCCCGGCCCGTCGGTGCTGCCGGTGCTCACCGGAACCGGCGACGGCCAGGTGCAGGCCACGCAGGGTCGCTACGAGATCCGCGATCCCTCGCGGTCGGAGGCGCTGTGGCAGATCACCGACCCCGAGTTGTCGAAGGCCAACACCAAGCCGTGCGGCACCGAGGTCGCGTTCGCGCTCAAGGACCGGTCGCGGGTGTTCTACACGCTCGCCGACGGCGAACGGGTCGGTGGGATGGAGCCGCCCAGCTTCGATGCACCGGCGGAGAATCTCGACAATCTGAACTGCATCGGTTCTGCCGGAACCGAACTCGTCTTCGCCAATCCCGATCAGGTGACCGCGGTCGATACGGAGAGCGGCGAGATCACCTGGACGCGACCCATCATCGGGTCCGCCGAGGCGGTCGACGGCTATGTCGTCCTGAGGCAGGGAACCACCCTCACCGTGTTGCGACCGAACTGATCGTCGCCGAAATCGTGTGGCGGGTATCACAGCGACACCTGCCGACTCGCTGACCTGCTCAGCGAGCGGAGCCGATCAGCGACCGATCAGGAACCTCTCAGAATCGGTAACGGCACCGTAACGGCCGGCGGACGATCTGATGTACGGTCGAGCGCGGCCATGGCCCGCAGCGGCGGGTCGGAGGTCGACCGAACTGTCCGACAATCGTTGTCCGCGAGGTTGATACGCTTGGGAAAGCACTCCGCACCGCGTCCGCTGCCGTTCGCCCGGCCCACCGACACGGTGCCCCACCGGTCCCGAGCATCGCGATCCCATCGTTCCCGAAACACCCGTCCGCCCTGGCTGGCAGTGACCGTCGTCCCGCTGGGAGTGCTCGCTGCCGCGGCCACCACGACGGCTGGGGCCGGCCAATCCGCGGCTCCGCAGGCGTCCGACACGGCGAACGTGACGTCGGCGTCCCCGAACCCCCTCCCCCGCGTCGTGGACGCCTCGCCGGTGACCGCTGAGCGCCCCGCACCGCCCCCGGCACCCGCACCGCCTCCACCGCCACCGCCACCTCCCGCGAGCGTTGCCAACGGGTCGGTGCCAGAGGCCAACTACGTCGCGTATCGTGATGCCGCCCAGTCGATGTCGCAGTCGAGTCCCGCGTGCGGGATCGAGTGGCCGATGATCGCCGGGATCGGGCGCGTCGAGTCACACCACGCGAACAACGGCAATGTGGACCCGGCCAGCGGAGATCTACGCGATCCCATCTACGGGCCGACGCTGAACGGAACGCTGGCGGGCAACGAGGTCATCACCGACACCGATCACGGGCAGCTCGACGGAGACGCGCACTATGACCGCGCCGTCGGGCCGATGCAGTTCCTGCCGTCGACGTGGGAGACGTATGCGTCGGACGGCAACGCCGACGGAAAGGCCGACCCGCAGAACGTGTTCGACGCCGCCCTGGCGACGGCCCGCTATCTCTGCGACGAGCAGGGGGACCTGCGCGATCCGAAGGATCAGGTGGCCGCGATCCTGCGATACAACAATTCGATGACCTACGTCGATGACGTACTGGGCCACGCACGCACGTACTGAACGCAGAAGCCCCAGGTCAGGGTGCGCTCAGGAAAGCCTGCAGTGCAGCCGAATACATGGCCACGTCGGCAGCCCCCATCATCTCGCGGGCGCTGTGCATCGCCAGCTGTGGGGCGCCGACGTCGATGGTGGTCAGCCCGGTTCGTGCCGCCGTGATCGGTCCGATCGTCGAACCGCAGGGTAGATCCGCGCGATGGGTGTAGCGCTGCATCGGCACCCCGGCGTTCTCGCACGCCACGGCGAACACCGCTTCGCCCACCGCATCCGAGGCGTAGCGGAGATTCTGGTTCACCTTGAGTACCGGGCCACCGTTGATCGCGATCCGGTGCGACGGCTCGTGCCGTTCGGGATAGTTCGGGTGGGTCGCGTGCGCCATGTCCCCGGACACACAGACACTGCCCGCCATCGCCTGCAGGTAGTCGGCACGAGAGCCGCCCCGCGCCAGCACGATCCGTTCGATGATCGTCGCCAGGAAGCCCGAGGCGGCACCACGCTCGGAACCGCTGCCCACCTCCTCGTGGTCGAACAGCGCCAGGACCCGGGTGGGGATCGACGGCTCGCCGTCGAGGAGGGCCCGTAGGCCCGCGTAGCAGGTTCCCTGATTGTCCAGCCGTGGCGCACTGAGCAATTCGTCGTCGGCACCGATCAGGCGGCTCGGCGCCACATCGTGGGTCATCAGTTCCCACCCCAGCACCGATGTGGGGTCGATCCCGGCGTAGCCCGCGACCCACTCCAGCACGTCCGGCGCCTCGGGGTTCAACGACCAGATCGCATCGACGTGCCGCTGCGGGTCGAGGGTGACGCCCTTGCGGTCCTCGGAGAGGTGAATCGCCAACTGCGGCACCCGCACCACCGGCTCGGTCACGTGGACGAGCACATGGTCGACACCGCCTCCGGACCGGAAGGCGAGCCGGCCGGACAGACCGAGATCACGGTCGAGCCACGAGTTCAGCCAGGCCCCGCCATAGGGCTCGAGCGGCACCATTCCCAGGCCCGCGGACGTCTTCGCAGGCCGCTGCTTGACCCTTAGGTTCGGGCTGTCGGTGTGGCCGCCGACGATTCGAAAGGTGTTGCCGTCTCCGGCGTCCCAGGCGATGATCGACCCGCCGCGGATCACATAGTTCCGGCCGCCGGGCCCCGTCCACTCCTGGTCCTCCGCGAGTCGCACGTACCCGGCGGCCTCGAGTTCGGCGGCGACGGTGGCGCACACGTGAAACGGTGACGGCGACGCGTCGATGAACTTGCCGAGCCCCTCGGCTGTCGCGGTCGTCGTCATGGTCATCGAGAGGACTCCGTTCGTCGTCGGTTCACCGGGCGGGTCTCGGGCGGATTACGGGCGGGGACGGGTGACGGACGGGGTCGTCGGCACCTTCGCACCGCCGACCGCGGCCATCGTCACCAGGACCGACACCATCAAGACGAGTTCGCCGAGGTTGCCGACCCACAGCACCGAGCTACCGATCGGTGCGGCGATCAACATCACCAGGGCACCGACGAACAGCCACGGGAAACCTGCGTAGCGCCATGCGACCATGCCCAGGACGATCAATGCCAACACGGTGATGATGGCGGGGATTGGCGCTCCCTCGACGCCCGTGTTCACATATCGCAGGGCGTCGCCGGCGTCCTCAGGTGCCAGGTCGAGCCGTACGACGTCCTCGACGATCCCGATCAGGATCAGCATCGCCACGAGCGCCCAGCCGCCGAGAACGACGTTGCGGGTGCGTGCCTGCTCCACTCCGAGTCGCGCCACCAGGTTGCCGGCGACGATGATCAGCAGCGGCGTCATCACCGCGTGAATCCAGAAGCGCGGCATGTTGATTGCCATCAGCGTGTCGCCGTAGCCGACGACTCTGCCGATGGCGACGACGATGTTGTCGTAGGCGAGGCCTACGCAGATCGCGGCGACGAGCCCCGCGACCGCACCGACCTTCGGTAACAGTCGCAGCGCGAGCGCACCGACCACGAGCATCGCGACACCGATGGCCGCCATGATCACCGAGGTCATCGGGCTGTGGTCATCAGGCTGCGGCGAGGACCGAGTCGATGACGGAGTAGAACAGGCCGAGCCCGTCGTCACTGGGTCCCGTCAACGGTTCGGTCGCGTGCTCTGGGTGCGGCATCAGTCCGACGATGCGGCCGTCGCGGCTCGAGATTCCCGCGATGTCGAGGGCAGATCCATTGGGGTTGCCGCCGGCGTAGGTGAAGACGATCTGTCCTTCGCCCTCGAGTTCCTCGAGTTTGCCGGGCGGGGCGACGTAGCGCCCTTCACCGGACTTGAGCGGGATCAGGATCTCCGCGCCGAGTTCGAACCGGGTCGTCCAGGTGGTGGTGTTCGACTGCACCTTCAGCCACTCGTCACGGCAGATGAAGTGCAGACCCTCGTTGCGGGTCAGCGCCCCGGGAAGCAGGCCTGCCTCGCACAACACCTGAAAGCCGTTGCAGATGCCCAGCACCGGCATTCCCTTGGCGGCGGCGTCGACGACGGAACCCATCATGGGAGCGAATCGCGCGATGGCGCCGGCGCGCAGGTAGTCGCCGTAGGAGAAGCCGCCCGGGACGATGACGGCGTCGACGGACTTCAGGTCGGCGTCGCCGTGCCACAGCTCGACCGGCTCCGCGCCGGCGATGCGCACCGCGCGGACGGCGTCCACGTCGTCGAGGGTGCCCGGGAAGGTGATGACCCCAATTCGAGCAGTCATGCCGGAGCCTCCCCTACTCCGCGACGCGGGAGACGTTGAAGTTCTCGATCACCGTGTTGGTGAGGAGCTCCTCGGCGATGCGCTCGAGGGTGACGTCGTCGACGGTGTCGTCGACCTCGAGTTCGAAACGCTTACCCTGCCGGACATCGGCGATCCCGGAGAACCCCAGGCGACCCAACGCCCCGACGATCGCCTGGCCCTGCGGATCGAGGATCTCGGCCTTCGGCATCACATCGACCACCACTCGCGCCATGGGCAGTTGCTCCGTTCTCACAGGTGCGCAGTTCCGGCGATCAGCTTACCGGTACGCCGGCCCCGTCGAGTGGGCGCCACTTCTCGTTGACTGGGCGCCGCTTCTCGTTGACTGGGCAAGGCCGTGCCGCCGGTGCTACCCACTCAACCGAAAACGGCGCCCAGTCGACGGGAAACGGCGCCCAGTCGACGGGGCAAGAACGTCAGAGAACGGCCTCGATGGCCGAGACCACCGTCGGGTCGGTCGGCTCGGTGCGGGGACGGAACCGATTGATCACGGTGCCGTCGGCGCCGACCAGGAACTTCTCGAAGTTCCACTGCACGTCGCCGGCCTCGCCGTCGGCGTCGGGGGCCTTGGTGAGTTCGGCATATAGCGGGTGCTGGTCGTCGCCCTTCACGTCGGCCTTCTCCAGCAGCGGGAAGGTGACGCCGTAGGTCGTCGAGCAGAATGTCGCGATCTCCTCGGCCGTGCCGGGCTCCTGCCCCATGAACTGGTTGCAGGGCATACCGACGACGGTGAGTCCGCGGTCGCCGTACGTCGTGGCGATCTCCTCGAGGCCGGTGTACTGCGGGGTCAGGCCGCACTTGCTGGCGACGTTGACGACCAGCAACGGGCCCGCAAAGTCGGAGAGAGCGAGTGCGCTGCCATCGAGCGCCTTGACCGGGATGTCCTTGATATTGCTCACGGATCCGACGCTATCGCAGGCTCCGAGCCCATCCGGAGGCTGTGATCCGAATCACCCGCGCCTGCGAGATATGTGCGATCTCACCAATAATTGCGTGGACGATATAGTTGCGTGCGCGTAACTTTCTTGGGGTGTCCACGTCCGAAGAGTCTCGCGATGCCACGACGGCACTCGATGCCGCCTGCGCGACCTTCGTCGAATTCCTGGAGCGACTCAACTGTGTCGGCCAGGCGAAGACGATGGACGCGCTCGCCGCAACCGACCTGACCTTCTCCCAGATGCGCGTCCTGTTCGGGCTGGCCGCCCACTACGACGCCGGCGAAGACATGTCGGTCAATGACATCGCCGACCACGTCGGACTGTCACTGGCGGCGGCCGGGCGCACCGTCGACAAGCTCGTCAGCCTCGACCTCGTGGACCGCCGCGAGGACCCGACGGATCGCCGGGTCAAGCGGATCTCCCTCACTGCCGCCGGAACGCAGGTGGTGACCACCCAACTCGACATCAAACGCGAGACCGTACGAGCCTTCGTGACCGGGCTGTCACAGCCGCTGCGCGACGACCTGAACCACGTTCTCCGAGCCATCATCGACGCCGATGTCGATCACTTCTCGGTGTCGACCGATCGCACGTCCACCCCCTCGACTCCAGACCACACACAGAAAGCCACTTCATGACCTCCTCATCCACTCCGGCGCACGCGCATGCGGGCCCACCGGACACCAAACTGGACCGGCACGTCCTGATGGTCGCCGGCGTGGTCGTGCTCGGCGCGATCATGTCGATCCTCGACGTCACCGTGGTCGCGGTCGCGCAGAACACCTTCCAGCAGGAGTTCAACACCGATGCGGCCGGCGCTGCCTGGACCGCGACCGGCTACACGTTGGCATTGGCCGCCGTCATCCCGCTGTCCAGCTGGGCGGCTTCACGGTTCGGCACCAAGAAGGTGTACCTGACCTCGCTGGTCTTGTTCATCCTCGGCTCGGTGCTGTGCGCCCTCGCCTGGAACATCGGATCGCTGGTCGCCTTCCGCGTCATCCAGGGTCTCGGCGGCGGCATGCTGATGCCGATCGGCATGATGATCCTCACCAAGGCGGCCGGGCCCGAGCGTGTCGGATCGGTCATGGCAGTGCTCGGTATCCCGATGCTTCTCGGACCGATCGGCGGCCCGATCCTGGGCGGCCTGCTCATCGAGAAGGCCAGCTGGCACTGGGTCTTCCTGATCAACGTGCCGATCGGCATCGTCGCTCTCGTCTACTCGTGGTTCGTGCTGCGTGACGACGAGGCGACGTCGCGTCCGAAGATCGACATCATCGGCCTGCTGCTGCTGTCGCCGGGTCTCGCGCTGTTCCTGTTCGGCATCTCGTCGAGCGCGGAGCACCGCACCTTCATGAGCGCCAGTGTGCTGATCCCCGCGATCGTCGGCGCCCTCCTCATCGCCGGATTCATCTGGCACGCACTGCACACCGACAAGCCACTGCTGGATCTGCGGTTGTTCCGCAACCGCACCCTCTCGGTCGCCGTGATCACCATGACGTTGTTCATGATCGCGTTCTTCGGTGCCGCACTGTTGTTCCCGCAGTACTTCATCGGTGTCCGCGGCGAGTCCACGCTCACCGCCGGTCTCCTGCTCGCACCGCAAGGCCTGGGCGCCATGCTGACCATGCCGATCGCCGGTCGCATGACCGACAAGATCGGTCCCGGCAAGTTCGTGCTCGGCGGAATCCTCCTGCTCCTCGCGGGCATGTCGGTGTTCGTGTTCCTCGGCGCAGAAACCTCGTATCTGCTGCTGTGCGGTGCCCTGTTCGTCCAGGGTCTCGGCATGGGTATGACGATGATGCCGATCATGTCCGCCGCCCTCGCGACGTTGAACAACGCGCAGGTGCCCGACGGCTCCACGCTGATGAACGTCGTGCAGCAGAGCTCGTCGTCGATCGGTTCCGCGGTCATCTCGGTGGTCCTGGCCAGCGGACTGGCCGGCAGCATGCAGGCCGGCGTTGCGATCACGTCGAACACGGCACCGCAGAACCTGCCGCCGGAGCTGCAGAACGCGCCGATCCCGCCGTCGTTCTTCGAGTCCGCTGCCGACATCTTCGGCTCGACGTTCCTGGTGTCGGTCGTGCTCATCGCATTGACGTTCATCCCGGCGCTGTTCCTGCCGCGCAAGAAGATCGCCTCGCCGCTGGTGGAAGAGGACATGGATCAGCCCTCGCCGATCATCATGCACTGACGCCAGCGCAACTCCCGTCGCCACCGTGCCCAGCACGGCGGCCCGGAACGTACGTCGTCGACGCGACCAGCACGGCGGCCGACAGAACCCAGAAAATCACCGAGAGAACCCACCCGCACTGCAGACGCGGGCATCCGTCCAAGACGGTGGGTTCTCTCGGTGATTTTCTGGGTTCTGTCGGCGTGAAAGGAGGTTCTGTCGGCGTGAAACCGGGTTCTGTCGGCGAGATTCCGGGTTCTCTCGGCGTACGCCCCTCAGTCAGTCGGGAGCGACCGCCCCCGTCTGCTGCAGAATCCACGCCAACTCGAACGCGACTTCCTCCCACTGCTTGTAGCGTCCGCTGACACCGCCGTGGCCTGCCGACATCTCGGTCTTGAGCAGGATCGGATTACCCGACGTGCTCCGCTCCTGGAGCCGCGCAACCCATTTCGCCGCCTCGGTGAACAACACTCGGGTGTCGTTGAGTGACGTGAGGGCGAGGATCGGTGGGTATGGCTTCGCCTCGACGTTCTCGTACGGCGAGTACGACCGCATGTAGGCGTACACCTCCGGGTCGTGCAGCGGGTTGCCCCACTCGTCCCATTCGATGACCGTCAGCGGCAACGAGGGATCGAGGATGGACGTGAGCGCGTCCACGAACGGCACTGCCGCGAGAATGCCGTTGAACAGCTCCGGGGCCAGGTTGGCCACCGCCCCCACCAGCAGGCCGCCCGCAGAGCCGCCCTCGGCGACCATCTGTCCCGGCGTCGTCCACCCCGTGTCGACGAGATGTTGTGCGGCGTCGACGAAATCGGTGAAGGTGTTCTTCTTGGTGAGCGTCTTGCCGTTGTCATACCAGTAGCGGCCCATCTCGCCGCCGCCACGAATGTGGGCGAGCACGAACACCACCCCACGGTCGAGCATCGACAGCCGCGAAACCGAGAACGATGGGTCGATGCTCGCCTCGTATGACCCGTATCCGTACAGCAGCAGCGGCGCCGGGCGCGCGTCGTCAACGCCCTTGCGGCGCACGATCGACAGCGGGATCTCGGTCCCGTCGGCGGCCGTCGCCCACTCGCGGGTCTGGACGTAGTCGGCCGCGTCGTAGCCGCCCAGAACGGGTTGCCGCTTGAGGAGTTTCAGTTCGCCGGTGGCGACGTCGAGGTCGAGCACCTCCGTCGGATCGATGAAGCTGCCGTAACCGATGCGCAGGCGTGGCGTCGACCATTCGGGGTTGGCCGCGAGTCCTGCCGAACACAGTTCCTGCCGGAATGTGACCTCGTGGAAGTCGGTGGCGGCCGGAATTCCGTCGATCGCCCGCAGGTCGGCGATGGCCATCTTGGGCAGCGCCGCACGGCGGTAGGACAGGACGAGGTAGTCGCGGAAGGCGTCGATGTCCTCGATCCGCCGTTCCGGGTCGTGGGCGATCAGTTCGCGGCGGTCCGCCAGGTCGCCGACGGGCGCGATGTCGATCGCGAAGTTCTCTGCCTTCACGCCGTCCCGGATGTCGTTGTGCACGATCAGGAACTGGTCGGAGCCGTCGATCACCGCGTGTTCGACGCTGTACTCCACACCCTCGACCCGGGGTGCGACGCTGTGGAACTCGCCGGTCGGATCGTCGGCCGCCAGGACGTAGACCTCCGAGGTGACCTTGGAGCCGACCCCGATCATCAGGTACTTGTCACTGCGTGTTGCACCCATGCCGACCCAGTATCGCTCATCGGGCTCGTGGAACACCCGCACGTCGTCGGTGCCGGCTCCGATGTCGTGGCGCCACACCGTGTCCGGCCGCCACGCGTCATCGACGGTCTGGTAGAAGACATGTCGCGCATCCGCCGACCACACGGCACCGCCGGCTGTATTGGCGATGACGTCGTCGAGCAGGTCGCCGGTTCGAAGGTCCTTGAACCGCAACGTGTACCGCTCGTCACCGACGACGTCGGTGCTGTAGGCAAGCCAGTTGCCGTCGTCACTGACCGTCAACGCGCCCAGGCTGAAGAAGTCGTGACCCTCGGCCTCGATGTTGGCGTCCAGCAGGACCTCTTCACCGGGCAGCGGCGCGTCGGCGACGACCTCCGGTGGCGTCCAGTCGTCGTCGCCGGCGATGGGACACCGGCAGCGCGACCCATACTGCTTGCCCTCCTCGGTGCGGGCGTAATACCAATACCTGCCGCGGCGACTCGGGACCGACATGTCGGTCTCCTGGGTGCGACTCTTGATCTCCCCGAAGATGTCGGCGCGCAGACCCTCGAGACGGGCGGTGTGCGCCTCGGTGAAGGCGTTCTGTCCCTCGAGGTATGCGATGACCTCAGGATCGTCCTTGTCGCGCAACCATTCGTAGTCGTCGACGAAGGTGTCGCCGTGGTGGGTACGTTCGCTGGGCACCTTCTTGGCGACCGGCGCGTGGACGTCGGTGGTCACTGTCATCTCCTACTCGTTCCCCGGCCACTCATCGAACGATCTCTGCGAGATCCATTCGTAGGCCTCGATATAGCGTTCTCGGGTGCGTTCCACCACGTCATCCGGCAGGGACGGCGGCGGCTGATCGGCAACTCGATCCCAACCGGAGTCCGGCCCGGTGAGCCAGTTCCGCACGATCTGTTTGTCGAAACTCGGCTGCACCTGCCCCGGGCGATACGTTGCCGCCTCCCAATACCGAGACGAGTCCGGGGTCAACACCTCGTCGGCCAGCACGAGTTCTCCGCTCTGGCCGATACCGAACTCGAACTTGGTGTCCGCCAGTATGATCCCCCGCTCCGCCGCGAGCTCCGCACCGCGGCGGTAGATGTCGAGGGTGGTGGACCGGAGCCGCTCCGCCCGCGCCGTCCCTTCCTGCTCGACGACACGGTCGAACGAGATGTTCTCGTCGTGGTCGCCCTGCGCGGCCTTGGTGGCGGGGGTGAAGATCGGCTCCGGAAGCCTGCTGGCTTCCTCCAGACCGGAGGGGAGTTGGACCCCGCACACCGAACCCGTCGCCTGGTAGTCGAGCAGGCCCGACCCGGTGAGATACCCACGCGCCACACATTCGACCTGAACCATCGGCAGGCGATGGACCACCATCGACCGCCCCACCACCTCGGCGGGAATCCGCTCGTCGGTCGGCCCGCCCGCGAGGTGATTGGGCACGCCGAGAACGTCGAACCAGAAGAAACTCATCGCGGTCAGGATGCGCCCCTTGTCCGGGATGACCGGGCTCAGGATGTGGTCGTAGGCCGAGATGCGGTCGGACGCCACCAGCAGCAGGGTGCCCGCATCGATCTCGTAGATCTCACGCACCTTGCCCGACGCCACGTGTGTGTATGACTGCAGTTCAGGACGCATGGCTTCGACACTAGAGGTATGAGACGCTGCAACGCGTGACGGGCCCACAGATCTCCATCACCTACTGCACCCAGTGCAACTGGCTGCTGCGCGCGTCGTGGATGGCCGGCGAGTTGCTCAACACCTTCGGGACCGACCTGGGCTCGGTGACCCTGGTACCCGGTACGGGCGGGGTGTTCCACATCGATGTCGACGGGCAACAGGTGTGGGAACGCAAGCGCGACGGCGGGTTCCCGGACGCGGTCACCCTGAAGAAGCTGGTCCGCGACGTCGCTCTGCCGGACTGGAATCTCGGCCACGCGGACCGGAGTGCGGACCCTTCGTGACGGTCCTCCGCAAGCTCCGGACCTCCTCAGGGATCGAGGGGGAAACTCCTCCGCACCCGCTTGACCTCTTCGGGGAGCGAGGGAATCCTCCGCACGCCGCTGCCTGGGGAGCCCGCGACGCCACCCGTTGCCTGAGGAGCCCGCGACGAAGGAGCGGGCGTCACGAAGGCGTACCGACTGGTCAGAGGATCGGCGCAGGAGTGTACGTCGCCGCGTCGGGGTACTCGGCGATGACCTTCTCGGCCGCGGCGACCACGTCGGCGACCTGCTGTTCGGCGGCTCCGACGAACACCGTTTTGTCGGCGAGCAGTGCGTCGAGTTGTGCGCGATCCAGCGGGATGCGGTCGTCGGCGGCCAGCCGGTCGAGCAGGTCGGGCTCGCGGCCCTCTTCACGCATGGCGAGCGCCACCGCAACCGCGTTCTCCTTGATCGCCTCGTGAGCAGTTTCTCGCCCGACACCGGCCCGCACCGACGCCATCAACACCTTGGTCGTGGCGAGGAACGGCAGGTACCGGTCGAGTTCGTTGGAGATCACCGCCGGGTAGGCGCCGAACTCGGCGAGCACGGTCAGGAACGTCTCCATCAGGCCGTCGATGGCGAAGAAGGCGTCGGGCAGCGCCACCCGGCGCACGACCGAGCAGAACACGTCGCCCTCGTTCCACTGGGCACCGGCGAGCTCGGCGGCCATCGACCCGTAGCCGCGCAGCACCACCTGCAGCCCGTTGACCCGTTCGCAGCTGCGGGTGTTCATCTTGTGCGGCATCGCCGAGCTGCCCACCTGCCCCGGCTGGAAACCCTCGGTGACAAGTTCGTGGCCGGCCATCAGCCGGATTGTGTGCGCCAGCGACGACGGACCCGCCGCGAGCTGCACCAAGGCCGAGACGACGTCGTGGTCGAGGGAGCGGGGATAGATCTGCCCCACGGATGTGAGCGACCGGGCGAACCCGAGGTGATCGGCCACCCGTGACTCGAGGTCGGCGAGCTTGATCGCGTCGCCACCGAGCAGGTCGAGCATGTCCTGCGACGTCCCCATCGGCCCCTTGATCCCGCGCAGCGGGTAGCGGTCGATCAGCTCCCGCACCCGGGACAACGCGATCATCAGCTCGTCGGCCGCGCTCGCGAACCGTTTGCCCAGCGTGGTGGCCTGAGCGGCGACGTTGTGGCTTCGACCCGCCATCACCATCGCCGAGTATTGGGCGGCCCGGTCGACGATGCGGGCGAGCACCGCGACGCCGTGCGCGTGCACATGCTCGAGCGAACGCATGATCTGCAGTTGCTCCACGTTCTCGGTGAGGTCGCGGCTGGTCATGCCCTTGTGGATCTGTTCATGACCGGCCAGCGCGTTGAACTCCTCGATGCGGGCCTTCACGTCGTGCCGGGTGATCCGCTCCCGCTCGGCGATGGAGTCGAGGTCGATCTGGTCGACGACCTTCTCGTAGTCGGCGATCGCATTGTCGGGGACGTCGATGCCGAGGTCCCGCTGCGCCTTGAGGACGGCGATCCACAGTTCGCGTTCGAGCGCGATCTTGTGGTTCGGCGACCAGATCTCCGCCATCTCGGGAGAGGCGTAGCGGCCGGCCAGGACGTTGCTGATGGAGGGCTTCGACACGCACACAGTCTAGTCGCGGTGTGTCGACGCCAAAGAATCCGTCGACTCCGCGGTCACAGCGCGAAGCAGGCCCACCCCGACCCGTACCCCTGATGAACCGGGAACACCGCGATCGGACCGGTGGCTCCGTTCTGTGTCGCATAGAGTTCGGTGGTTGCAATTCGTCGCGGAACCCATTTGGTCGTCGCGATCGCGCCGTACGCAGGGGCCACTCCGATGACGCGGGCCGGCCCACCCCGGGGACGTTCCCAGAACGTCACGGCGCCCGAGGAGTTCACGTCGACCGTGAGTTCGTACAAGCAGCCTGTCCCGTAGACGATCGAGGAGAACGGCACCCCCGCATCGACCTTCCCGACCGGCGCGGCCGACGCCTGCCCGGGCACCGCTACCCCGGCCGCGGCGAGCGTCGCCGCGGCGGTGACCGCCAAACGCCGGCTCAGCGCCTGTCGTCGTCCCGATCCCATGGTCCGCTCCCCTCGTCGGCCGATCCTCTGCTACTCCCGAGGCGCGAGCACCTCGATGACTTCGATCAACGCGTCCCGCGCGGCCATGTACGGGCTGACCTGACGCAGTCCCAACGCGCCCACGACCGCGCCGTCCTCCACCGCGATCAGCTGCTGGACGTGGGCCGGCTCGGCCACCCGGAACGATCGCTGCAGGACGTCGGAATGCATCTCCGCCAACATCACCCACCGATCGATGACGACATCCTTCAGCCTTGGATACCGGGCGGCGAGCGCGAAGGTCTCGTATCGCGCGGCCAACGTCTCGATGGTCGTGTCGGGCCCGACGAACACCTCGGCAAGCGCATCCGCCGTCGCGTGCCCGCCGCGTCGTCGACGTGTCACGGCATCCCGACGCTGCGCGATGCACTTCTCCTCGTGATGACAGACGTGGGCGGCGGCCTCGGCCATCAGATCCTCAAGCGATCCGAAGTAGTACGTGGTCGATGCCAACGGAAGCTGCGCCCGTTCGGCGACCGCACGGTGACGGACAGCGTCGAAACCGCCTTCGAGCAGCAACTCTCCGGCGGCCTCGATGAGTCGGGACCGACGTCGCAGCCCCTTCGGGGTCGCCGCCGAAGTCATGGAATCATGCTGCCAAAGCGGTTGCCCACGGGGTGTTGCTTTGGCAAAAGCCACTTCGCCCGCAACCGGAACTCTCCCCCCATCGCGTCCCGCGTTCGCGCGGTCGACCTATCCGGATCCTTGCCTCCATATACCCCATGGGGTATGTTCGATCGCGTTCCTGGAATACCCCCATGGGTATATGAGTCCCACACGAATGCGGAGGAAGCATGACGACGACCTCGCAGCCATCAAGAACCGACCACGTCCCGCGATCCGGGCCGCTCGGACGGCTCGGCGGCGCGACTGCAGTCCATCGGCGCTGGGTGTTCGCGGCCTGGGCACTCATCGTGATCGGCCTCGGTGCCGTGGCGCCATCGGTCTTCAACTCCCTCGCCGGCGCCGGATGGCAGGCCAATGGATCCGAGTCCGTCGCCGTACGCGATCTCGCACAGGAGCACTTCGGCGGCAACT
Source organism: Gordonia sesuvii (assembly GCF_036350415.1). NCBI lineage: Bacteria > Bacillati > Actinomycetota > Actinomycetes > Mycobacteriales > Gordoniaceae > Gordonia > Gordonia sesuvii. Next base: position 1,175,674 of record NZ_JAZDUF010000001.1, read on the forward strand.
CCTCCGCGGCCGTGCAGGTGGTCGTCCACTCCGATGTGCAGTCGATCACCGACACCGGAATGCAGCAAGTCATCGACGAGATCAGCGACATCGCCGCCATCGACGACCGGTTCGGCGCGGTGGTGCCACCGCAGCCCGGCAGCTCCATCAGCCCGGACGGCCACACCGGCATCGTCCTGATCGGCGCAGACGGCACCACCGATGACATGGTGCGCGCCGTCGACGAGCACAAGGACGAACTGACCGCACTGTCCGGCAACGGAATCGAGGTCTACCCCACCGGGGCGTCCGCGCTGTGGAGCGACTTCAACAAGGCCAACCACGACGCGATGATCAAGGCGGAGATGGTGTCCTGGCCGATCACCTTGGCCATCATGGTCATTGCGTTCGGTTCGCTGGTCGCCGCGGGCCTGCCCCTGCTGCTGACCATTGCCGGTCTCGTCGCTTCGGCCGGCGGCCTGGTGCTACTCAACATGGTCACGCCGATTTCGGTGTGGGCCATGAACTTCGCGATGATGTTCGCGCTCGCGCTGGGCATCGACTACGCGCTGTTCGTGGTCTCGCGGTTCCGAGCGGCATTGGCCGCCCGCAAGGATCCGATCGCGGCGACCATCGAGACGATGGACACCGCCGGCAAGGCGGTCTTGTTGTCCGGCCTGACGGTTCTGGTGAGCCTGTCGGCGGTCCTCCTTGTGCCCGCGCCTGCGGTCCGGACCATGGCGGTGGGCATCATGTTGGCGGTCACCTTCGTCCTGGCCGCCACGATGACCCTGCTACCCGCCGTTCTCGGCGCACTCGGAACCCGCGTCAACGCGGTCTCCCTGCCCTGGGCCAAGCGTCAGCACCATCGTTCGCCGATCTTCGCCAGGTGGGGCGAGTTGCTGCACCGCCATCCGTGGCCGTTCGCTGTCGGCGCGTTGGTCGTTCTCATCGCACTCGCGTTGCCTGTCATCGGCCTCAAGGTCGCGATGCCGTCGATCAGCGTGGTGCCCGACGACGCCCCGGTACGCCAGGGCTACGCCGTGGTGCAGGAATCGATGGGCCCGGGAGCGCCCGGCGCACTGCAGATCGTCGTGCCGGATGGGCAGGCCACACAGGCAGCCGAAGTCGCGGCATCGACACCCGGCGTGTCGATGGTCACGCCGCCCCAGCCGGCCGTCGACGAGTCGGGTCTCGCGATGCTGCAGGCCGTTCCTGCTGTGGACCCGTCCGATCCGACGATGAACGCCATCGTCGAGGATCTACGGACCTCATTGCCGGCGAATGCGCTGGTCGGCGGCGCTCCGGCGGAGAACATCGACCTCCAGCAGGCACTGAACGACTGGTTCCCGATCATTGTCGCGGTGATTCTCACGCTGGGGTTCCTGCTGCTGCTCATCGCGTTGCAGGCTCCGGTGATCGCCCTGCTAGGCACCGTGGTGAGCCTGCTGTCGACCGCAGCCGCATTCGGCGTCGCGCGGCTGATCTTCCAGGAGGGCTGGGGCGCAGGGCTGCTCGGATTCGAGCCACAGGGGTTCCTGAACGGGTGGGGTCCGGTGTTCTTCTTCGCCATGATCTTCGCGATCGCGATGGATTACACCGTCTTCCTCCTGGCCACCGCCAAGGAACACTACGAACGCTCCGGAGACCCGAAGGTGGCTCATGTGGACGGGCTGGCCCACTCGGGTCGGGTGATCTTCGCCGCCGCGGCGGTCATGGTCGCCGTGTTCTTCACCTTCGCTCTCGCAGATCCGTTGCCGCCGAAGGAGATGGGCATCATCCTGGGCGTGGCGGTGCTGCTCGACGCCACGCTGGTCCGCCTCGTCTTGCTCCCGGTACTGCTGCGCATCACCGGCCATGGGGCGTGGTGGAGCCCCGCATGGCTTCGGCGCCTCCTACCGAAGGTCTCGTTCGGCCACTGACCTCCACCGCACATACCCCAAGGGGTATATGATCGTGGGTGGCAACCGAACAGAGAGAAGGCACCTCATGGTAGGCGACGAAGAAGCGATCACCGTGGTACTCAACCGATTGCGTCGAGCACACGGCCAGTTGGCGGGAGTGATCTCGATGATCGAGCAGGGGCGCGACTGCAAGGACGTCGTCACCCAGCTCGCCGCGGTCTCGCGGGCCCTCGACCGCGCCGGATTCAAGATCGTCGCGACCGGGTTGCGCCAGTGTCTGACCGGTGAGGACGCCGACAACATGGAACCGATGACCGAGGAGCAGCTCGAGAAACTGTTTCTCGCTCTCGCATGACCCCTATCGAAAGGACGAGCAATGCATCTCGGATACACCACGACTCTGCAGACCACCTTCGACGATGCCGTCGCACGTACGCGTGAGGCGTTGTCCGATCAAGGATTCGGCGTGCTGACCGAGATCGACGTCAAGGCAACGCTGAAGACCAAGTTGGACGAGGACATGGAGAACTACCTGATCCTCGGCGCCTGTAATCCGCCGCTGGCCCACCGCGCGCTCGGCATCGACCGCCAGATCGGCCTCCTCCTGCCCTGCAACGTGGTCGTCCGGGACGACACCGAAAACTCCGGCACGGTGATCGTGGAAGCGATGAATCCCGACATCATGGTCGAGGTGACCGACGCCCCGGGATTGCCCGATGTGGCCGCCGACGCCGCGTCGAAGCTCAAGGCCGCCATCGCCGCCCTGCAGTCGACGGTTTCGCAGTAGACATCCCCGACCCGAGGTCGCCTCGAAGCCCCGGGATGGCAATGCCAGATAACTGAGATGACACAAATTTGTGTTATCTCAGTTATTACTGCATACTCTGTTCATGCCTTCGGATGAGCAGCTCACCTTCGCCGACCACATGGCCCGCTACTACGCGACCCGTTTCAGCTTTCCGCCGATGGTCGGTCGGCTCATCGGCTATCTGACGGTGTGCGACCCGCCGAACCCCACCATCGGCGAACTCGCCGATGCCCTGCTCGCCAGCCGCTCCGCGATCGCGGGCGCGATCAACTCCGTCGAGAACCTCGGCATCCTCAAGCGGTCCCGCACGGCGGGTGAACGCATGGATCGCGTCCGCGTCGACCTGTCGTCGGCACGGGCGCTCGGCTTCGACACCAGTGAGTACGACGAACTCGCCGACCTCGCACGAGAAGGCCTCGCCGTGCTGAAAGACGCTCCGCCCGAACGCCGCGCCACCCTCGAAGAGGTGCTCGCGCTCGCGGAGTTCCTCGTCGACCGCATCCCCGTCATGTACGAGGAGTGGAAGAAACACCGGGCATCTCTGATCGCCTCGGGCGAACTGACCGACCCGGCCGCCGCAGCACCCGACGACAACGAGGTGAACCGATGACCACCACCCACTCCGGCAACTCCATCGCGGTGCGTGGACTGCGAAAGACCTACGGGGACAAAGTGGTCCTCGACGGACTCGACCTGACGATCGCTGCGGGCGAGGTCTTCGCACTCCTCGGGCCCAACGGGTCCGGCAAGACGACCACGGTGAACATCCTCTCGACGTTGCTTCCCGCCGACGCGGGGACCGTCGAGGTCGGCGGGCACGACCTCGCCGACGACGCGGACGGCATCCGCTCGGTGATCGGCGTGACCGGGCAGTTCGCCGCCCTCGACGACCTGCTCACCGGGCGGGAGAACCTGCGGCTCATGGCCGATCTACGCCACCTCGGCCGCGCCGCCGGAGCCGCTCGGGTCGACGATCTGCTGGCGCAGTTCGGTCTCACCGACGCCGCCGACAAGCCGGTGTCGACTTACTCCGGCGGCATGAAACGGCGACTCGACCTGGCGATGACGCTGGTGTCCACGCCCGATGTCATCTTCCTCGACGAACCCACGACGGGTCTCGACCCGCGCAGCCGCCGAGACCTCTGGGAGACCATCGCCGGTCTGGCGCACAGCGGGGTGACGATCCTGCTGACCACTCAGTACCTGGAGGAAGCCGACCAGTTGGCCGACCGGATCGCCGTCCTCGACGCCGGGCGAATCGTCGCGGAGGGCACCGCGGGTGACCTCAAGAAGCTCGTCCATGGCGCCGCGGTGCGGCTGGTCTTCACCGACGACACCGACTTCGACCGCGCGGCCGCGACATTCCCTGACGCAGTGGCACATGCGGCCGGCCGACGGGTCGACGTACCCACCGACGACACCGTTCGCACCCTCCGGGAAGCGTTGAGCCGCATCGAATCCGAGAATCTGGAACTCGCCGATGTGTCGATTCACACCCCCACTCTCGACGACGTGTTCTTCGCCCTGACCGGACACCGGCCGGCATCCGAAGGACCCGGCACCGAGGCCGTCGACCAACCGGTGGCCGTCGATCAGACCACCACACACTCCGAAGGGGTCCCGCGATGACCACCCTCACCCACACCGCCGCCGACTCGGCCACCATGCTGCGTCGCAGCCTGCGACGCATCATCCGCTACCCGTCGATGACGGTGCTGCTGGTCGGCATGCCGATCGTCTTCCTACTGCTGTTCGTGTTCGTGTTCGGCGGCCAATTGGGCGCGGACATGACGAGCGCCTCGGGCAACACCGGCCGTGCGGCCTACCTCGACTACGTCGTCCCCGGTGTGTTGCTGATGACGATCGCCGCCGCCGTCCAGGGCACGTCGATCACCGTGGCGATGGACATGACGTCGGGCATCATCGCCCGGTTCCGCACCATGCCGATCAGTCGGTCGTCGGTGCTGACCGGCCACGTCCTGGGCAGTCTGATCCAGACGATCGCCAGCATAGCGATCGTGTTGGCCGTCGCCGTCGCGCTTGGATTCCGGCCCTCGGCGACCCCGATCGAATGGCTCGCCGCGTTCGGGTTGGTCGTCCTGTTCTCCGTCGCGCTGATCTGGCTCGCGGTGTATCTGGGACTGTCGGCGAAGACCGTCGAGACCGCGAGCAACACCCCGATGTTGCTGACCCTGCTGCCGTTCCTGGGCAGTGGTTTCGTCCCCGTCGACACCCTGCCGCCGGGGTTGAAGCAGTTCGCCGAATACCAGCCGTTCACACCGGTGACCGAAACCCTGCGCGGTCTCCTCAGCGACACACCGATCGGAACCGGAACGGTCGTGGCCGCCCTGGCCTGGAGCGTCGGGATCGCCGTCGTGTCCTATGCCGCGGCCCTGCGCACGTACTCGCGGCGCCGCGTCGCCTGACCCGGCCCGACGCGGACGCTCATCGCCAGTACGCTGTGGAGGCAATGACCTCCGAACGGACGCCCGAACGCGGCACGGCGATCACGAGCACGACAACTGGCCCGACCGGGCATCGTCCCGGTCGGGCCAGTCGCCGTTCCGTCCTCGTCGGCGGGTTCGGAGCCGCCATGGCGGCCGGTCTGGCCGCATGCTCCACCGAGGAGCCGACCACCGTCGAACCGCGCAATCTCGAGACCCCCGCGGCCGACGACGTTCTCCCCCAGGAGGCCAGCCCACCCGAGATCCCCACGGAGGGTCCGCAGCTGGTCACCGGAAGTTTCACGTCGGCGAAGATGGGTGGCCGGTCCACCCGCTGGGCGGTCGCGCGTCCGGTCGGGGTCTCGGGTCGGCTCCCGGTCGTCGTGGTGCTGCACGCCCTGAACACGAACGAGCAGTCGATCTTCTCGTCGAAGCTGCAGATGCAGAACGTGCTCCAACGCTACGTCGATGCCGGTGGCGCGCCGTTCGCACTCGCTGCCGCCGACGCCGGCCGCAACTACTTCCATGCACGCACCGACGGCACCGACGGCGGCGCGATGGTTCTCGACGAGTTCCTACCGATGCTCGAGTCGAATCCGGACCTGAACCTGTCGACCGAACGCATCGGTCTGTTCGGCTGGTCGATGGGTGGGTACGGGGCACTGCGTCTCGGGTCTCTGCTGGGTGCCCCCAAGGTGTCTGCCGTGGCGGTGAGTTCGCCTGCGCTGTGGGCGGATCCGCGCAACTTCCCGCCGCGGGCGTTCGACTCGCTGGAGGACTACCGGGCGAACTCGCTGTTCGGTCGGCAGGACGCCTTCACCAAGATCCCGCTGCTCATCTGCATCGGGTCGTCGGACCAGTTCTTCACCTACACCCGCCAGTGGGCCGCGGGCCTGCACCCACCCGCCGCGTTCGGGACGTCTGCCGGCGGGCACACGAACCGGTACTGGCGCAGCGTGTTGCCCGATCAGGTGGAGTTCCTCGGCCGGAATCTGGCCCGCTGACCCACACCGACTGACGTCCGGGCTGGTCAGAGGCTGATGCGGCCCTCGAGAGCGGCTTTGCCGATGTCGGTACGGTAGTGCGAGCCCGGCAGCTTGATCTCCGCGATGCGGTCGTAGGCCTGGGCGCGCGCCTCGGCGAGGTCGGCACCCGTGCCGACGACGGCGAGCACCCGGCCGCCGGCAGAGACCACCGACCCGTCGTCGCGTGCCGTGCCGGCGTGCAGGACGCCTTCGCCGTCGGCGCCCGTGATGACGTCGCCGGTGCGCGGTTTGCCCGGGTAGTTCTCCGCGGCGACGACGACCGTGACGGCCGCACCGTCGGCCCATTCGAGCGGCGGAAGACTGTCGAGGGTGCCGGTGGCGGTCGCGTTGAGCGCCTGTCCCAGAGGGGATTTCAGCAATGCCAGCACGGCCTGTGTCTCCGGGTCGCCGAATCGGCAGTTGAACTCGACCACGGCGGGACCGTCTTTGCCGATCGCGAGGCCGGCGTAGAGCAGGCCGGAGAACGGCGTGCCCCGGCGCGCCATCTCGGCGGCGACGGGCTTGACCACGTCGTCGACGATCTGCCGGGTCACCTCGTCGGGCAGCCACGGCAGGGGCGTGTAGGCGCCCATGCCGCCAGTGTTGGGTCCGGCGTCGTTGTCGCCGACGCGTTTGTGGTCCTGTGCAGGGATCAGCGGGACGACGTTCTCGCCGTCGACCAGTGAGAACAGCGACACCTCGGGGCCGTCGAGGAAGCTCTCCAGCAGCACCGGGTGTCCGTTCTCGAGCAGCTCGGCGGCGTGGTCGCGGGCGGCGAGCCGGTCGTCGGTCACCACCACGCCCTTGCCGGCGGCAAGACCGTCGTCCTTGACCACCCAGGTCGGCCCGAACCGGTCGAGTGCGGCGTCGAGTTTGGCGGGGTTGTCGACGATCTCGCTGTGGGCGGTGCGCACCCCGGCCGCGGACATCACGTCCTTGGCGAAGGCCTTCGATCCCTCGATGCGGGCGGCCTCGGCACCGGGGCCGAAGGTGGCGAAACCGGCTGTGCGCAGCGCGTCGGCCACCCCGGCGACCAGCGGAACCTCGGGGCCGATGACCACCAGGTCGGCCTCGACACGCTTGGCCAGCGCGACGACGGCGTCGGGCGAGACGATGTCGACCGGATGGTTGGTCGCGATGGCCGACGTACCAGCATTTCCCGGACCGGCGTGGAGTTCGGTGACCGAGGGGTCGTTCGACAGTCCGATGAGCAGGGCATGTTCGCGGCCGCCCGAGCCGATCACGAGTACGCGCACGATCCCGACTCTAGTTCACCCGCGTTCGTCCGCCCGATATGTGCTCCTCCCCCGGACGTTTCCGAAGGGGCTACGCATATCGGGCGGACGAACCCTGGCCAGACGTCAGCCGGTGGGTGCCGTGAGGTCGTAGACCGTGGTGCTGCCGACGGTGGTCGCGGTGAAGTTGTCGGCGACCCACGCGGCGATCTGCGCCGACGGTTGCGAATCGTCCGAGTTGCCGAATCCGCGACCGCCGCCGAGGAAGTAGTGGATCTTCTTCTCCGACACCAGTTTCTGGAACTGCTCCAGGGTGGGCGAGGGATCGGTGCCGTTGAAGCCGCCGATCGGCATCACCGATTCTCCCGATTCGAGCTGGTAGCCCGACGCCTCGTTGGAACCGACCGCCGCGGCCGCCCAGACGTAGTCATCGGCGTCGGATTGCAGCATCGCGACGAGTTCGTCACTGGGCTGCGAGCCCCTCAGCAGACCGCCCGGCCCACCTGCTCCCGCTGCCGCGTCCATCCGGCCAGGTCCGCCTCCGCCCGGCATGCCCGCACCGCCGGGGCCGGTCATCGGGCCTCCGCCGCCGAACGCGGTGCCTGCGACGCCGGGTCCGGTGGCCTGCGTCCCGTCGGAGAAGGGAGGCGGACCTCCCCGCATCCCTCCGGCTCGCGGGCCGCCGCCCGGACCGCCGCCGCCGGGACCGAATTCGCCCTCGACTCTCGGGCCGGCGCTGATGATCGACCCCTGTTTGGGGGTCGCGATCGTGTCGACGGTGTACGCGATCGGTCCGGCCAGACCGGCGACCAGGGCCGCGACCACGGCCACCGCCGACAGATAGGCCCGGTGGGCGACCAGCATCACGGCGCCGCCGACGATTCCCATGGCGAGCACCGTCCATCGCAGCCATGGCACGAAGTCCGGTGACCGGTTCAGCAGTACGAAAGCCCAGATCGCGGCGATCCAGACAGCTGTGGCGAGCACGATCCGTACCCACAGTCGCTCGCGCTGTGACCAGCACACAGTCGCGCCACCGGCGACCACCGCCGCGACGGCAGGCGCCAACGCGGCCGTGTAGTAGCTGTGGAAGATGCCGGCCATGAAGCTGAAGACCGCCATCGTGACGAGAAGCCACAGTCCCCACACCACCAGGTAGGCGCGCCGCGGATCGGTTCGGCGGGCCTTGCCGATCAGCACGAGCGCCGCGATGGTCAGCACGATCCCGGTCGGGATGAGCCAGGCGATCTGGCCGCCCTGCGCGGGCTCGAACATTCGCAGCCAGCCGGTGTCGCCCCACATGCCACCGCCACCACCGCCATCGCCGGGCGCGCCGTATCCGCCACCGGGCACGACACTTCCGGTCTCGTTGCCGTTCAGTCGGCCCAGGCCGTTGTATCCCAGGGTGAGTTCGAGGATCGAGTTGTTCTGGGACCCGCCGATCCACGGCCGCGCCGACGCCGGCCACAGTTCGACAGCGAGAATCCACCAACCCGCACTGACGATCATCGCGCCCAGCGCAGCGAGCAGATGTCCGATGCGTCTGACCCAGTTGTGTTGCCCGAAAGCGAGATACGTGACGGCCAGCGGCGGGACGATCAGCATGACCTGAAGCTGTTTGGTGAGGAATCCGAATCCGACGAACACGCCGGTCAGGATCATCCAGCGGAGCCGCCCGTCGTCGATCGCCTTGAGCGTCGCCCAGACCGCCGCGATCATCAGCAGGATCAGCAGCGCCTCGGGGTTGTTGAAGCGGAACATCATTGCCGCCACCGGCGTGACGGCGAGCACAAACCCGGCCAGGATGCCCGGCCAGTGCCCGAAGTACTTCCGGGTGATCAGGTACAGCAGCGCCACCGACGCAACCCCCATCAGCACCTCGGGAACGAGGATGGACCAGGAGTTGAGTCCGAAGATCCGGACCGACAGGCTCGGAATCCACAGCGAAGCAGGCGGTTTGTCGACGGTGATGGAGTTCGCCATGTCCGACGACCCGAAGAACCAGGCCGTCCACGACTCCGAGCCAGCCTGGATCGCGGCGGAGTAGAACGAGTTGGCCCAGCCGTTGGCCGACAGATTCCAGAGGTATGCGATCGCAGTGCCCAGCAGCAGTGCTGCCACCGAGAATGGTTGCCAGAGTCCGGCTTTCCGCTCGTGCTCAGGGATCTCCGGTTCGGCGGGCACCGCAGATGTCGTATCGATGACGGTCATTCGGCGCCTCCTTCGACCGCAGCATGCGGCGCGCCGGTCGCGTGGGTGCGAAACACCCAGCGGAGACCGACGAACCGGGTGATGGTCGCAACGAGATTCGCGACCACGAGCACCGCGAGTTCCACGTGTTTCGACGCCCCGGGGGCGACGCCGTGCAACACGATCAACGATCCCGCCGTGACCGCCCAACCGAACGCGAACACGCCCAGCCCGAAGAAGTGGTGACGCAGCATGCCGTCGCGCCCGGATACGCCGAAACTGAAGCGCCGGTTTGCCGCCGTGTTGAGCACGGCCGTGATGGCGAGGGCGACGAAGTTGGAGACCTGGGCGCCGAGGAAGGCGTGCAGCAGCAGGTAGAGAATCGCGTAGGCGGCGGTCGAGGCGACACCGATGACACAGAAGCGCGCGAGTTGACCGATCAGGCCGTGTGGGACACCGTCGATCTCGGGGCCGGGACCGCGGTCACGGCCGACGGCCGCACGCAGCTCGGCGATCGGCAGCCGGCCGGTGGTCAGTGCGTATCCGACACGGGCGCAGCCCTTCAGGTCCGCGATGGCGGTGGCGACGATGTCGACGGTGCTGTCGGGGTCGTCGACCCAGTCGACGGGCACCTCGGCGATGCGCAGCCCGATGCGTTCGGCCAGCACGAGCAGTTCGGTGTCGAAGAACCAGCCGGTGTCCTCGACATAGGGCAGCACCCGGCGGGCGACGTCGGTACGCATCGCCTTGAAACCGCACTGTGCGTCGGAGAACTTCGCCCGCATCGTCGTCTTGAGGATCAGGTTGTACGAACGCGAGATGAGCTCTCGTTTCGGTCCGCGGACCACACGGGAGGAGCGCGACAGGCGGGTGCCGATGGCCACGTCGGAGTGCCCGGAGATCAGCGGAGCGATGAGCGGCATCAGCGCGTTCAGGTCGGTCGACAGGTCGACGTCGCAATACGCGACGATCTGCGCGTCGCTGGCCTGCCACACCGCGTTGAGTGCGCGACCGCGGCCCTTCTGTTCCAGATGGGCGACCCGCACGCCGTCGATCTCGCCGGCGAGCTGCGTGGCGATTGCCAGTGTCGAGTCGGTGCTGGCATTGTCGGCGACGGTGATGCGGGCCGGGTAGGGCACGGTGGCGCGCAGATGATCCGCAAGTCGTCGCACCGATCCGGCGAGGTCGGACTCTTCGTTGTAGACCGGGACGACGATGTCGAGGACGGGTGCGGGTGGCGAGCTGTCGGCGACGATCTCCACCCGCTCTCCCACCGTCGGGAGGATGTCTGGCTCTGCTGTCATGGGTACGAGAATCGGACGCGCAGCTTCGCCTACTCTGCGTCGACGCTGTCAGCTTCCTGTGAACGAATCGGCTCGCTGTCCACAGCCTCGACGGTCGGCCTGAGTGTGTCGGTTCGAGCAGATAGGTTGGCGTCATGTCTCCCGCAGCAGCGACCCTGGCCCCCGATCAGCAAGCGGCCGCCGACCGGGTGATCGAGAGTCTGGCCGGTTCCGGGGCGCGCCTTCGCGACGACCAGCTCACCGCGGTGTCGGCCTTGGTCGAGCCCGCGGCCCGGGTGCTGGTGGTGCAGGCCACCGGGTGGGGAAAGTCGGCGGTTTATTGGTCGGCGACCGCGATCCTGCGTTCATCCGGCGCCGGGAGCGAAGGGAGCGGGCCGAATCAGCACCATTCGGGTCCGACGTTGATCGTGTCGCCGTTGCTGTCGTTGATGCGCGACCAGGTGGCCGCAGCCGAACGTGCGGGGTTGCGGGCAGCGACGCTGAACTCGTCGAATTTCGACGACTGGTCGGTGATCGAGGCGCAATTGCACGCCGGAGATCTCGACGTGCTGTTGGTGTCGCCGGAGCGACTCGCCAACCCGGGGTTCGGCCGCCGGGTGCTCGACGCGCTGTCCGGCCGACTGGGTTTGCTGGTGATCGACGAGGCGCACGCCATCTCCGACTGGGGACACGACTTCCGCCCCGACTACCGGCGCGTCTCCGATGTGCTGCAGACACTCAATCCACAGACGCCGGTGCTGGCCACCACCGCGACGGCCAATGCCCGGGTCACCGACGACGTCGCGGCCCAACTGGGTGGTCAGACCCTGGTGCTGCGCGGCCCGCTGGCCCGTAAGTCGTTGCATCTGAACGTGATCGACGACCTGTCACCGATCGAGCGGTACGGGTGGGTGGCTCGGTACCTGCCGGACCTGCCCGGATCCGGAATCGTATATGTACTCACCGTGGCCGACGCCGATCGGCTCGTCGCCGCCATCGCGGCTGTGCACGGCGACGACGTCCCGGTGGCCGCCTACACCGGGCAGCTCGACGCAGCACGCCGCCACGAGCTCGAGGACGCACTGTTACGCAACGAGGTGAAGGCACTCGTGGCGACGTCGGCGCTCGGGATGGGTTACGACAAACCCGATCTCGGCTTCGTGGTGCACGTCGGTTCGCCTCCGTCGCCGGTCTCCTACTATCAGCAGGTAGGGCGTGCAGGGCGCGCGCTCGACGACGCCGTGGTGATGTTGTTGGCGTCCCGTACCGACGACGCCATCTGGGACTATTTCGCCACCGCGACCATCCCCGACCCGGACAAGATGACGGCCCTCCTCGCGGCACTCGACGAGGCGGACGGGCCTATGTCGGTGCCACAACTCGAGGCTTCCACCGGATTTCGCAGGGGCCGTGTCGAATTGATGCTCAAGCAGCTGTCGGTGGATGGGGCCACCGACCGCGGACCGGACGGGTGGACAGCGACCGGGACACCGTGGAAGTACGACCAGGAGCACTACGACGGCGTGATCGGCGTGCGCCGGCGTGAAGCCGACATCATGCGCGACTACGTGGCGGGGCGGCAGTGTCTGATGCAGTTGCTGACATCGTCGCTCGACGACCCGGAGGCACAACCGTGCGGCCGATGTTCGGTGTGTCGTGGACAACTGACCGAACCGTTGTCGGCGGAGGTTCCGGCTGAGATCGTGCGTACGATCACCGGCGCCCTGCGTCGGTCGGCCGTGCTGCTCGAACCCCGCAAGATGTGGCCCGGTGGTTCGTTCGGCACCCGCGGCCGCATTCCGGCGGGCCTGGCCGCGGAGACCGGGCGGGTCCTCGCCCACGCTGACGCACCCGAGTGGGCCGACCTGTTGGCAGGCGCGCGCCGCGGCGACGAGCAGGCAGTTGCCGACCTCGGCGACGCGGCGGTCGCCACCCTGAGTGCGTGGGTGCGCGAGACGGGTGCGCGTCCCGATGTCATCGCCGCGTTGCGGTTGACCGGAACGGCGGTGGCCGAGAAGGTCGCCGAGCATCTCTGTCGGGTCGGCCGTCGGCCCGGTCTCACGGTCCCGGTGCGGATGGGCGATCCGCCCGGTCGTGACGCGACCGGCGCCACCGAGGCCGCCTACTGGCGTGACCATCTGGGCGAGATGCCCGATGTCGCGGGACAGAACGTGCTGCTCGTCGTGGACGAGACGTCGTCGGGCTGGCCGATCACCGTTGCCGCCGCCGCGCTGCGTGAGGCCGGCGCCGCCGCGGTGTCCCCGCTGCTCATTCATCGGTCGGTATGACGCGGCACCCGCGTCTCGAACGGTCTCGAGCGGCCCTTCGGGACGACCCTCCGCAAGCTCCGGGTCTCCTCAGGGACCGGGGGGAGGCGAGCGTCACGAAGGGGGTCGCATCGTCTCAGGCGTCGGCGACGTACTCTCCGTAGCCGGTTCCGCGGAGCGCGGCGCGAATCCTCTCCGCGGCGTCGTCGAGGGCGGCCGGATCGGGGTCCTTCTGCGCATTGCCCAGGTCGAAGTCGTCCATGCTGGCCAGCGGGAACACATGAATGTGTACATGCGGCACCTCGAGCCCGGCGATCATCGTGCCGATGCGGTCTGCCCCGAAGGCCTCCTTGACCGCTCGGCCCACACGCTGGGAAACATCAGCGAGGTGGGTGTAGGTCGCGGTGTCCATCTGCTCCCAGTGATCGACCTCTTTGCGTGGGACGACCAGCACATGGCCCGGGGTGACCGGGTTGATGGTGAGGAAGGCTACGGCCTGGCCGTCCTTCCACACGAAGCGGCCCGGGAGTTCTCCGTTGATGATCTTGGTGAAGACGGAAGCCATGGGCATCACTGTAGCCGCGGGGTCGGGTGCGCCCGCCGTGTTGTCCCCTCGTCGTGTTGTCACCGTCCTGTCAGAGGTCCATGACATTCTTTTCCGTGTGAGTCGACCAGAGTTCACCCGTCGTGCGCCGGCGCGGGTCCACAGTGTGGCATCGTCGGAGGTCGTCGAATCGGCGCAGCGCTTCCCGCGGCTGCGCTACATGGGCTCGAAGTATCGGCTCCTGCCTCACCTCGAACGCACTTTCGCCGAGATCGGCGGAACCACCGCGGTCGACGCGTTCTCCGGCTCGGGGGTCGTGTCGTATCTGTTGAAAGCACAGGGCTTTCAAGTCCTGAGCAACGATTTCCTGACGTTCCCCCACATCATCACCCGCGCGACGGTCGCCAACTCGAGCGTGCGACTGGAGCCGGAGCTGATCGAGGAAATCTGCGGTCCGCCCGCCGACGACCGCGACTTCATCCGCTCCACGTTCGACGGCCTCTACTTCGATGCCGAGGATCGCGCGTTTCTCGACTCGGCGTGGTCGCACATCGACCAGTTGCGCGGCTACCGTCGGGACCTCGCGATCTCGGCCCTGGTGCTGTCGGCGGCCCGTAAACAGCCGCGCGGCGTCTTCACCTTCACCGATTCCTCACGGTATGCCGACGGCCGCCGTGACCTGCGGATGTCATTGCGCGATCATTTCCGCACGCGGTCGGCGGCCGAGTACAACGCAACCGTGTTCAGCAACGGACGGTCGAGTCGCAGTGTCAGCGGCGACATCTTCGACCTCGACCTCGCCGCGTTGGACGGCCCGCCGGACCTCGTCTACCTCGATCCTCCTTATGCGCCGCCAACCGACGACAACGACTACATCAAGCGGTATCACTTCCTCGAAGGTCTCAGCGCGTACTGGCGCGGCATGACGATCATGGAGCACACCAAGACCAAGAAGCTCACCAAGCGGTACACGCCGTTCGCGTACAAGCACTCGATCGACGACGCGCTCCTCCGTACATTCGAGCACTTCGAGAACGCGGGCGCGATCGTCTTGTCCTATTCGTCGAACGCGCTGCCGGGCGCCGACCGGATCATCGACCTGCTGGGTAAGGTCAAGCCGTCCGTGGAGGTGATCGCGATCGACCACAAGTACAGCTTCGGCACCCACGTCGCCGCCACCCGGCGCGACGTGAGTGAGTACCTCTTCATCGGGCGCGATTGAGCCGGAGGGTGTTTCGTTGTCGGCGGGAGGTCGTGGGGTCTCGATACGCACGCTCGTTCCTCGCGGGCTACTCGACCAGCGGAAAGGGTGTCGCGGGGTCTCGATACGCACGCTCGTACCTCGCGGGCTACTCGACCAACGGAAAGGGTGTCGCGGGCTACTCGACCAACGGGAAGGGTGTCGCGGGCGATGAGTGACGCCGGGGACTTCGACGATTACCTGAAGACGTTGGGCCGCCTCACCTCTCATGTCGATCCGACGGCGTCGACACCGGAGGCGGAGCGGATCGTGGCGGCCACCGGCACCCTCGGGGAGCTGCTCGACACCGACATCGCGGGCCTCGCCGCGTGGGTGCGCGATCATCCGGGCGATGTACCGGTACTGGGGCTGGCAGTCGGGTTGTCGCAGGAGAAGCTGAAGAATGTTCTGCGAGATCGGTTCGGCACTACCGGGTGGCACGGTGTGGCCCGTAGTCAGCCGGTCGATCTGGTGACCTGGCTCGACACCGAGTTCGACCTGGTGCGGATGCTGCGAACCCAGCTCGCCCGCACGTTCACCTTCGCCGACATCCTCGTCGCGCGCGCCGGCAGCCGGGTCACCGCGACGCGTGCGGGGGCGTCGGGCCGACGCATCGAGGACGAGATCGAGTCCATCGCACAGGATCTGGGCCTCGACTACGTGACACGCTCCCGTTTCACCGGACGCAACGGACGCACCGCGCCCGCCGACCTGATCATCGGCGACCCCGAGACCGCCGACATCGTCGTCGCGGCAAAGGGATTCGATTCGACCGGCAGCAAACTCACCGACGCGGTACGCGAGATCGAGGAGATGGCCGAGGTCCGGCTGCCCAAACAGCTCGTCCTCGCGGTGATCGACGGAATCGGCTGGAAGTCACGGCAGTCCGATCTCCGTCGAATCCATCAGCTCTGGGCGGACCGACAGATCGACGGCATGTACACACTGGTCAGCCTGGACCGATTCCGTGACGACGTGCGCGAATTCGCCACGCTGCGCCGGCTGATCTGATCGGGCCCGATCACTCCCCGTACAGCCGTGCGATGTCGGGAGAGTCGAGCCAGCCCGAGTAGGTGGGCGTCCGCGGCCAGCCGTCCGGCGAATCCTGCCACTCCTCCCGCCTGCCGTAGGGCAGCAGGTCCATCAGCGAGAATGTGTACGACAGTTGCTCGGTTCCGCGCCCGTTGGTGTGCCAGGTGCGGTACACGCTGTCGCCGTCGCGGAGGAAGACGTTGACGGCGAAGCCTTCTCCGGGCGCGGCATCGACATCGGCACCGAACGAACTCTCCGACGACGAATACCACTCCATCTTGTTGCCGACCCTCGCCCTGTAGGCCAGCGCCTCCTCGATGGGCCCGTTGGTCACGATGACGAACCGCGCGTCGTAGTTGTCGAGGAAGTCGAGCCGGGTGAACTGCATGGTCAGACTCGTGCAGCCGCCGCATTGGAACTCGGCGCCGTCGGTCCACATGTGGTTGTAGACGATCAGCTGCGACTTCCCGGCGAAGATGTCGGCCAGCCGGATCGGTCCGTCGGCGCCGATCAGCGTGTAGTCCGGCATCTCGACCATGGGCAGGCGTCGCCGCTGTGCGGCGATGGCGTCGAGTTCTCGCGTCGCCGCCTTCTCCCGGACTCGGAGATCGGCCAGGGCATCCCGCCAGGTCTGGGCGTCGACGACGGGTGGCGTGTGTGCAGACATGGTTCTACTCCTCTCGCTCCTACGAGTATCGACCGCGCCCGCCGCCGGAATTCATCGTTTCACTCGACCCGCCGCGGCAGTCGGACCCAGAAAGTCGCCCCCTCACCCGGTGTCGAGTCCACCCCGACCGTCCCGCCGTGCGCATCCACCAATGCGGCAACGATGGACAGGCCGAGTCCACTGCCGCCGCCGCGGTCGCCCCGCTGCCGCGATGAGTCGCCGCGGTAGAACCGTTCGAACACATGGGCGGCCTCATCCTCGGTGAGGCCCTGTCCGGTGTCGGTGACGGTCACGACGACATCGTCACGGCCGGGGGTGCGGTCGATCTCGATGCCGACGGTGATCGACGCGTCGGCCGGCGTGTGCGCGATGGCGTTGTTGATCAGGTTGCGCACCACCTGCAGCAACCGCGGGGCATCGCCGGTCACCATCGGCGGTTCGTCGGAGTCACCCACATGGAGCCGGATGTCGCGCTGCGGGGCGGCCACCGCGGCCCCCTGCACCGCGTCGGCGGCGACGCCCAGCACGTCCACGGGCTGCTCCTCGATCGGCCGGTGGGCGTCGAGGCGCGCGAGAACCAGCAGATCTTCGACGAGGACATTCATCCGGCCGGCCTCGGTGTCGATACGGCCCATCGCGTCGGAGGCGTCTGGGACACCGCCCTGTTTGTACAGTTCGGCGAAGCCCTTGATCGACGTCAGCGGTGTACGGAGTTCATGACTCGCGTCGGCGATGAATCGGCGCATCTTCTCCTCGGATGCGCGCGCCTGTTCCTCCGACGACCGTGCCTGCCGCTCCGAGGCCGCCGTCCGCGCGAACGCGCGCTGGATCTGACCGAGCATGGTGTTCAGCGACGCGGCGAGACTGCCCACCTCGGTGTTCTCCGGCGACGGCGGCACCCGCATGGTGAGGTTGCCGGCCGCGATCGCATGTGCGGTCTCCTCCACCCGCCGCAGGGGCCGAAGACTGGATCGGACCAGCAGATAGCTGAGCACGCCGAGCGCCAGGACGACCAGCGCTCCGATGCCGAGCTGGAGCCACATCAGCCGGGAGAGTGTGTCGTGCACGTCGGTCAGGGGGGTCGCGACGACCGACACACCGAACGGGCTCTCGTCCTTGATCGCGCGCCATTGCGGGCCGTCGCCGCCTTCGGAATCGATCGTCGACGGTCCGACGTCCCCGGCGGGCAGGTCGTCGAGGTCGGGTTGATGGGAGAAGTCGTTGCTGACGATCGTGTCGCCGTCGGCGGTGACGATCATCGAGTAGTACTGCGACGGTGGGCGACGAGGCCCCAGAGGCGGTCCGGGAAGCTGGCTGACGGGCTCCCGGGGTTTCGCCCAGGTCTCCACCGCCGACGTCAGGCCCTCGTCGGTGCGGGAGATGAGGTCCTGCTTCATCGCGGAGGTGACCGCGACGCCGGATGCGAACAGTCCGAGAGCCGCCAGCACCAGCGTCAGCCCGACCAGCGACAGCCGCAGCGGCACACCCCGTCTGCCATTTCTTCCGGTCGGCGGGCCTGCCCGATCGCCGGTCGGCGCGACCGCCGAGGTGGTGGTCACCCGCGAGGCTCCCGCATCACGTACCCGACGCCGCGCAGCGTGTGGATCAACCGCTTGTCCCCGGTGTCCAGCTTGCGGCGCAGGTAGGAGACATAGGACTCGACGACGTTGACCTCGCCGCCGAAGTCGTAGTTCCACACGTGGTCGAGGATGCGCGGCTTCGACAGCACCGTTCCGGCGTTCACCATGAAGTAGCGCAGCAAGGTGAACTCGGTCGGCGAGAGGGCCACCAGTTCCCCGGCCTTCCACACCTCGTGGGTCTCGTCGTCGAGTTCGATGTCGGCGAAGGTGATGCGCGCCGACTCCGCGCCCTGCTCGTCGAATCCGCCGCGTCGCAGCAGCACCTGCAGACGAGCGACGACCTCCTCGAGGGAGAACGGCTTGGTCACGTAGTCGTCGCCGCCGATGGTCAGGCCGTTGATCTTGTCCTCCACCGAGTCACGCGCGGAGAGGAACAGCGCCGGCGCCTCGATCCCGTCGGCCCGGAGTCGTCGCAGTAGGCCGAACCCGTCCATGCCGGGCATCATCACGTCGAGGATGAGCGCCGCCGGTTTGAAGGTGCGGCACCGGTCCAGGGCCGCAGGGCCGTTGGCCGCGGTCGCGACGTCGTACCCCTGGAATTTGAGCGACACCGACAACAACTCGCGGATGTTCTCCTCGTCGTCGACGACGAGGACCTTGGCGCCGCGCCCGCCTGCCGAAGTCCCAGCTGCCGAGATGTCGGATTCGCTCATGTCACCACCTTCTCCGACCAGGCTGCCACGGAACTGCATGATTGCTGGGAGCTTGCTGTGAATGCTCACCTGCGGCGATGTCGGAGTGCTCAGCGCTTCATGAACGGTGCGGGGTATCCCGCCGTCACACGGGTCTCGCCCAGCCATTCGGCAAGTTCGTCGGCTCTGGCAGTGAGGGCCCGGCCGGCCGCCCGGGACACCTTCTCGAAGGTCTGCACCTCGATCCGCCCGCCGTCGACCTGACGCCAGCCGCCGACGATGCGTCCGCCCCACCACGCGGTCTGCCCGCCGTTGCCGTTGCTGTCGAAGATCTGCGCGGCGTGATCACCGAGGTAGAAGCCGCGTTCCTTCCATCCCATGGTGGCCGGATCCAGTTCCGGCAGCAGCGCCGCCTGCGGATCCACGTCGTCGTCGGATGCGGTCTGCGGCACGTCGTCGGCGAGAACGTAGCCGACAGACCCGCCGTCGAGATCGACCTCGACGACGTCGAGGTCGGCGAGCGCTGCGCGCACGGCCCGTTTTGTGGAGCCCAGCCACCAGACGATGTCGGTCTCGGTGCCGGGCCCGAACGTCCGGAGCCATCGGCGGATCAGCGCGCGGTGCCCGTCGGCGACGGAGACCTCGGGTAGTGGATGCCCGAGCCACGACTGCATCGACACCCACGACGGCCGCGACAGTGTCCACCGTCCACTGTTCGGGCCGCGCACGATCTCGCCGGCCGCGCTCATCATGTTCAGCACCCGCGGACCCATCGCCGTGCGACCGCCCCACGACTTGCCCTCGCCGAACACGATGTGACCGTCCAGGGCGGGGTTGCGGGCGCGCAGTTCGGTCGACGTCCGGGCGGTGCCGTCGGCGAGATCGGCGAGGACGGCGGCGCGAGCAGCGTCGATCCAGCCCTCCGGATCATCGAAGTCGGGGCTGCGGCGCAGATCGCGCAGCATGTTGGTCCGCTCGGATGCGGTGACGCGTGGCCCGACCGCGCCGATCGCCTCGGCGAGCGTGTCGTGCCCGAACACGAACAGGGTGCGACGCATGGCGAGCTGCTTGACGAGAGTGCGATCCGTGTAGAGGGCGTCGTCCATCGCGTCCGGCGCGAAGCCCTCGACCCGTGCCCACGCCGACAGGTACACGGTCGACGCCGTCGTGGCGTGGAGGCCGACGACGGCGTCGGCGGCCGCCGTCACCGTCGTTGCACGACTGTCGACGGCCAGCAGGTGTCGGCGCTGCAGCCGGCGGCGTCGGGTCTCGTCGTCGATCGTGGGCCGCGCGGCCATCACGCGGGCGGGGCGGCGATCGCCTCGATCTCCACGAGTTGGTCGTCGTAGGCGAGCACGGTCACGCCGAGCATCATGGCCGGCGGAACGGGATCGCCGAACTCGGCGACGACCGCCTCCCATGCGACGACCAGATCGGCCTGGAGATTCTCGGCGACATAGATGGTGAGTTTGACGATGTCGGCCATCGATGCGTTCTGCTCGGCGAGGACGGTCCGAAGGTTCGCGAGGCAGGTGCGGGTCTGACCGACCACGTCGCCGGTCGGTTCCACCGACCCCGCGGCGTCGAGGGGGCTGATGCCGGCGGTGAACAGCAGTGGCCCCGGAGACACCGACGCGCTGTAGGCGAACCCCGCGGCCGGAAGTGCGGACGAGCCGTTCAAGTGGACGCGTGCCATGCCGCGATCCTAACCGGGAAGGTTGGCTGCAGCCGTTGCGCGACCCGCACCCCCGAACAAGCGGCGTCCGTCGCGCCACCGCGCATCGTGCAACGGCTGCAGCCACGCGCTCGATGGCGGTCTCGCGCGTTGCTCTGTAGTTCACTCCGTCCACCCCTCGACTGCCAGTGCCCAGTCCGTCCGGCGCCCAAATGTGCTGCTCAGGGTGGAATCGAACATTCCGGACCGGACACCGGACGGCCTCCGGCGCAGTGCGACCTCGTCGATCGGCCCGCTCACCAGCGTGTTCCGGCTCACTCGAATGGCGGTTGAGGCACCTGACGGAGCATGATGGGGCCGAGATTGTCGGTCGGGGGTTTTCGGTGATGGTGAGTGGACTTCGGTAGTGCGTTGGCGCGCCTGTTCGTACAGGCTGGACGCCCCACGTTGCGTGCCGCCGCGGCCCGGTCCACGGTGTCGGCGCAACGCATCAGTGACTGGCGCAACGGCCGTCATCTGCCGCGGGATTTCGCGACCGTCGAACCGCTGTTGCTGTGGCTCACCGCGCGGGCCGTCGCCGACGGCCAGGATGACGTACTGAACCTGCCGCAGTGGCGTGAGCTCTGGGACAAACACCTCACCGAGTCCGATGCCGACGATCCACCGGGTCCGGCGACGACCACCACCGTGGCGCGGCCCTACGCCGGCCTCGCCACGATCACCGCGGCCGACAGCGCGGTGTTCTTCGGCCGCGACGATCTCGTCTCGACGCTCGTGGACACCATCATCGATGCCGCCATCGCGCCGTCCGGTCCGCGGCTCGTCGTCGTCGCCGGCGTCTCCGGTTCCGGCAAGTCGTCACTCCTCGATGCCGGTCTCGCCCGCGATCGGCGCATCGTCAGACCGCGCCGCGCGGCCGTCACCACGACCGGTGTCCGCGTCGATCCCGTCACCGACGACGGCGGGGTCGTCGTCACCCCGGACCCCGCCGGCGACGAGGTGTGCGACGTCATCGTCCTCGATCAGTTCGAGAACGTGTTCGCGCAGGCGCCGGAGACCCTCGTCGACACGATGCGGGCGGTCGAGGAGCTGTCGGCCGAATCGGTCGTGGTGCTCGGCGTACGCGCCGACTTCTTCGGACAATGTGTGGAGTTCGCGTTCCTGGCGCAGGCGTGGCAGTCGCGCTGCGTGATCGTCTCCGAGATGACCGGCGCCCAGCTGCGTGAGGTCATCACCGGGCCGGTGCGGTTGGCGGGCGGGCGGATCGAGTCGGGTCTCGCGGACGTGATGATCAGCGATCTGCACGCCGCGTCGACGGTCGGCGACCGGGCGGGACGGTTGCCGTTGTTGGCGCACGTCCTGGCGGCGACCTGGTCACGGCGCTCGGGCAATCGCATGACGATCTCCGGGTACCGGGCCACCGGCGGCATCGCGCGGGCGGTCGCCGACACCGCGGAGGCGGCGTGGTCGGCGGTCGAACCGGAGGACCGGAACCTGGCGCGGGCCCTGCTGCTCGCGCTGGTCCACGTCGGCCCCGGCGGCGTGGCACTGCGCGTGCCGCTGCACACCGAGACCATCGCCGATCGGTTTCCCAAGCGGATATCGGCAGTCATCGACATCTTCGCGCAGGCACGACTGCTCATCGTGACGTCGGACTCGATCATGCTGGTCCACGACGTCGTGTTGACGTCGTGGCCGCGGCTCGCGGAGTGGATCGCCGCCGACTCCGGAATCCACGTGTGGCGTCAACAGCTGGCCACCGACACGGTCGCCTGGCTCGAGACGGACCGGAGCAGGTCGTTCCTCTACACCGGGTCACGGCTCGACGACGCCCGCCGGCACCGGGATGCGCTGCGACGCAGCTACCAGCACCTGCTGACCACCGAGAACGAGGAGTTCCTCGACGCCGCGGTCACCCAGCAGCGCCGACGACGACTGATCCAGATGCTGTCCATCGCTGTCGTCGTGGTGCTCGCGGTGGTCTCGACGATCACCGCGGCGATCGGATTCCGGCAGGCCCACGACCTGACGCAGCAGCGCAACAACGCCGAACGCGCCGCCCTGCTCTCCCACATCGACAGCCTGCAGCAGACGAATCCGTCGTTGGCGGCGCGACTGCTGCTCGTCGCGCTCGATCTGTATCCAGACGACCCGACGGTCAGCCAACGTGTCCTCGGCGCCGCCACCAGTCCTCTGTCGGAACCGTTGAGCGGCCACACCGGCCCGGTGTACGACGTCAACTTCTCTGCCGACAGCTCGATGTTCGCGTCTGCGAGCGGTGACCGCACCGCGAGGCTGTGGGAGCGAACCGCGGGCGGCTCCTACCAGTCGGTGTCGACGCTGCGCGGCTACGGCAACTACCTCACCTCGGTGGCGTTCCATCCGTCCCGGCCGTTGCTCGTGACCGGCAGCGGCGACGGCACCGTCCGCATCTGGAACATCGCCACGCCGTCGGCGCCCCGCCAGCGAACATCGGTGAGCCCGGGCCACGGCACGGTCTACATGGTGCGGTTCGCTCCGGACGGTTCCCATCTCGCCGCTTCCTCCGACGACGGCACCGTCACCATCTACGCCGTAGACGACACCGGCGCGCTGCGCGAGACGACCGTTCTCGACGCGCACACCGCCGCTGCCCGCACTGTGTCGTACAGCCCGGACGGCAGGCTGCTGGCCACCGGCGGCGACGACCGCGCTGTCCGGCTCTACGACACCCGTGACGGCGACGTCCCGATCCCGGCGACACCGCCCATCACCGGTTTTCCGAGCATCACCCATGCGGTGGCGTTCAGCCCCGACAGCCGCACGCTCGCGGTGACCGGCGACAGCCCCAACGCCCAGCTGTGGGATGTGTCCACACCGGCGCGGCCCACTCCGCTGTCCACGTCGCTGCCCAACACCACCGCCGGGTCGTGGTCGATCTCGTTCGACGACGACGGCAACCAGCTGGCGTCCGCCCGTGCCGACGGCCGGGTAACGGTGTGGAACACCGTCGACCCGGACATGCCGGTGACCCAGTGGACGCTGCAGTCGTCGAGCACCCAGGGCACGCCCGAGCAAGGGTCGGTCCGGACATTCTCGACGGTGTTCAGTCCCGACGGCACCAGCATGGTCGTCGGTCGTTCCGACGGCGCCATCGACCTGTGGCACCTGCCGTCGGGGGTGATGCCGGACCGCGGCGGCACCGTCACGGGTCTCGCCAACGACGCCGACGGCAGTGTGCTGACCACGGTGGGCACCGACACCACACTCAATGTGTGGTCGACCGGCCCGGACGGGTGGGTGCGACAGTCCCGCACGCCGATCCAGCGTCGGGTGAACGATCACCCGTCGGTCAGCGTGAACGCCGACGGCACGCTGGCGGCCACCGCGAACAACAACGGCGGTCTGGTGCAGCTGTGGGACATCGGCGACCATTCGTCGCCGCAGGCGACCGCAGATCTGCGGGTCTCGACGCGCTACACCAATGCGATCGCGTTCGCCCCGCAGGCCGACATCCTCGCGGCCGGCGCCACCGACACCACGGTCCAGCTGTGGGACACCGCCGACCCACGGCGACCCGTACCGATCAGCGCGCCGCTCGCCGGGCCGAGCGACCTGATCCGCAGCGTCGCCTTCAGTCCGGACGGTCGCCGTCTCGCGGTGACCTCCGACGACAAGCAGACCTATCTCTACGATCTCGACCGGGACCAGACGTCACCGTCGGCGGTCATCAGCGATACGAGCCCGGCGGCGCGGGCCGTGTTCAGCCGCGACGGTGAGACGCTGATCATCGCGGCACGCGACCTGACCACCTGGGATGTCCGGGACGGGCGCACCGACCTGATCGAACGCGAGCCGAACATCCATGCGGCGACGTTGTCGTTGACGCCGATGCGGTTGGTCGTCGGCACTACCACCCACCACCTCACGACTTTCGTGTTCGAGGACGGGCGACTCGGTGCACAGCAGTCCATCGTGCCGCTGATGTCCACCACCGACACCACCACGCGGTGGCAGTTCCCCGATCACATGTACAGCGACGACACCATCATCACCGCCGGTGACGTGACCGGCAGCGTCCATCTGCAGACCACCGACCTCGCCACCGCGAGCAGGTGGATCTGCGACACCACGCCCCGGTTGAGCGACTCCCAGCGCGAGACGTACCTGCCGCACACCGACATCCCGGACGAGTGCCGGGGTGAGTCCGGCTAGTGCCTTGACGACGAGACCCGCCACAGGCGTACCTGTGACGGGTCTCGGTTCGGCGTGCTGCGAAGTGTCAGTACTCCGGGAACAGCGTCAGGGCGAACTCGCCGATCGGCGCCAGTTCCGGATTGGTCTCGACCGCCTTGTCGATGCCGAGCTTGATGTTGTCGAGAGTCGGCGCCGCGTTCTCGACGGTCGGCTCGACCGTCGGCAGCGGCTGCGCGCTCGCAGGTGCCGCCGCGAATGCCATGGCGCCGGCCATCGCCGCGCCGGCGAATCCGGCCCCGACCACACGACGAACGATCTTCCCCCGCGAAACCTGAACGCCCGACTTCTTGAAAACCTGGTCCATGTCGTTGACCGCCTTTCCCCCGCAGAAGGCGCGAGAGTCGTGATGTGTGACTGCAGTGACCCAATGTATGCGGTCTTTGCATCCGCAGGCACATCGTGATGGCTTGAGTCACAAAAGTTATCGGGTAGCGACCATTACCAGCAACGACCACGCCTTCAGGACCGCGAATCGCACGCGGGCTGGGCGTCTCAACGGAAGCTGAGCACCTCGTCACCCCAGGCGTCGCGGATCTCGCGGTCCAGATCGTCGACCAGGCGGTCGTCGCCGTCGATCACCAGTGAGGTCCGGGTCTGTGCGTCGTAGGCCGGCCACGGCAGTCCGCCGCCGTCGTCCGGGTCCCCGTGATGCGCGTAGGACGTCCAGCGGCGTTGCATCCGCTCGGATATCGCCTCGCCGGTCCTTCGTCCGCCGAGCTTGAACGTGATGTCGGCGGGGCCGGCCACCAGGTTGCCCCAGACGTAGGGCAGTTCGGTCGCGTGCGTGGCGCCCACTCGCAGCGCACGCAGCATCCGGGTGGCCCAGTCGAACCGGTAGAGGTGGACGGGGGTGTGCTGCGCGTGCGCCTCGGCGAGCCACACGGTCGGCATGCGGAACGCGATGTCGCGCGCGACGCCGAGGCCGGCGACCTTGGGCCGCATGCCGGAGTACGCGGAGGTGATCTGCGCACGTGGCGGCAGCCGCACGTCCGGGTATTCGACGATCATCGACGCGAACATCCGCTCGATGTCGGCAGGCGTGATGGGCATCAGCGGCGACTTCATCCACTTGAACAAGGCGGCCTCGTCCTTGTTGGTCCCGATCATGAGCGGCACCCGCAGCGACTCGCCGGCCCGGAACACGTCCATCGGATGGCGAGGCACCAGGTCACCGTCGATGACCGGGGCGAAGGCGATGGTGCCCGGACTGTCGGCGGGCACGTCGGTGAACACCTTCATCGTCGCCGCCGTGATCTGCTCGACGTCGATTGTCTCGAGGCGGGGAGCATCGGCGGGCCCGAGGTCGAGCGCGCTCAGGACCCGCGCGGCGATGCCGGCCGAGCGCTCGTGGTCGTACATCGACGTGGCCGGAGAGCTCTGCGCGATGGCGCGATGGAACAGCCCTCGCGCAGCCGGCATCGTCAGCAGCGTGGTGACGATGCCGGCACCTGCCGATTCGCCGAACACGGTCACCGCGTCCGGGTCCCCACCGAATGCCGCGATGTTCTGCTGAACCCACTGCAGGGCGAGCAGGACATCGCTGAGGGCCACGTTCGACTCGAAACGGCGCGGGTCGCCCTCGGACCTGTTGTCGTCGAGTGAGGTCAGGTCGGCGAAACCCAGAGCACCGAGTCGATAGTTGAGCGTCACCACCACGACATCGCCGCGGCGGGCGAGCGCGCTGGCCTCGTACAACGGCTGGCTTCCGCTGCCGAACACGTACGCGCCGCCGTGCAGCCAGACCATCACCGGCAGCGGCCGGTCGGCGTCGGGTCGCCAGACGTTGAGGAACAGGCAGTCCTCCGACATCGTCGCGTCCTTGCCGAGCCCGATCGCCGGGTTGCGTTCCTGGGGGCACACCGGTCCGAAGGCGGTGGCGTCGACGATCTCGTCGTGAGCCTGCGGCGGTCGGGCTCGACGCCAGCGGAGATCCCCGACAGGCGGCGATGCGAAGCGGATACCCCGCCAGATGCCGACACCGTCACCGCGGCTGCCGCGAACCGGTCCGTACGTGGTCGTCGCGACCAGATCGTTCGACATCTCTCCATCGTGATGGGTGGCGGCTCGACGCGCCCACGGAACGCCGGGGTATGCACGGGACGCGTAACGCAGCGCTCGACATTCCCGACGCCAGAGCCACGCCCTAGAGTCAGTCGGGTGGCATTGTCCGACCTCGTCTCGCTGCCCGGCGGCCGCTTCCGCATGGGTTCCGACAGGCACTATCCCGAGGAACGTCCCGCTCACGACCGTGCCGTGGATGCATTCGCGATCGAACGCCACCCGGTGACCACCGCCCAGTTCGCCGAGTTCGTCGAGGCGACGGGGTATGTGACGGTCGCCGAGGAGGCCGTGGACCCGGTCGATTTCCCCGATGCCGACCCGTCGATGCTGGTGCCGGGGTCGGTCGTGTTCACCCCGACGCCCGGTCCGGTCGATCTCCGCGATTGGCGCCAGTGGTGGCGCTGGCAGCCCGGCGCATCGTGGCGTCGACCCGACGGCGCTGACCTGTCGGTCGAGGACCGCGCCGATCACCCGGTCGTGCATGTCGCGTATCGCGACGCCGCCGCGTACGCCGAGTGGGCCGGCCGCCGGCTGCCGACCGAGGCGGAGTGGGAGTTCGCGGCGCGCGGGGGACTCCAGGATGCCGAGTTCGCCTGGGACGGAGATGAACTGCGACCTGCCGGGCGGGACATGGCGAACACCTGGAAGGGCGCGTTCCCCTATCGCAACGAGGGGTGGGGTGCGACGTCGCCGGTCGGTGCCCACCCGGCCAACGGCTACGGGCTGCTCGACATGATCGGCAATGTGTGGGAGCGCTGCGTCGACGCCTACGTGCCGCGTCACTTCATCCCGGGGGCCGGCAGTGTCGCCGCAGAGGGACGGCCGGATCTGCTTGCCCCGACGACGTCGCCGCAGGTCATGCGGGTCACCAAGGGTGGGTCACATCTGTGTGCGCCGGAGTACTGCCGCCGCTACCGGCCGGCTGCGCGTTCGGCCCAGTCAGACGATTCGGCGACGTCGCATCTGGGGTTTCGGTGCGTGGTGTGAGCGATACACTGACAGACACTCAGGTGTCGCGACGGCACGCCAACGTGACCGGCGATCCGGGGCATGGCAATCGGTGTGTGTCGTTTCGATGTCGTCGACGGGCGAGCGCCCGGAGGTGAGGGTATGTCGACTCGACTGGTCACTCCCACCACTCACGCTCGACGCGACATCCGATGCGATGTGGGCGATGCCATGGTCGCCAATCTCGCCATTCATTTCGTGTTCTTCTTCGACCGTGCGCTGGACGTCGACAAGTTGCGCCAATCCTTCGCGCGTACGCTCGACAGCTACTTCATCTTCGGTGGCCGCCTGACGGTGGTCGCGGGCCGCATGGCCATCCGCTGCCGCGGCCGGGGTGTCCCGTTCACCATCGTCGCCTCGCCACGGAATCTTCTCGAGGCGATGCGCGCGACCGCAGACGACACCGGGCAGTGGCTCGTCGACCCGGTCAACGGCACAACCGAGCGGCTGGGCGTGGGGCCGTTGTGCCGAATTCAGATCACCCGTCTCGCCGATGATGCAACCGCGATCGGCGTCTCCTGGCATCACGTCATCGGGGACATGCGGACCTTCATGATGTTCATGAACGCCTGGGCTGCATCCTTCGCCGACCGCCCGGTCAGCACACCGCTGATCGTCGACGACCGAGCCGCGTATGTCGCCGCCCGTCTCCCCGACAGCGGCACTGCCGAACCGGGGGTTCGGTGCCTCAGCCCAACAGAAACAGTGCGCAGCGTCTGGTATCTGGCCAAGAACGCGCGCCGACAGCGGACCGTCAGCATGTACTTCGCCGACAGCGAGATCGACCGCATCCGCGGGGCCTACGGCCGGCGGGCGCGTCTGTCGGTCAACGATGTCGTGTGCGCGCATGTGGCGGAAGCGCTCATGTCGCTCGACCGCGCCGTCAGTCGGCGCACCCTCGCGATCGCCGTCGACATTCGTGACAGATGCGGACTCGATGCCTCCTTGGTCGGCAACATCCTGACCACGCTGCACGTCGACCTGCGCCGCGGCGACGACGCGATCACGATCGCCCAGCGAGTGCGGGACACCGTCGATCACTTCGCCGATCACCATTCCGACATGCGCGCCAACCAACATTTCGTGGACGGCCTGGGCGCCTGGCAGGCGGCCAGGGTGGTCTCGACGGCGTTCGATCCGAGGCGGTGGAATCCGCTGGTGACCAACCTGAGTGGATTCGACGTACACGACATCGTCTTCGACGGCGCCCGCCCCGTCTTCTGCACGCAGGTACTGAAGCTGCCCGTGGCCGGCCTCGGCGCTCTCATGGACGGCGCGGGCGGCCGCGGGATGGTCTTCATCATGTCGTTGCCGCCCGAGGAGTTCGCCGCGCTCACCACCCCACAGATGCGCGCCCACCTGCACCGGTTCCGGCGCCCCGATGACGAGATTCCGTGGGTCCACCGGAAAATCCATCTCTGAGACGATTTCTGGCCACACGGATCAGTTGCCGCGCAACACTTCCGATGTCTCGAGCCGTCCCACGTACACCACCGGATAGGTGGCCGCGGCCATCACGATCACTGCCACACCGACAAGTCCGGTCCCCAGCGCCGCCACCGGCACGCCCCATGAGATGGGCGTGCCGTAGAACACTCCTGAGCCCAACGACCAGAGATACGTGACCCCCATGCCGCCGAGTATCGCGAGACCACCCACCACCAAACCGAGGACCGCCGCATGCGACATGACCACGGCACGCTCCTGGCCAGTAGTGACCCCCACCGCGCGGAGGACGGCGCGCTCCCGTCGACGCTGAATCAGGCCCAACACGAACACGTTCAGTACGCTCAGGCCGGCGGCGACCATCACGACGAAGCCGGCGAGAGTGAACGGCCGCAGGAATCGTGTGATGCCCGCAGCGGACTCTGCACGCCAGTGCTCGTTGTCGAACACCCAGAGACCCGCGTCGAGCTCGAGATAGTTGCTCCGGTGGGTGGCCGCGTCGACCGGGGATGGGTACTGCACCGCCATCTGGTCGCGCGCCGCAGCCCACTGGGTCCGCGCGACGGATTGGTTCACCAGCACGATGTCGGCCACGGCCGCGTCGTTGAGCATGGCGGACCGAACGGTCCCGGCCACGCGGAAGTCCTGACGTCCCCACACGGTCGGCAACGTCACGAGGTCTCCCTGTTGGACGCCGAGCCGAGTGGCGGCTTGCTCGGTCAGCGCGACCTCGCCGCGGTGCAACCGGTCCCAGAGCGCGTCTGCATCGGTGGTCGGTTCGTACTGTGCCCGGCTGTACCAGTCGCCCGGCGTGACGCCGAAGACGAGGCGAGTCGACGCACCCGACGAGATGGTCGCGCGCCATCGAGAAGCCACAGGATGACCGGCCGCGGTGCGCGTCACGGCGGCGGCGGTGGCGTCTGCGATCACCCCGTCGCGCTGATCGAACACCGACTGCGCCGTGAGCATCAGCGCCGACGGCAGCCGGTCGGACTTCTGCGCGGCAACCTGCTCGGCACCGAGCAACTGCATACTCTGTGAGCCGATCGCCAGACTCGTGGCCTCGGTGAGCAGAGCGGCCGACAACCCGAACAGCATCACGTAGCGGCGGAGATCTGCACCCAGCAGGCGTCCGATGTCGGGGCGCACCGACGTCACTGCCTGGGCAGCGCCCTGCGCGACACGCGGCGCAATCCACACAGTCGCCAGGACGATCCCACACAGCGCGATCGTCAAGCCGTTGACGCCCATGGTCAGCGGCAACGCACCGCCGGCAAAGATCGTCATCACCGCGGCGGCACCGGCGAGCAGGCAGACTCCGACGACCAGCGGCCACACCGGTACCGACCGGGCCCGCGGCACGCCTCCCGCGGTGGCCATCGAGGCGAGGGGACCGTTGCGCAACAGCGTGAACGCAGGTGCCAGCATTGCGAGAACGCCACATGTGATCCCCGCTGCAGCGCCGACGGCGAGCAGCCGGGGCTCGAAATGAGCCGAGATCGTGCCGCCGGAGCCGGCCACCATGGATGTGCCGAATGTGTCGACGAGGAAGGTCCCCAACCCGAAGCCCGTCGGCACCCCCAGTAGTCCCCCGAGGACTCCGACCACTGCCCCTTCGCCGAGCATCCCTGCGAGCACACCGGTCGGTCGGGCGCCGATCGCGAGGATCGTGGCCATCACCGTCCGCCTGTCCTCGACCGCCAGCAGGACCGTGTTCACCGAGACGAGGACGCCCACGATGATCCCGGCCAACGCGATGAGATCGAGGCTCTGCCTCCCGTTCTCGAATACCGCGGGCAGTTGCGCACGTGGCGCCACCGCCGTCGCCGTATCGGCGATGGCCCTGTCGACGTCATGCTCGATGTCGTCGCCGGGGCGCGGAACCACGAAAGCCGCGGTGACGAACCCCGGAATCGACAGCAGCTCCGCGGCCACTGCCGCCGACGGGGCGACGAGCACATACCCATCGTTGATGGACTCGACGCGGTCCACGTCGTCGAAGGTCGCCGCGAGATACGCGGAGCCGGGTGGCAATCCCGGTAGCGCGAGGTCGTCGCCGACGCTCAGGCCGAGCTCTGCGGCCACCGGCGCGGCCATCTGCATCGGCACACCGGGCCTGTGGAAGTCGACCGCGTCACGCGCCCTGGTTGCGCAGCCGAAATCGCCGATCAGCAATTCGATGTCGCACGAACCGCCCAGCAGAAAGAATCCTTGCGTGTTGTCTCCGGTACCCACCGGGGTCAAGGTGGCGACGAAAGGGACAATGGCCTGTGCCCCCGACACCTCGGCACGAAGCCGGTCGACCGTGGTGGTCGGCAGACGTCCGCTGACATCAGGAATCACCTCCACCACCCCGTCGTCGGCCGCTGCGGTCAACGACGGACCAAATGCGTCGAACGGTCGGACCAGATCGGATCTGAGCACCAGGACGCCGAGCACCACCGTCACGCCGATTGCCACACCGACAACCGTGAGCAACGATCGACGCCAGTCGGAGATCAACGCCGCAAGGTGAATGCGCCGAAACGACGTCCAGCATGCCGACCACCCACGCATCAACCGTCACCGCCGATGCCCGTCGCGTCAGCCGACCGCGCATTGCCGTCGATGATGTGCAAGGTGCGGGATCCGTAGCCGATAGCCGCCGGATCGTGGGTGACCAGAATGACGGCGGTCGAGTCCTCCTGGCACAGGGAACGGAGGAGGTCGAGCACCTCGGTAGAGGACTGCTTGTCCAGATTTCCGGTCGGCTCGTCGGCGAGGAGCACCGATGGCCGGGTCACCAACGCGCGAGCCACTGCGACGCGCTGCATCTGTCCACCTGACAGCTCGGCAGGGCGGTGATGGCGGCGGCCGGTGAGACCGACTCGGTCGAGAAGCTCTGCGCCTCGGGCGTCGGCGACACGAGCCGGCGTGCCATCCAGCACGAGCGGCAGCGACACGTTCTCGACAGCGGAGAGCATGGGGACCAAATTGAAGAACTGGAAGACGAACCCTAGATGGCGGCGACGGAACGCAGCTCGCGCACGTCGGTTCATCGACCACAGGTCATGGCCACTCACCGAGACCGTGCCACGATCGGGCGCGTCGAGACCGCCTGCGACGTGCAGCAACGTCGACTTTCCCGCACCTGACGGTCCGGTGATCACGACGAATTCGCCCGCTCGGACGGTCAGGTCGCAGTCGACGAGCACGTGTACGTGCTCGTCGCCGATCCGATAGGTCTTCGCGACCCGGTCGAGCTGCAGTGCCGGCGTGGCGTCCGCAACCATGGAACTGACCTTCTACGAGGTGGCTATCGCTCGTGCAGGAATGCGGGCTGGGCGGGAGTGCCCGTGGCGGCGATCTCGACGCCCGGACGGCGGGATCGCGACGGTGCGCAGGGTGCTGTTCCATTCGACACCGATCGGTGCCGTGCGCGCACGCCTTCGGAGAATGTGTCGTCCGAACGCTCGACGCAAACGCCACGGGACCGGGGTTCTCGAGGGGATGGCGGGACTGACTCGAGCATGTTGAGATGAGTCGCATCACACGCCGGAACACGGCCCCTTTCGGGACCGTTTACCACTGGGCGCCGGGACCGGCTCGATTGCTGGCCCGCCGGTGATGGGGGGCTTTTGGAGCCCCCCTGCCGGAGGCGGGTTCTCAGAGCCCCCCTGCCGGAGGCGGGTTCTTGGAGCCCCCCTGCCGGAGGCGGGTTGTTGGAGCCCCCCTGCCGGAGGCGGGTTCTCAGAGCCCCCCTGCCGGAGGCGGGTTCTTGGAGCCCCCTGTCAGGATTGAACTGACGACCGCTCGCTTACAAGGCGAGTGCTCTACCACTGAGCTAAGGAGGCATGCGTGCGCGAGTATATCGGCCGTGCGTTGGGGTGGCTGAACCCCGTCCGGCTGATCGAGGACCGACCGGCGACGATCGACACGATCGAACCCGGCAGCATCATGGTCTCGCCGCGCAAGCCGATCGACCGGTTCGACGTCGCGGCGATCACCGAGGTCCTCGACCTCGCCACCAAGATCGGTGCCGTACTACTTGATTCGGGCACGGCCGCGATCGACACCCAGCAGCAGATCGCGTTCGTCTGCGGCGTGTACGGGCTCGAGGACGTCGAGGTGGATGTCACGTACAACACCATCGTCGTCAGCGCCCGGCGCGGAGCGACACTGCCGCCGATCACCACGATGGAGCAGGTCTACTACCGGTCGATGGACTTCACCCGGCTGGCCCAGATCGATCGCCTGGTCCGGCGCATCCGCGACATGGCGATCACGCCGTCGAGCGCCCACCGCATGGTCGACGAGATCATCACCGCTCCCCACCCGTACCGGCACCGGGTGGCCACATGCGCGTGGGGCCTGATGGCCGCGAGCATCTCTGTGCTGCTCGGCGGCGCGGAGCTCGGTGCGGTCCTGGCGTTCCTGACGACAGTGGTCATCGTCGTGGTGAACCGCAGACTCAACCGGATCGGCACTCCGGTGTTCTTCCAGCAGTTCACCGGCGGTTTCATCGCCGTCGTCCCCGCGGCGGTGACGTTCGGCCTGACCCAGAACACGAGCATCAACCTGTCGCCGTCGTTCGTCATCGCGGCCGGCATCGTCGTCCTGCTGTCCGGTCTGTCACTGGTCGGCTCCGTCCAGGACGCCATCACGGGCGCGCCGATCACCGGTGTGGCCAGGTTCTTCGAGTTGCTGCTGATGACCGGCGGGTTGATCGCCGGCGTCGGTATCGCGATCAGCCTGCTGGAGAACGCGGGGATCTTTCTCCCGACGATCACGCCGACGACCACCTTCCCCGCGGTCGAGCTGCCCGTCCGCATCTTGGCGGGTGGGCTCGCAGCGCTCGCCTTCGCACTGGCGAGCTATGCCGAGAAGCGGGCACTGCCGGTGGCGTTCATGAGTGGCGCGATCGGCGCCGCGGTGGTGGCGTCGGCCACCTTCGTCGGGGCCATCGGCGACGTGGTGGCGAGTGCGCTGGCCGCGGCGCTCGTCGGCCTGGTCGGCGGCCTGCTCGCTCGGCGCGCGCTGACCCCGCCACTGGTCGTCGCGATCGCCGGTATCACCCCGCTGCTGCCCGGTCTCGCCGTGTATCGCGCTCTGTACGGACTGCTCGGTGACCAGACCCTCGACGGCATC
This sequence comes from Gordonia sesuvii, assembly GCF_036350415.1. Classification (NCBI taxonomy): domain Bacteria; kingdom Bacillati; phylum Actinomycetota; class Actinomycetes; order Mycobacteriales; family Gordoniaceae; genus Gordonia; species Gordonia sesuvii. The sequence goes on from NZ_JAZDUF010000001.1 coordinate 1,210,117, forward strand.
ACCTGGATGATGAGCGCCCTCGGTGTCGGCGCCGCGCTGGCCGCGGGTGTGACGCTGGGTGAGTTCATCGCCCGATCGTTGCGCCGCCCGCAACTGCCGGTGCGCCCCGCCTGGATGTCGATGCTCCGCCGGAACCGGATGCAGGGCTACCGACGTCGCGAGGTCGCGCCGGATGTGCGACAACGAAACAGGTAGCATCGGAGTGCGCGCACCAACGCCGGGCGCGTACGCCTCGCCGGTCGCCGCCGGGGCACGCCGTTGTGAAGCAAGAGGACCTCAATGCCTGCGAAGACCACCGACATCACCGACGACGAGTTGGAGCCGGTAGCCGACGAGACCGCCAGCTCGGCGCGTCGTGTCGTCGCCGCCTACGCGACCGACGCCGATGAGTGCCGGATGCTGTTGTCGATGCTGGGAATCGCGCCAGGCGAGAACGCCTGACCACATGGCGGGCTCCGAGGACGTGACGCACGGCGGGGCAACCGCCGACCAGCATTTCGGTGACGCGGAGTTCGTCGTCGTCGCCAACCGCCTGCCTGTCGACAAGGAGGTCTTGCCCGACGGCACGGTGAATTGGAAACGCAGCCCGGGCGGGCTGGTCACCGCTCTCGAACCCATCCTGAGGTCTCAGACCGGCGCATGGGTCGGTTGGTCCGGGATCGCCGACTCGGACGACAACCCCGACATCGAGGGCATCGACATCCACGCGGTGCCGCTGTCCACGCAGGAGATCGCCGAGTACTACGAGGGCTTCTCCAACGCGACGTTGTGGCCGCTCTACCACGACCTTCTCGTCAAACCCGAGTACCACCGCGAATGGTGGGACACCTACGTCGACGTGAACCGTCGCTTCGCGGAGGAAACCGCCAAGGCCGCCGCCGAGGGGGCGGTGGTCTGGATTCAGGACTACCAGCTCCAGCTCGTGCCCAAGATGCTGCGCATGCTGCGTCCGGATCTCAAGATCGGCTTCTTCCTGCACATCCCGTTCCCACCGGTCGAGCTGTTCATGCAGCTGCCGTGGCGGACGGAGATCGTCGAAGGCCTGCTGGGTGCCGATCTCATCGGTTTCCATCTGCCGGGCGGTGCGCAGAACTTCCTGTTCCTGGCGCGGCGACTCGCCGGCCAGGCCACCAGCAAGGGCACGGTCGGTGTGCGCTCGCGGTTCGGCGTCGTGCAGGTCGGTTTCCGGACGGTGCGGGTCGGCGCGTTCCCGATCTCGATCGACTCCGGCGACCTCGACGCCAAGGCCAAGTCCAAGGAGATCCGGAACCGGGCGCGCGAGATCCGCAAGGACCTCGGCAATCCGAAGACGATCATGCTCGGCGTCGATCGGCTCGACTACACCAAGGGCATCGACGTGCGCCTCAAGGCCGTCTCGGAGCTGTTGGCGGAGAAGCGGCTCGACCCCGAAGACACGGTGATGATCCAGCTGGCGACGCCGAGCCGCGAGCGCGTGGAGAGCTACGTGCAGATGCGCGCGGGCATCGAACAGTTGGTCGGCAACATCAACGGCTCGTTCGGCTCGGTCGGCCAGCCGGTGGTGCAGTACCTGCACCGACCCGTTCCCCGCGACGAACTGATCGCGTTCTTCGTCGCCGCCGACGTGATGCTCGTGACCCCGCTGCGGGACGGGATGAACCTCGTCGCCAAGGAGTACGTCGCGTGTCGCAGCGACCTCGGCGGCTCACTGGTGTTGAGCGAATTCACCGGAGCCGCTTCGGAATTGCGCTCGGCGTATCAGGCCAATCCGTACGACCTCGAGGGCGTGAAAGACGCCATCGAGGCGGCGGTGGGGCAGACGACGGCGGATGGTCGTAAGCGGATGCGCGCGCTTCGTCGTCAGGTGATGGCCCACGATGTGGCCAAGTGGGCGGAGAGTTTCCTCGGCACGCTGGCGTCGGTGACCGAGACGGCGACGGACGCCAACCGCGGCGTCCACCTCGTCCAGACGTCCGACGCGGCGGATCAGGACGCATGAGCGCCACCGGGATACCTGCCGCATTGCGGGAGGCCCTGATCGACGCGGTGTCGGTTCCGACTCTGCTCGTCGCATCGGACTACGACGGCTGCATGTCCCCGTTGGTGTCCCGGCCGGAGGACGCGATCCCGAATCCCGCGTCGGTGGCGGCGATCGCGGCGGCCGCCGAGCTGCCCGACACGACCGCAGCCGTGGTGTCGGGTCGCGAGCGCGCGGTGCTGGCCGAGCTGTCGGGGTTGTCCGCGCCGGTGGCCCTCGTCGGCAGCCATGGCAGCGAGTTCGAGTCCGGGTTCGTGTTCGAGATCACCGACGACCACCGCGCCCTGCTGGCCCGGCTCATCGACGAATTGCGTTCCATCGCAGCAGATCACCCCGGTACGCGGGTGGAGACCAAACCGGCCAGCACAGTGTTGCACGTGCGCAACGCGGCTGCGGCCGACGCCGAGAAAGCTCTCGAGCGGGTTCGTTCCGGGCCGGCCACGTGGCCGGGTGTGCAGAGCACCGAGGGCAAAGAGGTTCTCGAACTCGCGGTGATCGAGACGAGCAAGGGACACGCCCTCGATGTGCTGCGGGAGCAGGTCGGCGCGAACGCGGTGATCTATCTCGGCGACGACGTCACGGACGAGAAGGCCTTCGCCCATCTACATCCCGACAATGGCGACGTCACCATCAAGGTCGGGACCGGCGACACGATCGCGACCTACCGTATCGACGACACCGACGACGTCGCAACGGTTCTCGAGTTCGTCGTGGCGAAGCGGCGGGAAGCTCAAACCCACTCCTGAGCGTCACGAAGGGTCGCCCCAACCGCTGGTCGAGTAGCCGGGGCGCCCCCAACCGCTGGTCGAGTAGCCGAGGAGCTTGCGACGAGGCCCGCCTGGCGGCTCGCGGGCTACTCGATCATCGGGTGGGGCGAGCTTGCGAGCGTCACCCCACTCCCACCATCGGATCGGTGATCGCCAACCGTGTCGCCGACTCCCGGATCACGCGGTGGACGAATCCCAGCTTCCGGACGACCGGCCGCGGGATGTCGAACGGATAGAGCGGCCGCGCACCCATGGCGGCGTTCACCCGATTGAACATGGTGGACAACCATTTCCAGTCGTACAGGAGCCGTTCGATCGGGACATCCGCGTACGATTTCAGCGGCACGATGTCGCGGTCCATGGTGAAGCTGACCTGGTCACTCTCCAGCATGAGACCGGATTCGCGCGCGGTGTCGATGGTCCCGGTGATGTGGAGGTAGTGCGCGAAGCATTCCGCGAAGTCCTCCCACGGGTGCATCGTCGCGTACTCGGAGATGTACGAATCCTGCCAGTCGCGCGGCGGGCCATATGTGTAGTGCCGGTCGATGGCGTCGCTGTAGGAGACGCGTTCGTCGCCGAAGATCTCGCGGGCATCTGCCAGGTATTCCGCGGCACCGTCGCCGGTTTCGACGAGGATGTGCTCGAAGTAGTGGCCGACCTCGTGCCGGAAGTGACCGAGCATCGTCCGGTAGGCCTCCCCCAGGTCCACGCGAAGTCGTTCGCGGTGGGCGTCGAGGGATTCGGCGAGGTCGATCGTGACGACACCGTTGGCGTGACCGATGATCACCTGCTGCCCCGTCGTCTGACTCGAGAGCAGATCGAATGCCAGTCCCCCTTCGGTGCGCCAGAAGGGCTCCACAGGCAGACCCAGGTCCGCGAGTTGATAGATCAGCATTCGGAGGTCACGTGTCGTGGAGGTCAGCTTCTCCACCGCGATGGTGTCGTCGGGGTCGGGATCACGTCGGACGAGTGAACACGGAAAACATCTGCCCCGCAGCCCGATCGACCCTTCGTCGACCTCGGCCAAGGTGAGCCAGTTGCACCCGGTTCGGGTCGCGTTGGAACACCGCACCCACTGCCGTCCGTCGATCTGGACACCCTCGGTCGCGACCACCGCCAACGATTGGCTCGGTAGGTGGATTCCGACCGAGCTCCCGCAACTGGGGCAGTGTTGGGGATCGAATCCGGAGAGGGCGTTGCAGACCGGGCACGTGAGTGCATGCACAGCGGTCAGCCTATCGCGATGCGATCCTCCCCGGTGTCGGTCGGCAGGTCTCCCTGCACGATCGCGGTCACCTTGTAGGAGTTCAGGTTGATGGTGCCCCGATGATTGTCGAGGAACGCGGTGTCGGCTGCGTCGCGGCCGGTGGAGATGCGCACCATGGTCTGGCGCGGGGCCAGGCCGGTGGCGTCCACGACCACCCAGCGTCCGTCGATCAGTGCCTCGGCGACTGCATGGAAGTCCATCGGATCGCAGCCGGGGGCGTACACGGCGACGAGCCGGGCCGGGATGTTCAGGGCCCGAAGCAATGCCACGACGAGGTGGGCGTAGTCACGGCACACGCCGGCGCCCGCGAGCAGGGTGTCGGCCGCACCGTCAATGGGATCGCTCGCGCCGGGAATGTAGCTGAGGCGACTCTCGACGAACGAGGTCACCTGCTGCAGCAGTTCGCTCGGCGGGAGGTTGATGTCGAACTGTCCGGCGGCGTAGCCGAAGAACTTGTCCGCCTCGGCATATCGGCTGGGCCGAAGGTAGATCGAGTGGTCGGTCACCTCGACCTCGATCGGGTCGGCCGGGGTGGTGACCGAGGCGGAGTAGTCGACCACGACGAGCCCCGAGTCGACCTGGAGGCGGTGGATGCGGGAGCCGTGCTCGCCGACGATCTCCTCCGGCTCGATCGGGTCGCCGTCGACGGTTACCGACAGCGTTTCGTCCACCGTGAGGCCCGGCAGCTTCGCGACGGTGATCTGCATCTCGAGCTCGGTGGCGGCGGTGACGTTCACCTCGAGGGAGGCAGCGACTTCGCGCGGGGGTGTGGTCATACGTTCACGTTAGGCGATGGGTGATTCCCGGTCGCGGCGACTGGGTCGGCGTAGATCACGCTCAGGGCCACGATGACCGCTGCGCTCTCCTGGATACGTACCCCGAACCGCGACGGCGCGATCTCTAGTGGGCGGCGGATGGTGGTGGCGGCGTCGAACGCGGCCTGTACGGGCGCCAGTCCTCGCGGGTGCGCGGCGAACGCGTCGCCGGCGACCACGACGGCATCCGGATTGAGGACGTCACGCATCATCGCCACGACACCGCCGAGTACTTCCGCGCGTTCGTCGAGAATCACCGGCGCGTCCTCGTCCGCACCGATTCGTCGTGCCGCCTGCTGCGCCGACGCACGACCCACCACATCCTGCAGGACCGGGTCCGGCGAGTCCGCGAGATGCGGTGCGACGACCGGCAGGTGGGCGATCGATCCGGCCCCGCGTCTCGGCATCAGGACCCTGCCGTCGACGGACATCGCCATGCCGACGGTCTCGCGGGCGTAGAAGAACAGCCCGGTGCCGACGACCTCGCGTGGCGCACTGAGCAGGAGTTCTGCGGCCGCCATCGCCTGGACATGCTCGCCGACCGAGACCGGGACAGCCAGCGCATCGGCGAGCATCTGCCCGACCGGAACGCGCTGCCATCCCAGCACCGCGTGGTCGATGTGCCCGGACGTGGAGTCGACGACGCCGCCTGCGGCGACACCGCCCCACAACAGTCGCCGACCACTGAATCGTGCTGCCAGGTCTCGCAACTGCACGCAGAGGTCGCCGACCCCGGCCGCGTCGCGCGGCGTCAGCACTGCGTGGCTGTACAACGTGCGCCCGCCGAGGTCCGCTATCGCGAGCAGCGTGCGCCGGGCACCGATGTGCATCCCGGCGACGCACAGTGAGTCCCGGTCGAGCGTGAGCGGGTTCTTCGGTCTACCGATGGCGCCCGGATCGACGAGATCGGGTCGCTCGACCACCAGGCCGAGCCGCGTCAGCGCGGCGACCTGGCGGTTGATCGTCGCCGGCGAGAGCGACGTGGCGCCGGACAGATGATCGCGGGTGACGGGGCCGCTGATCCGGATGGCGTGCAAGACGGCCGCCGCGGGCGTGGAGCCGACCTGCAGGGCCGCGGGCACGACTCCGGTCGACGACATGCACCGAATTTAGCAATGCCGATGCATCGCTAAGCTGAGGTTCATGACCAGCACCACGCAGAACGGGACGGCGGAGCAAGCGGCAGCGGAACCAAAGGTTGCGGTGGTCACGGGCGCGAGTTCGGGGATCGGGGCCGCGACCGCACGTCAGCTGGCCTCTCAGGGCTACCACGTGGTGCTGGGTGCGCGACGCACCGAGATGATCGATGAACTCGCGGCAGAGATCGGCGGGACGGGCCGACAACTCGATGTCACCGACGCCGAGTCCGTCGACGCGTTCGTGGCGGGCCTGGAGAAGGTCCACGTGTTGGTGAACAACGCGGGCGGCGCCAAAGGCCTCGACCCCGTCGCGACGGCCGACCTCGACGACTGGAGGTGGATGTGGGAGACCAACGTGCTCGGCACACTTCGGGTCACGAAGGCGTTGCTACCCGCGTTGATCGGTTCCGGTGACGGCCTGATCGTCACGGTCACCTCGATCGCGGCCCTCGAGGCCTACGACAACGGCGCGGGCTACACGTCGGCCAAGCACGCCCAGGCAGTCATGCATCGGACCCTTCGGTACGAGCTACTCGGAAAGCCGGTGCGGCTCACCGAAATCGCACCCGGAATGGTCGAAACCGAGTTCTCGCTGGTGCGTTTCGAGGGCGACCAGGCGAGAGCTGATGCCGTCTACGAGGGCCTGACCCCGCTGACTGCCGACGACGTCGCCGAGGTGATCGGTTTCGTCGCGTCCCGCCCTCCCCACGTCGACCTGGATCAGATCGTCCTCAAGCCGCGCGACCAGGCGTCCGCTCGGCGAAACATCAAGACGGGCTGAGGTCTGGGCTCGTCGACGGAGGTTACGTGTAGCGCGACCGCGCCATGTCTCCGGTCGAGTAGTCCGAGCCGCCCCTTTCGTTAGTCGAGTAGTCCGAGCCGCCCCTTTCGTTAGTCGAGTAGTCCGAGCCGCACCCCACCCGCTGGTCGAGTAGTCCGAGCCGCTAGGCGAGGACGTATCCGCCGGATTGAGCCTGTCGAAATCGAGACCTCCGACACCCGCCAATCCCACTGCACCACAGTTCTTGTCGCACCCAACCGATATCCTGAACGCAATCGGAAATCGCAGACTCAACGCCATCCACAGGTCGCCGCTGACCCACCAAGAGTTGTCAGACCCACCCGATACTCTGTTGTCAGTTCCATTACGACGCAGCTTTGTCCGTTGATGTAGCCCGAACCGCACACCCCCTTCGTTGGTCGAGTAGTCCGAGCCGCCCCCTTCGTTGGTCGAGTAGTCCGAGCCGCTAGGCGAGGACGTAATCGAGACCGAAGGAACCATCGAAACCTACTGCACCACCGAACTTGTCACACCCCCGCGATATCCTGAACCCAACCAGAAACCGCAGCAGAACCACTATCCACAGGCTCCGGATCAGCAACCAAAAATTGTCAGACCCACCCGATACTCTGATATCAGTTTCGCTCCCGCACAGCACCTCCCACTCACGAAAGGCCTGGCGTGTTCACCTACACCGACCCCGCCGCAACTTTCACCCGTTGGTCGAGTAGTCCGAGCCGCTAGGCGAGGACGTATCGAGACCGAAGGAACCATCGAAACCTACTGCACCACAGTTCTTGTCACACCCGACCCATATCCTGAACGCAATCGAAAAGCGCAGACTCAACGTCATCCACAGGCAGCCGCCGACCCGCCAAGATTGTCAGACCCACCCGATACTCTGACATCAGTCCCATTCCCGCACAGCACCTCCCACCCACGAAAGGCCTGGCGTGTTCACCTACACCGATCCCGCAGCCGACGACAACCTGTTGTCGTCGGTCGGTGCTGAGGGATTGGGGGCGTTCGCGCGCGACGCGCTGCGGCTGAGTCGACAAGCCGAAGCACGCGCCTTGCTGATGGCCTACCACATCGGCGAAAGCGCGTACAACGAGCGACTGTTCGGAGCCGACGGCCGCCACCGCATGATCTTCGGCCAGACCGCCCGCAACACCGCGGTCGGCGAAATCTCCCTGGCATTGCGGATCAACAAAACCAAAGCCGGCGAATGGTACTCACTGGGCGCCTCCCTGCAGGAGTACCCGAAGATTCGGATGGCCTATCTGGCCGGCGAGTTCAGCACCCATCGCATGTCGGTGATGGTGCACGCCGCCGACATCGCGCCCAAAGGCGACCTACGCGACCAACTCCCCGACACCGACACCGACACCACCGACGCCGACGACCCGGCTGACGAGCCGTCCGACCCGACCCTCGACGACCTCCTCGACAACGACGACGAGGCCGACGACACCGATCCGGATGCCGAGGTGCAGCCAGAACCACAACCCGACCAGGATGGGCCGGTCAGCTTCGAAGACCTCGCCCTGGAGCTGGGGAATCGGGCCTCCACCGACACCGCCCTGCGGGACGACCTGGCCGACGCGGTCATCAGCCTCGACCCCGACGGTGCTGCCGAATCCCGGGATGCGATCGCCGAAGCGTTCGAGAACATCACCTTCAGCAACGAAGCCGGCGGGCACATGAACCTCGATGCCTGCATGCCTGCCGAGCACGGCGTGCATCTGCGTGACCGCATCACCAAGCTCGTCGCCGCACGCGTGTGCAAGAACGACCCGCGCACCCTCGGCCGACAGCGCATCCTCGCGTTCGGTGAGATCGTCGGTATCCCTGGCGCCACCCTGACCTGCGAATGCGGCGAGGACACCTGCACCGCAGGACAAACCCGCACCAAGCTCGGCAAGCGGACGGCGGCCAGCACCGGCGGCCATGCGTCGAGCCAGAGCTCCCCGGAGACAGCCGAAACCACCGACACCACCGACCGTGAGACCGACCCGAGCAACGACGGCGACGAGAATGGTCGGTCGCCGAGCAGCGCGTCCATCACCGCGCCCACCGACGCCGATGATCCCACCGACACCGAACCAGCCGCATCCGCCGAGAACCATGACACCGCCGACACCACGGACGGCTCCGACAACCACGACGTCGCCGAGACCGGCAGCGAGCCCGACATCGCCAACGTCGACAACACCGACGATGACGACACAACCGAGACCGACGCCGACACCGCGGCCGACACCGGCAACGCCGACGACACCGACGAACAGACCGCCACCAACCCAACGCCCGCCGACCTCCCGGCCCCACCGGTCTGGACCCTGCTGCATGACCCGACCGGCATCGAACCCACCCGGCTGCAGGGCTACGGGGCCATCGATCCCGTGCACGCGGCCGACCTGGCACAGCGGGCGAAGATCATCACCGTTCCCACCCTCGCGACACCGAAACCGGCCAGCAGCCTGATCATCGTCGGCGACCGAGCCCTGGCACCACCCATCGACCCCACCGGACACGGCGGATTCGACATCCCACCACCCGGAGCCCTGATCTACCGACCACCCGACCGGCTGCGCGCCGAAATCACCTACCTCGATCGGCGCTGCCGCTACCCCTACTGCAGCAGGCCATCCCACGAATGCGAACTCGACCACCTGGTGAAGTTCAACCATGCCGACCCACTGGCCGGCGGCTGGAGCGTGCCCTTCAACTTCGCACCGCTCTGCCGACCCGATCACCACCGCAAACACGACGGCGGCTGGGTACCGACCATGCACACCGACCGCACCATCACCTGGCGCAACCTACGCACCGGCGAAACCATCATCACCTACCCGCGGTGAGGTTGTGCCGTAACGGTTTTCAGCCTGCTGGCGCGGGTGCCGCTGACCGTGGAGCTCCGGAGGGCGTTGCCGGGGCGTCGATCTGTGATGGGTCACCCTTGATCGCAGACATCGAGGTCCATGTCTCCCAGTCAAAGATCCAGTCGAAGATGTCGCCGTCGGCTTCCGACAACGCGATTCGCGTCCCGGTCACCTCCACCGGATCTCCGTACACAGCCACCTCGAAGTAGCGCTGTGCGTTCTCCAACGACAAGTTGATGCACCCGTTGGTGACATTCGACGACCCCTGCACCCCAACAGTTTGCGGATTGGCGTGGATGAACTCGCCATTGTTCGAGATGCGCACGGCGAACCTCTCCCGCACGTTGAAATAGCCGGCCGCCGGGTTGCTCATGTAGAAGTCTTCATACTTCTCGGTCACCACGTGGATGCCCGAGCGTGTGACGTTACGGTCCAGGTCACCCTCGCCGTAGCTGCACGGCAACGTCATCAGCACACCGCCGTCACGCACCACCACGATCTGGTGCGACGACGCCTCGGCCTGAACAATCTGGGATCGGCCGATTCCGAAGTCCGACGTCACGTCGGCCGCACCGTAGGCACCACCGCCGTAGTCGACGCCGTAAAGCTTCGCCGACATGTGCACCTTGGTGCCGGGCGCCCAGTACTCCCGCGGCCGCCAGTGCACGCGTGACCCGTTGTCCTCGCCGAGCCAGGCCCACGCGCCCTCGGTCTCTGGTTCGGTGGTGACGCTGAGCGCCTTCTCGACCGCTTCCTTGTCCTCAACAGTCGCGTCGAACTTCAAGATGATCGGCGCGGCGATGCCGACTTCCTGCCCGTCGCCGATGTTCACCACGAGGTTGATCTGCGAATCCGGAGCAAGCGTGGTGAACGCGCCGGCGATCGGCGTGGTGACGCGGTCATATCCGATCGCGCTGCCCTGCCACGTGTACTCAGTGCCGTACCCGAGGGGCTCTGTAATGGTGAACGTCTTCTGATCATCGGCCATCGACCCTGCGACGACCTTGCCGTTCGGGTTCAGCAACTTGATGTCCGGGTTGAGTACCCCGTTCTCCGCCTTGACCGAGAAGGTGTCGGTCGGGTTCGGCGCCTCCTCCGCGTCGAGCGCAGGTGTGAAGACCAGCTCCACCGTCGGATCCGCGGGCCCCGCATCATCGGTCGTCGACTCGTCGCCTGAGCACGCGGCCACGGCGACACCCACAGCGCCGAGGCCGGCTGCGGCGAGAACTGTTCGTCGAGTGAGAAGGGGCTGCGCGCTCATAACGGACTCCAGCGTACCGACCAGCACCGGAAAAGCGTGGTCTGCCAGCTGTGATGTGACTGAGTATCGACGTTCGTCACCCCGGAAGGTGCGCGCGCTCACCGTCGTGGTCGAAGATCGACACGATCTCGGCCGGCCCGTCCACCGCCGACATCCCGTGCGGCACCATCGTCGAGAACTCCGCCGCCTGCCCCGGCGGCACCAGGATCACCCGATCCCCCAGGTGCAGCCGGATCGTCCCGGAGATCACGGTGAACCACTCCCGCCCGGGATGTACACCCAGGTTGTTGGGGTCGGTCCGGTGTTCGGCGGTATACCGGATCTTCGCCACCGTCACACCACCCGGCGTCTGGTCACGAGACAGCTTCCACATGGTCATACCCGCGGAGCTGTGGGGCTCCGGCCGGATCACCACGTCCTCGTCGTTCGCGGGTTCCACAAGCTGATCGAGCGTGGTCCCGAGAGCACGCGCGATCGGCACCAACTGGTCGAGTGCGACCCGCCGGTGCCCGGTTTCGATCCGGCTCAGCGTCGACGGACTCAGATAACAGCGTGCAGCCAGCGCGTCGAGGGTCCATCCCTTGGCCACCCGCAGGCCCCGGATGCGCTGTCGGACGACCGCATCGATTTCTTGCTCCATACGCAAGAGCGTATGCCAACAGCGCATCCTCTCGCTACCGTAGATGTCATGACGGATACCTCGCCGACCCAGCACGGTGGGCACCCACGACACGGACACTCAGGACACGGGCACCAGGCACACGGCCACCACCACGACCACGACCACCCGATGGCCGACGGAATGGCCGAGGTGCTCGACCTCGATGCAGCCGCCACCGGGCAGTACGTCGACGCCCTGGCCGACCAGATCTCCGCGCTGGCACCCCGACCACGCACGATCATCGATCTCGGCTCGGGCACCGGCACACTCAGTCTTGCGCTGGCACGACACCTACCCACCGCGGAGGTCATCGCCGTCGACAACTCACCGGAGATGCTTGGCCGGGTCACCGCGGCCGCACAACGGGCAGGCCTCGACGATCGGGTCCACACCCTGCAGGCCGACCTCGACGCCGCACTTCCCTCCGACCTCACCGACGTCGACGTCGCGTGGTCGTCATCGACCATGCACCACTTCGCCGATCCCGCGGCTTTACTCCGGTCGGTGCACGACGCGCTCCGACCCGGAGGCATCATCGTCGTCGTCGAACTCGACGGGCTCCCGGCGTTCCTCCCGCCGGACTCCCCGGAGGGAGCGCTGGAAGCGCGACTTCAGGACATCATGTCCGAGCGCGGCGCGAACGCCCATCCCGACTGGACACCAACCATCACCGGCGCCGGATTCGAACTCGTCGACACGGTCACCTTCGAGAACCGGCCCGCCCCTCGGGATCTCACCGCCCGCTACGCCGTCGCATGGATCTCACGCATGCGCCAGGGCCTCGACGACGACCTGTCCGACACCGAGCGCGCCACCCTCGACGACCTACTCGACCCGAACCATCCGTCGTCGCTGCACCGACGCGACGACCTCACCGTCCGCACCCGTCGCACCGCCTGGATCGGGCGACGATCCGACCACCCCCGAGGAGAAAACCCATGAGCACCAACCACTTCGACGTCGCCATTGTCGGCGGCGGGCCAGCCGGACTCAGCGCCGCGACCACCCTCGCCCGCTCGTTGCGATCGGTGATCGTCATCGACGCCGGCGAACCCCGCAACGCTCCCGCCGACGGCGCCCACAACGTCCTCGGGAACGAGGGCATCCGACCGACCGAACTGCTGGAGAAGGGGCGCGCCGAAGCCCATGGCTACGGCGCCGAGATCCGTTCCGGCACAGTGATCGGCGCCGCCCGCACCGATACGGGATTCACCCTGGACCTGGCAGACGGCGACACCGTCACCGCTCGACGCGTCCTCCTCGCCGCCGGGCTGGTGGACGAACTGCCGGATGTCCCCGGAGTCCGGGAACTCTGGGGCTCGACGGTCCTGCACTGCCCGTACTGCCACGGCTACGAGGTCCGCGGCAGGCGCATCGGCGTCCTCGGCACCAACCCGATGTCACTACACCAGACGCTGCTGTTCAGCCAGCTCAGCGACGACGTCACCTTGTTCACGCACACCATGCCACCCGTCGAACCCGCTGAGCTCGAACAACTGTCGGCGCTCGGAGTGACGATCGTCGACGGCCCCGTGGACCATCTCGACATCGCCGACGACGCGCTGCGGGCCGTCGTGCTCGGCGACGGCACCACGGTGGAGCGCGACGCCCTCGTCGTCGCCCCTCGATTCGTGGTGCGCTCGGAGTTGTACACGCGCCTCGGCGGGACCCTCAGCGACCATCCGATGGGTGGGCAGTTCATCGCAGCCGACCCGATGGGCGCCACCGACATCCCCGGCGTGTGGGCGGCTGGCAACGTCGCCAATCTCGGTGCGACGGTGTCCGTTTCGATGGGCGCCGGGGTGACCGCCGGCGGTGCGATCAACATGGATCTCGTCGCCGAGGACGCCCGACGCGCGGTCGACGCCCGCGGGGTCGGCGCCACCGCCGCGGTCTGACAGCTCAGGTCTGCCGAGTCAGGCTGCGAAACCCTCGAGGACCGCGCGCGACCCGGACAAACCGAGCCGGGTCGCGCCGGCCCCGATGAGTTCGGCGGCGAACTCGGCCGTCCGGATACCGCCGCTCGCCTTCACACCGGCACGGTCGCCGACCGCATCCCGCATGAGCCGCACCGCCTCCACGGTCGCACCGCCCGATGGGTGGAAACCGGTGGACGTCTTCACCATCGACGCCCCGGCCTGGACGGCACGCCGACACACCTCGGTCACCGTGTCCGGTCCGGCGAACTCCAGCAGAGCGGCGGACTCGATGATCACCTTGAGCACGACGTCACCGATCGCCTCCCGGACGGTCAAAACATCGGCGAACACCTCGTCGAACCGGCCGTCGACTGCCGCGCCCACATCGATCACCATGTCGATCTCGTCGGCGCCGCTGTCGACGGCCAGCCGGGCCTCGGCCGCCTTGACCAGCGAATGGTGCTTACCCGAGGGAAAACCCGCGACCACACAGGTCTGGAGCGACCCGGTCTCGATGGGCAGCATCGACGGCGACAGACACACCGCGTAGACACCCAGCTCCGCGGCCTCGGCAACGGTGGCCTCGGCCGCCGCACGGGTGGCCTCCGGCTTAAGCAGAGTGTGGTCGATCATGGCCGCGACATCACGGCGGGACAGGTCGGTGGTGATCACACAGACGAGCTTGGCACACTGACAGTCGTGGCAGCACCAGAGCCGACCCCGGCACAACCGACACCGGCGCGACCTACCCCTTCTGGGGCCGACCCAGAGCACCGGTACGTCCTCACCCTCGGATGTCCCGACCGGACGGGCATCGTTGCGCGCATCTCCGGATTCCTCGCCGACATCGGCGGCTGGATCACCGAGGCCGGCTACCACTCCGACAGCGAGACGGGCTGGTTCTTCACCCGTCAGACCGTCCGCGCCGGTTCCGTGCAGATCGGGCTGGACGAGATGCGGGAGCGATTCGCGCGCGAGGTGGCGGCCGAGATCGGCCCTGAGACGGAGTGGCGACTCACCGACACCGGCTCACCGAAGTCGGCGGTACTGCTGGTCAGCAAGGAAAGCCATTGCCTCGTCGACCTCCTCGGCCGTGCGCATCGTGGCGAGCTCCCGGCGACGGTCTCCGCGGTGGTCGGCAACCATCGGGATCTCGAGGAGTTGGTGACACGGTTCGACGTGCCGTTCCACCACGTGCCGTTCCCGTCGGAGGGCAAGGCGCAGGCGTTCGAGGAGGTCGCCGGCATCGTCGAGGGGTACGCGCCCGACGCCGTGGTCCTGGCCCGCTTCATGCAGATCCTGCCGCCGCAGCTGTGCGATGCGTGGGCCGGCCGCGCGATCAACATCCACCACAGCTTCCTGCCGAGCTTCGTCGGCGCACGGCCGTATCACCAGGCGTTCGCGCGGGGGGTCAAGCTGATCGGCGCGACCTGTCACTACGTCACCGCCGACCTCGACGCCGGGCCCATCATCGAGCAGGACGTCATCCGGGTCGACCACAGCGACACCGTCGCGGACATGGTCCGTCAGGGTCGCGACATCGAGACGATGGTGCTCTCCCGCGGCCTGCGCTGGCACCTCGAGGACCGCGTTCTGGTCCACGGCCGCAAGACCGTCGTCTTCACCTGAGGCCCTCAGGGAGCAGGTGACATCCCTCAGCAGCGAATCTTCGCCCCCTCAGAACCCGAAGTCGCCGAAGTCCCCGCCGCCGAAATCGCCACCGCCGTCGAAGAATCCGCCTCCGCCGTCTCCCATGTCGCCGTCGCCCATGTCGCCACCACCCATGTCGCCGCCGGCATCACCGGCGTCGCCACCCTCGAGCGCACCGGCGTCGCTACCGTCACCGGCACCGCTCTCGAAGGCGTTGGCGTCGTAGTTGACTCCGGCCATCCCGGAGAACAGCGCCGAGAACAGGAACATCGAACCGATGCCCCAGGCACCGGCGACAAGGGCGGGCTTCCACCACGGCTCGGAGTACCAGCCGGCGGGAACCGGTCGTCCGGCGACGCGGCCGCCCGGATAGTAGTTGGGTGTCCGCGACGACGGGCTCGGCGAGGCCTCCACCTGGCGGCCCTCGAAGTCGACGGTCCGGTCCTCGGTGACCGAGCCCGCGCTCTTCTGCCCTTCGAGCTCCGGAACCACAGGACCCGGGTCCATGTTCATCGCGGTGCGGGCGGCCCGCACGTAGTACAGGCCCTCGAGGGCCGTCTGCTTGGCGAGCTTCGCCTGCGCCGGCGAGTTGGCCTGCTCGATCTGCGATCCGGCCGCGTTGTAGCGTTCACCGGCGTCGGCCAGGGCCTGCTTCGATGCCGGACCGTCGCCGACCAGCATGAACACCTGCCCGCCGAGTCGTTCGATGGCCTGCCGCGCGTCGGCCTTGGCGTCGTCGAGTTCGCGGGCCGCATTGACCCCGGACCGTTGCTGGGTCATCACGACGATGCCGACGACGACCAGGACCACGACAGCGATCAGGATCAGTGCGTTCATCTCTTCCTCCGTTGGGGATTCCACCTCAGATGCCGTCCCCGGACCGCGATGGCGTCCCGTCGAGACCGACAAAATCGGACATGTCCCAGCGTACCGGCGAACCGGATGTGGCTGCGCCGACCGAACGCCGGCGGCCGGCGATCAGGCCGCCGAGCAGTCCCCGGACCCGCCGGTCATCTGACCGGACAGCGCCACGTCCTGGCCGTCGACGGCGAAGTCGACGCCCTGGTCGGTGACCTGCATGCTCTGCACGGTGACCTCGTCGAAGAGCGGCCCGAACAGCGAGTCGGAGACACTGTCGACGACCTGCTGAGCGAAGTCCGACGGGATGCCGAAGATGAACGCGCTCGCCTTCACCACTTCGAAGTCCACCCGGCCCTCTTGCAGCACGGGGCGGATCGTCGTCGACACCGGGATCGGCAGGAACGCGACCTGAACGGCGGAGTCCACCTGGATCGTGCCGTCCGCGGCGTTGCCGGTCATCGTCTCGATGCTCGCGCCCTGCATCAGACCGCCTGCACCGGACTGACCGTTGCCGGACGTCGACGGGTCTGCGCCCGCCGTCGCCTGCTGACTCATCGCGACGACCCGATCGAACGGGACGAACCCGTTCCCGACGAGCGACCGGATGTTGGAGGAGTCACCCTCACCCGTGATGCCTTCGGCGCGCGCATGCAACCGCATCTCCCCGGGTTCATCGACGGTGTCGATCTGCACGAACGGGATGTCGTTGCCGAATCCCTGCAGCAGCATCGGTTTACGACTGAGCGACACCGTGGTCTCGGTGCCGGTCAGCTCGGTGAACGCGCTCTCCATGCAGTCGGTCGCCTTGTTGCGCAAGTACAGTTCGCTGCCGACCGCGGCGATGACGAGCATCAGGATGACCGCGACCGAGACCAGCCCGACGATCTTGCCGGTGCTGCGCTTCTTGGCGGGCGACGTCGACACCACCCCGGACTGCGCATCCGGAGGGATCGGCGCGAACCCATCCGACTGGGCATCGAAGCCGCCGGTGTGGCCGGGCCCGAACTGCGCGGTCTCGGTGCGCGGGATCTGCGAATAGGCGCGCGGGGACTCATCGGTGGGAGCCGCGGCACCCAGCTTGGCCGTGTGGTCGTCGGCGTGTTCACCGGCGGGATGCTGATCGGCGGGGTGGTCCGGATCCCGGGGCGTCTGCGGGTCGTCACCACCCGATCCGGGCCGGTCGGTGTTCTGGCTGTCGGTCATGTCGCGCGGTCCTCAGTTGCTGCTCGGTCAGTTCGTACTCGGTGCCGAGACCTGTTGGATGGGCCGCTCGTTGTCGAGGACGGCCAGGGCCTTGCGTGCCTTCTCCACTGTGCCCAGGTCGACATCGTGAACCCCGACCTGCACGCCTTCGTCGTATGCGGCGACCACGGTACCGAAGGGATCTGTGAGTTGGCTGTGACCTATTCCGGTGGGCGCCGACGATTCCCGGACCTCGGGATCGGTGGGCAACGCCTGTCCGACGGCCGCCACATAACAGGTCGAATCGAGAGCGCGTGCGGTGGCCAACGCCTGCCACTGGTGCACCTTGCCGGCACCGGCGCCCCAGGATGCCGGGACAACGATGACCTGCGCTCCGCGACGGGCCAGCGCGGTGAACAACGCCGGGAACCGGATGTCGTAGCAGGTTGCGACGCCAACCGTGACGTCGTCGACGGAGAAGGTGACCAGCTCGTCCCCCGGCGCGACCGTGCGGGACTCGGTGAACCCGAACGCGTCGTACAGATGGATCTTGTCGTAGGACCGGCGTGACCCGTCGGGCGCGGCGATGACCAGCGTGTTGGCCACGCGGTCACCCGCCGGCGTGAACATCCCGGCCACCACGGTGACGCCGTGCCGTGCGGCGATCGCCGACACCTCGGTGGCCCAGGGTCCGTCGATCGGCTCCGCGATCGGACCGAGCTTCACGCCGAACCGACACATCGTCGCCTCGGGCAGCACCACCAGATCGGCCCCGCCCGCGGACGCCTCGGCGACGGCCGCATCGACCTGTTCGAGGTTCTTCGACGGGTCGGTGCCGGAGGTGATCTGCGCCATGGCGATTCGCATGGCCACCAGGGTAGTGATCGCCGAGGACGTGACAAGCGTGCGATGGAACGGTATTCGAACAATCGGATGACCCCGGGGCCCGGCTGTCCTCAGGGTTCGACTGTCCTCAGGGTTCGACTGGACTCAGGGCGGGGCGACGACGGACCAGGGCACGGTCAGAATGTTGTCGACGACGCGCCCCCGCGGGATGGCGACCGGGACGCCTTGCTCACGCAACAGGGTCAGCGCGTGCCGCCACCGCGTGCGCGGCCCGAACGCGGCATGTGTCGCCGCGATATCCCAACAGCGGTCGGCCCGGACCAGCAACTCGTGGATCGGCTGACCCGGCACGTTGTGGTGGATCAGGATCTTCGGTAGCCGCTCGGCGAGCTCGGAAGGGCGCTCGGTGTGTTCGGGCGACCAGCTCAGGGTCAGCGACCGTGGACCGTCGGCATCGAGGACGATCCAGCAGCATCGGCGACCGATCTCGTCACAGGTGCCCTCCACGATCAGTCCGCTGGGTGCCAGTGAACGCTGCATTCGCGCCCATGCGTCGGCGACCTCGAATTCGTCGTACTGGCGGAGGACGTTGAATGCCCGCACCAGATGAGGTCGCAGCCCGGCGAGTTCGAACCCACCGAGGGCGAAACGCACGCCGTCGCGGGGTTCGACGATCCGCTCGGGATCGATCTCGAGACCCACCATCTCCAGGTCGGGCGCGTTCGGCCGCAGCCGCCGGGCCATCTCCACGGCGGTGTCCGGGCGGGCGCCGTAGCCCAGGTCGACGACGAGTGGGCGCGGAGTGGAGCTCAGCAGTGAAGCGATCGCCGAGTCATGGGCCATCCACCGATCCACCCGCCGCAGGCGGTTGATGTTGGTGGTGCCGCGGGTGACCCGGCCGTGAGGTTTCATGCCGCGATCGGCGACCCGGCGATTGTGCAGGCAGACGTCAGAGGTTCTTCTTGACCCAGTCGGCCGCGTACTCGGCCTCGGCGCGGAAGAGGTCGACGAGGTTGACGAGCATGAGCTGCTCGAGTTTGCCGTTGACGAACGGGATGAACACCTTGACCTCGGTGGTCTTGCGGATGGTGCAGCCCGTCTCGGTCGGGAAGAGCTCCTGCCAACCCTGCAGGCTGCCCGGGCCGGCCGGGATCGAGGCGTTGTAGTTGCCCTTGGTGTTGTCGGGGTCGAAGGGGCCGAAGGACTCCTCGCGCGTGATGACCATGTCCTTCATCAGCACGGTCTGGGCCAGCTGGGGCAGCTGGTCGCGACCGATGGTCTGCTTGAGGACCACGCGCAGGCCGGTCTCGTCGGAGGTGAACTCCTCGACCGCGCAGTGCGGGGAGATCATCTGGAATCCGGCCATCATGTCGTCCCAGTACTGCCGGGTGCTCTGGGCCTGGTAGAGCGTCTCCGCCGGGTGGGTGAAACGCGCCGAGTAGCTGAGCCGTCGTGCCATGGGGATCAGGCTACGTTACCGATTCGTTGCTTCCCAATTCTTCCGGCGGAACGTCGGAGGGTCGTCACGACGGGCTGCGATGCGCGGCCTCCCAGGCCACGGTCTGCTCTTGCTCGGCGTCCAGCAGTTCGACGAGCTGATCGATGATCGCCTTCTCGATCTTGCCGCCGACGAAGGGGACGCTGACCTCCACATCCGCGGTGTAGCGCGTGGACGCGGGATCGCCGCTGGTCACGAACGCCCCGTTCACCTTGGCCGGTGCCCCGGACACGGTCGCGGTCATCTCACCGGTGATCCGGTCGCCGGCGAGGGTGAACGTGTTGCGGCGCGGGATCTCCAGATCCCCCGGACGGACCTTGGTCACCACCGACGGCAGCTTCTCCGCCGGCACACCCTGCTGCATCACGACGGTGATGGTGTCGCCGGTCACGTCGAAGGAGTCGAGTTGGCCGTGACTGGAGTTGATGGCATCGAGCAGGTCCCGCCAGTACTGCTCGGACGAAAGGATCTCCCACAACCGCGATACCGAGAAGGGATAGGACACCGTGTGTTCCATGGTGCTCGCCATGAGGGTGAGGGTACCGGAGATCACCGACCCGGCTACGGTTGGTCGGGTGAGCGACCCCGTGCCCGCCGGCCCGGCCCGACAGACGCAGGACACCCTGCTGTCCTCGGTGACGACGCTGCGCCTGGGCGGCCCTGCGCGTGCCTTCGAACGATGCCTCGACACCGACCATCTGATCGGCGCGGTCACCGACCTCGACCGGCAACGGCACCGCTGCCTGCTCGTCGGCGGCGGATCGAACCTGGTGGTCGCCGACGAGGGGTTCGACGGCACCGCGGTACTGATCGAGTCATCCGAGGTCACCTTCGGCACCGAAAACGGCCGCTCGTATGTGACCGCCGACGCCGGAGTCGACTGGGACGGTTTGGTCGCGGCGACCGTCGACGCGGGATTCGGTGGGCTGGAATGCCTTTCGGGCATACCAGGAGCAGCCGGTGCCACCCCGGTGCAGAACGTGGGCGCCTACGGCGTCGAGGTGGCCGACCTACTGCGCGACGTCGACCTCCTCGACCGGCGCTCCGGCGAACGACGCCGGGTGACGCCGTCCGCACTCGAACTCGGCTACCGGACGAGCAATCTCAAGCACCGCGACGACCATGTGGTGCTCGCGGTCTCCTTCTGGCTCAACGAGAAACGCGTCAGCCGCCCCATCCGGTACGGCGAACTGGCCGCGACCCTGGGCCTCGAACCCGGCGCGCAGTCCGACGCGGCGGAGGTCCGCGAACAGGTACTGGCCCTGCGACGTGGCAAGGGCATGGTCCTCGACGCCGACGATCACGACACCTGGAGTGCCGGTTCGTTCTTCACCAATCCGGTGCTGACCGCCGACGAAGCGGTGCCCGTGTTGCGCCGTATCCGAGATCAGGTCGGCTCCGACATCACCGTCCCGACCTACCCCGCGGGCGACGGCGTCAAGCTGTCGGCGGGGTGGCTGATCGAACGCGCCGGGTTCCGGCGTGGCTACCCCAGCCCCGGCGCGCCGGTCCGCCTGTCGACCAAACACACTCTCGCGCTGACCAATCGGGGTGACGCGACCACGGACGAACTCCTCGATCTCGCTCGCGATGTCCGTGACGGTGTGCGTGCGGCGTTCGGGGTGGATCTGCACCCGGAGCCGGTGCTCGTCAACTGCTCGCTGTAGTCCCGACCGCCTCGGCGTCGGCAGCGACAGCGTCCTGGCGCCCCACATCGACCAGCACGTCGTCGAGCAATTCGTTGAAACGTACGTCCGCCTCGATGCTCGACATGTGTCCGACACCGTCGAGCACGATCAGATCTCGAAGTGAACCGTTGCGCCGCAACACCTCTGCCATCTCCTCCGCATGGACGGGCGGGGTGAGGCGATCTTCGGTACCGACCACGACGGTCGTCGGTACCCGCAGCGCTTCGAGGCCGGCGACGACCTCCAGCTTGCCCATCGCCGATCCCCACCCGGCCCGCGAGCGCGCCGGACATTCGGCGATCATGCGATCGACGAAGTCGACGTGCGCCTTGCGCGCGTTGGGGCCCAATGCGATGTAGTGCGACAGCCACGCACTGTGCGCGGTGTGCGGCAGCGGTACGGGCGCCGAGGTGACGAGTTTGCCGACGGTCGTCTCGAACGGCTTGGTGTAGCGCGGTAGCCCCACCGGAATGAGCAGGTGATTCTGCACGACCGCCTGCGCCGCGGTGGACGTGAGCACCACCGACGACACCCGCGAGGAGATCTTGTCGGGGAACTGCGCGGCCCACGACAAGATCGTCATGCCGCCCATGCTGTGGCCGACGAGGATCGCCCGCCGCCCCTCTGGCACCACCGCGTCGAGCACCGCGTCGAGATCCTGACCGAGCATCGCGATGGTCGGCCGGACCCGACCCAGCTGGCTCGCACCATGCCCGCGCTGGTCATAGGCGACGACCGGCTTCGTCGCGGCAAGGTGATTGATCTGCGGATACCAATAGCGGATGCTGCAGGTCCACCCGTGCACCATGACGACGATGTCGTCGTTGGTGTCGTCGGGCCCGTGGGCTTCCACGTTGAGTCGCACACCGCCGGCGGTCTCCACGCTCATCCGCCGCGGCTCGGCCCCGGGTGTGGCAAGCAGATCATCGGGCCCGTCGTCGAGGGCCCGCTCCGCACGGAACGCCTCGCGGAGCAGTCCCGCGAAGATCGTCCCGATCCCGGCGGCCACCACGCCGACCCCCACCGCCGCAGCTGCGCCGGCGATGGTCGCGATCGGCCCCGGCTTCCGCACGGTCAGTGCTCTCATGATTCCCCCTCATGTCGAACGATGCCCTCGGGCCGGTCCCCCACGGCACGCAGTTCGGTGACACCATCGGCGTCGGACGAGTCCGACTCCAAACCGGTGGCCACACCTTCACCGTCGGGCGCGCTGGCGTCGAAGTAGGTGCTGGCCTCGCCGATCGCCGCGGAGATCTGCCGGTCGAGGGCCTGACGGAACGTCGACTCGACGATGTCGTGCGCCATCGGTCGCACCGTCTGGATCAGCTCGGCCATCTTGCTGACCTGCTCCTCCCCGAGGTCGGGCAGGTTCTCGTCGAAGTACTTGTCGGTGATGATCGAGACAAAACTCTTGGCGACGTCATCGAGGTCGTCCTGCACACGGACCCACCGATCGAGCAGGACGTCGATGTCGATCCCGGCCTTGACCAGGGTCTCGGCCCCTTCGAGCAGTTCCGGGTTGCGGATCGCGTAATGGGCGCCGTCCTTGGCCAGCAACCCGAGTTTCTGACTCAGCGCGATCGACCGGTCGGTGGCGTTCAGCGTCTTGCGCAGTTCGGTGATGGTGATGGTGGCCGCGCGCTTGAAGTTGCGGAAACGTCCGCCGCGGGGAGCACCCCGCAACACCTGCTCCACCCGCATCCCGTAGTGGGCGGCGTGCAGCAACTCGCTGATGGTGGCAAACGTGTAGCCACGTTCGAGCATGCGGGAGATCAGATTGAGCCGGACCAGGTGCTCATCGGAGTACCAGCCGGTGCGGCCACGGATGATAGGTGGCGGAAGCAGGCCGCGGTCCTGATAGACGCGGATGTTGCGCACGCTGACACCTGACGCCTCTGCCAGTTCGTTGATCCGGTACTCGGCCACTTAGCCAGTGTATTCACCCTGCCCGTGCGGTCGGAAACAACCGCCGGGCCGGGCACGTCACGCCCGCTTGCTGAACCAGCGCTTGCCCTGGATCTCGTCGACCCGCGGACGGACGTCGACGATGTAGACCAGCATCGCGACCACACCGATGATCCCGAGCAGGTTCACCGCCCCGAACAGCCAGATGAACAGGGTCGCGGCGGCCAGGATCGACACCCAGATCACCTTGCTCTGCCGGTCGACCGCCGGGAACGCATCCTTGCGCTGCATTGCCGCATGAATCAACGCCACCGCCGCGGCGACCCCGGCAACCAGGGTCAGCAGCAGCAGGATCAGATTCTGGCCGTAGGCCATAAAACTCATCAGGTCCACGAGGCCAGCTTAGACTCCGATCGCCGCGGCGTCGCCGAGCCGAGCGTCGGAGAGCACCACTCAGGCCTCGTCGGGGGTCATCCGCTGCGGAGGTGTCTTCTTCGCGGGCGCCTTCTTGGCCGGCGCTTTCGTCGCAGCCTTCTTGGCGGCCTTCTTCGCCACGGCCTTCTTCGCCGGTTCCTGCACCGACTCGGCCTTCTTGGTGGCTGCCTTCTTGGCGGGCGCCTTCTTCGCCGGAGTCTTCTTCGCGGCGGTCTTCTTCGCTGCAGTCTTGACTGGGGCCTTCTTTGCCGGTGCCTTCGCCGGGGCCTTCGTCGCTGTCTTCGCCGGGGTCTTCTTCGCCGGGACCTTCGTCGCGGGCTCGTCGGCGACGTCCGCCCCGGAGGTGATCCCGGCCATGGTGGCGGCACGTTCCCCGACCGCGCGGGTCTGGGTGGAGATGGTGCCCAGCGCATCCTCGGTCAGGCCGAGCGCGTCGTTGTACACCTTCTCCAGCTTCGGCAGGTTCTCTCCGACGAGAGGCTGCGCCTTGAGCCGTTCCACCACATCCTCGCCGCGTTCGGACAGGGCGGTCAGCAAGCCCGCGGCGACCGCGAGATACGCCTCGGCGACCTTGCGCAGTTCATCGGGCCCGAACTTCGCGAGCAGGTCGTCGATCTCGGAGGGGACCTCGACCGGCAGAGCCGACAGGCGCGCCTTGGCATCCTCGAACACCGCCAGGGCCGAATCCCGGGTGTCGTCCACGCGGCTCTGCGCGCGGGCCTGGGCTTCTCCGAGACGCTTCTGCGCCTCCTCCCCGGCAGCGCCACCGCGCTCGCGCAGATCGGTGAGCAACGCGGTCACCTGCTCGATGACCGTGTTCAAGGGATTCTCCGGCATGTTCACTCCTTGGCGTCGGTGTTCTCTCTGCGGAACGACTCATAGATCTCGAGCAGCATCTGCTTCTGGCGTTCGCTGATCGAGTCGTCGGCGAGGAGCGCGTCACGCACGGGGCTCGCCGGACGTTCTTCGAGGATGCCCGCGCGGACGTAGAGCACCTCCGCGGACAGCCGCAGACCCTTGGCGATCTGCGCGAGGACGTCGGCCGACGGCTTACGCAGACCTCGTTCGATCTGGCTCAGGTACGGGTTGCTGACGCCGGCTCGTTCGGCGAGCTGACGCAACGACACCTCGGCGGCGATCCGCTGCGTCCGGATGAAGCCGCCGATGTCCTGCGCGGCCGTCGCGACGGCGTCCTGCGCGGCGGTCGCCACCGCCTCGACGGCCTCGACCGGACCGGACGAACCACCGTCGTCGGCCTCATCCGACGGCGTCGCGCCATCGGCGGGGTCGGGAAGGTCGTTCTCGTCCGGCGTCATCACTCTCCCGTGTCGGTCCTGCTCACCAGTATCAGCGGGAGTGCTAGCACGTGCAAGCAGACGGGCTCCCCCAAACCCGCTCACCCGAAGACGAGGACCGAGACCGTGTAGATCGTGAGACCGGCCAACGCGCCGACGACGGTTCCGTTGATGCGGATGAACTGCAGATCGCGACCCACCTGCAATTCGATCTTGCGACTGGTGTCGTCGGCGTCCCAGCCCCGCACCGTCTCGGTGATCACCGAGATGATCTCCTGCGAGTAGTTCGCGGCGACGTGCTGGGCCGCACGCACCACCCAGCCGTTCATCTTCTCCTGCAGCGGCCGGTCGTCGCGGATGCGGATGGCGAGGCGGATCGCGGCGTCCGACAAAGAGTTCCGCAACGTGCTGTTCGGGTCGCTGAGCATCTGTTCGATGACCGCCTTGCCGGTCTTCCATGCGGTCGACGCGGCGTCGGAGACCTCGTCGCGCCCGATGAGTTCCTGTTTGATCTTCTCGAATCGCTCGATCGTCTCCGGATCGTTCTGCAGATCGTCGGCGAACTGCTCCACGAATGTGTGCATCGACCGGCGCAACTGATGCTGCGGGTCGGTCTTCACCTTGAAGGTGAAGTCGACGAGTTCGCGATAGATCCGGTCGCCGAGCAGGACGTTGACGAACTTGGGCTTCCACGACGGCCCGACATCTTCGTCGACGACGCGGTCGATGAGATCCTGGCTACCGAGCGCCCACTCGTGTGCGCGGTCGCACGCGAGCTGGAACACCGGCTCGAGACGGTCCTCGGCGATGAGTTGCTCGAGGACACGCCCCAGGGGCTGCGCCCACTCCGGCTCGCCCGCCCATTTGATGGCGTGCTCGATGAGCTTCTCGATGTCCTCGTCGCGCAGCATCTCCGCGGCGAGCGCGATCAACCTGGCGGCTTCGTCGGAGACCCGCGGCGCGTTCGCCGGGTCGGCCAGCCAGGTGGACAGACGTCGGGGTAGATCGAGGGTCTGGGCGCGGTGTTCGATGACGTCGGGCGTCATGAAGTTCTCTTCGATGAACCCGCCGAGCTGCTCGCCGATGTCGTCCTTCTTCTTGCGGATCAGCGCGGTGTGCGGGATCGGCAGGCCCAGCGGGTGTTTGAAGAGTGCGGTGACCGCGAACCAGTCGGCGAGGGCACCGACCATGCCCGCCTCGGACGCCGCGCGCACATAGCCGACCCAGGCCGCGACGTCGGCACCGTCACGATGCTCGATATACCGGGTGAACGTGTAGACGACGGCGGCGAACAGCAGGAACCCGGTCGCGACGACCTTCATCCTGCGCAGGTCGCGGCGGCGGGCGGTATCGCCCTCACCGTCGGCCCCGAACCCGAGCGACGCCCGCGGCGGCTCTGTCGCGGGCGGACGATCCGGCGACCCGGAGACGTCCGAAATGACTGTTGGCGGCATTGAACCAGTTTTACCCGGCACCCACTAGGCTGGCCAGGTGACGCCCAACCGGCCCAGTCCCGCGGTGGCCGCCCGCACGGCCGTGACCGCCGCAGCGAACGTGACCCGAGGGCTCGAACACGCGTTGCGCAGCACTGTCGCCGACCCGACGACCAAGCCGGATGGGCGACGTAGGCGCTGGGAGAAGCACAAGGCGAACCGTCGCACCGAACTGACCGACGGCACGATCGACGCCGTCCGGGTACTCGGCGCGGATGTCGGGATGGACGAGATCGCCGCGCACATCGGTGTGTCGAAGACGGTGCTGTATCGCTATTTCACCGACAAGAACGACCTCGCCGTCGCGACCGCCGTGCGCTTCTTCGAGACCACGCTGCTGCCCCGACTGACCGAGACGATCACCGACGACGTGGACGAGTACACGCTGACGCGCACCGTCATCGAGGTGTACGTGACCGCCGTCGCCGACGAGCCCAATTTGTACAAGTTCGCCCTGACCGGCGCGCCGTCGTCGGTCGCCACGGCGGACTCGGAGAAGTTGGTCGCGCAGTTGATGACCGATCTGCTCGTCCTGCGGATGTCCGAACGCGACGCCGACACCTCAGGCGCCGAGGTCTGGTCCAACGCACTCGTCGGCGCGATCCAGCGTGCGGTCGATTGGTGGATGACCGAGCGCTCGATGCCGGTGGGCGATCTGATCGACTATCTGACGATGCTGTCGTGGAGTTCGATCGTCGGGATCGCCGCGGTCAACGGATCCCGTCAGGCGTTCGTCGCGGCGCCCCCGACGCTGCCCGAACCCGCCGACGACGGCCGGGGTGGCGGCCGTGTGAACTCGATCGAGAACGCCACATGACGCGAACCGCCCTGGTCACCGGAGGGAGCCGCGGCGTCGGTCAGGGTGTCGCCGCCGCTCTCGTCACCGCCGGATGGCGGGTCTACGTGACCTCGCGGCACGGCACCGGACCAGACGGCACCGTCCCGCTGGCCTGCGATCACACCGACGACGCGCAGGTCGCCGACGTGTTCGACCGCGTGGCGCGGGAGGCGGGCGGCCTCGACCTGTTGGTCAACAACGCGTGGGCCGCGCCGCGCGGCTTCGGCGGCTTCTCCGACAGGTTCTGGGAACGGCCGGTCGACGACTGGGACACCCTGATCGAGGTCGGCCTTCGAGCGCACTATGTCGCGTCGGTGCACGCGGCCCGGCTCATGGTCGAGGCGGGCAGTGGGTTGATCGCATCGATCTCGTCGTTCGGATCCCGTGGTCACCTGCACTCGGTGTTGTACGGGATGAGCAAGTCCGCACTGGACAAGATGGCCTTCGACATGGGCCACGAACTCGCCGGCACCGGTGTCACCGCGGTGTCGTTGTGGCTGGGGCTGATCCGCACCGAACTGCTGCTGTCCCTCGGAGTGGACGAGTTCGCCGGGTTCTCGCTCCAGCGCGCCGAGGACCCGGAGTTCGTCGGCCGGGTGATCGCCGCACTGGCCGACGACCCCGACCTCACCGATGTCAACGGCCACACTCTCGTCACCGCAGAACTCGGTGCCCGCTACGGCATCACGAACAACGACGGAACCGCGCCCGACTCCCACCGCGGCGCTTTCGGCGGTGGGCCGCTGTTCCCTCCCGCCGCGACCGAACCAGGTCAACCACGTGAATCAGGTGAACCACGAGGAGAGGACGTCCATGGGTAAGCACAGCCCCACCGCCGGCTGGACCGTGCCGGCCGCCGAGGCGTTGCGGGTCACCTCCACCGGCCCGATCGCCGATTTCGACCCGTCATCGACACCGGGCTTCGACGGCGACAAGAGCACCGGAGCGGAGTTCCTCGCCGAGCGCGGTGAAGTTCTCGCCGATCTGCAGGAACTGTTGTACGCCAACGGTCGTGCCGGCGATCACCGTTCGGTGCTGCTCGTTCTGCAAGGTATGGACACCGCCGGCAAGGGCGGGATCGTCCGTCATGTCGGCGGCCTGGTGGACCCACAGGGGCTGAGCATCAAGGGATTTGGGCCGCCGACGCCCGAGGAGCAGCAGCACGATTTTCTCTGGCGCATCCACCAGGCGCTGCCGGCCGGCGGGCGCATCGGCATCTTCGACCGCTCGCACTACGAGGATGTGCTCCCGGTGCGGGTGCACAACCTGGTGCCGAAGTCGCAGTGGGAGAAGCGCTACGAGCTGATCAACAAGTTCGAGCGTGACCTCGTCGCCGCCGGTACCACCATCATCAAGTGCTGTCTCGTGGTGTCGAAGGCCGAGCAGAAGGAGCGGCTGTCCGAGCGCCTGGAACGGCCCGACAAGCACTGGAAGTACAACCCGGGCGACATCGACGAACGGGGGTTCTGGGACGACTACCTGGAGGCCTATCAGGCCATCTTCGATCGCTGCGACAGCGCGAACGCCCCGTGGTTCCTGATCCCGTCCGACCGCAAATGGTTTGCGCGACTCGCCGTCTGCGAACTGCTGATCGCTGCGCTCGAGGGACTGGGACTGGACTGGCCGAAGGCCGACTTCGACGTTGAGGTAGAGAAGGAGCGGGTCGCAGCGCTCGACGACTGACCGGTCACATCGTCACGGAATCGTTGTCCCCCTGTTCTCGTCCCCAGAGCCGCATTGCCTAACGTCACTGACATGAGAACCCGATCCATCATCCCGATCATCGGAGTGGCCGCGCTCCTCGCCGCGTGCTCAGACGACCCCGACGGCGGTTCCTCCAACCGCGGCTCCGGGTACTCCGGTACCGGCGCCGGTGAGGTGTCGATCGGCAACGCCTTCATCACGCCCGAGAACATCGGCGGGCGCTGCGCACTCCAGGTCGGCGGCGAGGCCGGTTTCCGCTACATCATCTCCAACGGATCGGAAACCGACCCGGTCACGTTCACCGGCATCTCCACGGATGTCGCGGAGTCCGTGCAGATCTCGCCGGCCGGGCCGAAGCAGATCGAACCCGAGTCCGAGATCAATTCCGGCGTCCCGGGCGCCGACCTCGCGCCCGGCGACGGGGCCTTCACCACCACCCTGATCGGCCTGCGTGAGGACGCCGAACCCGGTCAGTCGTTCACCGTCACGTTCACCTTCGAGAACTCGGACCCGGTGGACCTGATCGTGCCCGTGGAGGCGTGCCCGGCCGCGTGAGGCTCGAGGCGCCCCGCGCGCCCCACCCTCCGTCGACTGGGCGCCATTCCCCGTCGACTGGGTGCCGTTCTTCGTTGACTGGGTGCCGTTCTTCGTTGAGTGGGCGCCATTTCCGTCGACTGGGCGCCGTTCTTCGTTGACTGGGTGCTGTTCCCCGTTGAGTGGGCACCGTTTCTTGTTGAGTGGGCGCCACTTCCTGTTGAGCGTGTGCTCAGGACGTAGCCGTGCGTCCCCCGGCACGAAGTGCCGAATGCGCAGCCACCCCGATCACCAAGCCCCAGAAGGCCCCGCCGATGCCGAAGAAGGTGAGACCCGACGCGGCCGCCACGAACGTCAGCGCCGCCGGTATCCGCGTCTCGACCGCTGCGAACGCTCCCATCAACGCAGCGGCGAAGGTCCCCAGAAGAGCCAGGCCGGCAACGGCTTCCACCAGGCCGCCGGGCGCGATGGCGGCCATCGTCACCAACGCCCCGGACACCGCCGCCAGCGCGAGGTAGCTCACCCCGGCCGACACTCCGGCGATCCATCGGCGGGACCGGTCCGGTCCGGCTTCGTCTCCGGCGGCGAGTGCCGCCGACAGCGCGGCCAGGTTGATGGCATGACCGCCGAACGGCGCGACGACCGCGGTTCCCGCGCCGGTCACCGCCATCGCGGCCCGCCACGGGGTCGCATACCCGAACGACGACAGAACGGCGACCCCCGGGATGTTCTGCGCCGCCATGGTCACCACGAAGAGCGGGACGGCGATGCCCACGATCGCCGCGACATCCAGCTGCGGGGTGGTCCACGTCAACGTCGGCAACCACGTCGAGTCGGCGTGCAGTTCGTTGCCGGACACCGACACGTAGACCACGATGACGACGAGCGCGGTCACCAGGGTGAGCGGCATCGCCCACCGGGCCAGCCAGCGCGTCGCCGCCAGCCAGACCGCAAGCACCGGGAGCGTCGCGAACGGCTCGGCGGCCAATGACTCCATCGGCGCCAGACACAGCGACAACAACACCCCGCCGAGCATCGCCTGGGCTATCGGGGTCGGAATCCGCGCGATGAGGTCGCCGAGCGCGGGTATCAAACCGACCACCATAATCAGGCCGCCGACGACGAGGAACGCACCGACAGCGGCGGGCCATCCAGCGTCGTGGCTTGCGCCCATGCTGACGAGCAGAGCCGCTCCGGGAGTCGACCACGCGAGGGTGACCGGTGCGCGCGACCGCACGCTGAGCACGATGATCCCGATACCGAACACCACGGTCAGCGCGAACAGTCCCGACGCCGCCTGCTCGGGCGTCGCCCCCACGGCCCGCAAACCGGCGATCACCACCGCAAACGATGAGGTGAAACCCACCAACGCCGTGACGATGCCGGCGATGATCGGCTCGCGCAATCCGGCCTGTGCTCTGATGGTCATCTGTGCAGAATAGGCGACCGTTCTGTTTACGGAACGGTCGCCTGCGTGCGAACCGTCAGAAAGGCCATCCTTGCCGTGACCATCGACCAACGCCGACGCGAGATCGGTGCCCGCATCGCGATGACGCGATCCGAGCGCAGGATGTCGCTGTCGGAACTGGCGCGGCGCGCCGGTATCGGTAAGGGCTCGCTGTCGGAGATCGAGTCGGGACAGCGAAATCCAACGCTGGACACCCTGTACGCCATCGCCGGCCCACTCGGTGTACCGCTGACCGCACTGCTCGGCGAGGAGGCCGGCACCGAAGGCAGTGGCGAGCACCTGCTCGCCCGCGTGCTGCACGTGGAGCACCATCCCGACGGCACCACGACCGAGGTCGTCTGGCTGACCGTGCTACCGGGCGGAACCCGGGTATCGCCGGCACACGGCCCCGGCGTCACCGAACACGTGCTGGTCGTCGACGGCGAGCTCACCGCCGGCCCGCTTGGCTCGGAAAGCCGTGCGGTAAGCGGTGATTCGATGCAATGGCGCAGCGATGTCGAGCACAGCTATCGGAGCGGCGATACGCCCGCACAGGCGGTGCTGACGATTCGTTCCCCGGCGGTTGACTGATAGCGGTGGCGGCGAAACGCGGCCGGCGGACATAGCACTCGGCCCCGCTCACCACATGGGATGAGCGGGGCCGAGTCCGTATGCGTGGCCGAGTCAGATCAGCTGGAGGCCTTCTTGGCCGGAGCCTTCTTCGCAGGCGCCTTCTTGGCCGGAGCCTTCTTGGCAGCGGCGACCTTCTTGGCCGGCGACGACTTGGACGTGCGCGCCTTGGCCTCGACAGTGCCTGCCGCACCACCGATTTCCGAAGCGGCCTCGGCGGTCTCGCCCTTGATGACCTCGCCGGCCTCCTCGATGTCGGCGGCGACATCTTCGACACGGCTGCCGACCATGCTGGTCAGCTTGGCAGCGCGCTCACCGACGAGGCGGGTCTGCGACGACACCACACCGAGCGCGTCTTCGGTCATGTCGACCGCGTCGTTGTAGTACTTCTCGGCGCGACCCAGGTTCTCCTGGACGACCGGCTGCTGACGCAAGCGCTCGACGGTGGTCTCGCCACGCTCGGCCAGCGAGTTGTAGAACTCGGTCGCGCTGTCGAGGTAACCCTCGGCGAACTTACGCAGTTCCTCGCTGGTCAGCTTTCCGCGCAGCTCCTCGATGCCTGCGGGAACATCCTCGGGCAGCGCGTTGATGCGGGTGCGGGCCTCGTCGATCCTGGTCTGCGCATCGTCGCGGGTCTGCTCGAAACGCGACTGTGCGCTCTCCGAAGCGGCTTCGGTGCGTTCGCGCAGCTGGGCGATGATGTCGTTGAACTGGGTGAGGACGTAGTCCCCGGCGCCGACTGCGGCGTAGAGCGGGTTGGCGAGTGTACGTGTGGATTCACTCATGGTTCACACCTCCTGTGTGATGGGCGGAAGTCGGTTGTGGCCACCAGGGCGCGACTTCGCGGATGACCACCCCCACAGATCACCCGGTGCCAGATCCCTCGAACGACGCCGTGTCTCGACGTCTGTTCGGCGTATCCGCCTGGTTCCACAACCCAGTATCCACAACTTGCTAGCAAATGCAAGCACGCAGCAAGCGCAGGTGTGAGATGTCACGCGACGTTGATCTGGCGTCAACATGCCCGACGCCTGCCAAAAATGGCCGTCCTCCGGGGGACGAGCCACGAGCTACTTGGCCGTCCCGTTCTCGGCGTAAGGATAGAAACCGCGACCGGCCTTCTTGCCCAGTCGACCCGCCTCGACCATGCGCAGCAACTGCGGGGGCGGCGCGAAAAGGGGTTCCTTGAACTCCTCGTACATGCTGTCGGCGATGGCCTTGACGGTGTCGAGACCGACGAGGTCGGCCAGTTTCAGCGGCCCCATCGGGTGAGCGCAGCCGAGCACCATCGCCTTGTCGACGTCCTCGACGGTGGCGAAGCCGCTCTCCACCATGCGGATCGCCGACAAAAGGTAAGGAACCAGCAGTGCGTTGACGACGAACCCGGACCGGTCGGCCGACTTCACGACCTGTTTGCCGAGTACGTCGTGGGCGAAATCCTCGGCGCGAGTGCTCACGTCGGGGGATGTCATCAGGGTGGTCACGAGTTCCACCAGGGGCAGCACCGGAACCGGGTTGAAGAAGTGCATGCCGATGACGCGGCCCGCATCCTGTGTTGCCATGCCCAGCTTCATGATCGGGATGGATGAGGTGTTGGAGGCGAGGACCGCGTCGGGGTCGGCGACGACCTTGTCGAGATCGGAGAAGATCCGGGTCTTGACCGCCTCGTCCTCGACCACGGCCTCGACGACGAATTGCCGATCCGCGAAATCGCCGATGTCGGAGGTGAATCGGAGCCGCGAGACCGCCTGCTCCCGCTCACGCTCGGTCAGTTTTCCACTGGACACGCCACGATCCAGCGACCGCAGAATGCGGCTCCGACCGGCGACGCAGAGTTCGCGGGAGGACTCGTAGACCAGGACGTCGGTGTGCGCACGCGCGCACACCTCGGCGATGCCGCCGCCCATCTGGCCGGCGCCGACAACACCGACCCGAGAGACCTTTTCGGTTGCCATTGCGGGCTCCTCGGACTGCAATACGTGGGTAAATGAAACCCGGGGTGAGCAGAGTGGTAACCCTGCTCACCCCGGGATCATGTAGGGCAACGGTTTTCGCCGTGGCGACCGGTTCTAGTGGAACTGGCCTTCCTCGGTCGAGCCCTTCAGCGCCGCGGTCGACGTGTTCGGGTCGACGGTGGTGGCGATGCTGTCGAAGTAGCCGGCGCCGACCTCACGCTGGTGCTTGACGGCGGTGAAGCCGCGCTCGTCGGCGGCCTTGAACTCACGGTTCTGCAGGTCGACGAAGGCGGTCATCTGCTCGCGGGCGTAGCCGTAGGCCAGATCGAACATGCCGTAGTTGAGCGAGTGGAAGCCGGCCAGGGTGATGAACTGGAAGGTGAAGCCCATGGCGCCCAGCTCGTTCTGGAACTTGGCGATGGTGCTGTCGTCGAGGTGCTTGCTCCAGTTGAACGACGGGCTGCAGTTGTAGGACAGCAGCTGATCGGGGAACTCGGCCTTGACCGACTCGGCGAACTTGCGAGCCAGCTCGAGATCCGGGGTACCGGTCTCCATCCAGATCATGTCGGCGTACGGCGCGTAGGACTTGGCACGCGCGATGCACGGCTCGATGCCGTTCTTCACGTGGTAGTAGCCCTCGGCGGTGCGCTCGCCGGTCACGAACTCCTTGTCACGGTCGTCGACATCGGAGGTGATGAGGGTGGCGGCCTCGGCGTCGGTGCGCGCGATGACGACGGTCGGGGTGCCCGAGACGTCGGCGGCCAGGCGAGCCGAGTTCAGGGTGCGGATGTGCTGCTGGGTCGGGATGAGCACCTTGCCACCGAGGTGACCGCACTTCTTCTCCGAGGCGAGCTGATCCTCCCAGTGGGTACCGGCGGCACCCGCGGCGATCATGGCCTTCTGCAGCTCGTACACGTTGAGGGCGCCACCGAAGCCGGCCTCGCCGTCGGCGACGATCGGCACGACCCAGTTGTCGACGGAGTCGTCACCCTCGACGCGGGCGATCTCGTCGGCGCGCAGCAGCGCGTTGTTGATGCGACGCACCACGTTCGGCACCGAGTTGGCCGGGTACAGCGACTGGTCGGGGTAGGTGTGGCCCGACAGGTTGGCGTCACCGGCGACCTGCCAACCGGAGAGGTAGACGGCCTTGAGGCCGGCGCGAACCTGCTGCACGGCCTGGTTACCGGTCAGCGCGCCCAGCGCGTTGATGTAGCTGCCGTCACCCTTGGTCACGCCGTCCCACAGGATCTCGGCGCCACGACGGGCGAGGGTGTGCTCTTCGACGACCGAACCCTGCAGCTCGGCGACCTGCTCGGCGGTGTAATCACGCTTGACGTTGTTCCACCGCGGGTTGCTGTCCCAGTCCTGCTGGATCTCCGCAGCGGTGCGGGGCTTTCCGACGTTGCTCATTGCCTACTTCACTTTCCGTTCGTTGGCTCAACAGTTCTGCATCGTTCCCGGTGGCGCCCGGGGCCGATCTGCTGACAGACGGCCGTCGTCACACGCCCTGCCCGCAAAATGTGCGAACAAGTCCGCGTCGTCTGGCGGTGTCTGAACCAAGAGTGCCACAGGACAAACCTGCAGGTCCAATCCCTTTCAGGTGCAAAATTGGGCCACAGTTCGGCGAAGTTTTGCAAATTTTGCGAAGCTGTCGGTGTGAATATCGCAGCAGGTCGCGCCAAAAAGTACGCGCGTACTGCATGTTTAATCTACCGGCCGGTAGCCCCGATGGCGAGGCGACGCCATCAACGACCCACAACGACGCAGCGGGCACGCCCTCGGTGTGTGATGGGTTTCACGTTCGCCGTCGGCGCGGATCACCGCGCAGCGGCGGCGACCGCCTCGTCGAACAGCGCGCCGAAGGCGGCGTCGCTCATCGGTGGTTCCGGTGCGGGCGGTGGTTCGGCGACGGGCGGGGCATCGCCGGACACGGTCAACTGCACGGTCACCGCGCCCGACTCCCTGCCGAGGTCGGCGTATCCGGCGAACCCGACCTGGTTGGTGGCCGATCCGTCGGGCAGTGTCGTGGTGACGTCGGAACGCAACAGCACGGACTGTCGCAGAGCCGACAGTTGCTGCGCTCCCGGCGGGATCGGAAGTCGGGTGTGCCGGGTGACGATGCGCGCGCCCTGCAGTGTTCCGGCGCGGATGATCGTCGTGGTGACGGCGCACCGGCCCGTCGACGCGCCGATGTCCGCGGCGATGTCGCGCGGTGCCGTGGTGACGAGTTCGACGAGAGACGCCGACGCTGCGCGAGCCGCGAGGATCGCGGAGTTGACGTCGTCGAGCCGGGGATTCAAATCGGCGTCGGCGGTGGGTCGACAGAACGGCGGCTGCACTTCGGCGTCGGCCGCCGACTCGATCCGGGCACCGTTGCCCTCGACCAGTTCGGACACCGACAGCTGCGCGGGGTCGAACCCGGGAGGCAGATCGGCCGGGGCGAGCAACAAGTCGGCCGGGACCGCGGATTCCGTGGCGGGGGCCGTCGGGTCGACGTCGGTCTGGCAGCCGGCGATCGTCGCCGACACGAGCAGAGCCGCGAGCACCGGCACTCCCCGCCGACGCAGCCCCAGCACTCGCACGCGGTCACCGTACCCTGAACATGCAGGCAGGTGGATCGGCAGGAGGTTGCCATGACCAAGACCTACGTCGGTTCGCGACTGCGGCAACTGCGCTCCGAGCGCGGGCTGTCCCAGGTCGCGCTGGCCCAGACCCTGTCCATCTCGCCGTCATACCTCAACCAGATCGAGCACGACGCGCGCCCACTGACCGTTCCCGTCCTGTCCAAGATCACCGAGGTATTCGGGATCGACGAAGAGTTCTTCGACACCCAGGACAACGTCCGCCTGGTCGCGGAACTGCGGGAGGTGATGCTCGACGACGACGTCGAGGCGGCGGCGTCGGCCACCGAAGCCCATCAGATCAGTTCGCTGGTGGCCGCACATCCCGAGTTCGCCCGGGCGATGGTGAATCTGCATCAGCGCTACCGGATCGCCACCGATCAACTCGCCGCCGCCACCGACGAGCGTGGTGATCGGAGTATGCGCGGCGCCATCACCGCGCCGCACGAGGAGGTGCGCGACTACTTCTACCAGCGGCGCAACTACATTCACGAGCTCGACGTCGCAGCGGAGGAGATGACGGTCCGGATGCGGATGCACTCGGCCGACATCCGCCGTGAGGTCGCCAACCGTCTGGAAACCGTTCACGGTGTGAACATCGTCCGCCGAGTCGATCTCGGCGACTACACCTTGCATCGGTTCGACCCCGAGTCGCGCCGCCTCGAGTTCTCCGCCGCCCTGTCGGCCGGGCAGCGCACGATGAAGCTGGCCGCCGAGCTCGGCTACCTCGAGTACGGCGACCTGCTGGACCGGCTCGTCGATGACGGCAACTTCACCAGCGAGGAGGCCCGGTCGCTCGCACTGTTGGGCCTGGCCAACTACTTCGCCGCCGCTGTCATCCTGCCGTACAACCAGTTCCACGGCGCGGCAGAGGATTTCCGCTACGACATCGAACGGCTGTCGGCGTTCTACTCGGTGTCCTACGAGACGATCTGCCATCGGCTGTCCACCCTGCAGCGCCCGAACCTGCGCGGTATCCCGTGGACGTTTGTCCGCGTGGACCGAGCCGGGAACATGTCGAAAAGGCAGTCCGCCACCGGATTTCATTTCTCGTCCAGTGGCGGCACGTGTCCGCTGTGGAACGTGTACGAGACGTTCGCCTCCCCCGGCAAGATCCTCACCCAGATCGCGGAGATGCCCGACGGGCGCGACTACTTCTGGGTGGCGCGTACCGTCGAGCGACGCGCAGCGCGTTACAACCAGCCGGGCAAGACATTTGCCATCGGGCTCGGGTGCGAACTCCGTCATGCCGGGCGGGTGATCTACTCCGACGGCCTGGAGATCGGGCCGCAGGCCCGCATCACCCCGATCGGC
This sequence comes from Gordonia sesuvii, assembly GCF_036350415.1. Taxonomy (NCBI): domain Bacteria; kingdom Bacillati; phylum Actinomycetota; class Actinomycetes; order Mycobacteriales; family Gordoniaceae; genus Gordonia; species Gordonia sesuvii. Next base: position 1,247,525 of record NZ_JAZDUF010000001.1, read on the forward strand.
GCCGGATGCCGGGTGTGCGAACGGCAGAACTGTCCGCAGCGCGCCTTCCCCGCCCTCGGCGCGAGCCTGCAGATCGACGAGCACCGGAGCACGGTGTCGCCGTACATGACCAGCTGAGCACGCTACGGCCGGACCCTTCGTGACGGTCCTCCGCGGGGATCGGGTGGCCGCCCCATCCGGCCCCTGAGGAGCGCGCGAGGAACGAGCGCGCGTCACGAAGGGTCTCGATCCAGCAACGGTTGCGCAGTGGGTCGCGTGTCCCAGACATCTGTACCACATGCCGTCGTACGCTCTCGAAGTGCGGAGATCATCGGGGATCTCCTCACCCAGAGGGAGCACGCGATGTGGCGGTGTCACTCGAAACCGTTGTCGGGAAATGTGTTTCGCCCCGCTGCAGCGGTCGCATTGACCCTGATCAGTCTGATCGCCGTTGGTGCCGCACCCGGCAACGCCGAACCACCCAACATGATGGCGATACCGCCCGAGGTGCCGGCCGGCATCGACGCGATACTGCCTGACGCCCCCTTTCCCCGATTGGACCGAATACCCGCACGTGCTCGTGCAGAGGGTTTTTCGCACCGAATCCAGGAACTCCGCGAGGCGGCACTACCGTCGCCGACCGGCGACGCCATGTTCGATCACTGGCCGAAAGACCTCGCATCACTCCCGCCCGGCCGGATCATCGCGACCCGTGACATCACCGCCACCGCGGCACCGGTGGTGACCACGCCGATCCGCTCGGCGCACCTGCTGAAGTTCCGGAGCACCGACGCGATGGGGACGCCGTCATACGGCACCGCGACCGTCCTCGTCCCTCGGGCCACGCGCCGCACGGGAGTCCTCGTCAACAACCTGCCCATCGACTCCCTGGGTACCGCGTGCACTCCGGGATACGCTCTGGCACATGGCTTCTCCATCGCCACGAATCCGACCGACCTGATTCCGCCGACCACTCAGATCGCGTTGGCTCGCGGCTACACGGTCCTGATCCCCGACCATCAGGGGCCGCGAATGGCCTACGCCGAGCCGATCGTGGCCGGGCATGTCGTGCTCGACGCCATCCGCGCGATCACCGAGCTGGACCGCGACACATTCGCCGATGCGCCGATCGCGATGACGGGATACTCCGGCGGGGCGATCGCGACGGGTGGGGCGGCGCGGCTGGTCACCACCTATGCACCGGAGCTCGCCCGACGAGTGGTCGGCGCCGCGCTGGGTGGCGTTCCCGCCGACTTCCGGATGCTCGTGGGCAGCATGAACGCCAATCTCGCGACCGGGATCTTCCATGCGGCGACCTTCGGTATCGCGCGCGAGCGCACCGAGATTCTCACCATGGCAAACGATCTCGCACGGTGGATGGGGACCTCGCCGCTGAAGAACATCTGCACCATCCCGGCCGCCCTGGCCGGTCAGACGTTCTGGCCGATGCAATTGTTCGCCAACGACCCGGACCCATTCCATTCTCCGGTGGCACAACGCATCTTCCGAATCACCGCGATGAGCGACCGACGCTCGGCGGTGCCGTTGTACTTCTATCACGGGACGCACGAGTGGTGGATTCCCGCAGACGGGGCGCGCCGATTGTTCCGGGCACAGTGCGCACTGGGCGCGCGAGCGGTGTATCGGGAGGTGTTCGGCGAACACGTCTCCGCCGCCGTTCTCGGATACCCGGAAGCACTCGACTGGTTGGACGACCGCCTCAGCGGAGCCCCGGCCCGAACCGAATGCCGCTGACCGACGCGCGCCGTGCGACCGTTCGTCAAAACGGATCATTACCTGTGAGTCAGGTCCACCGGGTATCGCGAATGTAAGTCACGCCACTTACAATCCTTCGAGGATTGTTTGAGAGAGCGAAAATCGGTCATCCGTCCCAGTCGGTCGGTGCGACCCGTTTCGCGTGCAGTAAGAGGTGGACGATGCCGGCACGGCGATCAAGAACTGTGACAACGATGGTCCGAGCCATGGTGGTCGTGTCGATCACGATCGCCGCCGCGGCCAGCGGAGTCGGCAATGCAGTCGGCGAACCCGTCAACCTGATGCCGTTCCCCGACCGCCTGCACACCGGGATCGACTCCATGATCCCGGCGCCCGACATTCCCCGACTCGACTCCATCCCGGCCCGCTCCGTCGTCCCCGGCGCCAGCCGGGAACTGCAGGAACTCCGCGAGGCGATCATGCCGTCCCCGTCCGGGGATCCGTTCTTCGACGTGTGGCCGCGCGGCCTGGAGCAGCGCCGACCGGGCGACATCCTCCGGTCCCGCGACGTCGCGTCGGTGGCGTCCGAGGTCCTCGAGGTGCAGGTCGGGTACGCGCGACAGATCAAGTTCGCGACGCGGGATGCCAAGGACCGGCCACTGTTCGCGACCGCGACCCTCTTCGTGCCGCCGACGAAGTGGAAAGGCCCCGGCGCCCGGCCGGTGATGGTGAACAACCCGCCGATCGTCGCGCTGGGCACACGCTGCACCACCGGCTACACGCTCGCGCACGGCAAGACCGACGACACCAACAACACCGACCTCCGGCCGCCGACCACCCAAGACTCGCTGGCGAAGGGCTACGCGGTCATCGTCCCCGATCACACCGGGGCCCGGATGGCCTACGCCGAACCGTATGTGGCCGCCCACGTCGTCCTCGATTCGATTCGGGCCGCCGAGAACTTCGACCCGCGCAACTTCGCGAAGGGTCCGGTCGCGATGCTCGGATACTCGGGCGGTGCGATCGCCACCAACGCCACCGCCAAGCTTGCTTCGTCCTACGCACCCGACGTCGCAGATCGCTTCGTCGGCGCGGCGATCGGCGGGGTTCCGGCCGACTACCGCGCGCTCGCCGGCGCCATGAATGCCAATCTGGCGACAGGAGTCTTCCATTCGGCGATCCTCGGCATCGCCCGGGAACGGCCGGAACTGCTGCCGTTGGCGAACAATGTGGCGCAGTGGCTGGCCACCATCGACTTCTTCAAGAACCTCTGCACCGGGAAAATGGGCTACATGGGATTCTCGTTCGTCCCCACCCAGGTGCTGTCGAACGTCCCCGATCCCTACCAGTCACCCGTCGCCGAGGAGATCTTCGACATCACCTCGATGAAGGACATGCCGGCGGCGATGCCGGTCTTCATCTATCACGGGGCCCAGGAGTGGTGGATTCCCGCGAGCCAGGCCCGTGCCCTGCACGCCGAGCAGTGCCGGCTCGGTGTCAACTCGACCTACCGCGAGTACCCGGGCGAACACATGATCACCGTCTTCACCGCGTTCGAAGACGCGATGGGTTGGATCGAGCAGCGACTCACCGGGAATGTGCCGCAGAGCGGATGTGGGGGATAACTGCTGGTCGATGGGTGCCCTTCGTGACGCCCTCCGCAAGCTCCGGGCTCCTCAGGGACCAGGGGGTGACGCCACCGCTCAGTAGACGAGAACCCGCACGTTCTCCGCGACGCAGGCCGGCTTCTCGACACCCTCGATCTCGATGGTGTTCTTGACGACCATGTTGACGCCAGCGGGGGTCTCGTCGACCGACGTGATGACGGCATTGGAGCGGACACGCGACCCGACCTTCACCGGGTTGGGGAAACGCACTTTGTTGGCGCCGTAGTTGATGACCAGCTTCGGCCCCTCGACGGTGAAGATGCCACCGGCCAGGACCGGGAGGAGCGAGAGCGTCAGATAGCCGTGCGCGATGGTCGCGCCGAACGGACCGTCCTTGGCACGCTCGGGGTCGACGTGGATCCACTGGTGGTCGCCGGTGGCCTCTGCGAAGGCGTTGACGCGTTCTTGATCGATCTCCATCCACTCGCCAGAGCCGAGGTCCTCCCCGATCGCGGACTTGAGTTCATCGACACTGGTGAACGTTCGCTGTGTGGTGCTCGTCATAGTCTCGGTAGTCTACCGTGGCCCCATGGGCACTCCTCGCGTCGCTCCCGGCGGCTTCGGCGATCTCGGTCCGATCAACTGGCTGTTCGCGCGGGGCGCGGCTCGCGCCATCGGCGTCGACGAGGCCCGCATCTTCTCCACGCTGGGCCGCGCGAAGGGACTGTTCCGCGGTTGGTTGCACTTCGGTGCGCGGCTGATGCCGTTCGGGTCGTTGTCGCGCAAGGACTCCGAGATGATCATCATCCGCGTCGCGCATCTGCGCGGGTGTGACTACGAGCTGGATCATCACCGTCGACTCGGCGCGCGGGCCGGACTGACGGAGCAGGAGATCGGCAGAGTGTTCGAGGGGCCGGATGCCGGGTGGGGCGACCGGCAGCGCTGGCTGCTCACGGCCACCGATGAGCTCGTCACCGGCAAGGACATCGCCGACGACACCTGGGCCGCCCTGCGCCGCCATCTCGACGACGCCAGGCTCGTCGCGTTCGTCCTATTGGTCGGCCAGTACGACATGCTCGCGACGACGATCTCGACCTTGCGGGTGCAGCGCGACACCAGGGTCTGACGCGAGACCGACACGACTTCCGGGGGGATGATGGCCGACTCTTTCGTGCAGCGGGTCATGCACAACGCGGTGTTCTCGCAGGTCTATGAGCATATCTGGCGACCGACGTTCACGCGGCTGTTCAGCCTGGGCGGTACCGGTACCGCCGATTTCGACCGAGCCCTGACTGCGTATCTGACCCGCCCGGGAGACCGACTCGTGCTCGACGTCGCCTGCGGGCCAGGCAATTACACTCGGCGTATCGCCGATGGGCTGACCGGCGACGGTCGTTGCGTCGGCGTCGACTATTCGCCGCCCATGCTGCGGCAGGCCGCCCAAACCAATCGGACGGACCGCACCATGTACATCCGTGCGGACGGGCATGCGCTTCCCTTCGCGGACAACACCTTCGACACGGTCACCTGTCTGGCCGCGCTGTATCTTATTCCCGATGCACTCCCTGTCGTCGACGAGCTCGTGCGGGTGACGCGTCCCGGCGGTGAGGTGGTGATCTTCACGTCGGTTCGAACTGGCCTCACCTCGTTTCCGGGGGCCGTCGCGACGGTCGGGTCAACCGGTTATCGCATCTTCGACAGACACGAGATCGTCGATCGACTTCGCGCGGCCGGCGCCGACCACATCGAACAGACCATCACCGGCCAGGGCCAGTACGTTCTGGGGACAAAATTCCCCTGACGCCATCGGCCGACAGAATCCCACGGAGTGTTTCAGAACTCCCGATAGTCGCGGACGGTCATCCGCGGGCCGTGCCGCTCCGGCCGGACGCCGTGCCGTGCGACCATCCGGATGACCCGCTGCCGTTGTCCCGCATAGGGTTCGAGTAGCTCGAGCATGCCGTTGTCGTCGACCGGCTCCCCGATCAAGGTGAGTCCCACCAGTTTCGGGATGTGATAGTCGCCGACGTTGACGACGTCGGGGTCGCCGACCGCGCGAGACCGCGCCTCAGCCTCGGTCCATCGCCCTACCCCACGCAGCACCGTCAGACGGTCGTGATGACGCTCGACGTCCATCGCGGTCGCACCCCGGATGGTGCGCATCCGCACCGGTTCGATGCCGCTGCGATGCCACTCCCAACTCGGAATCCGGGCCCACTCACGCTGGGGCGGCGGTACCCGCATGGTGTCGGGAACGGGCCCCGGCGCGGGCTCACCGAACTTGCGCACCAGGTATCGCCAGGCGCGAAATGCTTCGGCGCCCACCACTTTCTGCTCGAGGATCGCCGGGACCAGCGCTTCCCAGACCCGGTCGGTTCGGCCGAGACGCAGGCCGTCAGAGCGGCGCACCAGTTCGGCGACGACGTCGTCGCGCGGCACCAACTCCTGCGGATTGTCTTGTGCACCAAGAAAGTCGGGCATCTGCCCGAGCAACCAGTCGGCACCCGGCCCCCATGCCCTGCCGGTGATCGTCGTCCCGTCAGAGCGGATCGTCAGCGTGCCGGGCCCGTCCGGCGTGTGGACAGCCCGCCACACCGATCCGTCACGGCCGTAGGTGAACGTCGGGTCGCCGGAGCCCCGGCGGTGCAGGCCGACGGTGGCGCGGATGTCGAGCACGAACCCGGGTGACCACGTGCGGGTGACCTCACCCACCGATCGCACCCAGCACAGCGGCCGAGACCACCCCACCCAACGCACCCAGCACGGCGGTCGAGAGAACCCCACCCAACGCACCCAGCACGGCGGTCGAGAGAACCCCACCCAACGCACCCGGCACGGCGGTCGAGAGAACCCGGATTTTCGTCGAGAGAACCCAGCCCACCCACCAAACGGATACTGTCGGCAGAATTCTGGGTTCTCTCGGCGAAAATCCGGGTTCTCTCGACATAAAGAAGGCCCGAAACGACCTACAGGTTGATCATGTGCCCGATCGCGCCGTGGAACGTCTCCTGCATCGCCTCCGACATCGTCGGGTGGGTGTGCACGTTGCGGGCGAGTTCCTTGGCGGTGAGATCCCACTTGTGGGCCAGCGTCATCTCCGGGAGCATCTCGGAGACGTTGTCGCCCACCAGGTGTCCACCGAGCAGCTCGTCGGTGTCGGCATTGGTCAGCAACTTGGCGAAGCCCGCGGTCTCCCCGAGTCCCTGCGCCTTGCCGTTCGCGCTGAACGGGAAGTTGGTCGCCTTGACGTTGTAGCCCTCGTCCTTGGCCTGCGCCTCGGTGAGCCCGAACGACGCGACCTGCGGCTGGCAGAAGGTGGCGCGCGGCATGAACCGGTAGTCGCCAAGAGTCATGGTCTCCGCGCCTGCCATCACCTCGGCGGCCACCACGCCCTGCGCCTCCGCGACGTGCGCGAGCATCAGCTTGGCTGTGACATCACCGATGGCGTAGATGCCGTCGACGTTGGTGCGCATGAAGTCGTCGATCGCGATGGCGCCGCGGTCGGTCAGCTCGACGCCGGTGTTCTCGAGACCGAAGCCCTCGACGCGCGGGGCGAAACCGACGGACATGAGGACCTTGTCGACGGTGATCTCACCGTCTTTGTCCTTGGCGTCCTTGTAGCTGACGGTGACACTGTTGCCCTCGTCCTTCACCGACTGGACCTTGGTGGAGGTGAGGATCTTGACGCCGAGCTTCTTGTACTCCTTGGCGATGACCTTCGACGCGTCGGCGTCCTCGTTGGGCAGCACACGGTCGAGGAACTCGATGATGGTGACGTCGACGCCGTAGTTGGCGAGGACGTAGCCGAACTCCATGCCGATGGCGCCGGCGCCGACGATGACGATCGATTCCGGCAGCTCACGGGTGAGGATCTGGTCTTCGTAGGTGACGACGTTGTCGGAGAGTTCGACGCCGGGCAGCAGCTTGACGGTGGACCCGGTGTTGATGATGACGTTGTCGAAGGTGATCTCACGGTCGCCGACGGTGATGGTCTTGGCGTCCTTGAAGGTGCCGTAACCGTCGATCTCGGTGATCTTGTTCTTCTTCATCAGGAAGTGGACGCCCTTGACGATCCCCTCCGACACCTTGCGGCTGCGGTCGAACGCCGTGCCGAAATCGAAGGAGACCTCACCCGACATCCCGAAGGTCTTGGCCTGGTGGTTGAAGATGTGCGCCAGCTCGGCATTTCGGAGTAGCGCCTTGGACGGGATGCATCCAACGTTGAGACACACGCCGCCCCAGTACTTCTCCTCGATGACGGCGGTCTTCATGCCCAGCTGGGCGGACCGGATCGCGGCCACGTACCCACCAGGACCTGCACCTAGTACTACTGTTTGAAAGTGTTCAGCCACGCCTGCCAGCCTACGTCGGGCCGTGTCTTCGCCGCACGGCGTCCCCGTACTCATAGGTAACTTCTTCGCCGGTTCCGGCATTCCGGCAACTGTCACGCCGGTCGGCTCGGCTCCCGCGAGTCGTCGACGGTCCGCGTCACCCGGCACCGCCAACGTCACCGAAATCGACCCGCGCCATCCGCGGGATGCTCCCGTCGCTCCGATTCAATCAGTGATTGAAACAGTGATTGATCTGTGCTTGCATCGACCCATGCCCGCATCGACGCGCAGCGCGACGACCCGCACCGCCCTGCTGACCGCAGCCGAATCCCTCCTGCTGACCGAGGGGTACGAGCAGGTTTCCGTCCGCGCGATCTGCGCTGCGGCCGGAGCCAATCCGGCGGCCGTGCACTATCACTTCGGCTCCAAGGACGCGCTGGTGGTGGCACTCCTCGAGGACCGGATGGGGCCGCATTGGGCCGATCTGCTCGACAGGTTCGATGCCACGTCCGCGGAGGTGACCGACCTCGTCGACCTGATCCTGGAGCCGTTCGCGACCATTCAGTCCGAGCCGGTCGGCCACCTGCACCTGCGCCTGCTGGCCAGGTTCGTCTCCACCCACCCGGACGCGGAGTGGACGAGGCCGTGGTTCCGACTCGATCGGTGGTCGCAGATGCTCGCGCAGATCGTCGACGACCTCGACGCCGACGATGCGCGCCGCCGGTGGGGCCTGACCTTCGGCCTGATCCTGGACCAGTTCGCCGGTGACTCGCCGCTGTCATCGACTGCCACCGCCGCGCTGCGCGACTTCGTGGTCGCCGGCCTGTCGGCACCGGCTCGTACCGCCCCGGCACCCGAGGAGTCCCGATGATCAGTCCAGACCCGTTCACCCCGGCCCGCCTCGGCCCGCTCACGCTGCGCAATCGGCTCATCAAGTGCGCCACGTTCGAGGGCGCGACCCCCGACGCCCTGGTCACCGACGACCTCGTGGAGTTCCACCGCGAGGTGGCCGCGGGTGGTGTCGCGATGAGCACGGTCGCCTACTGTGCCGTCGCACCGGAGGGGCGCACCGACCGAAATCAGATCTGGCTGCGCGAGGAGGCGATGCCGGGTCTGCGGCAACTGACCGACGCCATCCACGCCGAGGGTGCGCTCGCGGCAGCGCAACTCGGTCATGCGGGCCCGGTCGCCAACTCGGTGTCGAACCGGAAGAAAGCCTTGGGGCCGTCACGTATACCGGCGCCGATGGGGATGTCGGTCACGCACAAGCTCGACGCCGACGACATCGCGGCAATGGTGGCGACTTTCCGGCGGGCCGCGCGGATCGCCGTCGACTGTGGATTCGACGGCCTCGAGATCCACTGCGGCCACAACTATCTGATCAGTTGCTTTCTGACGCCGCTGCTGAATCATCGTCGGGACGGCTACGGCGGATCTCTGGTGAACCGGGCCCGCTTCGCCCGCGAGATCCTCGCTGCCGTTCGCGACGAAGTCGGCGACGAGGCCGCGATCTGGGTGAAACTCAACATGTATGACGGCGTCGGACGACCCGGGCCGGGCCACGGGAGCAGGTTCGGCGGCTTCAACATCGACGAAGCCTGCGCCGTCGCGCAGTTACTCGAATCCGATGGCCACATCGACGCGATCGAACCGACCGCCGGCTCTTCCCTGCTCAACCCGATGTACCTGTTCCACGGCGAGCCACCCCGTGAAGAGTTCGCAGATGCGTTCCGTGGCGCGATGCGCACCGGTCTCAAGGTGGCGGCGCCGTTCTTCCTGAAGCACTACGAGTATCACGACGCCTACCTGCTGCCCCTCGCGCGTCAACTGCGCGCGGCGGTACGACTGCCGTTGATTCTCCTCGGTGGGATCACCGATCGCACGTCGATGGACAAGGCTCTCGCAGAAGGCTTCGACTTCGTCGCGATGGGCCGCGCCCTGCTCCGCGAACCCGATCTCCCGCTTCGCATCCGGGCGGATCCGACGACGACGTCGCGGTGTGTGCACTGCAACCTGTGCATGCCGACCATCTACTCGCACACCCGCTGTCCGATCCGCGAGGGCGAGGTGCCCGACCCGTTGGCGCTGGTCTAGCGATCCGAAACCTGCGGCGACGACGGAAACCACGTGGTCGACGTCGGAACGTACTGCCGGAAGATCAACCGGAATGTTCCCGCCGGGGCGGGGAGCCAGTTCGGGAGCAGTCTCGGGTCGTCGGGTGGCCTGGATGACAGCACGATGTCCACCGAACCGTCCGGGTTCCGCGTCAGCGCGGACGCCTCCGGGCCGAGCGAGTACCGCCCGATCAGGTTGGGTACCAGGAAGTTCGCGTCGTCGTACATCGTCACCGACCACCATCCGCCGTCGCCGGGGTCAACCGGGACCAGCGGGCGACGTGCCGGGAGGTGCAGGCGATAGGACCGCGAGCCGTCGAGCCGTGCACCGCTGCCGTCGGTGGCGGCAAGGAAGTACCGCGACTCGGCCTCCACGTTGGCGCCCAGACCCCAACGAGCTACCGCCGCGCGGGTGGCGTAGTCGGTGCCGTAGTGGCCCGCCGTCGCCAGACTGCTCCAGGAATCCCGTCGGGCGAGATTGCCGGCGACGGCCGCTTGGATCTTCCGTTCACCCAACGGGATCGCCCTATCAAGGAGGTTCGCGGTGGGTCCCCGGCTCGGGGTCGACCCGGGTGTCACGCCGACTGCCGCCAAGCCGGCCACCGCGGAGGCGTCACGCGCCGGCGGCGGGTTGGCGACCAGCACGTCGGCGAGTTCGTCGAAGAAGACCGGGCCGTCGACGGCCAGGTTCTGCGGGGACCGTCCAGTGCACGCGGGCGTGCGTAGACGCGGCGGCACGACCGCCGGATAACCTTGTCGCGGACCGACGGTGAGCCCGATACCCGCCTGAACCTGTTGCGCGATCGGGAACCCGCCGCCGGCGATCAGGATCCGTCCGAGCAGCCACACGTCCCAGGTCGTCGACTGCATCCGTTGTGAACCGGCCGGGATCTGCCCGGTGTAACCGGGCGGGACGACGGTGACCGATGCCGGGCCGGGACCGGTGGTCCTGGTGCCGACGTTACCGATGACGTCGGTGTACATGTCGAGCAGCTGCAGCACCAGATAGCGGCCACCGGTGTTCGGATAGCTCAGCGTCACCGGCCCGTCACGCAGGTCGAGAAAGGCTGTCGTGTACAGGGTGTCGGAGTTGGGTGCCACCACAACGCGAATGAGGGGGTTCGCCGCGATCGGGACGTTGATCAGCTGGTTGGGCGCCGGCCGCAGCGGCCCACGCGGGCAGAGCAACTGCGACCGGGTACGCACCATGGCCACCGGTGCCGCGCCGTAGACATATGCATTCGAGGCGCTCTGGATCGTCGCAGTCGCAGGCGACGCGGAGACCCGCGTCGGGGCGAGACCTGCGCAGGTCACTGCCATCAGCGCGGCGAGTGCCGCGATCGCGGCCCGACGTCGACGGTTCGTCATTCGCGCGTGAACACCCCGTCACTGCAGTCGTCGTCGTAGTACTCGATGGTCATCGAGTCGCCCGCGAATGTCACCGTCGAGATCGATCCCGCCTCCGCGTTCTCGTCACGCATCGTAAAGGTGAACGTGTCGGCGTCCCAATGGCTGAGTTCGTGCGTCGTCACGCCGTCGGGCCCGAGGGCGAGTATGAGTTTGTCTCCGTCTTCGCGCACCTCGGCGGGGCCGTACACGTCGTTGCGGTAGGTCCCGACGTATGACGGGAGTGGCTGTGGCGCAGTGGGATCAGCCGGCGGCTGCTCGCCGACGACGGAACCGCTGGGCTCGCCCTCCGACGCGAAGAACTCGCCGTAGAGGTCCCGCCAGTCCTGCCGGATCTCGCCGAACTGGACGAGGTCGGCGAACTCCGCGGTGAGCGCCTCGACCGCGCCGACCGGGGCGGCGTTGCTGAGTGCGACGATCGCCACGTCCGCCGACGGTATCGCCACGAAGTTGGTCGCAGCGCCCAAGCCGAACGCACCGGAGTGGCTGTACTGGGTTCGCCCGGCTTCGGTGACCGTGGAGTTGAACCCGTAGCCGTAGAAACCGGCGCGGGCATCGGTCGAGGTGGATGGTGCGGAGATGATCTCGGGGGTGACCGCAGGGATCAGCGCCTCGCCGTCGACGATCTGCTCGCCGTCGTACTCGCCGTCGGCCAACAGCATCGACAGCCAGCGGGCGAGATCGTTCACCGACGACGAGACGCCCCCTGCGGGCGATTGCGCATCAGGGTCGCGTTGCGCCGGGGTGGGCACCCATTCGTCGTCGACCTTGACGTGTCCGACGACGCGGTCGGGTTCGGCCTCGAAGTCACGGAATCGTGAACTCGTGCGATCCATGCCGAGCGGATCGTAGATGGCGTTCTCCGACAGCGTTTCCCAGTCCTCGCCCGCCTTGCGCGAAGCGGATTCAGCGGCGGCGGTGAGACCGAAGTTGGTGTAGTTGTAGGAGATTCGGAACGGATCGAGCGGCACGTAGCGGAGCCGTTCGATGACGTCTGCGCGGTCGTAGCCCATGTCCTCCAGTTTGTCGCCGGCGTGCTCGGGCAGCCCGGACCGGTGGGCGTACATGTCGCCGATGGTGACGTTCTGGGTCACGTAGAGATCGGACAGGGCAAAGCCCGGCAGGTTGTCGGCGACCGGTGTACTCCACTCGACCACGTCGTCGGTGACCAGCTTGGCGATGACCGTGGCGCCGATCGGCTTCGACACCGAGGCGAGGGGAAAGACGGTGTCGGCACCCACCTCGCGGCCGGTACCCACCTCGGCGACGCCGAAGCCCTTCGCGTACACGGACCGGCCGGAGTGCACCACCGCCACCGACATCCCGGGTATCCCGGTCGAGTCCATCAATGTATCGACGAGGCCGTCGAGTCGGCCGAGCGCGATGTTCAGACCATCGTCGGGCAGTGGCAGTGCGACGGCGGCGGCGGGATCGGCCGGTTCCGCGGCTTCCGATGCCGACGGCGCCGGGGACGACGACATCTCGGAGTCCGTGGCCACCGTCGCACAACCCGCTGCCAGGGCAGCGACCACACCGAGTGCGCAGACGGTCGTCATGGCACGCGCACCCGCGGCCCACCGAGTTCGGACGACCATCAGTCGTACCCGCTTCCTCACCAGAGCGTGCCGATCTGTCGACACGGCGACGTTCGACCCGCGCCAAGCCTATCGGCCGATGTCGGTCGCGAGGACGGGTTCGGGCGAGGGGGTTGGGCGGGCGGGTGCGGGTGGGTGGGTCTCGATACACCTCGTCGCCAGCTCCTCGGCTACTCGACCAGCAGTAGGCGGGTGCGACGGGTCTCGATACACCTCGTCGCAGGCTCCTCGGCTACTCGACCATCGGTAGGGGGGCTCCTCGGTTACTCGACCAGCGAATTGGGGGCTCCTCGGTTACTCGACCAGCAGGTGGGGAGCCCCGGGCCCCGTCAACGCCCCGTCGGGCACGGGTCGGCCGGAGACGGCGAGCAACAGGTCGATGGCGCGGCCACGGACTTCCGGCCCGGCGCCGTGGGCATAGTCGCCGTCGGTGACCACGAGGCACGTGCCCTGGGCGCGCTGTCGGCCGCCGCCAAAGGAGACCGATGTCGCGAGCTGGTGGTCGAGGGCGTCGATGACGGCGTCCGTCGGGTAGGCACCGACGATGCCCAGCGGTCGGCGGATGTCCTCACCGTGGACGAAGGCCTCGACGAGGCGGGTAGCCGCGGCCGCCGGGGGCGAGTCGGTTGACGACACCACGGCACGCAGGGCATCGAGCGTGGCGGCAGGATCCGCTCGGCGCTGCGCGCGGATACCGGCGTCGTTGTCGCGGTCGAAGTCGAACCGGGCCGCGATCATGCGACGCACGAAACGCCTACGGGTGGTGGTCGCGGAGTCGATGAGGTGTGCGACCACGTCATGGACATCCCAGCCGGGGCACAGCGACGGCGTCGACCACGCGGCCGGCGCAACAGCGCCGAGGTCGGCCGCGAGGCGAGCGCGTTCGTCGTGCACGATCGGCCATACGGCCTCGAGCCGTGAACGGCCTCGCGGTGGTTGTGCGGATTCGGCCCGTCGTCGTTCGTTCAGCACACCGGGGTAGACCTCGGCCCGCCCCGAATCTCATCGCCGCGATAGGTTGGCGAGAGGACGGCTCGCGGGACCTTACAACGGGTGGCCGCGACGATGCGATCGTCGGAGAACGAGGAGATCCATGAGTACCGAACAGCCGACATCCACCGCGTCGGATGCCACACCGGATGACCCCTACGTGTGGCTCGAAGACGTCACCGGTGACGCTGCGCTCGACTGGGTGCGTGCCCACAACGAACCGACGGTGGCGGATTTGGCGTCCGGCGACAGGTTCAGCACCCTCGAGTCCGAGGCGCTGGAGGTACTCGACACGGATGATCGCATCCCCTACGTCAGACGTCGCGGCGAGTATCTCTACAACTTCTGGCGCGATGCGACCAACCCCAAGGGCCTGTGGCGACGCACCACGTTGGAGTCTTATCGCAGCGACTCGCCCGACTGGGATGTGCTGATCGACGTCGACGCCCTCGCGGCCGCCGAGGACGAGAACTGGGTGTGGGCGGGTGCGACGGTACTGCGTCCCGAGTACCGGCATGCGCTGGTGTCGTTGTCGCGTGGTGGCGCCGACGCGACGGTGATCCGCGAGTTCGACATCGAGACCCGCTCCTGGGTCGCGGACGGGTTCGAGCTGCCCGAGAACAAGTCGAGCATCGGCTGGATCGACCGTGACACCGTTTATGTCGGAACCGATTTCGGTGAGCAGCCGGACGGATCATCGGCTCTCACCACATCCGGGTATCCGCGGATCACGAAGCGCTGGTCGCGGGGCACCCCGCTGGCGGACGCGGTCGAGGTGTTCGCGGGCGAGGTCGACGACGTCTCCGCGGGAGCCGGCTACGACAGCACCCCCGGCTACGAGCGACATTTCGCGAGCCGTGCCACCGATTTCTTCAACGCCGAACGCTACGAGTTGCGTGACGGTGAGCGGATTCGTATCGACGTTCCCACCGATGCGCATTCGGGAGTGCGACTCGACTGGCTGATCGTGATGCCGCGGTCGGACTGGACGATCGGCGACACCACCTATCCCACCGGAAGCCTGCTCGTCTTCGACTACGCGGACTATCTGGCCGGCGGCCGTGATGCGACGGTCCTGTTCACGCCCGACGCGCACACCAGTCTCGCCGACTACTCGTTCACCGCTTCTCATCTCATCCTCACCACGCTGCACGACGTGCACACCGAGGTGACGACGCTGACCCTCGGCACGTGGGAACCGCTCGAGACGCCCGGTCTGCCGCCGCTGGCGACCATCTCGGTTCTCGACACCGACCCCGACGAGAGCGACGAGATCTTCTGGTCGGCCGATTCGTTCACCACGCCACCGAGCCTGCTGTACGGGCAGTCGGGTGGCGAGGTCGAGGTGATCAAGCAGTCCCCGGCGTTCTTCGATGCCGACGACGTCGTCGCCGAGCAGCGCTTCGCCACGTCGGACGACGGGACCGCTGTCCCGTACTTCGTTGTCCGACGGGCCGGTGTCGAGTCGGGGCCCACCCTGCTCTACGGGTACGGCGGTTTCGAGAACTCGCTGACCCCGGGCTACATGGCGATTGCCGGGCGCGGGTGGGTTGCGCGAGGAGGGATCTACGTCATCGCGAACATCCGCGGTGGCGGCGAGTACGGGCCGTCGTGGCACACCCAGGCGCAGAAAGCGGGACGCCACAAGGTGTACGAGGACTTCTCCAGCGTCGCCAAGGCCCTGGTGTCCGAGGGGCTGACGACGCCGAAACAGCTTGGTGCGCAGGGTGGATCGAATGGTGGGCTGCTGATGGGCGTGATGCTCACCCGCTACCCGGAGTTGTTCGGTGCGCTGGTCTGCCAGGTCCCGTTGATCGACATGCGGCGCTTTCATCTGCTGTTGGCCGGCGCATCCTGGATGGCCGAGTACGGCGACCCCGACGATCCCGAGCAGTGGGCGTTCATGGAACCGTTCTCGCCCTATCAGAACCTTCGGGCCGACGCGGCCTACCCGGAACTGCTGGTCACCACGTCAACCCGCGACGACCGAGTACACCCGGGTCATGCCCGAAAGCTGGTGGCGCGGTTGGAGGAACTCGGCCATTCGGTGTCGTACTACGAGAACATCGAAGGTGGGCACGGCGGAGCCGCGGACAACAAGCAGGCAGCATTCAAATCGGCGTTGGCCTATGAGTTCCTGTGGCGGGTTCTCGGGCAGGAGTGAATAGGCGGCCTGCCGTGTGGCCAACCACCTGGGTTCGTGTCGGAGTGCGCGGTGCGTTCGCCGGTCGCCGATGGCAGCCGTGAAAGCCCGATTTGGCGGCCCTCGTGAACGATCGGTGAGCGGCGTGTAGCCGATCCGCTTGACGGCGGCGGGTTCGACGTAGACGATGCTGGCGCCGGCAGTGGTGTCTCCGATGATGCTCTCATCGACCGCAACTGCAGCCGCTTCGGCTTCGTCGATGGAGAAGTCGACTGTGCCCGTAGTAGGTTCGGCTTCACCGGACTCGTTGACAGGTTGGGGCGTCACGACTTCTGGCTCGATCTCGACGACCGGGTTTGAAGTCTCGTCCTCGCTGGGCGCAGCCGTCGGTTCGCCGGCCCCTGGCCCTTCCCGGCCATCGGCGACACTTGTGTCCAAGGTGTCGATTGTCTCGGTGGCGAGGTCGGGTCTCCGGATCTCGGCGCTGCGAGTGTCGGACTTTCCGGCCCGGCAACCATCCACACCACACCCGCAGCGCAGTTCGACACCCGGCACACCGATCAACTCGGCCAGCGCGATCACCCGCTGCTGCCCGACCCGACGACCATCGGCCCGACACACCCGCTCGGCGATCAACGCAGCGATCCGCGCCTGCAGAAACACCCCATACTCCGCCGGGATACACGCCTCGAGATTCATGTGCCCGAACGATTCCTTGCTGAGCACCACATTCGCGTAGACCTCGGAGATGTCCTCACGGTTCTCCGCAGCACCATCCGGATCCAGACCGATCACCGCAGAATCCAGATCCTCACGCAACACCGTATCCGTCGTCGCCCGATGACCCAACTCCAGAGCAATATCCTCAAACGTCACCGACACCCCACCGGTGCCCGAACCGGCATCGTCGGCAGGAGCGTCGTCGACATCATCGGCGGTAGTGGCGTCGGCATCGGAATCGGCGTCCCCGCCCGACTCACCAACATCCGCCGTCGGGTCTACCCCATCAAGGACGTCCTCGTCGGCGGCATCCTTGTCGTGCGCGGGATCGTCGTGAGAGTCGTTGTGCCCGATCGCATCCTCGGCGGCCTCGGCGAACCGCTCCTGCAGATCACCCTTCGGCGCCGCCGCAGCCGCCCGCACCAACAACGACATCCGATGCGTGCTGAAATCACCGTCCAGATACGCCTCACGGATCTTCGGGAACTCCCCCAGCATCTCCCCCAGACGCGACCACTTCCCCGCCATCGTGCGCGACACACCCAACCGCAACGAGATCTCCGAGATCGCAGCACGCTCGGCATGCTGACGCGCCCGCACCCGACCACCCGGCCCCTGCCCGAACAGGCGTTCGTTGTACGTCGAAAGCCCCAACCGATACGCCCCCAGCACCACCCGCGCCTCGGCCTGCCGACTCAACCGCAACGCATCGCGCAAACCAGGAACCAGATCATCAGGCTCCGACGACGCCAACAACCGCTCATCGGCCGGCCGATCGGAAAACGAGAACACGGAACGCCTTTCGCGAGCATCGGTTGCGGAGAATGCGGTGGAGAAGAACTGATGTCAGAGTATCGGGCGGGTACGACAAGAATGATTCATCGAAGACGTCGGTGTGGATGCCCGCATTGATTCGTTGAGAACAGGGTATCGGTCGGCACCGACAAGATTGGCGCACAACGGTTCAAGAGGTACCGAGGTCTCGATACACTTCTCGCCTAGCGGCTCGAAGCTACTCGACCAGCGGTAAAGGTGCGGCTCGAAGCTACTCGACCAACGGCAGAGAACGCGGCTTCAAGCTAGGCGACCAACACCAAGCGTCACAGATGTCGCAGATAGCTGTTCGGTTCATCGAGGAAACGGCGCCAGTGACGTACGAGGGAAAGATCTTGCCAGTCAACGAGAGTCGGTCCGTCGTCGGTCATCTCGATGATGGTCGAGCCCGGCGTCGCGGTGAGGAGCGGCGAATGCGTGGCGCAGATGACCTGGGACCCGTGCTCGGCGAGTTCGGTGAGAATCGCGAGGAACCGCAGAGTCGAGGTAAACGAGAATGCGGTCTCCGGTTCATCGAAGATGTACAACCCGGCCCGGGTCAGCATGGTTTCCAGGATATGCATGAATCCCTCGCCATGGCTCTGCTGTTCCACATCGACGTCCCAGTATCCCGGCACTCCCGTGAAACGGCTGTTCATCTCGATGACGGTCTCGGCGCGAAAGAAGAAGCCCTGCCGATCCTCCCGAGGTGCGCGGCGCATACTCTGCCCCGCCCATGTCAGGTCCAATGTCAGTAACTCGCCCAGCGGACTCTTGGGCAGATCTCGGTTTCCGCCGGTGATCCCGGCTCTGCCACCGCGCGGGTCGAGTCCGAATTGCTCGCCGATCGCCTCGACCACCGTCGATTTGCCGGAACCGTTCTCGCCCACCACGAAGGTGATGGGCGAACCGAACTCCAATGTGGCGCCATCGATGATCGCCGCGATCGACGGCACATCCTTCATCCAGGATCCGCCGATCGGCGCGTCCCGAGCACCCACCCTTGCCCGTTCGACGAACAACGCGTCACCCCCAGTTTCGAGAACAGGCGGACGACCTGAACTACCGCCGACCGACCACGAGTCGCCCGACGATCCCCAGCACCACGACACCGCAACCGACCGCGCCGACGATCAAGGCCAGATCCTGCAGATCGGTTGCCGCGCCGTCGATGATGACCGCCGACACCTCTCTTCCGCCCTCTTCGGCGGCCTCGACCTCGTCCTTGGCGCGATCGGCGAAGAACATGGCCACGGCCCACGCGAACACCGCCGACGCGACGACACCCACGCCGAGCCACGCCAGCACCGTCGATCGTCGCCGGGCGATCAGCAGCGCCAACAGGCCGGCGACGACGGCGACCACCAACGACAGATATGCCATCGCGGTGATCTGTTGGCCCACCTCGTGATACCTGCCCGCCTCGAGCCCCGACCCGCTGCTTCCGGACAGCGGCACCAGAATCGGGCCGGATACGCGCGCATCCACCCCGGTCTGTTCGATGACCCGGTTCACCATGTCGGTGATGTCGAGCTGCATCGTCGTCGTGTCCGATCCGGCGGGAGCCTGGTCGAACAGGAACGCGTGCTGCTGCGACACCACGTCGACGAAGTCGGCTTCGAACTGGTCGCTGTGCGTGTACGCGCGGGCGGCGGGCTCGACCACCGCGGACGTCGCCGGAATGCCGACCTGTTCGGCGGCCTCCTCGGCGATCTGGGAAGCCAGGTAGTCCTGGACCTGCTCGTTCTGCGCCATCGGCGTGATGGTCGTGACGAAGCCTTCCGAATCGACGAGACGCTCCTTCACCCACAACGAGGGGAAGGCGAGCACGATCGCCACCATCGCCACGACGGTCAGGAGGCCACTGAAGAATGTCCGCACAGCACGAGGCTACCCAGGATGCTCGTCGATCCGTCGGCGACTATTCCCCGACCAGGTTGCGGGCGCGTCCGACCAGCAACGGGTCTGGGGCGCCGACGAGTTCGGTGTTCTTGCCCTCGTAGTCGAACAGACTCAGCACGTGGCGCATCGCGTTGACACGGGCCCGTTTCTTGTCGTTGCTCTTCACCACGGTCCACGGCGCGTGGTCGGTGTCGGTGGCTGCGAACATCGCCTCTTTCGCCTCGGTGTAGGCGTCCCACTTGTCCAGCGACGCGAGATCCATCGGCGAGAGCTTCCATTGCCGTACCGGGTCGATCTGGCGGATGGCGAATCGGGTGCGCTGCTCGAGGGGGGTCACCGAGAACCAGAACTTCACCAGGTTGATGCCGTCGTCGACGAGCATCCGCTCGAACGCGGGCACCTGCTTGATGAACTGGGTGTACTGCTCCTGCGTGCAGAAACCCATGACGCGCTCGACTCCCGCCCGGTTGTACCAGGACCGGTCGAAGAAGACCATCTCGCCGGCCGCAGGCAGGTGCTGCACGTAGCGCTGGAAGTACCACTCCGTGGACTCGCGCTCGCTCGGCTTCTCCAGCGCGATGGTCCGGGCACCACGGGGATTGAGGTGCTCGTTGAACCGTTTGATGGTGCCGCCCTTGCCGGCGGCGTCGCGGCCCTCGAACACGAGCAGATGCCGCTGGCCGGTCTGCTTGGACCACTTCTGCAGCTTCAGCAACTCGATCTGCAGCCGGCGTTTGGTGACCTCGTACTCGCGGCGACTCATCCGCTCCTCGTACGGGTAGTCCTGCCGCCAGGTGTCGACGACGTTGCGCTCGGGCAGTGTCAACAGCACGGGATCGTCGTCGTCATCGTCGTTGACGGTGAACTGGGTGGTGTCGTGCAGGTCGACGAGATGCTGGAGGGCCTCACGACCGTTGAGAACACTGAAGTCGGGGCCCACCTGCGCCGAGGCGGACATCACGTGGTCTTCTAGCTCAGTCACGTCTCAACGATAGGCGTATGCCCCCAACGTTGTGTGGCGACGAGGTGAACGAGGCGACGTCGCCCCGGGCGCAGGAGGGTTGTCCGCAGGCGTCAGTTGTGCAGGTCGACCGTTCCCGAGTGCAGACACGCCTTGCCGGTCGTGCTGTCGAACGCGGTGGCGAAGCCGCCCTGGCAGATGGCGCCGTCGGGCCCGGCGATGGCCTGTCCGCCCCATCCACCGACGGCGACGGTGACACCGCCGTTGCGGGCCTGGGCCACCGACAGCGCACGCGGACCCGTCGTCACCGAGAACGCGGTGCCGCGGGTGGTCGCCCCGGCGAGTGCGCTCGAACCCGGCTGCAGATTGCGCGCGGTCGCGTTGCCACCCTTGTCGGCGACGGCGACGGCGGTGCCGGCGTTGCTGGAGTCCTCGGCGAATGCGGAGCTACCGGGGCCGGCCTTCGCGCCGCAGCCACCGTTGGCGATGGTGCGTTCGATCTGCCGGCCGTCGTTGGCGGAACAGGTGTTCGCCGACGCGTTGCCGCCACCGATTCCGACCAATGCGACACACGCCGCCCCGCCGAATACGAGCACTGCGGCCCGAGCCCCAAGTTTGTTGACACGCATAGTATTCGACTCCTCGATCGCCACCCGAACACACCGATCCGGCGCGTGAGATCAGCGTACTCATCGCGCGGTGTCACCCGCGGTCGGGGTGGACTTCCCCGACCACTGCGAAATGCGGGTGGGACTCAGCCCGCGGCGCGCCGCTCGACCTCGGCGGTCAGTCCTTTACGCGCGGTGTCGACGGCCATCTTCTGTGCGCGTTTGACGATCAGGCCGGGCATCTTGATCTTCAGCTCGACCTCGAGGGTGAACTCCACGTGCGAGCCGTCGTCGGTGGGCGTGACGACGTAGACGCCATGCTGTTCGCTCAGCTGATTCGCCTCGATGAGATCCCAGGTGCACGAGTTCTCGGTCCACGTGTAGGCGAGTGTCTGTTCGTCGGAGATACCGGCTGCGGTCACCACCACCCGAACCTTCTGGGGCGCTCCGTCATCGTGCTCGCTGAGGACCTCCGCTTCCTTGTGCGGGCCCGACCATTCCGGCAGGGACGCCACATCCATCAGCACCTCCATCACGACGGACGGGGGCGCGGCGACATCGAACTCGGTTTTCGCGGAGACAGCCATGGGAAGAACCTACCCTCCGCCCGATTCCTCGATGGGTGGAACCGGAACGCTTCGGCGGACGGTCAATGCTCGCGGTCGACGAGTTCCAATGGCCAGGCCTCATCGGGTATGTCACGCAATGTGCACGGCTGATCGGCGGCGGTGAACCAGCCGCGGAAATGCAGGATCTCACCGATCACCGGGTTGCGTACGGTTGCGTCGCACCGGAACCGCTGCCGCGACTCGTCCCAGCCCTCGATGTACTTCATCTGCGTGGCGAACATGCCCTTCATGCCGAGCTTGGGTCCGCGCAACCATCGCATCGGCC
Organism: Gordonia sesuvii; assembly: GCF_036350415.1. Taxonomy (NCBI): domain Bacteria; kingdom Bacillati; phylum Actinomycetota; class Actinomycetes; order Mycobacteriales; family Gordoniaceae; genus Gordonia; species Gordonia sesuvii. The sequence continues at coordinate 1,269,305 of NZ_JAZDUF010000001.1, forward strand.
CGCTCTCGAGCAGCAGTTCGCCCGCTCGGGTCACCGACGGCTCGATCGGATAGAGGAGTTCGGGCCCGTCGCCGAAGTAGTCGACGAGACCCTCACGGCCAGACACCAGCAGCGAGTTCAGATTGCGGGTGCCGTTGGTGTACTCGAAGGCGCGCAACACCGCGAGACACTCTCGCCCCAACTCGTCGACGTAGCAATAGTGGCCCTGAGTGAAGGGAACCATCCGGCTCGTCTTCGGCGGCAGCGCGTTGCGCTTGGCGTAATGCCAGAAGAACGGCGGCGGCAGGGCGGACGTCACGTAGACCGACTCGTAGATCCCCGTGCCGACCTGCGCCACCCCCGATGTCGAATCGATGCTGTACCGCCACGCCACGTTGGGATGCAGCCGGTCGAAATCCGAGCCCAGGATCTGCCGGTACACCGGCGCCATGACCTCAACCTCCCCGTTCACCCCGGCGTCGACGCGGTCGGACCGCGAAACGCCCCGTGCTTTGGGGAAAGAACCTACTCGATCGGTGTGGTGGCGGTCACGCCGGGCCTGCGCTCGCGGCGGCGGCCGAATCGCAGAGGCGGGCGAGTTCGGCGATCACGCGGTCGAGCGGTTCGACGCTGCGTCGGGTCTGGCAGAGCCCGACGGCGCCCTCGATGGCCGCGATGATCAACTGCGCCAGCGAATCCGCCCGGTCGATCTCCACACCCTCGTGGACCAGACGGGTCGAGATGAGCCCGGTCCATCGCGCGAAGATGCCGTCCGCCTCGTCGGCGACCTCGGGCTCCGATCGGCGCGCCAGTCCACCTGCCAGCACCGGACAACCGAATTCGAAGTCGGTGTTGACCAGCATGCGACGCCACACATCACCGATTTCGGCGACGGCCCCGGCCGGCGTGGCCGAGCTCTCCCGGCTGATGCGGTGCGAGATGAAGTCGCCGCCGTACCGGACCGCCTCGATCATCAGTTGCGTCTTGCCGCCCGGGAAGTGGTGATAGATCGAGCCGCGCGGCGCGGAGCTCGCCGCGATGACGTCTCCGATCGAGGTGGCCGCGACACCGTCACGACCGATCAGATCGGCGGCATGCACCACCATCCGGTCCCGCGGGCCCCGGTTGGCAGCTGTCCCGGACGCCACCGACGTCGGGTCCGATGTCATCGCTCACTCCTCGCGTTCGCAAAGCCCGGCCGAGTGTTCACGGCCACAGTTCTATGCAGACCTTCATATTCCCAGGCTTCTATGCAACCATACATAATCATGACGACCTCACCGCAGACTTCGGTCGAATCCCCCGCCGCAGATTCCCCCTCCCCCGTCGATCCCCTTTCCATGTCCGGACTCGACCTTCTCCGCGCGTGGATGAACGACCCGAATCGGGACTCGCGACCCAGCATCGGCCGACTACTCGGCATGACGCCGAAGGAGATCGATGAAGGGTCGGTGACGTTCGCCGTCACCCCGCAGGCCGACTTCGCCAACCCGCTCGGCACCGTGCACGGCGGGATCTGCGCGACGCTGCTCGACTCGGTGATGGGTTGCGCAGTCCACACCACCCTGCCCGCCGGGGTCGGGTACACGACGCTGGAGTTGAAGATCAACTACATCCGCTCGGTGGCGACCGATGCGGGCGACCTGACCGCGACCGGAAATGTCATCCACGTCGGCGGACGCACCGCGACCGCCGAGGGCAAGGTGTTCTCCGACGACGGCAAGCTCGTCGCGCACGGCACCACCACGTGCATCGTGTTCCGCTGACCGGGCGTGAGTCAGGGGCGGGCGGGGACGTCTGGGGCCGATGCCCCGTCGTCGCCGGTCCCTGACTTCTTCGCATCGGGGAAGAACCTGTGCATCAACCGGATTCCGACCGCACCCACCACGACGAGAATCCACCCGAGCACGTTGGTCGTGGCATCGGTGACCAGACCGGCGATCCCGACGATGAGCACAAAGACCGGCACCCAATCGAAGAGCCGGGCAATCGATACAGGCGGGTCGGTGTCGAGGCCCATCTGCTGCATCGCCCTGGGCGGACCATAGTCGGGATAGAACTCGGTGAACGCGATCGCGAACACCGTGGCGCCGATCGGGATGATCCATCCGAGCCAGAAGTTGTCCGAGGTGCCGAGCACCGCATCGCCGATGAGTCCGGCGATGGCCGATACGCCGAACGCGGCCACCCACGCACACGTGATCACGTAGTTGGTCCGGATGAAGATCGGTGAATCCCAGAACTCTTCGGGCGTCTGCTCCTTGGCGTACTCAAGGGTGAACGGCCGCCGGATCAGGACCGAACCGAGCGCGAACGAGACCAGCGCGAGATTGACGATCTCTCCGGCCCAGAGCTCGAGCCAGGTGATCATGGACGGCGACGCGAACAGCCCGATCCCGCACAGGACCGCGAAGAACGCGACGTCGAACCACTCGAGCAGCTTGATCGAGTTGCCCAGACGCCAACTCGCGAAGAGGACGAGCAACGCCAGACCGAGTGCCGCCGAGACCGATTCCTCGAATCGGCCCGGCCCGCTCAGCACCGCCATCAGAATCCACGGCGCCAACCCGGACAGCGGCGAGTTGACGAAGGCACGCACGAGCGACGAGCCCCTGGCCGGATGTGCGGAGCCGCCCGATGCGGATGTCACACGACAAATCGTACGGCCGCTATGGCATCGTCGCAGGTCATTGGGCAGGAAGCCGGGGCTCGAGACTGTTCGTGCCGGCTACTGGCCCGCGTCGAGGTATTTGTCGCGGAGGGCTCGCTGCCCGTCGGCATCGATGCCCAATCCCTCGGCGAAGTAGTTCTCGAACGTCCCGAAGCGATCGTCGACCTCGGCGAATGCGGCGTCGAGATACGCCGCCTGTACCCCGAGCAGCGGACGGAGCAGGTCGGGATTGCCGCCTGCGGCCTCGAATCCGTCGAACACGTGCCCGATCGCGGGCAGGAACATGTCGTTGGTGAGCAGGTAATCGGCGTAGACGGCGTCGCGGTCGACGCCCAGGATCGTCAGGAAAGACGCTGCCGCCCAACCGGTCCGGTCCTTCCCGGCGGTGCAGTGGAAGAGCGCGGGCGCAGCGCCGTCGAGCAATTGGGTGAACAGCCCCTGGTAGGACTTCTGTGCGCTGGGCAGGTTCACGAGATCGCGGTACGCGCCGTACATGTGCTCGACGCCACTGCCGTCGGCGAGCTTCTCGTTGGCCGCGGCAACCGTCTCCGGATCGGACAGCACCTTGTCCAGATTGGCGGGGGCGCTCACCGACTCGGCGTCGGCGAGTACGTCGAGGTGCACGCCGACGGCTCCGTCGATCGTCGGGTCGGGCTCGGCATCGGTCTCCGCCACCGAACGCAGGTCGAAGACGGTGCGGATACCGAGCCCCGAGAGGAATGCGCGGTCGGCGTCAGACGCGTCGTGCAGCGCGGCCGATCGGAACACCCGACCGATCGCCACCCGCCGCCCGTCGGCGGTTTCGACCCCGCCGACGTCCCGGAAATTGGCGACGGTGGTGAGTTCGAGGCGGTCGACGCTGCGTTCGGTCATGGGTTCATCGTGGCAGAACGTGTCCGATGCGACGCACTCGAGCGTATCGACATCACAGACCGTAGACGTTCACCCAGTCGACGAACATGGCTCCCGTCGGGAAGGTGGGGCCGCCGAAGTGGTCGAGTTGGAGGGCCAGACGCATCGGTCGGGGTGGGAGCCGTCGGGTGTCGGTGCTGGTCGCCCAGCGCTGCCCGTCCCGGTAGACCGCGATCCGTTGCGGGGTCCACTCTACGGCCCAGCTGTGCCAGCGGGTGGCGTTGACCCTGGTCACGTGCTGTTCGACATGGTTGGCCGCGCCGTAGTGCAGGTTGTACTCGACGCGCTGACGCCACGGATCCGAGATCTCCATGAAGTCGATCTCGCCGCCGACCGGCCAGTCCTCGGCGACCGGCCACAGCAGGGCCACCGGGTGCCAGGTGGACGCCGCCATCGTGGAGCGCGCACAGATCTCCCAGCGTCCGTATTTCTGGCCGACCCATCGTGGTGTGAGTCCACCCGAGTTTCCGCGCAGGTCGGAACGGATGACCAGGTCACCGCCCGAGACCGACACCGCATCGGGTGTGCGACGGCCGTTGCCGTCGTGTCCGGGACCGTCGTAGAGGTGCCAGTTGTTCAACGACGCAGAACCGGTGAAGTCGTCGGATCGCGCGGGGCTCCCCCATCCGTGTGTGTCCGCCGCGCTCGCGGGGCACTTGCCGGCCGCCACCGGCGTTGGTCCGGTCGACGGCGCTCCGGCCGCGCGGTCGTTGCCCGCCACCACTCCGAGCGAAGTCAGGAGTACGACGAGTATGCCGCGAATCAGATTGTGGGCGTTGAGAACAGGAACCGCTGATGTCGGACTGATCACAGGGAGAACGTAGCAGCGGAATCTGGTACGCGTGTCCGAATTGCGACAATCGCAAGCAGGACCTGGAGATGGCGAACCGCGGGGTGCGCGGGGATGTCACCGTGCGGCCTGAACCGGGAGGCCCCGAACAGCACTGAACCCGGCCACCTGATGGTGACCGGGTCCAGTTGGTTCACGAAAGGCGAAGCCTGGGTTTCTGGATCAGAAGCCCATTCCGCCCATCTCGTCGCCACCCGGCATGGCCGGGGCCGGGTTCTTCTCCGGCTTGTCGGCGACGACGGCCTCGGTGGTGAGGAACAGAGCCGCGATCGAGGCTGCGTTCTGCAGCGCCGAGCGGGTGACCTTCACCGGGTCGTTGATGCCGGCCTTGAGCAGGTCCTCGTACTCGCCGGTGGCGGCGTTGAGGCCGGTGCCCAGCTTGGAGTTGAGGATCTTGTCGGCGACGACACCGGGCTCGAGGCCCGCGTTGATCGCGATCTGCTTGGCCGGGGCCGACAGCGCAACCTTGACGATGTTGGCGCCAGTGGCCTCGTCACCGGAGAGCGTGAGCCCCTCGATGGCCGGCTCGGACTGCAGCAGGGCCACGCCACCGCCGGCGACGATGCCCTCTTCGACGGCAGCCTTCGCGTTGCGGACGGCGTCCTCGATGCGGTGCTTGCGCTCCTTGAGCTCGACCTCGGTGGCCGCGCCCGCCTTGATGACCGCAACACCGCCGGCCAGCTTGGCCAGGCGCTCCTGCAGCTTCTCACGGTCGTAGTCGGAGTCGCTGTTCTCGATCTCGCTGCGGATCTGCGCCACGCGACCGGCGATGGCGTCGGCATCACCCGAGCCGTCGACGATGGTGGTCTCGTCCTTGGTCACGACGACCTTGCGGGCGGTGCCGAGCAGCTCGATGCCGGCGCTCTCCAGCGAGAGGCCGACCTCTTCGCTGATGACCTCGCCACCGGTGAGGATGGCGATGTCGGCCAGCATGGCCTTGCGACGGTCACCGAAGCCCGGGGCCTTGACGGCGACGGACTTGAAGGTGCCGCGGATCTTGTTGACGACCAGGGTCGACAGGGCTTCGCCCTCGACGTCCTCGGCGATGATCAGCAGCGGCTTGCCGGCCTGGATGACCTTCTCCAGCAGCGGCAGCAGATCCTTGACGGTCGAGACCTTGCCCGACACGAGCAGGATGTACGGGTCCTCGAGGACCGCTTCCTGACGATCGGCGTCGGTCACGAAGTAGCCCGAGATGTAGCCCTTGTCGAAGCGCATGCCCTCGGTGAGCTCGAGCTGCAGGCCGAAGGTCTGAGCCTCCTCGACCGTGATGACGCCTTCCTTGCCGACCTTGTCCATGGCCTCGGCGATGAGCTCGCCGATGGACGGGTCGCCGGCCGAGATGCCCGCGGTGGCAGCGATCTGCTCCTTGGTCTCGACCTCCTTGGCGCTCTTCAGGAGGGCCTCGGTGACGGCCTCGGTGGCCTTCTCGATGCCGCGCTTCAGACCCATCGGGTTGGCGCCGGCAGCGACGTTGCGCAGGCCCTCGCGGACGAGCGCCTGAGCCAGAACGGTGGCGGTAGTGGTGCCGTCGCCCGCGACGTCGTCGGTCTTCTTGGCGACTTCCTTGACGAGCTCGGCGCCGATCTTCTCGTAGGGGTCCTCGAGCTCGATCTCCTTGGCGATGGACACACCGTCATTGGTGATCGTGGGGGCGCCCCACTTCTTCTCCAGAACGACGTTGCGACCCTTGGGTCCCAACGTCACCTTTACTGCGTCGGCGAGGCTGTTGAGGCCACGCTCGAGACCGCGGCGGGCCTCTTCGTCGAACGCGATTTGCTTGGCCATGGGTAAGTGATCCTCCGATAGGGGGTGACACCAGGTATCTATGGCCGGACTCGGTGCCCGCGACGGACGACCGGTGTGTCATTCGGTACCGGTCTCACCGTCCCGACCTGGCACTCACAGCTTGCGAGTGCCAAGGTCGTTTTTAGCACTCACCAGGGGCGAGTGCAAGGTGTGGTCACTTCCTCAGCAACCGCACCAGCACACCGGCGGCGTGGGCCTTCGCCGCGCGCTCGGCCTCGTCCGCGTCACCGGCCTCCAGGGCCGCGACGATCCGGCGGTGCTCGGCGACGGCGAGCCTGCGGTTGACGTCGTGGCTCCACATGTCCGAGCGATAGAGGTGCGACTGCGTGTCCAGCCGGAACAGCGCGTCACACAGCGGTTTGTTGCCCGAATGTGCCCGTACCGCGGTGTGGAAGTCGAGGTCGAGGTCGGCGTCGCGCCGATGATCGGCGGAGGTCTCGAGGTACGCCTCCTGCTCACGCACCCGCTCCCAGAGTTCCGCCAGGTCGGCGAGGGTGACGCGGGTGGTGGCCTCTCGCGCCGCGAGCCCGTCGAGGACTTCGCGGACCTGGAAGACATGACGCAGCATCTCGTCGTCGAGGTGGGCGACCTTCGCTCCGGCGCGCGGCGTATAGACCGCCAGCCCGTCGACCACGAGTTGCTGCACCGCCTCCCGTACGGGGCTACGGGACACCTCCAGGCGCGCGGCCAGTCCGGGTACGGAGAGCGACGTCCCCGACTCCAGCGTCCCCGCGAAGATCTCGTCGCGAAGCTGCCGCAGGACCGCCTCGGTGAGCAGGGCACCGTCGGAACCGGACGCGCGCAGCGACTGGAGGCTGTCGGAGATGCTCATGATCCACCCATTCTGACCCGTCGCCGGGTCACAGTGCCGCCTTCACGCGCTGGGCTTCGCGTTCAGCGAACTCCGGGGCCACCCCCGCCTTCATCCCGGCGAGTTTGGCGTCGATGTTCTCCGCCACGGTGATGGGTGGGTATCCGGGGCGCTCGGCGCTCGCGCAACCGGGCAGGGTCTCGATGAGCGCGTCGTGGTTGCCGTCGAAGAAGAAGGCCGCCGACCGGCGACGGATGATGCGGCCGTCCACCACGGGCGGATCCACCCGGTGGACAGTGGAGCGCCAACGGTCGTTGGTCCAGCGGGCCATCGCGTCGCCGAGGTTGACGAGAAGGGCACCGTCGGCGGGCTGCACGTCGTGCCAGACGCCGTCGACGTCGAGGACCTGCAGACCGGGCACCTGGTCGGCCCACAGGACGGTGAGGATGCCGAAGTCCGTGTGCGCGCCCATGCCGGTGAGTTCACCCGCCAGCTCGATCTCCCCTTCCGGCAGCGTGTAGTTGTTCATCTTCAATGCGTCGATCGAGTGGTCGGTCATGTCGTCGAAGTAGCCGGCCGGCAGGCCGAGCGCATCGGTGCAGGCGGTGAGCAACACCCGCGACACCGAGCGGACGGCATCGAACCAGGCCTCGACGGCCGGACGGAAGCCCGGCGCGGCGTCCGGCCACGTGTTGCTCGCGTAGCTCGACTCCGGCAACCCGGAGTCGGCGAACCAGGACCGCTCCGAACCGACGGTGAACGCCTCGTAGAAGTCGTTCATCTGATTCGCCGCCGCCACACCGAGACTCATGCTGAGTGACTCGCTCTTGGGTGGGCTGTAGCCCCGGTTCTCGCCGGGCCGGGTGTAGCGCTTCTTGACGTCGAGAGGCAGGGCGTAGAACTCGTCGAGGGCCGTCTTGAGGCCGTCGATGGTGGTGTCGTCGACGCCGTGCCCGACCACCTGGATGAATCCGACAGTGCTGCATGCCTCGTCGAGCGCTCGGGCGACGGGAGCGCGGTCGGCCGGGGTGCTGCTCGGGTCCAGGTATGGCGAGATGTCGATGGTGGGGACGGTGAACATGTTGTGCTCCTTGGTAGTTGGTGGCGGGTGGACTGAGCGATCTCGACTTCGACAAGCTCAGCCCGGCGGATACGGCTCCTCGCTGCCGCTCGTCACCTACTCGATCAGCGGGAGATTGCCACCTCCGCTGGTCGAGTAGTTTCGAGCCGCTAGGCGAGAAACGTATCGAGACCTCACCGCCGCCGGTTCACGAAAGCGTTGAGCACGCTGAAGATTCCGAATACCACGATCCCGAAGACGGACGCGAGCACGATCGCGGCGATGAGGTCGTCGGACTGCAGGCGCGCCCGGTAGATGTCCAGGAGGGTGCCGATGCCGGGCTCGCCCTTCGCGAAGAACATGTCGCCGATGATCGCGCCGACCACGACGAGTCCGGATGCGGTCCGGAATCCGGTCATCATCGACGGAAGTGCCGACGGGAACTCGAGTTTCGCGAGCCGCTGCGCAGTCGAGGCCTTCGTCAGCGTGAAGAGCTCATGCGCACCCTTGTCGACCGACACCATGCCGAAGTGGGTGTTGGCGATGATCGGGAAGATCGCGATGATGACGCAGACGATCGTCCGGGCGACCATCCCGTAGCCGAACCACAGGCCGATCAGCGGGACGATCGCCAGCACCGGGATCACCTGCAGCACAACCGCCCAGGGGTAGATGGCACGTTCGAGGAAGGACCCCCGGCTCATCACCACACCGATGGTCACGCCGATCAGCGCGGCGAACAGGAAGCCCACGAAGCTGACCTTCGCGGTCACCCACAGCGCGTCGATCATCGGTCCGACATGGTCGGGATCGAGCAGCGAGTTGGTCAGCACCTCGTGCGGCGGCGGCAAGAGGAAGCGCCGCTCCGGGCTGAGGATCAGGTAGCTGACGCAGTACCAGAGTCCGATCGCGGCGGCGAATGAGAGTGCCGGCGGCAGGCCGTAGCGCACAACGGCTTTGAGAACCCTCCTGCCGCGTGCGGATTCGGCGACAGGGGTGCCGGGCATCTGGCCACCGGTCGTTGTCGGGTCAGTCGTGGTGCTCATCGGGGTCGACGGTGCGGTCGTGGTCATCGTGCGCCTCGCAGGGTCTCGGAGATCTCGGCGACGTGTTCGGTGAACCGGGTGTCGTAGCGGAGATCGGCATTTCGCGGATAGGGAAAGTCGATTCGGATGTCGGCGACGATGCGGCCGGGTCGTGCGGACATCACGATCACCCGATTGGCCAGGAACACGGCCTCCGACACGGAGTGGGTGATGAACATGGCGGTGAAGCGTCGGTCGGCGTAGAGCCGCTGCAACTCGAGTTGCATGTCGAGGCGCGTCATCTCGTCGAGCGCACCGAACGGCTCGTCGAGCAACATCACCTGCGGTTCGGAGGTCAGCGTCCGGGCCAGCGAGGCGCGCATCTTCATGCCGCCCGACAGCATGCGCGGCAGCTGCTTCTCGAATCCGCTCAACCCGACCGCGTCGATCGCGCGCTGCGCCCGGGCGCGACGTTCCGCCTTCGGCAGGCGGGCGATCTCGGCACAGAGTTCGACGTTGGCGCGCACCGACCGCCAGGGCAACAGTGTCGGCTCCTGGAAGATGAAGCCGACCGAGTCGGTGGCGAGTGCGACGCTGCCGTCGGTCGGCGTCTCCAGGCCGGCGGCCATCCGCAGGAGCGTGGACTTTCCGCATCCCGACGGACCCACGACCGCGACGAAGTCGCCGTCGGCGATGTCGATGTCGATACCGTCGAGAGCCCGGGTGCCCGACCCGAACTGCTTGGTCACGCCGGACGCCGAGATGACGATGCCCTTGGTGAGGTGACGCGCGTCGGCGTCGTTCATGGTGTCGAAGAGGCTCATGAGCAATCCAGTCGTCGGAAGTACATGTAGATGGCGACCCATCCGCTGGCCTCCATACTTCGTTACATGTATTTCGCACCGGTGTCGCTGTGTTAACTCTGGATGACAGAACATGCAGGGAATCTGCGCCGGTCAAGCCAATTCGTGCACTTAGAGCAAGATATTCGCGCGACAGCGACCCCGATGCTGCACACGGCGACTACATGCAACCGGTTGGCATCTAGCCCCGACTGCTCTTAGCTTTACATGTAGATCGCACAAAGCGACGATTCCGGCACGGCCCCACAGGAGATTCGATGACCAGACGTACACCGTTCGCCGCGCGCAGCACGCGCGCCCTCGCGGTCGCGACCGCCGCACTCTGCGCCGCTGCGCTGGCCGGATGCGGCAGCGACTCGGACAGCGACACGGCCGCCGCCTCGAGCCTGCCGCCGGCTCCCGCCGAATCCGCGCTCGCCGACGTGTGCCCGTCAGACCTCGTGGTGCAGCTGCAGTGGCAACCACAGTCGGACATGGCAGGGGTGATCGGACTGCTCGGTCCGGGATACAGCGTCGACGGCGACGCCAAGTCGGTGACGGGCCCCCTCGCCTTCGACGGAATGGACACCGGCATCGACATCACGCTGCGCGCCGGCGGCCCCGCGATCGGCTTCCAGTCGGTGCCGTCGGCGATGTACGCCGACGACTCGATCGACCTCGGTCTTGTCCACGGCGATCAGCTCATCGCGGCCGCCAAGGACCAGCGAGTGGTCGGGGTGACCCCGCTGCTGCAGTACAACCCGTCCATCCTGATGTGGGATCCCGAGACGCATCCCGATCAGCAGACCATCGCCGACATCGGCCAGACGGACGAGACCGTGGTGGTCAGCAAGGATCAGATCTTCCCGCAGTGGTTGGTTGCCAAGGGCCTGCTCAAGGAAAGCCAGCTCGACCGGAGCTACGACGGCGCGCCGGCCCGCTTCGTCGGCGACCCGAGCATCGCGCAGCAGGGTTTCGCCAACTCCGAGCCCTACACCTACGAGAACGAGACCCCGTCGTGGAACAAGCCGATCGCCTACGAGATGGTCAAGGACGCCGGCTATGACGTGTACGCATCCAACCTCTCGGTGCGCGCCGACCGCCTCGACGAGATGACGCCCTGCCTGCAGAAGCTGGTTCCGATGATCCAGCAGACCGGCAAGGACTATGTCGCCGCCCCGGACGCGATCAACACCACCATCGTCGATTGGGTCTCGCAGGACACCAGCTTCAGCCCGTACACCGAGGGTGAGGCGCAGTACTCCGCACAGATGCTGAAGGACGAGGGCGTCATCGGTACCGGTGCCGACGGCGTGTGGGGCAGCTACGACCCGGCGAAAGCACAGTCGATCGTCGCCGATCTGGTGCCGATCCTGAACGACGGCGGCGCGGATCTGCCGACGCAGCTCCCGGCGGACCAGCTGTTCACCACCGAGTTCATCAGCGGCGACGTGCGCTGACGCTCCTCACGGTGGTACCGGCGTGCAACTCCTGCCCGCCGGTACCACCGTTGCTGTCATTCACGTCCGCTATGTCGGTGTCGTCGCAAGGGCAGTATGGTCGGCGGCGTGGAGATCTTGCTGATCATCATCGTTGCCCTGCTGCTGATCATCGCGGTTGTGGTCGTCTTCAGATTCCTGAGCGATCGCAAGGCGCAGAAGGCGGATGCCGACGCGCTGCGCGACCGCGCCTACGGCCCGCGCGACCCGTTCTCGACCGCCGACGACGACGCCGTGCGCGGAGATCCGCGGCAGCTCAAGCCCGGTGATCTCGTCGAACTGCGCGGTGAGACGTTCGCGGTCCGCGGGACGCTGCGGCTGTCGCAGAGCGGCTTCGAATGGACCGAGAACTTTCTCGACACCGGAACCGGCCGCAAGGCCTGGATCTCGGTCGAGGACGATCCGGACCTCGAGGTCGTGCTGTGGCATGAGTGCAAGGGCGTCACGGTGAGCCCGGGCCCCGACGCCGTCGAGCTCGACGGCCGCCGCTACCACTCCGACGAAGCGGGTTCGGCGGACTTCGCCTCCACCGGCACCACCGGGCTGGGCGGCCGCGGATCGATGCGCTACCACGACTACGAGGCCGGCGACGAACGGCTGTCCTTCGAGGACTTCGGCTCGGGCTGGGAGTGCGCGCGAGGCGAGGTGATCGCACGCAGCGAATATCGCATCTATCCCACCAACCCCACGCCGGGTTCGTGACGGCGCCCGGCATTGCGGCCGGTCACGTCCGCCTGGACGTCGCCTACGCCGACACGAGTGCTCGACAACTCGCCTTCTCCCTGTCCGCCGCCATCCGCGAACCCCTGGCGCGCTGCGACCATCGGTTCGAATCGGGGACGGTGTCACTGCGACTGCTCGGAGCGAGCCACCAGATCCTCGTCGACGACGGAGACCGGCAGATCTGCGAAACCGTCGCCTGCCTGCCGGGTCTGGACCGGCCGCTGCCCGGTTCGGTCAGCGACGAGTCGTACTCGTTCACGTCGTCGGTCGAGCACTGCGACGCCGAACGCCTCGCCGAGGTCGTCGGCGACCTGCGCGATCGGACGGCCGCCCACCGCTCCGCGGGCCTCCCGGCTCTCCTCGGCGAGTTCCCCGGACAGCCCCTCGCGGTGACCGCGGCGATCGCGTCGGCGCGCGGCGACGACATCGTCTGGCAGACGTGGCACACGTATCCGCAGTCGGCCGAGGTGGTCACGACCACCGGTGAGCTACGCGGTGCGGGGAGCAGCCGATGAGTTACCCACCGCCACCCGGAGGTCCGCCACCGAGTGGTCCGCCCCCCGGCGGACCGCCACCCGGGGGTCCCCCTCCTCCTGGTGGTCCCCCTCCCGGCGGACCTCCCGGAGGTTTCCGTCCGACCCCGGGTTTCGGCGACGATCCCCGCCGCGGCCTGCATCGAACCCGCAACATCATCATCGGCGTGATCGTGGTGATCGCCCTGTTCGCGATCGTCGGCGCGTGCTCGGTGCGTGCGCTCGGCGGACTCACCGGCGACGATGCCAGTGCCCGCAGCTACATCACCGCGAACTACCAGCGCGACACCTCGCTCGACGAGGGCAGCGTCGACGCCTACGTCGCGCAGGGAACCCCGGCGTCGGTGGCGAGCGAACTCAGCGGCGTCGAGCAGCCGGTCGATCAGCGTGCGGGTGACACATCGAACGCGGCCGATGCCGAGGGCACCCAGTTCCTGCAGTACCCCGACTACGTCATCGGCCTGTTCCCCTTGGCCGCGGATACGACGAAGGTCATGCTGAGTCGCGACTACCGGTCCGGTTACAACCACTTTCTGCCCTTCGTCGGCGCATTCTGGGTTCCGACACCGAACTTCGGCGGATCGGGCAGCGATTTCCGCGGCGGCGGCTCCGGGAGCGGGAAATGACGAACCCACGACCCAGGACCGCCACCCCATGACACCGACGTCCCCTCTCCCATCCCTCACCCGACGCGCTTCACGACCTGAACCGGAGGACACGTGCTCGAAGATCTGATCCGAAATGCCTACTCCGCCGCCGCATACGGCGCGACGGGGATGGTGCTCATGTTGCTGTCCTTCGCGGTCATCGACGGTCTGACGCCGGGCAATCTGCGGCATCTGCTGTGGGCGGACCGCAACCGCAACGCGGGAATCCTGGTCGGCTCCAATGCCTTCGCGGTGGCGATCATCGTCACTGCGGCGATCGTGGCCAGTGAGGGCCGACTGTTCGAGGGTCTCACCTACACGGTCGTGTACACGATCATCGGGGTCGTCATCATGACGGTCACGTTCTTCATCATCGACCTGTTCACCCCGGGCAAGCTGGGTGAGCTCGTCGTGCACCCGGAAAGTCATCCCGCGGTGTGGATGCACGGTGTGGTGCACGTCGGCATCGCGATGATCGTCGCCGCCTCCATCCTGTAGCGCCAACCCCGCAGTTCCACCGTGACCACCTTCGACGAACCCGAACCCGGCGTGTCCGAACCGGGCGCGCCGGGCACCTCGTCGGCGCACGGTCGGGCGCGGTGGTCGCGTGCGGCGCTGCTGGCCGTCGTCTTCGTCTGCGCGGCATGTGGTCTCGTCTACGAACTCGCCCTGGTCTCGCTCGGCTCATTCCTGATCGGCAACACCGCCACGCAGGCCTCGATCGTGCTCTCGGTGATGGTGTTCGCGATGGGTGTCGGGTCGCTGGCCGCCAAACCCCTGCAGTCCCGGCCGATCACGTCGTTCGCGGCGATCGAACTCGGTCTGGCCCTGCTCGGCGGGCTGTCGGTGATGGGCCTCTACGCCGCGTTCGCGTATCTGTCGCTCTACACACCAGCGCTCGTGGCGGTCGCATTCGTGCTCGGTCTGCTCATCGGCGCGGAGATCCCGCTGCTGATGGTGCTGCTGCAACGGATCCGGCGTCAGGATGCCGGTAGCGCGGTCGCCGACATGTTCGCCGTCGACTACATCGGCGCACTGGTCGGCGGACTCTGCTTCCCCTTTCTACTACTCCCCCTGTTCGGTCAGCTCGAGGGAGCGCTGGTCGTCGGCCTCGTCAACGCCGCCGCCGGCAGCTTCCTGGTGTTCGGCGTGTTCCGCAAAGACCTCGGACGCCTGGCGCGCGGGATTCTCGGCATCGCCGCGGTGGCGGTGATCGCGGCGCTGGTCGCCGGGATGATCTGGGCCGACAGGTTCGAGGTGACCGCCCGGCAGGCGATGTTCCGGGATCCGATCGTGGCGGCCGAACGAACGCCGTACCAGGACATCGTGATCACCGAGCGGGGAACTCGACTCGGCACCGATACCCGTCTGTATCTCAACGGCGACCTGCAGTTCTCGTCGATCGACGAGTACCGCTACCACGAGTCGCTCGTACATCCGGCGATGGCGGGACCTCGTGACGACGTGCTCATCCTGGGCGGCGGCGACGGTCTCGCGCTGCGTGAGGTTCTCCGCTACCCCGACGTCTCCTCGGCCACGCTGGTCGAACTCGACCCGGAGATGATCCGGCTCGGCCGCGAGGACGACCGGCTCACGCGACTCAACGACGGGTCGTTGGACGATCCGCGGGCCTCCGTGGTCACCGCCGACGCCTTCTCGTGGCTTCGGGAGAACCGGCAACTGTTCGACGTCGTCATCGTCGACATGCCCGATCCCGACGAATCGGCAACGGCCAAACTGTATTCCACCGAGTTCTACAGCCTCGTGAGCGCCCACCTCGCCGACAGCGGACGGGCGGTGGTGCAGGCCGGATCACCGTACTTCGCGCCGAAGTCGTTCTGGTGCATCGAATCCACCCTGCGTGCCGCCGGTCTCGCCACCACCCCGTATCACGTCGACGTCCCGTCGTTCGGCGACTGGGGATACTTCCTGACCGGTCACACGCCACCCGAACTGGGCCTCTCGGCGCCGGCGCCGCTGCGCTTCGTCACCGACGATGAACTCGTCGCCGCCGCGGTGTTCCCGGCCGACCGGCCGCGCCTCGACCTACCGCCGTCCACCCTGATGGACCCCCGCATCCTGCGCTACGCGCAGTCGGAGTGGGCTGCCTACTGATCGGCGTGCGGTCGGTACCGACCTTTCGTGAACACGACGACCCTCAGGATGGAATCGTGGAGTCCATGTCCGGCCAGTTGGCGATAGCACTCGCGATCATCGCGGTGGTTGTCGTCGTGGCCGCGGCCGTGGTGCTCATCCGGACCCGCCGAGTCGTCACGACGCCGACGGAACGGGCCGTTCACTTCGCCCTGCAGACGGCGTCGCAGGCCGCGCGCTCACTGCGCACCGGGCTCTCCGCCGACTCCGCTCGTGAGGCGCTGCCCCACCTGCGCGACCTCACCACGGCGGACGCACTCGCCCTGTACGACTCGCACGGGGAACTGCTGGCATGCGAACCCGATGACGACTCACTGTGGGGCGGCGCTCTCACCGACGCCACCGCGCACGCGGCACACACCGCCGAGGTCGACCAGCGTCGCGTCCTGGTCAACGATCCCTGCGGGACGGAATCGCGTGTGCGAGCGCTGATCGCGCAACCGCTGGTCGCCGACGACGCCGGGGTCGGCACCCTGGTCGTCGTGACCAATCACCGTCCGGGGCCCGGCATGATGGGCGCGGTCGGCGAGGTCGCGCGGTACGTATCGAGCCAGATCGAACTGGCCGAACTCGAGGCGTCCCGAGCTCGGCTCGACCGCGCCGAGGTGCTGGCGTTGCGCGCCCAGATCAGCCCGCACTTCATCTACAACGCCCTCAACACGATCGCGTCGTTCGTCCGCACCGACCCCGACCGCGCCCGCGAACTCATCCTGGATTTCGCCGACTTCACCCGATACTCCTTCCGGGCGGCAGGCGAGTACACCGTCCTCGCCGACGAACTGCGCAACATCGACCGCTACCTCACCCTCGAACGAGCGAGGTTCGGGCCGTCCCTGGACGTTCGGCTGCAGGTGTCACCAGAGGTGCTCAACGTCGTCGTACCGTTCCTGGCGTTGCAACCACTGGTGGAGAACGCCGTACGGCACGGCCTGGCCGGCAAAGGCGGCGGGACCATCACGATCACCGCCGCCGACGAGGGTACCGACTGCGTGATCACCATCGAGGATGACGGCGTCGGGATGGACCCCGAACTGCTGCGATCGGGAGACATCGACGCGCTGGACGGCGGCAGGGACCCGGCGCAGCGGAGTGAGTCCGACGGCGCACACGTGGGGCTCACCAATGTGGACCATCGGCTGCGCGCCGCATTCGGCAACGACTACGGTCTAGTGGTCGACACGGGCGTCGGCGCCGGTACCCGGGTCGGAATGCGGGTCCCCAAATTCCGCGCCGGTATCCGGGCCTGACGATCCCGGTCGAGTCGAAGGAGGTGGGTCATGTCCCTGGTCGTCCTCGCGGTCGACGACGAACCGCCCGCGCTCGACGAACTCGCCTACCTCCTCGGCAGACAACCCGAGGTCGACGAGGTGTTCACCGCCGGTGACGCCACCCATGCGCTTCGCGAACTCAGTGAGCGGCGCATCGACGCGCTGTTCCTCGACATCAACATGCCCGGTCTCAGTGGCCTCGAACTCGCCGGCGTGCTCCGGCAGTATGCCGAGCCACCTGGCGTGGTGTTCGTGACGGCCCACGAGGACAAGGCCGTCGACGCGTTCGACGTCGGGGCCGTCGACTACCTCCTCAAACCGTTGCGCGAACAGCGTCTCGCGCAAGCGATCTCGCGCCTGACCGCCGCACGTGACAGTGCACAGCAGCGCCCCGCCGATGGGCCGTCACGCATGCCCGCTTCCGACGAGGTCATCCCGGTGGAGCTCTCGGGGGTCACATCACTGGTCCGCCGCGACAGCATCTCCTGGGTGGAGGCCGTGGGCGACTACGCTCGCCTACACTCGGACTCGGGCGCCCATCTGGTTCGAATCCCGTTGTCCACGTTGGCCACGCGTTGGCAGGACCACGGATTCCAGCGGGTACACCGCTCCTACCTGGTGGCGGTGCGGATGATCACGGGCCTGCGGGCCAAGGGATCGTCGACGGTCGTGTGCGTGCGCGCCAACGGCGCGTCGGAGGCCGTGGAGCTGCCGGTGAGCCGACGCCAACTCCGTGAACTCAAGGACCTGCTCGTCCGGGACCCGATGCGCCAGATCCGCGCTGACAGCGAAACATAAAGGCGATGAACCGATCTCGAGTGGCATCATGACCGACCACCCCCCGCGCCGCGAACGCGTCGTCCTCGCGCAACGCCGCGGAGCGCGCATGATGCGCACCCGCATGGAAGTCCAGGAGCAGACCGAGGTCGGCGATGCGCTCGTGCGGGGCCTGATGCGAGCACAGCTCGGCCTGGCGCTGCGCCTGGCGGTGGCCGTCGTCGTCGTGATCGTCGCGATCCCGCTGACCGGCACCCTCTTCCCTGCCCTGACGACCGTGAGCTTTCTCGGCATCCGACTGAACTGGCTGGTCCTCGTCTTCGCCCTCTACCCGCTGCTGTACGTCGCGGGGCGCATCTATGTCCACTTCGCCGAGCAGGCGGAGCGCGATTTCCTGCGCGTCGTCGACGACGAGACCTGAGCGCGTGAACACCGACGTCGACGCCCTCACCGCGGTCGCACTGGCACTCGCTGCGATCGCGACGGTCGCGGTGGGCGCCTACGGTGGCCGCCTGTCGCGGACCACGTCGGACTTCCTGGTCGCCTCCCGCAGCGTCGGCCCGCGGTGGAACGCTGCGGCCATCTCCGGTGAGTACCTTTCCGCGGCCTCCTTTCTCGGCGTGGCCGGGCTGGTTGCGAAGTACGGCGCCGACGCGTTGTGGTACCCGATCGGATTCACCGCCGGGTACCTGGGGCTACTGCTGTTCGTCGCCGCCCCGCTGCGACGCTCCGGCGCCTACACGGTCCCCGACTTCGCCGAGTTTCGGCTGAACTCGCGCGCCGTCCGGCTCACCGCCATGACCGTCGTCGTGGTGGTGTGCGTGCTGTACCTGATTCCGCAGCTACAGGGGGCGGGGCTGACGCTGAACATCCTGCTGGGTGCGCCGGTGTGGGCGGGTGCGGTCGGGGTCGGCGCGATCGTCATCGTCAACGTCGTCGGCGGCGGCATGCGATCGATCACGTTCGTCCAGGCGTTCCAGTACTGGCTCAAACTCACCGCCATCGCGGTGCCCGCCCTGGTGTTGCTGATGGTGTTCCTGAGCGACCGGTCGGCGCTCGGCGACCCGGTGCCGCCGCGGGTCGATCAGGCGACCACGGTAGACGTGACCACACCCGTCACCGTGACCGTGCCCGAGACCGGCGGCCTCACCGTCACCGGGATGCTCGACGGCGAGCAGGTCGAGGCGGCGCCGATCCCGTCGACCGGCACCCACGAACTCGGCGCCGGCACGGTGATCCGTCTCGAGGCGGGCGCCGCCACACCCGTCGTCGAGGGCGCGCCGACGACCGGCGAAGGGTGGATCACCTCCGGCGGCGGGCTCGGTGGGCGTCAGCCGTTGTTCGAGGTGTTGTCGCTGATCGTGGCCACCTTCCTCGGCACCATGGGGCTGCCGCATGTGCTGGTGCGCTTCTACACCAACCCGGACGGACGGTCGTCGCGCCGAACCGCGCTCGCGGTGATCGGGCTCTTGTCGTTGTTCTATCTGTTCCCCACCATCCTGGGCGTCCTTGCCCGGCTGTACGTGCCGCAGCTGCTCATCACCGGTACCTCCGACGCCGCGGTGCTGCTTTTGCCGGCCGCGGCGGTCGGCGGCATACCCGGCCAGATCCTGGCGGCGATGGTCGCGGCCGGTGCGATCGCGGCGTTCCTGGCCACGTCGTCGGGCCTGTTGGTCAGCATCGCCGGCGCACTCTCCACCGATGTGCTGCGCGGCCGGGTTCGTGACTTCCGGATCGCCGCGCTCATCGGCGGCCTGATCCCGATCGGACTGTCGCTGGCGGCGGCGTCTCTCGAACTGTCGCGTACGGTCGGGCTCGTCTTCGCCGTGGCCGCGTCGACGCTGTGTCCGCTTCTCGTGCTGGGCATCTGGTGGCGTGGGCTGACCGCGCCGGGAGCTGTCGCGGGGCTCGTGGTCGGGGGACTGAGTTCAGGCGCCGCGACCAGCCTTGCGATCGCCGGCGTGGTGCGCAACGACATCCTCGGCGGCTGGCCTGCCGAGATCATCGGTTATCCCGCGCTGATCACCGTCCCGCTGGCGTTCGCCACAATGATCGTCGTCAGTCTGGCGACCCGACGCAGGGTGCCCGACGACCTCTCACGCACCTTCGCCCGCATGCACGTCCCCGAACGGCTCGGGATGGGAATCGAGCGGTTGCCGAGCGAGTAGGTCCGTTCGCGTGGCCTCGATCTCGACAGAGCTCGATCCGGCGGATCCGCGTCGGGCTCGCAAGCTCGCACGCCGCTACTCGACCGGCGGAAATCGCTCGCTGGTCGAGTAGCCTCCGAGCGCAGCGAGGACGCGTATCGAGACCTCCCACTCGACCGCTCGTCGGCCGTCACCGACCGCCCGTCGCACAGTCAACCGACTTCGACGTGTGACCCGCGCCACGGCATTCTTCTGTGACCTGCACCTCAATACGCTTGCAACCCGAGAGTCATCACAGACATTTTCAGGAGGTAGGCGTGTCCACGACCGAACATCCGCCCGGCGCGGCGGCGACCTCGCCGACGGGCGAGCAATGGCTTGAGGTCCAAGCCAGCCCGGAGTTCCAGGACCTGCGGCATCGACTGCGCCGGTTCGTCTTCCCGCTGACGGCGTTCTTCCTGCTCTGGTACGCCCTCTACGTGCTGCTGGGCGCCTTCGCCCACGACTTCATGGCCACGAAGGTGTGGGGCGACATCAACATCGGGCTGATCCTCGGACTCCTGCAGTTCGTGTCGACGTTCGTGATCACCGGGCTGTACGTGCGGTTCGCCAACCGTGAGCTGGATCCGCGGGCCACCGCGATCCGCGAGAAGATGGAAGGAGAGCTCACGGTATGAGCTCCGTACAGACCTACGACCTCGCCGCGACCGTCGGCAGTCCCGTCGCCAACATCTCGATCTTCCTCGCGTTCGTCGCGGTCACCATGTACGTGGTGATCCGGGCGAGCAAGAACAACAAGTCCGCGGCCGACTTCTTCACCGGTGGTCGCGGCTTCTCCGGACCACAGAACGGCGTCGCGATCGCCGGTGACTACCTGTCCGCGGCGAGCTTCCTCGGTATCGCGGGCGCGATCGCCGTCTACGGCTACGACGGGTTCCTCTACTCCATCGGCTTCCTGGTGGCGTGGCTCGTCGCGCTGCTCCTCGTCGCCGAATTGCTGCGTAACACAGGCAAGTTCACCATGGCCGACGTGCTCAGCTTCCGGTTGCGGCAGCGACCGGTGCGCTTGGCGGCGGCCATCTCGACACTGATGGTGTCGCTGTTCTACCTGCTCGCTCAGATGGCCGGTGCCGGTGGCCTGGTCGCGCTGCTGCTCGACATCGAGAGCCGCGTCGGTCAGTCGATCGTCATCGCGATCGTCGGCGCGCTGATGATCGTCTACGTGCTCATCGGCGGTATGAAGGGCACCACCTGGGTGCAGATCATCAAGGCGGTGCTGCTCATCGCGGGCGCCGCGATCATGACCGTCATCGTGCTGGCCAAGTTCGGCATGAACCTGTCGAGCATCCTCGGGTCCGCGCAGGACGCGATCAGCGGATCGTCGGATGAGCAGGTCGCCGCGCGTGACGTTCTCGCACCGGGCGCCCAGTACGGCGGGTCGCTGGAGTCGCAGATCAACTTCATCTCGCTGGCCGTCGCCCTGGTGCTCGGCACCGCGGGTCTGCCGCATGTGCTGATGCGCTTCTACACCGTGCCCACGGCGAAGGAAGCGCGTAAGTCCGTCGTGTGGGCCATCGCCCTGATCGGCGCGTTCTACCTGTTCACGCTGGTCCTCGGTTATGGTGCGGCCGCGCTGGTCGGGCCGGACGAGATCCGCAATGCGGCTGGCGGACAGAACTCCGCGGCGCCATTGCTGGCGTTCGAGCTAGGTGGTGTGGTGCTACTCGGCATCATTTCCGCGGTGGCGTTCGCGACCATCCTCGCCGTGGTCGCCGGCTTGGCGATCACCGCGTCGGCATCGTTCGCCCACGACATCTACGGCAGCGTGATCAAGCGCGGCCAGGCCAGCGAGGACGATCAGGTGAAGGTGTCGCGGTACACCGTCGTGGTGCTCGGCATCATGGCGATCATCCTGGGCATCCTGGCCAACGGGCAGAACATCGCCTTCCTGGTGGCATTGGCATTCGCCATCGCCGCCGCGGCCAACCTGCCGACGATCGTGTACTCGCTGTACTGGAAGCGGTTCAACACTCGCGGCGCCCTGTGGAGCATCTACGGCGGTCTGATCTCGACGATCGTCCTGATCGTGTTCTCGCCGGCCGTGTCCGGTTCGGAGTCGGCGATGATCCCAGGCGCCGACTTCGCGTGGTTCCCGCTGTCCAACCCCGGCATCATCTCGATCCCGGTGGGCTTCATCCTCGGTATCGTCGGCTCGCTGACGACACCGAAGGACGCCGGCACCCCGGAACGCAACGCCGAGATGGAGGTTCGCTCGCTGACCGGTGTGGGTGCGGAAAAGGCTGTGGCGCACTAACACTGCCGCTCCCGCGCATTCTCGTTCCGTTCCCGCTCCCTCGACCGAAGGAGCGGGAACGAAACGTGTGAGCGACAAGCTTCGACTCACCGCAGGGCGATGATCTCCGTCCCTGAAGGCCGTTGCTCGTCAAAGGGAAGCGGACAGACCAGGAGAAGTGAGCCGGGAACCGGCACCAAGCGGCCGGACGCGCGACCACACGGTGACGGTCGACGGCTGAGCGTGTTGTCGGGATGCACCGTCACCATCTGGTACGGCCTGTCACGGGCGAACACGGTCGCCGTCACGAGGTCATCCCCGACCATCGCCCACCGACCGGTGTTGAGCGCCGGACTCGACCATGAGGTCCGCGCCTCGACGCCACCGATCCGGCGCCGCTCCCCCGAAGGCATCATCAGCACGTCGGTGACATCGTCACCGGGATGCGCCACCAACTGCGCCACGTCGCCCGGAACCAGCCCCTCCTCCGGGGCCAGGTGAAGCCACTCGACCTGCCCCCAATCGACTCGCGCTGTCGCGGTCGCGGTGTCGATCACCGCCAGGGCCTCGTTGCGCGTGACGCGGTCCAGGTTGTAGCGAACCGCCACCCGCGACCCCATCACAGCGAGAACGTCCCACATGATGACAGCGTCGGCATCTCTCCATCGCGGAAGGTCGATGGGTATCCGTTGTGGTTCACCGGTTGTGAGATCAAAGGAGACGGCCGCGACATCCTTCGGACCCGGACACAGCTCGAACACCACCACGGAGTGCGTCGCAGTCGTGGCGCTCCAGCGGTCGGCGCACTCGGGTATCGACCGATTCCACCGCACGTGTCCGGTTCGGATGTCGAGGGCACCGATCCGCGCATCAGCACCCTCGCCACGCACCACGCCGACGGCTCCGTCGCCGTCCGACACCGCCCGCGACCGCACGGCCCAGCCCTCGGAGTTGGTCCACAGGTGCCGGCCGGACATGGCATCGAATGCGATCAGGCCGGCATCGGCCTGCTCATCGAGCGCCGCAGGTGTGTAGTCGTCGTCTTCGGCACATTGCACGACGACCACACTGTCGACGTCGGTACCGGTCGACCACGCCGCATAGGGGGAACACCCCTCTGGCAATTCGTCGGTCGCGAATCGCCAGCGGCTCCGACCAGACGCTCCGTCATAGGCGGTCACTGCTTCCTCGTCGACCGTGACAAATCCGGGGCCGGCCGGGACCATGTGCTGCGAGATCGTGCTTCGAAGTCGGTAGGCCACCTGGTGACCGACCGAAGTCGGGGTCATCGGTATGGCGATCGGGGCGGCGAGTGCTGCGCCGGCACGGGAAGCGGACGCAACCGCGACACCCGAAACGCTCACCGCCAGCGCGACGACGAGTGCGATGACGGTCCCGGTCCATCGACTCCTCGGACCAGAGCGGGCGCGCACGTCGTCGGTGACGGCAGCCGTGAGCAACGCGAGCGATGCCACGGCATACAGCACCCACGTCAACCGGGAGAGTTCCACGACCGGATACGCACCCGGACCCGAGAGCGCGAATTCAGCATCCTGCGCGGGCTCACCCAGGTAGACGAACGCCACCACCGCAGTGACACAAGCAGCAAACGCCGCCACCGGCATCGTGATGGGTCGGCGGTGCACCAGAAACACGGTGAGTGCAATTACTATCGCGCCCACCGCAACTCCGGCACTGAGCGAGATCGCCAGGTACGTGGTCGCGGCGCCGAAATCACCGCCAATCCAATTCTCCGGCCTCCGGAACACGAGCGCGACAATCGCCAAAACAGTTGCGCCGACGGCTGTGCCGACGGCCACACCCAGACAGACCCGACGCAGCACCGCGGGTCACCCCCGATCGATTCAGTATGTGACAGTTCAGTCTCAGGTCCCGGACCCATGCCTCCCCCAGCGGGGTCCTGCCGTGAGAGTGTCGCATCAGTGCGACGAGTGCTTCGGTCTGTCGTCCGAGCGAATGACCGGGCGGAGGCGGCCGATACGCTCACGTGGTGGGGGAACAGACGGTGGAGGAACGCGACCTACCCGACGAGCAGAACACTGACGCCGTCGACGACGAGACGATATTGCAGCCGGGACTCTGGGTCGGTCTCCTCATCGGTCTCGTCGTCGTCTCGATCGGCGCCGTGAGTTGGGCGTGGCTCAACCGGACGCCACCGGTGGTGGTGGACGACCTCGACGACACGATGACCGCACTACGTCAGACCTCCACAGTCGTCGTGACAACTGCCCTGCTGACTGCCGTCTACCTCACCGCGGGCGCGTTCAAGGCCACCGACACCGCTCGTGCCAAGTTCTTGGCGTTCACGTCACCCACGCTGATCGCGGGTGCCGTCATCGTTTTCATCGGATGGCATCGGTCTGAGACCCGCGAAGTACTCGACGATGCGTCGGCCGAGCAGGCGATTCCCGGGGCGGCTGACATCCAGCCGGTCCTCACGGTCGCATGGCTGATCGCGTGCGCCACACTCGTGGTGCTGGCCTTCGTGGCGGCACGGTCCTACCTGCCCTTCTATGAGCTTTCATTGGACGAGCCGACGTCCCGTCGGCCGATCCGCGTCGCCGTCGTCACCGTGACCATCACCGCGATCGTGGGCAGCGTGATCGTCGCCGTTGTCGACTACCGCATGTCGCCCTACGAGGGAGAGGTCGCAACAGACGTCGTGGTCGCGCCGATCCCCGGTGTCCCTGTCCAAGAGAACTACCCACTCGAGTCGGTGAACGGATTGACCATCACCGGGGCCGGATACGCACTCCGCGACTCCTATGCGATCGGCGCATCCGACCGGCAGGAGACGATCGAGGGCTTCGACGGCAAAACGGGCGAACGATTGTGGTGGTTTGCTGCGCGCGGCAACGAGGTGACCGAGCTGTGGACGACCGGCACCGGCGAGAACAGCGTCCTGGTGGCCAGAGTCGACGGAAAAGGTGCAGACGGTTTCGCAGGCTCACCGTTCATCGGCCTCGACGCAACCACCGGAGAACGCTTGTGGACAAAGTGGTTTCAATCTCTTGTCAATTACGGGTACCCGTTCGTTCTGACCACCGCCGACGTCCTCCTGCTCCGCGAACGGACTCCTGGGACGCCTGCCCGAACGGTCGCCACGCCGTCGGAACAGTGGACGGCGCTATCGCCCCGAACGGGTGAGGTCATGTGGACGCGCCGCCTCCCCGACGACTGCCGAACTGAGGCCCACGCCGCCGCCGACGCAATCGTGATGACGACCTGCGAGGGCGACCCTGACATCATCGCAACGCTTCTCGATCCCGCGACCGGTCGCGATATCCGGACCATCCGACAATCGTCACTCGGTGTCCACGCTCCGCCGGGCACCTCTGTCCGGGTCCGTGAGACACAGGGCAAGCACGCGGTGGTGAGCTTGAGCGGTCCGCACGACCACGACTGGGTCGACACCCTGCTCGACCTTGATACCGGACGCGTGGTCCGTACCTTCCCGGACGCCGCCCTCGTTCGGTTCATCGGCCAGGGCTCACTGTTCGTTCAGACATATCGGCCGGATCACGGCTACTCGGTGTCAGTTTTTGACATCCTCTCCAGAAGGACAACCGAGACCGGCCTCTATGTGGGGGAGGAAATTTCGCCTACGCAGCCTCTGCCGTGGGTCTCGCTGGGAGACAGCGTGGTCGGTACCGCAGCGGACACGGTCAACGATGAGGCCCGATCACGCGGAGCACGATGGGACTACGACCTGTGGGTCGTCAGCTCCACGGGCGAACACACACCGCTACCCGATCCCTGCGGTTCGGATGAGACCGGGTTTCCGCAGGTTGCGCCAGGGGCGCTGCTTGTCAGCTGCGACGGAGACGTCACGGCCATGAACTGACGTCTCAGCGCAGCCCGATGACCTCGACACCATCCCGAGTGGGTTCGTCATTCCGTCCCGGGTAGCACACGAGAACGACCGAGCCGGGCACCACCGTGACACCTCCCTCGACCTCCTCCCCACAGGGCGACACCCGACGATCGACGATGCCGCCGCGATCAACCGTCACGAGTTCGTAGTCCCCGTCATACGCGGCGGCGGTCATTGACTGATCGCCCACCTGAGCCCATATCTGATCGGCATAGAGATCGTCGCGCGCCAACATGCGCACACCCGGGATTCGTCGAACGTCCCCACCGGGCATCGTCAGCAGCTCGACGAAGTCCGGATAAGACATGTTTCTCAACTGGGTCACCTCGCCCGGATAGCGCCCCTCCCGCAGCTCTCGATAGCCGGGATCCGTGGCGTCGCCGTACAGCGGCTCCGGAGTGTCCGCTTCGGTGTCGAGCAGGAAGCTCAGTTGTTCGCCGTAGTCGTCGTCGGGCTGTAGTCGAATGGCGGCCGACGCACCACTGACGGCGAAGATTTCGGCGGAAACGCGCTCGGCTCCCGCAATGGCAGGTGGTGCGGGCAACCGCAGACGTCGCTCATTCCCGCTCGTCGCATCGAACACGTGCACTGCTACCGCCTCACGCCGAGCGCATGACTCGGCCACGACGACGGATCGGTCTACAGTGGCCATTCCGGCCGGGTCGAAGCAATTCGGCGCCGACCTGCTCCACCGAACGGTCCCAGTGCGGGTGTCGAGTGAACCGATCTCGATGTCGTCGGCGGCGACGCGCGAGACCGCAACGGCAACACTGTCGGTGACGGAACGAGCTCGCACCGTCCAGTTCTCGGCGTTCGTCCATAGGCGCTCTCCGGTCATCGCATCCACACCCATGATGTAGCTATTCGACTCCGGATCGTCGACATCCACAGCGCAACCGACCAGGACCACGCTCGTTGTCGAGGTGCCGGTCGACTGCACCCGGGAGGGCGCACACTCGTCGGCGAGATCGGCCGACGTGCTCCACCTGGCGGCTCCGGTGGCTCCGTCGTGGGCGGTCACCGTTTCACCGTCGTAGGTGACGAAGCCCGGTCCGGCGGGGATCACCTGCATCCCGCGCACGCTCTCGATCCGGTAGGCGACCTGGGTTCCCACGCTGGCGGGTTCCTCCGGGATCGGAACGGGGGCTGCCGAAGTCGCGGTGTGTGCCACGACAGCCGCTGCGCCACCCACTCCGACCGGAACAACGGCTGCAATGACCACACTCGCTGCGATGAACGAGATGCGTCCGGCACCGCGAACCGGTTTCGACTCGGGCACAACCGACGCCGCGAGTAGGGCGATAGCCGAGCACGCCAGGACAACCCAGGACAGCTGGGCCAGCGCGATCGAAGGATGTGCGCCGGGGACGGAGAGATCCGAGTACGCGGCATCTGTGATGTCGGACAGGTACACCCACGCGGCGATACTGACGTAGGCGGCGAGAATCCAGGCGGCCGATTTTGCCGTCTGACGGCCCCGTACGACAGACCAGCAGCAGAGGCCGACGAGCACCATCGCCAGACATGTCGACGCCAAGGAGAACGCCAGGAACTCCGACGCGGAGCTCAGATCACCGCCGACCAATCGGTCGGGCCGTCGAGAGACGAACGCGTACAACGATGTCAGCGACGCGCCAACCGACAGGCCGACGGCGCACGCAACGAAGATCCCACGCCACATGGCGTCGGAGAGTTGAGGCCTCACTCAGCTCTCCTGAATCCGCGCGAACGGCCTCGCGGCCTCCAGTTCGAACGCCAGTTCCAGCAGGAGGCGCTCCCGCCCGAAGTCCGCGGCGAAGTGGATGCCCAACGGCAATCCGTCCGAGGTTCGGCTCAGTGGCAGACTCATCGCGGGTGTGCCGGAGGTGTTGTTCGCCGGGGTATAGGCGACGTAGTGCACCAGTCGGTCGAAGATCTCGTCGAAGTCGCCTGCCGGGTCCAGGTATCCGATCCTCGGTGTGGTGTGTGCCAGTGTCGGCGACAGCAGTAGGTCGTATCGGTCGTAGACGGTCCGGAAACGTGCAGTGGCCCGCTTGAGTCCGATGATGGTCGACGGCGTCCGCCAGAATACGCGCGCGAACCTCCGCGACAGCCCTCGGGTGAACGGATCGAGGGCGTCCGGGTCGAAGCCTTTGCCGACCAAGAGCTTTCCGGCACGCTCCATCGAGAACGCGAGCATCGACCAGTAGTCGGTGAACTGTCGCACGAATGTCTCGTCGAGCGGAACCGGCGTCGACTCGACGATATGTCCCAGCGAAGTGAGCAGGTCCGCGACGTCGGCCATCGCCGCCGACGTGTCGTCGTCGATCGGACGGCCGGTCACCGTGTCGGTGATCATCCCGATTCGCAGTCGCCGCGTGCCCGGACCCTCCACGAGCCCGACGATCGGCATCCCGTCCGGCCGCCGGAAACGTTCGGCGTCGGCGATGAAATGCGCTGTGTCGCGGACGGTTCTGCTGAGAATGCCGTTGGAGATGATGTCGACCGGGAGAATCCGGCCCGTCTCCGACGGCGCCACCCGCCCGCGACTCGGTTTGAGCCCGACCAGTCCGCACGCTGCCGCCGGGATACGGATCGATCCACCGCCATCGTTGCCATGCGCGATCGGCAGGGCGCCCGCCGCCACGAGCGCGGCCGATCCGCCCGACGACGCGCCGGCGGAATAGTCGGTATCCCAAGGGTTTCGCGTTGGCGGTCGGTCGACGAACTCGGTCGTGGCCGTGAGCCCGTAGGCCGGCAACGTCGAGGCGCCGACGATGTTGATTCCGGTCGCCAGGAACTGCTCTGTGAACGGTTCGTTGCCCTTCGCCGGTAGATCGGGCATCGCTGCCGAGCCGTTGCCCACCGGTAGTCCCTCGAACACGGTGTTGTTCTTGATGATCGACGGCACACCGGCGAACGATCCGGTGGGGAAACGACGGTAGAGGGCACGGTCGCGGGCGCGTTCGCGGTCGTCGACGGCGATCGCGTTCAGGTGGGGTTCGACTTTGTCGATCCGGCCCAATGCGGCCTCGAGCGCCTCGTCGGCCGACATCTCCCCGGACCTGATCGCGGCAGCCACCCCCACCCCGTCCAGGTCTCCGAGTGCATCATCGCCGAAGGCATGAACGCAGCGCATCAGCCGAGCCTAACGCCCGGCACCGCCCCCTAGCGCGATGCGCTGCCCGATTCGGTCATGCGCATGACATCGGCGGTCAGCGTCTCCGCGTAGGTGTCGTCGAGCGCGAGGCCGAACACCGCATGGTGGTAGAGGGGCGCGATCACATGGTCGAGGATCTGACGCACCGACGGCGTCGCCTCGCCGCGCTGCGCGGCGCGGCCCACCATCTCCTCGGCCTGCTCGCGGCGGATCTCCCAGCACGGGCATTCCTCGACGACATCGTTGCGGGCGAACACCATCGCGCGCAGGTACGCGCGGCGTTTCGGTCGGCCGATGTCGGCGGCGATGATCCGCGACCACTCCGCGAGGTCGTCGTCGAGCACGCCGGTGTCGGGCAACGGCTCACCCTGGGTCAAGGCGGCGACGGCCACCTCGCCGAGCAGAGTCTCGATGGAACCCCAGCGCCGGTAGATGCTGGTCGGGTTCACGCCGGCGACCTCGGCGACCTCCGGGATGGTCATGGTGTCCCGCTGCCCGGAACCCACGAGTTGCCCGACCGCGGAGAACACCGCCGACTGCACACGCGCACTGCGTCCGCCCGGTCGCCGCGCCCTGTCCGCGGAGGCGGAAGGACGCGGGGAGGCGGCGCTGGAACCACTCATACACGCCATTATTGCAAATCCAGTTGCTTTAGCGAAGGCGTCTGGCTAGGTTGAATCTAACGCAAATGGCTTTGCTTTAGGAGATCGGCATGACTCGGCTACACCCGCACCGCGCGTTCTGGGTGATCGCAGCCACGTTCGTGATGGTCCTCTTCTCCTCGGCCGCGCCGTCGCCGCTGTATCCCGTCTACCAGGAACTCTGGGGATTCTCGGCCTTCACGCTGACCGCGGTCTTCGCGATCTATGTGGTCACGATGCTGGTCAGTCTGCTCACCGTGGGATCTCTGTCCGACCACATCGGACGACGACCCGTGCTCGCGGTGGCACTCGCGCTGTTGATCGCGAGC
Source organism: Gordonia sesuvii (assembly GCF_036350415.1). Classification (NCBI taxonomy): domain Bacteria; kingdom Bacillati; phylum Actinomycetota; class Actinomycetes; order Mycobacteriales; family Gordoniaceae; genus Gordonia; species Gordonia sesuvii. Next base: position 1,299,309 of record NZ_JAZDUF010000001.1, read on the forward strand.
ATGATCCTGTTCGTCGTCGCCGACGACGTCGGCGTTCTGATGGCCGCCCGCGCACTGCAGGGCCTCGCCACCGGCGCAGCCATGGGGACCTTGACCGCGACCGTCGTCGACCTACAGCCGACACCCCGACTCGGGTCCGCGATCACCGGAGCGGCACCAGCCATCGGACTCGCCGGCGGCGTAGCAGTTGCCGGACTTCTCGTCGAGTACGCCCCGGCCCCGCGCTTCCTGATCTACGAGGTGATCCTCGGCCTGTTCGCGGCCCTCCTCATCGCCCTGCTCGTGGTGCCCGAGACGTCCGAGCGCGTGGGCTTCACCTCCCGACGACACCTGGTGACGACCCTCGCCCCGCAGGTACGCCTGCCCGCCGCGGTGCGTGGAGCCTTCTTCGCCGCGGTGCCCGCCCTGGTGGCCACCTGGTCGCTCGGCGGACTGTATCTGTCCCTCGGCTCGTCGGTGGTGGCCCGTGTCTTCGGGGTCGACAACCACGCCGAGGCCGGAATACTGCTGTTCGTCTTCTTCGCCTCCGCGGCCGTCACCTCACTGCTGATCACCGGGCGCGAGGCGAGCACCAAACTCGCCTACGGCTACCCGGCTCTCGCCGGCGGCGCGGTCATCTCACTGGCCGGCGTTCTCACCGAGACGCTGCCGCTCTACATCGTCGGCTCGATCGTGGCGGGCTCCGGATTCGCCGCCACGTTCCTCGGCGCGCTCGACAGCATCATCGCCGCGACACCGACACAGCAACGCGGACAAGTGTTCTCATCGGTGTTCGTGGCCAGCTATCTCGCGTTCAGCCTGCCCGCGGTGGTGGCCGGACTGGTGGTGTCCCACATCGGACTGCGGGAGACCGTCGTCGGGTACGTGGCCTACGTGCTGACGCTGGCGGTGGTCGGCGCGCTAGTGACCGCGGGCATCCGCCGCCGGTCGACGAGAGGCAACCGGCCGGACACGGCACTCACCACGGAGTCGGAGGACGCGATCTCAGCGCGGAGCTGACCCTTCGGCCCGAGCACCGACGATCCGCGCGGCCATGTCTGCCTGGAACTCACCGATCTGCTCGGGCGTCATCACGCCGGACTCCCGGTACCAACGCGCGACGTCGACGCCCATCGACAGCAGCAACGTCGTGGTCGCCTTCGGGTCCGCGACGTCGAAGACCCCGCTCTCGATCCCTGCATCGACGATCGCGCCGAAACGTCGGGCCACCTCTTTGCGCAACACCCCGATGGCGTCGCGATGCTCCGTCGACAGCGAGTCCAACTCGTAGTTGACGACCCTCGACCACACGTGATCACGGGCGTGATGGGCTGCCAGCGCGCGGATCACGGCCCGCAGCCGCGCGGCGGGCGGTTGGGCAGGGTCGTCGGCGTCGTCGATCAGCGACAGGAACGAGCGATGTCCGGCGCCGGAGAGCTCGTAGAGCACTTCCTCTTTGGACCGGAAGTGCACGTACACCGCCGCCGGGCTCATCTGGGCCCCGGTCGCGATGTCACGGGTGGTCGTCGCGGCGAACCCCTTGGCAGCGAACGCCTCGACAGCGGCTCTCAGCAGTCGCGAGCGAGCCGCCGCGCTGCGGGACGGCTGTTCCACGACTGACACCGCACCGGCTCCATTTCCGTTGACTTTGCGTTGACATTGACAGGGGCCGCTGGTCGCGGCATAGTGCACAGTATCACTAAGCAAGCGCTTAGTCAGCAGACGTCGGGCCACCGGCACGACCGAGTTTCGCGTCTGCGCCCCACATCCCCTGACCAGGAGTAAGACAGAACTCATGCAGCTGAAATTCAGTCCCGAAGAAGAGGCGTTCCGCGATGAGTTGCGGGCCATCTTCGCGAAGGTTCCCGAGGAAATCCGCCGTCGCTCCGAGGCGGGCCAGATGAACTTCCCCGAGGACCTGGTCACCACCACCCGGGTTCTGAACGAGCACGGCGTCGCGGTTCCGGGCTGGCCGAAGGAGTGGGGTGGCCGCGACTGGACGCCCATTCAGAGCCACATCTACCGCGAGGAGATGAGCCTGATGCACGTCCCGGAGCCGCTGGCGTTCAACGCCAGCATGATCGGGCCGGTCATCGCGCAGTTCGCGTCGCAGGAGATGAAGGAACGATTCCTGCCCAAGACCGCGAACCTCGACATCTGGTGGTGCCAGGGCTTCTCCGAGCCCGAGGCGGGCTCCGATCTCGCGTCGCTCAAGACCCGCGCGGTCCGCGACGGTGACCACTACATCGTCAACGGCCAGAAGACATGGACCACGCTCGGACAGTTCGCCGACTGGATCTTCTGCCTCGTGCGCACCGACCCGGAGGTCAAGAAGCAGGCGGGTATCAGCATGCTGCTGTTCCCGATGGACACCCCGGGTGTGGAGCTGCGTCCGATCCAGCTGATCGACGGCGGCTTCGAGGTCAACGAGGTCTTCTTCAACGACGTCCGTGTGCCGGTCGAGAACCTCGTCGGCAAGGAGAACGAGGGCTGGACGCAGGCCAAGTTCCTGCTCGGCAACGAGCGCAGCGGCATCGCCCGCATCGGCTACACCAAGACCAAGCTCGCCAAGGCGAAGGAACTCGCCCGCGAGATCACCACCGCGTCCGGCGGCACCCTGCTCGAGGACCCGCTGTTCGCGGCCCGTCTGGCGGAACTGGAGAACGATCTCCTCGCCCTCGAGATGACCCAGCTGCGTGTGGCCGCGTCGTCGGCGGACGGCAAGCCGAACCCGGCGTCGTCGCTGCTCAAGCTGCGGGGCAGCCAACTGCAGCAGGACGCCATGGAGTTGCTCGCCGACATCGCCGGCGCCGACTCGCTGCCGGTCGCCGGCCTCGACGCATCCGCCGACAACGGCACCGCCGACATCGCGGCGCCCGAATGGGCGCAGCTGTCCGTCCCGACCTACCTCAACTACCGCAAGGTCAGCATCTACGGCGGATCGTCCGAGGTTCAGCGCCAGATCATCGACAAGGCCGTGCTGGGCCTCTGACAGCCCACCGCCTCAACACTTTTCACGACTCACGAGAACCTGGGAACCTTTCATGGATTTCGAACTTTCCGACGAACAGACGATGCTGCGCGACACCGTGCGCGAGGTGCTGACCCGCAAGTACGACGTCGAGACGCTGCGTAAGGTCACCGACACCGAACTCGGTTGGGACAAGGGGGTGTGGAAGTCGTTGGCCGAGATCGGCATCCTCGGCCTGACCTTCCCCGAGGACGACGGTGGCATGGGCGCCGGCCCGGTGGAGTTCACCAGCGTCATGACCGAGATCGGTCGTGCCCTGGCACCCGAGCCCTACCTCGACGCCGTCCTCGTTCCGGGCTCGCTGGTCGCCGCGACCGCCGACGACGACACCCGCGCCGAGCTACTCGGCGGGCTGGCCTCCGGTGAACTGCTGATGGCGTTCGCTAACCTCGAGGCCGGCGACCGCTGGCCGGGCGCGAAGGTCGCCACCACCGCCACCGGCGACAAGCTCAACGGCACCAAGGTGCTTGTGGGACACGGCGACTGCGCAGACAAGCTGGTCGTGTCGGCGCGCACCGACGACGGCGTCGGCCTGTTCCTGGTCGATGCGAACGCCGACGGCGTCACCCGCACCGCGTACCGCACGCACGACCGTCGCCGGGGCGCACAGATCGAGTTCGCCGATGTCGCCGCGGTCCGCCTGGGCAGCGGCGACGCCACCCAGGTCATCGCCGACGCCGAGGTCGGTATCCAGACCGCGCTGTGCGCCGAGGCCGTCGGCGCCATGGAGCGCTCCCTCGACCTCACCGTCGAATACCTGAAGACCCGCAAGCAGTTCGGCGTCACGTTGTCGCACTTCCAGACGCTCACCCAGCGCGCCGCGGACATGTACACGCAGCTGGAGCTGGCCCGCAGCATGAGCCTGTACGCGACGACCGCACTCTCGGACGGCATCTGCGACCCGACCATCGCCTCGCGCGCCAAGCTGCAGATCTGCCGCTCGGGCCGGGCCATCGGCCAGGAAGCGGTGCAGATGCACGGCGGTATCGGCATGACCGCCGAGTACCCGGTCGGCCACTACCTGAGCCGGCTCACCGCGATCTCGCACACTCTCGGCGATGCCGCCGACCACGTGTCGGTGCTGGCACGCTCGGTCGGCGACCACGAGATGGTGATGGTCGGCTGAGGCCGATTCGACGCTGATCGTCCAGGCCCCTGCCGCCCCTTACGGGAGTGATCCCCACCGGGTGGCGGGGGCCTGGGCGTTTTCGGGCGCCGTGCACCGTCTCGGATCGCTACTGTTTCTGCCATGGATCAACTGCGCGACAACCTGGGCGACGCGGCCGCCTACAGCCTCATGGGAATCGTGTTGCTGGTCCTCGGATTCGTGGCACTGGACCTGGTGACCCCCGGCCGGTTGCGCAACCTGATCTGGCTCGACCACAACCGCAACGCGGTGATGCTCGCGACCGCGCAGGTCATCGGTCTCTCCCTCGTGCTCGTCGCCGGTGCACGCGATTCGGTGGCCCTCGAACTGTGGCGGGGCGTTCTCTACACCGCCATCTATGTGGTGCTCGCGATCGCGGTGATGATGTGGTCCTTCGTTCTCGTGGACTGGCTCACGCCCGGCAAGCTCGGCACCCTGCTCCTGGAGGACGACGGACATCCGGCGGGCTGGATCTGCGGTGCGGTGTTCATCGGGATCGGCGCGGTCATCGGTGCCGCCATCGGGCTGTAGGGCGCTCGAATCCGGTCTCCGGTGACCGGCTGGATCACCGCTGCGCATCGTCGGATGGATTATCCAGTCGACGGCTGCGAGGCGTGATACTCGCGGACATTTCGCAGGGCGCAGACGCCGTCGAACGCTATTGACTCGTGGACAGTTAGATATTGACCGCCAGACAACAAGCTCTTAGTCTCGTGGCAATCGCATAGCCACTCACCGAGGAGAACAGCATGGCCGCGCCCCTGATCGAGGAATCCATCGTCGTCAACGCCTCTGCGGAGGACGTCTGGGCGGTGATCTCCGACCTCAAGCGCATGGGCGAGTGGAGCCCGCAGTGCAAGAAGATGATCGTCCGTGGCGGCAGCGTCGGCCTGGGCACCAAGACGATCAACGTCAACCGCCGCGGCCCGCTCGTGTGGCCGACCACCTCGAAGGTCGTCCGCTTCGCCCCGAACAAGGAGCTGGCGTTCCGCGTCGCCGAGAACCGCACCGTGTGGAGCTACACCATCGAGCCGTCCGAGTCGGGCGTGAAGGTGACCGAGAAGCGGGAGGTCGGCGACGGCACCACCGCGGTGTCGGCGTTCCTGGTCGACAAGGTCATGGGCGGCACCACCAACTTCGAGGCCGAGCTGAAGCTGGGCATGGCCGAGACTCTCGGCAAGATCAAGCGCGCGGCCGAGGCGTCGGCGTCGCGAGCTGCGTGAGCCGGTCCTCCTCGCTGGTCGAGTAGTCGCAGCTGGTCGAGTACTTCCGAGCCGCCCTTCCTCGCTGGTCGAGTAGTTCCGAGCCGCCCCTCCCGCTGGTCGAGTAGTTCCGAGCCGCTAGGCGAGGGACGTATCGAGACCTCTTGCCGCACAGGAGGTCTCGATACGCGGGCTCGCCTAGCGGCTCGCCCGCTACTCGACCAGCGGAAAAAGACGAATCTCGACCAACGGAAGAAGGACGACTCGACCAGCGGAATAAAGACGACCCTCGACACCGAGGGGCCCGACCTACTGCTCTGACAACTTCTGCATCAGGTCCGGCAGGTCGGCGACCGAGTCGATGACGTGGTCGGGAACCGGTCCGAACTCGTCACGCTGCAGCGCCCGCAGCGCCTCCTCGCGGAACTTCCCGGTGCGGACCAGAACTCCGATCAGCGCCGCCGCCTGCGCCCCGAGCACGTCGTTGTGCATGTCGTCGCCGACCATCACGACCTGCGTCGGCTCGAGCTGCATGATGTCGACCGCGGCGCGAAAACCGAGTGGGGACGGTTTGCCGATCGCCTTGATCTTGCGGCCGCCCGCCTTCTCGAGCCCCTCCAGGTAGACCCCGGTGTCGATGGACAGGCCGTTGGCAGTCGACCACGTCATCGACCGGTGCATCGCGACGACCGGCACCCCCGACACCATCAGCTCGAGCACCTGCGAGAGCGACCGATGACCGAAGGCGGGTCCGGCGCCGCCGAGGACCACCACCTCCGCGTCCGAGGGCTCGTCGGTGAGGTCGACGCCCCTCATGTCGTCGGCAATCGGCCCCTCGTTCAGCACCCACACCCGCTTGCCGGGATGGGTGGCGGTCAGATACTCGGCGGTGAGCTTCGCCGCGGTGAGGATCTCCTCGGCCTCGACGTCGAAACCGCAATCGTTGAGCGCATTGGCGATCTCGCTCTGCGACCGCGAGGTCGTGTTGGTCAGGAACATGCGCGGATAACCCCGCTCATACAGCTCGGCCACCGCGACGACCGCTCCCGGCAGCGCTTTCCACGAGGTGACCATCACCCCGTCGATGTCGAGCAGCAAACCGAGCGCCATAGTCCAAAGTTAGTCCCGTCGGCGGCACCCTGCACGGCCGACGGGCCGGGATGGCATGCTGTGCGCATGCGATCGGTGTCCGACCACCAGGCCGTCGTCGCCGCGCTGTTCGGCGATCCCACGCCCCGGACCGTCCCGGTCGTCGAGGCCCTTGGATCCGTCATGGCTTCCGACGTCGTCGCACCGCTCGGGCTGCCCGGTTTCGATAACTCAGCGATGGACGGCTATGCCGTTCGTTCCGCCGAAACACACTCGGCCACAGCCGAATCGCCGATCGCGCTGCCGGTGGCCGAAGACATACCGGCAGGTCGGACCGATCACCTGACGCTGGCGCCGGGAACGGCCGCGCGCATCATGACCGGCGCGCCGATGCCGACGGGCGCCGACGCCGTGGTCCCGGTCGAGATGACCGATGGTGGCGTCGACGAGGTGCGCATCCGTGCCGCGGTTCCCGAGGGCAAGCACATCCGCCTCGCCGGCTCCGACATCACCGCCGGTGAGCCGGCCATCCCTGCCGGCACGAGGCTCGGCGCCCCGCAGGTTGGTCTGCTCGCCGCGCTCGGCATCACCGAGGTGGCCGTCATGCGACGTCTGCGGGTCGTCGTGCTGTCCACGGGTTCCGAGCTCGTCACACCGGGTGAGCCGCTGAGCCACGGCCAGATCTACGAATCCAACGGACCGATGCTGACCGCCGCGGCCACCGAGGCGGGTGCCGATGCGACCCATCTGCACTACGTGACCGACGATGTCACCGCGTTCCGGGCCAGACTCGACGAGATCAGCAGCTGGGCCGACCTGATCGTCACCTCCGGCGGTGTCAGTGCCGGAGCCTTCGAAGTCGTGAAAGACGCGTTGACCGGCGCCGACGACATCGAGTTCGTCAAGGTCGCGATGCAGCCGGGGATGCCCCAGGGCTGCGGCCACTACCCCGGTCCGAACAGTCGTCGGGTGCCGATCATCACGTTGCCCGGCAATCCGGTGAGTTCGCTGGTGTCGTTCGAGGTGTTCATCCGGCCGTCGTTGCGAGCCGCGATGGCTCTACCCGACGATCGCCGCCGACTCACCGCCCGACTCAGCGCCGACGTCCGCTCGCCCGCCGGTAAGCGGCAGTTCCTGCGGGGTGTGCTGTCTTCCGACGACTCCGGGCCGGTCGTCGACCCGATCGGTCCGCCCGCATCGCATCATCTGCGCTACCTCGCTCGCGCCGACGCGCTGATCGACATTCCTGCCGACACCGACGCCGTTGCCGCAGGCTCATCGGTCCAGGTGATCGTGTTGTGAGCGTCCTCTGCAGCGGTCTCGAGGGGCGTCCGACACGGGGTCGGCGCGATCGCACACTCTAAGCTGGTGCCTACGGGCCATGACGACGCATGTGCCCGGTCGATCTTGCAGGAGGTAGATGGTGGCCAGGCGTCCGCGGCCGAACGGAACGCGCAGCGGAGCAGGTCATCTCGTCGACCTGGCACGTGAGACCATCCCGCCCGTGCACAAGTCGGGTCTGCCGTTCGTCGCCGTGCCCGCAGCGGTGGCCATCGTGGGCCGCCGACACAGGTGGATCGCCCGCCCGGCGGCGATGACCGCAGCCGCCTGCGCCCTGTTCTTCCGTCACCCGCGGAGGGTCCCGCCGACCCACGTGGGCGCAGTCGTCGCCCCCGCCGACGGCACCATCTCACTGGTCGACACCGCCGTCCCGCCACCGGAGGCCGGCCTCGGCGACGACCCGCTGCCCCGGATCTCCACATTCCTCTCCATCTTCGACGTCCACGTCCAGCGTGTTCCGGTCGCCGGCCGGGTCACCTCGGTGACCCACACCCCGGGCGCATTCGTCTCCGCCGACCTGGCCGAAGCCAGCTCGATCAACGAGCGCACCACGATGACGCTGCGCTGCCCGGTGTGCCCCGAAGCCGAACGCGACGTCGCGGTCGTGCAGATCGCCGGTCTCGTCGCCCGCCGCATCGTGTGTGAGCCCACCGTCGGCGACGACCTGCAGATCGCCGACACCTACGGCCTCATCCGTTTCGGCTCGCGAGTCGACGTCTACCTGCCTGCGGGAACGACACCGCAGGTGCGGGTCGGACAGCGCGCCGTCGGCGGCGAGACCCTGTTCGCGACCCTCGGCTGAGCCATGGCCACGACCCGACGGCCCGAGCGCCCCACGTCGCATCGCACGCCGACCACGCATCCGACACGCGGCACCCGCACCACCGTCACCACGGCGGCCCAACCCGAGCGAAACCGATTGCGCGGACCGGCGGCGGCCGGTCGCCTGTTCGTCCCGTCGGCGCTCACGATTTTGGCGATCTGCGCCGGCCTGACCGCGATACGGGTCGCCGACGGCGGTCAGATCGACCTGGCGATGGCCCTCGTCGTCGCGGCAGCGCTGCTCGACGGCATCGACGGCCGGGTCGCCCGGATGATGGGCGCCACCACGCGGATCGGCGCCGAGATCGACTCCCTCGCCGATGCGATCAACTTCGGCGTGGTCCCGGCGCTGATCGTCTACCTGACGCTCACACCCGACAAGGACATCGGCTGGGCGTTCGCCCTCATCTACTGCTGCGCGATCGTCCTACGCCTCGCGCGTTTCAACACGATCATCGACGACGAAGAGGCACCCGGATACACCCGCGACTTCTTCGTCGGCGTTCCGGCGCCGGCCGCGGCGATCATCGCGCTGCTGCCGGTCGGGCTGTCACAACAGTTCGGTTCGGGCTGGTGGACCTCGCTGCCCGTCGTCGGCGGTTGGCTCGTGTTCGTCGCATTCCTGGCCGTGAGCCGCATCCCGACCGCGTCACTCAAGACGACGTCCATCCCGCCGCGGGCGCTCGCCGGTCTACTGATCCTGGTCGCGATCGGCGCGGCCCTGCTGCTGACCTTCCCGTACACGCTGATGATGATCGCCATCGCGGCCTACCTGCTGCACATCCCGTTCGCCTGGCGCAACCAGCGATGGGTCGCGTCGCGGCCCGAACACTGGGAAGCCCACCCGTCCGAGCGTCGAGCCGAACGCCGCGCCGATGCACGCGCACAACCCCGCCGACCTCGCCTGACCCCCGCATCGCGCTCACAGGCCCGACTGGGGTTGCGGCGGCCCACCGGCGGCGAGGCGGGTGGTACCGACCGGCCGGGCCCCGAACCGACCACCGAGGAGTCACGGCGATGACCAGCCCCGGACAGCTGACCCTGACCGCGCGCGTCAACACCTCTGCCACCGATGCGCGACGCGGCATCGTGCGCGTTCACCCGGAGGTTCTCGCCGCACTCGGCCTGCGGGAATGGGATGCGGCGTCGATCACCGGGGCCCGGGCAACCGCGGCGGTCCTTGCCGCGGCCGGCCCCGACAACCCGCCCGGCATCGCCCTGCTCGACGACATCACCTTCGCCAACGCCGGCATGCGGGAGAACGCCTCCGTCGTCGTCGCCCCGGTCGAAGTCCACGGTGCGGGACGCGTGACGGTGTCCGGGTCGGCCCTGGCCACCGGCTCCGTCGACGAACCCACGCTGCGCCGCGCCCTGCTGGGCAAGGTCGTGTCCGTCGGCGATGCGGTCTCCCTACTCCCCCGCGACCTCGGTCCGGAGTTCACCGCCGCGCCGGCGACCCGGGCGCTCGCGGTGTCGGTCGGGATCACCTGGACCAACGAACTGCTGACCGTCACCGCCACCGAGCCCGGCGGCCCGGTGAGCGTCCAGACCAACACCGCCGTTCTGTGGGCGGGCGTGGAGGGTGCCGAATCGACGCGCCGGTCGGTGTCGACGCCGCCGGCGTCCACGGCACTGGGGTTCGCCGCCTCGTCGGCCGAGTCGGCGCCGGCACGACCGGCGAGTTCGACGGGGGTGACGTCGCATCGTGCGCAGGCAGGCCCGCCGGTTCGTCCGGTGTCCACCCTGGTCGGCGTCGACTCCCAGGTGAACCGGCTGACCGAATGGTTGGCCATCACACTGGACGAGCCGGAGGTCCTGCGTACGCTCGGGGCATCGCCGCGGTTGGGTGTGCTGATCACCGGGCCGGCCGGCGCGGGCAAGGCCACCCTCGTGCGTTCGGTGTGCGCGGACCGGCCGCTGACCGCCGTCGACGGGCCGACCGTCGGCGCGCTGGAGAGCAGCGCCCGCCTGGCCGCCGTACGGTCGGCGATCGCCGACCTGCGCGACACCGGTGGGGTGCTGCTGATCACCGACGTCGACGCGTTGCTGCCGGCACCGCGCGAGTCCGCGACCGCCGATCCGGTGTCCACCCTGATCCTCGACGAACTGCGTGCCGCGATCGACGGCGGCCACATCGCGCTCATCGCCACCACCGCCGAGGCCGTCCGGCTCGACAGCCGGCTGCGGGATCCGTCGCTGTGCGATCGCGAGCTCATCGTCGGGCTCCCCGATTCCGCGACGCGGGCCCGTCTGATGGGAGTCATCCTCCGCGACGTGCCCACCGACGGGCACCTCGACCTCGACATGATCGCTTCCCGCACACCGGGTTTCGTTGCCGGCGATCTCGCGGCGGTGGCCCGCGAGGCGGCGCTGCGGGCGGCGGCCCGCGTGACGGGTGCCGCCGACGATCGCCCGGCGCCCAGCTTGCGCACCGATGATCTGCTCGGCGCCCTCGAGGTGATCCGCCCGGTGTCCCGGATGGACTCACCCGAGGTGGCCGTCGGGTCCATCACCCTCGACGAGGTCGGCGACATGGCCGAGACCAAGCAGTCGCTCACCGAGGCGGTGCTGTGGCCGTTGCAGCATCCGGACACCTTCACCCGACTCGGCGTCGCACCTCCACGAGGTGTGCTGCTGTTCGGCCCACCCGGCTGCGGGAAGACGTTCGTGGTCCGCGCGCTCGCCGCATCCGGCCGGCTGTCGGTGCACACGGTCAAGGGCGCCGAGCTGATGGACAAGTGGGTCGGGTCGTCGGAGAAAGCGGTGCGCGACCTGTTCGCCCGCGCCCGCGAGTCCGCACCGTCGCTGATCTTCCTCGACGAGATCGACGCGTTGGCGCCGCGCCGCGGACAGTCCAGTGATTCCGGGGTCGGCGACCGGGTGGTGGCCGCGCTGCTGACCGAACTCGACGGCGTCGAACCGTTGCAGGATGTCGTCGTGCTCGGCGCGACGAACCGACCCGACCTAATCGACCCGGCGCTGCTGCGGCCCGGGCGACTCGAACGGCTGGTGTTCGTCCCGCCGCCCGACGCCGACGCCCGCGCCGAGATCCTGCGTACCGCCGGACGCAACGTGCCGCTGGCCGACGGGGTCGATCTGCGCTCGCTGGCCGACGACCTGGACGGCTACTCGGCGGCCGACTGTTCGGCGTTGTTGCGTGAGGCGGCGCTGTCGGCGATGCGGCGTGACATCGACACCGCCACCGTCTGTCCCGAGGACGTCGACGACGCTCGCCGGCGGGTGCGGCCGTCGCTGGATGCCGCGCAGGTGGAGAACCTGAGGGCGTTCGCGGAGCGGCGGGTTCAATAGCCGGTTTCGGGGTAACGATGATTCGGAGGATCCCGGGTAGTCAGTCCTGACGGAACTGTGATCAGAGGAGATCCGATGACCGATTCATCGATCGATGAGCTGTCGCCCATCCTGGGTCGTTGGCACAGCACCGGTGCGGTCCGCGACGAGCAGGGCTCGGTGATCGCCGAGATCGACGGCACCGATGAATACACCCTGCTCCCGGGCGGCACCTGGATCGCACACGAGGTCGACGTCCGGATGGGCCCGGACCGCGCGGTGGCTCACGAACTCATCGGAGGTGTCCACCCGGATGGCGGGTGGTGGATGTATGCCTTCGACGAGTCGCCGACCGCCGGCGTGATGCGGTTGACCCTCCACTCGCCGGACATGCTGTTGCTCAGCGGTGAGGGAATCCGCAGCTGGTTGTCGTTCCGGGCCGGGCGCGATCTCATGACCACCGAGTGGGAACGCATCGTCGACACGGAGTGGACGCCGTGGATGTCGATGCGGTTCGACCGGCTGTGAGACGTTCACACCGGTGACCGGCCGGCCCTCCGTAGACCGCGGACGACGGCCTCGGCAAGCGGGGTCGGCTCGTCGGCGTCGAGATCGAGTTCGCCCACGGGTTCCAGCGGCGGCTGGGCCATGAACCGCGGCACCCGGCCCCGATGCGCTTGAGCGGAGTGCACCAGGAACGGGTGGCACAGGAAGACGTCGCCGATCTGTCCGGTCGCGGTCACCACCTCACAGTCATCGGTGGCCGGGACGACGTCGGTGCAGACATCCATCCATGGGCGACCGTCGGGTCCCGCGTCGGCGAGAAAAGGCGGGACCGCCAGATGCGAGCCCACCCGGATGAGGGTCGGGGCGTCATCGTCGCCGACGTCCGAGAAGAGATACAGCATCAGCAACGCACGCCCGCGGGAACGCAGGCTGACGCGCGGAGCACCGGCGTCGTCGGCGAACGAGGCCTCGATGTGCCAGCCCGCGGCCTCCGGGGGTTCGGTGCTGGGGAATCGCAGTGGAAAGGTGCCAAGACCCAGCCGCGGCCGCCAGCGTCCGGGGCCAACCAGGGCGTCGTACGCGGAGGTCGACACCTCGGTGTTGGCGACCTCGGTGAACGGCGGCGAGCTCATGCCGTTCACCCAGATCAGCGACTCGGTCCACGACGACGGGTCGTCGGCGCTCGGTTCGATCTGATCCCACAGTTGTGCCGCACAGCGCTCGCCATCCGCGCGGTCGAATGCGCCGTCGACCTTCACGAACCCGTCGGTGATGAACCGGTTGACGGCTGCGTCGTCGAGGGCATGCATGATGACGATGGTCCGGTACCGGTGCCGGAGCGCTCAACCGGTTTTCGTCGCCGGCCCTTCGTGACTCGCAAGCTCACTCCACCCGATGATCGAGTAGCCCGCGAGCCGCCAGGCGAGCGTGCGTATCGAGATCGAGTTCCGAGGTCTCGATACGCCTCGTCGCAAGCTCCTCGGCTACTCGACCAGCGGTTGGGGCGACCCTTCGATACCCTTCGGCGCGCGCGCAAGCTCGCTACTCAGGGACCGAGGGTCACTCCGCACTCACCTGATAGAACACCGAACCCGGACCACCGGCGGCACCCGAGGTCGAACCGACCTGCACCCAGTAGTCGGTCCCCTCCTTGGTCGCCGACAACACGACGACCCGCTGCGCTCCCTCGGTGGTCCGCTGGGATTCGGTGAACCCGTTGTCGGTGAGGGTCGTCACCGCGGCGTCGAGAGTGTTGCCCTCGCCGGGCGCCGACTGGACGGTCACCGACCAGCCGTCGGCGCGCGAACCGTCGGCGCTCAACACCGTGCCGTTCACCAAAGGCACCTGGTCAGCAGGGAAATCCTGCGGAAGAGCAGCACCTGCGGGAGGGGCCTCCTCGGCCTCACCGCAACCCGCGAGAACCACGATTCCCGCCACCAGGACGACCAGCAGGCCCACCATCCTGTCGAAGCGCATCATCTTCGCAACGGTAAAGTAGTCGACGCGGGCCATGCCCGTGACACCCCGCCCTACACGTGAAAGACGGTGTGCCCACTTGATCGGTGTGCTGGTTGCGCTAGCGCTCAGCGCGCTGTGTGCACCCCCGATCATCCGCTGGTTGGGTACTCGGGGCTTCTACGTCCTCGCTCTGGCCCCGGCCGGGGCGCTCGTCTGGGTGATTCTCAACTGGCCGACCGCGGGCGAACCGCCGGCCGTCCAGACGATCGAGTGGGTCCCTGTCCTCGACATGGAGATCGTCACCCGGTTCGACACGCTCAGCGCGATTCTCTCGGTCCTGATCCTGGGCGTCGGCGCACTGGTGCTCTGCTATTGCGCCCACTACTTCGACGACGCCCGCCCGCGGGTGGCGGTCTTCGGCGGCGAGATGATCGCCTTCGCGGCCGCCATGTTCGGCCTCGTCGTCAGTGACAACATGCTGGTGCTCTACGTGTTCTGGGAGCTCACCACCGTGTTGTCGTTCATGCTGGTCGGCTTCTACGGCATCCGCGCCACCGCACGCCGCGCCGCCACCCAGGCCCTGCTCGTCACCACCGCAGGCGGCCTGGCGATGCTGGTCGGCATCATCATGCTCGGCGAGCGGACCGGCAGTTATCTGCTGTCCGACCTCCTCGCCGATCCCCCTGCCGACGGCGTCTACGTCAGCGTCGCCGTCGTGCTGCTGCTGATCGGTGCGCTCAGCAAGTCCGCGATCGTGCCGTTCCACTTCTGGCTGCCGGGCGCGATGGCCGCACCGACCCCCGTCAGCGCCTACCTGCATGCCGCGGCCATGGTGAAGGCCGGCATCTACCTGATCGCCCGCCTGGCGCCGGCGTTCTCCGAAACCCCGAGTTGGCACGTCGCGGTCGTCGTCCTCGGCATGATCACGATGGTCCTCGGCGGTTGGCGATCACTGCGCGAACTCGACCTCAAGCTGGTGCTGGCCTTCGGCACGGTGTCTCAGCTCGGGTTCATCGCCGTACTCGTCGGCATCGGCGACGCGAACGTCGCGATGGCGGGCCTCGCGATGCTCGTCGCACATGCCCTGTTCAAAGCTGCCCTGTTCATGGTCGTCGGCATCATCGACCACTCAACCGGTACCCGCGACATACGCAAGCTGGCCCGTCTCGGCCAACGACTGCCCGTCCTGGCACTGACCGCGGCGGTGGCGGGCGCCAGCATGGCCGGACTGCCGTTCACCATCGGATTCGTCGGCAAGGAAACCGCGTTCGCCTCCGTGTGGGACACCGGCGCCTATCTGCCATGGCAGTCGGAGACCATCGACATCGTCCTGGTCATCGGATCGGTGATCACCTTCGCGTACACGTGCCGATTCCTGTGGGGCGCGTTCGGCCGCAAGGTCCGCTCGACGCCGAGCCCGGCCGTCGCCAAGATGCACCCGCCGGGCCCGATGTTCTACTTCGCGCCGGTCATCCTGGCCACCGCCGGTGTGGCTGCCGGGTTCCTCAGCCCACAGATCGGCTCCCTGTTCGAACCGTATGCCGAGACGCTGCCCGCCTACGGCCACAAGCTGGAGCATCTCGCCATGTGGCACGGCTTCGGGCTGCCCGTGGTGTTCTCGATCATCGTGGTGGTCGGCGGTGCGCTGCTGTTCCTGCTGGTCCGGCAGCTCCGCGGACAGATCTTCCGCTATCGGCCGCTGGTCAACGCCGACCGCATCTACGACGCCGCGCTGCGCGGTGCGGACACCCTGTCCCTCATGCTGACCCGCAACACCCAGCGCGGGTCGTTGCCGATCACCCAGGGCGTGATCCTGTCGACCGCGATCATCCTGCCGACAGTGGTCCTCGCCTGGGGCGGCCGAAACCAGCTCGACTGGCGCGGTTTCGACTCGGCCACGCAGGCCGTCATCGGCGGCGTCATCGCAGTGTGCGGCCTGGCGTCGGTGATCCTGCGCAACCGTCTGGCATCGGTACTCGTCGTCGGACTGACCGGCTACGGCGCGGGCATGCTGTTCGCGCTCTACGGCGCCCCCGACCTCGCGCTCACCCAGTTTCTGGTCGAGACGCTCACCCTCGTCATCTTCGTGCTGGTGCTGCGCAAGCTGCCCGCCGAACCCGAACCGCGCCACACCACCGGCTTCAAGCCGCTGCGGGCGCTGATCGGGGTGGCGTTCGGCGCGAGCCTGGTCGTGATCGGACTCTTCGCGGCGGCCGCCCGTTCCGAACAACCGGTGCAGGTCGACATCCCGGCCGCCGCCTACGAGTTCGGGCAGGGCGCCAACGCGGTCAACGTGCTGCTCGTCGACATCCGCGCGTGGGACACCCTCGGTGAGGTGTGCGTACTCATCGTCGCGGCCACCGGGGTGGCGTCGATGGTGTTCCGCAACCGCCGCTTCGGCGCGGTGCCGCGCGTCGCCGACGCGGCACGCATGCAGGCCGGGATCAACGGCGAGGACGTCGACGACACGGTGCCACCCGACCGCACCCGGTGGCTGCTGGGCAGCGACTTCCGCGATCCGCGACACCGCTCGATGGTCCTCGAGGCGACCACCCGGCTGATCTTCCCGACGATGGTGGTGCTGTCGGTGTACTTCTTCTACGCCGGCCACAACGCGCCGGGCGGTGGCTTCGCCGGCGGCCTGACCATGGGTCTCGCGCTCGTGCTGCGGTACCTGGCCGGCGGCCGCTACGAACTCGGCGAGGCACTGCCGGTGGAACCCGGCCGCATCCTGGGAGCCGGCCTCGCGATCTCCGCGGGCACCGCGGTGACGTCGTTGTTCCTCGGGGCGCCGGCACTGTCGTCGGCGGTCTTCGAGGTGACCCTGCCCGTCCTGGGCGACATCAAACTGGTGACCGCACTCTTCTTCGACCTCGGGATCTACCTGATCGTCGTCGGGCTCGTGCTCGACGTGCTGCGCAGCCTCGGCGCCCGTCTCGACATCGAGCGCACGTCCGCCGAGCGGCAGCCGGCACCGACGCCGGCGACGGCCTCGGAGGTGCCGGGATGAGCATCAACCTCGGTTTCCTCCTCGTCATCGGCATCCTCGCCGCCAGCGGCGCCTACCTGCTGATGGAACGCAGCCTCATCCGGATGCTGCTGGGTCTGCTGCTGTGCAGCAACGCGGTCAACCTGCTGATCCTGGTGGTGTCCGGCGGCATGGGTAATCCGCCGATCATGGGTCGTGCGTCGGAGAACCGCGTCGCCGACGCCGATCCACTGGCCCAGGCGATGATCCTCACGGCCATCGTCATCACGATGGGCATCGCGGCGTTCGTCCTCTCGCTCGTGTACCGCCTGTTCGTGATCAACCGCGACGACGTCGACGTCGACGACGACCCCGAGGACCGCAAGGTGGCCACCGGGTCGCTGCACTCGGCGCCCGACCGTGACCGCAGTGACGACCCCGAGACCCTCGCCGACACCTCCGCCGGCGACCTCTTCGACGACGAGGGCAACCCGCTGACCGCTGAGGAATTCGCGGAACTACATCGCGAGGTGATCGAGACCGACCTGATGCCGGAAGACTCGGACGTCATCGACGAGGTCGGGCCCGAAGGCCGCGACTCCTCGTCCTCCGGCTCGACCGACGGTGGTGGCCGATGACTCCACAACCGTCCTGGATCCCCGTGCTCATCGTGCTGCCGACGCTCGTGCCGATCGTCGCGGCCGCCCTCACCCTGCTGCTGGGCCGCAGCCCACGCATCCAACGGCCGGTCACCGTCGGCGCCATCCTCACCGCGTTCGTCGCCTCGTGTGCCCTGCTCTATCTGACCAACGAGTACGGGACCTTCGCGGTCAACATCGGCGGCTGGGGCGACCGCGGATTCCCCAACGGCCCACTCGGCATCACCCTCGTCGTCGACCAACTGGCGGCGTTGATGCTGGTGGTGTCGACCATCGTGCTGCTGTGCGTGGTCATGTACGCCATCGGGCAGGGCATCCGGGACGGCACGACACATCAGCCGGTGTCGATCTTCCTGCCCACCTACCTGATCCTCACCGCCGGCGTCTGCAACGCATTCCTCGCCGGCGACCTGTTCAACCTGTTCGTCTCGTTCGAGGTGTTGCTGGCGTCGAGCTTCGTACTGCTGACCCTCGGGGCCAGCGCCGAACGTGTCCGCGCGGGTGCGTCGTACGTGATGGTGTCGATGGTGTCGTCGCTGATCTTCCTGTCGGGGATCGCCTTCGCCTACGCGACCACCGGCACGCTCAACCTCGCGGAGATGGCCGCGCGGCTCGACGACGTCCCCGACGGCACCCGCAACGCGCTGTACGCGGTGCTGCTCGTGGCCTTCGGGATCAAGGCAGCCGTGTTCCCACTGTCGAGCTGGCTGCCCGACTCCTACCCCACCGCCCCCGCCCCCGTCACCGCGGTGTTCGCGGGCCTGCTCACCAAGGTCGGTGTGTACGCGATCGTGCGTGCCCACACCTTGCTCTTCCCCGGTGGTTCGCTGGACACGATGTTGCTGATCGCCGGGCTCGCGACGATGTTGATCGGCATCTTCGGCGCGATCGCCCAGTCCGACATCAAACGGCTGCTGTCGTTCACACTGGTCAGCCACATCGGCTACATGGTCTTCGGGATCGCCCTGTCGTCGCGCTTCGGATTGTCGGCGGCGATCTACTACGTCGCCCACCACATCCTGGTGCAGACCACCCTGTTCCTGGTCGTCGGACTGATCGAGAGACAGGCGGGGTCGTCGTCGCTGCGTCGGCTCGGTGGGCTGATGGCCAGCCCGCTGCTCGCGGCACTGTTCCTGATACCCGCGCTCAACCTGGGTGGGATTCCGCCGTTCTCCGGATTCGTCGGCAAGGTCGCGCTGCTCGAGGCGGGCGCTCAGGACGGCTCGGTCCTCGCCTGGACCCTGGTCGCTGGGTCGGTGGTGACCAGCCTGCTCACCCTCTACGTGGTGGCACGCGTGTGGACCAAGGGATTCTGGCGTCCGCGCGCCGACGCGCCGGAGGGAGACCTGTCCGACAAGGCCCCGTCCGCGTTGCTCGACGAGAGCACCGACGTCGCGTTCGACGACCGCGACGATGTCGGGCGCATGCCGGCCGGCATGGTGGCGCCGACCGTGGTGATGGTCGCCGCCGGACTGGTCCTCACCCTGTTCGCCGGGCCGATCTTCGGTTTCACCGACCGCGCGGCCGCCGACATCACCGACCGCGGCATCTACATCGAGGCCGTCCTGGGAGGTGACCGATGAGCGACCGAGAGCCCGTGCGGTTGCGGTCCCGCGTCATCACGGTGTGGCGGGTGTCGTTGCTGTTCCTGTTCTGGCACACGGTGAAGGTGTTCGTGTGGATTCGCGAGCGGGTGCGCATCCCGCGCTGGCTGGGCAGCGACTCACGCGAGGTGGCGGTTCGCCTGTGGACGCTGGCATGGTTGACGTTCGTCTGGGTGTTGTTGTGGGGCACCATCTCCTGGGCCAACATCATCGGCGGCCTGGTATTGGCGATCGCCATCGTGACGGTGCTGCCACTGCCGCGGGTGCCCGTCGAGGGCCGCATCCATCCCGTGGCGGTACTCGCCATACTCGTCCGGCTGGTCGTCGACTTCTTCGTCTCCAGCGCTCAGGTGGCGTGGGCGGCGATCCGGCCGGGGAAGCCGCCGTTGGGTGCGGTCATCCGCGTACGGGTCGCGATCAAGTCCGACATGGTGCTGACGCTGGCGGTCGACTACCTCAACCTCGTGCCCGGCACCATGGTGCTCGACATCGACCACCGCCGTCGCATCCTCTACATCCACGTGTTCGACGTGCGGACCGAGAAGAAGGTCCAGTCGTTCTACGACACGGTCGCTTTCGTCGAGCGGTCGTTCATCCGGGCTTTCGAGCGGGACAGCGAATGGCATCCCAGCCCCTACCACGGCATCGACGACGACTACTACCACCGGGTGCAGGAGATCGGGCGCGCCGAGACGGAATCCACCGGCACCGAGATCTATGCCGATGGGAGTTCAGGCGATGGGGTTTCCGGCGATGGGAGCGGCCGGTGAGTTACGTCTGGATCCTCGTGAGCGCGTTGCTCATGGTTGCCGCGGTCCTCACCACGGTGCGGGTGCTGCGCGGTCCGTCCTCGCTGGATCGTCTCGTCGCGCTGGACACCATGATCGCGCTGTGTATGTGCGGTCTCGCCGCGTGGGCCGCCTACAGCCGTGACTCCACCGTGGTGCCGGCGATCGTCGCGCTGTCGCTGCTGAGTTTCGTCGGTTCGGTGGCCATCGCGCGGTACCGGGTGAGGGACGACGAGACATGATCGGCGACATCATCTCCTCGGTCTTCCTGGTGCTCGGGGCGCTCCTCGCGCTGACCACCTCGATCGGCATGCTGCGGTTCAAGGACACGTTGAGCCGGATGCACGCGTCCACCAAGCCACAGACCTTCGGGCTGCTGCTGATGCTCATCGGCGCCATGATCCGTCTCGGTCAGCACGTCGATGTCGGGATGCTGGTGCTGGCGGGACTGTTCGCCCTGATGACCGCGCCCGTCATCGCCCACCGCATCGGCCGGCTCGTGTACCAGGAGCAGCGCGCCCGCGACGGGCTGATCTCGCGTGACGAGATGGAGAATCCGGCGGAGGATTAGTACGCCGCCGATGAGTTCCGACCACGGTCGCGGTCCATCTCATCGGAGCGTTTGTCGGCAGACGAACGTCGAGCCGAGCTGACAGCTGACGAATGGGGCCATGGCGTGCGACAAGACCGAGACCTGATGGCGTCGATCCACGCAGAGCGTGCGGCGCTGGCCGCGGATCTGACCGGGCTCGATGCCGCACAGTGGCATCATGCGACGCTCTGTGCGGAGTGGGATGTCGAGCAGGTGGTCGCTCACCTGACCGCTGTGGCGAGTGTCGGGCGCTGGCGGTGGATACGGAGCATCGTCGGCGCACGATTCCGGCCCGACGTTCACAACCGACGCCGGCTGGCGGAGCACCTCGGCGCCACCCCAGAGGAGACGCTGGACCGTTTTCAGCGAGTCATCACGAGTACGGTCACCCCATCCGGGCACATACCGGCCTATCTCGGCGAGGTCGTGGTCCACGCCCAGGACATCCGTCATCCGCTCGGACTGACTGCCACACCGAGTGCCGATGCGCTGGTCCCGGTCGCCGAGTTCTACGCGCGACGCGACTTCACCGTCGCCGGACGCACTCACAGCGCCGGCCTGCACCTACGCGCAGACGACGCGCCGTTCTCCGTGGGTGACGGCGCGACCGTCACCGGGCCGATACTTGCGTTGGTGATGGTCTTGGCCGGCCGGACCGCCTACCTCGACGAGCTCGACGGTGTCGGCGTCGAGGTCCTTCGACAACGGCTGGACCCCGTCGCCGCGGTATGACGGCGGGCTCGGGACGTCAGCCGAGCTCCGCGACCACCGACGCCACCACCTCACGCAGGCTGCGGGACCGCCGATACACCTCACGCTGCCGTTGATAGCTCGTGCCGTGTTCGGCGATGTGGGCGACACGACCGAGCTCGGTGACGCAGTTGAGTTCACGCGCAATGGGTTCGAGGCGGACGAGCAGATCGGCGAGGTCGTCGGTGACGAGCCGCTCGGTGCAATCGGCATCGAGAATGACGATGGCGTCGAGTCCGTACCGCGCGGCGCGCCACTTGTTCTCCTGGACCAGCCAGGGCGCCATCTGCGGCAGTGTCTCGCCTGCCTCGAGCCGACGGTCCAATTCGACCACCAGACAGTGGATCAGCGCGACGATCGCCGCGAGATCGGTCAGGTTGGTCATCCCGTCGCACACCCGGACCTCGATGGTGCCCAGATGTGGCGAGGGTCGGATGTCCCAACGGATCTCGTTGATGTGGTCGATGATGCCGGTGGTCTTCTGGTCGGCGACGAAGGCCTCGAACTCTGCCCAGGTACCGAACTGGAACGGCAGCCCCGCAGTGGGCAACTGTTGGAACATCATCGCCCGGTTGCTGGCGTAACCGGTGTCCTGGCCCGCCCACATCGGTGACGACGCGGACAACGCGAGCAGATGCGGGTAGTAGTTCAGCAGCGCGTCGAGAATCGGCAACACCTTGTCGCGGTGGCTGATCCCCACATGGACGTGGACACCCCAGATGAGCATCTGCCGACCCCACCACTGTGTGCGCTCGATCAGTTCCGCGTAGCGATGCCCCTCCGTGAGGAGCTGGGTCGACCATTCGGCGAACGGGTGGGTACCTGCGCCGTAGAGATCGACACCGAGTTGCTCGGTGTGGTCACGCACCGAATCGAGCGTGCCGCGCAGATCCGCCATCGCCTCCGGTGTGTCCCGGCAGACCCCGGTGACTATCTCGACGGTGTTGCGGAGAAGCTCCTTGTGCACCTTGCCGCGCCGGTCCGGTGACTGCTCGGACACCAGCGCGAACAGGTCGGCCGCCGAGTTCGACAGATCGCCGGTTCCCTTGTCGGTGAGGGCGAACTCCCATTCGACTCCCAGGGACGGGGTCGGTGATCCGTCGAACTCGATCGGGGTGATCACGGCGTCAGCTCAACCGAGCTGCCAGGGTCACTCTTGTGCCTCGATGACCCCACACGCGATGCGGCTGCCGGCGTCACCGGTCGACATCGTCTCCTCGTCGGGGGCCGGGGCATAGCGGGTGGGGATGTTCGCGAAGTTGCTGGGCCGCTCGTGGATGATGATCGACTTGCCCACGATCTGTTCCAGCGTCACCCAATCAGTGGTGGTGACCGTTTCGGCCGTGCCGTCCTCGAGGACGTTGACGTTGACGAGGTCTCCGCTGGCCGGGTGCCCGGTGTTGCCGTCGACCTGCAGGTGACCGCCCGCGCTCGTGAACGCGCTGTCGCCTTCGGTCTCGCAGACGCCGTTCTCGTGGATGTGCATCCCGTGGAATCCGGCCGGGATCCCGCTGTCGGCGTTGAGACGCACGGTCACCTGCACCGACGAACCGCTGGGCATGAACATCGCCTCGCCGACGGTCTCGCCCTGGTCGTCGATCAGGTCGGCGGTCGCTTCCTCTTCGGGCGACGGGCCGATGCCGTCGGCGTCGTCGACCTCACCCGGAGGTGCCTGGTTGCCGGTGACCACCGACGGGGTCGTGCCGGGTGCGTCCGTCGGCTCCTCGTCGGGGCTGCACCCGGCGAGCGCCGCGCCGGCGATCCCGGCCGAGGCGAGCACGGCGAGCGTGCGACGGATGCGGTTGGTCCTGGCGGTCATGTCACTCCTTGGTCGTCAACGGGCCGAGATGTCAGGGTCGAAGAGTTCGCGGGGTCATCTGTTGACCACGATGACGGGAATGCCGTCGGCACACTCGGTGAACGACGACGGACGCGGATCGACACTGGCGTCGCCGCCGAGCGCTTCGGCGACCTCGTCGGCGGCCGAACGCTGCCCGTCGTCGTAGAAGATCGTGTTCTCGGTGATCGACGCGGTGGAGAGGTTACCCGGCTCGGCGGTCTCAAAACCCGCTGCCTCCAGCGTTTCCGTGACCTCGGCGGCCAGCCCGGCGATCGAGCCGGCGTTGAAGACGCACAGCTGGGGACTGTCTGCGGAGACCGACGGCGACGACGGCGCCGAGGAGGCTGTCGTGGTGGCGACCTGGCTCTGCGCCGCCTCGAGTTCCTGTTCGGGATCGTCACCGCTCGTCGCTGCGGAGTGCCAGCCGAGGCCGAGGAAGACGATGGCCACCGCCATCAACAACATGGCCCCCGCCCGCAGCGGCAGGCGACTCGGCTCGCGATCAGGATTCATCACCGAGAACCATACTTCACATCCGAACCTCTGCCCGTCGCGGTCGCGGCAGCCGCGGATGCGGTCGGATCAGGTGATCTCGAAGCCGAGACGGCGGGCGGCGCGGGCCTTCTGACGCGAGGCCCGCAGACGGCGCAGACGCTTCACCAGCATCGGGTCCGCGGCCAGCGCCTCCGGCCGGTCGACGAGGGCGTTCAGCACCTGGTAATAGCGGGTGGCCGACAGCCCGAACAGCTCCTTGATGGCTTCTTCCTTGGCGCCGGCGTACTTCCACCACTGCCGCTCGAACGACAAGATGTCGTGCTCCCGACGGGACAGACCGTCGGAGCCGACCTCATGCGGATCGACCGGGTTCGTCGTTTCGGCGGATGTATCTGTGGGTGTGGGTTGATCGCCCTGCTTCTGGCTTCGCGCAGCTGCGCCGTCCATCTCGCTCCCTCAAGATCGCCTCGTGCACATCACATCACCGACCTGACCGGCGACCACCGCCCCGATCCGATTCGGTCACACCGGCCGGATGATTCAGGTCACCGAACAAATCACAGCAATGTGGTTCGGAGATCATCTAACCACGATCGGCCATCGGCTTCGCGGTGTGACTCGCCACGAGAAGGGGCGACCCGCGACGACCCGGCCGAGGGCGGGAAGTCGCTCGGTAATCTGTCCCGCATGGCAATTCTCCCGATCTGCATCGTCGGCGAACCGGTTCTGCACCATCCCACCGAACTCGTCGAACTCGATGCCGACCGCCGGCCGGCGCCGGAGCTCGTGCAGCTGCTCGACGACATGTACGAGACCATGACCGCCGCCAACGGTGTCGGACTGGCCGCCAATCAGGTCGGGGTGGCCAAGCGGATGTTCGTCTACGACTGCCCCGACGGCGATCGCCACGAGCCGCGCCGCCGCGGCGAGGTCATCAACCCGGTGCTCGAGACCTCCGAGATCCCGGAGACCATGCCGGATCCCGACGACAACGACGAAGGCTGCCTCTCGGTGCCGGGCGAACAGTTCCCGACCGGACGGGCCGAGTGGGCTCGGGTGACGGGCCTGGATCGCAACGGCGACGAGGTGATGATCGAGGGCACCGGGTTCTTCGCGCGGATGTTGCAGCACGAGGTGGGTCACCTCGACGGATACCTCTATGTGGATGTGCTGATCGGGCGCAACGCCCGCGCGGCGAAGAAGGCCATCAAACGCAACGGCTGGGGTGAGCCGGGCCTGACGTGGCTGCCCGGTTCGGTCGATGACCCGTTCGGTCACGACGACGACTGACCCCGGTCGCGCGGTGACTCCCGACGACTCCGATGTCCTCCCGTCCGGCGACCGGGTCCCGTTCGTCGGCGACCGAGTGGTGGTGCGCTACCGCCTCGGCGACGCCACCCCGGCCGACTGGCGTGGCGATGCGTCCGCTGCCCTCTCCGATGTCACCGGCATCCTGCTCGACGACGGCGACCCGCTGGTCGTCGACCGGGACGGGCCGCAGTCGATCCCCCGCTCAGCGGTCGTGTCGATCCGACAACTGTCCCGCGTGACGGTGCGCAATTCCGAGATCCGCAGGTTGGAATCCGCGGCCGCCGACGGCTGGCCGGGTACCGACACCGCGACGATCTCGGGATGGATGCTGCGCGCAGGCGGCGGGTTCACCCGGCGCGCCAACTCGGCGCTGCCCCTGGAGTTCGGGTCGGGCACCGACGAGACCACCCTGGCGGCCGTGCGTGGCTGGTACCGGGCGCGGGGTCTGCCGACACTCGTGGCGCTGCCCGAACGGCTCGTCCCGGCGGGCCAGATCGACGGCCGCCCCGTCAGCGGCGAGATCCAGATGCTGGTCCGCGACATCGAGGTCGGCGTCGAGAACTCCCCGACACCGACAAACGTGCGGCTCGACGAGGCGCCGACCGCGGCGTGGTTACGGGCCTACCGAGGTCCGGAGGTCGACGTGCCGACCGCCGCCGAAGTCGTCGCGGCCTCTCGCGGACCGGTCGTGTTCGCATCAGTGGGCGACGCCGAGCCGCAGGCGATCGGCCGCGCCACCGTCACCTCGTCGCCCGATGGCGCCCGTTGGCTCGGCGTGAGCGCGCTCTGGACGGCACCATCGAGGCGACGGGAAGGCCTGGCGAGCTCGGTGCTGTCCGCGCTCATCGCATGGGGTGCCCGGCAGGACGCGACGCGGATCCATGTGCAGGTCGAGTCGGAGAATCGCACCGCCGGGACCTGGTACCGCAGGCACGGTTTCGGCCTGCACCACACGTCCCGCTATCTGGAGCTCTGATTCGAGGACATACGCTGAGCGCGTGACGACGGGGAACTCAGCGACACGACGGCGGACCGTGTGGTCGGGCCTCGGACTGCTGGTTGTGGTGGCCGTCATCGCGTTGACCTGGGGATTCACCGGGTCCGACAACTCCGGGCAAGAGCAAAGCACTGGCCGGGCCGCCGTCGGCACCACGTCAGCGCAGTCGGCCGGGGTGCCCGATCATGTGATGGCGACGTTGGCGTTGATCGACGCGGGTGACTGGCCCGAGGCAGCGGACGCTCCCGGCACACGTGGCGGGGGCGTCTTCCGCAACAACGAAGGACTCCTCCCCGACTTCGACTCGCAGGGTCGGCCGATCAGCTACCAGGAGTGGGACGTCAATCCCAAGGAGCCCGGCCGGAGCCGCGATGCCGAACGCATCGTCACCGGCAGCGACGGCTCCGCCTGGTACACCGACGACCACTACCGGTCCTTCGTCCCGATCCGGGGTCCCGACCAGTGAGCACCCCGCGAATCCCACGAGTACCCACCGAGCGCTTCCTCACCGACGCCGGACGCGACGGCCCCGTCGTCGGTGTCGTCGTCGGTGTCGTCGTCGGCGACCGCACACCGGGCGACGCGGCAGGGGTTGTGGTGCGCCGGGTCGACGGTCGCGAGATGCCCACCATCGCCAACCTGCTGGACGAGTTCGCGCGGGCGTGGCAGTTCCCGGAACACTTCGGGCACAACCGGGATGCCTTCGACGACTGCATGCGTGATCTCGACGGGATGCTGGGCGACGACGAGCCCCGCCCGACGGCCTTCGTCACCGTCGTCGACCACGCCGAGAGCCTGCTGCGCCGCGAACCCGACCAGTTGCGCTGGCTCGCGAACTCCCTGTCGTTCTATCGGGAGCACTACCGCGACGTCGCGACCCCGTCGGCCGGGTTCGCGGTGCTGCTGCTGACCCCGCAGCCGTTGGCGACGTGGGTGGAGAACCGCTGGCAGGAGGCTGGTTCCGACATCGCCGAGATCGAGGATCTGTAGATAGATGCGTATCGCCACCTGGAATGTGAACTCCATTCGCGCGCGGTCGGAGACCGTCGTCGGATGGATGGAACGCAACGACATCGACGTGCTGGCCATGCAGGAAACCAAGTGCCGTGACGATGAGTTCCCGCTGATGAGTTTCCTGGCCGCCGGCTACGACGTCAGCCACATCGGTACCGGTGGGTTCAACGGCGTCGCGATCGCCTCACGGATCGGGCTCGAGGAAGTCGAGATCGGCTTCGAAGGGCAGCCGACATTCGGCGCGGAGACCACCACGCCTGCGCGCGAGGCCCGCGCGATCTCCGCACGCTGCGGCGACGTCCGGGTGTGGAGTCTGTACGTACCCAACGGGCGTGCCCTCGACGATCCGCACTACCGGTACAAGCTCGACTGGCTCGGCGCACTGCGGGACATCTCGGCGCTGTGGCTCGCCCACGATCCGGCCGCACAGGTGGTGCTCGCCGGCGACTGGAACGTGATCCCGACCGACGACGACGTCTGGGACCCCACGGTGTTCGACGGACACACGCACGTATCCGACGCGGAACGCTCCGCGGTGCAGGCGTTCGGTGAGATCGGGTTCCGAGACTCCGTACTGCCGTATGCCGACGGCTACACGTTCTGGGACTACCAGCAGCTCCGCTTCCCGCGGAACGAGGGCATGCGCATCGACTATCTGCTCTGCTCACCGGCTTTCGACGACCGGGTGAGCGGCGCTTTCATCGACCGCGAGGCCCGCAAGGGCAAGGGCGCCAGCGATCATGCGCCGGTGGTCGTCGACTGTTGATCCATGCAGGTGAAGCCTTAGGTTAGGCTGCACGCATGACCCGTGCGTTGCGTGTGCTGCTCGTGTCGATCGCCTCTCTGTTGGTGGCGTCTCTCGCACTGAGTGCCTGCAGTTCTCCGGATGAATCGGCCGATGAGGGCGCCCCGATCCAGGTCAACACGTCCAAGGGATCGGTGACCATCAACGGCGTCCCCCAACGGATCGTCGCGCTGGGGGCGCAGTGGATCGACGTCACCCTGGCGTTCGGGATCACCCCGGTCGCATACCTGGACAACATCCAGATCCTCACCGGTAATCCGCCCCCGTGGTCGAACAACCAACTGCAGGAATCCACTCCGCTCACCACCGATGACATCGTCGCGCAGGTCGCGAAGGCCGAGCCCGACCTCATTCTGGCCACCTCGTACATGGCCGACGGGCAGCCGGAGCTCTACGAGAACGTCAGCAAGCTCGCGCCGACCATCCCCGGCATCACCGGCCGGCAGATCGATCCGTGGCAGGACATGGTCACGTTCCTCGGCACGGTTCTGCGCGAACCCGACAAGGCCCAGGAGATCACGGCCGGCGTCGACGAGAAGATCGCCGCCGCCAAGGAGGACATGCCCGGGCTCGAAGGCAAGACCTACTCGATGGCCTACATGTTCTCCAACGATCAGATCCAGGTGATGGCCGATCCCGAGGACGGCGCCACCTATCTGTTCCGATCGCTGGGGATGAGCATCGCCCCGCAACTCGTCGAACAGTTCCGGCGCAACGGGCAACCCCGGTACCCGATCTCGACCGAGAACGTTCCGATGCTCGACTCGGATCTGCTTGTGGTGACCGCGAACACCGATCAACAGATGAGCACGTTGGAGGGGCTGCCGGGATATCAGGGCCTGCGGTCGGTGGAGAGCGGAGCGGTCAGCCGGCTCTCGGTGGCCGAGATCAGTGGGCTCAACGAACCGACGCCGCTGTCGATCCCGTACGTGCTGGACAAGATGTATCCGGCGTTGCAGCGCGCGGCCGCCTGATCAGCTCTGATGGCCGACGGCGGTACGGTGCAGACCGTCTACGCGCTCGCGCCGGGCGCCCGCGTCCTGCTGGGCGGCGGCGGCGTCGCGGTGATCCTGCCCGCGAAGGTCCGGCTCGACGGACTGACCCGAGCGCAGATGGTGCTACTACGGTCACTCAATGCGGGTCCGGTGACTTTGCCTGAGGGGCCCGATGCGGACGTCGACGGCCTCGTCGAGCGGCTGGTCGACGCCGGCGCGCTGTCCATGACCGTTTCTGAGGGCAGCCGAGAGTTGTACTCGCTGCGACCCTTCCGACGACCGCCGACTGCGCGTCCCGCGCCCGCCGACGTCCGCGCCGGCGCCGGCGTCGAGTTGTCGCGCTTCACGGTGATCCGACGTGAGGATGGCACTGTCGTCGCCGAGAATCCCCGTAGCTGGTGCGACATCGAGATCCACGATCCAGAGATCCTCGCCGCCGCGAGTGGCCTTGGTCCCGATTCGTCGGAATCGGCACTGCATCGGCGGCTGCAGTCCGATCTCGTCTGGTCGGGTCACGCGGTCACCGCCGGCCGCGAGCGGGCCGAGTTCCCCACCCGCAGTTGGAGTCCCCACGAACTGTGGTTCCATCGCCACAGCACCGTCGGCGACCGGGCGACCAACTGGCAGCATTTCGGCCCGACGCGTTGGGCAGACGGCACCTTCGAGCCCGTGCCCGCCCGGCGGCATGTCTACCCCGGCGAGCCGATCCCCCTGCCCGTGCCCGACCTTGCTTCGCTGAGGTCCGCCGACCGCCCATTGACCGCCGTGGTCGAAGACCGGAAGTCGGTGCGCGACTTCGACGACGCGCATCCGATCTCGTTGGCCGAACTGGGTGAGCTGCTGTTCCGGTGCGCACGTACCCGCGGCGTCCGGACAGTGAACGCCGACCGCCCGGTCCCCGAGGAGCTCCCGTCCCGGCCGTATCCGTCGGGCGGATCACTGTACGAGCTGGAGATCTACCCGGTCGTGCGGACCGCCGACGGCGCGGAACCGGGGATGTACCACTACGATTCGTTCGACCATGTATTGCGGCCGGTCGCGTCCTACGACAGTCCCCCGGTCTCCAAGCTGGTCGCACCCGCGTCGCTGACCCTCGCCGATGGCCAACCGCCGCAGGTACTCCTGGTGTTGGCGGCACGGCCCGGCCGGATCATGTGGACCTATGAGCAGATGCCCTACGCGGTGATCCTCAAGCATGTCGGCGTGCTGACCCAGACGCTCTACCTCACCGCCACCGCCATGGGACTGGGTGGCGTGGCCCAGGGCTACGGGGACACCGCCGCATTCGGCGAGGCCACCGGGGTCGATGAGCTCGTCGAATGCAACGTCGGGAGTTTCGTGGTGGGGACTCCGCGGAGGTAGTTGCGCTGCGATTCGAGGGTCACTCAGCGTGCGGACCATGCCGATTGACGGAGTAGACGCGCCCCGTTGAGTGCAACGAGAATGGTGGAGCCTTCGTGACCGGCGACCGCCAGAGGCAACGGGAGGCTGCCCACTAGGTCCCAGGTGACCAGTGTGAGTATGACGGTGGCGGCAATGCACAGATTGGCGGCGACATACCGTCGCGCTCGGCGCGACAAGCGAATGAGAGCGGGCACCGCGCCGAGGTCGTCGCGCGTGATGATGGCGTCCGCGGTGTCGAGCGCAAGGTCTGATCCGTAGCGGCCCATTGCGATGCCGGTGCTGGCGGCCATGAGCGCCGGCGCGTCGTTGATGCCATCGCCCACGAGGAGCACGCGTTGGCCCGCACACTCGGCATCACGAACGATGCGAGTCTTGTCCTCGGGGAGGAGTTCTGCGTGGATCGACCCGATGTCGCAACTCTCGGCGACCTGCGCTGCCGCGGAAGCGTGGTCTCCGGTGAGCACGTGAACTGGCTCGGCGGTGAGACCGCTGACAGCTCGAACAGCGGCCGGAGCGCCATCCCGCAGTTGGTCGGAGAGCTCGATCCGTCCGATCTCCTCACCGTCGACGAACACCCCGACCACGGTGCCGAGCGAATCAGCCGCGGTCGCGCGCTCGACCGTGACCCGGTGCCCGTCCACCCGGCCCACTACGCCATGGCCGGGTAAGGCACGGAACTGCGCCACGGGGGACACATCGAGGGATCGCTCGACAGCCGCTCTCACGAGGGCGCGTCCGAGTGGATGTTCGCTTGGTGTTTCGACTGCGGCCGCGTAGGCGAGGACTTCGGAGCTCTGCCACCGTGACAGCGTGGTGACGTGTGTGACTTCTGGCCGGCCTTCGGTGAGAGTGCCCGTCTTGTCGAACGCGACCAGGGTGGTCTGGCCCACGGTTTCCATGACCGCAGCCGATTTCACCAGTACGCCATGTCTTCCGGCGTTGGCGATCGCGGCCAAGAGTGGTGGCATCGTCGAGAGAACAACGGCGCACGGCGATGCGACGATCATGAACACGATCGCTCGCAGCAGTGCGTCTTCGAACGAGCTGCCGAACACCATGATCGGCACGCTCAGAACCAGCAGCGTCGCAACGATCACGGTCATCGAGTAAGCCTGCTCGACCCTGTCGACGAACAACTGGGTCGGAGCCTTGGTCGCAGACGCTTCTTCCACGAGCGCAACGACGCGGGCGATGACCGATTCCGACGCCGGTCGAACCACCTCGACCGTCAGCGCCCCGGTTCCGTTCACGGTTCCCGAGAGCACTTTATCACCGACTTCTCTTGCAACCGGCACTGATTCGCCGGTCACTGCCTGCTGGTCGACCTCGCTCACGCCGCGCACGACCACCCCATCGGCACCGATCCGCTCGCCTGGGCGGACGAGGACGTGCTGCCCGACCTGCAGTTCCCGGCATTCGATCAACCTGGTCGTCCCGTCGGCATCGACCAGAGTGGCTCGCTCGGGAGCCAAGCCGAGAAGTGAGGTGACGGAGTCTGCGGTGCGTTGGGTCACGACGTTCTCCAACGCCCCCGATGCCGCGAAGATCACGATGAGCAGAGCACCGTCGAATACCTGACCGATCGATGCCGCAGCGATCGCAGCGACAATCATCAGCAAGTCGACGTCGAGAGTCCGCTCGCGCAGCGCCTGCAACCCGGCCACCGCAGGACCCCAGCCGCCGCTGATATAGCACGCCAGATACGCCATCCACCACAGCCATTCAGGAGCGTCGGCAAGCTGCAGTCCCCACCCGAGAACGAACGCCGCAAAGGAGATCGCCGCCCATCGCACAGCCGGCAACCGCATTCCGGTCCGGACGATCGACGGGGGCGGCGCAAGCACACGTCCGGCGCCCTTCTCGGCGACCCGTGTCGTCGCGGTCATCGCTGGCCCTCCTCCGGTGACTCGGCAACTGGCTGACCCTCAAGACAGAATGTATGAAGATGTCTTCATATTTCAAGTCGGCGGTATGATCGTGTTTCATGGGACACGGAGTCGAGGGGCGACATCGTCCGAGCGCTCGCTTGGATCCGGACTCCGCCGCCCATGTCGCGACGACGCTGCAAGCGCTCGCCACGCCGAGTCGCCTCCTCATCCTCACCGAACTACGCCAGGGCCCCCGATCGGTGACCGACCTCGCCGACAGCATCGGAATGGAGCAATCGGCGGTATCCCACCAGCTGCGACTCCTGCGCAACCTCGGCCTGGTGACCGGCACACGCGCGGGCCGATCGATCACCTACAGTCTTTACGACAATCACGTCGCTCAACTTCTCGACGAGGCGATCTATCACAGCGAACACTTGCGGTTGGGCCTCGCCGACCGCCCGCGGGAAGCAACCTAGACGCCCCAGACGGTGCCACGGGAAAATTGGCGTCCGTCATCTCGCAGGACATCGGTGCCAGTCCGATGCGTCTTGGTGGTGACACTTCTTCGTCGGCACACGGCCCCAGGTGGCTGATCAAGCGTCTGTTGTGTGCGCATGTGCGCACATGTATGGTTAGCTCATCCGGTTTGCTGCGGATGGAGTCGTGTCGTGTGGGATGTGTTGCGCTACAGGACGTATCGACAGCTGTTCGTCGCTCAGGTTGTCGCTCTGATCGGTACGGGGCTGCTCACGATCGCGTTGGGTCTGTTGGCGTTCGATATCGCCGGCAGTGATGCGGGCGCGGTGTTGGGTACCGCGCTGGCCATCAAGATGCTCGCCTACGTGGGTGTGGCTCCGGTCATCACGGCGGCGACCGAACGTTTCTCGCGCGTGAGGGTCATGGTGAGCGCTGACCTCATCCGAGGCTCGATCGCGCTGCTGCTACCCTTCGTCAGCGACGTGTGGCAGATCTATGTCCTGATCTTCTGTCTTCAAGCCGCCTCGGCAACGTTCACCCCCACTTTCCAGGCGGTCATACCTGTGGTGCTCGAGCGCGAGGACGACTACACGAAAGGGCTGTCGCTGTCGCGGCTTGCCTACGATCTGGAGTCGGTCACCAGCCCGGCCATCGCCGCGGCGTTGTTGACCGTGGTCGGCTACACCCAGGTGTTCCTCGCGACGTCGGTTGGGTTCATGCTCTCGGCGATCCTTGTCGTGAGTTCCCGACTGCCACAAGCGTCGTCGAACGATCAGCACCGGCAACCGCTGCGTGCGCGGATCACCAAGGGTGCCCGTGTGATGCTGCACCGTCCGCAGCCACGAGGCCTACTTGCGCTTAACTTCGTCGTCGCGGCCGCCACCGGGGTGGTCGTGGTGAACACGGTGGTCTACATCCGCGACATGCACGGGGGATCCGACACAGGTGTGGCGATCGCGCTGGCGACCTATGGGGCGGGATCGATGCTCGTGGCCCTGGCAACACCCAGACTGCTCGCCATCTTCACTGATCGACAGGTGATGCTGGCCGGCGCCGCCATCGCGCCCGCCGGGATCACGCAGCTGTGCGTGCTCATCGCTTCTGGCCCGTCGCCTCCCGTCGGCTGGGGGCTACTGATTCTCACCTGGGCGATCTTGGGTATCGCGACCTCGCTGATCAATACCCCCTCCGCCCGACTGCTGCGCGCATCCTCTGACGAGGGCAACCGTCAGGCGGTGTTCACTGCGCAGTTCTCGCTGTCGCACGCGTGCTTCCTGCTCACCTACCCCATCGCGGGATGGGTAGGAGCCGGCGTCGGTCAGCTCTATGCTGCGCTCATTCTGTCCTGCCTCGCTACACTCGCAGCCAGCACAGCCGCCACGCTGTGGCCGGCACGCGCCCCTCTCGACGTGCCGGCAGAGGCCGAAAGGTGAGCGTCATCGATACTCGAGACCGCCGACGCGACCGCGGCGCCGATTCCGCGGCGAGTCTGGCCCACCTGAATGAACCAGACGACGCGCGCCTGGCGGTGGCCACCGAAACATTCCGCATGCTCGCCGACCCCACCCGCCTGCACATCCTGTGGCTACTCGCCCACGCAGAGGCCGACGTCACCACCCTCACCGAGGCCTGCCACACCTCACGCACCGCTGTCAGCCAGCACCTGGCGAAACTTCGATTCACCGGCCTCGTCGCGAGCCGCCGCGACGGCCGACGCATCATCTATACCCTCGCCGACGGTCACCTCGCCCGCCTCGTCCGAGAAGCCCTCAACTACGCAGACCACCAAGTCACCGGCGAAGCCCCCCACGGCTGACACGCCCCGCCTGAACACCCACAACGCTGGCACCCTGGTCCTCAGGTTCACGCTCGACGCTCGACGCTGGCCGTTGATGAACCTATCGACCCTGTCGCGCGGCTGGCAGTCTCGCAGTGGCCTGACGATACACCCGGCGGAGCAGTCTCGATTTCTTGCACCGAGCACCGGGTTTTCCGAAAGTCGTTCTACGAGTTACGCAAACAGGCCAGATAATAGGAGCCATCGCCGATCCTCGAACCCCAGACCCGCCGCCCGAAATCGAGCCCGTCAGCACTGAGCGACGGGGTCAAAACGCTGGCGGTAGCCGTGCGCGCCGCGCTGGAGGCCTCCGGCCTGGATCACGGACCGATCAGCGTGCACGACAAGATGCAGTCGATGGGCGAGTGGGATCGCATCTTCGGCTCGTGCCGGAACCGTCACCGATGACCCGATACAACACTCGGAAAATTGGCACCACAAAAGGGTTGACATCGAACACAAGTTCGAATACCTTGGTTGTCAGCAGGCCGAGATGATGACGAAGAAACCGCACCGGATAAGCACGCACAGGAGCGAATGCGCTGCTCGGGCGCGGTAGGAAACCCAGAACGGCCGCCTGCATCACCGGTTACACCGGTGCCGTTGTCGTATCTGCTGGGGAGTCGTCATGTCTGTTGCTGCTGAACTGTCTGTCACTGCTGAACTGTCCGCATCTGCGGATCTGTCTCCATCTGCTGAGTTGTCCGCGGTGGGATCGATACTGCGCGAGCTACAGTGCGATGATCTGTCCGGCCGCGCCACCTTCGACGCCATGGGTCAGCTGCTGACGCTACGCAACCTCGTCGATCACCAGGCCGCCCGTCTGGCCGCGCAACTCGACCGACTCGGCGTGGCCCGCGACCACGGCCGCAGCACCCGCGAATTGCTGATCGTGATGGGCTTCGCACCATCGGTCGCCCAACGGCTCCTGCGGGTCGCCGGATCGCTGGAGGCGTTGCCGACCCTGGATGCCCACGCCGCCGACGGCGCGATCCCCGCCGAACACGTCGACGCCATCGCCCGCGGAGTCAGCCACATCGCCGGCAGAACAACGGAACCGATCGACGACGCGCTGCGTCTAAACCACGTGACCGACCTTCTCGGACAATACTTCTCCGGCGCCACCCCCGCCGACATCGACAAACGTGCCCGCACCCTGGGCAACCAACTCGCCGACGACACCGACGGACTGCCCGCCGCCGAAGACCGCCAACTCAACGAACTCGCCACCCACACCGACGACGACGGCCGCCTCCACCTCGAAGCCAGCCTCGACATCGAAGTCGGCGAAAAACTCTGCGCCGCACTCAACGCCCTCGGCGCACCCCGCCCCCAACCCGACGGCTCCCGCGACCCCCGCACCATCGCCCGCCGCCACGCCGACGCCCTCGACACCATCCTCGACATCGCCGCCCGCATGCCCAGCGACATCGCCAGCGCCGCACCCAAAACCCAACTGCTGCTCACCATCCCCGCCGACACCCCGACACTGGCCGAACTCGACCTCATGGGCTCGGTCACCCAAGCGACCCTGCGCCGACTGTCCTGCGATGCCGCCACCACCACCCTGCTCATCGACGACGAACGCGTCCCCCTCGACATCAGCCGCGAGAAACGACTGGTACCGCCACACATCCGAAAAGCGTTGCACGTCAGAGACGAATGCTGCGTCAAATGCGGCGCACCCGCCAACCGCACCCAAGCCCATCACCTCACCCACTGGATCGACGGTGGCGACACCAGCCTCGACAACAGCTGCCTACTCTGCAGTGCCTGCCACACCGACATCCACCACAACGGCTGGGAAGTGTTCCTCGGCAACGACCGACACCCCTGGCTCATCCCACCCGCCGCCGTCGACCCGCAACGGCGACCGTTGCCCGCCCACAACCGGCGGACCCTGAATCTCGACAACCTGACCGCCGCCGCCTGACGCGCTCGCCCTGAACAGCCCGACCTCGCACCCGACCTCGTCGGGACCGCATCTGTACCTTGACAACTCCACAGTGTGAATGAGTCTGCTGATCGACTGACGCGAACGTCAGCGACGGGCGCGACGCCGTCGCGGCCAGTCGATCAGCAGGCTCGGTCTGCAACCACCGACGCCAACACGGTCACCGACAGCTGCCACAGCTCGGTGAGTCGCTCGGCCTCAGCTGCGGTCAGCAGGTTCTCGCCGTAACGCCAGTTGGCGACAATTTGTGGACCGTCGTCAGTGGCGCGCACCACGGCCACCACGTCGAGTGTGTAGCGCAGCGGCAGTTCGGGTTCCGGATCGGTGGGGAGTCGATCGTTGAGCTCGAGGTCGGTGATCGGACTCCAGGGCTGCCACGGAACGTCACCACTGCTCGAATCCCCACCAGTGCGCGGATCAGCACCGTGCAGATCGAAGCGGCCGAGATAGTTGAACTCGATCTGTGGTTCGCGCGCATCGACCAGTTCGTCGACGCCGCGGACATACTTGAGGATGCCGAAATCGATTCCGCTGCCGGGGATCGTGGACAACTCTGTGGCGACAGCGTCGAGCAGACGGCGGCCAGCGGCGCGATCGACGGACGCCTCCGCAGGATCGAGATCGTGTCCGGCGCCGAGCCGAACCGGATAGACGGTGGTGAACCATCCGAGGGTTCGGGTCGTGTCCACCGATGGGCCGGCGAGTTCGTCCTCGCGTCCGTGTCCTTCGAGTGCCACGTAGGCGCCCTGGGTCGGGTCGTCGCCGCGTTCCCGCCGCCATCCGGCGATCGTCAGGGTCAGTGCGGCCAGTAGGAATTCGCGCAGGCCGGTGCGCTTGTCCAGCGCGCCGAGGATGGTCCCGGTGATGTCGACGGGCGTCAGGGTGACCGCGGACCGCAACGACGACCAGGTGTCGACGGACGGGTCCGGCATTCGGGCACCGATCGGGCCGTCGGGTGCGGACACCTGCGAGATCCAGTGGTCGAGTTGCGCCGACAACTCCGGACGTTCGGCGCGGGCACGGATCTCGGTACACCAATACCGATAGTCGGTGCGTTCGGCGTCGATCGTCGGGGTTGTACCGGCGGCCAGAGCTGCCCCGGCGCCGGCGAGGGCGCCGAAGATGATCTGCCAACTGACCGCGTCGACGGCCAGGTGATGAATCGCGAGCAGCAGGATGTCCTGGGCGCCCAGTCGGTTCAGTCGAACCGCGGCCAGCATTCGCCCCTGATCGGGGTCGACGGCGTCATTCGCGCGTCGGGCGGCGGTGGTGATGGTCGTGGACAGATCGGCGCTCGGCATCGAGTGGAGAACCGTTGCGGCGTCAACGGTTCCCTCGTCACGGGTGACGACCCCCGCTGGGGTACGCGTGGCCCGCAGCATATCGTGACCGTCGATGAGGGTCTGCAGGACCGAACGCAGGTCGTCGTCGGCGAGGCCATCCGGCAACGCGAACAGCACGGTCTGGGTGAATCGCCGATCGTTGCCGTACTCGTAGAGCCATTCCACGATGGGCAGGGCGGGCACGATGCCGGGACCTGCGCGCGTGGCGTCGGGTTCGTCGACGTAGCGGTCGATGGCATCCGCGAGGTCGGCGACCGTGGGATGCGCCAACACCATCCGCGGTGTCACGGTCAGGTCGTGCTCGCGCAGTGCGTGCACCGCCGCCATCGCGACGATGCTGTCGAGGCCGAGGTCGAAGAAGTCTTCGTCGGCCGCCGGGGTACTCCCCAAGACCGCAGCGATCACCGACGACACCACGCGGCCGGTGGGGGTCAGGTCGGCGGTGTCCGCGGCGGAGCGCGCTTGCAGCGCCTGCGCCGCAGACTGGGCCAGGGCACGGCTGTCCACCTTGCCGTTGCTGTTCATCGGCAACACCGGCAGCGTGACGATCCGGGTGGGCACCATGTGCGCGGGCAGCAGTTCGCCCAACTCCGAGCGCACCCGGCGCGCGTCGAGTTCGGTACCGGCTGCGAAGCCGACGAGCGCCGGACCGGCCGTACGGTCGACCACCACCACAGCGGCCGCCCGAACCCCGGGCAGCCGCCGCAGCGCCGCCTCGATCTCGCCCGTCTCGATACGGTAGCCGCGGATCTTCACCTGATCGTCGCGGCGACCGACGAAGATGATGTCGCCACGTTCGTTGCGCCGCACCAGATCTCCGGTGCGATACATCCGTTCGCCGACGACAAACGGGTCCGCCACGAAGCGGCCGGCGGTCATCGCCGCCTTGCCCGCGTAGCCGCGGGTGACCTGCGCACCAGAGAGATACAACTCCCCGGCGATCCCGGTGGGCACCTGACGCAGACGGGAGTCGAGGATGTAGGCGGCCATCCGGTCGGTGGGTGAACCGATCGTCGGTACGGGCGAGTCCGGAATCCGCGCCACCACGGCCTCCACCGTGGTCTCGGTGGGGCCGTAACAGTTGTGTGCGGTGGTGCCGGGAAGCGCACTCAACTGACGCCAGAGTGCGGGTCCGATCGCCTCACCACCGAGCGCCAGCACGGACAGATGGGCATGGCCGACGCCCTCGTCGCCGACCAGCCCGGCCGCGGCGAGCTGACCGAACATCGACGGTGTCGTGTCGATCATGTCGATGGCGCGGTCGGCGAGTCCGGCGACAAGGCGGCCGGCGTCGCGCATCTCGTCCTCCCCGAACAGGTGGACGGCGTGGCCATCGAGGAGCGCCGCCAGTGGCTGCCACGATGCATCGAAGCTGAATGTCCAGGCGTGCGCCACCCGCAGCGGCCGGCCGAGCCGCTGGCGCGCCGGGGTGAGCATGTGGTCGCGGTGGTCGCGGCAGTAGCTCACCAATGCCCCTTGGGTTCCGATGACACCCTTGGGTTCTCCCGTCGACCCCGACGTGAAGATCACATATGCGGCGCTGTCGGGACATAGTGCGGGAGGTGCGATCTCAGCAGGGCGGGCGGCAATCCGGTCGGCTGTCACCGCGTCGTCGAGGGCCACCGCGGTGACCCTGCCGGAGGTCTGGAACCGCGCCAGATCGGCCAGATCGGTCACGACAACCCGCGCACCGGATTGCTCGAGCATGTTGGCCACACGCTGATCGGGTAACGCGAGATCGACCGGGACGTATGCGCCGCCGGCAAGCATGATGGCCAGGATGGTGATGACCGAATCCGCTGATCGCGGCAGCGCGATCGCGACCACCGACTCGGGTCCGACGCCGAGGTCGCGGAGTTCGCCCGCGAGCCGCGCGGCACGTGCGCCGAGTTCGGCGTAGCCGAAGGTCTGTGTGGCATCGACGAGCGCCGGCGCCTCGGGTGTCCGGCGGGCCTGATCGAGGAACGCCGCGATCACCGACGGTGCGAGGTCTGCGGCTGCGGCCCGCCGCACGGAGGTCCGCTCGATCAGTGCGCGCTCGGCCGGTAGCAGCACGTCGAGAGCGTCTGCGGGACCGTCACCCGCCGCGGGCAGCTGTTCGAGCACCCGCAGCAGTCGTGCCGCGATCTCCGCCGGCCGGAGATCGCCGAGCGCACCGTCGACCGCCTCGGTGGTGATGACGAGTTCACCGTCGAGCACGTAGGCCACGACGGTGAGGGGGTAGTGCGCCAGGCTCTCCATGGCGAGCGGCAGAAAACGGGTGCCGTCGGGCGCGGAGACGGGCTCGGTGGCCGACCCGATCGGGGCGTTCTCGAACACGAAGAGGGTGTCGAACAATGCGGAATGCCCGGAGGCCCGTTGGATGTCCGACAGACCCAGGTACCCGTGGTCGCGCATCTCGCTGGACGTGCGTTGCAGGACAGCACAGTTCGCGGCCACCGTGTCGGGTGCACCGGGGACCGCGGTGAGTCGGACGCGCGCCGGGACGGTGTTGATGAACAGGCCGATCATCTCGTCGGCGCCGGCCAAGTCCTGTGGACGCCCGGAGATGGTGGTGCCGAACACCACGTCGTCTCGATCGGTGAGTCTGCCGAGCACGGTGGCCCACGCGTATTGGACGGCCGTGTTGACGGTCAGGCCCGCCGATCTGGCCCATGTGATCAGACGTTCGGTGTCGGCGACCGGCAGGCGATGACGTGTGCGCACGGGTTCGGTGATCGTCGTCCCCGCTTCACCGAGCATCAACGGCTCGATCCCCGCGAGGTGGTCCACCCAGCGTGCGCGGGCGGCGGCGACGTCCTGCGCGGCCAACCATGCGATGTAGTTGCGGTACGGCCGAACCGGCGGCAACGTCGCGCTGGAGGCGCCCGCGGTGTAGATCGTGAGAAGTTCAGAGAAGAACAGCGCGATCGACCATCCGTCCATCAGGATGTGATGTGCGGTGACCAGCAGTCGCCATCGGCCGTCGAGCTCGACGAGCTTCACCCGGATCGACGGCCCGCGACGCAGATCGAACCGGCGGGCGCGTTCGGCGGTGGCCAACTCATCGAACTCTGCCGCGGTGGCGCGGAGCTCCTCCCAAGGCACCTCGACGCGACTGGGCACGATCTGCACCGGCTTCGGAAGGTCCTTGTCCCACAGGGACACCCGGAGATTGGGGTGTCGGTCGATGATCGCGTCGACGCTCCGATGCAGCCGGTCGACGTCGAGCGGGCCGGTGATCTCCACGACGAACTGCATCGAGTAGACGTCGAAGCCGTCGTCGGACATCTCCGAGAGGGTGAACAGCCCGTGCTGCAGCGGACTGAGGGCGAGAACATCCTCGATCTCGGGCGCGGCGCTCACTGCTGTGATTTCCAGGCCGCCCCGAGAGATTGGAGCATGTCATCGCTGAGCCCGGAAGCACTCATCGGCGCGGCGTCGGTCGGCTCGGCGCTCGATCCTGAACCGTTCGGCCCCGAATCGTTCGTCCCTGAACCGTTCGAATCATCCACCGCAGCAGCGAGTTCGGCGATGGTGTAGTAGTCGAAGATCTGCGCGGGTGCCAGCGGCAAACCCTCTGCGGCGGCTCGGGCCGCCCACTGGATCGAGATGACACTGTCCCCGCCTACGGCGAAGAAGTTGTCGTCGCGGCCGAGGCCGTCGATGCCGAGCAGGTCGGACAGGATCGCGATGAGCCGCTCCTCGGTGGGGGTCTGCGCGCCACCTCCCGCGGTTGCCATCGCCATGACGGTCGGCGCCGGCGCCGCGTCGGCAAACGGGTCGGTGAGTCGCGATCCGGGTGCGAGAGCCGCCAGGGTTTCCGCAAGGTTCGGAGCGGCACCCGGTTCGGTGGCCACCCACTCGCGGACCGCGTCAAGGTCGGTGATGCCGGTGTGTGGGAGCGCTGCCAGGGTTCTGGGGGACGCATGAACGCGGTGCGGACGTTCGCGGGTGATGATCGCGGCCAGTCCGGCTGGGTCGTCGAGGTGCTGGTCGACGGTGACGACGCCGGGCAGCGGCGGGAGTGCGATCGCTCCCACGTGAGTGTCGGCGCCGGTGGCCATGGCGTCGATCATCGCGGTCAACGTCGCGGCGATTCCGTCGATCGTGTTCTGCTCGTACAGATCTGCGCTGCCGACCACGCGCCCGTCGTAGCCGCCGTCCGCGGTGACGGTGAGGATGACGTTCAGGTCGAGGAACGACGTGTCCTGTTCCACGGGCAGCAGCGAGATGGACGTGTCCGTGCGCTGGAGGGTCGGGTCCCCGAGGGGGCGGCCGTCAACGTTGCGGTCGCGATCCCGGAAGTGGATCATGCTCTGGAACAACGGGTTACGCGAGCGGGTTCGGCGGGGATTGAGCGCTTCGACCAGGCGCTCGATCGGCACGTCCTGATGGGCGAAGGCG
Source organism: Gordonia sesuvii (assembly GCF_036350415.1). Taxonomy (NCBI): domain Bacteria; kingdom Bacillati; phylum Actinomycetota; class Actinomycetes; order Mycobacteriales; family Gordoniaceae; genus Gordonia; species Gordonia sesuvii. Next base: position 1,341,263 of record NZ_JAZDUF010000001.1, read on the forward strand.
TCGAGGACGGTGTCGCGACACCGGCGGACGAGGTCGCGCACGGTGGGGTCGCCGTCGGTTCGGGTCCGCAACGCAACCATGTTCGCGAGGAGACCGACGAGGTTCTCGGTTCCGGGGTCGAGACGACCCGCGACGGGTGTGCCGATGGCGATGTCGTCGCCGCCACCGAGGCGCGACAACACCGCCGTGAGCGCCGCGGTCACCATCATGAACTCGGTGGCGCCGCACTCGTCGGCGACGGCACGCAGGCGTCGGCGCGGATCGGGGGGCAGCGTGAGGTCGGCCAGCACTCCGCGCTTGCTCAGCGCCTGCGGCCGCGGACGGTCGGTGGCCACGGTGATCTCGTCTGGTTGACCGTCGAGCACGGAACGCCAATGGTCGATCTGCCGTCGGCCGAACTCCGCGAATCCGTCGGCGGCGGTATCGCCACTGTCGACGGTCACCGGGAAGACGCGGTGCTGCCACAGGGAGTAGTCGGTGTAGGTGAGTGCAGGGGCGGGAAGATCCGGCGTCGCCCCCGCGGTGCGTGATCGGTAGGCGGTGACCAGGTCGTCGAGCACGACGTCGGTCGACCAGTGATCGATCACCATGTGATGGACCACGAGTGACAGCACGTGCCGGGTGTCGTTCTCCCGCAACAAGGTCGGATGCAGGAGCGGCCCGGCGGCGAGGTTGAACACGTGACCGCGCGCGGAGGCGAGCGCGGATGCCAGAGCATCGGCGCCGTCGACGTCGACTGTCGGTAGGTCGATGTCGGCGGCCGGGGCGATTCGCGCGGTCGGGAGGCCCTCCTGCTCGACGAAGGTGGTGCGCAGAGACTCGTGCCGCGCGACGACGTCGGTGAGCGCCGACCGCAGCGCGGTGGCGTCGAGGGGGCCGTCGATGCGCAACGTGAGCGGGATGTTTCCGGCGGCACCGGGACCTTCGAACCGATGTTGGAACCACATCGCCAGCTGCGAGAACGACAACGGAATCGGATCGGGCGGCTCCGCATGGCGCAGCGGCGGTCGGGCGGAGCCATCAGTTGCCGGGCGGGGCGAGACGCCGGTGATGCCCGACACCGCGGAGGTTCCCGGTTCGTCGGCGTTCCCCAGATCGCCGGCGTTCCCCAGATCATCGAGGTCCCCCAGGTCGTCGAGATCCCCCAGATCGTCCAGATCAAGGCCGAACTCGTCGAAGACGGCGGCGTTCACCGCGGAAGCGAGATCGGCGACGCTCGGATTGTCCAGCGCCAGCCGGACATCCACGTCGATGCCGAACTCGGTGGTCAGCGTGGTGACGAGTCGTGCGGCCAACAGTGAATGGCCGCCGAGGTCGAAGAACGACGATCCGGCAGTGATGTCGTCGCGACCGAACAGTTCCGCGTAGACCGCGGCGATCCGCTTCTCGGTCGGTGTCCGCGGGGCGCGGGCCGACTCCGGACTCGTGCCGGCGGCAACGGTGGTGACGATGGGCAAGGCGTCACGATCGAGTTTGCCGTGTGTGGTCAACGGGACCTCGTCGATCACCGCCAGTCCGGACGGCACCATGTACTCCGGCAGACGGGTACGGGCGTGGCGGATGACGGCGGCCACATCGATCGTCGACCTGGCGTGCGATTCGGGGATGACGTAGCCGAGCAGTCGGGCGCCGCTGTCGTCGGCTTCCACGATCACCACCGCGTGTGCGACGTCGGGGTGGTCGGTCAGGCCGGCTTCCACTTCGCCGAGTTCGATGCGGTACCCGCGGACCTTGACCTGTTCGTCGGCGCGGCCCACGAACTGCAGGTTGCCGTCGGCGTCGCGGAGGGCCAGGTCTCCGGTGCGGTACAGCTGGCCGCCGGGGGTGAAGGGGTCGGCGATGAAGCGGGTGGCGGTGAGGATCGGACGCCCGAGGTATCCGCGTGCGAGTTGTGTTCCGCCGAGATAGATCTCGCCCACGATGCCGTCCGGAACCAAGTGGAGGCCCGGGTCGAGAATGTAGGCGGTGACGTTGGTGTTCGGGGTGCCGATCGGCACCACCGTGTTGCCTTGCGGCGTGGTGATCGGGAAGTGGGTGGCGGCTACGACCGCCTCGGTGGGCCCGTAGTTGTTGGACAGCGCCGCATCGAAAGTAGTGGTGAACGCGTCGGCGACCTCGCCCGAGAAGGCTTCACCGCCGACCGGGACGGTGCGGAGCATGGTCCACTGCTTGACCTCGGGCACCATCAGCAGGCTCGACAGCAGTGTCGGAACCATGTGCATGACGGTGACCCGTTGCCGCACCAGCAGATCGGCCATGTATGGGATGTCGTGTACCGCGCGGGGTTTCGGTATGACGAGGGTGGCGCCGACCGAGAGGGTGGCGAAGATCTCGAACATGGAGGCGTCGAAGCTCACCGACGATGTCTGCACGAGTCGGTCGTCGCGCCCGAGGATCTCGCCGGCCCCGAAGCCGAACAGGTGGTCGGCGATGGCGTCGTGCGCGACCGCGACACCCTTAGGGGTGCCGGTCGACCCGGATGTGTAGATGACGTACGCGAGGTTCGTGGGCCGCAGCGGGGCACGACGATCCGCGTCGGTGGGTGTCGCGGCGGACAGCATTGCCGCCGCGACCTCGGCGGCTCGGAGGTCGGTGGCGTCGAGCACCAGCCGGGGCCGGGCGTCGGCGATGAGGAACTCGGTGCGATCCGCCGGATAGTCGGGGTCGATGGGCAGGTAGGCGGCGCCCGCCTTGAGGACTGCGAGAGCTGCGACCACGAAGCCGACGGTGGCGCCGACGCGAAGCCCCACCACGTCGTCGGGCCCGGCGCCTTCACGGATCAGCCAGTGCGCCAGACGGTTCGACCGTTCATCGAGTTGACCGTAGGTGAGCGTGAGATCGTCGGCGGCGATGGCCTCATGATCCGGCCGCTGTGCGACGGCGGTCGCGAACAGGTCGACGACCGTGGTCGGTGGGACCGGTGCCGAATGGCCGGCCGAGGTCGCCACCACTGCGATGCGTCGGTCTGCGGTGAGCAGTTCGTGATCGCGCACCGGCCGTCGGGGTTCGGCGAGCATCCGTCCGAGGAGGTGCACGTATCCGTCGGCGATGTCTGCGGCGAGGTCGGGACCGAACTGTGCGGTGTCGTACTCGATCTCGAGTTGCGCGGGATCGTCGGCGACGATGCTGAACTCGAGTGGCAGCTGCCCGTTCGGGGTGCCGAGTTCCGCGAGGTGCGTGGTGGTGAGATCGGGCAGCACGAACTCGCCGACACTGCTGCGTGCGCTGAGGCTGACTTCCACGAGGCGGCCGATCGCGTCGTCACCGGCGCTTCGCGGCGGGTTGAGCGCTCCGACAACGGTGTCGATCGGTGCCGTCTGGTGTGTAAGCCCGGCAGTCAGCCGTCGACCGGCAGCGGCGACGAGGTCGTCGAAGGTGTCAGTGGTGGCCACGCGGGTGCGGGGCAGGATGGTGTTGCCGAAGTAGCCGATCAGGTCGACGGCGCCGGCCGGGCGGTGGGCGACGGGCACGGCGACGGTGAAATCGGTTGCGCCGGTGAGCCGGTGGATTAACGCGTCTAGACCGGCGGCATACACCGTGAAGGGGCTCACCGCAGCCGCGCGTGCGACGCGGTCGACGTGTGCGGTCAGCTCGCCGGGCAGTGCGCGGGTGAGCCGCTCGCTGGTGCGGCGCCCGCTCCCGGTTGCCGCGGGTAGGCCGAGCGGTTCGGGCAGCGGGGACAGTTCGGCACGCCAGTACTCGAGGTCGGTGTCCACGTCGGCGGCTGCCACGTCGGGCAGGTCGACGTAGTGCCGGGTGAGAACCGGCAGCGGGGTCGCGTCGCCACGGTAGGAATGGCCGATCTCGCGGAACAGTATCGGCCACGACTCGTCGTCCCAGGCGATGTGGTGGACGGTGAGCATCAGTACGTGCTCTGCCTCGGCGGTGCGGACCACCAGCACCCGGATCGGCGGCTGCGTGGAGAGGTCGAACGGTGTGCCGAACTCGCGTCGGGCCAGCACCTTGAGTCGTCGGTCCAGGCGGCTGCCGGTGAGGTCGGAGACGTCATCGGTGTGCCACGGGAAATCGGTGGTGCCGTGGTGGCGTACGCGGGGCACGCCGTCGGGACCCATCTCGTAGGTGGCGCGCAGGATCTCGTGACGACCGACGACGGCGGTGAACGCGTCGTGGAGCCGTTCGAGGTCGAGGGGTCCGGCGAGACGGTAGGCGACGCCGACGTTCAGGGTGGTGTCGGCGGCGTCGCGGTGCGACACGAACCAGAGACGACGTTGGGCTGCCGACAGTGAGCTGGTGGCACCATCGGGCCGTTGTGCCGCGGGTTGCTCGGGGTGGGCGCCGGTCAGTCCGTCGGCCTCGAGTCGGCGGCGGAGCAGCTCTTTACGTCGGGTGAGGTCGTCGGTCATGCCGTCAGAGGCTGCACGGGATCTGCGCGTACGACCCGATGTCGCAGATCGACCGGTTGGACAGCTTCCATCGCCCGTCCTGCCAGACCCAGTACACCGGCATCCGGGCCGGCTGATAGCCGGGCGAGCGCAGCTCCATGGTGGCCTTCGCGGTGTTGCCGTTCACCGTGACCGGTCCGGCGACCGTGAACTCGAAGCCGAGCGGCTTGAACCGCTGCAGCAGCATGATCACCGGCTGTGCCTGGTTGACCGCACGCTGCCCGCCCTCCAGGCGCTGCGCCTTCTGTCCGTTGGGTGCACCGCCGACCAGATAGTCGAGGTCGTTCTGCAGCTGTCCCACGGTGGGGGCCGAACGCGATCCGCTTTGGGTCTGTGACTGGGGCGCCTGCTGTTGTGGCGCCTGCTGTTGAGCGGGGGGTGCGGCTTCCGGGACTGCGCCGGGCGCGAGGCCGCCGCCGGATGCACCGCCACCGGCCGGGAGGTCGGCGCTGCTTCCTTCGCCGGGCGGACCGAGAGGCTCGCCGAGGGCGCCGCCCCCACCCTTCGGGCCGGGGGGCATCGCCGGATCGGCGGCGCCGGCGGCCGGCGGGACACCCGCCGACGGCACGGCGGAACCGGGCGCTTGCGGAACCTGTCCCTGCGCCGAGCCGAGATTCACCACGGTCGGCTGCGCCGACGACGCGCTCGACTCCTGGCCGATGTCGGACAACAGCAGGCCCACCACACCGATGGTGACCACGAGCGCGGAGATGATCGCGGCGACACCGCCGGAGACCAGCACCGTCGGCCAGTTGACTCCGCCACCGCCCTGGTCGCCACCGTCGGGTTCGGTGGGCGGGGTCGACGACGCGGAGTCGTCGCCTGCCGATGGCGCGGCCGACTGATCGGGTGCGGCCGAGTAGGCCTGGGCACCGATCGGCCCGGTGTCGGTGTCGTCGAACTCAGACGACATGGTGCGCTCCCCTCGCTGCGTCGCGGTCCGTCATTTAGCCTGACCTTACTGGATTTGCTGTCCAGGTCAGTCCGTGCCCATCAGGTCGATGACCTCGCGCAGGCTGGCTCCGCCGAGGATCGCCTCGACAGGCAGGTCGCGCCCGAGCACTGCCTGCACTCGTTTGCGGAGGTCAAGGGCCTGCAGGCTGTCCAGGCCCAGCGCCACCAATGGCAGATCGGGATCGAGGTCGACGTCGCCGTCCGAGAGTCCCATCGCCGCGGCGAGCTCGGCTTTCAGCACATCGCCGGGCGCCGACGACGCGGTCGGGTTCTCCTGCGTGACCTGCGGCGCGGGGTCGCCGGCCGGCCGCGCCGGGCTCGGCACGGTCTCCGGATCAGCTTGTTTGACCTGGGCCTGCGTAGCCGACCACTCGGCGGGGATCTCCGCGAGGATCTGCTGGGCTCCCAGAACCCCCAGCAGGTCACGCAGTTGGTCCCAGTCCGCCGACATGACGATGCTGTCCGACCCGAGACTCCTCTCCGTCCCGAGGGTGTCCGTACCGAGGCCTGCGGCGATCGCCGACGGCGGGGCCATCGGGATCACCCCGGCACCCGCGACCCGGGACAGGGCGGTGTCGTCGAGGGGCCCTTGGACCCGCCACAGGCCCCACTGCACCGATGCAGCGCGGACGCCGTCCGCCCGCAGTTCGGTGGCCATGATGTCGGTTATCCGGTTCGCGAGTGCGTAGAGCGCCTGGTCTCGGCCGCCGAGGGTGGCGGCGACGGACGAGCAGATCAGGACGGAGCAGTCGTCGGCGCGGGGTGCCGCCCGGACGATGTGTCGTAGGCCGGCGACCTTCGCTGCGATCGCGGTGTCGATCTGATCGGCGGTGATGTCGTCGAGCGACGTCGACACATAGTTCATCGCGGTGTGCACGATCAGGCTGACCGGCACCGTCATGGTGCCGACGAGTTCGTCGATGGCTGCCTCGTCGGTGATGTCGCAGGCGAGGGCGTGGACGTCGACTCCGTACCGGCGGGCGACGTCGTCGACACGACGCCGCACGTCTGCCGAGCCGCCGGACCGGCTGAGCAGCGTGATGCGGCCGGCGCCGGCCGCAGCGAGATACTCGCAGAACTCCATGCCGAGTTTGCCGGTTCCTCCGGTGATCAGGATGTGTGCGAAATCCGGGCTCGCCGCATCCGCCGGGACCTCGACAGGGGCCAGCCGCTTGACGAACACGGTGCCGCCGCGCAGTGCCATCTCGGGTTCGTCTGCGACGTGCAGCGCCGACACCACGGCTGCCGCGGAACCGTCGGCCGACTCGGTGGACCTGGCGTCGAGGTCGAGATGGCGGAACCGGACTGCCGGGTGTTCGGTGGCTGCGCAGCGCAGCGCCGAGGTGATGGCGCCGTGCACGACGTCGGGCGTCGGGTCGTCGGCGGTCACCCGTTCGCCGCCGACGGTCAGCCACCAGAACTGTTCGGGCAACCGCGCCGCTCCGGCGCGCCATCGGCCGCCGGCCAGGATCGCGGTGAGGTGATCGGTGACCGCATCGGGTTTCGTCCCCGCCGTACCGGCGAGCATCAGGACGGTGTCGGCGTCGAGGCCGGGCGTCTCGAGCGACCCGACGACCTCGGCGACCGCACCCTGGTCCGCAGCCGCGGCGGCAATCTCCGCGGCGAGTCCCGCGGCCTGACCGGTCGGATCGATGATGGCGATCCGTCTCGGCCGCAACAGTTTCCGTCGCTTCAGCGGTCGCCACTCGACCGCCAGCCGTCGGACTGCGGACCCCGCGTGACGCGCAGCCCATTCCGGCGAGTTGACGTCGTCGCCGACGCCGGATTCCCGGTCCGCCCACAGGTGTACGCGTCGCATCACCGTGTTGGGGAACCCTTCGAGCGGCAGTGCGGGGGCCTCGTCGACCGTCCCGGCCAGCGCTTCCCACCGGAAACCGGTGTCGGCCACTGCCACCGCGGCGACGTTGCGGGTGAACTCGGCGAGTCCGTCGGCATCGCGGCGCGAGGTGCCGATCACCTGTCGCGCACCGGTGGTCGAGTCGCCGACCTCGGCGAGGGTCTCCCCGATCGCCAGCAGCAGCGTCGGATGCTCGGACATCTCGACGAAGTAGTCCGCGTCGTGGCGGGTCGCGGCGTCGGCGATCGCCTTGTCGAAGCGCACTCGGTTGCGCAGGTTCCAGAACCAGTAGTCGGCCAGGGACATCTCGGGGTCGGTGGCGGCTCCGAGGGTGGCTCCCACCGACGGGATGGTTCCGGGCAGCATGTTCGGGTTCTGCAGCGACGTGCCGAGGGCGTCGATGAACAGGGGCTGGTACTCGCTGACGTAGCTGGTGTGGGCGGGGTATTCGACGCGGATCTCCTTGGCGAATCTTCCCTGGGCGGTGAGGGTTTCGACCATGTCGAGGACGTCGTCGCGTTTCCCGGAGATGCACAGGATGTGCGCGGAGTTGACGACCGACAGTTGCGCCCACCCCGAGTGGCGGGCCAGCATGTCCTCACATTCGTCGACGTCGATCCCCACGACCGCCATGGTGTGACCGCGCGGCGAGTGTTCGTGGACCAGGCGCGCACGGATGGTGACGATGAGCAACGAATCCGCCAGGGTCATAGCGCCGCTGCGATGACATGCCGCGATCTCGCCCTGTGAGTGCCCGACCGTCAACGCCGGGGTCACGCCCGCCGCATCCCACATGGCGGTCAGCCCGACCATCTGCATGAACAGTGCCGGCTGGACCACGCGGACATCGGCGGCGGACGGGTCGTCGGCGGCGACGTCGCCGAGCACGTAGTCGCGCGGCGAGGTGCCGAACAGCCGCATCGACTCGATGTGGCATTCGTCCACGGCACGTCGATAGTGTTCCGACAGTTCGTAATACCCGCGACCCATCCCCGGTCGCTGGCCGCCCTGTCCGGGAAAGGTGTAGGCGATGCGGCGGCGGGTCGCGGCTGTGGCGCCACGGACGACATCGGGGTGTGCGCGGTCGTCGGCGAGGGCGTCGATCGCATCGATGAGTTGGTCGCGGCCGGTGGCCAGTACGAGCGCGCGGTGGCGGCGCGCGGGTCGGGTCCGCAGGAGGTGAGCGGCCACCGCCGTCGGCGATACGTCCGGATGTGCGCGCAGGTAGCCACCCAGCGCGGCCGCCTCGGCGGGCACGAGTTCGGCGGCGTCGGACGACACCAGGACGGGCACACGGCCGTCAGGAAGGCGGGGGCCGGACAGTATCGACTCAGACCGTAGCGAATCAAGCACTGACGGCCTCACTCTCGACGCCGGGTCGATCGGCCGCCGGCATGGCGACGATGGCGTGTGCGTTGGTTCCGGAAACCCCGAAGCTGGACACCGCGGCGTATCGCTGTCCGTCGCCGCGGGGCGCCCAGGGGCGCAGTTCGGTCGACAGCGCCAGGGCGCCGCGATCCCAGTCGAGCGCGCCGGTGGGTGTGTCGGCGTAGAGGCTGGGTACCGTCTGGCCGTGCCGACCGCAGAGCAGCACCTTGATGAGTCCCAGGATGCCTGCCGCGGCCTGCGCATGTCCCGCATTGGATTTCACCGAGCCCAGCAGCACCGGCCGGTCCGGCGGGCGGGACGCACCGTAGGTGTTCTGCAGCGCCTCGAGTTCCATCGGATCACCGAGCGGGGTGCCGGTGCCATGGCCCTCGATGACGTCGATGTCGGCTGAACTGACACCGGCTGCGGCGATGGTGCGTTCGACGAGCCGTTGTTGGGCCAGCGCATTCGGCACGACGATCGGACCGCCACCGCCGTTGTGGTTGACCCGGGTGCCGAGCACGGTGCCGAAGATGCGATGACCGAGGCGGCGTGCCCTCTCTTCGGGCTCCACGATCACCACGCCCACACCTTCGCCCCACAGGGTGCCGGTGGCGGCCGAGCTGTAGGACTTGCAATGACCGTCGGCGGACAGCCCGTTGTTCTTGGCGAACTCGAAGAACGCGCCGGGCGAGCCCATCACGCACACACCACCGGCGAGCGCCCAGTCGCATTCGCCGGTGCGGATCGCGTTGGCGGCCAGATGGAGTGCGGTCAACGACGACGCGCACGCGGTGTCCACCGTCATCGACGGTCCGACGGTGCCCAGCACGTGGGAGATCCGGCCGGCCACGGCGCCCAGCGCGGTACCGGCGACCCGGTGCCCCGAGTAGTCGTTGACGGCGGCGGCGCGCGGCCCGTATTCGGCGATGGAGGCGCCCATGTAGACGCCCACCTCTTGGTCGCGCAACGTCGTCGGGTCGATGCCGGTGTTCTCCAATGCCCGCCACGCCACGCGCATCGCGACGCGCTGCTGAGGATCCATCGCGACCGCTTCACGAGGGCTGACCCCGAAGAATAGTGGGTCGAATTCCGCTGCGCCATGCAGGAATCCGCCGGCATCGGGCACGTCACCCCACCCGTCGAGCGCACCGAGGGCGAGGACCTGGTCGACCGGCCAGTCCCGGTCGCGCGGAAAGGGTTCGACGAGTTCGACACCGCCCGCCAGCGCCGCGTAGAAGCCCTCCGGCGTCTCGATGCCGCCGGGCGCCTCCACCGCCATGCCGGCGATGACGACGGGCCCGGTGGTGGTGATGGCAGTGGTGGTGCTCATCGGCCGGCCGCCCGGTGGGAGTCGGCCGCGTCCCGCGTCTCGGTGAGCACCTCGAGGATGTCGGGGCCAGCGGTCTCGAGGTAGAAGTGTCCGCCGTCGAGCACGCTGACGGAGACGTCGTCGGAGTGGGCGGACCAGGTGTGCAGGTCGTGCGGTCGGATCACGGGGTCGTCGACGCCACCGAGAACCGTGATAGGGGCGGCGATCCGGTCGACGTCGGTGGTGCGGTAGGCGTCGAACGCCTGATAGTCGGCGCGCAGCACGGGCAGCGCCATCCGCATCACGGCGTCGCTGCCCATCACACTCTCGCTGGTCCCGGACAGGGCGGATAGGTGGGCCATCAGCCCTTCGTCGTCGGTGGGATGCGGCGGCAGGTCGATGACCTTGCTGGGTGCGGTGGCCGACGAAACCACCAGACCGGTGAGCGGCGGCCCGGACACCTCGGCGCGCCGGGCGAACTCGAACGCGACGATCGCGCCGAGGCTGTGGCCGAACACGGTCAGTGGCGCCGTCTGGGCATCCGGTCGCTCGAGGTAGGCGGCGTGCGCTTCGGCGGCGAGGTCCGGCAGGGTGGTCGCGGCGGGTTCGCGCATGCGGTCCTGCCGGCCCGGGTACTGCATGATCAGGACGGTGAACTCGCGGCTGAACAGTTCCGAGGCCGACCGGTAGGCGGATGCGCCGGCGCCGGCGTGCGGGAAGATCAGCAGTGGCGGCAGGTCCGGCCGCAGCGGCTGATGGAACTGGCGGAGCGCGCCGAGGGCGGGTCGGGCGGTCTGGTGCTGCGTCATGACGCCTTCCTGGGTGGGTTAGCCTGGCCGGGACGTCCCCTCGACACCGAACGGAGCCGACCGCAATGGATTCCGCTGACACCGGCGCGCACGACGAGTACACGATCGGGCGTGAGATCACCGATGTGAGTGCGGAGGTGGCGGCCGCGGGCGGTCCGGTGGTGCCGGTGCTGACCGGCCGATTCCGGTTGCGTCGGGTGGACCCGGACGGGACCGATCCGGCGATGCTGGTGTCGTGGTTCGCCCGACCGCATCTGGTGCAGACGTGGGAGCAGGAATGGACCGAGCAGCGCTGGCGGGCCGATGCGGCGCATCGTCTCGCCGGTGACTACTCGGTGCCCTTCATCCTGTCGTTCGACGGCGTCGAGGTGGGGTACGTGGAGTTGTACCGTCCGGCGCGCGACGAGATCGCCCGGCTCTATCCGGCCGATCCGCACGACATGGGATTCCACATCGCGACCGCCGACCCGGCGCTCACCGGCCGCGGCCTGATCTCGGCGTGGCTGGCCGAGCTCGCACAGGCCATCTTCGATGCCGATTCGCGTTGTCGCCGAATCGTTCTCGAACCCGGCGCGAGCAATGGGCCCATTCGTCGGGCGTTGACGAAACACGGCTGGGTCGACCTCGGCGAGTTCGACGTCCGCCCCGATCGGCGGATCGCCCTGCACGCCATGGGCCGGGAACCGGGCGACCTTCCCGTGCTGTGATTCGGTCACCGCACGCCCTCCTCACGTGCGGCGGCGGCACGCGCGCCGCGTCCCCGCCGTTCGGTGATGCGCAGGATGCGGTTGGAGAGTTCGCCCAGTGAGCTGAGGTTGGGGAAGCCCGGGCCCTGGGCGAAGCCGGCGAGGTTGGGCAGGTACAGCTTCGGCGTCAGTCCGGTGACCGCGAGGTCGTGGCCGATGGCCGCCTCGATGTTCTCCAGGGTGGGTGGCCATCCGAGGGTGAGTTCGAGCAGGTCGGCGGCGTCGTCGGTGAACAGGTCGAGGAACCACAGTGGTTGTCCGCCGGTGGCGTCGACGACGAGGTCGAAGGTGAGGGTCTGCGGTGGCCGCCCGTCGTTGTGCAGGGTCACCGCGACCACGTCGCCGGCGCGTCGCGCCGACACCACCCGGCCCTGGAGGTGATGAATCCGTTCGTCGCCGAGCAGGTTCTCCTGGACCCGGACGGAGAAGACGCCGCGATCGGTGCGCCGGATGACGTCACGCCGCTCGGCCGCCGAAATGGCCGCCCACCCGGTCGGATCGCTGAACATGGCGTTCTCGAAGTAACTCTCGCCGCGCGTGTAGATCGTCGCACCCGGGGAGATCACCGAAACCGACATGACCTCGTGGCGGGCCAGTTCGTCCAGCGCCGACCCGGCGGTCTCGCCGCCACCGACCACCGCGGCCCGCGAGGCGACCGGCAGATCTCGTCGTGACACCCGGTCCCAGAACGCGGCGATGGACAGCACGTGTTCGTCGTCGAGCAGCGCGGCCTCGCTCGATCCGGGCCCGGTGATCATCAGCGCGTCGCCGATGACCTCTTCAGCCGAGCCGTCCGGGGCGGCGACCTCGAGAAACCACTGCTCGTCGTCCGCGGACACTGCCGTCACCCGGCCGATCACGACGTCGAGATCGATTCGGGTGGCCACCCATTGCAGGTATCGCGCCCAGACGTGATGCGCCGGGCTCGGGCGGCCCCGGTCGACCCATTCGGCGTAGGTCTGGTGCTCGACGAGGAACGACATCCAGCTGTAGGCCAGCATCCGTCGGCTGATCTCGGCGTTGAGTTCGCTGTGTTCGGTGCGGCCGGCGACGGTTGAGCGGTACGGGAACCCGATGTCCTTCTCGGGGCCGGTGCCGAGCCGATGCCGTCCGTCGGTCCAGCCGCCGATGGACTGCCAGTTCGCCCCGACGGCATGTGCCTCGACGACCCGCACGTGCGGTGCGGGCAGACCCAGGTCGCGCATCACTGTCGCCTTCGCGGCCACGGCGATGGCCTTCGGACCGGCGCCGACGACGAGCAGGGTCTGCGGGGAGTTGGCGGTCATCGTGTGCCCGTCAGCGAGTCGTCGGGGTCACGTGAGGTCGCGGCGGCGACCTCGTCATCGTCCATCGCCGCCACCTCCAGATACAGCGCCGCGACGCGTTCCAACCGGCCGGGCTGCGCGTCCGTGGAGTCGATCCGGCGGGCCAGGTCGCGCACGGTGCGCTCGGTGAAGATGTCGCGAACGCCGATCTGCGGGGCGTCGAGCCACTCCCGGGTGCGCGCGACGAGCGTGGTGGCGAGCACGGAATCGCCTCCGATGGCGAAGAAGTCGTCGGTCACGCCGACGCGGTCGGCGTCGATGCCGAGGACCTCGGCGACGAGCATGAGTAGGGCCTGCTCGAGATCGCCTGCGGGAGCGGCACGCTCGCTGACGGTGGTTGCGCCGGCGAGGACCGTTGCGATTGCTCGGCGGTCCAGTTTGCCGTTCCCGGTCAACGGGAGTTCCGGCAGTATCTCGATAATGTCGGGAATCATGTAGCCCGGCAGGAGTTCCCGCAGTTTCTCGGTCAGCGATGTGATTGTAGTGGCCGGCTCGGCGGTGATCGCCGCGGCCAGAGTGCGGGTTCCGCCGGGGGCGGTGACGGTCGTCGCGACCGCGGTGCGGACGCCGGTGATCGAACGCAAGGCGCCCTCGACCTCGCCGAGTTCGACGCGGAATCCGCGGATCTTGACCTGGTGGTCGGCGCGCCCGAGGAATTCGATGGTGCCGTCCGGCCAGTAGCGCGCGAGGTCTCCGGTGCGGTACCAGCGGAGGCCGTCGATGTCGATGAATCGTTCGGCCGTGCGTTGCGGCTCGTTGCGGTAGCCGTGCGCGACGCCCGCGCCACCGACCCACAGTTCACCGGTCACCCAGTCGGGGCAGTCGCGGCCGGCCGAATCGACTATGCGGCACACCACGTTGCGCAGCGGTGTGCCGAACGGTACCGACGTCCAGTGCGGCGGTGGGTCGGTCACCTCGCAGACGGTGCCGTGGATGGCGATCTCGGTGGCCCCGCCCAAGCCGGCGAATCGGGGGTGCGGGGCGAGCGCGTGCAACCTCCGGGGTAGGTCGACGCCGACCCAGTCGCCGCCGAGCAGTGTCGCCCGCACCGAGTCGCCGAGACCGCGGTCATCGCTTTCGGCCGCGGTCAGCAGCATGTCGAGGGCGCTGGGGACGCAGGTGAGGATCGACGCGTTGTGAGTCCGGAGGAGTTCCAGCCATGCGGCCGGATCACGCGCGTCGTCGGCGCCGACGGCGATGACCGCCCCACCGGCGCTGTAGAGGCCGAAGATGTCGTAGACGGAGATGTCGAACTCGAGCGCGGCGACCGTCAGTGAGCGGTCCCCTTCGCCGACGTCGAAGCGGTCGTTGATGTCGTCGATGGTGTTCATCGCCGCGCGGTGCGGTACCTCGACGCCCTTGGGGGTGCCGGTGGAGCCGGAGGTGAACAGGATGTAGGCGACCGATTCCGGTTGCGGTAGCACGGGTTCGGTCATCGGCGACGAGTACCGCACGGCCTGTACGAGGTCGATCCCGCGGACCCCGTCCGGCAGATCGTCGAGCGCACCGTCGGCGCCGAGCACGATCCGAATGTCACCGGTGCTGAGGATCGCCGCGCGCCGCGCGACAGGCTGGTCATGACCGATCGGCACCCAGATGGCTCCCGTGGCGAACACCCCGAGGGTGGCCACGACCTGGTCGGGCCCCTTCGGGATCTGCACGCCGACGGCGTCGCCGGGCCGCACGCCTGCCGCCTGCAGCGCGCCGGCCACCGCGAGAGCCCGTTCGGACAGCTCGCCGTAACTCATGGCGCCGTCACGCCAGATCAGCGCGGTCCGCTCGGGAGTGGTGCCGGCTCTGGCGAAGAACTCCTGGTGCAGCACCCGACCGGTGGTGGGGGCGGCGGTGTCGTTGACGCGGCGACGCACCGCCTGTTGCTCGGCGGGCAGTGCCGGCGCTGCGGTGCCCAGCCACCCGGCGTCGCCCTGGGTGAGCTTCTCGATGGCCGAGATATATTGCGCGAACATCGATTCCACGACACCGTCGGGAAAGGCGGAGGCCCGGACATCCCAGTTGAGCAGCAGGCCGCCGCGCACCTCGGTGACCTGCGCGTCGAGCGTCACCTGGGGACCCTGCGACACGATCCAGGAGGGGTCGCCGAGCCGTTCGAGAACCGCGTCGGAGAACAGTTCACCGAGGCCGAGTGCACTGGTGTAGACGATCGGCGCGAGCACCTGTTCCCCGCGATGCCGTCCGAGGTCGCGGAGCACCTCGAGTGCGCCGTAGCTGGAATGGGAACCGTTGGCGTGCATCGTCGCCTGCATCGAACGCGCGAGGTCGAGCACCGACCGGTCGCGGCGGGTGTCGACGTCGATGAGGATCGACGAGCTGAAGTCCCCCGACACCCGGTCGATGTCGGGGTGAGTCGATTCACGGTGGAACAGTGGGACGTTGAGCAAGAAGCGATCCTCGCTCGACCATCCGCCGATCGTTGCGGCGAACACGGCCGCGAGCGCGATGGCGGGGGTGACACCGCGCTCATGCGCAGCCGCGAGCAGGGTCTGCTTGGCGGCGGCATCGAGCCAATGATGGTGGCGGACCACGGTGTTCGCGCCGTCGGTCGCGGGCCGGTCGGGTCGGGCGGGCAGCACGGGTCCCGCGGGCAGGTCGTCGAGCCGGTCGGCCCACCAGGCGCGGTCGGTGTCGCGGGACGGATCGGGGTGTGCGGCACGGTGTTCGAGGTGGTCGCGGTAGGTGATGTCGATGCGTGGCAGCACCGCGCCGTCGTACAGGGCGACGAGGTCGGCGAGCAGGACGCGGTAGCTCATCGCGTCGGCGACGAGCATGTCGACGTCGACGTGCAGGCGATGACGGTCCTCGGGTAGTAGCGACAACGTCACGTCGAACACCTGCCCGGCGGAGACGTCGAGCATCTGGTGGCTCTTCGTGTCGCGAACCCGGGTCAGCGCGTCGTCGACCGACTCGGGTGACAGATTCCGGAAGTCGTTGAGTGCGAAGGGATCGTGATCGAGGTGGGCCATCACCTGTTGGGTGCCGTCAGAGTGGAATCGGGCCCGCAGCATCGGGTGCCGCTCGACGAGACGACGGGTGGCGTCGCGGAGCCGGTCGGCATCGAGTCCCGACCCGTCGAACTCGACGTAGAGGTGGGCGGCGACTCCGCCGAGGTCGGCGACGTCGGTGCGACCGATCCAGTACGCGTGCTGCATGGGTGCCAGCGGGAACGGTTCGTCGGCGCGATCTTGGGTTCTGTCGGCGCGATTCTGGGTTCCGTCGGCGGGATTCTGGGTTCCGTCGGCGGGATTCTGGGTTCCGTCGGCGCGATCTTGGGTTCCGTCGGCGCGATCCTGGGTTCCGTCGGCGCGATCTTGGGTTCCGTCGGCGCGATTCGGGGTTCCGTCGGTGGGGGCGGTGGCGTCGAGCATCGCCGCCCACGCGTCGACCGTGGGCTCGGCGGCCAACTGGGCGAAGTTGAGCCGATGACCTCGTTTGCGCCAGCCGCCGGCGATCTTCATCATGCGGATCGAGTCGAGGCCCAACGCGATGAGGTCCGCGTCGTCGCCGATGTCCTCGGGTGTCAGCCCGAGACTGTCCGCGATCGCCGCGCGTACCTCGTCGTGCGCCGTCGTCGATCCGCTCATCGGCCGCCTTCCCCGCGTCGCACCACATGCGGCGCGACGCTTCCCAACTTCTCGCAGGTCTCCTCGAACTCGCGGTCCGGGGTCGACTGCGCGACGACACCGGCACCCGCCCGCAGCCACGTCGTGCCGCCGGCGGAGAACACGGTCCGCAGCGCCAGCGTCGCCTCGAGATCTCCCGCCGAGGACGCGGTCAGCACGGCGCCGGAATACAGTCCGCGCCGACCGGGCTCGAGGCGATAGATGGCGTCAAGAGCAGGCGCCTTCGGTATCCCCGACGCCGTGATGGACGGGAAGAGCACCGACAGCGCTTGCCACACACCGGCATCCGGCGACAGGTCACCCCCGACAGTGGAGGCCAGGTGTTGCACGCTCCCCCGTTCCCGGATCGCCATGTACTCGTGCACGGCGGTCGTACCCGGGATCGACACCGACGAGATCTCGTCGAAGCAGGCACGGACCGACATCGCGTGTTCGGCGATCTCCTTCGGGTCGGTCAGCAGCTCCGCCCGGGCCGCGGCGTCGAGGTCCGCACCGCGCCCCGCCGCGCGGGTGCCGGCGAGGGGTTCGGTGACGACGCGGCCGTCGGTGTCCGCGGCGACTACCAGCTCGGGGCTGAAGCCGGCTGCCGACAGCTCACCGATGTGGAACAGATAGGAGCGGGCCGGGTCATTGGCCTCCCGTCCACGCACGAACGTCGCCGGCAGGTCCACGTCGAAGACGATGTCCACCCGCCGCGACAGGATCACCTTCTGGTACTCGCCCCGGGCGATCTCGTCGACGGCGAGCGCGACCCGGCCGCGATAGTCGTCGGCGTCGTCTCCGACGTCCACCGGCGTGGCAGGCGGCGGGCCGGTGACCGCGTCAGCGATCGCACGCAGCCGATCGGCTCGGCGCGGATCGAGGTCCCCGGTGTCGATGCCGTCGTCGGTGACCACGACCTCGAACTCCGGGACGATCAGATGCGCGAGGTGCGCGTCGCCGGAGACGTGCCCGAACAGGTCGTGCCGTGCTGCGCAGAAGTCGAAGGCCACCCACCCGTACACGCGCCACTGGCCGGACAGTTCTGCCAGGGCGTGCGCGATCGCCGCGGCCGGATCACCGGTCCACGAAGTCGAGGTCCGACGGTCACCATCGGTGACATCGATCGTGTGATGGTTGAGGACCACGCGGGCCCGAACACCCGCGGCGAACACCCAGCGACTGTCGCGTTCGTAGACGAGGTACTCGTCGAACTCCCCGGAAGCCGCCCAGGCCGCGCACACGCGTGCGGCCGCATCCGGTCGCGACTCGGCGCTGTGCGCTGTCCCCGCGGTCGTGTCGATGGTCAGCGACATGACCGGGCCCCTCCTCATGACTCTCGACAGATCGGACACCCCCGATTAGGCAAGCCTAAACGACATCGCCCCCGAGCCCCACCCTCACCTGCGGTAAGGCTGGCCTCATCGCCCGTGTGTTTGAATACCCCCATGAGCCGACGCGGTTCGTCGTGGTGGCGACGGGTGAACGTTCCCGTCGTCATCGCCGCCGCCGGTATCGCGGCCGTGATCTCGGCGTTCGTGGTGACCATCCTGCTGATGGGCCTGCTGATAGCCGACCGCGAGGAGCCCCCGCCCCCCGTACAACCGAGCGTCGTCGACATCGGCTGGGCCCCGCCCGCCACCCCGCAACCTCATGTCTGAGCCCCCGCAGACCGCAGCCGACCTGGCCGTCGGCGACCTGCTCGCCGGCTTCGCCCCGCACCCCGACGACGCCGCGCAGCGGTACCGCGATGCCGGGATCTTCGACGACCGGCCCCTGTGGCACATGCTGGAGCAGGCCGCTACCGCGCGGCCCGACGCGCCCGCGGTGACCGACACCGGGGGCGACCACCGCACGTTGTCCTATGCGGACCTGTGGTCGGCCGCCCTACGTCGGGCCGCGGGGTTCGCCGCCGCTGGCCTGGCCCCGGGCATGCGCGTGATCCTGCAACAACACAACTCCGCCGAGTTCGTGATCACGCTGTTCGGACTGTTGCGTGCGGGGGTCGTGCCGGTCATGACGCTGCCCGCGCACCGGATCAGCGAGATCGCGCATCTCGCCGCCGGCGCCGGTGCCGTCGCCTACGTCACCGAGGACGGCCGCCGCGGCTACGACCATCGAGAGCTGGCCGCCGAACTGCAGCAGCGTGTCCCCGCGGTGGCGCAGGTTTTCGTCGCCGGCGACCCCGGGCCGTACCGTCCGCTGCCCGACACCGACCCCGACGCAGTCACCCTGCCCGACGCGGACGACGTCGATCCCGAAGCACCGGCGCTGTTCCTCATCTCGGGTGGGACCACCGGTCTGCCGAAGCTGATCGCCCGCACCCACAACGACTACGCGTTCAACGCCCGCCGCTCGGCGGAGATCGCGGAACTGAGCGCGGCGGACACCTACCTGGTGGCGTTGCCCGGCGCGCACAACTTCCCGCTGTGCTGTCCCGGCATGCTGGGCATGATGGCGGTCGGTGGTCACGTGGTGTTCACCGACAACCCCAGCCCGGACAACACGTTCGACCTGATCGAGCAGTATCGAATCACCGTCACCGCCCTGGTTCCGGCGCTCGCGCAGGTGTGGTGCGCGGCCACCGAGTGGGAGCCGGCCGACATCAGCAGTCTGCGGCTGCTGCAGGTGGGCGGCGCCAAGCTGGCCGAGCCGGATGCGGTCGCCCTCGACGCAGCGCTCGGGGATGTGGTGCAGCAGGTGTTCGGCATGGCGGAGGGACTGATCTGCTACACCCGCCTCGACGACCCGCGGGACCTGGTGCACGCCGTGCAGGGCGCCCCGATGTCGGAGTTCGACGAGGTGCGCGTCGTCGACGAGCACGGTGCCGACGTCCCCGACGGGACGGACGGTGAGCTGCTGGTGCGCGGGCCGTACACCATCCGCGGCTACTACCGCGCGGCCGAACACAACGCGCGTTCGTTCTCCGCCGACGGCTACTACCGCTCCGGTGACCGCGTGCGACGGTTGCCGTCCGGACATCTGGCCGTCACCGGACGGATCAAGGACACCATCGTCCGCGGCGGCGAGAACGTCGCCGCCGACGACGTGGAGGAGAACCTGCTCGCCCACCCGTCGATCCGCGCGGCGGCCGTCATCGGCCTGCCCGACGAGGCGCTGGGCGAAAAGATCTGTGCCGCAGTGGTGTTGTCGCACGACCATCCGCCCGGCCGCCCGCTGGAATTGCCCGACGTCCGCGGTTTCCTGACGGAGAAGGGGCTCGCGTCGTTCAAGTTGCCGGATCGGCTGGTCGTGGTGCCGACGCTGCCGGTCACCGCGGTCGGCAAGATCGACAAGGCGGCGATGCGGGCGTCTCTCCTCGGTCCCTGAGGAGCGAGCCTGCGAGCGTCTCGAAGGGTCTCGAAGGGTCACGAAGGGCGGCCCTTCGTGACGGTCCTCCGCTAGCGCTCCGGACCTCCTCAGGGACCGGGTGGACGGCTCCCCGCTAGCGCTCCGGACCTCCTCAGGGACCCGGGGGGCTACTGCACCCGCGCCGTCGCCTCGGCCAGCATCGGCGTCAGCCGCTCGAGTGCGAACCGCAGCGACGCGGGCGTACCGGCAGACATCCCCTGCACGATCGGGTCGGTCTCGGCGAGCTCGATCGCGCGCCCGTCGCGGACGACCGGCAACGAGTTGATCAGGTTGTCGTTCTGCAGCTGCGCCAACGGCATCCCGATCGGGGCGAACACCGCCACCTGCGAATCGAGGGCCGAGACCCGTTCGACCGGCACCGAGGCGAAGAAGCCTTGCGCATCGAGGTCGGCGACCGGCGGGAACTGCACGAAGCCCAGTTCGGCGACGGTGTCGAACCGCGCGTCACCGGGCAGATAGGCGCCGTAGGCCTCACCGAACTTGGCGCCCCAGACGAACGTCTTGCCCGCGAAGTCCGGGTTCTGCTCGCGGAGCGTGTCCTGCAGGGCGGTGGTCTCGGCGATCTGCGCATCACCTTCGTCGGACCTGCCCAGCGCGGCCGCGATGAGTTGGGTCTGCAACTGCCAGTTGATGGCGTAGTCCGGGGTGCCCGCGGGTGCGGTGACGACCGGTGCGATCTCGCGCAGGCTCTGCGTCACGGCGGAGTCGTCGGCGGCACGCACGTTGAGGATGAGATCGGGGTTCATCTCACTGATCTGCTGGTAGTTGAACTCGCCGGCGCTCGCCGCCGGGATGATCTCAGGGGTGTCGGTGCCGAATTCCGCTGCCGCCCACTCGCCGACGCCCTTGTTCTCGGCGCCGAAGGACATCCAGTCATAAATGGCGACCGGCTTGACCCCGAGGCTCAGTGCGATCTCGCCGTCGGACCACCCGAGCGCCACCACCCGCGGATTGTCGGGAAGATCGAACTCCGGTTCCGCCGACGGATGGGAGTACACGGTGTTCTCGGTCGTGTCCGACTGGATGCACGCGGTCAGTGCGAACACGAGAACGACGACGAGCCCCAGCGCGCGGGACAGTCGACGAAGATGAGCGGTCATCGGATCTCCTCGGTCGTGGTGGATGTCTGCGCGGACGACTGTGGGGACGCCCGGAGGTTGGCGGTGTCGCCGGGCACTTCGTCGAACGACACCGCGCCGTCGCCCAGCGGGATCACCAACGGGGTGTTGGTCTCGGGGTCGTCGATGATCCGCGCCCGGACCCCGAAGGTCCGGTGCACCATATCGGCGGTGATGACCTCCGACGGCGCGCCCTGGGCGACGATGTCACCGCTACGCATGGCGATGATGTGACTGGCGTACCGGGCTGCCTGGTTGAGATCGTGCAGCACCGCGACGAGGGTGGTCCCGCTCTGGTTGAGGGTCGTGCACAACTCGAGGACCTCGATCTGGTGGGCGAGATCCAGATACGTGGTGGGCTCGTCGAGCAGCAGGATCGGGGTCTGCTGGGCCAGCGCCATTGCGATCCAGACACGTTGCCGCTGACCACCCGACAGGGCGTGCACGGGGCGCTGCGACAGATCGGTCAACCGGGTGACCTGCAGCGCGAAGTCGACCGCTGCCTGATCCTCGTCGGTCCACTGCCGGAACATCGTCTGGTAGGGGAAACGGCCGCGCGAAACCAGATCGATGATGGTGATGCCCTCGGGTGCGATGGACTGCTGCGGCAGCAACCCGACCTCCCGGGCGAACTCCTTGCCGCGGAAACCCTTCACATCCTTGCCGTCGAGCAGCACACTACCGCCGCGTGGCGTCAACAGTCTCGAAAGAGACCGCAGCAGAGTGGATTTGCCACATGCGTTCGGTCCGACGATCACAGTGAACGACGCGTCCGGGATCACCACGTCGAGGTCGGCGATGATCGTGCGATCGCCGTACCCGATCTCGAGGCCGGCTCCGGTGAGGCGGTCGGCGCGTGTCCCGTCGGTACCCATCGGGTCGGTGGTGTTCGGGTCGGCGCTGGTTGGGTTTGGGGTCATGGCCTGGCCTTTCGTGACTGGGCGATGAGCAGTCCCAGGAGATAGACGCCACCGATGGACGTGGTGACCACGCCGACCGGCAGCTGCACCTCGGGCGCCAGGATGGTGCGGGCGATCGCGTCGCAGCTGACGAGCAGCACGGCACCCACCGCGGCGGAAGTCACCAGGGGAATTCCCGGGCTCGGCGAGATCCGCGCCGCCAACTGCGGAGCAACGAGTGCGACGAAGGCGATCGGACCTGCGATGGCGGTGATGACGGCGGCGAACCCGACACCCAGGACGAGCAGCATCATCTGGGTCCGCGCGACGTCGACGCCCTTGCTCTGGGCGGAGTCGGCGCCGAGCTCGAACATCCGCATCCGCGGGGCGACGACGATCAGGGCGGGCACCAGGATCACCAGTCCGATGATCACCGGGACGGTGTCTGACATCCGGATGTCGTGCAGGCTGCCCATCCCCCACGAGGCTGCGGCGGCGGCGTTCTGCACGTTGGAGGTCGCGATCAAGTAGCCGTTGAACGCCACCAGCATGGCGTTGATGCCGATCCCGACCACCACGAATCGGTAACCGCTTGTACCACCACGCATCCCGAGGTAGTAGACGGCAACGGCGGTCGCCAGCGACCCGATCAGCGCACCCACCGTCGACCCGGCGGAGTCCAGGTTGAGCACGAGCATCGCGATCAGCGCCCCGGTGTAGGCGCCGGTTGTGAAACCGATGATGTCGGGGCTGCCCAGCGGATTGCGGGTGATGGTCTGGAAGATCGCGCCCGACAATGCCAGCGCGGCCCCGCCGACGAGCGCGATCACCACCGCGGGCAGTGCGGCGGCGACGAGGTCGGCGGGCGCGCCGGATGTCATGCCGGCCAGCACCTTCAGGGTGTCGACGATGCCGAGGCGCGGGCTGTCGGTGGTGCTCACGCCGAGTGACCACACCCCGACCGCGAGGGCGACGACGACGAGGGCGGTCCCGATCACCACGGCGGCGAGATCCACTCGGACACTGATCGTCCGGGTGCGGATCATCTTGATACGGCGCGGCCAGTGCGCCGGAGTGGGGGTCGGCCGCTGCTGCTGGACCGTCATTGTTCACCTCTGCGCTGCCGACGGACCAACGCGATGAGAACCGGCGCGCCGATGAACGCGGTCACCATCCCGACCGGCAACTCGCTGGAGGTCAGCACGCGGGCCAGCAGATCCGACCCGACCATCACGATCGGTCCGACCACGACGCACACCGGCAGCAGCCAGCGGTTGTCGGGCCCGAAGAGAATGCGCACGACGTGCGGAACCATGAGTCCGACGAAGGTGATCGGCCCCAGTGCCGCGGTGGCCGCCCCGCACAGCACGGTCACGACGACGAAGCCACCGAGCCGCACCCGCCCCACGGGCACCCCGAGTGCACGGGCCCGGTCGTCGCCGAGCGCCAGACCGTTCAGATATGGGATCAGTATCATCGCCGCGAGCGCTCCGACGACGATCGGGATCCACACCACCGACACCTGCGACCAGTCCCGCCCGTCGAGAGTGCCGACCTGCCAGGAGCGGATCGCGTCGAACGACTTCGGATCGATCATCGTCAGGCCGAACCCGATACCGCTGAAGATCGAGCCCGCCGCGACACCGGTCAGCACCAGTTTCTCGGGGCTGGCGCCGCTGATGCCGCGCGAGCCGACGAAGTACACCAGGGTCGCCGCCAGGAATGCGCCGACCATCGCGGCCGCCATGTAGCCGCCGGTGGAGCTGACATCCCAGGCGACTGCGGCGACGACCATCGCGAAATATGCTCCCGAGTTGACGCCGAGAATGCCCGGGTCCGCCAACGGGTTTCGGGTCAGGCCCTGCATGATGGCGCCGGCCGCACCGAGGGCGACGCCGACCAGGACCGCGAGCAGCGTACGTGGCACGCGGTTGTTGCGGATGACCTCGAGAGTGGTCGGGTCGCCGTCGCCGAACAAGGCGCGCCAGGCGTCGGTGACCGTGTAATCACCGGAGCCGACGAAGAATCCGAGGAAAGTGAGGCCGACCGCGGTGGCGATGAGCAGCACGACCACGGCGAGTCGCGACATGGACCGCAACCCCGACGGAGATGGCGCAGGGGCACCCGGCCCGGCCGGGGTTACCGCGGTGTCAGTGGTCAACAGGGTCGCCTGTCGTCGAGGTACCGTGGCCCCCACTATAGGTTAGGGAACCCTTAAACACGCGGGTTCGAATGATCGCGCCACGCCGTGATTCGGTGGCTGCTCACCCGTTCGGCCGGTCAGGACTCCGGACCGTTGTCCCGCCAGTACGCCTGTGACTTCACATCCGACTTGCCGAGCTTGTAATCGCTCTTCAACGACGCGGTGACCGCGCGGGTGCTCGTCATGTCCAGGGCGACGAATCCGAAGTGGTCGGTGGCGTCGAATGCCGCGTCACGCACCGCATCCGACAATGACGACCCGTCACGCTTGATCCAGTTGATGGTGTCCTGATCGCGCAACCGCAGTGGCAGTGTCGTGTCGGACTCGTGGACGTATTCGAGCCAGACGGTCGCGGGTGCCGACGGATTGGCCGAGCCCGAGATCCCGTCGAGCAGCGAGTTGATCGCCGGCAGGGCCGCGATGTCGCCGGCGAGCAGCCAGCCCTTCGGCGCCGGATCGGGGATCGCGAACTTGGAGCCCATGAACGTCGACGAGATGGTGTCGCCGGGCCGCGCGGCCTGCGCCCACCGGGCGGCCGCGCCGTCGTGGATGGCGAACTCGAGGAAGAAGGTGTCGGTGGCCGGGTCCGGGTCGACCAGCGTGTAGGCCCGCTGATGCAGCTTGCCGTGCTTGTTCTCGAACCAGATGCGAATCCACATCGTGGGGTGCACCGGACGCTCGGTGAGCAGACCACCGCCGGTGAAACCCAGGCGGATGTAGTGGTCGGTGACCGGCTCGTTGCTGGTCACCGTGATCTCGTAGTCGTCGGCGCCGAGGAGTTTGAGGACCGCCCCCTGCCACCCGCGCGACTTGGTCTTCGTCTGTTCCGCCATGCGACAACGGCCTTCCCTCGACTGCAGCACGTTCTGTCAGGGTAGCCTAACTTCGCCTGCGGGCAAGGCCGCCTCCCCGCCGGTTGAGTAGCGCCGCGCGAGCCTGCGAGCCGGCGCGTATCGAAACCCCCCGCGAGCCGGCCGTTCCCCGCCGGTTGAGTAGCGCCGCGCGAGCTTGCGAGCCGGCGCGTATCGAAACCCCCCAGCACCCTAGGCAGGCGCCAAAGCCACGATCCCGGGATGCGCATCGAGGTAGGACTTCGTGAACGAGCACACCGGCCGCAACCGGGCACCCTGATCCCGCACGTACCCGATCGCACCGACCATCAGGCGGGTGCCGAGACCGTGCCCGGTGTACTCGTCGTAGAGCACCGTGTGAAGGATCGTGATGGTCGACGTCCCGCCGACCGTCTCCCTGCTGTAGCCCAGGACGCCGACCAAGTCGCCGGCGACCCACAGTTCGAATCGATCCCGGTCGGGATTGTGGACGACCTGAGCAATCTGCTGCAGGATGGCCTGCGCGGACTGCGGTGGCCGATGTCGATGTTTCCGCTGCATGATCCCCTCCTGCGCACTACAGATCGCCGTTGCCGAAGCTCCCCTTCCGGCAGCGGTGACGGTCGTTTGTGATTCGTGTCACAGCCTACCTTACGCAGGCGTAGGTCGCCGCGCCGCCGACCCTGCCCGGCCCCCGACGCCGCGACGTCGTAGGGTTGGGTTCGACCACGGCACCCTCCGTGGTCGACAAATTGAACAGCGCGGGGGCTCCCACGATCACCGGGGGCTGAGATGGCGACAGGCGGTCGTCGACCGCCCGAACCTGTCCGGGTAATGCCGGCGTAGGGAGTCGCAATCATGGGAACACGTGTATCCGAAACTGCCGTCTCGACGGTCACCCAGGGGCCGATCGAGGGAAGCAGCAAGCACTACCGAGAGATCGACCATCTCCGTATCCCGGCGCGACGCATCCACCTGACCAACGGCGAGCATCTCGACGTCTACGACACGTCCGGTCCGTACACCGACGCGACCGCGACCATCGACGTCGAGGCGGGGCTGCCGCCGACACGGGATGCATGGCACCGGCCCGAACCGATCGACGGCGCATCGACGCAGCTGGCGTGGGCGCGCGCCGGGGTCGTCACCGATGAGATGCGGTACATCGCCGCTCGCGAGGGTGTCGACGTCGACCTCGTCCGCGAGGAGGTCGCGGCGGGCCGGGCGGTGATCCCGGCCAATCACCGTCACCCCGAATCGGAGCCGATGATCATCGGCAAGCGATTCGCGGTGAAGGTCAACGCGAACATCGGCAACTCGGCCGTCACCAGCTCGATCGCCGAGGAGGTGGAGAAGATGGTGTGGGCCACCCGCTGGGGTGCCGACACCATCATGGATCTGTCCACCGGCAAGGACATCCACATGACCCGGGAGTGGATCATGCGGAACTCCCCGGTCCCGGTTGGCACGGTGCCGATCTATCAGGCGCTGGAGAAAGTCAACGGCGATCCCACCAAACTGACGTGGGAGATCTACCGCGACACCGTGATCGAGCAGGCCGAACAGGGTGTCGACTACATGACGGTGCACGCCGGTGTCCTGCTGCGTTATGTGCCGCTGGCCGCCCGACGCGTCACCGGCATCGTCTCGCGCGGCGGGTCCATCATGGCGGCATGGTGTCTGGCGCACCATCAGGAGTCGTTCCTCTACACCCATTACGAGGAGCTGTGCGAGATCTTCGCGCGCTACGACATCACCTTCTCGCTCGGTGACGGCCTCCGCCCGGGGTCGATCGCCGACGCCAACGACGAGGCGCAGTTCGCCGAGCTCCGCACGCTCGGAGAACTGACGAAGATCGCCAAATCGCATGGCGTGCAGGTGATGATCGAGGGCCCGGGGCACGTTCCGATGCACAAGATCGCGGAGAACGTGCGCCTGGAAGAAGAACTGTGCGAGGAGGCCCCGTTCTACACTCTCGGCCCCCTGGCCACCGACATCGCGCCGGCCTATGACCACATCACGTCGGCGATCGGTGCCGCGATGATCGCGCAGGCCGGCACCGCGATGCTGTGCTACGTGACTCCCAAAGAGCATCTGGGACTTCCCAATCGCGACGACGTCAAGGTCGGTGTTATCACCTACAAGATCGCCGCACACTCGGCGGATCTCGCCAAGGGGCATCCGGGTGCGCAGGAACGTGACGACGCATTGTCCAAGGCGCGCTTCGAGTTCCGGTGGACCGACCAGTTCAATCTCGCTCTCGACCCGGACACCGCGCGGGAGTACCACGACGAGACGATGCCCGCCGAACCGGCGAAAACCGCCCACTTCTGCTCGATGTGCGGGCCGAAGTTCTGTTCGATGCGCATCTCGCACGACGTCCGGACCTACGCCGAGGAGAACGGCCTGGTGACCGCCGAGGACATCGACCGCAAGATCGCCGAGGAGATGGCCGCGAAGTCGGCGGAGTTCGCCGAGCACGGCAACCGCGTCTATCTTCCGTTGGAGGCCACCACCGCCACTGCCACTGCAGGAGGGTCGCCCACACGATGACCGACGATCTCCGCCTACCCACCGCCGAACCGGGTGCCACACCGCGGCGCGTGCTCACCATCGCCGGTTCCGATTCCGGCGGGGGTGCCGGCATCCAGGCCGACATGCGGACCTTCGCGCTGCTGGGACTGCACGGCTGTGTGGCGGTCACCGCGGTGACCGTGCAGAACTCGCTCGGCGTCCAGGGTTTTCAGGAGATCGAGCCGGAGACGGTGGCCGCGCAGATGCGCAGCGTGGTCACCGACATCGGTGTCGGTGCCGCGAAGACGGGGATGCTGGCGTCGGCGCCGATCATCGAGGCGGTGGCCAAGGAGTGTGTCGGACTCGGGATCGGCGGCGCGGGGTCGGTGCCCCTCGTCGTCGACCCGGTCTGCGCGTCGATGCACGGTGATCCGCTGTTGGCGACGGAGGCACTGGACACGTTGCGGTCTGCGTTGATCCCGCTCGCCACGGTGGTCACCCCGAATCTCGACGAGGTCGCTCTGATCACGGGCATCCAGGTCGTCGACCAGCAGACCCAGCGTGCCGCGGCCCGTTCGCTGCACGCCCTCGGGGCACGCTGGGCGCTCGTCAAAGGCGGGCACCTGCGGTCGTCGACGCACAGTCCCGATCTGTTGTTCGACGGCGAGAACTTCCACGAGTTCGACCATCCACGCATCGACACCACCCACGATCACGGCGCCGGCGACACCCTGGCCGCCGCGACCACCTGCGCGCTCGCACACGGCCATTCGGTGCCCGAGGCGATCGGCTTCGCCAAGAGCTGGGTGACCCGAGGGCTCGAGGCGGCCTACCCGCTGGGGGCCGGCCACGGTCCGGTCAACCCGTTGTGGCGTGTACACAAGGGGTGAGTGCAGCCGCGGCCGAGTTCCATGGATTCGCCGAGTTTTCACCTCCTCGTCGGACTGCGGGTCGATAATTCGGGCATGGATGGCGCAGAGGAGACCGCGGGCTGGAACTATCTCATGGACATGGATGGCGTTCTCGTCCGCGAAGACCACCTGATCCCGGGAGCAGACACGTTTCTCTCGGAGTTGCGCGACAACGAGATCCCGTTCATCGTGCTCACCAACAACTCCATCCGCACGCCGCGCGACCTGCGTGCCCGGCTGCTGCGCACCGGCCTCGACATTCCCGAGGAGGCGATCTGGACCTCGGCGCTGGCCACCGCCCGCTTCCTCCAGTCGCAGCGCCCGGGCGGGTCGGCCTACGTGGTCGGGGAATCCGGGCTCACCACGGCGCTACACGAGATCGGCTATGTGATCACCGATTCGGCACCGGACTATGTGGTGCTCGGCGAGACACGGACCTACTCTTTCGAGGCGATCACCACCGCGATCCGCCTGGTCGAGCTCGGATCACGGTTCATCGCCACCAATCCGGACGCCACCGGCCCGTCCGCGGCCGGATCACTCCCGGCGACCGGCGCGGTCGCCGCGCTGATCACCCGCGCCACCGGCCGCGAACCGTACTACGTGGGCAAGCCGAATCCGTTGATGATGCGATCCGCGCTGCGCCAGATCGGGGTGCATTCGGAGCACACGCTGATGATCGGCGATCGCATGGACACCGACGTCATCTCGGGGATGGAGGCCGGCCTGCAGACCATCCTGGTCCTGTCCGGAATCTCGACCCCGACGTCGGTGGAGTTGTTCCCGTACCGCCCCACCCGGGTCATCGACAGTGTTGCCGACCTGGTCGGTCACACCGGCGACCCCTTCGCAGTCTGACCTACGTTTCGCGCCCGGCACCCCGCAACCTCACCTACGTTTCGCACCCAGAGCGCCGTCACCTCACCACCCACGCGCCCAGCACGGTAGCCGACAGAACCCGGTTTTTCGTCGACAGCACCCGCCCCACAACAGAAACAGCACCCGCCTCCACAAAGAAGCGGGTGCTGTCGGCGAAAAACCGGGTTCTGTCGGCGCGAAAGGCCATGCCGTCGGCGCGAACGACGATGCTGTCGGCGAAAAACCGGGTTCTGTCGGCGCGAAAGGCGATGCCGGCGCGATGCCGTCGGCGCCAAACCAGATGCTGTCGGCGAAAAACCGGGTTCTGTCGGCGCGAACGGCGATGCCGTCGGCGCGAAACCGGGTTCCGTCGGCGATCAGCTCAGCTGAGCGCCTTGCTCTTCAGCGCGTCGAACTCGTCCTGCGTGATGGTGCCGGAGTCGAGAAGCTGCTTGGCGTCGGCGATCTGTTCGGCCGGGCTCTTCGGGGTCGCGACCGACTGGATGTAGCTGTCGGTGGCCTGCTTGGCCTCCTTGACGGCCTCGTTCTGCCGCTCGGCCATGCCGCGTCCCTTGGCGAGCAGGTAGACGATGGCGGTGATGTACGGGATGAGGACCAGGAAGATGATCCAGACGGCCTTGACCCAGCCGGACGACTTGTCACGGAAGAGGTCGACGATGATGTGCCAGAGGACGATCAGGTAGGCCACGAACGCGAAGATGACGATCGTGTACCAGATGAAGTCCCAGAACGAATCCCACATCGGGCATACTCCTTAGCCAGGTTGTGTAGGTCGGCGGTCATCGCCGATGCGTTCCATAGCTTCTCACAGCCGTGGTGCAGGGGCTGGTATTGGCTACGATTCGCACTCATGGAACTCGGTCTCGATACGTTCGGCGACATCACGGTCGACGACAGCGGAACGGCGCTCTCCGGGGCGCAGACGTTACGGAATGTCCTCGAGCAAGGGGTGTTGGCCGACGAGGTCGGCGTCGACTTCCTCGGTGTCGGAGAACACCACCGCGACGACTACGCGGTGTCGGCACCCGAGGTGGTGCTCGGCGCGATTGCGGCCCGCACCCGTCGAATCCGTCTGGGATCGGCGGTGACGGTGTTGAGCTCCGACGATCCGATCCGGGTCTTCCAGCGGTTCGCGACGGTCGATGCGCTGTCCGATGGTCGCGCGGAGGTGATTCTGGGACGCGGCTCGTTCACCGAATCGTTCCCGCTGTTCGGCTACGATCTCGCTGACTACGAGGACCTGTTCACCGACAAGCTGTCGCTGTTCGCGCAGTTGCGGACGGGCGAACCGGTCACCTGGTCCGGATCGTCGCGCGGACCGCTGTCGGCGCAGCCCGTCTATCCGCAGCTGGAGTCGGCGCCACTGCCGACGTGGATCGCGGTCGGCGGCAGCCCGGAATCGGTCATCCGCGCCGCGAGCTACGGTCTGCCGCTGATGCTCGCGATCATCGGCGGTGAGCCGGCCCGCTTCAAGCCCTACACAGATCTGTACCGCCGGGCTCTCGGCGAACTCGACCAACCGACAGATCTACCGATCGGCGTGCATTCACCCGGCCATGTCGCCGACACCGATGAGCATGCCCGCGAGGAACTCTGGCCGCACTATCGCGGCTACATGACGCGGATCGGACATGAACGGGGATGGCCGCCGCCCACCAGGATCGAATTCGAACGGTCCGCGGGACCGGCCGGCTCACTGTACGTCGGTTCCCCCGAAACGGTGGCCCGCAAGATCGCGTCGACGTCGACGATGCTGGGGCTGAGCCGATTCGACCTCAAGTACTCGCACGGCACACTGCCGCACGCCGCCCTGATGCGCAGCATCGAACTGTATGGCACGCAGGTCATCCCGCGTGTCCGGGAACTGCTCGCCGGCGACTGAAGCAGGAGCGACTGAGGCAGGAACGACTGTGGGTCAGCGACGACTGAGGGTCAGCAGGAAGTCGCCTTTGTCGTCGGTCCACTGGTGTTCCACCACCACACCGGCCTCGGCGAGTTCGTCGGCGAGATCCGTCCGGTCGAACTTGGTGCTGATCTCGGTCAGCACCTCGGCGCCGCGGGCCAACTGCCAGCGCCGCTCGACCGCCGTGAAGTACACATCGACGTCTCGCCGTGCCCGCAGCCACATCTCGATGCGGTGCCGGGCGGGGTTCCAGCGTGCGATGTGATCGAAGTCGTCGACGTAGAGACCGTGGGCGTCGAGGCCGCGGCGCAACACCTCGATCATGTTGCGGTTGAAATCCGCGGTCACTCCCGCCTTGTCGTTGTAGGCGGCCACCAGACGCCCGGTGTCCTTGATGAGATCCGCACCGAGCAGGAAGTAGTCACCTTGGTCGAGCGTTTTGGCGAGGCGACTCAGGAAGGCCGCGCGCATCGCGTCGTCGAAGTTGCCGATCGTGCCACCGAGGAACACCACGATCCGGGGCCCGTCGGAGGGCGGGAGCGTCATGTCTGGTGCAGTGAAATCGGCGACGGTCGGTTCGATCCGGATACCGGGAAAGTCCTGCGCCAGTTCGGACGCCGACGATTCGAGGATCTCGGTGCTCACGTCCAGCGGCACGTAGGTGAAGCTCCGCCCGTCCGCAGCCGCCCGGTCGGCGAACGCCTGCAGCAGCAACCGGGTCTTCGTCGAGGTCCCCGAACCGAACTCGACCAGCGTGGCGGCGTCGGTGAGGGCCGCGATCTCGGTGGCACGGGCGTGCAGGATCTCGGTCTCCCGCCGCGTCGGATAGTACTCGGGCAGGCGGGTGATCTCGTCGAAGAGCAGGCTGCCCCGCTCGTCGTAGAGCCACTTCGTGGGCAACGTCGGGGGATTCGACCACAGGCCGGCCACTGCGTCCGCGGCGAGCGGATCGTCGACACCGAGCGTCATCGGGCCAGCCGCAGTCCGGAGAAGGCCCAGCGGGCCGAGGCGGGGAAGAAGTTGCGATAGGTCGCACGCTCGTGTCCGGGCGGGGTCACCGCACTGGCGCCGCGCAGCACATGCTGATCACACATGAACTTCCCGTTGTACTCGCCCACGGCGCCGTTGGCGGGCACGAAACCGGGATACGGCAGGTACGCGCTGGCCGTCCACTCCCACACGTCGCCGATCATCGTCGCTCCCGCGCGGCCGGGATGGCAGCGCTGCGGATCGAGCAGTTGCCCGCGCGCAATGTCGCCGGTGTCCGCGGCGGCTTCCCACTCGAATTCGGTGGGCAGACGCGCCCCCGCCCACCGTGCGTAGGCGTCGGCCTCGTAGAAGGAGACGTGCATGACGGGTTCGTCGCCGACCAGCCGGCGCCGCCCGGACAATGTGAACGTCGTCCACTCGCCGTCCGTCTGAGCCCAGTATTCCGGTGCCTGCCAGCCATTTTGGGTGATGTGGGCCCATCCCTCCGACAGCCAGAACTCCGGCCGACGGTAACCGTCGTCGGCCATGAACTCGAGCCACTCGGCATTGGTGACGGCCCGTTCGGCGATCTCGAAATCCTCGAGGTAGACGCGATGACGCGGCCCCTCGTTGTCATAGGTGAAGCCCGAGGCGCCCTGGGTGGCACCGACCTCGGTCACTCCCCCAGTCACCGAGCGCCAGGTGAGCGGATCCGGATCGCCCGGATCGTCGACGGCACGGTCGACGTAGACCGGACCGAATGCGTGGGTGGAGAACAGGTGCTTGATGTCCATCAGGAGCAGTTCCTGATGCTGTTGTTCGTGGTTGCACCCGAGTTCGAGCAGGGCCAGCGCATCGTCGCCGAGTACCCCGCGCTCCAGGGCGTCAACCATGGCGTTGTCCACGTACTCGCGGTAGTGCCCGACGTCGGCGACGCCGGGTCGCGTCACGAGCCCCCGTTCCGGTCGGGGATGGCGTGCGCCGACCGCCTCGTAGTAGCTGTTGAACAGGTAGCGGTAGGTGTCGTCGTACACCCGGTACGACTCCACGTTGCGCAGGATGAACTCCTCGAAGAACCAGGTCACGTGCGCGCGATGCCATTTCGCCGGACTGGCGTCGGTCATCGACTGCGGCGTCTGGTCTTCTGCGGACAGGTCGGCGCTCAGCGCGTCGGTCAGCGCCCGCACCTCGAGAAATCTGTGGGCCTGCGATGGCGTGGACCGAGTCGGCCCAGACCGGATAGGGGCAGTGCGATTGGTGATACTCACCGGTACCTCCCGTTTGTGGTGTGGCCCGGTGTGATGACCGGGGCGGACGGGCAACCCTGGCTTCCATCGTTACCAGCCTCGCTGCGGCTGTCAACGAGACTGGAAACCTGTCGACGACACTGGACTGTCGACGAGACTGCGGCGGGCGACGGACAGGGCCGAGCCCCATCGCAGCACACGCCACCGACAATCTCGGCGACCGGCGAGGACAGAGCCGACACAACCGTCAACCGATGGTTGACGGAGCAACGATCGTCAACCTATCGTTGACGCATGCCCGAACCGATCCAACTCAGTTCCGTCCGCCTCGACGACCTCATCGCCGGCATCCGCGCGACGCACGACGATCCCCTGGATCAGCTGACCGCGGCGATGGTCGCCGCCGACCATCTCGGGGATGTCGCCGACCACCTGATCGGCCATTTCGTCGACCAGGCACGACGATCCGGGGCATCCTGGACCGAGATCGGCGCCGGGATGGGGGTCAGCAAACAGGCCGCCCAGAAGCGTTTCACCCCGCGCACCCCGGCCACGTCCGAGACGTCGTCGATGTCCGAGGCGAGTAATCCGTTCTCGCGATTCACGCCGCGGGCGCGCAACGTGATCGCGGAGGCTCACAACCTGGCGGTGGCCGACCGCGGCGACGCGGTCACACCCGAGCACCTCGCGCGTGCACTCGTGGTGGCGCCGGAATCGGTGGCCGATGTGACCCTGCGCGCGCAGGGCGTATCCCTCGCCGACCTCGCCGCGGCCTGTCGGCCCACCGAGGCCATGAAACCGACCGCGGATTCCGATGATGCGGGCACGGACGGGGAGAAAACGATTGTGCCCTATGACGATCGGGCTCGAGCGGTACTCGAGACCACCGTCGAGGTCGCGATCGAGCTGGGCCACAACTTCGTCGGTACCGAACACATTCTGCTCGCCCTGTTCACCGATCCGCCGATCGCAGGCACGTTGTCAACGCTGGGTGTCCAGGCCGACGCGGCGCGATCCACCATCCGCGCAACGCTCGCCGAGATCGAGGCAGATCGGCGCGGTTGAGGCAGCGCCGAACTCGGGTGTCGTCGGGGCAGGAGTGCCGCTACTCCTCGAAGTCTTCCGAGTCCTCGACATCGTCGGCGTCGATGTAGTGCACGGCGGCCTCCTCGGCCGACGCGCCGGCACCGTCGATGCCGACGTCACCGGCCACCGCGTCCTTCTCGTTGTCCAGACCGGTCCCCTCATCGGGAGCGACCAATCGTCCCGACCTGCCGTCACCGGACTGGTCGGCGTCGTCGAACTCGGCATCACGATCGGATTCGTGTGAGCGCCAGTTCTTCTCGACGTTCTCCTCGGCCTCGATGTCGTCGAGCGGATCCGTGGCGCCGACATCGGCCTCCTCCTCGGCGAGACGTTCGTCGAGGGTTTCGCCCTCACGTTGCTCGCGTTCGGTGAGCCCGTGCCGCGCACCACTGGGCTGATGATCGGGCGGCGAATACCCCTCGTCGAGCACGTCGTCCACGCCGCGGTCGACGAGCGTGTCCTCCGGTTGGAGCTGGTCGTCGTCGTCGAGGCTGTACTCGCCGTCGGAACCTTCTGGGGTGCTGCCGATGTCACTCACGTCCTCCACGATGCCAGTCGATCGGGGCCGGATCCAGGAGTGAGCGGGCAGAATCATCGACGACACCGATCAGGACTCGATTCGTCATCCCACGACACGACGCAGGGCCGCAAACACTGTTCGCCTCGGGCGGTGTTCCGTATCCTCCCTGCCATGACAACTCCGCAGGACCCGCAGAATCCCGGCCCGCCCGATCCCGACCAGGGGGGCGGTGGGGCCTCGGGGCCCAACCCGGAATACCCCAACCCGGAACCGTCTGCCGGCGGCACGCCGCCTCCCTCATATCCGCCGCCCGGTTCGGTTCCTCCGCCCCCGCCGGGACCGTCCGGGCCTCCGCCACCATCGGGCTACCCGCCGCCGGGCTCGTATCCCCCGCCGGGAGGTTCTTATCCGCCGCCGGGACCCCCGCCGTCCGGTCCGCCTCCCGGCTACGGTGCGGCGCCCGGATACGGTTCACAACCGGGCGGCTATCCTCCGCCCCCCGGACCCGGGTACGACCCCGGAGCCGGCGCACCGGGCGGATATCCTCCTCCGCCAGGGAATTACGGCGAGTACGGCGCCGGTGGGTACGGCGCACCGTCGGCCGATCAGTTCTCGATCGGTGAGGCCTTCAGCTACGGCTGGAACCGGTACAAGGAGAACGCGGTCTCGTGGATCGTGCTGATCCTCATCGGGATCTTGGTCTCGGCACTGATCAGCTGGCTGAATCAGGTGTCCTCGGACGGCGGCCGCATCCTCTGGATCGGTGCCATCTTCAGCATCATCTCCACGATCGTGGGCTACATCTTCCAGGGCGCGTGGGCGCGCGGTGCGCTCGACGAGGTCTCCGGCTCCAAGCCGGCGATCGGTCGCTTCTTCGACCTCAACTTCGCCGCTGTGATCATCACCGCGTTCCTCGTGGGCCTGGGTACCTTCATCGGCCTGATCCTGCTGATCATCCCCGGCATCGTGTTCGCGTTCCTGGCGTACTGGTCACTGACGTTTGTGGTTGACCGCGACATGGACCCGATCGAGGGCATCAAGGCGAGCTTCTCGGTGATCAGCAAGAACGCCGGTACCTTGTTCCTGCTGGCGCTCGCGGTGATCGGCCTCAACCTCGTCGGCGCACTGCTGTGCCTCGTCGGGCTGTTGGTGACCATTCCGGTCACGACAATCGCCACCACCTACGCGTACCGGTACTTCACCGGCGGCCAGATCGCGCCGGTGGCGTCCGCGGCACCGATGGCTCCGCCGCCGTATCCGCCGAATCAGTACTGAGTCTGCGCTATACGAAACGACCCGGCCACTGCGGTGGCCGGGTCGTTTTGTGTTCAGCCGGAGGCAGTCCCGCTCTCAGTAGCGCCCGTCGCGCCGGTGGACGTCCTCGGACATCCTGACGACGGCGTAGTAGAGCTCGAGCGTCACCCGAAGGAAGGCGAGATAGACCAGACCCACGATCGGAGCGACGACCAGTGCAATGATGCCGAGCACGGGATCATTGGCGAACGACGAGATGACGAACACGAGCACACCGATCGCCAGGAGGATCGTCCCGAGGATGTAGACGACCTTGACCAACGATGGCGTGACGAACGAGTTGAAATTGAAGTCGAACAGCGAGGCGAAGAATCCCTTGGATGCCTCGACCGGCGACGAGATCGGTGATGGCGGCTGCTGATACCCGCCGGACGGCGGATAGCCGCCGGGCTGCGCACCGTAATTCGGCTGCGGCGGTGGCTGGTAGCCGCCGGGCGGCGGGTACCCAGGCGGTTGTGCTTGCGGATTCTGGTTCGGATCGTTGGGATCACCGGTTGTCATGGCGCGACGTTAGCAGCGGACCGCAGTCGAGTTGCGGACTTACGCGGGCTCTGAGGTGACCGAATGATTTCTGCCCGCCGGGTGTGGGATTGGGCGACAATCGATACATGCTCGCGGAGATGCAGGACGAGGCCGAGGCGTACCTTCTGGCAGGCGAGTACTCGCACGCGCTCGCCGAGTTCTCGGTGTTGCGGGAGGTCCGCTCCCGCCGCGAGGGCCCGTATTCGGTGATGTACCTGTCCAACCTGCACGATTGCGTGCGGTGCATGTCGCATCTGCACCTGTGGGCGGATTCGACGCCGCTGTGCCGCGAATTGCACGGCAAGTACGTCCGCACGCACGGGCGGGCACAGTCCGACACGGTCGACGTCGCCAAGCACTGGGCGTGGGCCCTGGTGCATCTGCACGACTACCCGCCCGCGGTGCGGCTCTACCTGACGACTGCCGATGCGCTGTGGGACTCCCAGCCCGACCAGGCACGACGGCTGCTCGCCGCTGCCGCCGCCCATCGGAGCGAGGCAGACCCCGTGCTGATGCTCGAACCTTCCGACGACGGCACGGCGCGCATCGACCGGGCCCGGTTGGCGCACAGTCACGACGTGCTGCTGACCATCAATCAGCTGATCGACCGCCTTCCGGAGGATGTGACCACAGTTCGCGCGGCGGTCACCTTCGACGGTCTCGAACTCGCTTAAACATTAGTGACTCCGGCGCGCACAAAGACGTCGAAGTCGACGCCTTTCCGCCAAACAATCTAATTTTCGGCCGCTCGGGTCTTACGTCGGCCTGCCCGCATATGCTCCTTCCATGGCGGATGTCGGCAGCAACGTCGGACCGTACCGATTGGACGAACTGCTAGGGCGCGGCGCCATGGGTGAGGTATTTCGCGCTTTCGACACAGCTCGTAATCGTGCAGTCGCCCTCAAGCTGCTGAAACCCGACCTGTCGGATGACCCGACCTATCAAGAGCGATTCCGCCGCGAGTCGCGCGCGGCGGCCGCCCTCGATGAACCGCACGTCATTCCTATCCATGACTGGGGTGAGATTGACGGTCAGCTCTATATCGATATGAGGATGGTCGACGGGGAGAGTCTTCGCGCCGTACTCCGACGAGAAGCCGCGCTCGAACCACAGCGTGCAGTGAATATCATCGAACAGGTCAGTTCAGCGCTTTCTGCCGCCCATCGCAAAGGTCTCGTCCATCGAGACCTAAAGCCTGAGAACATCCTGGTGACCGATGAAGACTTCGCGTATCTGGTCGACTTCGGAATCGCCCACGAGAACGCCGACACGCGCCTCACTGGCTCTGGGGCAACAATAGGCTCCGTTTCATACATGGCCCCAGAACTCTTCGATGGGCAGGACATTTCTCCCGCTGCCGATATCTACTCTCTGACGTGCGTGCTGTTCGAGTGCCTCACCGGCCGTATGCCGCACGCCGCGAAGACCGTGAGCGCAGCCATCAAAGCGGCCGTGCTCGACCCAGTACCGTCTCCAAGCAAGCTGAATACGTCAGTCCCACCAGCATTCGATTCGGTCATCGAACGCGGCCTCCACCGAGACCCTGGTTCGCGCTACCACTCGGTGAGATTGCTGTCCGCTGACGCACGCCGAGCTCTTGACGGCTCTGCTGATCCTCCAGCTTCCGTCGCCGACCAGCCGACGATGAGCTTCGCCGCCACCGAACGGGAGAAATCTGCGCCCCCGCAGACAACTGCCGTACCGGCAACTGCCTACTCGGCGCTAGAACCGCAGCACTCTCCGGTTTCGCAACAAATGGCCCACTCGAACCATAGCGACTCAGCGGGCCCCGATCGGGAGCAAAGGTCACTACTCCCGCTCGTCATTGGCACGATCGTGTTCTTGGTCATCGGAGTTCTCGGCGGGCTCGCGTACTTTCTGTATGCACTTCAGTCCGATACCGATGCTGCCACCGAGACCACGCCAACTGTCACGCAGACAGTCACACCCGAACAGGCTGAAACTCCGACCCCTGCTCCCGCACCACCAGCGGATTCATCTTCATGCGCGCCAGGAGTTTCGGTCGGAACCGCGGTCACCAGCTGCCCTTTCGCCGTTGAGGTGAGGAATGAATACTTGCGAACGGGCCCCCAAGGCGCTCCACGAGTCGTTGTCGCCTACAGCCCGGTTACAGGAACGGCCTACCAAATGTCGTGTCTCCCCGAGGGCGGCCTTGTGACCTGCCGAGGTGGAAACAACGCTGTTGTGTACGTCTACTGAGCGATTGATCCTCGATGAGACGATCGCAGATATCGCTGCTCTCAGCGGCAGCGGCACTTGTACTCGCCGGATGTGAAGTCGACCTTCCCGGTGGGGAGATCACTCCAGTCACTGTCACGGTCACCGCTGGGAGTTCTCCAGCGCTTCCCGCAACAGATGCCTCGACACCACGTGATAGTCCGGACCAGATCAAGTTGCGGTCCGGTTTCAATCGACTGTCGGCGTCGATCGGCGCACCGGTCGGGATTGCGGTCGCGCCGGTCGGTGGAGTCGCCGATCCCCGGCTTCAATTCGGTGATCAAAGCTCACACGTCGCGTGGTCGACCATCAAGGTTCCACTTGCGCTTGCTGCTCAGCGAGCGATTGGTCCAACCGCCGCCGAAACGGCAGCCATCGTCGACTCAGACAACGAATCAGCCGAGCACTTGTGGGCCGCGCTAGGAACACCTGCCCAAGCTGCGGCCGCTGTCACCGGTATCTTGCGGGAGGGCCGTGACGAGGAAACGATCGTTCCCGAACAGCGCCGGCGACCAGGATTCACGGTCTTCGGACAAACGGTGTGGGCATTGCCTGCCGCCGCGACGTTCACAGCAAACCTGCGATGCCTACCCGGGGGCCGCCCCGTGGCGGCCCTGATGAGCCGGGTCGCGTCCAATCAGAAGTGGGGCGCCGAGATCATGCCGAGCCCAACATCCACTGCTGTCAAGGGCGGGTGGGGCCCCGGCATTGCCGGTGGATACCTCGTCCGCCAGATTGCGCTTGTAGATCACAGCGATGGCCGCGCCACAGCTGTCGCAATGAGCGCTGTCGCCGACTCGCTCGACAGCGGGGTCGCGCATCTCAACGCCATCGGCAACTGGCTCGACGCAGTTCTGAACCAGCTACCCCGGGGCCGCTGTTGATACGCCTCAGATCTGCGGCTCCTCCACCTTCTTGGGCAGCGTCAGCAGGGTCACCACGCTGACGACGATCAACATGATCGCCGCGATGATCAGGAAGGTGGTCAGAGCGAGACCCGGGATCAGCATCATCACGATGCCGGCGATGATCGACACGACACCCGACAGGATCAGCAGCCACCGCGGAGTGTGCAGTGACCCGGCGGAGGCGTGGGTCAGGTCGGCGATGCCCTGGAAGATCCAGCCGATGCCGATGAAGATCGCCAGGAACACCAGCGACTCCTCCGGATTGAACAGCGCGATGATCCCGGCGGCGAGGATCAGGACGCCGATCAGCCCGAGAACGAAACGCCAGCCGCCGGATAGCAGCGAGGACGCGAACGCCCCGTAGAGCCGGAAGAGTCCGGCGACGATGAGGGAGATACCGAAGAGCACCCCGATGACAAGCAAGGTAGCGGCCGGCCACACCAGCGCGATGATGCCCAGAACGATTCCGACGACCGAGGTCACGATCATCGTGGTCCGTACCGCGGCCACGAGTTCGTTCGGGATCTGCCTTGCGTAGTCTGCAATTGTCATGGAGGCAGGTTAGTACGTGTCGAAGCCCTCGACACCACATTCACCGGCCGAACAGAAGGGAAATTCGTGTCGTCGATCGCGTTCTTCACCCACGATGCCGAGATCGCGGATGCAGCCGCCGACAACGGATCCGACCTCTGGTTCACCCCGACGCGATACGCCGCCAGCCTCTGGGCACCGGGCACACTCAACGGTCCCGCCGTGTGTGCACTGGCCGCCCGGGCCGCCGAACACACGTACTCGGTGACCGGCTTCCGGCCCGCCCGGTTCACCATCGACCTGTTCAAGGTCGCCCGGGACTCCCCGACGACGACGCGTAGCCGGCTGGTGCGCGACGGCGGACGGATCAAGGTCGCGGAAGTCGACGTGGTGCAATCCGTCGACGGCGCGGAGGTCCTGGTCGCCCGGAGCACGACGGTTTTCGTCAAAGAGAGCACGAATCCGCCGGGTGAACGCTGGGAACGCCCGCCCGAGACGATCGAGTTCCATCCGCCCGAGACCGACGCCGACGACCGGTTTCCGTGGTACGGCGCGACCACGGAATCGGGCGAGATCGAGTGGAGCCAGGACATGGGCGCTCATCAGAACGCTCGTCGCAACAGGTTGTGGACACGTGCGGTCTCCACCGTCGTCGGCGAACGGCCGTCGGCGTTCGAGCGCGCGGTGATCAGCGGCGAGTCGACCAGCCTGGTGGGCAATTGGGGCAGCGAGGGCATCGCGTTCATCAACTGCGACCTGACCGTCGCCCTGTCACGTCTGCCGGTCGGATCACGGATCGGCGTCGAGGCCGCGAGCCACGTCGAGGTCGACGGGATCTCGACGAGCACCACGAACCTGTACGACATCGAGGGACAGTTCGGTGTCGGCATGGTCACCGGCGTCGACAACTCGGCCGCGACCATCGACTTCACCGCCATCGACACCGGCAACCGCTACAGCGAGGCCTGAGTCGACGCGACGGGCCAATTTCGAAAGGGGCAATGTCACACCCCGATGACTCTCAGGTCTTGATAAGGTCACGGCCATGACGCGGCTCACAGGACGGTGGAGGGCGGCCCTCGCAGTCACGGCATTGGCGACGACGCTGACCGCAGGCCTCGCGACGGT
Source organism: Gordonia sesuvii (assembly GCF_036350415.1). NCBI lineage: Bacteria > Bacillati > Actinomycetota > Actinomycetes > Mycobacteriales > Gordoniaceae > Gordonia > Gordonia sesuvii. Next base: position 1,382,747 of record NZ_JAZDUF010000001.1, read on the forward strand.
TCCGCAGGCGCAGGCGAGCAATGTCGCCGCGGCCGACGGACGTATCGTCGCCCGGATCACCGGCCCCGGTTCCATCAACGACACGATCGGCAAGTACAACATCGTCGGCACCGACCTGGGTGTCCTGTGGGACAACGGGAACGGCGAGATCATGGCCGCGTTCGGTGACACCCAGTCGTTCAACGGGTGGTCGCTGCTCTACGGCGAGCTGTGGTACTGGCGCTCGAATGTGCTGCTGCGCAGCACCGACCGGAATCTCGCGGACGGCATGACGTTCACCGGTCATGCCGGTCATCCGGGTCATGCGAAGCGACTGCTCAAGCCCGATCTGCGTCGTGAGGTCACGATCATCCCGACGGCCGGCGTCGCCGCGAACGGCAAGCAGTACATGAACGTGATGTCGGTCAAACAGTGGGGCCCGCCCGGCATCTGGTTCACGAACTGGTCCGGTCTGGTGGTCTCGGGCGACAACGGCCAGAACTGGCGGGCGGTCAACGCGTTCCGGCCCAACGGCGGCGGCAACCACAAGTTCCAGATGTCGGCGTATCTGAAGGTCGGCGACACCATCTACACCTACGGCACACCCGATGGCCGCTGGGGCGCGGTCTACCTCGCCCGGGTCGCCGCCAAGGACATCGAGAACCTCCGCAAGTACGAGTACTTCTCGTGGGGTCGGTGGGTCCGCAACAACCCGGACTCGGCCACCCCGGTCATGTCCGCACCGACCGGCGAGCTGTCGGTGGCCTGGAACGACTACCTCGGCAAGTACATCTCGCTCGGCCAGAAGGACACCGGCGTCATCCTGCGTACCGCCGACCGGCCGGAAGGCCCGTGGACCTCGGGTGAGCTCATCGTGCCGGCCAACAACCCGTACACGGGCTACGCGCCGTACATCCATCCGTGGTCGAAGGGCAGCAGCCTGTACTTCACCTACTCGGTCTGGAACGGCTACCAGGTCTATCTGATGCGGGTGCCGCTGCAGAAGCCCTAGCGCCGCCGGGTTCCGGCCGCAGCTGCAGGTTCCGGCCGCAGTTCGGTTCCCAAGCCGGAACCCGGAACTGCGGCCAGAACCCACGACCACGGGGGCTCTATCGCTCCGCGAGGATGGAGTTCATCTCCTCGATCTCGTCCTGCTGCGTGGCCTTGATCCGCGTCGCGAGCTCACGCGACGGTTCATGGATGCCGTCGGCGAGCTCGGTGTCCGCCATCTCGACCGCGCCTTCGTGGTGGGCGATCATGCCCTCGAGCCACAGCCGGTCGAACTCCGCTCCGCGGGCAGCCGACAGCGCGGCCATCTCGGCCGGCGTCATCATGCCGGCCATGTCATGCCCATCCGGCGACATGTGATCGCCGTGCCCCCCGTCGTCGCTCATGTGCCCACCGGAGGTGGACGGGTCCGACGTGGACGCGTCGGCCACACCCCACTCGCGCAGACGGGCCGACATCTCGTCGATCTCGGGCTGTTGGCCCGCCCGGATGCGGTCGGCCAGGTCCCGCACCGCGGGTGTGCTGGTGCGCTCGGGCACCAGGTCCGCCATCATCAGCGCCTGCATGTGATGCGGGATCATCATCTGGTTGAAGGCGATGTCGGCGTCGTTGTGTGTCTCGGCCTGCGGTGAGTCGGCCGAGCTCTCCAGCGACAGCGAGGTGGTGGAGACCGCCGGGCCGGATGACGAGGCCGCCGGTTCGTCGTCGGCCGAACATGCGCCGAGAAGAGCGACCGCGACCACGGTCGAGCACGCGAAGATCTGTCGTTTCATTGGTGAGGTTCCTTTGCAGGGTGAGGAATCCGCGCTGCGTCAGGGCAGGCGGAGCTGTCGACGTCTCGGACACGAGGTCCGGCGGACGCCGATCAGCAGCGGATGACCTGCAATCGGAGATGTGTCGGCATGGCCCACGGTGGTGGCCGGCCGCTTCGGCCGTGCCGTCGTCTGTGGATTGACCGCAACAAGGGCGGGAGCGGGAAACCCCAAGCGAGAACGAGAACGGCGACCGCCGGGACGACCGGGTCGTCGTGCCGCAGGAACACGCACGGGTGGGTGTGGGTGTCGCAGTCGCCGGCATCGTCCATCACCGGCGTCGGTTCGTGCTGCGCGGCATGCACGACCGTCGGGCCGTGCGCGGCCGCCGCCTCGCCGTGGCTGCCGTGGTCGCGGTGGTCGGCGAGGGCGACCACCGAATGCATCAGCAGAATCGCGAACGCGATCCCCAACAGCAGACCGGTCCGCGTCGCGCCCCACTGGCGGGGTCGCGATGAACGGCGGACAGTCGACACGACTCCGAGGTTACCGAGGAGGTGCCGGGTCGGACGGGGTCGTGCCGGACTCAGCTGTAGCGGACGCAGCCGTGTCGGATTCAGCCGGATCGGGCTCGGCCGCCTCCGACGAACCCGCGGCGGCACGTCGTCGTTCGTTTCGCGGGATCACCCATGTCCGGTCGACGACATTCACGATGAAGATCACGAAGCCGGCCAGCGCCCACCCCAGGAGGATGTCGAACACGTAGTGCTCGGCGGTATAGACAAGGGTGAACGCCATCGCCAGGGCGTATCCCATGAACAGCGTTTTTCCGAGGGCCTTGACGCGCGGCCACATGAACAGGGCGAGCAGCATGGTCAGGCCGGCATGCAGGGACGGGATGGCCGCGACGAGATTGGCCTTGCCCTGCCCGACCTCGACCAGGGTCGACGCCGCGTGGATGTTCAGGAAGTTCCAGCCACGGGCCGAGATCCGCTCGACGTAGGGTGCGGCCTCGGGGTTCGTCGGCGTCACCTCGCCGAGGATGCCGCCGTTCGCCACAGCGCCCTCGGTGGCCATGCACACCGGATCACGCGGGTGGTCGACGAGTTGCTCCGCGGTGCATCGCGCGGCGGCCCACGGAGGTGCGGCCGGCACCAGGGTGTAGCCGATCAGCGCGAGGAACGTGGTCGCGAGGAAGCACGCCGCGTACCTGCGCCACGTCGCGCGGTTCTTGATCCACAGCACAGCGGCGACCGCGTAGGGAACGATGAAGTACGACATGTAGATGACGCTGGTGATCACCTCCCACCACGGCGGCGATGCCTCCTTGATGTGGCTCTGCAGCCACACGGTGGGGTTGACCCCGAACAGCCAGCTGTCGACGTCGGCGGGCAGATGCCACTGGGTGGGCATGTCCACGATGCGTGCGACGTCACGGGTCCAGTCGTAGAGCAGCAGGATCAGCGCGAACGGCAGCCAGTCGATGATGACGCTGATCGCCTTGCGACGGCCGATCGTCGCCGCGAGCATGCCCAGGCAGAGCAGGATGATCAGCCGGGTGCGGTCGAACGCCATGCCGTACACGGAGAACTGGTAGATGACGAACAGCACCCAGGCGCCGATCGCGATCCGCCGGACCATGGTGAGGTCACGTTTGCGGTCCGGTCCGGTGTCGATCTCGGCGGCGGCTGCGACGTCGTCGATCACGGGCTCGACGCCGTTCTCGACACGCTCCTTGGCAGTCTTGCCCGCCGCAGGCACGTCGTCGACCGCGTCGTCAATGCTCACCCGTGATGATCCTGCCCGCCCACGCCCGCCAGGGCTCCCTGCACGTTACTTGGCGTAAGCCTAGTGATCACCCGGCGTTCGGGAACCGGCAAACCGCCGGACAGGTGCCGCCGATGTCGGAATTCACCCGCCCGACGGTGACCGGAATCACATCAATGCGGCCCACTATCGTTGAGGGATGCGCATCGGAGCACATCTACGCGAGGACGCCGACCCGTTGTCCACCGCCGGCGAACTCGGCATCGACGTCTTCCAGATGTTCGTGACCGACCCACAGGGCTGGAAGAAGCCCGAGGCCCGGCCGGACGCGGCCGCGATCCGCGACTCCGACATCGACGTGGTCGTGCACTCGAGCTACCAGATCAACGTCGCGAGCCTGAACAACCGGCTGCGGATGCCGTCCCGCAAGGCGGTCGAGCAGCAGGCCGCCGCGGCCGCGGAGCTCGGCGCCTTCGGCCTGGTCGTGCACGGTGGTCATCTGCGCGACGGCGAGGACGACAAAGAGGGATTCGCCAACTGGCGCAAGCTCTTCGACCGCCAGGTGGACAAAGGTGGGTTCGGGGTGCCGATCCTCATCGAGAACACCGCGGGCGGCGACCACGCCATGGCCCGCACCCTGGAGGCCATCGACCGGCTGTGGGAGTCGGTCGGCGACTTCGAGCAGGCCGGCTTCTGCCTGGACACGTGCCACGCATGGGCCGGCGGCGAAGACCTCGTCGGACTGGTCGAACGCGTCAAGGCCATCACCGGCCGGATCGACCTGGTGCACCTGAACAACTCCCGCGACGAGTTCGACTCCGGCCGGGACCGGCACGCCAACATCGCCGACGGCCACATCGATGCCGACGTCCTGGTCGCCGTCGCCGCCGCAGCCGGCGCACCCGTCATCCTGGAGACTCCGGCCGATGGCATCCCCGCTGACCTGGCCTATCTGCGCGACGCGCTGTAACCCACCCGGGTACGTACCGCGGTCGGTGGAGATCACAGACCGAGCAATTGCTCTGTGTTACCGATGGCGCTATCCTGTAGTTACCGGCGAGTAACTTAGCTTCTGCCGACCGCGCCGAACGACCCGCGTAGCCCACACCGCCCGTCAGATAAGGAACCTTCATGGGCCATTACAAGAGCAACATTCGCGACCTGCACTTCAACCTCTTCGAGCTGTTCGACCTCGACAAGGTGCTCGAGGAGGGCGACTTCGGCGACCTCGACCACGAGACCGCCGTCGACATGCTCCGCGAGGTCAAGACCCTCGCCGAAGGCCCCATCGCCGAATCGTTCGCCGACGCCGACCGCAATCCGCCGGTCTTCGATCCGGAGACCCACAGCGTTGCCATCCCGGAGAGCTTCACCAAGTCCTACAACGCGCTCATCGAGGGCGGCTGGGACAAGATCGGCATCGACGAGGAGCTCGGCGGACTGCCCGCGCCGCGGTCGCTCTACTGGGCCATCGGCGAGATGATCCTGGGCGCCAACCCGCCGGTGTTCATGTACGCCGCCGGTTCCGGCTTCGCCAACATCTTCTTCGACAACGGCACCGACGAGCAGAAGAAGTGGGCCGCCATCTGCTCCGAACGTGGTTGGGGCGCAACGATGGTGCTCACCGAGCCCGACGCCGGCTCCGACGTCGGCGCGGCCCGCACGAAGGCCGTCCAGCAGTCCGACGGCACCTGGCACATCGATGGCGTGAAGCGTTTCATCACCTCCGCCGACCAGGACATGACCGAGAACATCTTCCACCTGGTGCTCGCCCGCCCCGAGGGCGCGAAGCCGGGCACCAAGGGTCTGTCGTTGTTCTTCGTGCCGAAGTTCCACTTCGATCACGAGACCGGCGAATTGGGCGAGCGCAACGGCGTTTTCGTCACCAACGTCGAGCACAAGATGGGCATCAAGTCGTCGGCGACGTGTGAGCTGAGCTTCGGCCAGCACGGCACCCCGGCTGTCGGCTGGCTCGTCGGCGAGGTGCACAACGGCATCGCGCAGATGTTCGACGTCATCGAGCATGCGCGAATGATGGTGGGCACCAAGGCCATCTCCACCCTGTCGACCGGTTACCTGAACGCACTCGAGTACGCCAAGGAGCGCATCCAGGGTGCCGACATGACCCAGATGACCGACAAGGCCGCTCCGCGCGTGAGCATCACCCACCACCCGGACGTGCGTCGCTCGCTGATGACCCAGAAGGCCTACGCCGAGGGCCTGCGCGCGATCTACCTCTACACCGCGTCGCATCAGGACGCCGCCGCCGCGAAGATCGTGTCCGGCGCGGATGCCGAACTGGCACACAAGGTCAACGATCTGCTGCTGCCGATCGTGAAGGGTGTCGGCTCCGAGCGTGCCTACAGCGTGCTGTCCCACGAGTCGCTGCAGACTCTCGGTGGTTCCGGCTTCCTGCAGGACTACCCGATCGAGCAGTACATCCGTGACTCGAAGATCGACTCGCTCTACGAGGGCACGACTGCCATCCAGGCGCAGGACTTCTTCTTCCGCAAGATCATTCGTGACAAGGGCGCCGCGCTGGCGCACGTGTCGGGTCAGATCCAGAGCTTCCTCGACTCCGAGGGCGGCAACGGTCGCCTCAAGGCCGAGCGTCAGCTGCTGAAGACCGCGTTCGAAGACGTGCAGGCAATGACCGCGACGCTCACCAGCTACCTGATGAACGCGCAGGAGGATCCGAAGGAGCTCTACAAGGTCGGGCTCGGCTCGGTTCGCTACCTGCTGTCGGTCGGCGACCTGCTCATCGGCTGGCTGCTGCTCCGTCAGGCCGAGATCGCCCTGGCCGCACTCGATGCCGGCGCGTCGGACGAGGACAAGTCGTTCTACGAGGGCAAGGTCGCCGTCGCGAGCTTCTTCGCGAAGACGATGCTCCCGCCGCTGACCGCCGTCCGCGGCACCGTCGAGAACATCGACGCCGACGTCATGGAGGTCGACGAAGCGGTCTTCTGATCGCCTGAACCTGGTTCGTCCCCCGGAAATCGCCGAACTCTCCGTACGTTTGTGGAGAGTCTGGTGATTTTCGGGGGACGAACTGTTTCTGGGGTCGAAACCACCACGTCAGAGAATGCGGAGGTCGACGCCGAGGGCGCGATAGACCGGTTCGGCGCGCCGGTCGACACTGAGCAACGGGAGGCCCGCCGAGACCGCTGCCGCAGCGACCAGCGCGTCGTAGACCGCTCCACCCGAGATCCCCGTGGCCGCGAAGGAGGCGACGAGCTCGCCGGCCGCATTGGGAGCGAGGTGGCACGCAATCGGAAAGTTGGTGGCGATGAGTCGCGCAGCCGCGGCCGGCGACAATCGTTGCGGTGGGGGTAATCGCGTCAGTACCGAGTAGGTCTCGAACGTCGCGTGACCGCTGAGGCCCAGGCTTCGGCCGCGCACGGCTTCTCGGACGGCGATGTGCCCTGCCTGTTCGGGTCGGACCAACGCGATGGCAGCGCTTGTGTCCAGCAGGACGGTCTCAGCGCTGGTCGCCAAGGCGAAGCTCGCGAATATCGTCGGTCGTCAGGTCGGGTCCGCCCGACGGGAGAAGCAACAGTCCGTCGTCGTCGATGAGGTCGTCGGTCGCCACCGGCTCGAGCACAAGACCGCTGCCCGAAACCGTGATCTCGACCTCGCCCGGGATGAGTCCAATACGATCACGTAGTTCCTTGGGAACGACCACGCGACCGGCACGATCAATGGTCGTTCGCATGCCACGATGCTACCACTGAGATGGTAGCGGCTGCCGTGCTGACAACAACGCGCACCCGCTCGGCAACCGCGCACGTCTCGACGTGCGCGCAAGCCGAACGGGTGCGCGTGAGTGTGTGTCGCAGCCCTACTTCGGAGGCATCCGGATGCCGCCGTCGACGCGGATCACCTCGGCGTTCATGTAGGAGTTGGTGACCAGCTCGATGACCATCGAGGCGAGTTCGTCGGGCTTGCCCAGGCGGTGCGGGAACAGCACGGACTCGCCGAGCTTCGCCTTGAACGCCTCGGCGGCCTCGCCCTCACCGTAGATCGGGGTGTCGATCAGGCCGGGGGCGATGGTGTTGACGCGCACACCGACGGCCGCGAGGTCGCGGGCGACCGGAAGGGTCATGCCGACGACGCCACCCTTTGACGACGAGTACGAGGCCTGACCGATCTGACCGTCGAACGCGGCGACCGACGCCATGTTGACGATGGCACCGCGCTCGCCGGACTCCAGCGGGTCGTTCTTGCTCATCGCGGTGGCGGCCAGACGGCAGGCGTCGAAGGTACCGACCAGGTTGATGGCAATCACCTTCTTGTACGCATCCAGGTCGTGCGCCGACGAGAACTCACCGTCGCGGCCGATGGTGCGCTGCGCCCAGCCGATACCGGCCGAGTTGACCAGCGCACGCAGCGGGCCGAGCTCGGTGGCCTTGTTGACGGCCGCCTCGATCTGCGCGGTGTCGGTGACGTCGACGCGCACGAATGCACCGCCGACCTCCTTGGCGAGGGCCTCACCCTTGTCTGCCTGCAGGTCGGCGACGACGACCTTGGCACCCTTTGCCGCCAGCTGGCGGACCGCGGCCTCGCCGATACCCGACGCGCCACCCGTGACGATTGCACTTGCTCCATTGATATCCACGATCCGGAGCCTATCGAGCGTTACATCGCTCGGTCCAGAGGGGCGCCCTTCGTGACGGCCCTCCGCAAGCTCCGGGCCTCCTCAGGGATCGGGTGGTGACGCCTCCCAAGCTCCGGGCCTCCGCAGGGATCGATCCGGTCGTCACACGCAGGCGACGTTGGGCGCCGGGTCGTACTTCACGGTCCGCGTGTTGCGACTGATCTCGGCGCCGCTACCCGCATCGGTGATGATGCGGGTGTCCGAGGTGGTGAACCCGCGGCTGCCGGTCGAGGCGATACAGTTGTCGCCCTTCGGCAGCTTCAGGGACGGCGGGTCGGTGTAGGAGTGCCGCTCACCGGTGATCGACTGCACCTCGACGGTCTTCGTGCTCCACAGCCGGACCGTGATCCCCGACGGAGACCACCCGGTGTCGATGTAGATGCCGTGTTTGGTGTTGTTGCGGAACACCAGGTCGATGGCACCTTCGAAGACCGTCGCCTCGCGGGCTTCGGGGTATCGCGAGATGTAGTAGCTGTGCTCGGTGTGCGCGACGTCCTCGAGCCCGGCGAAATAGGCGGCGTTGTAGAGCGTGGTCGCGAACTGCGAGATGCCGCCGCCCACGGCCTTGTCCGCGTGGCCGTCGTCGATGATCGTCGACGTCACGTATCCCTGCGCCGTGCCCCGCGGACCCGTGTAGCCGTTCAGCGAGAACTTGGCCCCCGGCCGCACCAGCGCGCCGTCGACCTCGGCGGCGACGAGACGGATGTTCTCCCCCGACGCACTCGAGAATCCGGAGGTGGTGAACTCGCTGACCACTTCACGCACACCGAGCTTGCGGGCCTGCACGGTCGTCAGCTTGGGCCGGATCGGGTCGTAGGCGACCTCGACGACGCGGACGTCGGAGGCATCGGCGCCGGTCACGGTGGCCGCAGTGGAGGCGAACGTCTTGTCCCAGTCGATCCGCCGACCGTCACGCGACGGCACGACGGTGGGGCTGCCGCCGGCCATCGTGAACGTGGCGTCGACCGGCTTGCGTTCGGTGTCGGCGAGTTCGGGTCCCAGCAGCTTCACACCCGCTTCGGTGTCGATCTCGGGCTGCAGACCGCCACGGCCGTCGGCGACGAACGACAGGATGGTGCCCAACTCCGCGGGCGTGACCCGGACCGACGCGTCCTCGGAGCCCTCGAGCGTGACCGGAGCGGCCACCGCACGCGTCGCGGCGCCGGCGACGGTCGACTGCACCACCTCGGCCGACACGGACGGATCGAAGTCCTCGAGCGGCAGGTCCACGGGCTCGGCGTCGAGCCACTGGCGCGACAGCGTCGTGACCGCCGCATCGCGGGCCACCCGCTTGCCTGCGGCCGGCAGGTCGGCGACGGGGGTCGCTACGTCGCCCGAGACGTCATAGTGCACACCGCCCTCGACGGCGGCCTTCTCGAGCGTGGGCCGCAGTTCATCGAGGGTGGCGTCGAACGTTGCGCGGTCGACGGTGACGACGGGATCGACGGTGTGGGTCCGGCCGAGGATGGCCAGCAGCCGTGTCAGCGGGTTACGAGGCTGCTCCAACAGCTGCGCCTTCGTCGCATCCGGATCGAAGTGCAGTCCCAGGTCGCCGGCCGCGACGGTCGCCGAGCCGGATTCGGTGCGCAGCTCGACCGGCTGGGCGGCACGCGCGGACAGGTCGTCGACGACGGCCTGCGCCGAGTACGGGTCGAGATTGCCGGCCGGAATACCGGCGACGACGGCGCCCCGGGCGGTCGCGTCCTCGGTGATGACGAGATCGGTCGCCAAGACCAACCCGAGAACAGCGGTCACCCCGACGAAGACACGCACCACCGCACGGACGGCGGGGTTTGAGTTCACGGAGACAACCATAAGGAAACGATGATGAGTGCGCCCGACCAGCAGACGGCTGTGGGGCACCCCACACAAGTAGGCGCCCCGACCGAGCTGCCGGGTCGGGGGTCTGGCAGCTCAGCCGGAGCTACTCGTATATCTACGCTACTTCTCTCCGCGTTACATCTTTCCGTGAGAATTTCTCGGGCGAGTGTGACCGGATCGTTGCGGATGCCACGATCCGGTCACGATCAGGGCGTCAGCCCTCGACGATGGCCGTGACGCCCTGGCCGCCGGCCGCGCAGATCGAGATCAGTGCACGACCGCCACCGTTCTCCCGGATGGTCTTCGCCGCCTGCGCGACGATGCGCCCGCCGGTCGCGGCGAACGGGTGTCCCGCGGCCAGCGACGAGCCGTGCACGTTGAGCTTGGCCCGGTCGATGGAACCGAGCGCGTTGTCGAGGCCCAGGCGTTCCTTGCAGTACTCCTCGGATTCCCATGCGGCCAGCGTGGCCAGCACGACCGAGGCGAAGGCCTCGTGGATCTCGTAGAAGTCGAAGTCCTGCAGGGTCAGACCGTTGCGTTCGAGCAGCCGCGGCACCGCGTAGGTGGGGGCCATCAGCAGGCCGTCCGGTCCGTTGACGTAGTCGACGGCGGCGGTCTCGCTGTCGACGAGGTAGGCCTGCACCGGCAGGCCCTTGGCGTCGGCCCACTCGTCGGTGCCCAGCAGGACGGTCGACGCGCCGTCGGTGAGCGGGGTGGAGTTGCCCGCGGTCATCGTGGCGTCGCCGAGGGAGACGCCGAACGCGGGCTTGAGCTTGGCGAGCTTCTCCACGGTCGAGTCGCCGCGCAGGTTCTGGTCGCGGGTCAGGCCCAGGAACGGGGTGATCAGGTCGTCGAAGAACCCGGCGTCGTAGGCGGCAGCCATGTTCTGATGGCTGGCCGCGGCCAGGGCGTCCTGGTCGGCGCGCTTGATGCCGAATTCCTTGGCGGTGATGGCGGCGTGCTCGCCCATCGACATGCCGGTGCGCGGTTCGCCGTTGCGCGGGATCTCGATCCCGAGCTTCGGTAGCAGCTTCAGCGCGTTGACCAGCTGGTCCTTGGTGCTGCGCGACCGGTTGACCTCGAGCATCTGCCGGCGCATGGACTCCGAGACGCCGATCGGGGCGTCGGAGGTGGTGTCCACGCCACCGCCGACGGCGACGTCGTAGCGGCCGGATGCGATGCCGTCGGCGACCGCGACGATCGCCTGCAGGCCGGTGCCGCAGGCCTGCTGGATGTCGAACGCCGGGGTGTAGGGCGACAGCGCCGAGCCGAGCACGCATTCGCGGATGAGATTGAAATCACGGGAGTGTTTGAGCACCGCGCCACCCGCGACCATGCCGAGCCGCTCACCCTGGAGGTTGTAGCGACTGACGAGGCCGTCGAGGGCGGCGGTGAACATCTCCTGATTGCTGACCTTGGCGTAGGCCTTGTCCTGGCGGGCGAACGGGATCCGGTTGCCGCCGAGGATCGCGACCGGGCGCTGGGTGCGGGTCTTGGGTGTCTGAGCCACTTGGATCTCCCAGGGGGTGTAGTCCGATGTCTGTACAGTATTCTTACTCATGAGTAAGTTAGTTGTCGAACGTCGCTCGTGGTGAGCGTCATCGCACAGCTCTCGCGACCGATCCGACCTGCCGACAAGACTGAGGAGATCTCCCGTGGCAGCCACTGGCCTGTACTCGAACATCGTTCATTCCGGACCCGGCGCGTTCATCGCGAAGCAGGCGGGTCTTCCCGTTCCGCCGACGCTGCGCCGCTACAAGCCGTCCGAGCCGCCGCTGCCCGGGCCGGTACTGCTCGGTGGGTCGGGCCGTCTGGTCGAGCCGTTGCGCGAGATGCTCTCGGCTCCTGACTACACCCTGATCCAGAACGCCACCACCGGCCGCGGCGCCGACAAGTACGGCGCGCTGGTCTTCGACGCCACCGGCATCACGTCGCCGGGTGAACTGCGCCAGCTCTTCGAGTTCTTCCAGCCCCAGATGCGTTCGCTGGCGCCGAGTGCACGCCTGCTGGTCCTCGGCACCACCCCGGAGCTGGTGTCCGAGCCGAACGAGCACGTCGCACAGCGGGCGCTCGAGGGCTTCACCCGTTCGGTCGGCAAGGAATTGCAGAAGGGCGCGACCGTCCAGCTCGTCTACGTCTCCCCCGACGCCAAGACCGGACTCACCGGCCTCGAGTCGACCGTCCGGTTCGTGCTGTCGGCGAAGTCGGCGTTCGTCGATGCCCAGGTGATCCGGGTGGGCGACGCCGACGCGACCGCACCGAAGGACTGGGATCGCCCGCTCGAGGGCAAGGTCGCCGTGGTGACCGGTGCGGCCCGCGGCATCGGCGCCACCATCGCCGAGGTGTTGGCCCGCGACGGCGCCCACGTGATCTGCGCCGACATCCCGGCCGCCGGCGAGGCGCTCACCGAGACTGCGAACAAGGTGAAGGGCACCGCGTTCCCGCTCGACGTCAGCGCCGACGACGCCGGTGCGAAGCTGGCCGAGCATGCGCTCGAACGCCACGGCGGCATCGACATCATCGTCAACAACGCCGGCATCACTCGCGACAAACTGCTCGCCAACATGGATGCGGCACGCTGGGATTCGGTGATCGCGGTGAACCTCATCGCGCCGCAGCAGCTCGTCAACGGCCTGCTCGAGAACGACGCGCTCAAGGAGGGCGGCGCCGTGGTCGACGTGTCGTCGATCGCCGGTATCGCGGGCAATCGCGGCCAGACGAACTACGGCGCATCGAAGGCCGGTGTCATCGGCCTCGTCGACACCTACGCGCCGATCCTCGCGGAGAAGAGCATCACCATCAACGCCGTCGCACCCGGCTTCATCGAAACCAAGATGACCGCCGCGATCCCCCTGGCCACCCGTGAGGCCGGACGCCTGATGAGCTCGCTGCAGCAGGGTGGGCAGACCGTCGACGTCGCCGAAACCGTTGCGTACTTCGCCAATCCGGCGTCGAGCGCCATCACCGGCAACGTCGTCCGCGTCTGCGGCCAGGGATTCCTGGGTGCGTGATGACCAAGACGATCACGCTGCCCAGCGCACCCGGAACCGCTGAGGTCTACTCGAAGGCCGTCGGAGCGATGCTGCCGGTGATCGGCAAGCCCGCCAAGGTGCGGGCCGACGCCGCGATCCCCGATCGCAGCTACCGGATGGAGAACGTCCGCGTCGACCCCGACAAGCTGCACGCCTACACACGCGTCACCGGTCAGCGGTTCGGTTCCACATTGCCGCTGACGTACCCGTTCGTGCTGCAGTTCCCGCTCGCCATGAAGGTGATGACCGACGGCGATTTCCCCTTCGGCGCAGTCGGTTCGGTGCATCTGGAGAACTCGATTCATCGGGTTCGTCCGATCGGCGTCGACGAACCGCTGACCATCGAGACGCACGCGGAGAACCTGCGCGAACACCGCAAAGGGCTGCTGATCGACATGATCTCGCAGATCAGCGTCGGCTCGGAGCTGGTGACCACGCAGACCGCGACGTTCCTCAAGCAGCAGCGCACCAGCCTGTCCGACGAGCCGCGCGGCCCCGAGCCCAAGCAGTACGCTCCCCCGCCGCCGGATTCGATCCTGTCGGTGGACCTCGGTCGCATCCGCCAGTACGCCGAGGCGTCCGGTGACCGCAACCCGATCCACATGGGTAACCTGACCGCGAAGGCGTTCGGCTTCCCGAAGGCCATCGCACACGGAATGTGGAGTGCCGCAGCCGCGGTCGCCAACGTGGAGGCACAGCTTCCCGACGAGGTCACCTACACCGTGCGCTTCGGCAAGCCGATCCTGTTGCCAGCCAGGGTGAATCTGTACTCGCGGCGCATCGACGGGAACGGCAACTTCGACATCTCGGTGCTGGATCGGAAGAAGGGTGCGCCGCATCTGACGGCGACCACGCGCGGAGCATAGCGACCCGCAACTCACGCGGCCGAGTCTTGGGACGGCGGCCGAGAGAACCCTGTTGTGCGTCGAGAGAACCCAGCCACCGGCCCAAAATGGATTCTCTCGGCACAACTCTGGGTTCTCTCGGCGCAGAACAGGGTTCTCTCGGCGTACGCCGGTAGCAAGTTGGGGACGAACTATGACGGCTCCGCGAGCAACGATGCGTAGTGGTCGCGGAGCTTCACGACATCTTGGCGGTCCTCGTCGACGGCGCCGGTGTCCACGAGACTCTGCAGGGCGTCCAGGCAGGCGTGCCATCCGGCCGCGGTCCCGGCGTGGCCCATCGGTCCCGGCTCCCCCGGCCAGGTGGTGAATACCAGCCGCGTGCCGTCGGCGGTCGGTTCGAGTTCGAATCGCAGCACGTCGGCCTGACCCTCAGGGTTGCCCCAGACCAGTTCGAAAACCTTCGGCGGATCGTACTCACGGATCTCGCCGGGCAGCACTTCTTCGAAATCGAAGCTCGACGTGTCGACGCCGGCGTCCTCCATCATCGCCTGACTCTCCGCCGCCCCGTCGGGCCAGAACGGCAGCTTCACCGACGCGCCACGGGCGCGCTCCCCGACGATGTCGGCGGGAAACCAGTGCCGCAAGCTGTCCGACTCGGTCAGCGCGCTCCACACCTTCTCCGGCGAATGCGCCAGGTGCCGTTCGTATCTCAAGGCCAGCCTGTCGCCATCGTGTACGACAGTGCCGAATCGGTCGGTCGCCTTCTGGTCCATGCCTCAGTCCTCCTTGTTGGTCTCATCCAGATGCTGCTCCAGCGCGTCGAGCCGGTCGGCCCAGATCTCCCGGAACGGCGCCAGCCACGCATCGAGGTCGCGCAGCCCGTGGTCGTCGAGTGCGTAGTATCGCCGGGGCCCGTCGATGCGGACTCTCACCAACTCCGCCTGGTCCAGAACCCGAAGATGTTTCGACACATTGGGTTGCGAGATGCCCAACGACTCGACGAGTTCACCGACCAGACACTCCCGGCTGCGCAACTGATCGAGGATGCGCCGTCGGGTCGGCTCCCCGATCGCCGTGAAAACGTCTCGGTCGACCATGCAGCCAACATGCCATAGTTGGCATATGCCGGTCAAGGCATATAGAGCGGTTGGGGGTTGCCAGCGGGCTTCGAGACGCGGCTCCTTCGTCGCCGCTCCTCAGCCAGCAGGGCGAGATACCTCACCAAGCCTCACCACGGCGGCCGAGAGAACCCTGTTTTGCGTTGAGAGAATCTAGGCATCCAACCCCGCTGGATTCTCTCGGCACAACTCTGGGTTCTCTCGGCGCAAAGCAGGGTTCTCTCGGCGTACGCCGGGGAGAACTCCAGCGGAGGGTCAGTCGGCGCCCGGGTCGGTGCTCCCGACCCCCTTCAGGCCGCGCCAGGTGATACCGACAAGCAGGTCGGTGGCGGTCTCGAGGTCGACGTCGCCCTCGGTGATGCGATCGGCCACGGCCTCGCCGGCACCGACGAGGGCGACGGCGGTGAGTTCGAAGTCGATGTCGCGGGCGCCTTCGACGGTGGTGCCGGCGCGGATGAGTTCGGTGACCATCTCGGTGACGCGCTTGCGGCTGTCGGAGACGAAATGGGAGAAGGTCTGGGTGCCGACGGCAACGCGGTAGAGCACCTTCCACGACTGCCGGTGCTCATCGACGAAGCGCAGGAACTCCTTGACGACGGTGCGGGCCTGGTCACGTTGCCGCAGCGACGGGTCGAAGCCGACGCTCATCGCCTCGATGAAGCGGGTCGACTCACGTTCGATGCAGGCGCTGAACAGTTCGTCCTTGGAGCCGTAGTAGAGGTACAGCATCGGCTTGCTGATCTCCGCCTCCGCGGCGATGGAGTCCATCGACGCCTCGCGGTAACCGTTCTCCGAGAACACCTTGACGGCCGCATCGAGCATCTGCTGTTCGCGTACCGCACGAGGCAGCCGCTTGGTACCTCCGGCCATCGTCACTCCTCCACCACCGGTCGTTCACGCACTGGACGTTCGGACCATCTTACCCAGGGGTAAGTTCAGTGGTAGCCGGCATCACGAATTGCGGCCATCAGCTCCGAGCGGGACCCGGCCTCGAGTCGCCTGCGGATGTTGGCGACATGATGCTCGACGGTTTTCGCCGAGATGAACAATCTGTCACCGATCTCCCGATAGGTGTACCCGGCCAACAGCTCACGTGCCACTTCGGCCTCCCGCTCGGTGAGCGGCCCGTCGACGACAGTTGTGGGCGACGATCCGGACGTTGCGACGTGAGCGCCTTCGTCTCGGACGGTCTGCCAAACGCGCTGCCACGCGGAGCCCGAATCGAACCCGGCGAGCAGATTGTCTACAGCGGTCAGCTGCCTGTCCAGGCGGTCGGCATCGCCGAGCCACATGGCGACGCGTCGGCATTCGCCGAGGACGAGCAGGTCGAACAACGCGACCTCCATGGTCGCCACCGTCGGCGCGATCATCCGCCACAAGGGCGAGGCCAGATCCTTGCGGCCGGCGATCCGCGCCACACCGAGCGCAGCAGCGGCCCAGCGCAGGCGGCGATCCGGACGTGTCTCGACAGCAATCCGGGCCGGATCGGTGGTCTGTTCGATGTCGAGCCCGGCGAGATCCCCCGCGGCGACGGCGCTCCAGGTTCGCAGCAGACCCTGCCGGTCGGCAGAGGTCGGCTCGAGGATGTCGGCGAGCGCGCGTGCAGCGTCGTTCTCTCCGCGCTGAATTGCCGACGCGAACACCGGCCACACACAGGCCCGCAGTGTCACGGCGTCGCCGACCGCCGCCCATGCATGGACGACCGCGTCGCCCGATACCTCCTCGTCGTCACCGCCGAGGAGGTATCGGATCACCGTGCCGTGGGCATGCCGCAAGGTCGATGGCGGACCTGTTCCGCCCACACCGAATGTCTGCGCGGCGCGCCGATCCCCGACGGCGAGGAGCACCGCGACCGCGGCGGGACGGTGACCGGTGCAGTGGTCAGCGCCGAGCCAGCGGAACAGGTCCGCGGCGTGCGTGGCGCGGCCCGCGGCCGTGGCGACCTCGGAGGCGACGACCACCGCATCGGCTGCCTGGTCCGATGGCGCCCGAAGTCCGACGAGAACTTCGTCGATCAGCGCGCCGGCGGCGACGACGTCACCGCCTCCGAGCGCAAGTCGGGCACGGCGGGGCCGCAGCACCTCCGTCGCTCCGCCACCTCTCTCGGCGGTCGCGAGCAACGCCGCGGCACGGTCGCGTGGCGCGTCGCCGGCCGCCGCGCAGAGCGTCTCGACGATGCGAGGGTCGGTGAGGCCGGCGTCGACCGCGCGGATCGCGTCGTCGGCGGTCATCGTCCCGGATGTGAGTTGCGCCAGCGCGACGCGACGCTGCACGGCATCGATCCGCATGCCCCCGACGACGTCGCGCAGGGTGCCGGTCAGCGCCGGTAGGAACCGGTCCCGAGGACTGAGAAACCCTGTGCCGCGGGCGCGATCGACAACGACGGCAGCGTCGGCGGGATCCAGATCGAGCAGCGCCGCGACCGTGTGGGAGTCGAGTCGCCCGCCGGACGACGCGAGAACGAGGACGTCGAGGGTGTCGTCGTCGAGGTCGCCGAGCAGCCGGTGATGCCAGTCGCGGGAGATGCGGGCCGCGATGTCGACCGGCGACAGCTCGTGCACCGCTTCCGGGTCTTCGATGTCGTCGCCGTAGACGGCGTCGAGTACGACGTCGATGAGTGCGCTCGCGCCCCCACACGTCCGTCGGATGTGTGCGGCCTCGACCGGGGTCAGCGCAAGGCCCGACCGTGATGCCGCGTCGATCACCTGTCCGGTCGACATCGGTCGGCGGGCCAGCAGGGTGTCGCTGCGGCGAGCGCGTGCGATCAGTGCGGCGATGCGCGGTTCGCGGCGACGCTCCTCCGTCGAGGCGACGAGACGCACGGCGCCATGGTCGAGTCGGTGGACGAGGTCGTCGACAAGGCCCGCGGGCCAGGTGTGCAAGTCGTCGGCGACGACGATCGGACACCTGCCGGGTGATCGTGCATCACATTCGACGACGAGCTGTTTCGGCAGGCCGGCAACGACATCGGCACCTGCGTCACGCAGACGTTTCTCGGCTGAGCCGAGGACCGCGGACCGCCCGGTTCCCGGCGGTCCGGCGACGAGTGCGCAGTCCGCCCACTCCCCGGTGTCGGCCAAGGCGCCGGAACCGATCAGCAGTTCGACGGTCCTGTCGAGCCAGCGACCGGGCACGAGGTCGGCGGCTGGGCCACTCGCCGCGTTCACCGGCATCTCGCTACTCCCGGCACAGCAGGCCCGCGACTCCGCACACGGCGTCACCGGTGCCGCCGACGATCTCCCCGGGTAGTTGCGTAAGGCCACCACCCCTGCCACCGCCGCCGGTGTTGCCTCCGCCGCCACCGCTGCCACCGCCGGTGTCCGGTGACGGTGGAGTGGTGGGCGGAGGAGCAGGCGCAGGATTCGAGGTGCCCGGTGTCTGTCCGCCCGGGACCCCGGTCCCCGGTGACCCGGTGCCTGGCGTTGCCGTACCGGGCGGTGCGGTACCGGGAGTTCCGGTGCCGGGCGTCGGGGTGCGTGGCGCTTGAGTCCCGGGTGCTCCGACGCCACGTCCGGCGGTGCCGGTCGTCGGCCCCGGTGCCTCTGCCTCGCCGGGGCCGGCCTCGGTGTCGCCGGGTGCACCGCGGGTCGTCGCGGGATCGCCGGCGCCCTGGGCGCCTGGTTCGTCACCCGGTGGGCGGGTCACGGTCCCATCGGCTGTGGTGGTCGGCGCTTCGGTCACGGCCGCGCCCGCCGGAGCCGCGGGCGCCGGCTCGGCGGGGCCGACCAGTCCGGTGCCCACCGAGAGTCCGGTCGCGGTGATCACCGCGAGTGCGGCGGTGCCGACGGCGACGAGGGTGCCGCGGCGTCGGCGATTCAGTCGCGGCGGACGGTCGTCGACCGGCAGCGCGGGGGGCGGGATGATCTCGCGCATCGGGGGCTCGGCCGGGGACGGAGCCGTTTGGGTCGGTATGACCTCGGTGGCAGCCGACCCGGTGTCCGTTGCGACAGGGGTGCGTATGGCCACGAGTGCGGCGCCGGCCGCGGACGCGGAGACCGGGTCGGGGTCCACCACAACTGGTGCGTGCACCCCGGCCGTCGAGAGCAGCTCGGCCACCAGCGGGATCGATGCGCCTCCGCCGGTCGCCACGATCGCGGCCACGTCGGCCGGGGCGACGTCGGCAGCGACGAGTGCTTCCCGGATCAATGCCGCCGATTCGAGAATCGGCGGGCGAAACAGGTTCTCCACGTCCTGCCGGACGAGGCGAGCGTCGGTACGCACCGATCCCACGGCGACGTCGACCACGGCGTCGGTGTCGACCGACAGCGCCTCCTTGGCCTCGCGGCATGCGGCACGCAACCGGGCGAGATCGTCGAGCAGCGTCGGATCGTCGGAGGTGAAGACGCCTGCCGAACGCCCGGCATCGGTGACGTCGAGGACCTCGGCGGTCAGGAGACGATCGAACTCGCGGCCACTGATCGCCGACGAGGCCAGCGGGCGTCCGAGCACCTCGGGCGTCTCTCCGGTCCGCACCACCGTCACCGTCGACCCGGATGCTCCGAGGTCGTGAGAGACGATCACCGAGCCGTCGGGGAAGGCCCCGGCGGAGTGTTCGACGGCGGCGATGGCCGCGACGGCCGAGCTGTGCCAGCCGATCTGCAGGCCGGCGAGCGCGGGGCGGGCGGCGACGGCGGCGCGCGCCTCCTCGAGGGCCGCGCCACCCCAGGTGTCGGGGTGGACGATCACGAGCCGAGCCGCGGTCACGTCACCGACCTCGCCAGCCACGAGAGAGGTCAGTGCCGCCACGGCATCGGCGAACACGTCGGCGGCGGGCACCGCGGTGCCGTCGGCGGCGACGAGTCCGACGGGGTCGCCGACCCGGTCGACGAAGTCGTCGCGGCCGACGAGCTCGGTGGTGTCGCGCGTGATCGTCGCCTCCCAGGCGTCGCCGGACGCCACGGTGGCGACACAGGTGTCGGCGCCGATCTTCACACCGATTCCGAAGGTCATCGCCCACACTCCTGTCGTCTCACTTGCCGAGTGTGTCGTGCTCAGGGCACATTTCGTTAGCGCGACAGCCCAAGATGGGGGTAAAGACCGGAGGTCTCCCGGGGTCGCCCCGGGGATGTCGGAGAGAACCCGGGATTTTCCCCGATGCGTGATCGGGCGCCGCCGACCTAGCGTCGTCGGCAACACGGGATCACTCCGCGATCCCGTCTGACGAGGGGACTCTTCCGATGGCCTCCAACGCCGTGCTCGACTTCATTCTCGGTTTGCTGCGCGACGAGGAATCGATCGCCGCGTACTGCCGCAACCCGCAGGCCACGCTGGACGCGGCCGGCCTCCACGGCGTGTCCCCCGCGGACATCTCGGCGGCGACCCCGCTGATCGCCGATGCCGGACTGGTGTCGGTGGGCGCCGGGCTGGGGGCGATCACCGGCGCGGCGGGCGGTGCTGTCGGCGGCGGTGCCGTCGGCGGCGGTGCTGTCGGTGTGGGCGACCTGGGGCTGGGCCTCGGGGGCGTCGGATTCGGCGACGTCGCAGGCGGCGGCTTCGGCGACATCGGCCTGGGCGGCTTCACCATCGGCGACATCGACTTCGGTTCGGCGCTCGGCGGCATCGGGCTCGGCGACGTCGACCTGTCGGGATTCGGGGTGGGTGACCTCGATCTGGGCGGCATCGCGTTCGGCGAACTCGATCTGGCCGGACAGCTCGCGGTGATGCTGGGCGCCACGTTGTCGGCGGGGTTGGCCGCGGGCGGAGAGATCGCCGGACAGTTCGGCGGCACCATCGGCGCGGCGATCGACACGTTGCTGGCCGGCGGACTGTCCGCTGCCGCAGGTGTCGGTGGGCAGGCCGCCGCGGTGTTCGCGGCCGCGATCGGCGCCGAAGGCGCGCTGGTCGGTCAGTTCGCGACGGCACTCGATGGTGTGCTCGAGGCCGGCGGTGGCGCGGCGGCCGCGCTCGGCGGTGGCCTCTCCGGTGCGTTGAGCGCCGGACTGGAACTCGGCGGCGCGGCCGCCGGTGCCTTCGGCGCCACACTGGGCGGCCTGGTCGGTGCCGGCATCGGTGCCGGCGCGGGTCTGAGTGCAGAGCTCGCGACAGCACTGTCGGCCGGCCTCGGTGCGGGTGGCGCGGTGTCCGCGGTCCTCTCCGGCGCGCTCGGCCTCGACGCCGCTCTGGCCGGCGAGCTCGCCGCGGCGTTCGACGGCACCCTGGCCGCTGCGGGCGGCGTGGAAGCAGCGCTGTCCGGCCTCCTCGACGCACAGGCGATCAGCGCACTGTCCGGCGAGCTCGGCGCCACCCTGAGTGGTGGTCTGAGTGCCGGACTCGGCGCAGGCGGTGTGGTGGCCGCAGAACTCGGCACCGCGGTGACGGCGGTGCTCTCGGCAAGTGCTGCCGCGGTCGGTGGGATCGCACTGACCGGGGGTGCCGGACTCGGCGCGGTGATGGGTGGCGCGGTCGCCGCGGTGCTGGGAGTCGGCGGCGGCGCCGAGGCGGGTCTGTCGGCTGCACTCGACGCGGCGCTGGGCACCGGGCTGGATGCGGTGATCGCGGCCGGCGGTGAGCTCGAGGCGTCGGTCGGCGCCGCGTTGTCGTCGACGCTGGCCGCCGGCGGTGACGTCGCCGCCGATCTCGGCGCGACGCTCGGCGGCGCGTTGGGTCTCGCACTCGACGGCTCCGGTGGTGTCGGTCTCGACCTCGGCGGGGTCTCCGCAGGTGCCGCCCTCGACGGCCTGCTCAGCGCGGGCGCCGGGCTCGACACGTCACTGTCGTCGGTGCTGTCGGGTGCCGGTGGGGTCGGCGCGGATCTCGGCGGCGCCCTGGCCGGTGCGCTCGGCGCGGGCGGTGTGGTCGGCGCCGATCTGACCGCATTGCTCGATGGTGGTCTCACCGGCGACCTGGCCGCGAGCCTGTCCGCGGTGGGCGGGGCGGGTGGCGACCTCGCCGCCGCCCTGGGTACCTCGCTGGGCGGGATGCTCGGTGGCGCCGCCGGTGTGGACGGCCTGCTGACCGCCGCATCGGGCATCAGCGTCGGTCAACTGCTGGCCGCCGACCTCGGGACCGCACTCGGTGTCGACGGCGCGCTCGTGTCGAACCTGGGTGGCGCACTGGACGCCGCGCTCGGCGCCGATCTGGCCGGTGGCGTGGCCGCCGGGACCACGGGTGAACTCGGCGGCGCACTGTCGAGCGCACTCGGCGCCGGCGGCGACCTCGGCGCCGATCTCGGCGGTTCGCTCGGCGCGGTGCTGGGCGCCGCCTACTCCGGTGGCCTCGGCGCCGACCTGGCCGGCCAACTCGACTCCGGCACCGACCTGGCCACCGCGGTCACGTCCACACTCGGCACGGCGCTGGACCTGGATGCGTCGGCCGCCGACGGCATCACCGCCTCGCTGGATTCGAGTCTGCACTCGGTCGGCGGGCTGGGGAGCCTCGTCACCGGACAGGTCGATGCGATTGCGAATCCGACTCTGGGTCTCACCGACGCCGGGTTGTCGGCGACCGGCCCGATCTCGGTCGGCGGTTCGCTGGCGTCGGCCGGCGTGCTTGACGACGGACTCGCCGTCACCGGCGAGACCGACCTGGTGGGTGGACTCACCGGCACGGTGGACAGCGGCCTCGACAGCGGCCTCGGACTGACCAGCGGGCTGGGCCTCGACGCGGCTTCTGGCGCCGGTGGACCCGGCGACGGACTGGGGCTCGACGGTGGTCTCGGCCTGGCCGGGGCCGGCGCCGGTGCGATCGACTCGACGTTGCACGGTGTCGGCCTGGATGCCGGACTGTCCGGCGACGGTGCGGGCTCGGCGGCCGGAGGTGCCGCCCTCACCGGTGATCTGACCGACGGTCTGGGCCTGCAGGGCGATCTGGGACTGTCGGACCAGTCCGGCATCGAGGTCGGCGGAGTCGCCGATGCCGCCACCGGACTGGCCGGCGGCCTGGCCGGTGAGGTGGCCGGCACCGGTCAGGGTGGAGTCGGCGGCGGTCTGGACTCGGCCGTCGGCGGCGCACTGTCATCGACCGCGGATGGCCTCGCGGGTGGTGTCGGCGGGGCCGCCTCGGCAGATGCCTCCGGTGGGGTCGATGCGTCGGCCGGCGCCGGAGGGGACGCCGACGCGTCGTCGACCGGAGCGCTCGACAGCACGCTGTCCGGCACCGCGGATACCGCAACCGGGTTGACCTCCGACCTGTCCGGAGGCCTGACGAGCGGACTCACCGGCGGCCTGTCCGGTGGTGCCGACACCGAAGGGTCGGCGGCGCCCCATGCCGACGGCGCGGACCACGACGGCCTGCTCGGCAACTGAGTACGTCCGCCCACCCCGCACCCCGTCCCACCGTCGATATCGTGAGAGCACCATGACCGTGACACCACCCGCGTCCCCAGGCGATCGGCAGGGGCCTGCCCTGCCCGAGCTGATCGATCGGATGGTGTCCATCGCACAGGACGCCGGACGCGGCGATCTGGTCACCAGGTTGACCGGGGCACGCACGCGGTTGACCGATCCGCGGCTGCGGATCGTGGTCGTCGGTCAGCTCAAGCAGGGCAAGAGTCAGTTCGTCAACGCACTGCTCAATCTGGACGTGTGTTCGGTCGGCGACGACGACGCCACGGCGGTGCCCACGGTCATCGGGCATGCGGCGCAACCGACCGCGCACCTCGTCGTGGGTGGCCCCGCCGAGGATCGAATCCCGGTGCCCATCGGGGAGATCACCGCGATCACCCCGGCCACCCCGTTCGCCGAGGGACGAGAAGTGGCCCGCCTCGAGATCGATGCGCCGGGACCGCTTCTCGCGGACGGTCTCGTCGTGGTCGACACCCCGGGCGTGGGAGGTCACGGACATCCCTATGCCGCAACCACATTGGGGATGGTGGCCACTGCCGACGCGGTGCTGTTCGTGTCCGATGCGAGCCAGGAGTTCACCGCACCCGAGATGAAGTTCCTGCAGCAGGTGACCGAGCTGTGTCCGACGGTTGCATGCCTGCTGACCAAGACCGATCTGTATCCACATTGGCGTGCCATCGCCGATGCCGACCGCGACCATTTGCGCACCAACGGCATCGACGTCCCGCTGTTGCCGGTGTCGTCGGCCCTGCGCATTCACGCGCTCCGCTTACAGGACGAGCAACTCAACGCCGAGGCAGGCTTCGTCGACCTCTACCGCTACCTGCGGGGCAGCGTCGTCGCCACCGCGCAGGAGTCGACCCGGGCGGCGGTTGCCGACGACCTTCGTGTGGTGTCCGAACATCTCGCGCTGACCTACGGCAGCGAGTTGGCCGGGCTGCGCGACACCGATACCGCGCGTCGTGCCGTGTCGGGTCTACAGGAGGCCAAGGAACGCGCGGAGGGGATGCGTCGGCGCTCCGCACAGTGGCAGCAGACCCTCGCCGACGGTATCGGGGATCTCGCCGCGGACATCGACCACGACCTGCGGGATCGGTTGCGGGCGGTGACGCGCGAAGCCGAACGCGCCATCGACGAGGGCGATCCCGGCGCCGAATGGGAGCAGTTCGCGCAGTGGCTCGCCGAGCAGACCGCCGCCGTCGTCGGCGACAATTTCGTCTGGGCGCATGAGCGATCGGTGTGGCTGGCACAGCGGGTGGCCGGGCATTTCGCAGAGTCCGGGGACGAATCTCTGCCGGACATCGACATCGCCGACCTCGAGGGTGTGTTCGACTCCGTCGCCCAACTCGCCGAGGTGGATGCGCAGAAGATCGGCGTGAGCCAGAAGCTACTCGTCGGGATGCGCGGCTCCTATGGCGGGGTGCTCATGTTCGGGCTGATCTCCACGATGATGGGCATGGCGCTGATCAACCCGGTATCCGTGGGTGCGGGAGTCCTACTGGGCAGCAAGGCGTATCGCGACGACAAGCAGGCTCGGATCCTCGAGCGCCGCGCGAAGGCGAAGAGTGCCGTGCGGGCGTTCACCGATGACGTGAGCTTCCAGGTCGGTAAGGAGTCCCGTGATCGGCTGCGGGTGATCCAGCGGGTGTTGCGGGATCACTTCACCATGGTCGCCGAGCAGACCTCCCGGTCGATCGCCGAGTCGCTGAGCGCCGCGCAGTCCGCGGCAGCGCTCGCCGACTCCCAACGCGCCGAGCGCGTGGCCGCCGTGGAGTCCTCACTCAATGCCGTTGCCGCACTTCGACGTGCGGCAGATGGTCTGAACACCCCAGCGGTGACGGCATGAGCGCAGGACTGTCGCGCGCAGCCGATTTCATCGCAGCTGCCCGCGATGCCGTCGCCGGGGACCGCACCGCAGGTGCGGCGGTGGACCGGTGTGCGCGACGGCTCGACGAGCCGGTCCGGATCGCCTTGGCCGGCTCACTGAAGGCCGGGAAGTCGACGTTGCTGAATGCGCTTGTCGGACAGGACATCGCACCGACCGACGCCACCGAGTGCACTCGCGTCGTCACGTGGTATCGGCGCGGGCAGGTGGCCGCGGTGACCGCCCGCACCACTGATGGTGACGCCCGACCGATCCCCGTCACCCGGACCGCGGGCCGGCTCGGTTTCGACTTCGGCGCGTTGACCGCCGCCCAGGTCGACCATCTCGATGTGGAGTGGCCGTCTCGGGCGTTGCACACCCGCACCATCGTCGACACCCCCGGAACCGCGTCATTGTCGACCGAGTTGTCCGCCTCGACGATGTCGCTGCTCACGCCGGAGGAGGCCCAATCCGGTGTCGATGCGGTCGTCTACCTGATGCGCTCGTTGTCGGCCGCCGACACCGACATGCTGCGCCGGATCTCGGCCTCGATCGGCGGCGGCTCCGGCCCACTCGGTGTCATCGGCGTGGTCTCGCGCGCAGACGAACTCGGCGCCGGGCGGATGGATGCGATGATCTCGGCCGAACAGATCGCCGGACGCTTCGCGACCGAGCTGTCACGAACAGGACTCTGCCAGGCAGTGGTGCCGGTGGCGGGGTTGCTGGCCCTCGGCGCGCGCACCATGCGCGAAGTCGAGTTCCGCGCCCTCACCGACCTCGCCGCGGTGCCGCCGAACGACCTGGAGTCGGCACTTCTCAGTGTCGACCGCTTCCGACGGCCCGACCTCCTCCCCCACGTCGACGCCTCCCTACGAGCGGCACTGCTGGAGCGGTTCGGGGTCTTCGGCATCCGACTCGCCGTCACCCTGATCCGCTTCGGTGTGACCACGTCCTCGCAGCTTGCGGCCGACCTGGTCACACGAAGCGGCCTGGCGGAGCTGAGCAACGTGATCGATGTCCAGTTCGGGCAGCGCGCCGACCAGCTCAAGGCGCACTCGGTGCTGGTGACTCTCGATCACGTCCTGGCACGGCACGGCGGCACCGCCGCCACCGACGTGCGCGCGGCGGTCCGGGGCGCCCTCGCCGATGTCCACGGCTTCCGGGAACTCCGTCTACTCAACGTGATCCGCTGCGGCGGTGTGGCGCTGACCGACGAGCAGGCCGACGAGTTGGGTCACCTCATCGGCGGCCACGGCGTCGACGCGACCTCTCGGCTGCGTCTGGCCCCGGACTCCGAGGAGCCGGAGATCCGCTCGGCCGCTGTGGATGCGGCCCAGCGGTGGCGCGCTCTTGCCGACCATCCGCTCCTGCCCGTCGACACCCTGTCCGCGTGTACGACCGCGGTGCGCAGCGCGGAAGGCATCGTCGCGGAGATCGACTCTCACGCGACGCCGCTGCGGTGACCCGTGCGCCCGATCCGATAGGCGATGGCCGTCGAGATCCCACCGAAGGCCGCCCCCACCGCGGCGACCGGCCACTGGAACATCACCGGAACCCCCGCATCGGCGACCGCAGCTGACGACGGCCCGATGACGATCGCCTCGCCGATCGTCGCCGCCACCGCCGCGACCACCGCCAGAACCATCCAGCCGCGTCCGGATCGGGTTGCCTCCCAGAGTCGTATGCAGCCATACACCGCCGCGACGACGATCACCGCCACCAAGAGTGCACCCGCCCCGAATGCGATGTTCACCGCGCGCACCACCTCGTCCGGCGCCGCGTCGGGCTGGTCCCGGGCGAGGTCCAGGGCGAGGACCTCCCGGACCTCGGACAGATGGACGACGATCAACGCCGTGGTCGCGGCGACGAGCACGAGCGCCACCGCCCACAGTCCGATCACCAGCCCGGTGGCCCCTTCACGCCGCGGCTCCTCCGCCCGCATCGGCGTGATCTCGACCGGCGGGCGTGGCGGCGGATCGTTCAGCACGTCAGCACACCCTTCGACCGCAGAATCCGCACCACCGACCGGTCCACCCGCTGCTCGGTGAGACGGTTCGCCGCGACCTCCTGTTCGAGGGCGTCCAGCACCGACGTCACGCGATCCGTGGAGAGCCACAGCGCGATGTCGGAGCCGGCGCGGATCGCCATCGGCGCGGCCTGCTCGATCGGGTAGCGGGCGCTGATCGCGGCCATGCCGGACAGGTCGTCGGAGAACACCACGCCGTTGAACGGCGGTCCGCCGTATCCGCGGCCCGTGCGCAGCATGCCGATCGCCTGCGGGCTGATGCTCGCCGGTGTCTCCGGGCCGGTCAGTCCGGGGACGATCAGGTGGCCGACCATCACCGCCGCGGGCCCCGGGTCCTGCAGGAGCGTGCGATACGGCACCAGGTCACTGTTCTCCAGCGTCGACAGCGGCGGTGTCACGACCACACCCAGATGGGAGTCGCCGGAGGCGTGGCCGTGGCCCGGGAAGTGTTTGAACACCGGGGTGATCCCCGCCGACGCGAGGCCCTCCGCGTAGGCCGACGCGTATTCGGTCACCACGGCCGGGTCGTTGCTGAACGATCGGTCGCCGATCACCTCGTTGTCGGACTCGTTGCTCACGTCGACGACCGGCGCGAAGTCGACGGTGACACCCAGCTCACGGAGTTGCCGCCCGGTCGACGCCGCCAGTTCCCGGACCTGCGCCGGGGTCTGCGTCTGCGCGAGAACTCGCGCCGACGGGCTGTCGATGCCGATCCCGGACAGCCGCGAGACCCGGCCGCCCTCCTGGTCGACCGTCACCATCAACGGGATCGGGCTGTTCTGCGAGATCCGCGATGCCGCACCGCTGGTGAGGATCGACTTGTCGGTCCAGCTGCCGACGAAGATGCCGCCGATCTGCTCGGACTCGACGATCGCCTGGGCGTCGGCGGCTCCGGTCACACCGACCACGATCAACTGAGCGAGCTTCTGCCGCAACGTCATCCGTTCGAGTTGCGTATCCCCGCACGCGGCGACCGGGACGGCAGAAGCCACCGCCGACGAACTCGGCGACGACGCGGCGCTGCTGTAGACCGATGTGGCGCTGGGCGGGTCGGCCGATTCGCTGCTCGCACAGCCCACCGCGGCGAGCGCGACGGCCGCGACCACGAACATCGACAACACGCCCCGCACACCGGATCCTCGCCTGGTTGAGCCCATGTGACGAGTCTGGCATGTAACCTGGGGCAATGGACGTGGGGTCCAGCCCGAGCGCCGCCGACTCGGCTTCTTCTGCCGACTCGAGTCCGGCTGCCACCGCACCGGCCGCACCGGCCGCCCCGGAAAGCGGCGGCTGCGCTGAGCGTGTCCGCCAGACCCTGATGATCGCCTACGACGGCTCCGACAACGCCGACCGCGCCATCCGTTATGCCGGACGATTCCTGCGCGCCGAGACCGCACACGTGGTGACCGCCTGGCAGCCGGGCGAGCTGTCGCCGACAAGGCTGTCCACACTGTCCGGCGGCATGCAGCCGTTCATCGACACCCGTCTCGAGGTCGGTGTCGACGAAGCTCTCGAGCAGGAGGCGGAGAACATCAACCGCCGCGGCGTCGACCTTGCCACCGAGGCGGGCCTGTCGGCCAAGGGTTCCCTCGTCGAGGTCGAGTCGACGGTGTGGGGCGCGCTGGTCGCCGCCGCCGATGCGCTGTCGGTGGATCTGTTGGTCACCGGGACCCGCGGTTCGTCGGGCCTCAAGGCGTTGCTGCGATCCAGCGTCGCCGAACGCGTCCTGAAGCACTGCCATCGGCCGGTGTTCATCGTCCCGGCGCAATGCGAGAAGCAGCCGCCGGTGACGCTGTAGGGCGGCTGATCGGACCTTGTGGTCACGAGGTGATCACAAAGCGGTGACCTGGCTAACAGATTCGCGCCAGTGCACGCTCAACCTCATGGGGGTACCCAGACGCCCAACTCATCGAGGACCCATGTCACGTCACCACTCACTCCGTACCCGGGTCGCCGCCACCGCCGCCGCGATCGCCGTCACCGGTGCCGGCATCGTCGGATTGTCCACCGCCACCGCCGGCGAGGCCACCGCCGACAGGCATCCGCTGCCCGGTTGCATCGGGCTCAGTCCGAACATCGTCGACCTACCGTTCTGGCCCGAGACCGTAGACGTTGCCCAATACACGGGAAAGACCTACATCAGCGTCGACTTCACCAGCTACTGGCTGTTCGTCGGCTACCGGTCCGACGCTCGCCTGGACTGGCACAACCCGGGCGCCAAGAAGCGCGGCGTGCTCTTCTCGAGCACGCAGGTCCAGTCGCCCTACGTGGGCGTCCACTGGTTCGTGATCCCGACCAACGCCATCGGCCGCGGCAACGTCAACGTGACCCTCAGTGCGACGAACAGCAACGCGCTGTGGTCCATCCCGTCGATCCCGTGCAGTGGAACGATCGTGGTTCGCTGAGTGGAGGGGGACACCGAAGCGGTCGTTTGACTGACCGACAACTTGATCGTTCGTTGTGCCCATTCTCGGTCGTTTCAGACCCGTATTGCTAAATTCGGGCCTTAGACGCCAGACAGGGGGACACATGCGCGTCGATCCAGATGAACTGCGTGGCGCTGCCGCAGACTTCACCGCCCTGGGGGGCGACCTGAACGGAGCATCCTCGCCCGCGGTGAGCGATTCAGGGGCCGGAGTGGCCTGGTCCGCGACTGCCGCGGCCCTCGGACCCGTCGACGATGCTGTCAGCAACGCGATGAGTGTTCTGACCGGCCGAATGGAGACCTTCGCATCCGAGTTGGGCAACGCCGCCGCGGTCTATCAGGACTCCGATGTCGACGCCGCGAAGGCCCTGAAGGCGATCGGTGACCTCAACGATCGGCCGACCTCCGGATGACCCCTACGTGGGGTCAGGTCAAGGGCTCCGACGCCTCACCGATTCCGAGTTCGGCCCAGACCCTCAGCGACTCGATCAAGAGCATCCTGGCGACCGCACCGAAGGTGTCTTCGACGATTGACCAACTGGATTGGTCTGGCATCGCACGAGGCGCCGCGGTCTCACGCGGGAGCAGCGAACAGACGCAAATGAAGCGTGTGGCGTCCGCAATCTCGGACCTGAAGTCGGCTGTCGCCGATGGCGGGTCGGCCCTGGATTCCATGATCGAGTCGCTAAAACAAACCGCCAACGCATTGGAGTACGACTTCTTCGAGGTTGCGGACGACTGGACGGTAACCGACGGGTACAACTGGCCGCTTGCGTTCGCGATCGCAGCCGACGATCCTGCGACGACTGCCAAACTCAAGTCGCTGCAGGCCCAACGGGCGCGTGAAGCTGAGCAGAACTCGGTCTCGCTTAAACGCCGGGCCACGGAACTGGCGACCGTCGACAAGCAGACCGCCGACGCGATCAACGCAGCCCTCACATCCATTTCGTCCACCGCTCCTACCGCGGCTGGGCTGAGCATGGGCCAAGGAGCCGCGGACGCCGAGGCGTTCCGCGAAGGACGGGCCACCCCGACCCAACTGGCCCGGCTTCGAGCGGCAACACAGCTCACACCCGCCCAGCAAGCGGCACTGGACCGCGGCGATCCCGCTCTCTTGCCTCCCGGCCAGTTCAAGTACCTCCAGTCATTCATGCATGGCATGGATGGCCTGACGATGGATGAGATCGAGCAACTAGGGGCAAAACTGCCACCCGACAGTCGATCCACGTTCAACGGAAGCATCGGCGACGGTCTCCGTGTGATCTCGACGCCCGGTGTTCACTCCGCAGGCGCCGGGAACCAGCGTGGTGGTTTCGATCACCTTCCCGACCAGGTCCAGACACTTCTTCGTGATCACCCGGTTCGATACTGGGACAAGCACTATCCCGGCGCTCGAGGATCGTTCGCCAGAGCCGAGGTCCCGCGCCTGAAAGAGTTCGACGCCCTCAACCGTGTTCTCGACGACGCCACTCCCGGCATGTCCAACGGTTCGTTTGTCGACAAAGGTCTCATCAAACAGGCTGCCGAGATCGGCGCTGCCCGCGAAATTCTTGCTCAATCCCATGATCAGGGCCTGCCCGGCGCCGAGGCTGTGGCGAGCGCGATGCTCACCCACGCCAGTCACGATTCCGTAGCCGTGCATGACGCCGTCACCGGAGTCAACATGGACGATCTGGTCGAGTCGGGCCATCGGTACGACGCGGATGACCATTTGAAGGGGCTGCTCAACGCGCCATGGCGTGACAACGATCAGGGTATGCGTGACTTGCTCGCGGCAGTCGAACGCAACGCGCACAGCGATATACCGTTCGCCAATTCACAGGCCGGTCAAACGGCGAGTGCCATCTCGCATCACATCGCGGAGAACGTTTCCGATTACCTGCCTAAAGACAGTCAGGCACTCGGCGAACGAAACCCTGGTGTCACACAGGCGCTCGCGGATCTCCTCGATGAGTACGCTCCGAATATGGTGGGCGTTCCCGGCGATGTGAACGACACTTCGGGATTCACGCCCCTCAGCCGCGGCGACGACGTCGACAATCTGTTCGCAGTCCTCAATTCCGACGAGGAAAGCGCGGTCTCGTTCAACCGCTCAGTGCTCGCCGCCACCGCACAGCTCGAGTACGACTTCGGCAGAACCGGCCAAGCGGAATACACGGAATGGGCCAGCCGACTATCGCATTCGGCCAGCGACGGCGTCGCCAAGTGGACTGCCGACGTATACGCTGACGACAGCAAGGGACGCACCCTATTCAGCGACATCATGAACGATGCGGTGTCGATCACAGGCACTGACGTCGCCGATATCCCGGTGTTCTCCGAGTCTTTCGGACCAAAGAAGCTCGAGAGTCTGCTGTTTGGACAGGCTCTGACAGCTGAGGAGTACTACCAACAGAACACGGACGGCGAGACCCAAGATGTTCACGCGGACGTGCGCGACCAGTCCATGCTCAGCGGGCAGTACCACTCGATTCTCCAAGGGGCCATCGACGCGGGAGAAGTCGATGTCAACGACCCTGAATTGCGCGACTATGTCCAGGATGGACAACTGAAGTCAATGGAGGAAATCTATGGCGAAGGCGGGAAGGAAACGGAGGGTCCACGGTTCAATGCACGCGCGCAGGAGTTGATCCCGCAAGGATTTATTGACGCGTGGTTGCGAGGCGCGGAATGGTGAGGCGTCTCCTAGGCGCGCTCATCGCGATCGCAACAACGTGCATCGCAGCCTCGTGCGCGCAATCGACCGAATCACCCGAGCCGACGCAGTCGACTACAACACAGCCACCCGGCTTCGATGTCACATTCCGCTGGAAGGCCACACCAATGGTCGATCTGACATCACCGCCGGCGATTGTGACTCGAGCGCTCGTCGAATCGATGTACACCCATCTCGCCACCCGGACAGACGCTGTCTACCCGGGTTACTTACGGGTGACGAATGATTTTCCTGACTTTCGCTTCGAAGCGATGAGCACCCCTGAACGCTCCGGAACCGTGTACTCCAACCTTCTGCGACTCACAGAGCGGAGTGGCCGATGGGTCGCTGTTGTGTGCTTGAACGACTCAGAGGGGCTTTCCCGAAGAGCCGAGGACGGTAGCTGGATTTCGAACGGGTGGAATGATGGCAGAGCCTCGATCGATATCGCGGTGGAATGGCAACCACCAGCAGACCCAGCTGAGTTCCGAACCTCCTCAGGCCAGGGTCCGGCGCGCTACCCGGTGACCGACGTCTTCGGCGGCTGGAGAATCACAGAGACCTACCCGAATCCGTTCAATGGCGCGAGCGACGAAGAGATCATCGCGTGCGACCAACCCCAGAACAACCCCGTCCCACCCGACCAGCGCCATGAAGACGACATCACCCTCGAGCAACCCCTCCCACCCCAGTCCCCGACACCCGGCTGGCCGTCACCCGATCGCGCCTGAGGACTCCCAATTGAGCGCCAATTACCGAGAGCAACTACCGGATGAGATCCTGCGCGCGCTCAAGACGCCCAAGTCGGAGAACAGCAAGCTGATCCCGGCGGTCGAGAAGGTACTTGCGCGGCGGGCGCGCACAGGATCTCCGAATCCACCAACGCGTAGCGGAAACCCGCACTTGACCCCTGAGGAGCAGGAACAGGAAGCGCGCGACCGCGGGACCTACGAAACGCTGGACGAGGCCTTTGACGACTGGCACAAAGCTCATGGCTGGAACATGCCACCGGCGGTCCGTCAACGGATCATCGCGGATCACAAGGCACATCTGGCCCAGCGGATCGCTCTTCGCCGGCAGACGCCGTGACTCTGAGCTGGATACCGACTGCGCTCGACGACCGCGCCCCCGGTCGATGGTAGTTTCGTCGCCATGACCAACAACCGCCTCGTCGCCGGAGCCGTGGCCGGAGTCGCCGGCATCCTGGTGGGTCTCGGGGCCGTGTTCCTCGGTGGATTCCTGTCCACCGAGACGAGCCCGTCGACGGACGTGAACAGCGTGAGCCCCGACAGCGGGTTCGTGCAGGGGTCGGTCGACTACGGCACGCGCGGCGATACCGGGTCCGACAACTGACCTTCGGGCGGTCGGTCCTGACGGCGCACACACCGGCGTCGCCGGACACATCCCAGCAGGACGGAACGCTGTCGCGCCGCGGCGTCGCCATCGCGACCCTCGTCGCCCTGGTCGTCTCGTTCCTACAGTCCCCCGGCCGGATCTCGGCCGACACCAAACTCGATCTGACCGCCGACCCGGTCGGCTTCCTCGCTCGCGCCGCTCACCTGTGGACGCCGAACGCCCCGCTCGGCCAGGTGCAGAACCAGGCCTACGGCTACTTCTTCCCCCACGGCGGCTTCTTCGCCGTCGGCGATCTGCTGCACCTGCCGCCGTGGGTGGTGCAACGACTGTGGTGGGCGTTGCTGCTCGTGGTCGGTTTCGTCGGCATCGTGCGGCTCGCGGAGGCGATGCGGATCGGTTCGCGGGGTTCTCGGATTCTCGCCGGTGTCGTCTTCGTCCTGAGTCCGCGGGTACTGACCACGATCGGGTCGATCTCGTCGGAGACGTTGCCGATGGTGCTGGCGCCGTGGGTGCTGGTGCCACTCATCCGGGTCCTCGACCGCACCGACGGCCCGCTGTGGCGTCCCGCCCTGCAGTCCGCGGCCGCGGTCGCGCTGATGGGCGCCGTGAATGCCGTCGCCACCCTCGCCGCCCTCGGTGTCGCGGTGCTGTGGTGGCTGCTGCACGCCCCGTTCGTGTCGTCGGTGCCGGCCCGACGGTGGTGGCGGTTCGGCGGATGGTGGGCACTCGGCCTGACCATGGCGTGTGCCTGGTGGGTGATCCCGCTGCTCATCCTGTCGCGGGTGAGTCCCCCGTTCCTCGACTTCATCGAGTCGTCGCGGGTCACCACCGAATGGACCTCGCTCACCGAGGTGTTGCGCGGGACGAGTTCCTGGACGCCGTTCGTCTCCCCGGAGCGGGTGGCCGGTGCGGTGCTGGTGACCCAGCCTGCGGCGGTCCTCGCGACCGGGGTGCTCGCGGCAGCCGGGCTCGCCGGACTGTGCATGCGGCACATGCCGTCTCGGGGACGACTGGTGACCGTACTGTCGGTCGGTCTGCTGCTGATGTGCGTCGGGTTCGCGGGCGAACTCGGATCGCCCATCGCGGAGCCGGTACGGGTGTTCCTCGACGGCGACGGCGCATTCCTGCGCAACATCCACAAGTTCGAGCCGTTCGTCCGCATCCCGCTCGTGCTCGGCGTCGCGCACCTGCTCGCCCGCGTCCCGCTGCCCGGCAGCGCACCCTGGCGCGACACCTCGTCGGCGTTCGCCCATCCGCAGCGGTCCCGACCGGTGGCGGCGGCGATCGTGGTGATGGTCGCCGCGATCGGCGCTGGTTCGCTGATGTGGACCGGGCAGCTCGCGCCTGCCGGCGCCTACCGCGACATCCCCGACCATTGGCGTGACACCGCGCAGTGGCTCTCGGCGCACAGCAGCCCGCCCGGATCGACCGCACCCACACGCGCGCTGGTGGTGCCCGGGGCGCCGTTCGCCGACCAGCTGTGGGGACTGACCCGGGACGAACCGCTGCAGCCCCTCGCCGACGACCCGTGGGCGGTCCGCGACGCCATCCCGCTGACCCCGCCGGGCGCGATCCGCGTCCTCGACTCCGTCCAGCGCGCGATCGCCGACGGCCGCGGATCCCCCGGCCTCGCCGCGACCCTCGCGCAGCAGGGCGTCGGCCACGTGGTGCTGCGCGCCGACCTCGACCCCGACACGTCGCGTTCGGCCCGACCGCTGCTGGCCCAACAGGCACTCGACACGTCACCCGGGCTGGAGCGGGTCGCGACATTCGGTCCCGACGTCGGCCCCGGAAGCGTTCCGGGTGTGGTGCGCGACAACGGGTTACGACCACCGATGCCGGCCATCCAGATCTACGCGGTCCGGTCGGCGACCGGATTCCCCGGCACCGGGCCGGTTCTCGTGGACGCCGCCGACACCCCGCGGGTGGCCGGTGGTCCGGAGGCGCTCGCCGCCATCCAGGAGCAACGCGCGCGGACCGACGCGCCGCCGATGGGTCCGGCAATCCTGGAATCCGACGCCCGGCGCGCCGGTCTCGGCCCCGGCAGCGGGGTCCTGGTCACCGACACCCCGACCGACCGTGAGACCGATTTCGGCCGCGTCGACGACCACAGCTCGGCGATCCGGGCCGACGGCGATCCGCGTCGGACCCAGAACGCGGTGGCGGACTATCCCGTCGAGGATCAACCACTGGTGCGCGGCGAGTGGCTGCTGGACAACCGGCCCGGCGAGGTCCGGGTGACCACCTCCGGATCTGCCTCGGACGCAACCCAGTTGGGGCAGACGTCACCGGCGAACTCGTCGGCCGCCGCATTCGACGGCGACCCGGACACCGCGTGGGTGTCGAGCGGCCTCGAGTCGGCCGTCGGCAAGTGGCTGCGGCTCGACTTCACCGAGCCCCGTTCGGATCTCGCGGTCACCCTCACCACCGCACCGGCACTCGGCGCCGACGTGTCGGCCGTCCTCGTCAGCACCGAATCCGGCAGCTCGGTGGCCGAAAACGTGGAACCCGGTCGACCGGTCACCGTGACCGCGCCGAGCGGACCGACACGGTGGATTCAGATCCGGGCGATCCGCACGTCCGACGGCACGTCCGGTAACCAGTTCGCGCTCGGCGACATCTCGGTCGCCGATCTGGCCACCCGCACCCCACTGAGCATCCGCCATCGGGTGACGCTGCCCGAGCTGCCCGCCGGGACACCGGTATCCGGGTGGCTGCTGACCCAGGAACTCGCCGGACGCGCCGCATGTGTCGCCGACGGCGCGGCCATTCGCTGCGCACCGGGCCTCGGCCTGCCGCCGGAGACACCGGGAATCTTCACGCGCGCGCTGTCGGTGCCCGGCCCGGTGGCGGTGGACCCCACGGTGGTGTTGCGACCGGAACCCGGCGACGGCTTGCGGGCGTTGCTGCACACCCCGGGTCAGGTGATCGCCGACGGACCGGCCGCGGTCGACGATCCGCGCGGTAATGCCGGAGCCGCCGTGGACGGAAACCCGAGCACGACGTGGACCGCCCCGGAACCCGATACGCGCCGCGACGAGAACAGCGACGACGGGAGCGGGACCGAGGAGAGCGCGGACGAGGACGGCCGGGACGAGGACGGCAGGGACGCGGAGCTGATCATCCGGCTGCCCGAACCGCAACGCGTCGAACGCCTGCGTCTCGTCGTCCCGGATCGCTACCCGGCGGCGCCGCAGCGGGTGACGGTCGACCTCGGTACCGGCACCCAGGCACGCGACGTCGGACGCGACGGCGTCGTCGACCTCGAGCCGGCGGTCACCGACCGCATCCGGTTTGCGGTCACCGAGGACGCCGACCTCATCGATGTGAACAGCCTCGGGTTCGCGCGTCCGGCCCCGACCGGCATCAGCGAGGTCGAGATCCTGCCCGGACCGACACCGCTGCCCGACGACGACCGGGTGGTGGAGATCGGGTGCGACGCCGGCATCGGCATGACCGTGTCCGGCCAGGTGATCGGACTGTCGGTACGCACCACGGCCGGTGACCTGCGCGCCGCCCGACCGGTCATCGCCCGACCGTGTGCGCCGGGAGGGGTGCCCCTTCCGGCCGGCGAGCAGGAACTGTCGGTCAATCCCGGTGACGCGTTCAGTGTGGACTCGGTTTCCCTACCGGTGGCCGGCGCCGACCCCGCACCGATGAGCACGCCCGTCTCCGCCGAGGTCACCGCCTGGGAGGAGACGCATCGGCGGGTGCCGGTGGACGCGTCGTCGGACCAGCGGATTCTCGTCGTCCCGGAGAGCACGAATCCGGGGTGGGAGGCGTCCCTCGACGGCCGGGAGCTCGAACCGGTGGTGATGAACGGCTGGCAGCAGGGATGGGTCGTGCCCGCCGACACCGCCGGAACCGTCACGCTCACCTTCCGGTTCGACTCGCTGTACCGCTGGTCGCTCGGCGTCGGCTTGGCGCTCGTCGCGGTACTGCTGCTGCTCGCGTGGTGGCCGCGGCGCGACGCGACGACCGGGCCCGCCGAGGCCGACGACGAGGCAGGTCCGTCGGCACCCCGCGGCTGGGTCACCGCAGGCGCGGCTGTCTCGTGGCTGGGTGCGGCCTGGCTGCTCACCGGGTGGTGGGGTCTGGCGGTGTCGGTGGTTCTCGGCGGGATCGCGTTGTGGCTGCGGCCGAGAGCCATCGTGGTCGGCGCCTTCGTCGCGATGATGCTCGCGACGCTCGGGCTGGCGAGCGGGCCGTGGCACGCGTCGAGCGGCTACAACGGATTCGAGTGGTGGGTTCAGTTGCCGGCGCTGATCGCCGTGTCGCTGACCGTGTGGTCGACGCTGTGGGGAGACGAGTCGGGTTCCGCTCGTCGGTGGCTGCGGGACCGTGCGGCGCGTGCCCTCTCCCGGGTCCGTAGCCAGCGCCGGGCGGGTTCCTCGACGAACGCGTAGCTCGCCGCGGACACGCCGATGGTCAGCAGCACGGTGATGGTCCAGACGAGGAGGAAGTTGCCGTTGAACGGCACGATGCCGAACAGCGGGAAGACGGCGGCCAGCACCGCGAGATGCCAGATGAAGATGCCGTAGGACCAGCGGCCGAGGGCCAGCATCACGCGCGAGCACAACAGCCGGAACGGACCGGCGCCCAGGACGAGCGGAGCCAGCAGCGCGAACCCGCAGATCGCGCCGAGGACCATCTTGACGGCGAACTGCCACGGCGCCAGATCCCCGAGCCCGGTCGGACCGGCGAGCGGCGTACATGCCAGCACGTAGGCGACGACGAGGGCACCGGCCATCACCCAGCGGCGTGACCCGATTCGGGCCGCGACGCGAATCCACGGTGCGACCGGCCGATGGGTGTCGAGTTCGATCGCGCCGACCATCTCTGCGAGGACCAGCCCGGCGAGAAACCACGGCAGGTGACCGAACACCCAGTTCTTCGGCTCCACGCCGGCCGCGACCGGTAGCACGATGGCGAGCCACGCCCAGCCGAGGCTCAGCGCCCCGAGCCCGAGCAGTGCCGGGATGCGCCACCGGACGCGACCGTCGTCGTCGGCGCCGGCACGTAGCCGCAGCATGGCGAACCCGAGGACCGGCAGCAGCGCATAGAACGCGACCTCGACCGACAGACTCCACATCTGGGTGAGACCCGCGGTCAGCGACAACGGCACGAACACCTGGGTGAGCGTGAGATTGGCCAGCCACACGGTGAGGTCGGCGCCCTTGGCGTCGGGCAGCACCGTGAGGACCACGAACACCACGACGATGTAGGCCGGCCAGATCCGGACCACGCGATGCGCGAGATATCGGCGGACCGACGGCCGCGGGGTGGTGCGGTGCGCGGCGGCCACCCATGGTCGCCACAGCAGGAAGCCGGACAGCGCGAAGAACAACGCCACCGCGAGGTCGAGGCGGCCCAGCACCGGCCCGATGAGCGGGAGCTCGACCGCCCGCGTCTGGAACGCGACGTGGGTGGTCAACACGCCGATCGCGGCGAGCGCACGCATCCCCTCGAGCTGGCCGAAGAATCGACGCATCTCGGGGGCGGGTGTCACGCCGGCGGCTTCGGGGGCGGGTTCGGTACTGGTCATGCTGGTCAACCAGGGTAGTCGTGCGGTCCGTGCGGCCATGGTCAGTACGCTCGCCCTCATGCCCACGCCCGGACCGAGCCGCTTGCAGACCAGAGATCTGATCGGGCCGGTGCTGCTGTTCGTGGGTGGATTCCTGCTGGCAGCGGCCATCGCGCTGCCCACCGTGTTCGTCGACGGACTGCGTACGATCCCGCTGAGCACCGACGTGACGACCACCGCGGTCAGCTCCGGCACCGGCGGTTCGGCCGACGACCCGCCGGCGCGGGTGTTCGACCGGTGTTCATTGGCGACGCCGACCGCACGTGTTGTCGACGCCGAACTGGTGCGCCAGCAGCGGTTCGTCGCCGTGCAACCCTCCGACGCCGAACGCGTGACGTTGCAGGCCGGCACGTCGATCCAGGCCGACCACATCACCGTGGACGGCCGCGAGGTCGATCCGCAGGCACCGCGGCCCGGCAGCGACGTGGAGCCCGCGCCCGGCGACTCGGCGTGCACGGACCCGACGATCACCGCGGTGCGTGACCGGATCACCCTCGACCGCACCTCCGCGCTGCCCGACCTCGGACCCTCGGGCGGGGCGCCGGGCAGCTCCGAGATCCAGTACGCCGCCACGGCCGCGCCGATCCGGGTCCCCGACCGCGCCGGCTACACCTATCTGCTGCCGTTCGATGTGGCGGATACCGAGCACACGTGGTTCGACGTCACGACCCGACGCGCGGTGCCGCTGCGCCCGGCCGGTGACACCACCGTGCACGGCCGTGACGTGACGCGGTTCGTCGCCGACATCCCGGACACGGATCTGCACCAGATCACCGGCGCCGCCCAGAGCAACCCGCCCACCGCCATCACCCGGCCCGCCGTGTGGTTCGGCGTGCCCGGTGTCGATCCCGCCCGTGATCTGACCGCCACCCTGCATCACACCGGCCGCACCGAGATCGCCGTCGACCTCGCCACCGGAACCATCGTCGACCAGCAGATCACCGTCGAGCAGACCTACCGCTTCATCGATCCCGATCTGCCCGACCAACGGCTCACCGCGCTGTCGGCGACGTTCGGCTTCGATGACGCGACGCAGGAGCGGATGAGCGAACGGGCCACCTCGTTGGCCACTCCGGTGACCGTGTGGGGGCGGGTCGTCCCGATCGTCGCCGCCGTGGCCGGTGTCGCCGTTATCGCCGTCGGCCTGATGTTCCTCAGTCCGGGGTGGCGGCCGCGACGGCGTCGTCGCGGGTCCGAGCCCGACGAAGACCCAGCACCGTCGTCGTGACCGCCGCGACGGTCGCGGCGATCGCGGCGGTGGATGCCAGCGCGATGATGCCGTCGACCACGGTCACGATCACCGCCACCTCGACGGCGACGACGACCCAGGTCACCACCGACACCGCGGTCGCCGACCGGGCGATCGCTGACAGCAGGGCCACCTGCAGGATCGCGAGCATCGCGCCGGTGTAGGCGTACAGCCACAGGATGGGGACGAGCGGTTCGTAGTCGGGTCGCACCAGGACCGGGACGAGTGGTCCGGCCAGACCGGCGCCGAGGGTGAGGATCGCCCCGATCGCCGCGACGACACCGACCGCCGCCACCAGCGATCGACGTGAGGTGGCGGGATCGGCGAGTCCGGGATAGAAGACGACACCCACGGCCTGCGGGAGCCAGAACGCCACCTTGGTCGCGATCGCGCCGAGTGCATAGATCCCCGCGTCCTCCGGTGTGAGGACCGTCCGCGACAGCAACAGGTCGATCGAGGCCGCGACCACCAGCACCAGTTGCACCCCGGAGGCGCGCGCCACGGCGAGCAGGTCGAGGCCGGCGCCGCCGGGTGCGGCGGGAGCAGACGATCGGGTGTGCCCGGCCGTCCGGACCGCCGCCAGCACCACCAGCGCCCCGGCTGCCGCCCCGCCCGCACCGGCCAGCAACGCACCGGCCGGACCCGCACCCAGCGCGAGCGCACCGATCACCGGCACGGTGCGCAGCACACCCACCGCCGCCAGCACCCAACCCAGCAGCCGAAAGTGACTGTGCCCCTGCAACACTCCCTGACCCGCACCGATCACCGTGAGCAACGGGGCGGCCACGAGAGCGGCCGCGGTGGTGTCGACGCCCATCGACGTGACCCAGGCGGTGGGTGCGGTCGCGACCACCACGAGCAGACACACCAGCAAGGTCGTCTGCACGCTCACCCGCCGAATCCGGTCGGGATCGGCCCGCCGCACCACGGCTCGGGCCACGACGGCCTGCAACGCCAGCGCCGCCACGGTCAGCACCAGCATCGCCGACAGCCCGACCGCCAGTTCGCTGTACCCGGCGGTGTCGAGCCACCACCGGCTCGCGGTCAGGTGGATCGCATACGAGCACGCGTTCGCGACCATCGATCCGGCCGCCACCCAGCCGAGGGCGCCGAGGACACCGCCACGTCCGCTCCATCGCGCAACGCGGTTGTCCGGCCCGGCCATGGGGTCAAGTGTGCACGTCGCGGCCACGACTCCGGGGAGACGGGGCGTTTTGCACGCCGCACACGGGATAGGCAACGATGGTGACGACCCCGCTCGCCGCCGCAGGAGTGAGAACGCCGGAGATGTACGACCAGAACCCGACCCAGGACGCCGCCGGCGCCGAATCCGATCCGCTCGGTTTCCGCATCGACCCGGTGCTGGCGCGTAGTTGGCTGCTGGTCAACGCAACGCAGGCCGGCCGCTTCGAGGCGGCCCACCGATCCCGTGCCGACATCGTCGTCCTCGACATCGAGGATGCCGTGGCGCCGAAGGACAAACTGGACGCCCGCCGGCACGTGGTGGACTGGATGAACGCCGGTCATTCGGACTGGGTCCGGGTCAACGGTTTCGGGACCCCGTGGTGGGCCGACGATCTCGACGCGTTGGCGAGCACGTCCGTCGGCGGGGTGATGCTGGCGATGGTGGAATCCGTCGACCACGTCACCGAGACCGCCAAACGGCTCCCCGACGTCCCGATCGTCGCGCTGGTGGAAACCGCCCGCGGGCTCGAACGGATCAGCGAGATCGCCTCGGCGAAGAGCACCTTCCGGCTCGCCTTCGGCATCGGCGACTTCCGTCGCGACACCGGGTTCGGCGACAACCCGGCCACCCTCGCCTACGCGCGGTCGAGATTCACCATCGCCGCCAAGG
Organism: Gordonia sesuvii; assembly: GCF_036350415.1. Classification (NCBI taxonomy): domain Bacteria; kingdom Bacillati; phylum Actinomycetota; class Actinomycetes; order Mycobacteriales; family Gordoniaceae; genus Gordonia; species Gordonia sesuvii. The sequence continues at coordinate 1,425,059 of NZ_JAZDUF010000001.1, forward strand.
CGGCTCACCTACCCAGCGCGATCGACGGGCCAACCGTGGGGTCGAGCGCCCTGAAGCTGTCCGAGGCGACCGCGGTGAGCGCGGAGTTCGGCATGACCGGGAAGATCTGTCTCACCCCCGAGCAGTGCCATCCGGTCAACGAAGGGCTGTCGCCGTCGCAGGATGAGATCAGCTGGGCAAAGGAGTTCTTCGCCGAGTTCGAACGCGACGGCGGTGAGATCCGCAACGGTTCGGATCTGCCGCGGATCGCCCGCGCGACCAAGATCCTCGATCTGGCACGGGCGTACGGGATCGAGGTGTCGGACTACGACGACGACTCGGTGCATTCACCCGCCCCGTCGGACACCTACCACTACTGACCGGTTTCCCGCGTCGGACCCATGACAGCGCCCCGCCACCTGCTGCCGATGCTCTTCGCCGTCGGCGCGGGTCTGGCGGCCCTGATCATGGCGCCGCTGCTGCGTCCCGGTCACCTGCTGTACCGGGACGCGGTGTCGACACCGCGTAGCCATGTCACCGACACGACGCTGGGCATCGGAGACGGTGCGCCACGGGCGGTTCCGCAGGACTGGGCGATTGCGCTGCTGTCGGGGGTGATCGATGGCGGCGCGGTGGTCGTCGCGATCACGTTCGCAGCACTGGTGTTCGCCGGCGTCGGGTACGGTCTGCTCGCGCACCGGCTCGTCGGCGCGGCCGGACGAACCGGCGCGGTGGTCGCCGCCGTGGTCGCGATCTGGAATCCCTATGTGGCCGAACGACTCCTACAAGGCCACTGGAGTCTGCTGGTGTCCTACGCGGCGCTCTCCTGGGTGGCCGTCGCGGCGGTGACGATCCTGGGTGGCGACGGTCGATCCGCGGGTCACTCCGGGTTCACGCGCGCCGATCGTGTCCCCGCGCGTGACGCTGCGCGTGCGGATGGTCGGTGGACGCGCGAGAACGGCCGGTGGGTGCCGTGGGCGCAGCTGGTGGCCGCGCTCGGAGTCGCCGGCTTCACGCCGACCGGGTCGGTGCTGTCGGCGCTGCTGATGGTGACCCTGCCGGGTGTCGGCATGATCCTCGCCCGCCGGTGGCTCGCCGTCGTGCTCGTCTGGGTGGCGTGGCTGGTCGCCGCGCTGCCGTGGCTGGTGGCCACAGCGGTCGGGAGTGCCGCCGTCACTTCGGGTTCCGGCGGGTTCACCGTGTTCGGGGTGCGCGCGGAACCCGGGCTGGGAACGGTCGGCACCGTCCTGGGACTCGGCGGGATCTGGAACGCCGACGCCGTACCCGCCAGCCGGACCATCTGGTGGGCGGCGGTGGCGACTGCGTTGCTGTTGGTGGTCGTCGTGACCGGCTCCGTGTGGCTGTGGCGTCATCGGGGCCGGGACACGTGCGCCGTCACGGCACTGGCTGCGCTGGCGGCGGTGACCGCCGTCGCGGTGTCGGTGGCGGCGATCGGGCCTGTCGCGCAGATGCTGTCGGACGCGGCCGCGCAGCTGCCGGGACTGGGCTTGTTCCGCGACACCCAGAAGTTCCTCGCGCTGATGGTGCCGTTCGTCGCGGTCGCCTCGGCGGCCGCGGTGGCCGCCGCGCGGCGGTGGGTTCCGTCGGGATTCGCACTGGCCGCGGCGATCCTGCTGATCGTGGCGCCGCTCCCGGACCTCGCCTGGGGCGTCGGCGGAAAGATCGCACCCATCACTTACCCGCCCGACTGGGCCGCCGTCGCCACCCGGATCTCCGCCGACCATGGTGCCGTTGCGGTCTGGCCGACCGGCACGGTGCGTCAGTACACGTTCGCCGATGTGCCGTCGCTGGATCCGCTGCCACGTATGGTGCGGGCCCCGGTCACCGGTTCCGGGTCACTCGTGGTCGATTCGGCGGTCGTGGACGAGGCGTCCGGACGCGGCGCGGCCGTCGACACGGTGCTGGCCGACGGAGGTTCGGCGCGAGCGCTGGCCGATCTGGGCGTGGGGTGGGTGGTCGTCGAGAACGGCGCGCCTCCCGAAGCACTGGCACGTGAGGCCGAAATGGTGTTCGACGGGGCGGATCTGCTGCTCTACCGGGTGCCCGGCCCGATCGCCGACGTCGACGCATCGACGGCCGCACGTGTGGCGGTGATCGGCACGCACGTCATCTGGGCGATGACGACATCGATCGCCGTGGCTGTCGCGCTCGTCGGCGCACGTCGTCGAACACGTCGATGAATCCGTCCGCCGTCGCCGACCACGAGTACCCGGCGGCCTTGCCCTGCGCGTTACGTCCCAGCCGGACCGACTCATCCGGATCGTCGATGAGCTTGCGTGTGGCACTGATCAATTCGGCGACGCCGTCCACCAGCAGTCCGGTCTCGCCGTCGTCGATCGATTCCGCCAGACCGACCGCGCTTCGGTAGCCGATCGTCGGGACACGGTGTTGCGCCGCCTCCACCACTGCCAGACCCCAACCCTCCTTGCGGGACGGCATGAGGTGGATGTCGGCCTGCGCGAGGAGCTCGTGCTTGCGGGCCTCGTCGACGTGGCCGTGAAAGGTGACGAATTCGTCGACCCCGAGTTGTGTTGCGGTGCTGCGTAGTTCGTCGGACCACCACCCGTCGCCGATGACGTCGAGGTGGATGTCGGGGCGGGCGTGGCGGAGGTCGGCGACCACGGCAAGCGCGTCCTCGACCTGCTTGTGCGGGACGAGGCGGGAGAGGACGCAGAGGCGGGGGTGCGGGTTGGGGTTCGAGCGAGGTCTCGATACGCCACTCACTTCGTTCGCGGCTACTCGACCAGCAGTAAGGGAACCGTTCGCGGCTACTCGACCAGCGGTGGTGGCAGGGGTCGGGATCGGGTCGATGCCGTTGCGGATCACCGAGATCCGTTCGCGGGCGACCCCGAGCGCGACGAGTTCGTCCGCCGACGGCCCGGACACGGTCACGTAGTGGTTGCGGCGGTGGACCCGCGGGGACACACGCGATTCCAGGAACCAGCCGAGTCGGCCGAGTAGACGACCGGCGACCGGCCACTGCTCGCGGTGGCAGTGGTGCACCAGCACGACGGTCGGGGCGTGCGACACCGCGGCGGCGAAGAACGGGATGCCGTTCTGCGTGTCGACGACGACGTCCGGCATCGTCGACAACCGGCCCCGCCCCCATCGGCCGGCGACGATCGTCGCGAGTGCTCGAGGGTAGACCGACAACCGTCCGCCGGCCCGGAGGATGCGGATGCCGTCACGCTCCTCCTCTGCCCGTGCGCCGTCGTGGCCCGCGGTGAGGAGGGTGACCCGCATGCCGCGATCGACGAGTTCGGCGCCCACCCGTTCCAGGTAGCGCTCGCTGCCGCCGCCTTGCGGGTGCGTGGTGTCGCGCCAGCAGAGCAGCAGGACGTGGGTCGGTTCGGACATTGCGACCAGAGTAGGCGATCAGGACGCACAAAAGCCCTCGAGGTCGTACGCGGCATCCCCTCCACACCACGTCCGACCTGAGGGCCTTTGCTGAGCTACGGCTGAGAACTCCGTTGCGGCTACACTGTAGCCGATACCCGTGCAGGCGTCTACAACGGTAGTTGAGGAAACTCGGTCGAGCCACTCGTACTCCGACGTAGACGCCGCTCCACCTGCAAGGACGATCCCCGCCATGTCGGATTCACCCCGCGGGCGGCCACCGCTACCGCTCGACGAGATCTTCACCGAAGCTCTCGCGCTGATGGCGGACGGCGGGCTGGAGACCCTCGGCATGCGAGCGCTGGCCCGCCGGCTCGGCTCGTCCACCTCGACGCTCTACCGCCAGTTCCCGGGCGGGAAGGACGAGCTGTGCAACCGGCTCGCCGAGCACGTGCTGGCCGACATCCTCGGCGCGATCGCCGCGGCAGATCTCGGCGACCAGTGGGACGTCGTCGTCGAACGGTCCGCGATCATCACCTTCGACGTGTTGCGCTACCACCCCCATTCCGCGGCGCTGTTCGCCGGGCAGGTGCGGTTCGGTCGGGCGGGTCTGCTGCGCTACGAGCATTCGCTCCGCCTGCTCATGGACGCGGGGCTCTCACCCGCCGCCGCTGCGGCGGCCGACCACGCGCTGGCCCGGCTGATCGTCGGGTATGCGCTGCAGTCGGCTGTCGACACCGCCGACAGCCGGGCCACCGTGATCGAGCACTACCGGGAACTCGATGACGCCGAGTTCCCCTATGTGGCGACCGTCGTGCCGGCCCTCCCCAAGGATCTGCGCACCGAGTTCGAGTTCGCGCTGCACACCTTCATGGCGGGACTGCGCAGTTTCGTCGCGGACGGGCCCGGCGATGCCGCCCTCCGGCAGGAGCGCGGCCACCCGTGACCCGCCCTGCCTTCGCCCGGCATGCGACTCTCGCCCGGGCCGCCCGCCTGCTCAACGACTTCCGCTACGAACAGTCCGATCCGGCCCGGTTCTACGGCGCCATCGCCGACGACACCGCCGTGATGGTGCGCGACTGGCATTCGGCACCCCTCGACGACGCGGTCGTGCTCGACGTCGGCGGTGGCCCCGGCTACTTCGCCGACGCCTTCGACGGTCTCGGCGCGCACTACATCTCCGTCGAACCCGACCCGAGCGAGATGCACGCCGGCGGCCTCGAGCACCGCGCCGGTGTCCGCGGCTCCGGCCAGCAGTTGCCGTTCGCGGATGCGTCGATGGACGTCACGTTCTCGTCCAACGTCGTCGAACACACCTCGCGCCCATGGCAGATGGCCGACGAGATGCTGCGCGTGACCCGGCCCGGCGGCACCGTCATCATCAGCTACACCCTGTGGTGGGGGCCGTTCGGTGGGCACGAGATGGGGCTCACGCATTACCTCGGCGGCCATCGCGCTGCGCGTCTCTACACGCGCAGGCATGGTCACCCGCCGAAGAATCTGTTCGGCACGTCGTTGTTCCCGGTGACCGCGAGAGATGGTTTGCGGTGGGCGGATTCGGTCACCGACGCCGACGTCGTCGCGGCCTTCCCCCGGTACCTGCCGTCCCGCCTGTGGTGGATCATGCGCGTGCCCGGCCTGCGTGAGGTGTTCGGGACGAACCTGGTCCTCGTGTTGCGGAGGCGGTGAATCAGGCGGGCTGCCCGATCGACCCGTCTGCTGGACCGGTCAGTGCGCGCTCCCGGTCTCGACGAGGAGCACCCCGCCGACGATGAGGACGATGCCGAAGCTCATCACCACGGTCAACGGTTCCCGGAAGATGACCTTGCCCAGGACGGCGATGAGGGCGACGCCGACGGCCGACCAGATCCCGTACGCGACGCCGAGCGGCATACCGTTCGCGAGGGCCCCGGACAGCAGCACGAACGACACCACGTAACCGATCGCGACGACGATGTACCACCGCCGCGAACCGCTCACCGCCGCTCGCAGACTCATCGTCGCGGACACCTCACTGAGGATCGCGAAGGTCAGGAAGATCCAGGCGGTCATCGCACGACCTCGACTTCTGCCGCGGATCTCGCCTGGGCGCGTTGGGATCCGAACTCAACCAGCAGAACGCCGGCCATGATCAGCACCAGACCGGCCACCATCACGGCGGTGAGCGGCTCGTCGAAGACGAGGAAACTGAAGACGGCTGTCAGCGCCACACCGAGCGCACCCCAGATGCCATAGGCGACACCGATTCCCATCCCGGCACGCAGCGCGGCCGCGATCAACACGAACGCGGTGACGTACCCGACCGCGACGACCACGTACCAGGCGGGATTGTCGAGGGCAGCCTTCAAGGAGAGCGACCCCGCCACCTCACACACGATCGCGGCCACCAACAGTGCCCAGCGTCTCATTCGGATCCTCCGAGCAGGTCGTCGACAACCCCGCGGACCAGTTCCCGGTCCGCGGCGTCAGGGTCGAGAACATCGGTCGCGCTCGCCACCCACACCCCGTCCGCCAGCAGCCGAACAGCCAGCAACCGGCCCCGCATGCCGCTCGGGACGTCCGCAGGAATCGCCACCAATGGGGCAATCCGCTCTTCCCACCGTGCCGAGAGGGTGGCTCGCAGACGCGGATCGGCCAGCATGACCACGTCGGATTCGTCGAAATCCGCGGTCAGGGAGAACTCCGCGTATGCGCGAATGCGTTCCACGGCCGAGACCTCCGCGGCCGGCGCTCCCGCCGCAGCCGACAGTTCCCGCTCCCACCGATCGATCACATGGTCGACGAGCGCGACCATCAGGGCCTCTTTGGTCCGGAAGTGATACATCAGGCCCGGTTTGGTCAGCCCGGCGCGTTGGGCAGCACTCTCCAGCGAGATGCTCTGACCCTCACGCAGCAGGTCGAGCGCGCCGGAGAGTATTCGGGTGCGGGATTCGGACGACACCCGCCGAACTTTACCATCCGGAAGGTTGGTATCGCCCGGCACTCAAGCGATGGTCAGTTCAGCGTCGCCGCGCACCGCAGCGGTCCGCCGCGGCTCGTCGACGACGCCAGCAGATCCCCGCCGCGCAGGATGTTGCAGGTCACCGGTCCGCGGAGCACGATCGCGGTGATCTCCGCCGACGACCCGGCCACGGTCGCGGCCTGCGTCCACGGCGTACCCGCCGCGGCCACCACCACCGAACTGCCCTGGTTGAGGTACCGGATGCCGACGACATCGCCGTTGCCCGTGAGCTGATAGGTCACCTGCCCCGGCGGCTCGGGCGGAGGTGTCGTGGTGGTTTCCTCGGGTGTCGTCGTGGTGGTGGTCGTCGTGGTGGTCGACTCGTCGGAGGTCGTGGCGGTGGTCGACGACGACGCACCGCCGGCCGCGGTGCCGCCTGAGTCGTCGGTGCCGCCACGCGCGATCAGCACCCCGACGAGCGCCACCACGACCAGTGCGCCGAGCACCGCCAGCGCGAGGCCCACCGTGCGTCCGGTGTTCTTCGACGGCGGCTGCTCCGGCGGCATCGGCCCGCCGTACCCGGGACCGTAGGACGACGCCTCGGTGTAGGCCTGCGGGGCGTCGTACGGCCCGGGATAGGCGGCCGTCTGCGGCGGGGGTTGATTCGGTGGAGGCTGATTCGGCGGGGGCTGCTGCGGCCCGCGCTGACCCGGGATCTCGTCGGTGGGCCCGTAGGCGGCGGTGTCGTCACCGCCGTCATAGGCCGTCTCGTCGGAGGGCTCGAAACGCCGCGTCTCCGGACTCTCGCGGTTGGGGTCCCAGGGTTCGTCGGGGGGTCGAGTCATGCGACCGATTGTGTCACTGCGGTCGACTCAGGCCTCGGCGATGGCCTCCAACGGCCTGGTGCGTGCCGCCCGGACCGCCGGCCAGAGGGCGGCCAGCACCCCGACCACGGCCGACGCGATCAGCGTGATCAGGATCAGATCCCAGGGCAGGACCGGGGCCCCGAGCCCCCACTTCGCCAGCGTGCGCACCAACGCGACCCCGATGACGGTGCCCAGGATCACCCCGAGCAACGCACCGAAGATGGCGATCAGCACCGATTCCAGATAGATGCTGCGACGTACCTGCGACCGCAGCATGCCGACGGCCCGCAACATGCCGATCTCCCGTTTGCGCTCCACCACCGACAACGCGAGGGTGTTGACGATCCCCAGGACCGCGATCAGCAGCGCCAGGCCGAGCATCGCGTAGAGCGTCGCCAGCATCTGGTCGATCTGGCTCGACACCGCGCTCTTGAACTCGGTGCGGTCCTGGATCTGGACCGTGAGGTAGGACGCGGTGGCGTCCTCCAGGTTGGTGCGCAACTCATCCGGCGACACCCCCGCGGCGGGCGCCACGAAGATCATCGCGCTCATCTGCGCCGACGCCGGGACCAGGCGGTCGTAGACCTCCGGACCCACCATCCACGGCTGCAGTGCCTCGTTGTCGGCGTAGACGCCGGCGACGGTGACCGGCACCTCTTCGCCGGTCGGTCCGGTGAAGGTGACGACGTCGCCACGGTTCCAGCCCCGCTCCTGGCTGGTGCGCTCACTGACGAACATGCCGTCGGCGGGCAGCTGATCAGAGGCGCCGTCGCGCATGTCCAGGACCGCGACGTCGGCGGGTTGTCCACCGACCGCCCCGTACCCGAAGACGCCCTGTCCGTCGACGGTCGCCTGGATCATGCCGAAACTCAGCGACGTCCCGACCCCGTCGACGTCGGCGACCACATCGGCGACCGCCTCCGGGATCGGCATCTGATTGCTGCCGACGACGATGAACTCGGCGGTCATGCCGGTGTCCACCGCGTCGTCGATGGTGCCCTTGAACGAGGTACCGAGCGTGCCGATCACCGCGACCAGCATCAGGCCCAGGGTGAGTGCGAACGCGGTGGCCGCGGTCCGCCGCGGATTGCGGGTCGCATTGGTGCGGGCGAGGCGGCCGATCCGACCGAACGGTGCACCGATCACCGTCCCCAGGGCGCCGACGACCGGCCGGGACAGCGCCGGTCCGGCCAGGATCACGGCGGCGATGGCGCCGGCGGCGCCGGCACCGACCGCGACGGCCGGCCCGACACCTTCGCCCATCGCACCGATGATGATGGCGGCCAGTGCGATCACGCCGACGATGAGCCCGATGAGGGTGCGTGTCCGCAGCGGGGCCGATCCTTCGGCCATTCCGGCCCGCATGGCCTCCACGGGTGGGACGCGTGCCGCCCGGACCGCCGGGACCCACGCGCTGACCATCGTCACCACGACGCCGACGAACAGCGCGGCCGCCACCGCGGGCACCCCGATCTGCAGTGGCGCCTCGGGCAGTCCCGATGCCGCGGTGAACGCCTGCAGCAGCGCGGCCAGGCCGATGCCGATGGCCAGGCCGACGGCCCCGCCGATCACGCCGACCACGAACGCCTCGAACAGCACCGACCGCGAGACCTGCGGCCGGCTCGCGCCCACCGCACGCAGCAGGGCCAGCTCCCGGTTCCGCTGCGCGACGATCATCGAAAAGGTGTTGTAGATGATGAACGTGCCGACGATGAGTCCGATCGCGGCGAACGCCAACAGGATCGTGGTGAAGATGGTCAGGAACTCGTTGACCTGGTCCTTCTGGTCCTGGCGGACCTGATCGCCGGTGCGCACGTCGTAGGTGTCCGGCGGGAGGGTGGCCGCCACCCGCTCCTGCAGCTGTTCGGGGGTGACGCCCTGCACCGCGGACATGTCGAGGGTCGCGGCGTGTTCCCCGTCGGAGAACAGGGTGCGGGCGGTCGCCTCGTCGAACTGGACGTTCACGTAGCCGCCGGTGGAGCCGGGCAGGTCGAGCAGGCCGACGACGGTGACCTCTCGCGGCGCGGCGGATCCCTGCCCCACGACGAGCTGGGTTCGTGAGCCGACCTCGAGGCCGGCGTCCTCGGCGGCCGACGTGTTGATCGCCACCTCACCGGCGTTGGTCGGCCCGCGACCACCGGGGAGGATCTTGCTGGTGTCCGGCGACAGCGCTTCGTCCGGCGGCAGATAGGCGGTGCCGACGCTCGGCGCGCCGCCGGTCTGCAGTGCCTTGCCCTCCGAGTTGGCGATGGTGACCGACCCGGAGTAGTCCGCGACGATCCGGTCGATCCCTAGCTGCTGCTTCTGCGCGTTCAGGTCGTCCATCACCGAGAGCGGCACGCCGGGTGACTGATTGCTGTCCGGCGTGATCTGCACAGCGACGCCGGGCGCGGCCGAGTCGAAGATGTCGTTGAACGCCTTGGAGACGGTGGAGGTGAACACGATCGAGCCGGCGACGAACGAGGTGCCGAGCACGATCGAGAAGACGGTGAGGAAGAGCCGCAGCTTGTGTGCGCGCAGGTTCCGCAGGGACACCCGGCGCATCACCGACGACGAGGCCATGATCTCAGTGCACCTCGTACGGGTGGGACTCGGTGGCGGCGTGCTTCGGCCCGGTGGTGTCATCACCGGAGGCAGCCGTCCCGGCATCGGCGGGGGCGGCGTCAGTGGGAGCACCGTCGAGGTTCTTCATCACCTCGAACACGTCGTCGGCGGACGGGCGGGCGAGCTGCCGCACGATCTGCCCGTCGGCGAGGAAGACGACACGGTCGGCGTAGGACGCGGCGCGGGGATCGTGCGTGACGATCACGACGGTCTGCCCGAACTCGTCGGTGGCCGCACGCAGGATCTCCAGGACCTCACCGGAGGACCGTGAATCGAGGTTGCCGGTCGGTTCGTCGCCGAAGATGATCTCCGGTTTCCCGACGAGGGCGCGGGCACACGCCACCCGCTGCTGCTGCCCGCCGGAAAGCTCACTGGGCAGATGATCGAGGCGGTCGGCGATGCCGAGCCGGTCGATCACGGTGTCGAACCACTCCTTGTCGATGTCGCGGCCGGCGATGTCGACGGGCAGGGTGATGTTCTCGGCGGCCGTGAGGGTGGGCACGAGGTTGAACGACTGGAACACGAAACCGATGCGGTCGCGCCGCAACTCGGTCATCGCCTTGTCCGACAGGCCGGTGAGGTCGACGTCACCGATGTGCACACGACCGTCGGTGGCCACGTCGAGCCCGGCGAGGCAGTGCATCAGCGTCGACTTCCCCGAGCCCGAGGGCCCCATGATGGCGGTGAACTCGCCGGCGGCGAACTCGATGCTGACGCCGCGCAGGGCCTCGACGACGGTGTCACCCGTGCCGTAGACCTTGGTCAGATCTGCCGCTCCGGCGGCGACGGTCCGGGTGTCGAGGGCTGAACCCTCCGTATGAGCCGATGTCATGGCATCAACGGTGCCATGACTTCGGGACGGATGGCCATCGGGAATATCCCTGAGACCACCCCGAGGTGTGCCCGCGGGTCATTCGGCCGACGGACCGGGACCCGGCTCACCGCTTGGGCAGGTGCACCTCGAGGCCGTGGACCCGGGTCGGACCGGCGAACATGTCATTGGTCACCACGTACAGCACCCGAGCCCGGTAGGCGTGCGAGCTGCGTTCCGGAAGCCAGTTGCCCCAAGCCAATCCCGACATGTTGCCGGCGGCGAGACGCGGCAGCGGTGCGGTCGAGAAGATCTGCTTCTTACGCATCGGGGTCTCGCGGCCGGACAGTTTCTGCTTGCCGCCGACCGGCGTGGCCCCGCTGGTGGTGGTCCAGTAGATGCGGGCGGCCCGGCCGCCGCCGCGTTCGAGGACCAGATAGTCGGTGTTGTTCACCGCGATGACGTCGGCGGCGACATTGCCGCGGTCGGTGCGGTAGACGTGCTCCGACGTTCCGCGGCCCGCCCAGGTGATCAGCCGCGCCGAGGTCGGCCGGTCCTGCTTGAGGCCGCCCGCGGTGATCGCGCTGATGCGGTCGCCCGGGGCGACGGCCACGCCGGTGAGCCCGCGCTGGCCGTTCAGGCCGCTCTTGGGGGTGACCCGGTAGGCCGCCGGGAGCGGCAGATCCCGGACATGATTGCCGATGGGGCCGGTCAGCCGGACGAACTGGTGATTGCCGCCCCCGGCGACCACGAATCCGTCACCGACGCGGCGGATGCCCTCGAACTGCGCCCCGCCCGGCAGGATCGGGAGATTGTTCGGCCCGAAGACGGTGCCGGCGCCGGTGATCCGGCCGCCTGCCGTGAATCCCTCACTCGACAGGAACGGGATGTGGGCGTTGTACGTCCGCGCCGGACCGAAGCGCCCGACGTCGGTGGAGATCAGCACGTACGTACCGTTTCCGGTGCGGTCGAGCCCAGAGATCCCGCCAAACGTGGGTACCGCACCGACGATCGTGGAATCCCGGTACAGCGCAACGACGTCGGATGGGGCGGCCGCGGCCACACCGGTTGACATCGTCGAAACAGCTACGGCACACGCAGACACGAGCGCCGCCCCCCACAGGCGAATTCTCATGGTCGGCACCCTACCGCATGGTTGCCAACGCAACCCGCCACACGGAGGCCGACCCCTTTCGCGCCGACAGAACCCAAAAAATCGCCGAGAGAACCCAGATTTACGCCGAGTGAACCCAGCCCGGAGACGGGCTGGGTTCTCTCGGCGATTTTTTGGGTTCTGTCGGCCTCCGTCGCTTGCGCTGGGAGGTGAGCTTACGTCAGGACAATCGCTGCTTCAGCTGATCCAGCTCATCTTGCAGCGAGCTCGGCAGCTTGTCGCCGACGAACTCGAAGAGCTCCTCGATCAGCGGGATCTCCTGGCGCCACTCGTCGGCGTTCACCGCAAGCGCGGCCGCGACGTCCTCGGCGGGCAGGTCGTCGAGACCCGCCATGTCGATTTCTTCTGGCTTGGCGACGATGCCGACCGGGGTGGAGACACCTTCGTTCTTGCCCTCGATGCGACCGACGATCCACTCCAGCACGCGGCTGTTCTCGCCGAAGCCGGGCCACAGGAAGCGGCCGTCGTCGCCGCGGCGGAACCAGTTGACGTAGAAGACCTTCGGCAGCTTCTGGGCGTCGGCGTTCTTGCCGAGATCCAGCCAGTGGGCGAAGTAGTCGCCGACGTGGTAGCCGAGGAACGGCAGCATCGCCATCGGGTCGCGGCGCACGGTGCCGACCTTGCCCTCGGCCGCGGCGGTCTGCTCGGAACCGACGGTGGCGCCCATGAACACGCCGTGCTGCCAGTCGCGGGCCTCGGTCACCAACGGGACGGTGGTCTTGCGGCGGCCACCGAACAGGATCGCCGAGATCGGCACGCCCTGCGGGTCATCCCACTCCTTGGCCAGCGACGGGCACTGGTCGAGCGGGGTGCAGTAGCGCGAGTTCGGGTGGGCGGCCTTGTGATCGGAGTCGGGCGTCCAGTCGTTGCCGAGCCAGTCGGTGAGGTGAGCCGGCTTCTCGCCGCCGATGCCCTCCCACCAGATGTCTCCGTCGTCGGTGAGTGCGACGTTGGTGTACAGGGTGTTGCCCGCCTCGATGGTCTTCATCGCGTTGGGATTCGAGTCGTCGCTGGTACCCGGTGCGACACCGAAGAAGCCGAACTCGGGGTTGATCGCGTACAGACGACCGTCGTCGCCGAAACGCATCCAGGCGATGTCGTCGCCGACGGTCTCGGCCTCCCAGCCGGGAATGGTCGGCTGGATCATCGCGAGGTTGGTCTTGCCGCAGGCACTCGGGAACGCGGCCGCGACGTAGTAGACCTTCTTCTCCGGGCTGGTCAGCTTCAGGATCAGCATGTGCTCGGCGAGCCAGCCCTCGTCGTGGGCGAGGACCGACGCGATGCGCAGCGCGTAGCACTTCTTGCCGAGCAGCGCGTTGCCGCCGTAACCGGAACCGAACGACCAGATCTCCCGGTCTTCGGGGAAGTGCGAGATGTACTTCTCGGAGTTGCACGGCCACGGGACATCGGCCTGGCCGGGCTCGAGCGGGGCGCCGACGGAGTGCAGCGCCTTCACGAAGAATCCGTCCTCGCCGAGGAGTTCGAGGACCTGGGGACCGACGCGGGTCATGATCTTCATGGACAGGACGACGTACTCGGAGTCGGTGATCTCGACGCCCAGCTTGGGGTCGTCGGAGCCGAGCGGGCCCATGCAGAAGGGGATGACGAACATGGTGCGCCCGCGCATGCATCCGCGGTACAGCCCGTTCATGGTGGCGCGCATCTCGGCCGGATCGACCCAGTTGTTGGTGGGGCCGGCGTCTTCGGCGGTCTTCGAGCAGATGTAGGTCCGGGATTCGACGCGCGCGACATCGGCGGGGTCGGACTGGGCGAGGAAGGAGTTGGGCTTCTTCTCTTCGTTCAGCTTGATCAGGGTGCCGGCGTCGACCAGCTGCTGGGTGAGGCGATCCCATTCCGCATCACTGCCGTCGGACCACACGACCCGTTCCGGCTGTGTCAGCTCCGCGATCTCGGCGACCCACGCCAGCAGTCCGGCGTGTTTCGTCGGGGCGGTGTTGGGGTCCAGGCCGGGAATGGTGGCTGAGGTCATGAGCAGTTCTCCTCCGAGGTGACGGCGCGATGCAGAGCCGTCGCGATGTCGTCGTCACCACAGGATACGTTCACCGAGCGCCCGCTAGGTACCGGGGTGATCCAGATGGGGTGAATCCCACATCACGACATCTGTCGTTGGCGGATGCGAACGCCCGACCCCGATCAGCCGAGCCGGCCGGTGTCGGTGGACTTCCACGTGCCGCTGGCCGGATCCAGGACGCGGGAGGAGAACACGCCCTCGGTGTCGACGTCGGTGATCTTGTCGACCTGGCCGTCGCGGTCGGTGTCGGTGTAGACGGTGATGCCGCCGTCTCCGGTCCTGGTCAGCGAATCACGGATGCCGTCGTCGTCGGTGTCGACATCGGCCGGCCCGAGATCCCAGATACGCCCGTCAGCGTGAATCCACAGGTGGTCGTCGGGCGACGTCGAGTCGTCGGCGAGGTCGAAGACCGCGCCCGCCTCGTGCCGACCCGCGACCGCACCGTCGGTGTCGATCGACACCCGGTCGCCGGATGGATCGTCCCCGAGCGCGTCTCCCCCCAGGAATGACATGTCCATCACGCTCTCCTCTCCCATGTCGCCGTTTCGCCATGTCGCCGTTTCGCCATGTCGCCGTTTCGCCAGGTCGCCGACTCTGCCGCACGCCACCTTGATGGTAGGACGCGCCGGGGCGCCGATCGGTTCCACCGAATTGCTCAACGACTGCCCGAACCGGTTGCGGCATCCGACCGCAGCAGCTCGCTTCGGGCGGCGCGCAGCCGCGCGAGGCGCTCGCGGTCGGCGTGTGCGGTCGCACCCGCTCGCTGCGCGCGCACTTGTTCGTCGATCGCCACGATCTCGGCAGCCGCCTGACGCGCACGCCGTTCGTGGAACCGGCTGATCTGGCTGATCAGGGCCGGTTCAGCTGCGGCGACGCGCGCCCCGACCCGATGCTCGAGACGACCGCGGGTCTCGTTCAGGACCTCGCTGCCCCAGTTCCGCAGGTCGACGCGCACGGTGGCGGTCCGGCGCACCCGGATGACCAGCGCCGCGACGAGGACGCCCAGGACGAGGGTGAGCGGCATGCTCACCCACTGCAGGGTCTGGACCGATGCCATCGGGGCGACGATCAGCCTCCCGATGCCGAGCCCGGTGGACGCACCGATCAGGACCAGCAGCGCATCCTCGCCACTGCGCCGTCGTGACGGGACGGGCCGTTCGAATGGCGGGCCGGTGATGTCGTCGGCGCGGGCCGGTCCCGGTTCCGCCGGCGACGCGTCGATGCCGAGCAGGGCGGACGCGCGGACCTCGTCGAGGCGTTCGTCGGTGGCGGCATCCACCCGGTCGCGCAGCATGACGGTCTCGTCGGTGAGCCATCGAACGAAGTCTCCCCCGGTCCTGGCGGTGAGCTGGGACGACTGGGTGGTGGCCTCGGCGGCCAGCGCGCGGGTGCCGACTGCGACGCCGGCGTACGACTCGCTGCGGACGCGGGCGAGGCCGGCGCGGGCGGCTGCGAGGCGGTCCGCGCGACCGCGGTCGCGGGTGTCGGCGAGGGCCCGTCGGCGGCGCACCAGTTCGTCGGTGTCGACGCCACGATCGTCGGCGGTGGCGATCAGCGCGTCCTCGGCCCGACCGAGCGCCGCGAGGGCAGCGCCGAGACGAGCACGTTCACGACGCACCGCGGGCGGGGCGTGCAGCTCGTCGTCGACCCACTCCAGCAGTCCGGGAATGCCGGAATCCGCGGTCGCGTCGTCGAGGGCGATCACCGACGACACCGCGAACACCGGCACCTCCGCACGCGGGTCGAGCGTCGCGCGATGCGCGCGGAGGATGCGTGGCCAGTCCCAGAACGCGTCGATCTTGGTGCAGACGAGTGCGACGACGCCGAACCGCACGCGCAGGTCGTCGAGCAGCGCCCGTTCCTCGGCTCCCACCGACGACGTCGGGTCGACCACCAGCAAGGCAACCCCGACGGCACTGTCGTCGGGGTGGTCGACGCTGCGCCCGACGTCGACCGCGACACCGGCATCGACCCGGCGGCACGCCGACACCAGGCTGCGGACCCCGGTCCCGCCGATCCCGAATACCGCGACGTCGGTGCCCGGCCCGACCATCGTTTCGGGATCGAATCCGGTCAGGGCGGCCACCTCGGCTCGCACGTCACCGGCGGACGCGGTCGTCGTCATCACGCCACCTCCGTCGCGGGCCGGTGCGCCTGTTGCAGGAGGTGTTCCACCGCGTCGCGATCACGGCCGCGGGCGGCGACGATCTCCAGGCGGGCGCGGAGCTCGACCAACCGCCACTGTCGGACGGGCTCCATACAGCCTCGGATGACCGGGATCAGGTCATCGAATCCGCTGCGAGCCCACAGCGCCCCATTTATCTCGGCGGGGTCATAGTCGGTGCCGGCGTCGGGCTCGCGGGCCAACAGGTCGAGCGCGATTCCGATACCGGCCCGATCGAGACCACGCAGAAGCGAGGCGCGCGTCGACCGTTCGTCGTCGGCGCCGACTGCCAGAAAGCCACCCGACATCACGGGTACGGACTCGCCGGTTGCCGACATCCGCCGCAGGAGGGTCAGTTCGGCCTCGGTGACGTCGGCGCACGCCAGCAGCGCCGACACCGGGTGGACCGGGCGGCCGATCCCCTCGGCGCACTCGGCGGCGACCGCGTCGGCCACCTGCCGGTCGCGGTGGGTGTCGGATTTGCCGAGCAGTACCAGTGTCCGGTCGGTGGGCAGGGTGTCGAGGACATCGCGATCGGCGTGCCGAGCCGGGCCGGTGAGGACGTGAACCCACAGGTCGGCGTCGTCGTCGGACGCGCCGTCGCGCGCGGCCGACACCGCCAGTCGCGCACCAAGCGCCCGTACACAGGTGTCGCGTCCGCTGCCGGGACGCCCGGACACCCGCACGTGCAGGGGCCGGGTGTAGCGGCGGGCGGCCGCGTCGAGGTCGGCCCGCACGGGCGACGCGACGTCGACGACCTCGGCCAGGCGCCCGGACTCCGCGAGGCGCGCCAGCGCGCTGTCCTGCGCGGTCGTCTCGTCGTGCGGCATGCCTGGAAATGTAGCGTCCGGGCGGCCCGATGTCGTGCGCGTGATCACAGGTGGGACCGGCGCCGGGAGCGAAGCGAGCGGGCCGCATGTCACGGCGCCGGGAGCGAAGCGAGCGGGCCGCATGTCACGGCGCCGGGAGCGGTGCCGACTGTCCTGAAACCC
The DNA here is from genome assembly GCF_036350415.1 of Gordonia sesuvii. Classification (NCBI taxonomy): domain Bacteria; kingdom Bacillati; phylum Actinomycetota; class Actinomycetes; order Mycobacteriales; family Gordoniaceae; genus Gordonia; species Gordonia sesuvii. The sequence continues at coordinate 1,441,979 of NZ_JAZDUF010000001.1, forward strand.
ACCTGATGCGCAACGATGGTCGGGTGAGCGAAAGCGTCGACCAGTCACGGCTGTATCCGCGGGTGACCAGTTTCCGGTTCCGTCGCGGCACCCTGACGACGGGGCAGCAGCGCAACTGGGAGGAATTGTGGCCGCGGCTGGGCCGCGATCTCGCCATCGGAACCGACCGCATCCCCGAAGAACCCCTGGACCTTCCGACGCTGTTCGGGCGCACCGCACCCGCCGTCCTGGAGATCGGCAGCGGCACCGGGATCTCGACCGCGGCGATGGCGACCGCGGAACCCGACGTCGATGTCCTCGCGGTGGAGGTCTACAAGCCGGGCCTCGCGCAGCTGCTCGGGCTCGTCGACCGAGGTGGTCTGACCAATGTCCGGATGGTGCGCGGGGACGCCGTGGTGGTCCTGACCGAGTTGCTCCGACCGGAGTCGCTGACCGGGATCCGGGTGTTCTTCCCGGATCCGTGGCCGAAATCACGCCACCACAAACGCCGCCTCATCCAGAGCGGGACGTTGGAGCTGATGGCCGACCGGCTCAAGCCCGGCGGGGTCCTGCACATCGCGACCGACCATGCGGGGTATGCGGAATGGATCGCCGAGCATCTCGCCACCCAGCACCGCGACCGCCCGCACGTCGTCCAGGCGACCACCGGCGCCCCCATCCTGCTCGCCCGTCCCACCACCAAATTCGAGGGACGCGCCGAACGAGAGGGCCGCGCGGTGAACGAGTTCGTATATGTTCGGCCCCAACCGTCCCCTTCTCGACCGACCGAAAGCGGCGGAGCATGAGCGACGACGTCATCGCAGACGGGGCAGCCGAATCCGCGCCGCCGAACCGGTTCGCCGACACCGTCTCCGGGCAGAGCGGCACGCCCCGGGTCCTGCTGGTGTGGGACGCCCCGAACATGGACATGGGGCTCGGCGCGATCCTCGGTGGGCGGCCCACGGCGGCCCACCGTCCCCGGTTCGACGCCCTCGGACGCTGGTTGCTGTCACGCACCGCCGACATCTCGGCGGCGGGCGGGCCGGCGACCGTCGAGCCCGAGGCGACCGTGTTCACCAACATCGTGCCGGGCAGCGCCGACGTCGTCCGGCCGTGGGTGGACGCCCTCCGCAACGTCGGATATGCCGTCTTCGCGAAGCCGAAACTGGCCGACGACAGTGATGTGGACAGCGACATGCTCGACCACATCGCACTTCGCAGGCACACTGTGGGACTAGCTGGCCTCATCGTGGCCTCGGCCGACGGCCAGGCGTTCCGGGAGCCGCTGCTCGAAGTGGCGGCCGACGGGATCCCGGTCACCGTGATCGGGTTCCGCGAACACGTCAGCTGGGCACTGAGCACCGAGGAGTTGGAGTTCGTCGACCTGGAGGACATCCCGGCGGTGTTCCGGGAGCCATTGCCGCGAATCGGTCTCGACTCGCTGCCCGACGATGGGGCGTGGCTCACACCGTTCCGGCCACTGCAGGCACTGCTGCACTGATCAGGGCCGGAGAGGCCCGGTCGGACTCAGGGATCCCTCAGGACCGCTTGTAAGAATCCCGCTAGTCACCACCCCCACGACCGTCCGGCCGACCGGGACACCACCGGCCAAGACCCCGCCGGCAAGGACAGGGCCCGCGACCGAGAAAGGAACAAGGCGTGTTCGGAGCGATCGGCACATTCGTCTTTCGAATGCGCTTCGCCGTGATCGCGGTTCTCATCGCGCTCATGGGCGGGCTGGGCCTGTACGGCCTCGACCTCGGCAAGTACCTCAGCCAGAGCGGCTGGTTCGACCCGACCTCGGAGTCGGTTGCCGGATCGGTGGTCGCCGACACCGCGCTGGGCCGTGATCACCGCTCCGACGTCATCCTGCTGGTCACTCCTCCCGAGGGCACCACCGTCGACGATCCGGAATTCGGCGCGAAGGTGGAGAACTTCGTCGACGATCTGATCGCCCAGCACGGCGACATCGTCAACCGCGAGGACCCGGGCATCATCGACCCGTTCTATCTGCGCGACCAGACCGCGACGTCGCAGGCCGCGCAGGCGACGATCCGGGAACGCACCTTCACCGACGACGGTCGCCACGCGTTCATCAGCATCGGCGTCACCGGCAACGACGACACCACGGTCCTGAACAACTACCAGACCATCGAACCGTTCTTCGACGACATCCCGGAGAGGTTCAACCTCGAGGGCACCACCTTCGAGCTCGCCGGCCTGCAACCGGTAGCCGGCAGTATGGCCGACGGCATGGACAAGGACATCCACCGTGCCGAGGTGATCGCCCTGCCCTTGGTGGCGATCATGCTGTTCTTCATCTTCGGCGGGGTGATCGCAGCGTGCCTGCCGGTCCTCATCGGCGGTCTCACGATCGCCGGGTCGCTGGGCATCATGAAGATGCTCGCGCAGGCCACCGAGCTGAACATCTTCGCGCAATCGGTGGTCACGCTGATCGGCCTCGGCATCGCGATCGACTACGGGTTGTTCATCGTCAGCCGCTTCCGTGAGGAACTCGCGGAGGGCTATTCGACGAAGGCCGCGGTACGAAGAACCGTGATGACGGCCGGGCAGACCGTGGTCTTCTCGGCGACCATCATCGTCGCCGCCCTGGCCTGTCTGCTGATCATGCCGCAGGGCTTCCTGAAGTCGGTGGCCTACGGCGCGATCGCGTCCGTGTCGCTCGCGGCGATCCTGTCGATCACCGTGCTCCCGGCGATCCTGTCCATCCTCGGCCCCCGCATCGACGCACTCGGTCTGCCGTTCCTGCGGCGCACCAAGACCAAGCAGGAGATCGAGAACGGATTCTGGGGCCGACTGGCCGGATGGGTCATGCAACACCCGGTCGCCACGGCCGTCCCGACGATCCTGCTGCTGCTGGTCCTGACCATCCCGTTCGGCGGGATCAAGTTCGGCGGCATCAGTGAGGCGTATCTGCCGCCGGATAATCCGAACCGGGTGGCGCAGGAGAACTTCGACGAGTACTTCCCGACCGAGCGCACCGAAGAGATCAAGCTGGTCATCGCCTACGATCCGAACGACGGGGGCAGCGGCGAGAAGATCCAGCAGATCGCCGACGAGGCCAACCAGATCCCCGGTTTCACCAAGGAGTTCAGTCCGTCGTCCGACGGTGGCGCACTCACCGGCCAGTATGGCGACAACGGCCCGCAGATCATCCAGATGTCGGCCGGCCTGGTGGACCGCAACACGGCGGCCCCGGCGATCGACGACCTCCGCGCGATCGACACCCAGGGCCTCACGATGTGGGTGGCCGGCACCCCGACGCTGACGCAGGACTCGATCGACGCCTTGATGTCGCGGCTGCCGCTGATGGCGGTGCTGCTCGTGCTCGTCACCGGGTTCCTGATGTTCCTGCAGTTCGGCTCGCTGGTGCTGCCGATCAAGGCCGCGCTGATGACCGCCCTGGGACTCGGCGCCACACTCGGCATCCTGACCTGGATCTTCGTCGACGGACACGGCGCGGAGATCGCGAACTTCACCCCCGGCCCGCTGTTCGCGGCCGTCCTGGTGCTGATCATCGCGATCATCTTCGGGTTGTCGACCGACTACGAGATATTCCTGATGTCCCGAATGGTCGAAGCCAGACAGAAGGGCGCGAGCACCACCGAGGCCGTCCGCCTCGGTACCGCCCACACCGGGCGCATCATCACCGCGGCCGCCGCGATCCTCGTGGTGGTCACCGGCGCCTTCGGTCTGTCCGAGATCGTGATGATGAAGTACATCGCCTACGGCATGATCGCGGCGCTCATCCTGGACGCCACCATCATCCGCATGCTGCTGGTGCCGTCGGTGATGAAGATGCTCGGCGACGACTGCTGGTGGGCGCCGCGCTGGATGCGTGCGATGCAGCAGAAGATCGGCCTCGGCGAGACCATCCTGGACGACGAACCCGACGAGATGCGCGACCAGGCCGTGGCCGCGCACAACCGGTCGGCGGGCACCCTGGTGGCCGAGGCACCGACATCGGCCATGCGCGCGGCCCCGCGGACCGCGAGTGTCGCGGCATCCGCGGCCACTGCCGGCCGAGGGTCGGCGCGCGGCGCCGAACGGCCGCAGCGCCCGGCGACACCGCCGAACCGTCCGACCCCGGGCCCGTCCCCGGCCGCACCGCAGCGACCCGCCCGGCCGGAGGGACCCCCGGTCCCGGCCGGAACGGACCCGACCCCGCCGTCGACGGATGCACGGCCACCGGCCCGACCGACACCGACCTTCTCCCGGCTGACGAAGTCGCGGTCGGACCGCCCCGACACGGGTGGCTGGCGACTCGGCGCAGGCGGAATCCGGATGGGTGACGACTCCGGCCGCCCGGCCGCCCCGGTGTCCCCCACCGGCTCGTCGACCCCCGCCGCGCCGGCGGCACCCGCTGCCCCGAACGCACCGCAGCCGCCGCGAACAGCGCCGCGCGCTCCGCAGCCGCCGACGCCGCCGCCTGGTGGCGATTCGGCGCTGGGTCGGCGACCGAGTCTCGACTCGACCGGCAAACGACCGCTCGCGGCGTCGCTCGCACCCGAGGCGCAGCGTCGTGGCCCCGACTCACAGCGTTCCGACTCACAGCGCCCCGAGCCGCAGCGCCCCGGGCGGTCACCGATGGACCGCGGGCTCGGCGAATCGACGCCACCACGCAACATGTCCCCGGCCGACGCGCCATCTGCCAACGCGCCCTCGTCCAACGCGAAGGGGTTCAACGGCGACCGTCAGGACGCCGACGGTGGACCCGCCGGGCAACGTGACGCGTCCGGTTCCGACCGGTCGAACGCGGCCGAGGGTCGTCGTCGCGCCACCGATCGGCACGCCCGATCCGACAGTGACGGCGACGGCGCGCAGATCAGTGTTCAGGAGTTGTTGCGGCGTAGCCGCTCGGAGAGCTGAGCGGCTGCGGGCTGTTTATCAATCACACGCCGCCCGCTCTCAAAAGCGCCCTTGGTCAGGACTGGGCATAGCCCGGATGTGATCGACCCCACATAGCAGCAGGATTGTCTCCCAGCACACCAACCACGGAGGCAGCCCCATGAATGCACCCACGACCTGGAACGGTCCCGAGCATCGCCGCAGCGTGCTCTGGATCGTCACCCTCGCCGCGATAGCCATCGTCTTCGACGGCTATGACCTCGTCGTCTACGGCACCGTGCTGCCGACCCTGCTCGACGACCCATCCCAGCTGGGTGAGCTCAGCCCCGGCACCGCAGGCGCGCTCGGCTCGTACGCACTGATCGGCATGATGGTCGGCGCGTTCATCGCCGGCACGTTCGGCGACCGTGTCGGTCGACGCCGGATGATGCTCATGAACATCGTGTGGTTCTCGATCGGGATGGGCGCGACCGCGCTCGCCCCCAACGTCGCCACCTTCGGCATCCTGCGATGCCTCACCGGCATCGGGATCGGCGGCCTGGTCGCCACCGTCGGCGCACTCATCGCCGAGTTCGCACCGACGTCCAAGCGCAACCTGTTCAACGCCATCGTCTACAGCGGCGTCCCGGCCGGCGGTGTCCTCGCCGCGGTGCTCGCACTCCTGCTCGCCGACCACATCGGCTGGCGCGGACTGTTCTGGATCGGCGCGTTGCCCCTGGTCACCCTGCTGCCGCTGGCGTGGCTGAAGATGCCCGAGTCACCGCAGTGGCTGGTCACGCGCGGACGCCTCGACGAAGCCGCCGCCATCGGCCGTCGCACCGGCATCCCGGTCGACCTCGCTCCGCAGCCCTCCGCCGACGCGCGCCCCGACGAGGTGGCGAAGGTCGGCTTCGCCGCACTCGCGTCACGTCGGTTCCTCGTCCCCACCCTGCTGCTGGGCATGATGAGCTTCGCCGGACTGCTGTTGACCTACGGCCTCAACACCTGGTTGCCGCAGATCATGGAGTCCGCCGGCTTCAATGCGAAGGGATCGTTGTCGTTCCTGCTCGTGCTCAACGGCGGCGCCATCGTCGGCGGCCTGATCGCGGCACGCCTGGCCGATCGTCGCGGCCCGCAGCGCATCGTCGCCACGTCGTTCTGCCTGGCGACCTTCGCCCTGATCTGCCTGACCCTCGGATTCCCGCTCCCGGTGCTGCTGGCCGCGGTGGCCGTCGCGGGTACCGGCACCATCGGAACCCAGGTGCTCATCTACGGGTACGTGTCGAACTTCTACCCGACGTCCGCCCGCGCCGCCGGTGTCGCGTGGTGTGCCGGGTTCGGCCGACTCGGCGGCATCGTCGGCCCGGTGATCGGTGGACTCCTGATCGGTGCGGGCATCTCGTCGAGTGCGGCGTTCTACATCTTCGCCGGGATCGCGCTCGCCGGTGCGGCGGCCACGATGCTGGTGCCGCGGGATCGGGGCGACGTCGTCGCGACGGCCGGGCGGCGTCCGGCGTCGGAGACGGCGGGTCTCGATACGTCACTCGCCTAGCGGCTCGCTCCTACTCGACCAGCGGATGAATCGTCCGCTGGTCGAGTGAAGTTTTCCGCTGGTCGAGTAGCCGCGCGAGCCTGCGAGCCGGCGTATCGAGACCTCGCAACATCCGCTGGTCGAGTAGCCGCGCGAGCCTGCGAGCCGGCGTATCGAGACCTACTCTCACAGAGCGTTTCTCACTCATCCAACCCGTGTTCGATGGCATACCTGGTCAATTCGACCCGGTTCCCCAATTGGAGTTTGCGGAGGGTGGCCTGGACATGGTTCTCGACGGTCCGGTGACTCAGGGACAGCTTGCGCGCGATCTGCTTGGCGCTCAACCCCTTCGCGACATACCGGAGGACTTCGGTCTCCCGCGCCGTGAGAGTGGGCCGATCGTCGGCCGGACCGGGTTCCGCCGAAATCCGGCGGTACTCCCCGAGGATCAACCCGGCCAGGCCGGGCGTGAACACCGCCTGACCGTCGGCGGTGGCCCGGACCGCGGCGACCAACTCGGTCCGCGACGCACTCTTCACCAGATAACCACTCGCACCGGCCTTCACGGCCTGCAGCACGTCATCGCGCTCATCGGAGGCCGACAGCACCAGCACCCGACTCGACGGCGACATCTCCAGCACGCCGGCGGTCGCCTCGGCCCCACTGCCGTCGGGCAACTGCATGTCCATCAGCACCACGTCGGGCGCCACGGCAGCGGCCCGCCTACGCGCCGCACCCACACCGTCGGCGGTCGCGACGACGTCGAATCCCTCTTCTTCCAGGTCGCGGGCAACCCCGTCACGCCACATCGGATGATCGTCGACAACCATCACCCGCAGCCGTGGTCGCTCCTCACCTGTCATGGCCTGTCCCGCCTGTCGCGTCATGGGCCCTGCCGCCCACCGGAATCGTCAACTCCCATTCTGTGCCGCCGCCCGGTTCGGAATCGAGCATTGTCGTTCCGCCGAGGGACTCGACGCGACCCACGATCGATTTCGAGATCCCCATCCGCCCCTCCTGGCGCGCCTGGTCGAGCCGTCCCGGCGCGATCCCCACTCCGTCGTCGCGGATGCTGACCACCACCCGGTCACCGAGGTCCTCCAACAACACGAACGCGCGGGCGCCCGGACCCGCGTGGTCGGCGACGTTGTCGAGGGCGTTGACGACGGCCGCCCGGATCTCGGCGGCGACGCCCGCCTGCACATCCACCGGGGTCGCAGGTGCGCTGACCGAGATCCGGTCGGACGCGAAGCCTCGCAACACCGCACCGAGATCGGTCGTACCCGCCGCGACGTCGATACCGCCGGCCTCCGACACCAACCGCCGCAGCGCGCGTTCCTGTTCCCCTGCGAGGTCCGCGAGGCGGGTCGTCTCACCGCCGATCTCACGGCCCTGCTTGGCGATCAGCGCCAGTACCTGCAGAACCCCGTCGTGCACCTCCCGCGACAACCGTTCGCGTTCCGCGGTGGCGGCGGCCATCCCGGCGGCCTGCGTGAGCACCGCATGCGCACGCCGCGCGATGACCGCCGCCAACCCGACCGCCATGCCGGTGGCGACGACGATGATGATCGTCGCGTTGCGCCCGAAGTTGAGGTCGAAGGCACCCTTGACGAATGCGCTCGTGCCGCCGACGAACAGACCGGCCGCGATGCCCCACACGGGTCCGGCGAGCAGCGCCACGGAGATCACCGAGTTGACCGCCCACAGGGTCGTCGGCCAGCTCTGGTTGTTCAGCGCCCACTCCTCGGTCGCCACGTACGAGGTGGACAGCATCATCACGCAGGCGACCGCCACATCCACCGCGACCCAGTACCGATTACGGCCGAACCCGACGTAAATGGCGATGCCGGAGGCCAGCGTCCACGCGCTCAGGATGCCGAACAACACCCACGCCACACCCCGATGCAGCAGATCGTCGTTGATCGCGATCTGGAATCCGAGCGCGTACATGAAGGAGATCAGGCGGAACAGCTGCGCAGCTCGCCACAGCGGTCCCACCGGATCGCTGTCGACGATGACCGCCTGCTGCCCGGCACGACCCGGGATTCCGCGCGGCTCAGGCGTCGCGATCATCGCCCCGCGGGCGGTCGGTCCGTGGGTCGCCGCCCTGTTCCTCGTCGCCCGGGTCCTCGTCGCCCGGGTCCCCGTCCCCTGTGGCGTGCTCGGCCCCGTTCGTATACGACGGCCGCAGGGCCTCGACCGTCTGGGTGTGGACGGCGTCGGCGTCCTCGGCGTCGCGATGGTCGACGCGGTCCCAGCGCGGCTCGTCGGGCGCGGCGGAGTACATCGGTTCGTCGGCTCGTTCGTCGCGACGTCGCGCGCTCGGAGAGCTGCCCGACAGGTGCCGGATCGCGGTGTTGGCGAACGCGATCAACGGCACCGCCAGCAGACCGCCGATGATGCCGGCCGCGACGATGCCCGCCGCGATGCTCAGCACCACGGCGACGGGATGCAGCCGCACCGACCGACCCAGCAGGAACGGCTGGAGCACATGACTTTCCAACTGCATCACCCCGATGACGATGGCGAGGGCGATGATCGCCGCGATCCACCCCTGCGTCACCAGGGCGACCAGCACGGCCAGGGTGCCGGTCGCCAACGCACCGACGATCGGGATGAAGGCACCGAGGAAGATCAGCGACGCGAGCGGCAGCGCCAGCGGCACGTGCAGGATGGCCAGTCCCACCCCGATGCCGAGTGCGTCGACAAACGCGACCGCCACGGTGGCGCGGACGTATCCGACGAGGGTGGCGAAGCCGGCGGTGCCGGCCGCGTGGACCCGCGCCCGCGTCTCCGTGGGGACGGCTTTGGTGACGAAGGTCCAGATGTGGCCGCCGCCGTACAGGAAGAAGATCAGCAGGAAGAACGCGAGCAGCGCGCCGGTGACGATCTCGGTGGCGGTGGTCGCGGTCGCGAGTGCGCCGCTGGTGACCTGGCTTTGATTGTGCTGCAGGAAGCCGGTCACGTCGTTGCCGATGTTCTGCACCTGCTCGCGGTCGATCCCGAGCGGCCCGTCGACCAGCCATTCACGGGTTCGATCGATGGTCGTGGTGATCTCGTCGGTGAGTTGCGGGATGCCGCGGATGAACTCCTGCACGACGAAGGTCAGCACCGCGGCCAACAGGCCCAGCACCACGACGATCGCCACCAGGACCGCCAGTGACCGCGGGAAGCCCACGCGGTCGAGCAGGTCGACGACCGGCACCAGCATGGCTGCGCCGAGGATGGCGAGCGCCACCGGCACCAGCACTTCCTCGAACTGGTTGAAAGCCAAGACCAGGACGTACACCGCACCGGCGATCACCAACAACCGCCACGACCATTCGGCCGTCGCTCGCACCAGGGGGTGGACTTTCTCCCGATCGGCGACTGCCACATCGTCGGACCCATCCGACCGACGGGATCGATCGGAGGTGTCGGGATCGCTCACGGGTCTCAGCCTAGCTGCGGTTATGGTGTGGGCTATGTCGTCGGAGCGGCCCGCCATCGGGAGTGTGACCACGCGGCCACGCTTCTGGTGGCTGCGGTGGGTGCTCCTGGCGATCGTGGTGGCGATCCTGGCTGTCGAGATCGTGCTCGTGTCACCCAGCCTCGAGGAGGCGTGGCAGCGGATCGGTGACCTGGAGTGGGGCTGGATCGCGGCCAGCATCGTCGCGGCGTTGCTCTCCATGGACAGCTACGCGCAGGTGCAACGGGCGCTGCTCCGTTCGGCGGGCGTGCGGGTCGGCCAGTGGCAGTCGCTGTCGGTGATCCTCGCGTCGAATGCGGTGAGCCAGACGATGCCCGGCGGTCCCGTTCTGTCACCGGCGTTCGTGTACCGCGAGACCAGGAAATGGGGTGCGACACCGGTCGTCGCGTCGTGGCAGGTGGTGATGTCCGGGCTGCTCGCCGGCGTCGGCCTGGCAGTGCTGGGCTTCGGCGGCGCCCTGCTCGCCGGCGCGAAGACGAGCCCGTTCTCCGTCGTCTTCTCGGTCCTCGGGTTCATCGCGGTCGCCGTGGTGTTCCAATACCTGGCCAGCCATCCCGAGTCGTTGCAGAGCACATTGCTGCGGGTGATGGACTGGATCAACCAGGTGCGCAGCAAGCCGCAAGGTCACGGCCACGACCGCATCATGGAGACACTCGAACAGCTGCGCGCCGTGCAGTTGTCCAAGCGCGATCTCGGCGTCTCGTTCGGGTGGAGTCTGTTCAACTGGGTCGCCGACGTCGCCTGTCTGGCCTTCGCGTGCTGGGCGGTCGGCGCGCATCCGAGTATCGCCGGCCTGATGGTCGCCTACGCGGCCGGGAAAGCGGTGGGTACGGCGGTGCCGCTCCTGCCCGGCGGGATCGGTGTCGTCGACGCCGTCCTCGTGCCCGCGCTCACGTCCGCGGGAATGCCCGCGGCCGACGCCATCACGGCAGTCCTGGTGTATCGCGTCATCAGCTACATCCTGATCGCGGCCATCGGCTGGGTCGTGGTGATGTTCATGTTCCGCAGCTCGTTCCGCACGGACGAGACGCTCGAGGAGGAACTCGACCGCGACCTCAGCACTGGGGATCGGGGCGCCGGCGATCGGGCGGACGTCACGCCGGAATCCGACCCGGGCCGTGATCGCGACGCGGACCGTGATGATGGTCCCCGGCCCGACGACCAGCTACCGTAGGGGACCATGTCGAGGCCACCCACTGTCGCACCGGCCGACGCCCTGGCATCTCCGGGGCGCACACTGCCGATGCCGGTGGTCGCGCTCATCGATCTCGTCGCGATCACCGTGTTCGTCCTCATCGGCCGGTCGAGCCACGAAGAGGGCCTCGCGGTCTCCGGGGTCCTGCAGACGCTCTGGCCGTTCGCCGTGGGCGCAGCCGCCGGGTGGTCGATCGCCTACGTGTTCTCCCACGCCTGGTCCAGCGACTGGTTCGGCCACGATTTCCGACCCGAACGAATCGTGCCGGCCGGGGTGATGATCTGGTTCTGCGCGGTGGCGATCGCGATGATCCTGCGGTACCTGCTGCACCAGGGCGTCGCGGTCAGCTTCGTCATCGTCGCGACCATCACGCTGGGAGTGTTCCTGCTGGGTTGGCGCGCCCTGTTCGTGCTGGCCCGCCGCCGATCAGCCGTCTCGCGCGCCGACTGAGCTACCGCGCGCGCAGCTTCACGCGCGGATGCTCGTTGAGTGCGCGATGACCCACCCGCACGAACGGACGGGTTACTTGATCCGGAAGTACTTCTGCGCCACCTGCAGTGCCGCCGTCCCGGACCTGTCGCCCTCGGTGTAGATGACGATCACCTTTCCGCCCTGCAGGCCGAGGAACCAGCCGGGTCCCTGCGGCCCGTTGGTGCCGACGAGCGCCTTGAGACCCGGCGCCCCGGTGAGGTCACTCGCGTCCCCGGTTTTCGCCACGGTCGTCATCGCCCGCAGGATCGGTGCGGTCGTCGCGGCGTCCAGTTCGCCCAGCTGTCCACCCGCAACCGTCGTCGAGACACCTTTGACAATGTACGGCGCGACCGACGTCATCTGGCCCATCGAGCTGCGGGCAAGGGCGACGCCGAGGGCGCCCATGTTCATCATCGACATCCCGATGCCATCCGGGCGGAAGTCCACGGTGGCCACGCCCGGCTGATCCTGGGACGGTGCACTGGCGCCCGGGACGGTGAACTGCACGCCGAGACCGAGCCGGTCCATGACGGCGTCGCTGGACTCCTGATTGGCGTTCGCGGTCCGATCCACCTCCGTGAGCACCGGGTTCAGCGTCGTGCCGACCGGATACACGGTGTCGACATTGGTGCCGCGATCGACCGCATAGCTGTTGCGGGCCATCGCCAGGATCGCGCCGGTGGACGCGTCGAGAGCCATGATCGTCGCCGGCTGTCCGACCTCGACGGCGGCGTCACCGAGGGTGAGCTGCACGCTCTGGTCGACGGTGGTCTGCACATCCGGTCCGGGCGGGCCCTGTTCGCCGGCCAGTTTGCGGGGCTTGATCCCCGGGCCGACCATCTGCACCTGCCAACCCGCGGTGGCGTTGCGGATCGCCTGCCAGTAGTTGGTGAGGCCCGATTCCAGCGGTGAGGACAGCCGCCGGTCCTTGGTGACCAACATGCCGGCCTTGCGGACGACCACACCCGGAACAGCCTCCGGATCGGACCGCAGCACCTCCATGTCCGGGTCACGCAAGGTCACCGCGGTGATCGCCTCACCGGGCGCCTCGGCCAACTTGTCCGAGATGACCTGGGTGGTGATCAGCGGGGCGATCGGTTCGATGGTGCGGGCCAGGGCTCGGACCGACCGCCGCACGTCCTTGGTCTCGTTCGGATCGAGGATGATCTCGTTCACCGGCTGCAGGTACATGAACGTCTTGCCCGAGCGGCTGTTCACCGTCGGGGCCGGTGACGCATCCGTGCGGATCTCCCGCAGTTGCCCGCCGTAGGGCAGGCCCGGATGGATGATCGACGGATCCCAGGTGATCTTCCAGCCCGTCGACAGATGTCGGGCGGTACCCGAACTCGTGGTCTCGAACGTCCGGTCCTCATCCCACCGCCAGGTGGTCGTGAGCCCGAACGACGCCGTGCCATCGCTGTACTGGACCGGGTTCTGCACCTCCATGTCGACGTGCTCGGCGTCCATGGACTGGAGGGTCTCGGTCAATGCCTCGCCGGCCTGACCGGGCGCGGTGGTGAACTTGGCGGCGCCACCGGCGTCCTGGCGTTCCATCGCCGCCGCGAACTCGCGGACGGCACCGGCCGCATCCTTGCTCTCACCGGAGGTGGCACCACACGCACTGATCGCCACCACGAGGCCGCAGGTCGCCACGGCACAGGCCATCTTCGGCGCTCGCCTGACCCAGATCTTCATAGTCTCAATTTTCACTCGCGTAACACTGGAATTCGATGTCGTCCGCTTCCATTCGGGGATCCGACCGGTCACGATCGGGTCTCGGGTATCCACCGGCGCCGCAGGCGATGTGGGCGGCGCCACATCCCCCTGGGCTGCCCATACTGGGGTATGGACTTCTCCGTGATTCCGGCCGTCGACCGTGCGGTCACGACCACCGACTGGCTCACGTCCCGCCATAGCTTCTCCTTTGGCGACCATTACGATCCATCCAACACAAATCATGGGTCTCTGTTGGTGAATAACGATGATGTGGTCGCACCGTTACAGGGCTTTGACCCACATCCGCACCGCGAGTCTGAAATCGTCACCTGGGTCACGTCCGGCTCACTGGTTCATCGGGATTCGGAGGGACACTCGGGGATCGTCTATCCCGGTCTGGCACAACGGATGAGCGCAGGCACCGGGGTCCTGCACTCCGAGCGCAACGACACCTGGTCGGAGCGGCCGGGCGCAGGCACGGTGCCGGTGCGTTTCGTCCAGATGTGGGTCATGCCGGACGAGGCGGGACTGACCCCGTCCTACGCCGCGGCCGACATCACCGACGAGCTCACGGCGGGACGTCTCGTGCCGGTCGCGTCCGGGGATCCGCATCGTGACTCCGCCATCCGGATCGCCAACCGGACCGCCACGATGTACGCCGCCCGACTGGACTCGTCGAGCGTCATCGAGCTGCCCGCCGGTCGCCACACCCACCTCTTCGTCACCCAGGGATCGGCGCGGATCGAGGACCGGACCCTGAGCGAGGGCGACGCGGTTCGCGGCGGCGACCTGGGTGGGGCGAGGCTGACCGCCGGTGACAATGCCGAGGTGCTCGTCTGGGTGATGGATCGTGACCTGCGCGAACTGCTCGGCTGAGCCCCTCGCCGACAGAACCCCGAATCCCGCCGACAGAATCCGGAATCACGTCGAGAGAACCTCAGCGCAGCGACTCCAGCAGCCGCAGCCAGACCTCGCTGACCGTCGGATACGACGGAACCGCATGCCAGAGCCGGTCGACGGGCACCTCCCCGACCACCGCGACGGTCGCCGAGTGCACGAGTTCTGCCGTCCCGGCGCCCACGAACGTCGCACCGACGACGACGTCCCGCGCGCGGTCGATCACCAGCTTGGCGTGCCCGCTGTAGTCGGGGTCGAGCAGATATGTGCCCGCGACCGCGATGTCCATGTCGGCGACCGTCACGTCGATGCCGTCGGCGCGGGCCTGCTCCTCGGTCACCCCGACCGCGGCCACCTCCGGGCGCGTGAACACCACCTGCGGCACGGCGCCGTGGTCGGCGAATGCCGAGTACCGCGGGCTGTCGAGGTTACGTCCCTCGGCGCGCGCGGCGATCACGTCGCCGGCGACCCGCGCCTGGTACTTCCCCATGTGCGTGAGCGCGACCCGGCCGTTCACGTCGCCGACCGCGTAGAGCCACGGATGGCCGGGAACGATCATGTGATCATCGACCCCCAGCGGTCCGGACTCCTCGACACCGATGCCGCTCAAGCCGAGTTCGCGGGTGGCCGGCTTGCGGCCCGCCGCCACCAGGATCTCGTCGACCTCGACGACGTCACCGCCGCTCAGCGTCACCCGGGCGGGACCGCCGTGCAGACGGCCGTACCCGGTGTCGGCCACGTCCGGCCGCTCGACGGACTCGAACTCGGTGCCGAAACGGATGTCGGCACCACGCGCGGTGAGCGCGTCCGCGACCATCTCGCCGGCGAAGGGCTCGTTCTTGGGCAACAGTCGGTTGCCACGGACCACCATCGTCAGTTCGCGCACCCCGAGATCGAGCAGCCAGGTGACGGCCTCGCAGGCGACCACACCGCCGCCGAGCACCACGATCCGATCCGGCACGTCGATGAGGTTCGTCGCGTCTCGCGACGTCCACGGCCGGGCCTCCCGCAGGCCGGCGATCGGCGGGATCGACGCGACACTGCCCGTCGCCACCACCACCGCTTCCCGGGCGACGATGCGGCGCTCGTCCACCGCCACCTCCCGCTCACCGACGATTCGTCCGTGCCCGCGGATCACGTCGATGCCTGCGCTTCGCGCCCATTCGACCTGCGAGCTGTCGTCGCGACCGCCGGTGATCTCATCACGCCGCCCGAGCACCCCCGTCCGGTCCGGAGCGGTGTCGGAGAGCCGCTCGCGGGCACCGGGCAGCGCGGCCGCGGCAGCCAGCGCAGACCCGGGCCCGAGCAGCCCCTTGCTGGGCATGCACGCCCAGTACGAGCACTCGCCGCCGACGAGTTCGTGTTCGATGATCACCGCGGTTCGGTCGCTGCCCCGGATCGCGTAGTCCGCGGCGTTCTCACCGACCGGACCACCGCCGATCACGACCACGTCGTAGGTGCTGGTCTGCGAGTCGCCGTCCATACCCCCACGGTAGGTGAGCAGGCTGACGAATCGGGGCCGCGATGACAGGATGTACGGGTGACCGCTTCGCAGACTGACACCCCACAGATTTCCGGTATCGATCTCAGCTGGGTGGACGACGGCGTCCGCGTCCAGGACGACCTGTTCGCCCATGTCAACGGCAAGTGGCTGGAAAGCCACGTCATCCCCGACGACCGCCCGCTCGACGGCGCCTTCCACGTGCTGCGCGACCGGGCCGAGGAGAACGTCCGCGACATCATCACCGAATGTGCCGACGCCGAATCGCTCAGTGGCTCCGACGCCCAGAAGATCGGCGATCTGTACGCCTCGTTCATGGACACCACGCACATCGACGCCCTCGGCATCGGACCGATCCGCGGTGAGCTCGACAAGATCGCGGCGATCAGTTCCGCCGACGATCTGAGTCATCGCATCGGGCGCCTGCAGCGGCACGGTGTCAGCGGCCTGTTCGGCTTCTACGTCGACACCGACGCCAAGCAGTCCGACCGTTATCTGGTGCACGTCGTGCAGTCCGGACTCGGCCTGCCCGACGAGTCCTACTATCGCGAGGACAAGCACGCCGAGACCCGTGACGCCTACGTGGCCCATGTCGGCGCGATGTTCACCCTCGCCGGCTTCGACGAGGCCGACACCCGGGCCAGCACGGTCCTCGATCTGGAGACCGCGCTCGCCGGTCATCACTGGGACGTCGTCCGCCGGCGCGATGCCGAGCTCACCTACAACCTGCAGACACTCGCCGACTTCGCGGACTCCGCGGGTGCGTTCGACGTGTCGTCCTGGCTGGGTGGCCTCGGCACCACCGGGGACACCACGTTCGCCGAGATCGTGGTGGGGCAACCGTCCTTCGTCACCGGCGCCGGCGAGCTGATCGCGTCGCGGCCGCTCGACGACTGGAAGACCTGGCTGACGTGGAAGTTGCTGCGCTCGGCGGCGCCGTACCTGTCGTCGGACTTCGTCGACGAGAACTTCGCCTTCTACGGGCGCACCCTGACCGGCTCCGAGACGATCCGGGACCGGTGGAAGCGCGGCGTCGGCTTCGTCGAGGACGCCATGGGATTCGCGGTCGGGAAACTGTACGTCGACAAGCACTTCGGCCCCGAGGCGAAGGCCCGGATGGACGAGTTGATCGACAACCTGGTGGCCGCCTACCGTCGCAACATCACCGAACTCGAGTGGATGACGCCGGCCACCCGGGAGAAGGCGCTGGCCAAGCTCGAGAAGTTCACCCCCAAGATCGGTTTCCCGGCGCGCTGGCGCGACTACGGAACCCTGACCGTCGACCGCGGTGACCTCATCGGAAATGTCGCTCGCGCATCGTCGTTCGAACAGGACCGGGAGTTCGCGAAGATCGGTGGCCCGGTGGACCGCGACGAGTGGTTCATGACGCCGCAGACGGTGAACGCCTATTACAACCCGGGCATGAACGAGATCGTCTTCCCGGCAGCCATTCTTCAGCCGCCGTTCTTCGACCCCGAGGCCGACGACGCCGCCAACTACGGCGGGATCGGCGCGGTGATCGGACACGAGATCGGCCACGGATTCGACGACCAGGGCGCCAAGTACGACGGCGACGGCAACCTCGTCGACTGGTGGACGGACGAGGATCGCACCGAGTTCTCCACCCGGACGCGCAAACTCATCGACCAGTACGGCGATTTCACGCCGATGGGCCTCGACGAGGAGTACAAGGTCAACGGCGATTTCACGATTGGTGAGAACATCGGCGACCTCGGCGGTCTGTCGATCGCGCTGGTTGCCTACCGGCTCGCGACCGAAGGAGAGACCGTACCGACGATCGACGGACTGACGGGCGACCAGCGCGTGTTCTTCAGCTGGGCTCAGATCTGGCGCACCAAAACCCGTGATGCCGAGGCGATCCGACGCCTGTCGATCGACCCGCATTCGCCGCCGGAGTTCCGGTGCAACGGCGTGGTCCGCAACATGGATGCGTTCTACGACGCGTTCGACGTGACGCCGGGCGACGCCCTCTATCTGGACGAATCCGAGCGCGTACGGATCTGGTAGAGCAGGTGGGGACCGGCATCGGGGATCTGGCGGAGGCACGCAGGAACGTCGGTCGACGGCAGGTCGCGATGGCCATCATCCGGCCGATCCTGGCCACGGTGATCCTGTTGTTCGGCTACTTCCTGTTGCCGATCGACCGGGCCAGTTCGGTCAATTTCGTCGGCCTGACCATCGGCGCGGTGCTGCTGATCGCGTTCTGCGCCTGGGAGATCCGCCATTTCATCCGGTCGCCGTACCCGGTGGCGACGGCGATCGAGATGCTGGTGGCGATCGCTGCGCTGTACATCGTCGGCTTCGCGACCGTGTACTTCCTGTTCTCCGAGTACGACCACGGCAGCATGAGCGACCACCTCACCCGGGTCGACGCACTCTATTTCTGCCTGACGGTGTTCACCACAACAGGTTTCGGTGACATCACCGCGGAATCCCAGGGTGCCCGGGTGGCGGTGTCCATCCAGATGGTCAGCACCCTGGTCCTGCTCGGTCTCGGCATCCGCTTCCTGAATGTCCTTGTCTCGGAACGCGTCAAGCGCTGAGACCCCACCCCCGACCCCTTCGGAGCCCTCACCCCCGATCCCTGAGGAGCTTCCGAGCGAACGTCACCCCCGATCCCTGAGGAGCTTCCGAGCTTGCGAGGAAGCGTCACGAAGGGTCGCCACCCTTCGTGACCCTTCGAGACGCTCGCAGGCTCGCTCCTCAGGGCGGCGCGCTCGCAAGCTCGCTCCTCAGGGACCGTGGGAAAGGAACGCTCGCTCCTCAGGGTTCGGGAGGAGTGACGAACGATCAGTAGTCGTCGTCGCCGTAAACGATCATGCCGCGGATGTTGTTGCCCGCCAGCATGTCGTCGTAGGCCTCGTTGATCTGATCGAGCCGGTAGGTGTTGGTCACCAGATCGCTCAGGTTCAACTTGCCTGCGCGGTACTCCTGGAGCAGGTTCGGCACCTGGGTGCGCGGGCTGGCCCCACCGAAGATCCCGCCCTGCACACGCTTCTGCAGCAACGTGAGCTCGAACAGGTTCATCTGCGCGTCCATCGACGCGAAGTTGCCCATACCGACCACCACGACCTGGCCGCCCTTGCCGGTGAGCGACAGCGCCGGCTGGATCATCGATCCGTCGATCTCGCCGACGGTGAGGATCGTGGTGTTGGCCATCTTGCCCCAGCTGATCTCGCCGATGACCGGAAGTGCTTCCTCCATCGATTCGAAGGTGTGGGTGGCACCCAGCTTCTCGGCCATCTGCCGCTTGAACGGCACCGGGTCGACAGCGGCGACGATCCGCGCGCCGGCCTGCGCCGCACCCTGCACCGCGTTGATGCCGACGCCGCCGATGCCGACCACGACCACCACGTCACCGGCGTGGGTGCCGCCGATCTCGACGGCCGAGCCCCAGCCGGTGGCGACACCGCAGCCGAGCAGTGCCGCCTGCTGGAGCGGGATGTCGTCCTCGATCTTGATCAGCGAGGCCTGGTTGACCGTGATGTACGGCGCGAACGTGCCGAGCAGACACATCTGCGCGAGCCCGAGCCCATCGCTGGTGTGGGCGCGGTGGGTGTCGTCGGCGATGGACAGGCCGGTCAGCAGCCGAGCCCCCTCGTCGCAGATGTTCTGGTCCCCGCGCGAACACGGCTCGCACACCCCGCACGCCGGGATGAAGGCCGTGACGACGTGGTCGCCTTCCTTGAAGTTGGTGACCCCGGGGCCGACCTTGTGCACGATGCCGGCGCCCTCGTGGCCGCCGAGGACGGGCATCGGCGCCGGACTGTCACCGGTGCGCAGATGGTGATCGGAGTGGCACAGGCCGGAACTGACGAGCTTGACCTGGACCTCACCGGCGACCGGATCGCCGAGGTCGAACTCCTCGATCTGCCACTTCTCACCCGGATTCCGGAGGATTGCTCCCTTGGTCTTCATGCCGCATGACCCCTTTCGTTCGGACGGCGATATGCGATCTGGTGACATCGTCGCCGCATATGCATCACCGCGCATACGAAACGCCTACACACGTTGCGGCGGTGGGCAATTGGGCCAACTTATCGATCGTTAGATCGGGAGTTGTGGTTCAGCCCGATCCTGCCCTGCCCGGAACAAGGGTTTCCACCGCGTGGCGCACGCCGAACGCTGGACATCTGACCAAGATCAGCCGCCTCGGAGACCACCGAGGGGAATACGCCCTCGGACGGCCCTCACACGGCTGATTGTTGCCAGTCGCCGGGCTTCCCGGTCCGGCCACGCCGTCGAGAATGCCGACAATCCGGTCGTGTAGACAGGAACTCATGGCGACCACGCCCCGGCTCCGCTGGTTGATCCCCGCGCTCCTGCTCCTCGGTTGGCTCGTCATCGGAGGTGTGACCGGCCCCTATGCCGGGAAGCTCTCCTCTGTCGCCACCAATGACAACAGCGCGTTCCTCCCGGCATCGGCGGAGTCGACCGAGGTCAACGACATGCTGAGCGGGTTCACCGATTCCGACACGGTGCCCGCGGTCGTCGTCGCCGAGCGGACCTCGGGCCTGACCCCCGCCGACACGGAGTTCCTCGCGACGGCCGCTGCGCCGCTGGCCGGCACCGAGGGATTCGGGCCGGCGTTCTCCCCGCCGGTCCCGTCGACCGACGGCCAGGCGGCGCAGATGTTCGTCCCCATCTCGGCGGAGGGTGAACCCGCCGACCATGTGGAGAAGCTGCGTGAGGCTTTGGAATCCCCACCGGACGGGCTGACCGTCAAGGTCACCGGACCGGCCGGTCAGATCGCCGACCTCGGGGAGGCCTTCGGCGGCATCGACGGATTGCTGCTGCTGGTGGCCGGATCGGTGGTGATCCTGATCCTGATCGTCGTCTACCGCAGTCCGATCCTGCCGATCGTGGTGATCATCTCGGCGATCTTCGCGCTCGGACTCGCCTCGGGCCTGGTCTATCTCCTCGCGTCCAACGACGTCCTCGAACTCAACGGCCAGAGCCAGGGCATCCTGTTCATCCTCGTCTTCGGCGCGGCCACCGACTACGCACTGCTGTTGGTGTCGCGCTTCCGTGAGGAGTTGACGCGCACCGACGACAAGTACGCGGCCGTCCGATCCGCCTGGCGGGCGACCATCGAACCGATCTCGGCGTCCGCCGGCACCGTCATCCTCGGTGTGCTGTGCCTGCTGTTCTCCGACCTCAACTCCAATCGCAGCCTCGGGCCGGTCGCCGCGATCGGCATCGCCACCAGCTTCGTCGCGTCGATGACGTTCCTGCCCGCAGCACTCGCCCTGCTGGGTCGCACCGCGTTCTGGCCGCTGCGCCCCAAACACACCGAGTCCTCCGAACCGGGCAGCACCCACCGCCTCTGGGCGGGCATCGCCGACCGCGTCGCCGCGCGGCCGCGCACCATCTGGATCACCACGCTCGTCGTCCTGCTGATCGGCGCCGCGTTTGCGCCGATGTTCAAGTCCGACGGCATCGCGCAGACCGACTACTTCCTCACCTCGGTCGACTCGGTCGAGGGCGCCGAAATCCAGGCCGAGCACTTCGACGCCGGCAGCGGTTCGCCGACCTGGGTGATCGCCGACCAGCCGCAGGGACAGGCCGTCCTGGACACGGTGCGTGGCGTCGACGGCGTCGCCTCGGCCGAGTTGGTCCAAGAGGGCGGGGCACCCGTCGTCGTCGACGGCAAGGTGGCGGTCCAGGCCACCCTCACCGACACCGCCGACTCGCTCGCCGCGCAGGACACCGTGGTGCGCATCCGCGACGCGGTGCATCCCATCGACGATGCCGACGCGCTCGTCGGCGGTACCACCGCGATCGATCTGGACACCCGCACCACCGCCGTCCACGACCGCAACCTCATCATCCCCATCGTTCTGGTGGTGGTCCTCGCGGTGCTGATGCTGCTGCTGCGCAGCATCGCGGCGCCGGTGATGTTGCTGGCGACGACCGTGGTGTCGTTCGCCGCGACGATCGGCGTCGGCGCGTTGCTCTTCAACGGACCGTTCGACTTCGCCGGCGCCGACCCGGTGGTCCCGCTGTTCGCGTTCGTGTTCCTTGTCGCACTCGGCATCGACTACAACATCTTCCTGATGACCCGCGCCCGCGAGGAAGCGAAGACACATGGCACGCGCGAGGGGATGCTGCGCGGGCTGACCGCGACCGGCGGTGTCATCACGTCCGCCGGCGTGGTCCTGGCCGCGACGTTCGCCGCGCTCGCGGTGATCCCGTTGTTGTTCCTCGTGCAGATCGCTTTCCTCGTCGCATTCGGCGTCCTGGTCGACACCCTGATCGTGCGCACCCTGCTCGTGCCCGCGCTGACCCTCGACGTCGGCAAACGGGTGTGGTGGCCGAGTTCGTTGTCCCGCTGAGGTTTTCGCCGCCCGCCTCGGCGAAGTGCGGACATCTGGCGAGCCCGAGACCAAACAGCGACCTGAGAGTTCGGAGAATCCGAACACGCCCTGTGACCGCGCGGGCTAGCGTCGATTCATCGTATTCAAACGATCGTTAGCTGGTGATCTCGATGACTCTCGCCGAACACAAGGCGCACGGACGTGAAGACTTCGCGTCGCTGCGCAGCGGCGGCCTCAACTGGGATGCGTTCCCGTTGCGGCTGTTCGTCAAAGGCAATGGCCGCTTCTGGGATCCGGCCGCCATCGACTTCTCCCGTGACGCCGAGGACTGGGGCGAGATCACCGACGAACAACGCCGCAGCGCCACCTACCTCGTCAGCCAGTTCATCGCGGGCGAGGAAGCGGTCACCCAGGACATTCAGCCGTTCATGCATGCGATGGCCGCCGAAGGCCGCTTCGGCGACGAGATGTACCTGACGCAGTTCTGCTTCGAGGAAGCCAAGCACATCCAGGTGTTCCGTCGGTGGATGGATGCGGTGGGCCTCGACGGCGACCTGCAGTCCTACGTCGCCGACAACCCGTACTACCGGCAGCTGTTCTACGACGAGTTGCCGTCGTCGCTGAACGCCTTGAACACCGACCCGTCGCCGCGCAATCAGATCCGGGCCAGCGTCACATACAACCACGTCATCGAGGGCAGCCTCGCGCTGACCGGGTACTACGCCTGGCAGAAGGTGTGCACGCAGCACGGGATCTTCCCCGGTATGCAGCGCCTCATCAAATTCATCGGCGACGACGAGCGGCGGCACATGGCGTGGGGCACGTTCACCTGCCGCCGCCACGTCGCCGCCGACGATTCCCTCTGGGAGGTCGTGACGGGCCGCATGGAGGAACTGATGCCCCTGGCGCTGGGAATGATCAACTGGGTGAACGAGCAGTTCGACGAACAGCCCTTCGGCCTCGACAACAACGAGTTCATCGCCTACGCCGCCGACCGCGGTCAACGACGACTCAGCGCCATCGAGTCGGCCCGCGGCCGCCCCGTCGCCGAGATCGACCTCGACTACTCACCGGAGTCCCTCGAGGAGCGGTTCGGCGAGGAGGACGCCGCGGCGATGGGCGCCTGACCCCGATGCCTGAGGAGCTTCCGAGCCTGCGAGCGTCACCCCCGATGCCTGAGGAGCCTCCGAGCCTGCGAGGAAGCGTCACGAAGGCCGCCTTCGTGACGCGCGCTCGTACCTCGCACGCTCCTCAGGCATCGGGGTGACGCGCGCTCCTCAGGCTTTGGGGGGGTGACGCACGCTCCTCAGGCTCCGGGGCTGGCCCCCAACGCGACGATCCGATCACTCCGCGCCCCCACCAGCCGCCGGTTGTGACTCACCAGCATCATGCCCACGCCGTCGTCGACGAGCCGTTGCAGGATCTCGACCACGGCCCGCGCCGACACCGGATCGAGCATCGAGGTCGGCTCGTCGCAGAACACGAACCGTGGCTGCTGGACCAGCAGGCGGCCGGAACACGCACGCTGGAGCTGACCATCGCTGACCTGCGACGGAAACCGATCGAGCAGGTCGGGGGCGAGTCCGACGCGTGCGGCGATGGCCTCGGTGTCACAGGGCCTCCGGCGGATCGCCGACGGTTCCGCGATGATCCGGCGCAATGTCCATCGCGGGTTGGTCACCTGCCGCGGGATCTGCGCGAGAAGTCCGATCGCGCCCGCCCGCAGTTCTGGGCGAACCAGCGTGCCGGCGCTTGGGGTCGCCAGGCCGGCCAGCACCCGCAGCAGGGTCGTCTTACCGCTGCCCGACGGCCCGAGCACGCCGGTGATCGAGCCGGGCTCGACCACCACGTCGACGCCGCTGAACACGACGCGCTCACCGAACTGCGCCGACAGCCCGGTTCCCGTGATCACCCCGGCGGTCGGCCGGCGCAACGACACGCTCATGACACCGGCTCGAAGAGTCCGCCGACATACGCATCCGACGATCCGAGCATTTCCTCGGGTGAACCCTGCGTGACGACCCGGCCGGCCCGCATCACCGCGACCGCATCGCAGCCACCGTCGGACAAGGCGTCGATGTCGTGCGTGATCACCAGCACGGCCGCGCCGTCGCGTGCGGCGGAGGCGAGCAGTTCCCATGCCGCGCCGGCGAGTTCGCGGTCGAGCGCGGACGTCGGCTCGTCGGCGATGATGACCGCCGGGTCCCCGGCCAGCGCGGCCGCGAGCGCCGCGCGCTGCGCCATCCCACCGGACAGTTCGTGCGGGTAGAGGTCCAGCGCTCCGGGTTCCAACCGCACCGCCGCGCCCAGTTCGGCGCTCGAGCGCGTGCCGTCCAGCGTGCGGACGACCTCGTCGAGCTGCGATCCGACGGTGCGCACCGGAGTGAAGGACGTGGCGGGCGACTGCGGCACCAGCCCGACACGGTGGCCACGTACCGCCGACCAGCGCGGATCGTCGGGGCCCAACTCGACGCCGTCGACGATGACCGCGCCGCCGGTGCGCGCGCCGGGCGGCAGCAGTCCGGTGAGCGCCGACGCGACCATCGACTTCCCGCATCCGGACTCCCCGACCAGGGCGGTCATCTGTCCGCCGACGAGCCGGAGGCTGACGTCGTGCAGCACCCGGACGTCGACGTGGTCCCAGCGGCGGCGGGACGAGACGTCGACGGTCAGTTCCTGCACGGCTGCCCGCACGGTCATCGCCACACCTCCCCGGTCGGGGGAAGGATGGTCCGGCGCAATGATGCGGCCGCGGCGGCGAATGCGAGCGCGGTGATGATCAGGGCGACGCCCGGCACCACGAGCGTCCACCAGGCTCCAGAAAGGATGTCGCCGCGCGCCTGGCCGAGCAGCGTGCCGAGACTCGCCTCGTTCGGCGACAGTCCGACACCGAGGAACGACAGCGTCGTCTCGTGCCAGACCGCATGTGGCAGCAGCACTGTCATCGCGACGAGTGCCTGGCCGGTCACCGCGGGCAGGAGGTGCCGGCGCGCGATGAACCACCGCGACGCCCCGGCGAGCCGCGCGGATTCGATCCAGCCCGCAGACGTGTTGTCCAACAGTTCGGCGCGTACCACGCGGGCCACCGCAGGCCAGTGGGTGAGCGCGATGGACGCGACGATGGCGACCGGTTCGCCGCGCCACATCGCCGCGATCACCACGCCGATCACCAGGTGCGGCAACGCGTTCACCCCGTCAACGACCCGCATGACGATGGCGTCGAACCATCCCCCGACGGTCACCGACCCCACCCCGATGACCACGCCGAGCACGGTCGCCACCACCGCGCACACCGCGGCAATGAGCAGGGATATCTGCAGTCCCTGGGCCGTTCGGACCCCGAGGTCGTAGCCCGAATGGTCGGAACCGAGGAGGAACTGTCCGCCCGGCGCGAGCAGCGATTCCGAGAAGTCCGCGGATTGGTCACCGGCCAGCAACGGCCACCCGATCGCGATCACGGCCACCACGCCGAGCACCACCCAAGGCGCCAGCAGCCGCGCCCGCAGCGTCCAGTTCCCCTGCGGCGCAGCGGTTGTCGCGGTCACGCCGTCATCCTGACGCGCGGATCGATCCATACCGCCGCCGCGTCGGACAGCGCAGACCCCAGCAGCACGAGCACCGCCGACCCGACTGCCAGGGCGGCCAGCAGCGAGAAGTCCAGTGCGACAGCAGAATCGACCAGCGACTGGGCGAGCCCCGGCCAGCCGAAGACGGTTTCGACGATCGCGGCGCCGGCGATCAGTTCGGGCAGCCGCGTTCCCAGCAGCGCCAGCGTGGGCAACACCGAGACGGGTGCGACATGCCCACGCAGCAACGCCCAGCCGCCGATCCCCCGGGCGCGCGCCGCACGCACCGCGTCCGACGCCACCGCCTCGACGACTGCGGCCCGCATAGTGAGCAGCAGCCACGGGATCATCGACAATGTCAGCGCGATGAACGGCAGCACG
Source organism: Gordonia sesuvii (assembly GCF_036350415.1). Taxonomy (NCBI): domain Bacteria; kingdom Bacillati; phylum Actinomycetota; class Actinomycetes; order Mycobacteriales; family Gordoniaceae; genus Gordonia; species Gordonia sesuvii. The sequence continues at coordinate 1,467,871 of NZ_JAZDUF010000001.1, forward strand.
GCGTGGCTGAGGATGCCGTCGACGGTGTAGGGGTCACCGGGTCGACGCGCTCCCGATGTCGGGAACAGGCCCAGCGACACGGCGAGGACACTCACCAGCAGCAACGAGATGACGAACGGCGGCACGGCGACCAGGGTCGCCGCCAGCGCCGTGACCGCGCGATCCAGGAAGCCGCCGCGGCGCATGCCGATCACGGCACCCACGACGACGGCGATCACGGTTGCGGCGGCCAACGCCGCAGCAGCCATGCCGAGGGTGAACGGGAGACGTTCGGCGATGACGTCGGCGACCGGCTGACTGCGCGTCGACGACCAGCCGAGATCGCCGGTGAGCAGGTGCCCCCACCAGCTCAGCCACGCCGTGAACCAGTGCTGATCCAGGTTGTACGCCTCGGTCACCGCGTCGCGCTGCGCCTGGGTCGCCGACTGGTAGTTGTCCCCGAGGTGAGCGGCGAGTGGCTCGAACGGCGACATCGCGGCGAGCGCGAAGATGCCGATCGACACGAGGATCGTCGTGGGGATGGCCACCATGAGACGACGGAACAAGAGCCGCCCGACGGCGCGCAGCCGTTCACGACGACGTCGGGCGCTCGGCCGAGGCGTGACCGCTGCCCCGTCGTCGATGGACCGGGCATCGGTCGCGGCTGTCGGCCGAGCGAGGGTCATGACGCGTCACTCCGCCAGGACGGCATGTTCCACCACGGACCCCATGAGACCCCGTGCGAATGCGGCTCGAGTATCGGCGCGTCGTAGCTCCATCCGTCGCTACGCGCGGCGTACGTGTGATGCAGGAAGGCCAGGAAGACCGCCGACGGTGCAGACTCGTACACCGTCTGGATCTGTCGGTAGCGGGCGTCGTTCGCCGGGCCGGGCGCACTCTGCCGCGCCTCGTCGAGCAGGGCGTCGAGGCCGGGCGCGGTGTGATTGCCCGGGTTCGAGTACGGCGAGGAATCCGGCACCCGGGTGTGCAGGGTGTCGTACACCTGCGAATCGATGCTGTACGGCGTGGACCCTCCGCCGAGCAGCACGGCGTCGGAGTTCAGCCGGGTGTCGATCTCATCCCAGCTCGTACCCCGCGCGTTGACCTCGATACCCAGCGGCTGCATCGCGGTGGCGAATGCGACGGCGAGGTCGCGGCGCAACGTGTCCTCCGCGTTGTAGAGCAGGCCGAACGACGCACGGTCCGCGCCCCGGACCCGCACGCCATCCGGTCCGGGCCGCCACCCCGCCTCGTCGAGGATTCGGTTCGCCTGCGCGACGTCGAACGAGAACTGCGCATCAGGGTTGTAGGCGTCGCCGTAGACCGTGGCGATCGGGGTGCTCGCCTTCTCGCCGCGGCCACTGAGCACGTCGCGCACCACCGCGTCGCGATCGATGCCGAGGTTCATCGCGCGCCGCGCCGCGACATCGTTGGTGAAGGCGTTGGTCGAGGGCAGCGACACCCCGCGCCAGTCCGCGGATTTCACGGCGACCACCTCGACCCCGGGTCGGTTCTCGAGGCTGCCGGCCAGTCGCGGCGGCAGATTCGCCCCGTCGATCTCGTCCGCGGAGATCCGCTGCGCCCGGGTGTTGTCGTCGGGCACATAGGTGTAGACCAGTCGGGTGACCTGCGGCGCTGCATCCCAGTAGTCGTCGCGGGCGACCAGCACCGCCTGGTCCGGGTCGAGCGATTCCAGCTCGTAGGCGCCCGTCCCGACCGGCTCGGTGTTCAGCGCCCAGTCGGCCGCCGGTGCGGATTCGACCTTCTCCGAGGGCACGATCCCGAGAAGCAGATAGGGAGACGGGTCGGCGTCGGTGTTCATCCGCACGGTCACGGCCGTGGGACCGTCGGCCGTGATCTCCACGATCGGCGCGAACGCCGTCGAGATGTCGGAGGCGACTGCGGGGTCCCGGACGGCCCGATACGTGGCGACGACGTCGGTCGAGTCGAAGGTGGTGCCGTCGGAGAAGGTGACGTCGGATTTGAGCGGTAGGCGCCACAGTCGCTCACCCACCGGCTGTGGCTGCTCGGCGGCGAGTGCTGGTAGGAAGTCGGGGACCCGGGAGTCCCCGTCGCCGGCGGGGATGAGCAGACCGTCGTAGATCGGCGACACCCCCAGCTGGCCGTAGCCCAGCATCGGGTTGAACTCGCCGAGTTCCTGACTCTCCCCGAGCACGACGGTGCCCGATGCCACCGCGTCACCGCTGTTGGAGCCGCCGGAACCGCATCCCGCGATCGTCGTCGCGACCGCCACCGCGACAGCCGTCGGGGTCAGCCAGTTCCTCGTCCGCATCCTCGCCTCTCGCCACAACGCACTCACACATGTGTGTACTGACATATGTTCTCTCACACACATATTTGCCGCATGTCGAACCGTAGACCACGATGGAAGCCGGGAGAAACAGCGGAGGTGTGGGATGCGCGATCTGGACGTCGATTCGTGGGCTGCGCGGTTCGCGGTGCTCAGCGACGCCACCCGGCTGCGGCTGGTGATCGACATCCACCAGCATCCGAGGTCGTCGGTCGCCGATCTCGCGCAGCGTGCCGAGATCACCGAGAATGCCGCGTCGCAATCGTTGCGCGCACTGCGTGACCTCGGCTGGGTGCACGCCGAGAAATGCGGTCGGACCGTCCTGTACGAGGTGGTGCACGACGCGATCGTGCACCGAATCCTGCACGACATCGTCGGCGTCGCGCATGCCGATGGGACACACCCGGTGACAGCCGACTAGAACACGTTCTAATCTGGCAGGCGTGGATGTCTCATACGACGCGATCAGACGCGAACTGACCACCGACCAGGGCACCCTGCGCTACCACGAAGCCGGCGACCCGGCCGCGCCACCGCTGATCCTGCTGCACGGTTCCGGCCCGGGCGTCACCGGGTGGCGCAACTACCGCGGCAACCTCGGACACTTCGCCGAGACCCATCACTGCTACGTGCTGGAGTTCCCCGGCTTCGGCGTCAGCGATCCGGTGGAAGGTCATCCGGTGCTGTCGGCGGGGTCGTCGGTGATCCGGTTCATGGATGCCCTGGGCATCGACTCGGCCGCGATGATCGGCAACTCCATGGGCGGTGTCGTCGGCGTCAACCTCGCAATCAAGAAGCCCGACCGCGTCGAGAAGCTGGTGACCATCGGCGGAGTCGGACCGAATGTGTTCAGCTCCAGCCCGAGCGAGGGCTTGAAGTTGTTGCAGGAGTTCACCGACGACCCCGATCGGGACAAGCTCGTTCGCTGGCTGAACTCTATGGTCTATGACAAGAAGCTCGTCACGGACGAGCTGATCGAGGAACGTTGGGCCGCCGCCATTCATCCGGATGCGCAGAAGACCGCGCAGATGATGTACGGCTCAGCCGCTTTCGAGATGCAACAGCAGTTCATGGCAGCGTCGGACACACCGCCCTACTGGGCGATGATGCACAAGGTCGCCTGCCCGACGCTGCTCACCTGGGGCCGCGACGACCGGGTGAGCCCACCCGACATGGCGATGGTGCCGATGCGCCTCATCCCCGACGCCGAGCTGCACGTGTTCCCCAAGTGCGGGCACTGGGTGATGATCGAGGCCAAGGAGGCGTTCGAGTCGGCGGTGCGCGCGTTCCTGCTGCGCTGACTACCGGTCAAGTAGCCCGCAACACCTCTCGCCGCAACCCATTCCGCCGGTCGACCAGCGCCGAGCCGCAACCCTTTTCGCTGGTCGACCAGCGCCGAGCCGCAACCCATTCCGCCGGTCGAGTAGCGGCGAGCCGCAAACCCTTTTCGCTGGTCGAGTAGCGCCGAGCCGCTAGGCGAGGCGCGTATCGAGACCACGCAAGCAGCCTCGATACGCGCCCACCTACTCGGCGTCGGACGGCACCTCGGCACCGTCAACCGACAGCACGACCCGCGAGCCGTACGGAACCGCCTGCACCAGCCGCAGCTGCGCCAACGCGGGGTGCGCGTCGAGCAGCCGACCGGCGTTCGCCAGCGCACGCAATGCTGCGGTCTCCGCGCGTGCGGCCTCCAACTTGGCCTGGCCGCGCGCCTTGGCGGTGACCACTTCGATTGCTGCCGAACGCACCTCGGACGGCACGATGACGTCCTTGACGACGACGTCGCGGACGTCGATGCCGAGGGCGGCACCGGCGTCGACCGCAGCCGCACGGACCGGTGCGGTGTCCAGCGCGTCACCACGACCGATCAGGTCATCGGCCGACACCGACGCGCAGACCTGACGCAACGCGATCTGCGTAGCCACGTAGACGATCGAGATCGGCTCCGCAGCAAGCTCGCTGAACGCGACCGGGTCCACGACCGCGAGTCGGATGCTCATCGACACCCGGATCGACATCGCATCCGAGGTGAGCACTTCCTGCGGCGCCACCGGCACCAGACGCTCACGCAGGTCGACATCGACATAGCCCGCGTCGGAGCGCTGCGAGTACACACCCGGACGGAGTACCCGGGCGAGCTTTCCCTCTCGGTACTCGAGGACGGCGTGACCGGGATCGACGGTCACGCGGGCGAACAGTGACATGGCGGGCCTCCTTTCCGTTGTGTTGCACGGCATGTCATCGGTTTTCGGTTGTCATTGCAGTTGGAGTTGCGAGTCGTCACCCGTTGACTGGACGTCGCCCGCGGGTCGGCCGACCGGTGGGGTCATCCGTCAACGTTCGACGACGACCGCATAACCGTTCGGTCCGTTGGCCCCGGGGGCGACGCCACGGTGAGGAGTCGAACCTCGAGGGTTAGCAGCCCTTGTGCCATCTCAGAGGGAGCGCCAGAGTCCAACGCGCAGAAACGGTTCACGGTACCCCGCTCCGTCTGCTCCCCGACGCCCGACGAGAAACCTTGCCACTCCCCCAGCGTCGACGCAACGGCTTTTTCGGAAACACCGACGGATGCCGCGAGTACCGGGCGGAACGACAAAGGCCCCGACCGGAACGAATCCGGTCGGGGCCCTGTGTCTTTGTCAGCTCAGGTCAGCTCAGAACTTTTCGCCCTTGGCTGCCTTGTCGACGAGCGACTGCGGCGGCTCGAAGTTGCTGCCGTACTTGGACGCGAGGTCCTTGGCCCGGTCGACGAAGCCCTGCAGGCCACCCTCGTACTGGTTGATGTACTGGATGACACCGCCGGTCCACGCCGGGAAGCCGATCCCGAAGATCGAACCGATGTTGGCGTCCGGCACCGAGGTCAGGACGCCCTCGTCGAAGCACTTGACGGTCTCGAGCGCCTCGGCGAAGAGCATGCGCTCCTGCATGTCCTCGAACGGGATCTGCTTGCTGCCCGAGTTGAACTGCTCACGCAGTCCCGGCCACAGGCCGGTGCGCTTGCCGTTCTCGTCGTAGTCGTAGAAGCCCTTGCCGTCCTTGCGGGCGGTGCGGCCGTTCTCGACCATCCAGTCGACGACGGCGTTGCTGCCGTGCTGCGGGATCGACTTGCCCTCGGCCTTGAGCGCCGCTTCGGTCTCCTTGCGGATCTTCTGCGGCAGGGTCAGGGTCAGCTCGTCCATCAGCTGCAGCGGCGGCGCCGGGTAACCGGCCTGCGAACCCGCATGCTCGATGAAGACCGGGTCCACACCCTCGCCGACGGCCGCGATGGCCTCATTGACGAACGTGCCGATCACGCGGCTCGTGAAGAATCCGCGGCTGTCGTTGACGACGATCGGGGTCTTCTTGATCTGCAGCGTGTAGTCGATGACCTTGGCCAGCACCTCATCCGAGGTCTTCTCACCGCGAATGATCTCCACCAGCGGCATCTTGTCGACCGGCGAGAAGAAGTGGATGCCGATGAAGTCCTCTTGGCGCTTCACGCCCTGCGCGAGGATGGTGATCGGCAGGGTCGAGGTGTTCGAACCCAGGATGGCGTTCGGCTCGACGATGTCCTCGATCTCCTGGAAGACCTTGTTCTTCACCTCGACCGACTCGAACGCGGCCTCGATGACCAGGTCGACACCCTTGAAGTCCTCGGCGTCAACGGTCGGCGTGATCCGAGCGAGCAGCGCGTCGCTCTTCTCCTGGGTGGTCTTGCCCTTGGCGAGCGCCTTCTCCTCGAGCTTCTCGGAGTAGCCCTTGCCCTTCTTGGCGGCGTCGAGGTCGATGTCCTTGAGCACGACCTCCATGCCGGCCTTGGCCGACACGTACGCGATCGCGGCGCCCATCATGCCCGCACCGATCACACCGACCTTCTTGGCGGTGTACTTCTCGATGCCCTCCGGACGCGAACCGCCCGAATTGATGTGCTGCAGATCGAAGAAGAACGCCTTGATCATGTTCTGTGCGACCTGGCCGGTTACCAGCGAGACGAAGTAGCGGGTCTCGATGATGTCGGCGGTGTCGACGTCTACGTAGGCGCCCTCGACGGCGGCGGCCAGGATGGCGCGCGGAGCCGGCATGTTGGCGCCCTTGATCTGCTTGCGCAGCAACGCCGGCAGTGCCGGGAGGTTGGCGGCGAACGCCGGGTTGGTGGGTGCACCGCCGGGGATCTTGTAGCCCTTCTTGTCCCACGGCTGGGCGGCTTCCGGGTTCTCCTTGATCCATGCCTTGGCGGCCGGGATCAATTCCTCGATCGAGCCGACGACCTCGTCGATCAGCCCGGTCTCCTTGGCCTTGGTCGGGTTGAACCGCTGACCCTGCAGCAGCACACCCATCAGCGCGTTCTGGATGCCGAGCAGTCGCACGGTGCGGACCACGCCACCGCCGCCGGGCAGCAGGCCGAGGGTCGCCTCGGGCAGACCGATCTGGACACCCTTCACATCGGCAGCGATGCGGTAGTGGGTGTGCAGCGCGATCTCCAGGCCGCCACCGAGTGCGGCGCCGTTGATGGCGGAGACGACCGGCTTACCGAGGGTCTCCAGTCGACGCAGCACCTTCTTCATGCCGAGGGTGCGTTCGGTGATCGCGGTGGCGATCTCTTCCTTGGACTCCGAGCCGCGGTCGCTGCTCATGTCCTTGAGGTCGCCGCCGGCGAAGAAGGTCTTCTTCGCCGAGGTGATGACGACACCGGTGATGTCGTCCTTCTCCGCCTCGAGGCGGTCGACGATCTCCGGTACCGAGGTCATGAACAGGTCGTTCATGGTGTTGGCGCCCTGGTTCGGGTCGTCCATGGTCAGGATGACGACGCCGTCGGCGTCCTTCTCCCAATTGAACATGTTGTCACTCATGGTGTTTCAAAGATTCTTTCTGTAAGTGCCACACCGGTCCCTGAGGAGCCTCGCGAGGAACGAGCGAGGCGTCACGAAGGGGCGAGGCGTCACGAAGGGCCGATGGGGCGAAGCGGAAGGTCAGAGACGCTCGATGATGGTCGCGACGCCCATGCCGCCGCCGATGCACAGGGTGACCAGGCCGTAGCGGCCGCCGGTGCGCTCGAGTTCGTCGAGGCAGGTGCCGAAGATCATCGCGCCGGTCGCGCCGAGCGGGTGACCCATGGCGATGGCGCCACCGTTGACGTTGACCTTCTCGTGCGGGATCTTCAGATCCTTCATCCACTTCATGACGACCGACGCGAACGCCTCGTTGAGCTCGAAGACGTCGATGTCGTCGACGGTCATTCCGGCCTTCTTCAGCGCCAGCTCGGTGGCCGGGGTGGGGCCGGTGAGCATGATGGTCGGCTCGGAGCCGATCTCGGCGAAGGTGACGATGCGACCGCGCGGGGTGAGGCCGTTGCGCTTGCCGGCCTCTTCGCTACCGAGCAGCACCAGGCCGGAGCCGTCGACGATGCCGGAGCTGTTGCCGCCGGTGTGCACGTGGTTGATCTTCTCGACCGAGTGGTACTTCTGCAGCGCCACGTCGTCGAAGCCGGCCATGTCGGCCAGCGCCTGGAAGGCGGCCTTGAGCTTCCCGAGCGACTCGACGGTCGAGCCGGGGCGGCGGTGCTCGTCGTGATCGAGCACGATGACGCCGTTGATGTCGCGGACCGGGACCACGGACTTGGCGAAGTAGCCACTGGTCCAAGCCTTCTCGGCGCGTGCCTGCGACTCGGCGGCGTAGGCGTCGACGTCTTCGCGGCTGAAGCCCTCGATGGTGGCGATCAGGTCGGCGCCGATGCCCTGCGGAACGATGTAGTTGTCGTACGCGGTGGTCGGGTCGGTGAACAGAGCGCCGCCGTCGCTACCCATCGGGACGCGCGACATCGCCTCGACACCACCGGCGAGCACCAGGTCGTCGAAGCCCGACGCGACCTTGGCCGCGGCGAGGTTGGTGGCCTCCAGACCGGATGCGCAGAACCGGTTGATCTGGGTTCCGGGCACGCTCTCGGGCAGGCCGCTGTTGAGCGCGGCGGTGCGGGAGATGACCGCACCCTGCTCGCCCACCGGCGAGACGACGCCGAGGACGACGTCGTTGATGTCGGCCGGGTCGAGCGAGCCGTGCCGGGCGAGGACCTCGTCGATCAGCCCGGAGACCAGGTCGACCGGCTTGACGCTGTGCAGCGAACCGCCGCGCTGCTTGCCACGGGGCGTACGGATCGCCTCGTAGATGAATGCTTGATCAGCCACGATTGAGTGTTCCTTTCGCATGAACCATGTGTGGTTACTCTACGAGGCTAACGCGGAATAACTTGTTTGGCCATACCCGGTGGTCAGACGGTGACTCGCATCGCGAAATATGAGCTATGGTCGATTAACCATGGCTACCGAGAAACCGACCCGGCGCACCCGCCCGGCCGACCGCAAGCGACAGCTCGTCGAGCATGCCGCCACGCTGTTCGCCGACCGCGGGTACCTGCAGGTCTCGCTGGCCGACATCGCCCGGGCCGCGGGCGTCACGGCGCCGTCGGTGTATCGGCACTTCGATGACAAGCAGTCGCTGCTCGACGCCGCGGTGCTGGCGGGGGTCGACGACCTCGAGGCCTGTACCAACCGCGCGCTCGACGGAGACACCGACACGTCGGTGACCGATCTCATCGCCGCCGTCTGCTCGCTCGGTGTGCGACGCCCGCAGTCCACATCCCTGTGGCGCTGGGCCAGCCAACATCTCACCGACGACCAGAACCGCGAGGTGGTGCTGCGCACCCGGGCCATCCTGCATCGGTGGGGCGCGGCGCTGGCCGAGGGCACGGATCTCTCCGAGCGCGAAGCCGTCACCCTCGCCTGGGCGGTGTTGAGCGTGGCGGGGAGCCTGTCCGTACACAACTCGAGGATGTCGACGACCCGGTCACTCGAGGAGGTCGATCTGTTGGTGCGGCGGGTGATCGTCCTGCGCCCGGCCACCGCCCCACCACTGCCCCCGTTGCCGCCTCCGGGCGCCGGCGTTCCCACCCGACGCGACGAGATCCTGGACGCCGCCGCGGCTCTGTTCGCCAAGCGCGGGTACAGCGGCGTCGGCGTCGACGACATCGGCGCCGCCGTCGGCATCACCGGCCCCAGCGTGTACAAGCACTTCAGTTCCAAGATGGCGATCCTCGCCGGCATCGGTCAGCGCAGCGCCACCCGCCTCGAAGCCGGCGTGATGGCCGCCTATGCGTCCACCTCCGACCCGGCGAAACTGCTTGCGCTGCTGGTCGACTCGTATGTCAACGTGATCACCTCCACACCGGATCTGTCCGTGTCGTTCAACAACTCCTATGCACTGGCCGGCCAGCCGACGGCGCACGACCTGATCGACATCCAGCGCCGTTACGTGGCCCGCTGGGTCGATCTGCTCACCCAGGCCCAGCCCGAGTTGACACGCGAGCGCGCGGCCATCGACGTGCACGCCTCCCTCTCGGTCGTCAACGACGCGATCCGTATGCGGCGCGGCGTACATCGGCCCGAGTTCGGGGCTCAGATGGCGTATCTGATGAAGGGCGTGTTGGGGGTCTGAGTCCCCAACCACTGGTCAGCAGCAGGGACGAGTAGCGACGACGAAGCAGCCGCCCCAGCCCGCTGGTCGAGTAGCGGCGACGAAGGAGACGCGTATCGAGACCCACCAACCGAGTCGTTCACCGGAACGACTCCGATCACGCCGACGACACGCAGCTGAACCCGACAGGCTATCGTCACCACCGACTATCTACGCTGACGTCGGGGAATCTCAGGGGGAAATGTGTCGGAGTTGATTGTCGAGCCCTCAGCGGTCGGCGCCGCTGCCACAGAGATCTCTCGCTGCGCATCGCGCCTGATGTCTCTGGAACTCACGTCGTACGCCGGCCTGAACGGCACGACATCCACGTTCAGTGAGCTGGCGGGCCAGTTCAAGGGCGCGACGAGCGACATGTCGGTCGTTGCCGCAACCGCCGACCAGAAGATCGCGTCGGCACTGGAGAACGTGTCGGGCGCGGTGTCGGCGTTCTCTGAGCTGGTCGTCACCTTCAAGAACACCACCGTCGAGAACGACGAGGCGAGCGCTTCGCGGATCCGGGACGCGGTGCCCTACCCGGCTCGGCAGGGCGGGCAAACCGATCACACGATCCCGCTCGACGTCTTGTTGTCGGTGCAATAGGCAAGCGATGCCACCCAGCTACAACGAGGTCATGGCCTGGAATCCCGAGGTCATGACGACCATCGCCAACGGGATCACCCAACTGCAGGCTCGTCTCGAGGTCGAGGCTCCGAAGGCCGGGGACCCGGTCCGCAACCTGACGCGCGAACAGTGGACCGGGCTGTCGCGGGGGCCGGCTGACGATCGAGGGGCCGACCTCACCAAATGGATCCGTGGTGTCGGCGACGAGTTCGGTGACATCGCCGCCGCCCTCACCTCCGGCCAGGCGAACATTCGTGGCGCCATGACCGCCCTCGCCAACCGAACGACGCTCTCCGACAGCGACGGCTACGTGCTGGACCGCGGCAGCCGCGGGTACACGGTGAATTTCGACGAATCTAGAGCACCCGACGGCGCAGAATACGACGCCGGAAAAGCATACGAACACCACTCCGCTCTTATCGGTCTCGGAACCGCAGCCGACACGGCGGTGACCGCGGCCAGAGATGCGATCAACTCCGCGCTCGGCGAGATCGGCGCCATGACACCGGCAGCGAACGCCGCCAACAACGGCATCGTCGACTCGTCGCTCGGAGCCGGTGACGCCGCCGCCCTGCGCGATGGCACCGCCACCCCCGAACAACGCGGGCGATACCTCCGCGCAATGAATCTCACCCCAGAACAGCTGGCCACGTTGAAGGCCGGTGAGGATGCGGGGCTTGATCCCTCGCGAGAGGCATACATCAAGAACGCGTTGGGGCTCGACGCCGGGAGCAGCTTGGCGAGTCCAGCGGTGACTGCGGCGATCGGGGCAGTGCAGCGAAGAGGGAAAGACATCGGGTGGGCATTCGATACAACCGACAGGAAGGGCGGTCATCGCTCAGCCAGCCGAGCGGGGATGGGACCCGATGATGTCGAGCGCTTGGCTTCCGTCGGAAAGAACGTCGCCCGTGGTGCCAACCTGGCCGGAGCGGCTGTGACAGTCGCGGATGAAGTACTGAAGTACTCCCGCGACGAACAAGACGGGGGTGACACAGCGGCTGCCGTCGCTGGCGCGATCGGAGGCGGTTGGGCTGGCGGAGCACTCGCTGGTGCGGCAGTGGGCTCGTTCGCTGGCCCAATCGGGACGGCGGTCGGCGCGGGCATCGGTGCCGCAATTGGGAGTAGCTTGGGTGCGGGCGCAGCCAAGTGGCTGACAAGCTGGGGTGATTAGTGTTGCCAAGCAATCGTGCAGGTCGGAGAGCGAAACCTCGACATGAGGCCAGATCATTCCCGAGGGGAGCATCTTACTGGCTGTCCGACATCTGGTCCTGGACCCAGATCTACTTGGTCAACCTGCCCTCAATCGCGACCTTCGCGTTAGGCCTTCTTCTCGGGATAGAGCTGTCTTCCTGAGATGTGGAGCTCGAATGCGCCGCTACTGTCGCCACCCGGCACGAAGTGGTCGACTTCAGCAGGGGCGAACGTTTCACACCGCTCGCCGCTGCGCTTCATCGCATCTTCGGTGCCGGGCGCGACTTGAAGATCGAGGTTCGCGAAACCGAAACCGGCACCAAGAAACGGAAGATCAATGACTGACCGCGACAGCCAGGCCTCCAAGTGGCCCCATATCAAGACGTACTTCACCGGAAAGTTTGCCACGTTTGTCACTTTTCCCCTTCTAACGTTCGTTCTCGGTTTTGGTCTCGGGTACTTCGTGCTGTGAACTGCGGTCCACTCAATTGTTGTGCCGGGCAACTCGGCTCACTACCACTGGCGAATCCTCTCGCCGCGAATCGCTCCATCCCCGGCCCGTTGCGGCCTTACACCCTGTCGGACTGAGACAATCGCATCGGAGGCAAGCGCATGATTTCCGCAATCGAGTACGCCATCGTCAACCTCGCAGCACCGGCCACGCTCCACGCGACGACACCTTCGCTAGACTTCACTCCCCCACCGGCTTGGTACGACATGGATACCGAAGCGGCCCACGCGGCAATGGCAAGCCGTGTCCTCCTGCGCTCGGAGACACCAGTTCCGCCCTTCGTTGCCAACGTCGCCATCCAGTACTTCAGCCTCGACACCACTGAGGTGATCCGCCTCTCTGAGATCGACACCAGCCTCGACATCTCAGCCCTCGGAGACGCCACCATCCTGGAGCACACCGTGGATCGCGATGGATACCTCTGCATCGATGACGGCACGTACACCTCCGACGACAACGCCCTTCGGGTCCGACGTTCACAAATGACCTACCGGCTCCCCGACGGTCAGTCGGCGTTGTCGATCCTGACCGCCACCACGACCGTGTCCGTGTGGGACGCCATCGAATCCGAAATCAAAGAAATGGAGGACCAGTGGCTGACGACGACCGCGGTCCCGACAAGTGGCGCCGGTTGAGCACGTACTTCACCGGCAGGGTGTCCATGTTCATCACCTACCCGATCCTGACGTTCGGGCTCGGGTTACTCCTCGGCCACTACACATTCTCGTGAATCCAGGCGACGCTGCCGACAGCGATGACGGGAGGGTTTGACTGATGGGCATAGCGGTATCCCGTCGCCGACGCCGAAAGCCTCGGCACCTGGCGACGTCCTATCCCCGAGGATTCTCCTACTATTTCGGGGACGCGTTGTCGTACATGAGCTCCACACTCGTCTCCCTACCATCTGGCCTCGCCTTCATCGCCGGCCTTCTCACCGGCGACGCCCTGCCAGGCTGACCCTGACCAGCAAGCACGGAACGACTGATGAGCCGGCCACGGAACACGATCGCCACGCAAGCGGATCAGACCACGCTCCACCGCCAGCACTGAGCGTCGGCCCCTGCGGTCTCACCGGAACTACAGTCGGACGCTCAATCCGTCTCGCTGACGTACGCAACCACCCGAACCCCTCAGACTCATTCCCTAAGCTGACACCATGACTGCACCGGGCCCGGCCGAACCCCGCTACACCCGCGACGAACTCGTCGACGAGCTCGGGCTCACGGCCGAGTACGCCGAAAAGATCTGGAATGCTTTCGGTTTCGCGCGGGCTTCGACACCGGACAAGATCTTCACCGAGAACGAGCTGCAGGCATTACGGCTGTTCGCGGCTTCCGCCGCGGCCATGCCCCTCGACGCGCAGGTGGCGACTGCCCGCGCGATCGGGCAGACGATGTCGCGCCTGGCCGACTGGCAGGCCGATCAGCTCCGGGAGTTCGATCGCGACCCCGATGTGCCGTGGACGATCGATCAGATGTCCGCGGCGCTGGGCCAAGTACAGCAGCTCATCTGGCGACGACACCTCGCTCTCGCGCTCGACCATCACATCGAGCTGGAATCGGACGAAAGTCAGGATCTGGTGGTGGGTTTCGCGGACATCGTCGGCTACACCAGCCTGTCGCGGCGTATCGCTCTCGACGAACTCGAACTGTTGCTCGCGTCCTTCGAAGAGGAGACCTTCGACATCGTGACCCGCGGCGGCGGGCACGTCATCAAGACCCTCGGCGACGCGGTCATGTTCACCGCTCACGAGCCCGCCGAGGCAGCCACCATCGCCATCGCGATCCACGAGCTGTCCGCCGACGACGAGATCCCGCCGCTGCGAGTCGGCCTCGCGCGCGGGCGGGTGCTCAGCCGGCTCGGCGACGTCTTCGGCGAGCCGGTGAACATCGCCGCACGCCTGGCCGGATCGGCCCGTCCCGGAACCACTCTGGTCGACGACTCGGTGTCGGCAGGCCTCGCCGACGACGAACGCTTCTACCTGCGCTCCATCCCGTCGCTGAGTGTGCGCGGCTACCGGCGGCTGAAGGCCAAAACGGTGGAGGCCAACAAATACTACGACGGCCCCGTCGTCACATTCGGACGCTCCTCCGACGTGACCCCGTAGACCCGCACCTCACTCGCCTTCACCACCAACGTCACGTCGAGCCCCGCGCGGAGCCCCAGATCGGCCACCGCCGCCCACGTCACCTCGGCGTCGACCATCTGCCGGCCGCACAGTGTGCGCACGACAGCATGGTCACCCCGCGGCAGAACGTCGGTGACGGTCGCCGACAGTTCGTTTCGCGGACTACCGTGTGGCGCTTCGAGATACACCGCGACAGCTCGCGGCGCGAACGCGGCGGCACACGTCTGCCCGGCACTCATCTGATCGGCGGCGACACCCACCACACGGCGACCGGCCCCGTCGTCGACCGTCTTGCCGGCGAACGTTCCGACGAACAAGTTGAGTCCGGACAGCGACGCCGTGAACGGATGCCCCGGCGAGGTGAGGACCTCCCGCGTCGGGCCGGCGTCGACAGCGCGGCCGTGGTCCATCACGACGACATCCGACGCCAGACTCACCGCGTCGATGAGGTCGTGGGTCACCAGGATCGTCGACCCGACCCTGTCCGCCAGAAGATCCCGTAAGAGCGACCGGATCTGTTGGGCCACCGACACATCGAGTGCCGCGAAGGGTTCATCCAGTAACAGGACGTCGGGTTCAGCGGCGAGCGCCCTTGCGATCGCCACGCGTTGAGCCTGTCCACCGGACAACTGATGGGACATGCGGTCGGCGAGCGCCTCGACCCCCGCCGCGGCCAGCCACTTCTCCGTGCGAGCAGCCACCTCGGCACGGCCGAGGCGTGCGGCCGCAGGACCGAACGCGACGTTTCGGCGCACGTTCAAGTGCGGAAACAGACGCGGCCGCTGGGCGAGCAGCACAACCGATCGACGATGCGGCGGCACGAATCGACGGCCGTCCTGCATCGCGACATCACCGATGTGCACTTCGGATCGCGGCGTGCGGCGCAATCCTGCGACCACCGACAGCGCGGTGCTCTTCCCTGCACCGTTCGGCCCCATGACGGCCAACGTCGTTCCGCCGGGAACATCGAGATCGATTGTCACGTCGGGTTTCTCCACTCGTACCCGAGCCGTCAGCCCCGTCACGCGGTGACCGCCCGTGCCGGCCGCAGATGCACCGCGACGACGACAACCAGCGCGACGACCATCAGCACCAACGCCAGCGGAAGGGCCGCGGTGGGGTCGTTGATCGCGTCGAGGTAGATCTTGAGGGGCGCGGTCTGCGTTGTCCCGGGCAGGTTCCCGGCGAACGTGATCGTCGCACCGAACTCGCCGAGCGCTCGCGCGAAGGCCAGCACCGTGCCAGCGAGCAGCGACGGGACCACCAGCGGCAGAGTCACTTTCCACAGGGTCCGGGTCGGACCGGCACCCAGTGTCGCGGCGATCTGCTCGTAGTCGCCGTCGGTCGAACGCAGCGCACCCTCCACGCTGATGACCAGGAACGGCAGCGCGACGAAGGTCTGCGCGAGCACGACGGCGGTGGTGGTGAAGGCGATGGTGATGCCGGCGTCATCGAGATACTGCCCGACGATCCCGTTTCGCCCCAGCGCATAGAGCAGCGCCAGGCCACCGACCACCGGCGGTAGGACCAACGGCAGCAACACCAGTGCCCGGATGATCCGCACCGCGACGCCCTCGGTCCGTGCGAACACCACCGCCATCGGAACGCCGACGAGCAGGCACAGACACGTACTGATCAGCGCGGTGACCAAGGCCAACCGCAACGCGTCCAACGACTCGGGAGAGGTCACCGATGCGACGAAGTCCTCCCACGGCATACGCACGATCACGGCCGCCGGGCCGATGAGGATGAACACCACACCGATCACGGCGGGCGCGTACAACCAGAGCGGGATTCGTCGCATCGTCAGGCCGGGGCCGGCGAGAATCCGTCGGCCCGGAGCACCGCCGCGCCGGTCTCGCCGAGCACGAGGTCGACGAACATCTGCGCGTCCTGCTGCCGCGGGGACCCCGTGAGCGTCGCGATCGGATAGGCGTTCACCACCTCGGCGAACGCGGGATCGGTCACCGCGGACACCTTGTCGCCCGCACCCCGCGCGTCGGTGACGTAGACGATCCCCGCATCAGCCTGACCCGAGGTCACCTTGGCGACCACGGCGCTCACCGACGACTCCTCGCTGACCGGCTTCAGATCGATGCCGGTGTTCTTCTCCACCTGCGCGGTCGCGGTCCCACAGGGCACCTCGACCGCGCACACCACGGTCGAGAGCTCGGGGTTCGTCAAGCTCCGGAGCCCGACGATGTTCTCCGGGTTGCCCGGCTCGGTCACGATGACGAGGGTGTTGGTCGCGAAGATCTCGGGATCGGCTGCCGTCGCTCCGAGTCGCGCCATCGTCTTCTCGTCGGCGGTCGCGATCACGTCGGCGTCGGCGCCCTGCTCGATCTGGGTCACGAGCGCCGACGACCCGGCGAAGTTGACCCGCACATCGACGTCCTCGTGGACACGTGCGTACTCATCGGCGATCTCGGTGAACGCCTTCTTCAGCGACGCGGCGGCGTAGACGTTCAGGACGGTCGTCGCCTCGTCTGCGTCATTCGAACAACCGACCGCGCCTGCCGAGACCACCGCCGCCACACCGAGTGCCGCCAACGAGCGTCGAAACACCGAAGAATCAATCAACTGTTCGCCTCTTCGTCATCTCCGCTCGCACCCTCGACCTGCTCACGTCATCTGCCTTTCGACGATCACGGTGGTCGCCTTGACCACCGCGGTGGCCACCACCCCCGGCTCCAGCCCGAGATCACGGACCGCCTCCGAACTCATCAACGAGGTGACCTCGAACGGCCCACACTGCATGCTGACCTGCGACATCACCTTGTCGGAGGTCACCTCTGTCACCAGTCCGGTGAACCGATTTCGTGCCGACCGCTTCACCCCGCTGCCGTCGTCGGGCAGCTCGCCCGCCCGCTCCCGCGCGAGGGCGGCCAGCTCGGAGCCATCGACGGTCGCGACCGGCCCCGGGTCCGTCGACGCGGTCAGCCGGCCGGATGACACCCAGCGACGGACGGTGTCGTCGCTGACACCGAGCAGCACGGCGGCGTCGCGGATTCGAATGCCGGTCATTCGCCGACAATATCCGCACACGCGTTCCAGTCCAACCGTTTCCTCCGCAAATGCGTGTCTTCACCGTGTGATTGACTTCAAGTTAACTTGAGGTTCTACGCTCGTGAAACGAGCCGGACACCACGACGGTGCCGGAGCGATGAATTCCGCCGGGCGAGCGGGTCTGTCTGTGCGACGGCCCACCACAGCCCGGCACCAGAAATTGGCTCGCACTTTGTCAGACCCCATCGATACCGTGGAGAATTATGAGCTCACCCACCGTCCCGGCCGTGGCGCCGGCAACACAGTCGACGCGCGACGTCGCGATCGAAGCCGTCGATCTGGTGAAAAAGTTCGGTGATTTCACCGCCGTCGACGGCGTCAGCTTCACCGTGCCCCAGGGATCCGTCCTCGGCCTCCTCGGGCCGAACGGAGCCGGCAAGACCACCACCGTCCGAATGATGACGACGCTGTCACCGCCGACCAGTGGCACCGCGCGTGTCGCCGGCTTCGATGTGAGCGAGGACCCCGACATGGTGCGCCGCAGCATGGGCCTCACCGGCCAGGCGGCGACGGTCGACGAGATCCTGACCGGACGAGAGAACCTCCGGATGATCGGCGGTCTCTACGGCATCGGCCGCAGAGACCTGGCGCGTCGTTCCGAGCAACTGCTCGAGCAGTTCTCGCTCACCGAAGCAGGCGACAAGCAGGTCAAGTCGTATTCGGGTGGCATGCGTCGGCGCCTCGACCTCGCGGTGAGCCTCTTGGCGGCCCCGCCGGTGCTGTTCCTGGACGAGCCGACGACCGGTCTCGACCCGCGCAGCCGAACCGAACTGTGGGACGTCCTGCGAGGACTGGTCGCCGAGGGCACCACGCTCCTGCTGACCACGCAGTATCTCGAGGAGGCAGACCAGCTCGCCGACGACATCGTCGTCATCGACAAGGGCAGGGTCATCGCGCACGGCACCCCGCTGCAGCTCAAGGAACAGGCCGGTGCCGCCAGCCTGGTGTTGACGGTCTCCAACCCCGATGACATCCCCGAGGCGGAGGCGCTGCTACGCAAGACCGGCGCGGAGGTCTTCGTCGACCAGGGCGCACGCCGCCTCACGGCCCCCGCCGACGGACTCGGTGATCTCACCCGGGTCGTCGCCTGGTTCGACGAGAGCGGCATCCGGGTCGACGACCTCGGCCTCGCCCGCCCCAGCCTCGACGACGTCTTCCTGTCCCTCACCGGCCACCGCGCCGAAGACGACGAGACCTCCACCGAAGAGGAGCAGAGCGCATGAGTACCACCACCACGACCCTCACCGGCAGCGGTATCACCCAGCGGCCGGAGATCCGCCAGACGAACATCTTCGAGCAATCGTGGATCATGGTGAAACGCAACATGATCCACACACGGCGGATGCCGGAGATGCTGGCGGACGTGACCGTCCAGCCGATCATGTTCGTGCTGCTGTTCGCCTACGTGTTCGGCGCCTCGATCAGCACCGGCGCGACCTCCTACAAAGAGTTCCTACTCCCCGGCATCATGGGCCAGACGATCGTGTTCACCGCGTTCATCGTGTCCACCGGGATCACCGCGGACCTGGAGAAGGGCATCATCGACCGGTTCCGGTCACTGCCCATCCGCCGGTCCGCGGTCATCATCGGGCGAAGCATCGCAAGCGTGCTGCACTCGTCGATCGGCATCGTCGTGATGGCGGTGACCGGTCTGGCCATCGGCTGGCGGATCCGCAACGGCTTCGGTGACGCCGTGCTGGCGTTCGCGCTGCTGCTGCTGTTCGGCTTCGCGATGATCTGGTTCGGCATCCTCGTCGGGTCGTGGCTCAAGTCGGTCGAGGCGGTGAACGGGTTCATGTTCACCACGTTGTTCCCGATCACCTTCCTGTCGAACGCATTCGTGCCCACCGATCCGATGCCCGGATGGTTGCAGACCATCGCCGAATGGAACCCGATCTCGTCACTCGTGCAAGCGCTCCGAGTCCTGTGGGGCAACGGGCCGGCCGCGGGTCCGGGCGAGCCGTGGCCGCTGCAGAACCCCGAGCTGGCCACCCTGTTGTGGTCGATCGCGCTGACCGTCGTGTTCGCACCGATCGCCCTGTACGCCTACAACCGGCGCACCATCGACTGAGCAGCGACCCTTCGTGACATCCCTCCGCAAGCTCCGGGATTCCTCAGGGACCGGAAGAAGTTTCGGTCCCTGAGGAGCGAGCTTGCGAGCGCGCCGCCCTGAGGAGCGAGCCTGCGAGCGTCTCGAAGGGTCTCGAAGGGTCACGAAGGGCTCAGAAGCACGCTCACGCGGTGACCGCGAGCGCCTCCAGCGGATCGACGTAGATAGCGTCGAGCGAGACTGCGCCCGCGGCTTGTTGCTGCACCGTCGAACCGGAATGGGACACGCGCACATCGCGATTGGGCACCACCGACGTCGCCTTCAGCGCCTTGGCCACGGTCGGCAGGGTGGCCGGGAAGTCCGTGAACGCCTGACCGCCGAGGACAATGTGGTCAGGGTTGAAGATGTCGGAGATGAGGGCGACGGTCCGTCCGAGCACGTCCGCCCGCTCCTCCAACAATGCTCGGGCGGTGGCGTCGCCTGAGCGTGCTCGAGCGTGGACGCCTTCGATGTCGTCGACCGGGAGGCCGAGCGCCTGCGCCGCGGCCACCACACCGGTGTCGCTGGCGGTCGGCTCCAGACGGCCGGTGTTCTCCGGGTCGAGCAGAGTCGTCGGCCCGGTCGGGAAATGTCCGATGACCGGCGGCCCCGCCGCAGGTGTGTGGACCATCCCATCGACGCAGAACGCCGTGCCCACCATTTCCCGCGCATAGAAGTACAGGAAGCTCGACTTCTTCTGCTCCGGGTTGATGACGAGTTCCGCCGCGGCCATCGCCTCGACGTGCGAGGCGACCGAGACCGGCAGCCCCACGGTCTGGGCGATCACCCGACCGACCGGCGCGGCACTCCAACCGAGCCGCGGATGGTCGACGAGCCCGCCGGGCGCCACCCGCCCGCCGAGCGCGACGCCGGCCCATAGCACCCGACGCCCCGGCCAGCGGGTCAGGAAGCGTGTGGCACTCTCCCCGATCGCGGTCAGGGTCGCCTCCGGGCTCCCACCCGGCGTCTCGATCTGGATCGCGCCGACGACCCGGTGCAGCAGGTCGTGGGCGGTGATCGATGTGACCTTGTAGCCGATGTGGATGCCGAGGGTGAGCAGGTCGGTGACGTTGAGTTCGAACGGCAGTCGCGGCCGGCCGATCGCACCGGCCGGTGCCAGATCGGCGCGTTCACGGATCAGACCTGCCTTGAGCAGAGCTCCGACCTGGCGGTTCACCGTGGAGACGCTGAGCCCGGTCTGCTCGGCGACTTCGTCACGGAACACCGGCCCGGCGAGTCGCGCAGACCGGAGCACGAGGGCGGCGGGCTTCGAGGACAGCTGCAGTTGCGGGGTCGCGATGTGAATGTCGGGACCCCCCTTCCGAACGCGGTCCGTACGCGACGGCGACGTCCGGGCCGGTCCCGAACCGCCTCCCGATCGGGTGTCGGCGGCGCGCCGCTGGGTAGGGGCGGCGGTGAAGGTGGGAGATCGGTGGTCGAGCGTTGCGGTCATCTGTGTGTCCTCATCGAATGTGCCACATCCTGGACGCAAACGCGCTGATGCACGCCGGTATCCGGGATGGAGCGGGGAGTCGGGCGATCACGCCCGGGGCGAATGCTGCGATCAGCGCATTCGGCGACAACACAGGAGGCGGGCGAACGGCAGCCGACAACCCAGCGCGGTGATCACGTAGGTGACCTCCGGGATGTGCGGCTGACGCTTGTCCATGTCGATCAAGCTAGCAACGCCGCGTTTGGGCGGGCAACCGGTCGCAGGCGGCAGGCAGCCTTCGCTGACCGGCGACAACGCCGCTCACCGGCGAGAATAGTTCCGTGCGCGGCCGACCCGCCGATTACACGCACCCTGATTTCAACCGACGGCCACCCGTCCCCGGCGATGCCCGGGTCCGCCCGGCCGGCGATCCCCCTCACAACCGCCGGCCGACGGCACCCTCGAACCGCGCGCGTCCACGTCCGCGCATCGGCTCGACACGGCTTGGACGCACCGGGACGACGATCGGTTCCACCCGGATTCGGCTGAGTTCGTAGGGCTGACCTTGTCGGTGCAGTCCAGTAATCTTTGTCACATGTCCACAGCGACCACCGGCACCGCCTCCGACGCCGACTTCGTCGACGTCTTCGAGCCCTATCGGCGTGAGATCCTCGCGCATTGCTATCGGATGATGGGGTCACATCACGACGCCGAGGATCTCCTGCAGGAGACCTTCGTCCGGGCGTGGCGCGGGTATGCGAAGTTCGATCGTCGGGCGTCGGTGCGGACGTGGCTGCACAAGATCGCGACCAACACCTGCCTGACCGCACTGCAGAGCCGGCAGCGCCGGCCGATGCCCTCGGGCCTCGGTGGAGATGCGTTCGATCCGACCGACGACCTCCTGCAAGACCACGAGGTGCCCTGGCTCGAGCCGTTCGCCGGGACTGTGGACGAGATCGCTCCCGGCGACGATGCCGATCCCGCCTTTGTGGTGGGGGCACGCGAGTCGATTCGCCTCGCCTTCATCGCCGCGCTGCAGCACCTTCCCGAGCGACAGCGTGCCGTGCTGATCCTGCGCGACGTCCTCCAATGGAAGGCCGCCGAGGTCGCGGACACGATCGGCGTCAGCACCGCGACGGTGAACAGCCTGCTGCAGCGTGCACGAGAGCAGCTCAAGAACACCCCGGGGCGCGACGAGTCCCCGACCGAACTCGACGACGACGGCAAGCGTGAGTTGCTGGCCAGGTACGTATCAGCGTTCGAGCGCTACGACATCGACGCCATCGTTGACCTCTTCACCGACAAGTCGATCTGGGAGATGCCGCCGTTCACCGGTTGGTATCAAGGCGCCGAGGCGATCGGCGAGCTCATCCGACGCAACTGTCCGGCCGAGAAGCCGGGCGATCAGATCCTGCTGCCAACCGTGGCGAACGGGCAGCCCGCGTTCGGCCTGTACATGATCGAACCGGACGGGGTGCACCGCCCGTTCCAGCTTCACGTACTCGAGCTCGGCGCGGATGGCTCGGTCGACTATGCGGTCGCGTTCTTCAGCCAGACGATGGAGGAGGACTTCGCCCGGTTCGGTCTACCTCCCACGCCGTACGACGCACCGGCGCGAACCGCCCCGACTCCCTATCACTGACGTAGGCCGTCGAGGAGCGTCAGACCTCCGAGTCCTGCGGGATCTGCGACGGGTCCATCCACATCACTTCCCAGGCATGTCCGTCCGGGTCGCAGAAGCTGCGGCAATACATGAAGCCGAGGTCCTCGGCGTCGCGTAGGTGCGTTCCCCCGTTGGCCAGTGCGGCGTCCGCGCGCCGGTCCACCTCGTCGCGCGACGGTGCGGAGAGCGCGACCAATGTCTCTCGTCCCCCGTTGCGTGGGTCCGCGATGCTTCCGGCGGTGTATCCGGCGAACCGCTGTGCGCCGTGCAGAACCACCCGACAACCGTCGTTGACCTCGAAACACACTGTGCCCTGATCGCAGAACAAGGCGTCGAAGCGGAAGCCCAGACTGGTGAAGAAGGCACGCGAGCGCATCACGTCGGCCACCGGCAGGTTGACGAACAACATCGTCGACAAAGCGGACACACTCCTCGATCGCGGGATTCCCCCACAGGGGCAGACCGAGGAGGCGGCCCGAACTCATCGCACGCAGCAGGCACGCCATAAGGTGGTGGCCATGGGCGTCATCTATCTGGTGCGGCACGGGCAGGCCGATCCCAACGCGTACGGCGTCTACGGCGCCGACGAACCACCGGTCAACGGACCAGGCGGTCTGACCGATGCCGGCGAGATGCAGGCCCGACTCACCGGCGCTCTGCTGGCCGGCCTCACCGATCGGGTGACCGCGGCGGTCAGCGGCGACCTGCCGCGGCAGTCACAGACCCTCGCTGGCGTCCTCGCTCAGTTCCCCGACGCGCCCACCCCCGAGGTCGACCCGGATTGGAACGAGTACGCATTGCCCGCGCTCGTGGGCACGGCGAGCGCCGAGGAATACCGCGACGGGCGCAGCTATCAGCGCCGGCTCGACGAGGGACTCGCCGAGTGGATCACCGGCGCCACCGAGCACGGCACGGGTGAGACGTTCGCGGACTTCGCCAAACGTGTCCGCGCCGCCGCCGAGCGTGCGACCGCACTCGCCGGGTCGGGTCAGACCGTCCTCGTCGTGTCCTCGGCGGGGACGATCACCCAGTGGCTCGCCCAGCTGTGGGATGTGCCGCCGGTGGCGTGGCCCGCGATGTCGCGCACGATGGTCAACGCCTCGGTGTCCAAACTGATCGTCGGACGTAGTGGTGTCTCGGTGGTGTCGTTCAACGAACATGCGCACCTCGCCGATCGAGAGGGCGGGTTGGCGACGTTCCGGTGAGGGGAAAGCCTTGCGCGGCAGACCCTTCGTGACGGCCTCCGCAAGCTCCGGCCTCCTCAGGCACCGGGTGGGAGACGAGCGTCCAACCGATCCCTGAGGAGTGGGGGTGGCGACCGTCCAACCGATCCCTGAGGAGCGAGCTTGCGAGCGTCACGAAGGGTCACGCCCGATGCAGGTTCTCCCCCGGCCGGGTCAGGATCACGTTGGGTAGCACCGCATATCGCGACAACTGAGTGACCGAATGCGCGATGGTCGCGACGTCGCCGACGGTGATCATCTCGTCGCCCGGGATCTGGTCCTTGAGCCAGTCGGACATGTCGGTGTCGACGTATCCCGGCGCGATGGTCGTGGCACTGACGCCGTTGACCGACTCCTCCAGATTGAAGGTCTCGCACAACGAGATCAGAGCGGCCTTGGTGGCACCGTAAGCCGACAACTCCGGCTCCGGATACACGCCGGTGATCGACGCGACCGCGATGACCTTCGCCGCGCCGTTCGCGTCCGCGGTCGAGCGCAGCACCGGGATCAGTGACTGCAGGAGGATGTACGGCGCACGGACATTGACCTGGTAGAGGCGGTCGAAGCGGCGCACCGGAAGGTCGGCGACCTTGCCCTTTTGTCCCATGCCGGCGTTGATCACCAGTGCGTCACACCGGCCGAACGCGTCACGATGGGCGGCGGCAAGGGCCTCCACCGCGTCGGCGTCGGTCATGTCGGCCGGTATCACCTCGACCCGACCGGCGCCGAGTTCGGTGAGTTCACCGGCCCGCTGCTCCAGGGCCTCCCGCCCGCGCGAGCTGATCGTCAGATCCCAACCGTCTGCGGCCAGGCGCTCGGCGATGGCCGCCCCGATACCACGTGATGCGCCGGTGACCAGCGCAACCTTGTTGTCAGACATGATGTTTCCCCCTCAGGGTGTTCAGTCCGGCGGCGATGAACTCGCCGGTCGCCTCGGCCGCACGCTCGGCTCCGTCGGATGCCGCGCCGGCGCGGGCCCGATGGGTGATGCCCTCGGCGATGACGCCCAGTTTCAGATTCGCCAGCGCCAGATAGAAGTCCCAGTCACCCAGGTCGCCGCCGGTGCGGGTCGCGTAGCGTTGCGCGATCTCGTCGCCCGACGGATATCGGTCACTGGTCCAGGCGGCCTCGAATCCGACGACACGGTCGAAGGGCTTGCGTCGGTAGACACACATCAGCGCCACGTCGGTCAGCGGGTCGCCCAGTGTGGACATCTCCCAGTCCACCACTGCGCGAACGACTCCCGGATCGTCGGCGGACAAGATGGTGTTGTCGACACGATAGTCGCCATGGACGATGGTCGTACCCGCCTCGGTCGGGATGCGCTCACTCAACTCGGCGACCAGACGCTCGACATCGTCGAGTTCGCGTGTCTTCACATGGCCCCACTGCCGCGCCCAGAGCTTCACCTGGCGGGCGGCGAATCCGTCGGGTCGACCGAACTCGCCGAGCCCCACGGACCGGTAGTCCACCGAGTGCAGGCGGGCCAGGGTGTCCACGAGTCCGTCGATGTTGCGCTCGATCTGATCGTCGGACAGAGCGCCGAGATCCTCTGCGGTGCGGATGATCAGACCGTCGACGAACTCCACAACGGTGAACGGCGCGCCGAACACCACACCCTCGGAATCGATGGCGACCGTGCGTGCCACCGGCACATCGGTCGATTGCAGAGCGCTCGTCACCGCCCATTCGCGGTTCATGTCGTGCGCCGACGGCGTGAGTCCACTGGTCGGCGGTCGACGCACCACCCACCGCGAGACATCGTCGCGGACACTGAAGGTGAGATTCGACTTGCCGCCGCTGATCAGCTCGACACGCAGATCACCGGACACCGGGACGCCTTCACGCACCAGGAAGTCGCGCAACTGAACGGAGTTCAGCGCAGGGTGCTCGCTCATCGGGCGGCCACCGCCTGCGCCGCCTTCTTCGCCCGGCCGATGGCGCGGCGCGCGATGGCCCAACGGTGCACTTCGGACGGTCCGTCGTAGATCCGGAACGGCCGCAGTTCCTGCTGGAGCCGCGCGATCGGTAGATCCTCGGACACGCCGAGCCCACCGCACATTTGCATGCTGCGGTCCGCGATCCGGGTGTATGCCTCGGCAGCAAAGGTTTTCGCGATGGATGTCTCGTTGGACGCGTGGCTGCCGGCGTCGAGTTCGTGGCACGCCTTGACCAGCAACGCCATGCTGGCCGCGAGATCGATCTCGTTGTCGGCGACCATCTGCTGGATCATGCCGAGGTCACCGAGCTTGCCGCCGAAGCCTTCCCGCTTCGACACATAGTCGACGGCGACGTCGTGGCAGCGCTGGGCGGAACCGAACCACCGCATCACGTGGGTCATCCGCGCCGGGCCGAGGCGGACCTGCGCGTAGCGGTAGCCTTCGTCCACCTCACCGAGGATGTCCTCGTCGGGAACGAACACGTCGGTGAAACTCACCTCGCAGTGCCCACCGATCATCGACCGGTCGGTGGTCACGATGTGGCGGTCCACGGAGATGCCCGGAGTGTCCGCGGGAGCGAGGAACATGGTGGCCCCACCGCGGTCGCCGGGCG
This sequence comes from Gordonia sesuvii, assembly GCF_036350415.1. NCBI lineage: Bacteria > Bacillati > Actinomycetota > Actinomycetes > Mycobacteriales > Gordoniaceae > Gordonia > Gordonia sesuvii. The sequence continues at coordinate 1,494,123 of NZ_JAZDUF010000001.1, forward strand.
CGCCCGCCGTACGGGCCATGATGATGAAGAATCCGGCACCCTCGGCGCCGGTGATGAATCGCTTCTCGCCGTTGATCTTCCACCCGCCGTCGACCTTCACCGCGTTGGTACGCAACGCATTCGGGTCCGATCCGGCACCCGGCGACGGCTCGGTCATGGCGAACGCCGAGCGCAGATCACCGGCGGCGAGGGGGGCGAGGTACTTGTGCTTCTGCTCGTCGCTGGCGATGTGCGCGAGCATGTGGACGTTACCTTCGTCCGGCGCTCCGATGTGCAGGGCGATCGGGCCGAACGTGGAGTAGCCCGCGGCCGCGAACACGGGGACGCGATCGGACATGTCGAGCCCGAGTCCGCCGAACTCGACCGGCGCGTGCGGTGCGAAGATGCCCTCCGCCTTCGCTTTCGCGTTCATCTCTCGCCGCAGGTCGTCGCCGCCGGCCGCGTTGATGTCTCCACCGTGCTCGTTCTCCAGCGGCAGAACGTAATCCCGCACGAACTGGGTCGTCTTGTCGACGATCTCGGTCACGCTGGGGTCGTAGCGCAGGTCAACGGACATTGCATCTCCTCATCGGGGTCTACCGACCGAGCGATCGTTCGGCGACAGCCACAATGCCAGCTGCAACGGCGGGGGTCAACCCGGACCGCGCGGCGCAAAGGAGGATCAGGCCGGATCGATCAGGCCGGTCCACCGGACGCGCGATACCCGACCAGCGCGCGGGCGAGCTCCAGATTTCGCGCGATGAGCTCGTCTGCATCCAACTCACCGTCGAGTTTGAACCACGTCGACACCCCGACGCACATGGTCGCCACGGCTCGCGAGGCGTCCTTGGGGTATCGGGTCGCGAAATCGCCCGCCTCGACACCCGCGAACACGATCTCGTCGACCATGCGCTGCTGACGGTCACGATGACCGATGTAGGTCGACTTGTACCCGTCGTCGAGGCTGCGGATCTCGGTCGATCCGACGAACGCCTGTTCCCGCCGGTACATGTGGAAGCGCAGGAGGGACTCGACGACCGCGTCGAACTGGTCGACGGGGCGATCACCGGCCTCCGCGATCGCCACCTCCGAACGATGGAGCAGGTCGCTCATCGTGCGCTCGAGCAGGCCCTGCAACAGCGATTGCTTGGACGGGTAGTGGTGATAGAGCCCCGGTACGGACAGATTCGCCCGCGCCGCGATCTCCCGGACCGACGTGCCGTGGTAACCCTGCTCGGCGAAGGCCGCGAGCGCCGCGGCCAGCGGCACGGGCAGTTCGGCCTCGCCGTAGTCGCGCCACTGACCGACGGACTCCGGGCGCACATCGGTGTCGCCGGTCCCGCTAGTCATGGCCTCCAACATAGTCGTAGCGCTCCTGGGGCCCCGCATCCGGCACTATTCGAAACGCGCCACACCGTCGGCCAGCGCCATCATCAAACCGACACTCACATCCACGACGCCGTCGCGGTCCAGATCCAGATGCCCTTCCAGCCAGGCGGCCAGCACCCGCGCCAGACCGCCGACCTGGAAGTGCGCCGCCGCCATTCCTCGCTGTCGCGACTTGACCGAGATGACCCCGGACGCCGATTGCAGTGTGAGCGCGGCGAAGATCTCCGTGGACTCCATGCGTTTATGCGCGATCGTCGGACTCAGCAGCGCCTGGGAGAACAGCAGCCGACCTTTGCGGCGGTCGTCGTCGATCACTGCGACGATGGCGCCGACCGCCCCGCGGACCTTGGCCTCCACGTCCCCGCCGGCGTCGAAGGCGGCCACACCAAGGTCGGAGATCTCGCCGATGACCTCGTCGAACGTCGCGCCGACCAAGGCCTCGATGGAGTCGAAGCTCTCGTAGAAGTAGCGCGTCGTGAGACCCGCCTCGCGGCAGACGCCCCGGACGGTGATCGATCCGCCGTCGGAGGCGCCCAACAGTTCCAATGCGGCATCGATGAGGGTGGCCCGCCGCCGGGCGACACGGATGCCGCCGTCCTCGCCACCGTAGGCCCGCAGATTCTCGCCGCCGGACACGTCGGCGGTTCTGGTCAACGAGGTCTCACCTGATGTGCTCGCCACCCGTCCATAGTGACATTCCGGCCGCTTGACACAGACAACCTTGACAACGTTGAATGAAAGAGAAAACGGCCGTACTCAGATGCGGCCCGGGGACGAGCACCGAAACAGGGGGTCCATGATGAGTGCCGATCCGATCATCGACGACGTCACAGATCTGCCGGCCGAGTTCGCAGCGGTCGAGCCCGACACCGAGTACATCCCGCCGCGAGCGCGGATGACACGCGGCGAACTGGACGCGTTGCCGACGCGACAGAACGAGATGAAGGGCATCTCCGCTCTCGCCGGTCCTGCGAACGTCATCATGCAGCTCGCGATGCCGGCCGTCGGCTACGGCGTCTACGAGAGCCGCGTCGACAGCGGCAACCTGTTCAAGCATCCGATCAAGCGCACCCGCACCACGCTCGCCTACCTCGCGGTGGCGACGATGGGCAGCCCGAAGGATCGGCGTCTCTACCGCAAGGCCGTCGGTCAGGCGCACGCCAAGGTCCGGTCCACCGAGGACAGCCCGGTGAAGTACAACGCCTTCGACCCGAAACTGCAGCTCTGGGTGGCGGCCTGCCTCTACAAGGGGTGGGAGGACATGCAGTACATCTACGGCGATCCCGCGGACATCACCGATGAGGCGTACCAGAACGGCGCAGTGCTGGGCACCACGCTGCAGGTGCCCCGGGAGATGTGGCCCGCCACCCGCGCCGACTTCGAGACGTACTGGAACGAGACGGTCGAGACCTTCGAGATCGACCCCGTCATCCGCGAACACCTCATGTCGATCGTGCGCGCCGAGTTCATGCCGCGCTGGTTCAGCTTCCTCGTCGGCTGGTGGTTCGAACTCCTGACCATCGGCTTCCTCCCGGAGAACTTCCGCGACAAGATGGGCCTCGAGTTCAAGCCCTGGCAGCGACGAATCTTCAACGCACACAACAAAGTCGCCAAGGGCGTCAGCGATCGGCTACCGAAGGTGTTGCGCGAGTTCCCCTTCAACCTTCTGCTGTGGGACGTCCGCTGGCGCATCCGGACGGGGCGTCCGCTGGCCTGAGGGGTGGCGCGAGGTTTCGATACGTCCTCGCCTAGCGGCTCGGACTACTCAACCAGCGGTTGAAGATTCACCTCCCCGCCGGTCGAGTAGCCTCCAGTCCCCCGCCGGTCGAGTAGCCTCCGAGCAGAGCGAGGCTCCCCCGCCGGTCGAGTAGCCTCCGAGCGAAGCGAGGAAGCGTATCGAGACCCCCGCACCCGACAGCGCTACGAAACCCGCTGCACCGCATCCCGATTCACGTCACCAACCGACGTGTGACCGCTCAGCCCGAGCGTGAGATCGAGTTCGGCGATGATGTTGGCGACCACGTCACGGGCGCCGTCGGCACCGGCGAGCGCCAGCCCGTACATGTGTGGGCGGCCGATGCACGCGGCGTCTGCGCCGAGCGCGAGAGCCTTGAACACGTCCGCGCCGGTGTGGATGCCCGAGTCCACGAGCACCTTGATCCGCCCGTCGACGGCCGGGGCGATGGCGTCGAGGGCGTCGATCGAACCGATCGCGCCGTCCACCTGACGTCCGCCGTGGTTGGACACGATGATCCCGTCGACGCCGACGTCGACGGCCTGGCGCGCGTCATCGGGGTGCAGCACGCCCTTGAGCACGATCGGCAACGACGTGCGGTCCCGCAGACCGGCCACGTCGTCCCAATTCAGCGACGGCCGCGAGTAGATGTCGAGGAAGGTCTGCACCGCGGCACGCGGCTCCGGCGCCCTCAGGTTGTCCAGCATCTTCCCCGGCGCGTTGCGCGCGATCGAGAACAACGTCTTGATGGCACCCAGCGTGATCTCGGGCCGCTCGGCCGCGGCAGAACGCACCCGCTCGGCGACGATCTCGGTGAACCGCGGATCCGAGGTGTACTGGTCGATGCCCTCGCCACGCGCGAACGGCAGCGACCCGAGATTCAGATCCTGCGGACGCCAGCCGAGCATCGTCGTGTCGAGGGTGACGGCGACGGCGTCGGCGCCCATCTTCTCCGCCCGGGCGAGGAGACTGTCGACGAGGTCGTCGTCGGTGGACCAGTACAGCTGAAACCACCGTGGTGCGCCCGAGGCCACCCGGTCCATCTCCGCGGCCACACGTTCCATCGGCGCGCTGCCCTGGTTGGAGAAGATGTAGGGCACACCGAGCTCGGCGGCCGCGTGCCCGATGTGCACGTCGGCCTCATGCGCCGCGAGCGCCCCGGCACCCACCGGTGAGAAGAGCACGGGCGCCGGCAGGGTCCGACCGAACAGTTCGATCTCCAGCGACCGCGACGACACATCCCGCAACACCCGCGGCACGATGGCCCACCGATCGAGAGCGGCACGATTGGCCGACATCGTCGTACCTTCGCCCGCACCCCCGGCGATGTAGGCCCACGCCCGCTTCGACATCGCGCGCCGGGCCTGACGTTCGAGTTCGGCGTGGTCGGTCGGCACACGCGGGGTGCGCCCGTGGATTCCTTGCGTATAGATCTCGTTCTGCCGTGCCCGTCCGGCACCTGGCGACACGCTGTGGTCATCCGACACGTCGGACCTCCTGACTCGTCACGTCGAACACGAGGCCATCATAGGAACCTGGCCTGTGCTTGCGGTCACATCGCACTGTCGCCTCCCCCGACTACCCTGGGCGGAACACCAAGGGGAGGTCCGCCGTGGCGTTGTATTTGTACCGACTGGGTCGTTTCACGTTCCGGCACAAGTGGTGGGTGATCAGTTCCTGGCTGGCCGTGCTGATCGCACTCGGCGCCGTCGTCGGAGCGGTACAGCCGAAGTTCGCCACCGACTTCGAACTCCCTGGTACCGACTCGGATCGCGCGATGTCGGTGATGCAGGAGAACTTCCCCGCCATCAACGAGCGGCAGATGGAGGCATCGACCAGCATCCTCATCGCCGCCGACGACGGCCTGGCCAATCACATGCAGCAGATCGACGCCCTGGTTGCCGAGGCACGGACGCTGCCCGAGGTGATCGACCCACAGACCATCGTCAACCCGGTCACCGCCGCCGAGGCGAATCCGGCGATGGCGGCTGCGGTGCTCGGCGACGACGGCAAGGTCGGCCTGATCCAGATCAGTCAGAACATCCCCATGCAGGATCTGACGCCGGCGGAGATGGAGCAGTTCAAGGAGATGCTCGCCGAATTCCGCGGCGACGGTCTCCAGGTCGAGGGCACCGGATCGTTGATGCAGGTCTTCGAGGCCGGCGGTACGTCGGAACTGCTCGGTTTCGCCGTCGCGTTCATCATCATGATCGTCGCGTTCGGCGCCCTGATCGCCGCGTTCATCCCGATCATCACCGGCATTCTCGGCGTCGGCATCACCATGCTGTTGGTGACGCTGAGCGCCGAGATCATCAACGTCCAGCAGAGCGCGACGACCATCATCACGATGCTCGGCATCGCAGTCTCCATCGACTACGCGCTGTTCATCGTGTCCCGGTACCGCTCGGAACTGAACCTCGACGGCAACCGGGAGGCGTCGGCCGGCAGAGCGGTCGGTACCGCCGGATCGGCTGTCGTGTTCGCGGGCCTGACGGTGATGGTCGCGGTCGCGGCGCTCGCTGTGGTCGGCATCCCGTTCATCACCCAGATGGGTGTGGCGGCGGCGTTCGCGGTGTTCGTCGCGGTTCTCGGTGCCATCACCCTGATCCCGGCGCTGCTGGGCGCATTCGGCCGCATTGCCTTCACTCCCCGCATCCCCGGCATCCGCCACGGCGACGAACCCGATTCGCAGCCGTCGAACGGCCTGCGGACGGCTCGTTTCATCACCCGCTATCCGCTCCCGGTGGCGGCCATCGGACTCATCCTGCTGGTGATCGCGGCGATTCCGATGACCAAGATGGAACTGGGCATGGAGTCCACCACCGACAGCGAGTACGCGGCCACCCAGCTGCTGCAGCGCGGCTTCGGTGAGGGCATCAACGGTCCCCTACTGGTGACGGTCAGCGACGCCGACGGGGGCGACGTCTCCGCCGCCGCGACCGACGTCGTCGAGCACGTCAAAACCCTCGACAACGTGGCCAACCCGGCACAGATCACCTGGGTCGGCAACGGTCCGAACCCGGCCAACACCCAATCAGGTGCGACAGCTGCATTGATCTCGGTGACCCCGGAACAGTCGCCGAGCGGCCCGGCCACCCACGACCTGATGGAGGAGATCCGCGCCTTCGCCGGCACGGACCCCGACGGCGCCACGGTCAACGTCGGTGGTCAGACAGCGATCATGGCCGACATCTCGGACAAGCTCAGCTCCGCGCTGATCCCGTTCCTGGTGGTCGTCGTGGGTCTGGCGTTCATCATCCTGACGATCGTGTTCCGGTCGATCCTGGTCCCGCTGACCGCGACCCTGGGCTTCCTGTTCTCGGTGTGCGCCACCTTCGGCGCGACGGTGGCGATCTTCCAGCAGGGCGACTTCGGCCTGATCGACAACCCGAAGCCGATCATCTCGTTCCTGCCGATCTTCCTGGTCGGCGTGGTGTTCGGTCTGGCGATGGACTATCAGGTGTTCCTGGTGACGCGAATGCGCGAGGAATACGTGCACGGGGTGTCAGCGAAGGATTCGGTGATCATCGGCTACCAGCACGGCGCCCGGGTGGTCGCGTCGGCGGCGGTCATCATGATCTCGGTGTTCGCGGCGTTCATGCTCGCCCCGGACACGATCGCGAAGATGATGGGCTTCGCGTTGGCCGCGGCGGTGTTCTTCGACGCCTTCATCATCCGGATGATCGTGGTCCCTGCGGTGATCACCCTGCTCGGCGACACCGCCTGGAAGTTGCCGAAGTGGCTGGACAAGATCTTGCCCAACGTCGACGTCGAAGGCACCGCGATCCGGGAGATCCCGCTGGAGAATCAGGTCGACCCGGACCTCTGGGGGCCGGAGCCGGCGAAGGTCTGAGTCACACCGACGCGATCAGCACCGCTCCCATCGCGAGCATCACGACCGCGACGACGGCGTCGAGCAGACGCCATGCCCGCGGCGACGCGAAGAACCGGGAGAGCTTGGTGGCGCCACTACCCAGGGTGGCGAACCACAGCAGACTGGCCAGACAGGCGCCGATTGCGAACGCCCACTTGGCATTTCCGTGGCTGTTGGCGATGGCACCCATGGTGAGCACCGTGTCGAGGTAGACGTGTGGATTGAGCCAGGTCAGCGCGAGCGCCATCCCGACTGCGGCCCACCGGCTCACCGTCGACGCCTCGTGCGCGTTGGTGACGATGGCGTCGCTGCTGCGCATGCATCGCCGCGCCGCCAGGAGCCCAAGCGCGATCACGTATCCGCCGCCGAGGATCTTGGCGATCGTGACGACACCGGGATGCGCGGCCACCAGCGCGCCGAGGCCCGCAACTCCCGCGACGATCAACACCACATCGGAGATCGCGCACACCACCACCACCGGAACCACGTGCGCCCGCGCGACACCTTGGCGAAGGATGAAAACGTTCTGTGGGCCGATCGCGATGATCAGGCCGGCGCCGGTCAGGAGCCCGGCGATGGCAGCGAGTACGTAGGTGGTCATGCTGTCGACGCTATGGACCCCCAACTGAACAATCCAGCGAATGTTTTTCACGAATCATGAACTGAGCTTAAGATCGACCCTAGGATCGAGGCATGGAGATCACCCAGGACGGTGTCCAGACACTCGCGGCAGTGTTGCGTGAGGGCACCTTCGACGGCGCCGCGTCGGCGTTGCACCTCACCCCGTCCGCGGTGAGTCAGCGGATCAAGGCACTCGAGGCAGCGGTCGGTCGCGTTGTGGTGCGCCGGACCAAGCCGGCCACCGCAACGCCCGACGGCGAGATCCTGGTGCGCCTCGCCAAACAGTGGGATCTGCTGGTGGCCGAGGCCCGCGCCGAACTGCTCGGCGGCACCGACGACGACGCGGAGGCCCGGGTCCATCTGCCGATCGCAGCCAACGCGGACTCGCTGGCCACCTGGTTTCTGCCCGTCATCGCGCAGATGCAGGCCGAGCACCCGGTCGCCATCGAGGTGTTGCGCGACGACGAAAGCCAGAACAGCCGGTTCCTGCGGTCGGGAGAAGTGTTGGGCGCCATCACCTCTGACCCACTCGGTATCCGCGGGTGTACTACCCGCGCACTGGGTGCGATGCGGTATCTACCTGTGGCCACACCGGAATTCGTCGCCCGCTGGATGCCCGACGGCCCGTCATGGGAGGCGTTCTCCCGAGCACCGATGGTGCTCTTCGACCGCAACGACTACATCCAACGCAACGTCCTCACCCGGCTCGCCGACGGCCCTGTCTCGCCGCCGATCAACTACGTGCCGGCATCGACGGAATTCCATCGCGCCGTCGAGCTCGGCATGGGTTGGGGCGCAGTTCCCGAGGTCCAGATCGCCGACGCCCTCCGCGACGGGCGGGTGGTGCGGATCGTCGACGACCACGTCGACGTTCCGCTGTACTGGCAATACTGGAAACTCAGCTCACCGATTCTCGACGCACTGACCGAACTCACGGTGGCCGCTGCGGCGGAGCATCTCGTGCCCGCCACCCGAGCGCTCAGGGCAGCGGGGTCACCTCTTTGATCTCCAGCCGCAGTGGATGTTCGATCTCGTCGCGCCACAGGCGTGCCGCAAGGTAGAAGACGACCGCCACGGGCACCGGGAGCAGGCCGGCCAACAGGAAAGTGGCGGTGAGTCCGATGGCGTGACTGATCGGCGCAGCGAGCGCCATCGACACCGGCATCAGCGCAACGGAGACGAAGAAGTCGAGGCTCGCGATCCTGCCCAGCAACTCAGGTGGCACCCGACGCTGCAACAGCGTCCCCCACAGCACCATCGGTCCGTCGAACATCACGCCCATCAGGAATCCGGCGGCGACGAACATCCATGTCGAGTCGGCGACACCCATGATCACCAGGGGAATGCTGGAGAACGTCCAGATGCCGAACATCAGGGACAGATACCGGCGCGGCATCGGGATCGACGCGAAGACGAGCGATGATGCGGCGGCTCCGATTCCGAACCCGGCCAGGACCAGGGCGTGGTCACCGGCTCCGCCGTCCGCGCGATCCTGCAGCGCGAACGGCACCAGCACCTCGATCGGCCCCATCACCGCGAGCACGAGGATGCACGAGAAGAACAGGGTCGCCCACAGCCACGGCGTCCGCCACATGTAGGCGAATCCCTCGACCAGGTCGGCGACGACCGAACGCACCGGATGGGCGGCGGTGGCGGTCAGGTCGCGCCGCACGGCGACTGGCGCCATCGCCACATACGCCATCGCCGATGACGCACTCGCCAGGCCGGCCAACACGATGGCCGCGGCGGGTGAGGCGATCGAGATGGCGCCGCCGGCCACCATCGGGCCGATGGCCTGGAAGATCACCGGACGGAGGAAACCCTCGATCCCGTTGGCCGCCTGCAGTTGTGCCGCTTCCACCACGCTCGGCAGCAGCGCCGAGTACGCCGGGTAGTACATACCCATCGTGATGCCACCGACGAGGGACGCCCCGATCAGCACCGGCAGCGACAACACTCCCAGCATCCCGGCGACACCCACGATCCCGAAGGCGACGAGCTTCACCAGCTCCAGTCCGATCATGATGCGCCGCTGGGAGACCCGGTCGGCGAGGATGCCGCCGGCCAGCGTGGACACAACCATGCCCACAGCGGCGACACCGGTCACCACGGCGAGTTGTCCGGGACCGCCGCCGAGTTCGATGACCTGCCACACCACGCCGACGGTCCAGACTCCGTCGGCGAACATGGCCAGCATCAGTCCGAGTACGAGCAGCCGGTATTGCCGCAGCGCGAAGGGTTTCAGCGCTGTGGGGAGACGGGTCTCGATGCCGCCGTCGACCGGGGTGCTCACCTATCCAGCTTGGCCCAATGCCAGGTCATGCGGCCACTGCTTTTCCGAGCAGCAGCCGTGACCTCTGTCATGCGCGACGCACCGGTCACCGGTGGTCGACGCCGGTCCTCATCGAGCGTTCTCGAACAGCATCAGTGCGAGGCGTGCTTCAACGACCGAGAACGGTGGTGGGATCGTCTCGGTGAGGTGCAGGGTGTCGCGGCCCGGCGGCGCGTCGGTGTCGGGTGGCTCCCCGGTGTCAGAGTGGATGCGGGCACGCACCTGCTCGAGCTCGCGATTGAACATGGCGCCAATATCGGGGCGCCGGTTGACACGCTGCGGGTTGGGTGGCGCGTGCGGGTCGCTGTTGCGTCGCCACCAGGTGCGTCCGGCATCGGGGCCGTCGGCGTAGACGCCGGTGGTGAACTGCCCGCGTTTGGGGCCGACCATCCGGTTGTGCCGCGGGCACGCCGGCGCCAGGTCGGTGATGTCGGTCAACCCGCCGTCGGCGAAATCGGCCACCGCATGATGCATTTCGACGTGGGTGGCCGGCTGATCACAGTCGGGTGCCGAGCACACCTCCCCATCCGGGCGGGCGAACGACATCAGACGTTGCGCTTGCGACGCCAACCGTTTGGCCCGCCCCAGATACAGCGGTAGCGCGGTGGCATCGGCGAACACCGCCAGATACTGCTGGGCATCGGCGGCCAGCCGGATCACCTCGTCGATCGGCAACG